>NZ_JAEMUI010000039.1 GCF_016461715.1 Marinomonas spartinae | reverse complement strand
AAGTTTTTGTAGCTTTATGTGTGAAAAAATAAAAAAATACCTGCGAAACTGGTGTTTTTCGTTGAACTATTAGAAAGGCTAGGGCTCTAACTTATTGAACCAATCCTAATAAACTAGCTAAATAACCCCTCCCTTATCCTCTCCTCAAAAAAGGGAGGGAATAAACAAAAACACCAGCCGAAGCTGGTGTTTTCAAACGCATCCATAATAACCTCAACGCTATTGTTGAGCCTTTTTAAAGGCATCAATCAGTGCTTGAGTTGAAGTATCCAGTGCACTGTTGTCGCTGTCGCTAACAAGGCGTTTGTAGATGTCGGTTCCTAGTACTTTACCCAGTTCAACGCCCCATTGGTCGAATGAGTTGATGCCCCAGATAGTGCCTTGTACAAACGTACGGTGTTCGTATAGGGCGATTAAGGCGCCAACTGTGGCAGGTGTCATTTTGTCTGTCAGTAGGGTGTTGCTAGGGCGGTTACCTGGTATGACTTTATGAGGCGCAACGGCATCGACTTGCTCTGGAGTTGCTCCAGCGTCACGTAGCTCTTGCTTGGCTTGCTCAAGGGTCTTGCCGACCATCAACGCTTGTGATTGGCTTAAGCAGTTAGCAAACAGGTGCGTGTGATGCTCACCAATGGGATTATGGCTGGTCAAGGGGGCGATAAAGTCCACAGGTACAAGGCGTGTGCCTTGATGCAGTAGCTGATGGTAGGCGTGTTGGCCGTTGGTACCTGCGCCACCCCAAATGATTGGGCCTGTGTCGGTTGTTACGCCATCGCCATCCAATAGGGTCGATTTACCATTGCTTTCCATATCGAGCTGCTGGATATGCGCAGGCATGGCGCGTAGGTAATGATCGTAAGGAATCAAAGCGTGAGTTTGGGCGTTGTGGAAATTGATGTACCACACGCCAAGTGCGCCCATGATAACAGGGAGGTTTTTCTCAAACGGTGCTGTGCGGAAATGCTCGTCCATTTGATGCGCCCCATCCAGCAATTCGTAGAAGTTGTCCATGCCGACGGCAATGGCAACGGGCAAACCAATTGCTGACCAGAGTGAATAACGACCACCCACCCAGTCCCACATTGGGAAGATGTTTTCTTCGGCCATACCGAAATCAACAGCTTTTTTTACATTGGAACTGACTGCGGCAAAGTGCTTACTGACGTTATCTTGTGAGCCGCCATTGCTGAGAAACCAATCCCGTGCTGCGTTGGCGTTAGACAAGGTTTCTAAGGTACCGAAGGTTTTTGATGAAATGACAAAAACCGTCGTCTCAGGATTGAGTTGCTTCAGTTTGCCACTGATGTCTGAGCCATCGATGTTGGCAACGAAATGAACCTTAATGTCGTCTTTTTTGTAGGGAGTTAACGCTTCCGCTACGACTTTTGGACCAAGGTATGAACCGCCGATACCGATAGACACAACATCTGTGATGCGCTTACCTGTATAGCCTTTCCATTCGCCACTGTGCAGTTGCTTAACAAAGGTTTCCATTTGCTTAAGGGTCGCGCGAACCTCTGCGAGTACATCGACACCGTCTACCATGAGGCTTTTTTGCGCCTGGCTGGCACGAAGAGCGACGTGTAAAACTGAACGATCTTCAGTACTGTTGAGGTGTTCGCCACTGAACATTTTTTTGATAGCGCTTTCTAGACCCGCTTCTTTTGCTAAGTCTATGAGCAGCGCTAATGTTTTATCGCTGGCGCGGTTTTTGGCGTAGTCCAATGTCCAGCCAGCGGCGTGAGTCGTGTAGTTTGTGGCTCTTTGTGGGTCGTTGGCAAACAGGGATGCTATATCAACAGAGGCCATTTCTTTCTGGTGCTCTGTTAATGCTTTCCAAGCGGTTAATTCTGTGGGTGAACGCATTACAATCTCCCTTGGTCTCAAAGTGAATTAGGCCAGCTCTATACGCAAGTTATCAATCAGGCGTGCTTTGCCTAGGTATGCCGCAGTCAAAATGACCAGGCGCTTCTCTTCTTCTGACGGTGTTTGTAAAGTATCTTGTGCGCGGATTTCAAAATAATCACGACGGAAACCAGCTGCTTCAAGCTTCTGTTGAGCTTGTTCGCAGATGTCCTCGTGACTCGCACGGTTTTCTATTAGCGCATCTTTTGCCCACAATAGGGTTTGGTATATTGTGGGGGCAATGCGTCTTTCTTCTTCTGTTAGATAGCCGTTACGCGAACTCATGGCAAGGCCATCTTCATTGCGAGCGGTATCGACGCCAATAATGCGCACGTTAGAGCTTAGGTCGCGCACCATGTCCTCAATGACTTTTAATTGTTGAAAGTCTTTGTTACCAAATATGGCACAGTCTGGCTGAACAATATTAAACAATTTTGTTACAACTGTGGAAACACCAACAAAATGTCCTGGACGAGACGCACCACAAAGAATATCGGAAATGCCGACAACTTCAATTTGAGTTTGGCTGCGTTTGCCATCTGGGTACATTTCTAATGCATCCGGTGCAAACAGGTAGTGGCAGCCGTTGGCTTCAAGAACGCGTTTGTCTTCTTCTAAGGTTTTTGGGTAGCGCTCTAAATCGCTTTGATCTGAAAACTGCATGGGATTAACAAAGATGGAAGAGACGATGATGTCTCCTTCTTGTTTTGCTTTGCGAATCAGTGACATGTGACCGTCATGCAGGTTGCCCATGGTTGGGACAAATGCGATACTTTTGTCTTTCAAGCGTTCTATTTTGAGTGCAGCGCGAAGCTCGGCAACCGTATGGAATGTTTTCATGATTTAAATCCGTGCTCAGGTCCTGGAAAAGTAACGTCTTTGACTTCTTGTACGAAGGCTTCAAAGGCTTGTGTTACATTGCGGCCGTCAATTAAAAAGTTTTTTACGAATTTTGGTGTATGGCCTAGATTGACGCCAAGCATATCGTGCATGACTAAGACTTGACCATCAGTATGGTGTCCAGCGCCAATGCCAATAGTAGGTACTGGGACGGCTTCAGTTAGCGTCTTACCCAGCTCAGTTGGAATGCATTCATAAACAAATAAGTCAGCTCCCGCTTCCACTAAAGTCAAAGAATCCGCCAATAAAAGGTCTGCGGCTTCTTGGCCTTTGCCTTGCACTCGGTAACCACCAAACTTATGTACGGACTGAGGAGTGAGGCCTAAATGAGCGCAGACAGGAATACCTCGTTGGCTCAACAGTTGTATGGTTTCTGCTAACCAGCTGCCGCCTTCTAATTTGACCATATGCGCGCCGGCTTGCATTAGCTTGGCAGCATTATCCAAGGCTTGCTTGGGATCGCTGTAACTCATAAAAGGCATGTCGGTAATAATGAGCGCATTGGTGTTACCACGCTTAACGGCTGCTGTGTGATAGCACATGTCTTCGATGGTGACGGGTAAGGTGCTGTCTTGACCTTGTACAACCATGCCTAGGGAATCCCCTATCAAGATGGTTTCTACGCCAGCAGCGTTCATCACATTAGTAAATGAGGCGTCATAGCATGTTAGGCAGGTGATTTTCTCTTTATCCGCTTTCATTTTTTTAAGCGTTGATAGGGTAACAGGCTTAGTAAGCTTTCTTTGAGAGTTATCTGAGTACATAGTCTATTCTTCTTCATCAATAGACACCAGATCGCTGGTATCAAGTTGGTGTACATGCTCCTTAACGGTGTGTCCGTTGGCAAGGCGCAATTCTGGGGCAAGATCCATCAGAGGGCGGATGACAAACCCTCTTTCTAGCATATAAGGGTGGGGAACCGTAAGGCGTGGGAGTTGAATCTGTTCGTCGCCAAATAACAGTAAATCAAGATCCAGTGTTCTCGGCCCCCAGTGGCGCTCTCGAATTCTATGGTGTGCCTGTTCTATGCTTTGCAACACATCTAATAGGGCAATAGGTGAGAGTGCAGTATGGCACGAGGCAACGGCATTCACATAATCTGGTTGATCTTGAGGGCCAACTGGTTTGCTGGAGTACAGAGAGGAAACCCGAACCTGCTGCAGATCAGGGTGTGTTTGTAAAGCCAATATGGCGCTTTTTATTTGTGCCACAGGGGTTTCAAGGTTGCTACCCAGTCCAATATAAACAAGTGTCACAGAGGCTACCTCTTATTCTTATTCGTTTGATGCTTCTCGACGTGGCGCGTTGCTTTTTCTGCGACGGCGAGGACGGCGTTTTTTGGCCGCTTCTTTATCGTTAGCGCGAGCATCGATGCTTCTAACCAAGTCTCTTTGCTCTTGCTCGTTAGCAAATTGGAAGGCTTCCCACCAAGCGCCAAGTCCCCCCAGATTAGTGCCACTTAACTCACGGATTAGCAAGAAATCAAAGGCGGCACGAAAACGTGGGTGTTCAAGTAGGATAAAGGCTCGTTTACCATAGCGCTTAGGTAAGCGGAATTGCATGTCCCAAATTTCCCGCATAGGCGTAGAGAAACGTCTTGGGATAGCAGTAGAAGCTACTTGATTGTCTAAGACCATATTGGCCGCTTGGTGAAGTGCCGGTGTGGCTGGCATGCCTTGCGTTTGAAATTCTTCATGGCGTAGCGCTACGCTTGGCCACAGCATAATTGCGTATAAAAAGTAAGGGGCGGTGGTTTTGCCGCTTTGGATGCGTTTATCGGTATTTTCTAAGCCTTGCAGAATGAAGGCCATTGGGTCGATATCATCGCGCTTCCAACCACTTTGCAATAGCGCTTCCGTATCAGGAAATAGGTACTTAAATAGGCCGTATTGTCTGAGTAAATGGAAGGTTTTGACCCCATTACCACTGCCGAGTAGTTTTAAAACTTCTTCAAACAGGCGAGCGGGGGGGATATGGTCTAGCAAATGCGCCATTTCTTTTATGGGGGCGGCGGTCTCTTCTTCTATCTCAAAGTCTAATTTTCCGGCAAAGCGGATTGCCCGTAGCATACGTACGGGATCTTCTTGATAGCGTTGACGGGGATCACCGATGATTCGGATGTGTTTGTTCTCAATGTCAGCTAGGCCACCACAGTAATCATGAATACTGAAATCTTTGACATTGTAATACAAGGCGTTAAAGGTAAAGTCGCGGCGCTCTGCATCTTCTTCAATGCTGCCATAGACATTGTCACGTAGAACAATGCCATGAGCTGAGCGGGCTGAATCTTTGCCCTTTAGGGAGTCTTGCGGTTTATCTTTTTGGAAAGTGTCATCGTCTTGAGCGCTGTTAGCTCTAAAGGTCGATACTTCAATGATCTCGCGGCCAAAGGTTACATGAACCAGTCGAAACCGTCGCCCGATCAAACGAGAGTTTGAGAATAAAGCGTTGACCTCTTCCGGTGTGGCGTTGGTGACCACATCAAAATCTTTTGGGATAACGCCGATTAGGTGGTCGCGGATACAACCGCCGACGAGGTAAGCGTCAAATCCCGCTTTGTTCAAGCGATATAAGACTTTCACGGCGTTGGGACTTAAGTTCTGACGAGACAGACTATGGTCACTGCGTGAAATGATAATAGGGTAAGTCTGTTCCTTTTTAGGGGCAAACAGTGAAGAGGCTTTACGTACCAGAGATTTTAATCCTGTAAGCATTAGACAACAAATTTTTAAGTTAACAAAAACCGTATTCTACACGTGTGAGGCGAAAGTTACACGGATAATAGAGTATCTGGATTAAGCGAATATGACGTAGATAGAACAGAAAGGCGAGTAATATATCGGGTAACCCCCGAAAAACAAAATAATCGCTTTGGATACATGAAGATACTAGTTCCGAAAACAAAGTGGGTGCTGCTTCAGCAGTTCTACTCAGGTTTTATTTTTATTATTGCAATGTTTTCATTGCCCGAAGGCTTATATATCTAAAAAAATCAATTATCCAAAGCGATTTTCCATCCATAGCCTCAAATTTTTATTTTTATTTTGAGAGGCTATGGTATTCCTATTTGTTATTTTTATTATTAAGAACATACGACGACTGATTAACTTATTTTTATTCTTCGTCAATCTTCTTATCGTTGTGATCTATATAGAGCATGAGTTGTGCCAAAAAATATAATACATTGAATTTATTAAGTTTTATGTTTTTTCTGTACGCTTTATTTGCAAAATTCCTATTTTTTAATGTGTAATTTAGTATCAAGTGTTACTTATTTTCTGTTACTTGTCTTGGTATGCCAAGCTTTTGTCGTCTTTCCCACAGGCTTTTTCTGGATATGCCCAAAGAATGTGCAAGTTGGGTCTCTGTCATTTTATGTTGGTGCGAGAGGACGAAGTGCTTAAAGTAATCGTCAAGTGTCGTACCTGTTGATGGTGTCATTGATGAGTGCGCTTCCTCCCGAGCTGTTTCAATTTGCTGTGCGTGGCTGGCGGCTTGGCTGGTATGCCGAGATGAAATCTTCAAGTTAGCCGCTTCGATTTTATTGGCAGGGCTTAAGATAACGGCCCGTTCAATGGCATTTTCGAGTTCTCGAACATTGCCTGGCCAATGGTGTGCACGAATCGCTTTATCAAAGTTTTTGTTATAGGCCAGTAAAGGACGATTGTGCTTTTTACAGGCTTTTTCCAATAGGTTTTTGGCGATCATAGAGATGTCATCCCCCCGTTCTCTGAGTGGTGGGATGATTAGCTCCATGACGTACAGGCGGTAGTATAAATCCTCACGGAATTGCCTGCGTCTTACCATGTCCATTAAATCTCTGTGCGTTGCGGTGATCAATCGGATGTCTACTTTGGTCGCCTGTACAGCACCTACGCGACGGATCTCTCCTTCCTGTAGCACACGCAATAGCCTAGCTTGGGCTTCAAGGGGAAGCTCACCAATTTCGTCTAAAAAGAGGGTGCCATGATCAGCGGCGTAAATCAGGCCGTCTCGGGCACTGGAAGCCCCGGTAAAGGCGCCTTTTTCATGACCAAAGAGCTCAGATTCGATAAGGTTTTCTGGTATGGCAGCACAGTTTACGCTGATCAGTGGTTTGTTGTTGCGTTTGCTTAAATCATGGAGGGCTTTGGCAACCAGCTCTTTACCAGTACCCGATTCGCCACGAATTAATACGGTTACATCCGTGCTGGCTACTTTGCGTATGTCGCTAAAAAGCTCTTCCATCGGTGGGCAGCGTCCTATGATGGTGCTGTCTTCGTAGCCCAATCGCATGGATTGTTCTTCTTGTTCTGAACGCGCAAAAAGCAGAGGTGCTTCTTTGTTCGGTTTACTGTCTCTGTTAGTTTCGCTTGCGATGTCGTCTTGGCTCGGAGTATTTTCCAGTGCGTCAATAACGTGTTTTAGTAAGGTTTCTGAATCCGTCGGAAGGGGTAAGTAATACTTGGCCCCTAATGACATGGTTTGTACCGCAACATTAAGGCCAGGTTTTGTGTCTAATACTATCCTTGGTGGGGTGTTTTCCAATTGCTGTGGCGCTGCCTTGATAAGACAGTCGTTATCCACAAGTAGAAGATCAAAGTCTTTCAGTTCATAAAATTTGTGAGCCTGTTCAAAAGAGTGGCTTAGGTTGACTTGAAACCCATAGCGAGACAACCATTTGTCTGCTTCTTTTAACGGCGAATGATCAGGACTTATTATCATTATGTGATGCATTATGTCACCTCTTGTAACCAGTGCAACGATTATACACACTCGTTATCCCTTGAATAGCAAAAAATAAACCTATGAGGATGATAGGACGGTTGGGGTTGTAAGACGACGGGTGAAGGTTAGAGGAAATGGGTGTCGTTGGCTTGTAAGGTCATGATGCGTTGTTTGCTGAGCGTTTTGGGTGACCATTGAAGAATAGCTTGTGCTAGCGTTTCTTGAATGCTTGTGGTGTGATCGGTTTGGATGCCGAGGTAATACATAACGCGCTTTAACGTCGCCAAGTCACCATTTGGAATGGCTTTGGCATGGTTTTGCTTGCTGATTTTTTCTTGCTGCTCATTAACAATTAAGGGAATGTGACAAAGTTTAGGCGGCGGCCAGCCAAATAGGTCGAACAGGTATAATTGCTGCGCCGTGGTATCGATTAAGTCTGCACCACGTACCAAATGTGTGATGCCTTGTAAGTGATCGTCAATCACCACGGCAAGTTGATACGAAAAGTAGCCATCTTTGCGTTTTAAGATGGGGTGGTTGCCCGTTAAATCTTGTTCGAATAGTAAGATGCCTTGTATGGCATCATGACAACGGTACACATCATTTTGTGTTTTTAATCGCCAGGAATGTGGCTTATTGATCGTGCTTTGGCAAATGTCAGGGTGTCTGCCTTGGTGCTCAATAAGGGATTGGCGAGTGCAGTTACAAGGGAAAACGCGATCTTGTTGCTTAAGTTGGTCTAAATAATGTTCGTAGAGAGCAGAGTGGGGGAGTTGAAAGCGTACAGGTTCATCAGAGATTAGCTGATAACTTTTTAGAGTGGCAAGCATCTGCTCCGCATATTCGGGTTTGCAGCGTACACCGTCCACATCTTCAATGCGGATGAGCCAAGTACCATTGTGCTGTCGTGCGTCCAAGTAACTGGCGACAGCGCATAACAAAGAGCCAAAGTGAAGCGGGCCGGTTGGCGATGGTGCAAAACGGCCTCGGTAACGCGACGACATTGGCTTAGCCGCCGATTTGTTTCTCTTTGATTTCGGCCAATGTCTTACAATCGATGCATAAGGTGGCGGTTGGGCGAGCCTCTAGTCGGCGAATGCCGATTTCAATGCCACACTCATCGCAGAATCCATAATCATCTTCGTTAATGCGTTCAATGGTCTGAGAGATCTTTTTAACCAATTTACGTTCACGATCACGAGCGCGCAATTCCAAGCTAAACTCTTCTTCTTGGCTTGCTCTATCATTCGGATCCGCATAGTTAACCGCTTCCTCTTTGAGGTGATGTACAGTACGGTCAACCTCTTCCATTAGGCCTTGTTTCCAATTGAGCAGTATGCTTTTAAAATGCGCCAACTGGTTCTCGTTCATGTATTCTTCACCTTCCTCAGCAACGTAAGGGGTGAATTCTTTCATTAAAGATTCCGGGTTCGTATTTGGCATACGCATAGCCTCATTTCGCAGGTGACCTTGTATGGTAACCTGTAAACTAAAAAGATTAGGTGGTTTATTTTTCGGGCGGAAACTTACCAGATAATTTTACTATTCACCACATTTTTTGCTCAAAATTTCATGAAAATATGTAACGGAATTAGGAAAACATCAATGAAGCAAGCTCAATTAGCGCGTCGAGTCAGTAAAATCGCACCTTTTCAGGTTATGGCTGTTCTGGATAAGGCCAAGCAACTTCAAGCGAATGGTCACGATGTGATTCATCTTGAGGTGGGGGAGCCAGACTTTGTTGCCCCGAGTGAGGTGAGCGAAGCGGGAGTGCGAGCCATTCAGCAGGCGCAAACTGGCTATACTTCGGCAACAGGGTTGCCAGAGTTGAAACAGGCGATCAGCCATTATTATTCTTCTCGTTACAAGGTATCTGTGGCTCCTGAACGTATTATCGTTACGCCCGGTGCATCGGGGGCTTTGCTACTCATGGCGTCTTTAATGGTAAACGAGGGGGATGAGGTGATCATGCCAGACCCTTGCTATCCCTGTAATCGACACTTTTTGTTGCAGGCTGGAGCGCGAGCGCAATTGATAGAAACCTCACCCGATGACGAGTTTACGATTGATCTGAATGCTCTATCGCAACATTGGTCATCGACGACCGCTGGTTTGTGGTTGGCTTCACCTGCTAATCCAACGGGTGCGGTATTGAGTCGTGCCTATATCGAGAAAGCTTGGCAGACAGTGAAGGCGCTGGGTGGACATCTGTTGGTCGATGAGATTTACCAGGGGCTTGTTTATGATGGAGATGATTTCACCGCTTTATCGGTGGACGATAACCTTTTTGTTATCAATAGCTTCTCTAAGTATTTTGCCATGACAGGGTGGCGATTAGGTTGGGTAGTGGTGCCAGAGTGGGCGGTTGAAGGGGCGACAAAGTTAGCGCAAAATCTTTTTATCTGTGCCCCCGCCATGTCGCAATACGCTGCTTTGCACGCTTTTGATGAGAAAGTATTGGCGGAATGCGAAGCACGTCGAGAGCTATTAAATCAGCGTCGCCTGACGTTATTAAAAGGTCTGGAGCGCATTGGCCTGCCGGTTGTTACACCAGCTCAAGGCGCATTTTATGTGTTTGTTGATGTGTCTTCAGTCACGTCAGACGCGATGACTTGGTGTTTAGAGCTTTTAGAGCAAGAGTATGTGGCATTAACACCAGGAGCCGATTTTGGTATAGCAAATGCGCACCAGTATGTGCGCTTTGCCTATACTTGTGAGAAAGAAAGATTAGTAGAAGCCATCGCTAGGATTGAACGATTCATGCAATCCTAGCGATTTGACTGGAGCTAAGTGTGGAGTGATTTAATCTTTTTTTTATTGGCCTTTGTCTCGCTCTATTAGCCTTTGCGTCGCATTAAATAGAGCGCAGCCAAAGTGCAAAGTACAATTGGAATACTGACACCGATGACAGGAGGGAAGTGGGCGGCCACGCTCATTTGCCCAAAGAGGTTTAAGCCATTCTGGAACGCTAATCCGATCATCACCCCTGAGAAAATGCGCCCTCCCATAGTGGATGAGCGTAACGGACCGAATACGCTGGATAAGGCAACCAACACTAAAGCAAGTGAACCTAATGGTCGCAGTGCTTTTTGCCAGAACTCCAAAGCGTATTGAGAGGCGTCTTGGTGTTGCGCTTCCAAGTAGTTTTTATAGTTTGATAGCTGCGAGAGCGACAACGAGTCAGGATCCTGTGAGGCTAAGAACAAATGTTCAGGTTTAATACTGACGCTCCAGTCCATGGTTTTAAAGGACTTGGCTTCGGTATGATCGGGGAAAAACAGCGTTTCGCGGACATTATGTAAAGTCCATTGATTACCCGCTTTGTGAGTTGCGGTATCGGCTCGGATGACCCGTTTCAAGGTTTCATTTTCGGGGGTGTAGACAATAATGCCGTACAGTTTTCCAGTATTGTCGGCCGCATTAATGTAGACGAATTTTTTATCGGCTTTAAGCCATACCCCGCCAGTTAGCGCGAAGTTGGTGTCTTGTTGGTCGCGGATTTGTTCGATTAAATTGGCTTTTTGTTCGGCAACGGGCGCGACGTATTCAGAAATGGCCAGACCGATCAATGACACCAGCAAGATGGGCTGGCAAGCTGCCAGCCCTATACGCCAGATAGGCAAGCCTGCCGCGCGCATGACGGTTAGTTCTGATGTTGAGGCCAGGGTGCCGAGTCCCATTAGTGTGCCGATCAAAGAGGCGATAGGTATGTATTGTGCGAGTTTCCCCGGTAGGCGAAAAAACAGTACTTGCAGTAGGGAAGAAATGGGGTAATGGTCATCAACCTGTTTAATCTTGTCGATAAACGTTAAAGCGTAATCCAGTCCAAGCAGTACAAATATGACGATTAAAAACGCCCATAAAACGCTAGTAGCAATGTATCTATCTATCTTATTCATGAAGTTGGCTCATTTGTGCCTGAGTTGCTTTGATTGGATGCCGGTAGTCTGGCTTTACGGCGAAAAAATACCTGGTTGTATTGAAGAAAGAGACCGATGGCAATGAGTGCAAATATGCCATGTATCCACCATAATCCATAATCAATGGGGATAGCGCCTTTTTCAAGAGCCGTACGACCCCAAATGAGAAGGGCAATGTAGAAAATCATTAGAATGATGGCTGGCATCATTTTGAAAAAACGTCCTTGCCGTGGATTCACTTGACTAAGCGAGAGTCCGATGATGGCGAGAATGGGGATCATAATGACAAGTGAGATGCGCCATTGCAGCTCAGCTATGTCCTCGGGAACGTTACTTTTTAATAAGTATAAAGTGCTGCGCGTTGTTGGGTCGGTAATGGCTTCAGGGGCGTTTTGCTTTAGGCGCATGGCATAGGTGTCAAATTTGGTAACACGGTAGTTGGCGGTGCCGGGGATGCCTTCATATCGAGTGCCATTTTTAAAGACAAGGTAGTCCAGTCCTTTGTTACTTTTCATTTTTATTTCTTCGGCGTAGTCGGCCATCAAAATAGTGGGGACGTTGATGTTATTTTTACGCGTTAAACTGGATAAAAAGATTTGATTCATCCAGCCTTCTTTTTTGGTAAAACTGTCAATATAGGTAGTGCGTTGTCCATAGCCTTGAAAGCGTCCAGGTTGGAGAAAGTCAAAAGCGGATAGCTGGTCTTGTTCTTGAGAGGCTTTTTCCGAATTGTATTCACTGGTTGGCGCTAGCCAAAAGTTCAGTGCCGCGCTCATTAAGCCAACAATCAGGGCGATGCCAAGAGTATATGACGCCAGTTTGAGTTTGCTTATTCCGCAGGAAAACAACACCGACATTTCATTTTCTATGTATAACCGACCAAATGCCAGTAGCAGAGAAAGGAAAAAGGCCAAAGGCAGGATCATTTGTATAAAGCTAGGTGTGTGGTAGCCAAGAATGATAAATAAGAATTTGAAGGTCATCTTGCCATCTGTCGTACGGCTTAAATAGTTGACGAATTGGCCGCTCAGGATGACGATAAGCAAAATGAATGTCACGCCAGCAGTTGACATCAACACTTCTTTCGCCAAGTATCTAAATAATCTCAAAGTCACCTCAGTTGGATAGTGCTTTCTTTGTGTAGAGTTGAATACAAATTAAAGACCCCCATTATCTCGTGCTAAGAAGAAGATTATCCAGTTTTTTTTGCAAAGTTATTTTAAGGAATCTTTCATGAATACGGTTTTATTCGATCGCTTGTCTAATGTTCAAGCAGATTTGGTTGTCGCCTTTGTTCCAAGCGAAGGAGAATTGCCAGAATCAAGTGCTTGGGTTGATGCGAATTCTGACGGTCAACTCACCTCACTACGTGAAAGCGGTGTTTTTAAAGGCAGCCTAGCGCAGACGTTGTTGTTGCCAAGTCTATCCGCCGACTTTGCCCAGGCCGTTTTGTTAGTGGGCGTGGGCAAAAGCGCGTCATTAAGTGATATGCAAGCACGCAAAGTTGTGGCGGCTATTGCGTCACAAATCAAGTCTTTGCCTTATGCGACAGTCGCAGTGGCAAACGCTGCATTAGAGTTTAAAGGTCGCTCTGCAGGAGAAACCATTGCGTTGGTCGCGCAATGGTTAAACGAAGGCTTTTATAACTTCCTTGGCTTTAAACAAGATGATGCTGAGAAAACGTCAAAGGTGGAGACCTTGATGATCGAAGGCAGCGATGAAGCGTCTCTTGCCATTGGGGTAGCAACGGCAGCCGGGTCTGCCTTTACTCGTCAATTGGGCAATCTGCCAGGCAATGTTTGTACACCAAATTACCTTGCGTCAAAAGCGCAAATGTTGGGTGAAGAATACGGTGTTGAGGTTGAGCTACTAGACGAAACCAAAATGGATGAGCTAGGCATGCATTGTATGCTGTCTGTAGGTCGTGGTAGTGACCAGCCTAGCTATTTGATTGTTATGCATTATCGTGGTGGTGCAGAAGACGAAGCACCTCACGTATTGTTAGGTAAAGGAATTACCTTCGATACAGGTGGTATTTCTTTGAAACCTGGTCCTAAAATGGACGAGATGAAGTACGACATGTGTGGTGCGGCCAGTGTTTTCGGTACCATGAAGGCGATTTGTGAGTTGAAGCCTAAACTGAATTTTACGGCGGTTATTGCGGCGGCTGAAAATATGCCAAGTGCACGTGCGACTAAGCCTGGCGACATCGTCAAAACCATGTCGGGTAAAACGGTTGAAATCTTGAATACCGATGCCGAAGGGCGCTTGGTGTTGTGTGATGCGTTGACTTACATTGAACGCTTTAAACCGCAATCGGTAGTGGATATTGCGACGTTGACTGGTGCGTGTGTCGTAGCGTTAGGTGGTGTGAATTCTGGAATGTATGCAAACAATGACGCGGTTGCTTCTGAATTGAAAGCTGCCAGCCAAATTGCCGCCGACAAAATCTGGCAAATGCCACTGGACGAAGAATATCAGCAACAGCTTGATAGTAACTTTGCCGACATCGCCAATATTGGTGGCCCTGAAGCGGGCTCAGTAACGGCTGCGTGCTTCTTGTCTCGCTTTACCGAATCTTACCCTTGGGCACACTTGGATATCGCTGGGACGGCATGGACTGGTGGCGCGGCAAAAGGGGCAAGCGGTCGTCCTGTAGCCTTACTGACACGCTATTTATTGGCGAAAGCACAGTAGTCGAAACACGGCAACCGAAAGCTTCAATAAAGAAACCTTTCGATTTAGTCTTTGTTTGTCGCGCAGGTTAAGAAAAAAGCAGTCTCGATAAGTCGTTACTGCTTTTTTTATGAAAAGAATGAAGGAGATAGATAGCTCATAGGAAGAGAAACGCTGAGAAGTCCGTTTACTGTGTCAATATAGGGTAGACATTTATTTTCGGGAATGCGAAAGTTAACTGATGTGTTAGGCCGTTTTGTCGACCTGTTGGTTTGTTTTTTATCCTCCTTTTAACTTAACGAACTCCTGTAGTTTTGGTTGATGTTTTATGTCTGAATTAGCCGCTCATTATGAAGAAACCACATTAGAACCGGATGAAAATACCTTGATCAATGCGCTGCGTAATCAAGATGACATTCCGATTTTGATGGATGTTGTGACGGACAAAGAAGATATTGACGTCATTGACAATGAGTTTGCTCATTCCGCTGCGACGTCCTCAGAACCAATGGGACTAGCGGAACTGGTTGCTGAGGACCTTAGAGAGGATCAAGATGCGAGACAAGAGGAGGCGATAAGCCAAACGAATGACCAAGAGGATCATTCGGATATTCCCGTATTAACGACCCCGGAGGCAGCTCCTGCAGGCTTTACGCCAGCACAACAACCCCCATTGCAAAACGAGTCAGTGCACCAGAGGTCGCAGCAAGCGGCAGGCGAGCAATCTGAATTGCAAGAGGCAATTTCTATTGCGTTGGCTGAAGTGTTGCAAAGACGCTTGCCTGAATTAGTAGAAGAGGTGTTGCACTTAGTGAATGAGCAAATGTCGAACAGAAAATAAAGGCCTAGCCGGACACTCTTGTTCCGAATGCGAGGTTGCTAACCTCAAACAGCTTGTTATTCAAATGAGTCAGGTTATTCTTTATCTGACCATGACACGTTATAATCCACCAATTACATTTACCGCTACATAAGAGCTTTAAGACATCATAATGGAAAAAACCTACCAACCACAAAGTATCGAACAGCCTATTTATCAACGTTGGGAAGAAGAGGGATATTTCTCGCCTCAAGGTTCCGGCGTGCCTTTTTCTATCATGATTCCGCCACCTAATGTCACTGGTAGCCTGCACATGGGCCATGCGTTTCAGCATTCTTTGATGGATGCCATGATTCGCCGTGAGCGTATGAAAGGTAAACGTACCTTGTGGCAACCAGGTAGTGACCATGCAGGTATTGCTACGCAGATGGTGGTCGAACGTCAATTGGCGGCACAAAATATCACTCGCCATGATCTGGGGCGTGAAAAATTCTTAGAAAAAGTGTGGGAGTGGAAAGGTCAGTCTGGCGGTACCATTTCTGACCAGATGCGTGTCTTAGGGGATTCGGTAGCGTGGGACAAAGAGCGTTTCACCATGGACCCTGGCATGTCGGCGGCGGTTCAAGAAGTGTTTGTACGTTTGTTTGACGAAGGCATTATTTACCGTGGTCAACGCTTGGTTAACTGGGACCCCGTTCTACACACGGCCATTTCCGATTTAGAAGTCATCTCTGAAGAAGAAAACGGCTTTATGTGGTACTTCCGTTATCCGCTTGCGGATGGGGTGAAAACCGCTGATGGTAAAGACCATATTGTCGTGGCAACAACTCGACCAGAAACCATGTTTGGCGATGCGGCTGTCGCGGTGGCGCCCGATGATGAGCGTTTTACTGATTTGGTGGGCAAATTTGTCGAGTTACCCTTGGTTGGGCGTCGTATTCCAATTGTGGCGGATGAATACGTTGATAAAGAATTCGGTACTGGCTGTGTAAAAATCACACCTGCCCATGACTTTAATGACTATGAAGTGGGCAGACGTCATGATATGCCATTGATCAATATTTTTACTGACGATGCGAAGATCAATGAGAATGCCCCAGAAAAATACCAGGGGATGGATCGTTTTGATGCGCGTAAAGCGGTAGTAGAAGATTTTGATGAGCTAGGTTTACTTGAAAAGGTAGTTGATCACAAGTTAAAAGTGCCACGCGGTGAGCGTGGTAACACAGTGATCGAACCTTACTTGACGCAACAATGGTATGTGGCGGTTGAGACTCTTGCTAAACCCGCCATTGAAGCGGTTGAAAACGGCGACATTCAATTTGTCCCCAAACAGTGGGAAAACACCTATTTTTCTTGGATGCGAGATCTACAAGACTGGTGCATCTCTCGTCAGCTTTGGTGGGGGCATCAAATTCCGGCTTGGTACGATGCTGAAGGCAAACATTATGTCGGCATGAGTGAAGACGATGTACGTGCTAAATATGGTTTAGCGGCGGATCTTGAGCTGACTCGAGACGAAGACGTATTAGACACTTGGTTCTCTTCTGCACTTTGGACCTTCGCGACACAAGGTTGGCCGGAAGAAACACAAGATTTTAAAGACTTCAGTGAATCCGATGTGTTGGTAACAGGCTTTGATATCATTTTCTTCTGGGTGGCCAGAATGATCATGATGACCTTGAAGTTCACCAACAAGGTACCATTCAAAACCGTTTACATTACTGGTCTGATCCGTGATGAGCGCGGCGACAAGATGTCCAAATCGAAAGGCAACGTCATTGATCCATTGGATTTGATCGGCGGTATTGATATCGAGTCTTTGGTGAAAAAGCGCACCTACGGCATGATGCAGCCGCGTCTTGCTGAGAAAGTTGAAAAGAACACCCGCGAAACCTACCCAGAGGGCATTCAGGCGTATGGTACCGACGCTTTGCGCTTTACCCTTTGCTCGCTCGCTTCTGGTGGCCGTGATATTAAATTCGACCTCAACCGCTTAGAAGGTTATCGAAACTTCTGTAACAAAATTTGGAACGCAACCCGTTACGTTCTGATGAACACAGAAGATCAAGACTGTGGTCAAAATGGTGCAGAAGTGGAATTGTCTGTAGCCGATAAGTGGATTATCTCTCGTCTACAGCACGCTGAAGAAGCGGTAAATCGTGCTTTTGATACACACCGTTATGACTTGGCAGCACAAGCTCTATACGAATTCATGTGGCATGAGTACTGTGACTGGTACTTGGAGCTGTCTAAACCGGTACTTTGGGATGAAAATGCAACGCCAGCTCAGCTAACAGGAACTCGTCGTACCTTGGTGCGTGTGTTGGAAGCCTTCCTGCGTTTGGCACACCCTATGATGCCATTCCTAACGGAAGAAATCTGGCAACGTGTTGCGCCGCTAGCGGGAGTGGAAGGTGAGACCATTATGTTGGCGTCCTACCCAGAAGCTGAAGAAGCTAAGAAAGACGCTCAATCCGAAGCCGATGTGGAATGGCTGAAAGGGGTGATTGAAGGCGTGCGTAATATTCGTGGTGAAATGAATATCGCCCCATCTAAACCGCTAGATGTTTTATTCCGCAATGGTTCTGAGCAAGACAAGGCCCGCCTTGAAGCGAACTTGGCCTTCTTGCAAAAATTGGCAAAACTGGAAACCATCACTTGGCTAAACGCTGGCGATGAAGCACCTATGTCCGCAACGGCTTTAGTAGGGGACATGGAAGTGTTAGTGCCAATGGCTGGATTGATCGATAAAGATGCCGAAATTGCGCGTTTGCAAAAAGAGATTGATAAAGCGACTAAGGATCTTGAGCGCATTGAAGGCAAACTATCTAACGAGAGCTTTGTGGCTAAAGCGCCAGAGGCTGTGGTAGCGAAAGAGCGTGCTAAGTGTGATGATCTGAAGCTGGTGGTCAGCAAATTAGAAGAGCAAAAAGCCAGTATAGAGTCTTTATAATTGGCAAGATGAACGAAAACAAGGCACCTTTGGGTGCCTTTTTCTATGAATCTTGAATTGCAATAGTGTAGGGCTTAAATAGAATGAGAGTCGTCTCAAAAAAATAAAAATAAGTAGTAGAGGTAATTCGGTGTGGAAAGAGTGATTGGGAAAGTTAAGTGGTTTAATGACTCCAAGGGCATTGGTTTTATCAAACGAGTAGGTGAGAGCGATGTGTTTGTGCACTATAAGTCTATTCAGACAGAGGGCCATAAAACCTTACGCAAAGGTCAAGAGGTTAGCTTCACTTTAGAGACAACGGAATTTGGGATTCAGGCGATGAATGTCCAGATAGAGAGTACGCCAGCAACGTCTAAAAAATCCCAGAGTGAAGCGGCTCAAGCCAATGGTTAACATTCTTTGCACGACCTAATGCGGTATAAAAGTAGACTCAACATGCTATATGATGCGTAAATATTGATTCTTGCCTGCTTTTTATTTCGCTGGTTTTTGTCTGTAGTGTCGTGCAAAGCTTTCTGTTATTGGTCTTGTTTGGTGAGTAGACGATGGGCCAATCTAACAAAGTCAACTGGCGTTAAAATACCCACCAATTTATTGTCTTCGATGACTGGGAGGCAGCCATATTTGTTTTCGATAAAAAACTCGGCCGCCACATCGAGGTCCGTGGTTGGGGTGATGGTTAAAATATCGGTATTCATGGCTTTTGCAACGGGCGTTTGCTCTTCTTTGTGACTGAGCTGTTGCGTCCCGAATTGGCTGACCAGATAGAACGCATGGCGTAGGTACTCTCGTTGCGTTAATAGGCCGATGCATTCTCCTAGATCATTCGTAATGGGTAGATTGCGAATGTTTTTATTGTGCATTAATGATTTGGCGGTGGCCAAAGAGTCGTCCTCTTTTAGTGTGACAAGTTGAGTTGTCATCAAATCCGCGACTTTCATCATATTGTCGATCTCCCTATTTTCCTGTTTAAAGTATCAATTAGTTTGGTGTAAGCCTCGTCGAAAGGCAATTCGTTTGCCATGAATAAGATCAATGTTAAGGCGATTATATAATGAACGATGAAATATGGATGCAACAGGCACTGCTATTGGCCGAAAAAGCGGCGTTTGAAAATGAAATTCCAGTTGGAGCCATTGTTGTGTTGGATGGGGAAATCATCGGTGAAGGCTATAATTCTCCCATTTCTCAATGCGATCCTACTGCACATGCGGAAATTCAAGCGATCCGAGATGCCTGTCAACGGATGAATAATTATCGCCTTCCTGGTGCGACTTTGTATGTCACCTTAGAGCCTTGCCCCATGTGTGCTGGTGCTATCGTTCATTCAAGAGTGGCGCGAGTGGTGTACGCTGCCACTGAGCCCAAAAGTGGCATAGTGGAAAGCCAAGGGCGGTTTTTTGATGCGCCTTTCTTGAATCATCGAGTAGACGTTTGCTCTGGAGTGTTGGCGGAAGCGGCATCGTTGCAATTGACTCAGTTTTTTCAGTACCGCCGGGAGCAAAAAAAGAAACTGAAACAGCAAGCCAAACGCGATTGATAGGGATTTCTACCTCATTTACTGTAGAAATGTCATACTATGCTAGCCTCTATTTGCCTCCTTGCTTTAAAATACCCGCACCATTTCCCCAAAACTACCAAGTGAGGCAACATACAACATGCTAACCCTGCATGGTTCCGCGGCGCTATCGGCGTTTCGCAAAGCAAAGTTATTAGCCAATATGCAAGCGTCTGTGCCATCTGTTATTGATGTCGACGCGCAGTTTCTGCATTTCGTGGAGCTGGCTGATGACCAAACGCTTTCCGTTGAGCAGCAAACTGTCCTGCAACGTGCTCTAGCCTACGGTCCTAAATCCTCCCAAGTCAGTTCATCTGAGCAAAGTGTTTTAGTGGTTCCGCGTTTAGGCACCATTTCACCTTGGTCATCCAAAGCAACCGATATCCTTCATAACTGTGGCCTTACCGTAGTCTCTCGTGTTGAGCGCGGTGTGGAATACTTTATCCACAGCGCTGTGCCATTAACGGCAGAAGAGTTGGATCTATTGTCTGCTATGTTGCATGACCGCATGACAGAAAGTGTGTTGTCTGCATTGAGTGATGCGGCCGACTTATTTTCTCATGCTGAACCCGCACCGATGACAAGTGTGGACGTGTTAGGCGGTGGCCGTGCTGCGTTGGTTGAGGCAAACCAAACGCTTGGGCTGGCACTGGCTGAAGACGAAATTGATTACCTAGTTGACTCTTTCATTGAATTGGGTCGTAACCCAATTGACGTAGAATTGATGATGTTTGCCCAAGCAAACTCTGAGCACTGTCGTCATAAAATCTTTAATGCGTCTTGGACCATTGATGGCGAAGAGCAAGAACGCTCTTTGTTCAAAATGATTAAGAACACCCACGAACATAACCCAGATGGCACCTTGTCGGCTTACAAGGACAACGCCGCTGTGATGGAAGGTCACTTTGGTGGTCGTTTCTTCCCGTCTCCAGAGACTCGTGAATACAATTTTAGCCAAGAAAACATCGACATTTTGATGAAGGTGGAAACCCACAACCACCCAACGGCGATTGCTCCATTTTCTGGTGCGGCAACCGGTTCAGGTGGTGAGATTCGTGATGAAGGGGCTACCGGTGTTGGCGCAAAACCAAAGGCAGGTTTGAGCGGCTACACGGTATCCGACCTGAAAATTCCAGGTTACGAACAACCTTGGGAAAGCCAATATGGCAAGCCTTCCCGCATTGTGACGCCATTAGACATTATGATCGAAGGGCCGATTGGTGGTGCGGCGTTTAACAACGAGTTTGGTCGTCCTAATCTTCTGGGTTATTTCCGTACTTACGAACAAGAAATCCAAGGTGCTTCGCAAAAAGAAGTGCGTGGTTATCATAAGCCAATCATGTTGGCGGGTGGTATCGGTAATATTCGTCGTGAGCACGTTGAAAAACAAGAGATCAAAGTCGGTGCTAAATTAATTGTTCTTGGCGGTCCTGCGATGTTGATCGGCCTTGGCGGAGGCGCGGCGTCTTCTATGGCATCGGCTGATGGAAACGAAGACTTGGACTTTGCCTCTGTTCAACGTGGTAACCCAGAAATGGAACGTCGTTGTCAGGAAGTCATTGACCGTTGCTGGCAGCTGGGTGACAAGAACCCAATCAGTTTTATTCACGATGTGGGCGCAGGCGGTTTATCTAATGCTTTGCCTGAATTGGTAAAAGATGGCGAGCGTGGCGGTAACTTTGATCTGCGTAAAGTCCTAAACGATGAACCTGGTATGTCCCCGTTGGAAATTTGGTGTAACGAATCTCAAGAACGTTATGTTCTTGCAGTGTCACCGGATCGCATCGAAGAGTTCACTGCGATCTGTGAGCGTGAACGTTGCCCATTTGCCATTGTTGGTGATGCAAAAGAAGAGAAACATTTAGAAGTTGCCGATCCGCATTTCGACAACAAACCAGTGGATTTGCCAATGTCTGTGTTGTTCGGCAAACCACCAAAAATGCATCGTGAAGCGAAGAAAGCCGTGATTTCTGGTGATGACTTCACTGCAGAAAACGTGGATTTAGCAGAGGCCGCAAAACGTGTTCTGAGTTTGCCTACGGTCGCAAGTAAAAACTTCTTGATCACCATCGGTGACCGTTCTATTACTGGTATGGTGGCTCGTGATCAAATGGTAGGTCCTTGGCAGGTGCCAGTCGCAGATGTTGCAGTAACCACGTCTTCACTTGAAAGCTACACGGGTGAGGCCATGACCATGGGTGAGCGTACGCCAGTTGCTCTACTTGATGCGCCAGCGTCTGGCCGTATGGCGGTCGGTGAAGCGCTTACCAATTTAGCAGCGGCACAAATCACCAAACGTAAGCATATTAAATTGTCTGCCAACTGGATGGCCGCAGCGGGTCACGAAGGGGAGGACGAGAAGCTTTATCAAACCGTGAAAGCGGTAGGTATGGAATTGTGTCCTGCATTGGATATTGCCATTCCAGTGGGTAAAGACTCCATGTCCATGAAAACGGTATGGAAAGAAGATGGCAAAGACAAAGCAGTAACCTCTCCTCTTTCCTTGGTTATCTCAGCCTTTGCTCCAGTTGCGGATGTGCGTAAAACGCTAACACCTGAACTGCAAAATAAAGCGGATAGCCGTTTGTTGCTGGTGGACTTAGGGGCTGGCAAAAATCGCCTTGGTGGCTCGGTTATCGCTCAGGTATATAACAAGCTTGGTCAGCAGGCGCCAGACGTTGATGATGCAGCGGCCTTAGCAGGTTTCTTCGATACCACACAAGCTTTGAACGCTGAAGGCAAATTACTGGCTTACCACGACCGTTCTGATGGTGGTGTGTTTGCGACGTTGACGGAAATGTCGTTCGCAAGTCATTTGGGTCTAAACATTGATTTAGATGAAACCATTACCAGTCGTGCGCAAGTGGCACCTGCTTTATTTAATGAGGAGTTAGGTGCGGTTATTCAGGTGAATGAGTCTGATGTGACTGAGGTGATCTCTGCCTATGCCAATGCGGGCATCACAGTGACTTCTATCGCGACCTTATCAGGAGACGATTCCATACGCGTGCGTTTCGGTGGCGAAACGGTATTAGAAGAAACTCGTGTTAATTGGCAGCGTGTTTGGTCAGAAACCAGCTACCGTATTCAAGCGCTACGTGATAATCCAGACTGTGCGCAACAAGAGTTCGATAGCTTGTTGGATGGGAATGATCCTGGCTTATCGGCGCATCTCTCTTTTGATATTGATGCTGATGTAGCTGCGCCTTTTATTGCATCTGGTAAGAAGCCAAAAATCGCCGTATTGCGGGAACAAGGCGTCAATGGTCAAGTAGAAATGGCTGCTGCCTTCTACAAAGCAGGCTTTACACCAGTGGATGTTCACATGAGTGATATCTTGTCTGGTCGTACTACGCTGGATCAATTCAGTGGTTTGGTAGCCTGTGGTGGTTTCTCTTACGGTGACGTATTGGGAGCTGGAGAAGGTTGGGCGAAGTCCATTTTGTTCAATCAGGTTGCTCGCGAGCAATTCGAAACCTTCTTTAACCGTCCAGATACCTTCTCTCTGGGTGTGTGTAATGGCTGTCAGATGTTGTCGAATCTGCATGAACTGATTCCTGGAACAGACCATTGGCCGAAATTTGTCCGTAACCAATCGGCACAGTTCGAGGCACGTCTTGTTCAAGTAGAGGTTCAAAAATCCAACTCTATTTTGTTCGATGGTATGGAAGGTTCTCGTATGCCGATCGTTGTGGCCCATGGGGAAGGTCAAACCGAATATCGTGATGAGCAAGATATTGCGTTCTTAGCATCTTCTGCGCAAATTGCCCTTCGTTATGTGGACAATTACGGTCAAGCAACGGAACGTTACCCATTCAACCCGAACGGGTCAGCACAAGGCGTCACCGGCTTAACCTCTGAGGATGGCCGTGTCACTATCATGATGCCTCACCCAGAACGTGTTTACCGTACGGTTCAGCACAGCTGGCACCCAAGTGATTGGCAAGAGCAAGCCCCTTGGTTGCGATTGTTCCAAAACGCCAGAAAATGGTTGGGTTAATTTTCTAACCTAAAAAGTGAGAGTTAAGTAAGGCCTCTAATGACATGATTAGAGGCCTTTTTTATTAATGGCTGATGAACAATAACAGCTATTGAGTGCTGCTAAATGGAGAAATTGAACGTTTTTTGGTCGAAAGACGGTGTTAATGAATGATTAATGTGCAGAAAGTGTGTTTCTTATATTTAATCGTTAGAAAAGACAAAAAGTACTTGCGCTCAAAATTCTAGGATGTATTATACGCACCCACTGACACGGACGGTAACGCAAACAACGCTTTGCCACTTAGCTTAAACAAGAAGCTAAGCAAGCCGAACGATAACAC
>NZ_JAEMUI010000038.1 GCF_016461715.1 Marinomonas spartinae | reverse complement strand
CGATTGACTTCTTTAACCCCTCAACTTCTAGGACTTTACTCAATCTCGTAACTTCTACTGCTATTGTTTTATCTAGCACGATATCTGGAGGCACATTCCCATCAGGTTCTTTCAAAATTGAATAGCCTTTTTTGGAAAAGGTTTTAGCAATTAGACTCTCTTCTCTATTTTCTCGCATACTTCAAATCCTAAAGTAAGTATGAAATTTTAATAACCATGCTAATTCATTTGATATCACGCTAACACAACTTACCAGAACACCCCCATCACCTCCTTCCCCTTGGAAGACAAAAGGAGAAGGGACCGAGATCGGTTGCCTTCACCTTCTGTACACAAATGCCTGAGAAAGTAGCTTCGACGCAACGAAGTTGCGCGACCCTATGGCGCTTCAAAGTCAGTTAAAGAAAACCTTTCTCCATACAACCACACAATTCTATGCCTTGATTAGGACCTGCATTGAAAAGCTATTCCCTTATGAGGAAACGAGGCGCTGCTCTAAAAAAAGATCTTTTGGTTACTTTTGTATCGTTTGGCAAAAGTTACACGCTCAGCAGAGCGGAATAAACTGGTGGCTCAAAGCGATTTAGAGGATACCGAAAAAGGCCCAACGATAAGACAACAACTGCAGATGTCGCACTAAAGCACGACCAACCAGAACACCCCGTCCTAACCTTGGAAAACAAAAGGGGAAGGAATAACCTGATAAAACGACATATCAGGTGAGCGCTTTTACTCGGCTAGAAATAGGATGGTCGTCTTTTAGTTGCAGCAAGTCCCATAGGTTGCCGTATAAATCTTCAAATACCGCCACTGTACCGTATTCCTGCTCGGCAGGCGGTCGGATAAAGTGAATTCCTTCGGCGAGCATACGTTCGTAGTCTCGCCAAAAATCGTCAGTATTTAAAAATAGGAAGACACGACCACCCGCTTGGTGGCCGATAAAGTCCATTTGCTCCGGTTTAGAGGCTTTTGCCAATAACAAAGTCACCCCCTTTGAACCTGGCGGCGACACGACCACCCAGCGTTTATCTTGCTCTGGCTGGTAGGTGTCTTCCAACAGTTCAAACTTTAGCTTATTTACATAAAAATCAATGGCTTCATCATAGTCTCGAACCACTAGGGCAATATGTACAATGTCTTGTTTCATATGTTTTTTTCTCTTTTTCTAATGGTTCTAAGAGCAGCCAATACGCTTTAAACCGAATAAGGTGGTAATGTCCAAATCTCATCAGCGTATTCTTGGATGGTACGATCCGATGAGAATTTGCCCACCCGAGCGGTATTCATCACCGCCATTTTTGCCCAACGAATTTTGTCTTGATAGGCTTCTGAGACGCGTTGTTGGCAATCAACGTAAGCTCGATAATCTGCCATGACTTTATAAGGATCCCCACCTTGAAGGAGGCTATTTCGAATATCATCAAAGGCATGGGGGTTGTTTGGCGAGAAATGCCCAGAACAGAGCCAATCTAAGGCACCTTTCAGCTCTTCATCTTGTTGGTAATATTGATAAGGCTGGTAGCCATGGCGATCCAGTTCTTGGACTTGGTCGACATTGAGCCCAAAGATAAAAATGTTCTCTGGTCCCACTTCTTCCAATATTTCCACATTCGCCCCATCCAAGGTGCCAATCGTCACCGCGCCATTTAATGCCAGTTTCATATTCCCTGTTCCAGAGGCTTCTTTCCCAGCAGTGGAGATTTGCTCGGACAAATCGGCCGCTGGAATAATATGTGATGCCAAGGAAACTCGATAATTGGGCAAAAAGGCCACTTTCAATTTCCCATTAATGCGTGTGTCATTATTGATCACATCCGCAACGGAATTGATGGCATGGATAATGGTTTTGGCTAATGCGTACCCCGGAGCCGCTTTGGCGCCAAAAATAAAGACCCTCGGGACCATATCTAACTCGGGTGAATTTAATAATCGATGGTAGAGCGTCAGAATATTTAATAGCGTTAAATGCTGACGTTTATATTCGTGCAAGCGTTTGATTTGCACATCAAACAAAGCATGGGGATCCACGTCGATATGACATTCTCTTTTAATAATCTGGGCAAGATGGACTTTATTTTGATGTTTGACGTCCATAAAAGCGGTCAGAAAGTCCTCGTCATCCTGTAAGGTTTCTAACTGACGCAGCCTATCTAAGTTCTTTGGCCAGTCGTTTTCGATACCATATTGGTCAAAGAGTTGCACCAGCCCTTCATTACAATTCAATAACCAGCGGCGTGGAGTGATGCCATTGGTTTTGTTGGTAAATTTATGAGGGTAAAGCTGATCAAAATAAGGAAACAACTCACTCTTGAGTAATTGTGAATGCAGTTCTGCCACACCATTAACCTTATGGCTTGCAATCACCGCCAAGTGGGCCATGCGGATCATTTTATGATCCCCTTCTTCGATGATGGACATCGCCCGTTTGATATCATCCCTACCAGGCCAGTGCTGCTCAACGTCACTTAGAAAGCGATAGTTGATTTCATAAATTAACTGCAAATGTCGTGGTAGTACCCTTTCGAATAATTCCACCCCCCATTTTTCTAACGCTTCGGGCAGTAAAGTATGATTGGTATAAGCGAAAGTACGAGTGACAATATCCCAGGTGGCCTCCCAGCTTAAATGTTTGTCGTCCAGTAACGTCCTAGTCAATTCGACAACGGCAATGGCGGGATGCGTATCATTCAATTGGATGGCGGCTTTTTCTGGTAGCATCGACCAATCCGAATTCATCACCTCAAACCGTCGTAAAATATCCGCTAAAGAGCATGCTACAAAAAAGTACTGTTGTATTAAACGCAGCTCTTTACCATTGGCATTTTGGTCATTCGGATACAATACCTTGGAAATCGTTTCCCCAAGGACTTTAGAATGCACTGCTTCTACATAATCGCCCTTGTTGAATTCTTCCAAGTCAAAATCTTCTGTGGAATGGGAAGACCACAATCGCAAAAAGTTGACGGTTTTCGTGTCATAGCCGGCGACAGGAATATCAAACGGTACGCCCATAACACTTCGTGTATCCACCCAATTCGGCCGACAGTTACCAGCGCTATCGAAGGAGACTTCCACGCGGCCATAAAACTGAATGGTTTGCGAATACTCCGGACGCATGACATCCCAAGGTGTACCATATTTGATCCAAGTATCCGGATGCTCTACCTGTTTCCCCTGTAAGAACTCTTGTTTGAACAAACCAAATTCATAATAAATGCCATAGCCAATCGCGGGTAAGTCTAAGGTCGCTAACGAGTCCAGAAAACAGGCGGCTAAGCGCCCAAGCCCTCCGTTTCCTAGACCCATGTCCATTTCTTCATCACAAATTTGCTCCCAATCCAAGCCCAGTTCTTCAATGGCTTGTTTCGCTTCGTGATACACACCAACATTATGAGCATTATTGATCAGCATTCGCCCCATCAAATATTCCATTGATAGGTAATACACCCGTCGCACATTCTCTCGCGTATGCGACACCTGCGTTTCTACCATGTCATCCGTAATACGATCACGGATCGCGAGGGACAAGGCCAGCCACCAGTCTCTTGGGGTAGCTTGCTGAGGCAAATGCACCAAGGTATAACGCAAATGATGCAAGATACTGTCTTTCATACTTTGATAAGAAGCCAAACCGTTATGAGAATCTTCATGGGAAGAATCCGTCACTGAAAACATAACCTGCTCACCTTATGATGGGTTAAATGAAAAAAGATCGGACTGAAAACAATACGCACTATACAGGTCTTATATTATGTTAATTCGCTCTTGTCACGTCTGATAACCAAATACCGTTATGAGTCTGTTGGTCTCTCTAAAGAGTGGTCAGTGGGTTGTGGTGTCACAGTCATCACCTTGAGGTGGGTCGATGATTCAAATCTATGCCATACATTCTTAGGGACAACGAATAATTCCTGCTCTTTAAGCGGATGCTTTTCTTCCTGACCTTCAATTAATAGCACCAGCGTAGTCGTTCCCTCTAAAGCCATGACAATTTCATCACCAACGGAATGCCGCTCCCATTCACTGTTACCAGAGTAATGCCCCACATAAATGGCACCATCTCGATATTGAGATAATTCAAGAAAGGCCTTACTCGCACCACCAGAAAAGGCCATTCCTGGTGTGCGATTCGGCAGATATTCCAAGCCCAAAAAGGCCGTTTCAATAGATTTTTTCGCCAATTTACTCATTTAGCTCACCTTTTTTTGTTAGGACGGTTGAACAAATATGGAGCTCAATCGACACGTTTCAAAGGACGATACCACAAATGACTTGGTATTCCGTCACGGTCATTTATCCTGTATTTAATGCCGAAAGCAGGGCATTCCATGCTCGAAAAGCCCTGCTTACATCAGGAATAAAAGCGACTCTATTCAAGTTGTTGGTTTAAGACATTCAATTCCTTCTGCCATTGTTGTTGCTTAGCGGGCTTCTGGCGTTTGGGTTTACGAGCCAGATCCTCCTCTAGCAACCGCTCCAATTCGCAAATACGCTCCAATATTCGCTCATCTTCCGTCATGGCCGCTGTAGCAACCGACTCTTCTGGAAATAAAGGAGACGCATCAGTGAATGCACTTGGTTTACTACCGGCGTCATCTCCCTGAGAAGTGAAATAAACATCGCTATCGTGCAGTTCCACCAGCTGACCATTGTGGATCCACCAAAACCGAGTCGCGATATTTTCAATAAACCGCTGGTCATGGGAAGTAAACAGCAAAGAGATGCCCTCTTGCGTCAGGTCAGACTCCAATTCTTCCTTACCCTGCAAATCAATATGGTTGGTCGGTTCATCCATGATCAACAGGTTCGGTTGCTCCAACAGAAAGGTTAGCAGCAAAATACGTGCCCGTTCTCCGCCACTGAGCACATTGACTCGTCGGCCATGATCAAGGTAGGGAAAGCCCCATTGGATCAGCACACGGCGAATCTCTTCTTGGCTGGCAGTACAGTTTTGTCGGATCCAATCCGCGATCCCCAGTTCAACATTGAACTGCTCAAGCTCTTGGTCAAAATAGCCAATGCGCACATTAGGGTTAAAACGGGTGGTACTCTGCTCACCAACATTTTGTTGATGCACCTTTATCAAGTGCTCAATACAGCTGGATTTACCACTCCCATTGACACCCAGTAGAGCAATACGATCACCGGGGCGAAAGTTAAGATCGGCAATGCTAAACAGCGGTCGACCATCAGGACTGCTAATGGTTTCATTTTCAAAAACAAAGACTTGTTTGGTTTTTAAAAACTCACTGTCCACTTTTAAGGATAACCCTGACCCTTGAGTGACAAAGGTTTTATTGATTTCCAACTTATCGATGCGTTTTTCCATGGACTTGGCTTTTCGTGCTAAGTCTTCGTTGTCGTACACTTTCCCCCAGGTAGCCAATCGCTTGGCACTGGCTTTTAGCTTATCGATTTCTTTTTCTTCCGCTTCCCGAGTTTTTCGGGCCGCTTCATCCGACTCCGCAAGCGCGACCTTGGCTTGTGAATAAGGAAGATGAAAGGCATAACAACGCCCATCACGTAGCCACAAAGTCCGTTGTGTCACTGAGTCCAATAAATCACGGTCATGGGAAATCATCAGAAACGACGGGGTATCCGGCAAGCTCAAATAACGTTTTAAGCAATACATCGCCTGACTGTCCATATGGTTGCCTGGTTCATCCAACAACAGCAATTCAGGCTCTTGAATGATGGCACGAGCAAATAATACGAGGTTTTTCTGCCCGCCACTGAGAGTGTTTAAGGGTCTTTGCAGGGTCGCCTCGTCAAAGCCAAGCTGCTGTAACAAGGTATCAACTTGATAACCACGAACGACCTGTTCATCCGCCGGAATATTATCCAGTACCGCTTGATGGGCCGAAATGGCTTCTAACTCTGGGGATAAAAATTGCTCAACCAAGCCAATCTTAAGCCCTCGCTGACGATGCAACTGACCACTGTCTAGCGTCAGCTCGCCAAGAAGAAGTTTTAATAGCGTTGATTTACCGCAACCATTGTGACCCACAAGGCCAATACGATCGCCAGATTCAATGGAAAAAGACAAAGAGTCAAACAGGTGCTTACTACCCGCTTGATAAGATAATTCGATAACAGAAATTAAAGACATAAATCACCTATGCGCAACATATCAAAAGATAGGCACAGATGAGCACTGACAATGTTCAGACGTTGTGTATCAGTTCAGAATAGTAATATCAGCGAAATCTGTGCGTTAACAACAAATTTGCGCTGTGCGTGGATCACCAAGATGAAATGCGAAATCTAATTCACATTGATATGCAATTTCTTGCATGGGTGGCCTCCTTTATCTGACGAGTGAATGGGATCTAGAAAGTATATACCGCAGTCTGTCAGAATATCAACGCGGCCAACAAAAAGTGTTTTTTTATACTGACAGAAATTGACACAGGTATGTGCCAATATAGCGGCATATTTAGGTAGGTGGAATTTAAGATCATACCGCTAAAGGAAACGAAACCAATGTCTGAACCTTTTAAAAACCTCTTCAATGACACTGTTATTAGAAAAATGGCAGGCCACTTTCAACATCATTGGACAGAGTTTGATGCTCAAAGCTTTACCGAAGCGGCTTGTTATCAACTTGAAACGCTAGAGCTGAAAGAACGCTCAGCACAAATCACCAAGGCCATGGCCTCTTATTTACCCAAAGATTTTATCCAAGCGGGCAATATTCTGCTTGCCAGTCTGGCAACGGAGTCAGACAGCAACGATTCATATGCAGAGGAAAGTGGCATCACAGGTTGGGCCATTATGCCGATGGCGGATTACGTGGGGCAATATGGTATCGACTATCATGAATTTTCGATGACCTTGCTAAACGCCATGACTCGTCGCTTTACCTCCGAGTTTGGTATTCGTTTTTTCTTATTAGCGGCACCAGAAAAAACCTTAAAGACGCTAGATAGCTGGATTACCGACCAAAATAAACATGTACGGCGCTTAATATCCGAAGGAACTCGTCCACGCTTGCCATGGGCGATGCAGTTGCCAGACTTTATTAAAGATCCTACGCCCGTGATTCGCTTATTAGAAAAACTCCGCGATGATCCAGAAGAATATGTACGCCGCTCGGTTGCCAACAACCTGAATGACATCGCCAAAGATCACCCAGATCTCGTCGCGGATCTCGCCATCGACTGGATGAAAGGGGCAAATACACCTCGCCAGCGACTCCTTCGTCACGCTTGTCGCACCTTATTAAAACAAGGCCACACCACGGCACTCAAAGCATTCGGTTATGGCACACCAGAATTAAAAAGCCATCAACTGACTATTGCAACGCCTAACGTTTCACTAAATCAATCACTTGTGTTTTCCTTTTCACTCAGCTCAGACCTAAATAAAGACCAAACGTTAATGATTGATTATGTTATCCATCATCAAAAGAAAAACGGCACGACCTCACCCAAAGTATTTAAATGGAAAAAAGTCACTCTGCCTGCAGGTAAAGACCTATCCATCACCAAGAAGCACCTTTTCAAACCCATTACCACAAGAGCCTATTACAGTGGACAACATAGCGTGGAAATCATGATTAACGGCGTGTCTATGGCAAAAGAGAATTTCTCATTGAGACTCTCTTGATAAGGCATAGGAGAGCTAACCTATTTTCACCTGATTTCGCCCTGCCCCTTTCGCTTCGTACAGCAGCGTGTCCACACGTTTTAAAATACTAACTTGATCGTCGTTTTCTTGGCTGCCTGTTACACCTAGGCTGATCGTAAATCTAGGAAGAGAAGGTGTGTTGAATGTTTCAACTTTCAAGCGAAGCGCTTCGGCAAGCTTACCGGCCTCATCCAGACCTGTATTTTTTAGGAGAATGGCAAACTCTTCCCCACCAATTCGGAACAATATGTCGGTCTCGCGGATGAGTTTGTTTAACTCAGTCACCAGAAATTGCAACACTTTGTCCCCCACACCGTGACCATGCATGTCATTAATTTTTTTAAAGTAATCAACATCGATCAGCGCAAGACTAAATCGACCACCACGATTAGCTAACGCTAACTCTTCTTTTAATAACTCATCCCATTTATGACGATTATAGGCGCCTGTTAACTTATCTCGGGTGGCAAGTTCAATCAATTGACGCTCTACTTCATAGCGATTGCTACGCTCTTTAGAAAGTCGATTCGTCAAAATATTCAAATCCGCTTCAAGCACACTAAACTCATCTAAATCTTGATAGGCAGTGCGACCCACTTCATCAGAGTCTTCCCCTATTGTTCGATGTAAAGATTCAATTTTCCAACGAATAGAACCCACTCGGCTCCGTACCGACTGCACAATGTATAAGGTCAAATACGTCCCGATGAACAATGCCGCGATACCTAAGATCGCGTTCACTATCATCAATTCTTGCTCTTGTCTTTCAGTATAAAGAGACGCTTTGAGGGTTAGTTGATCGATATTTTTTAATAACATATCGGACTGAGCATCGAGTTTTTGACAATGTTTTTCTATGTTGCCCCAATGGAGAGAAAAATCAGTGTCTCCATGTAAAAAAAACAGGTTTACTAGATGATCAAAAGTCTCTCGCTCAACATGCAATGAACGAATCTGTTTCATCAGTGTTTGATGATCCGCCACTTTTATACGGACACCACCACGTTTCAGTCCATTTTGAATGACCTGTGTGGCTTTAACTAATTGTTTAAACAATGACTGGCTATAGTCATTGAATCCGAGCAAGGCTTTCTTTTTCAGTGATGGATGGTCGAAAAGAGCTTGTTTTTGTTGACGGATGGTTTCCATCAATAAATGTTGCTTAAGTTGTATAAGCTCAATCTCTGAAATAACGTCTGATAAAGGCACATCGATCTGAGCCACTTCTCGCATTTCATAATTGATTTTCTGCAGTTTTAAAACAGAATAAAGAATCACAATAAACAAAAAAGACAACAGAACAAAAGAAAGACTACTCACTTTTCTCGTAATGGAGGCATTAAACCACTTAAACATATATCACTCTTTCTAATTACTCTCTAACGAGACATTGGCAAATAGGTCTTACATCAAACTCCAAAAAGCGTCGACCAAGGGATTTTTTAAGTTTTTCTTCAAGGTAAACAAACCAATGTCGTAAGGCGCTAACTCAGGCTTTACCTCTAGCACCTTAATTCGATCCATCAACGGGCTATTATCTAAGACGATTTTGGGCACTACACCAATGCCAAAGCCTAAACTCACCATGCTCACAATGGCCTCGTTACCCGTTACCTGCGCATAAATTCGTGGTGTAATATCATGTTGGCGAAACCACTCATCGACACGGGTTCGAGACACGCCACTTTCCGACAGGATCATTGGAATGTGCGCCCACTCTTCTGGTCTAGTAGGGGGATTGGCGGGTACATTCGGTACTTGCTGATCTAGTGGCGCAATAAATAACAAAGGTGAAATGGCAATGGGCTTAAACGCCATACCACGGGGTAAATTCGCAGGCCGCGCAGCAATGGTAATGTCTTCTTTACCATCCAGAATGTGCCCGATCGCATGCTCTGGATCACCAGTACGCAGCTTAATCTCAATCGCCGGATAGGCAATGCGAAAACGGCGCAGTAATTCATACAAGAAACTATAACTGGCCGTGACCGAGCCATAGAGACTGATTTCACCACTCAGCTCATCGGGATTGTCCGTCAGCTCATGGCGGATCAAATCCCATTGCCGACTAGTATCACGGGCGTACTTGAGAAACTTTTGTCCTTCTTTGGTCAACACAACAGTGCGATTATCACGATTAAACAACACAACACCTAGTTCATCTTCTAAGTGTCGAATGTTACGCGACAAGGCGGAAATACTGATATGGCATTCGTCGCTAGCGCGCCCGAAATTCAATGCTTCCGCTAACGCAAGAAATTGCTTGATCGTTCTAATCTTCATAACACACCTTCGCCTACGAACTACTCATCATAAACCATGTTTGCAAAAAGTGGGACACTATATTGCGAATATATCAATTTACGAAAAAATGTTACTAGGATAGATTAGCTCTACTCGCAGAACGTCATCAGAATCTTGCTTGGCGGCTGTGTCATCCATTTTTAATATCGGCATGTTGTTATGGCCGATACATTAAACATAAAAACTAGGAAATGTTTACCATGGCTAACTACTTCAATACATTGCCGCTACGCGAGCAACTAGAACAACTGGGCAAATGCCGTTTCATGGACATGTCAGAATTTGCGGATGGCGTAGAAGCGCTAAAAGGCAAAAAAATGGTTGTCATCGGTTGTGGTGCACAAGGTCTTAACCAAGGCTTGAACCTACGCGACTCTGGCCTTGATGTCTCTTACGCATTGCGTCCTGAAGCCATCGCTCAAAAACGTCAGTCTTGGAAAAACGCCACAGAGAACGGCTTTACCGTTGGTACTTACGAAGACTTGATCCCAACAGCTGATGTGGTTCTTAACCTAACACCAGATAAACAACACACTGCAGTTGTTAACGCGGTTATGCCACTTATGAAAGAAGGGGCTTGTCTATCTTACTCTCATGGTTTCAACATCGTAGAAGAAGGTATGAAAATCCGTGAAGACCTAACGGTTATCATGGTAGCGCCTAAGTGCCCAGGTTCTGAAGTACGTGCTGAATACGTTCGTGGCTTCGGTGTTCCAACACTGATCGCTGTTCATGAAGACAACGACCCTAAAGGCGAAGGTCTAGCCCTAGCAAAAGCTTACGCTGTCGGTACTGGCGGTCATAAAGCAGGCGTTTTGATGTCTTCTTTCATCGCCGAAGTGAAATCTGACTTGATGGGTGAGCAAACTATCCTTTGTGGTATGTTGCAAACAGGTTCTATCCTTTGCTTCGACAAAATGGTTGAAGAGGGCATCGATCCAGGTTACGCCTCTAAATTAATCCAATACGGTTGGGAAACCGTGACTGAAGCATTGAAATACGGCGGCGTGACTAACATGCTAGATCGTCTTTCTAACCCAGCTAAAATCAAAGCATTTGATCTGGCTGAAGAACTTAAGCAAATCATGCGTCCTTTGTACAACAAGCACCAAGACGACATCATGAGCGGTCATTTCTCTAAAACCATGATGGAAGACTGGGCAAACGACGACAAAAACTTGCTTCAATGGCGTGCAGATACCGCTGAAACCAACTTCGAGAAAACACCTGCTGGCGACGTAGAAATCTCTGAACAAGAGTACTTCGACAAGGGTATCTTGATGGTGGCTATGGTGAAAGCAGGTGTTGAGCTAGCATTTGAAACCATGACGGCTGCGGGCATCATTGCAGAATCGGCTTATTATGAGTCTCTACATGAAACCCCACTCATCGCGAACACCATCGCTCGTAAGAAACTGTACGAAATGAACGCGACGATCTCTGATACAGCAGAATACGGTTGCTACCTATACAACCATGCTTGTGTGCCTCTATTGGCTGATTTCATGAAAGGCATCAAGTCTGACGTCATCGGTAAAGGGCTTACTGTAGAAGACAATGGCGTGGACAACGCTCGTTTGATCGAAGTAAACACAGCGCTTCGCTCTCATCCAGTTGAAGCAGTTGGCGCGGTATTACGTGGTCATATGGCGGACATGAAAAAAATCGTTTAATACGATTATTGCGCTCGCCAATACTTTGTTAAAAATAGACTCGTATTGGCTTCGCTCATAACATCGTCATTTTCATTTAAAAAGCCGGGCTTCAGAACTCGGCTTTTTTGTCTTTCTTGTTCTCAACAAAACATTAGGAAATACCATGGGCAGCATCCGCTTAGACAATATTCTCTTCAACAAGGTAACGGTGAACTTTGATGATCGCTTTACGCTAAGCGAGATTAACTGGACCATTGATCCCGGCCAACACTGGGTAATCACCGGTACAAACGGCGCGGGCAAATCGGCCTTGGCGGCCGTGCTTGCAGGCGTTGGTGAGATTGAAAGTGGCACGATAACAGGCCTTCCACAAAATGTGGGATTGGTGTCTTTTGAAGCCCAAGCCGAACTGATTGCCAAAGAACTAAAAAAAGACGACGCCGACATCATGGACGTGATTTCCCTCGGCACGCCCGTTCATGAAATGATTTTCGATAACTGCCAAGACCCAGAGCTGGCACACGCATTAGTCGAGAAGTTCGGTTTAAACCAATTACTTGACCGTGCCTTTCGTAAACTTTCCACAGGCGAAACGCGTAAAGTCATGCTGATTCGCGCTTTGTCCAGCAAACCAGATTTATTAATTTTCGATGAGCCCTTCGACGGCTTAGACGCCAATACGCTTATCATGCTACAAGAACATTTGGCGAGCATAGTCGATACCATACCCATGGTGATGGTACTTAACCGATTTGATGAAATGCCGACCTTCATCACTCATGTCGCCTATGTAGATAAGGGCGAACTGGCGCTAACGGTAGACAAAAAAGACAAAAGTGCCTTTAACGAGCTGTATCAATTACTGCATTTAAAAACCACAGACCTACAAGTGCCGGAAGCCGATCCAGCCAACACCTTGCCAGCACTCGACCCAAACCAACCGCTGGTCAGACTCAACCAAGCCACCATCAAATACGGTGATACCGTGATTGTTGATAAGCTAGATTGGACCATAGAACGCGGCCAACATTGGCAACTCAGCGGCCCCAATGGCAGCGGCAAAACCGGTGCTTTATCTTTGATCACCGGAGATCATCCGCAATGTTATACCAACGATATTTTCGTCTTTGGGTTCCAACGCGGCAACGGCGAAAGCATTTGGCAAATCAAACAATTTATCGGCTACGTTTCCACGGCACTGCAATGGGAATACCGCGTCAGCACCAGCTGCAAAAACGTCATTATTTCCGGCTTTTACGACAGCATCGGCATGTACAGCAAATCCACCGATAACCAAAAGAAAATCGCCGATCAATGGCTTGCACTGCTAGGCATGGAAGACCGCGCCGACCAACCCTTTAACAAACTCTCCTACGGCGACCAACGTTTATTACTCATCGCTCGTGCCATGGTCAAACACCCACCATTATTGATCCTAGACGAGCCCTGCCTTGGACTAGACGACATGAACCGCCAACTTGTTCTCGCTCTTATCGAGAAAATTTGTGAAGGCAAAGAAACCACGGTTCTCTACGTCAACCACCACGCGGAAGACCAGATTAAAGGGATAGAGAACTACTTGGGGTTGAAGAAGAACAGTTAAATTGACGCCTTTCAGAAGCACAAAAGCCAACTAAATGAGTTGGCTTTTAAAATCAACATAGAATAAAGAGCTTATTTAATCGTGTCGTAATGCTTAATTACTGAAACAATAGAGTCTAACAGTGGTTTTAGACCATTGAAATCAACCCCCTTCTTTTGTGCTTTAACAATATGAGTTGCAAAGTTATCCTTACTCAGATCTGTTGTACCATTTCTATTTTTTACAGTGTTAAAGCATTTCCCACTATATTTCATGAGCCTAGTTTTATCATCAAAGAAATACTCAATATCAGTAGCATTCCCTGAAGGATCTAATGGAGTAAAAATAACATATAAATTTCGAGTTACATGTATGAACTGAGCCTTTCGAACATCAGTTTTTGGATCAAGACCTTGAGGGACTAAAGTGATTTTATTAACTAAAGGCTTACGTTGCAACAATGCAACAATATCTTTCGGGCCTGTGTCATTATCTAAAAGAATTATGACTGGATTTTTCGGATTAGAACATTGATATTTTCTTTGACTCTTCTCGAAGTTCAGAATGATTTTTTTAAGATCACCAACACCACCAAATAACTCTAAAAAAAATCGAGTACGTCTAGAGTATTCAAAAAAATTAACTAACAAATTGTATTTTTTATATGGGATACCTTTTTTACTTATCTCACTAGTAAAAGAAGCTAGATTTGGATAATTTATTGCCAGTTCACTTATAGCAGACTTCAGATAAATATTATCTGTTTTACCTTCACATAAAATAGTAGGCTTATCGTTTCCATAAAATGATTTATAGTATAAAAATTGACTAAAAGTCTTTTCCCGTCCTGTCAGAAGTTCCTTAGTGGAATGATCATTTATTCCAATTTTCTTAATTGCATATTCTGAAACTAATGGAGGCTTTTGCCTCATACGATTATAATGATCAATTTGATCGATAAAGTTTAGTTGTCCTTCCAGTTCATTTATATTCCCTTCAACTTCGACACCATTTTTTGTGGTCATAAATCTACCAGTTTTAAAAAGACTGTTACACTTAGCCCGAACTGTTCGCCAATACTCATTTTTAACATTTGGTTTTTTATTCACGACGAGTCCAGTAACATCTTGCCGTGAATTTTTATATTGAATACGAGTTTTTTTATCATTAATAGAGAATCCAGCTCTCTCTATCTCATTCTTTAGTTTTTTACCTGATGTATAAATACCTTTTTCTTCTGCCATTATTTCAGTTGGAAAAGTAGATAGGTTAGTAGAAAAAGTGATATCATCAGCGTATCGTGTATAAGTACATTTATACTTTCTCGCTAATGAAGCCAACTGTATATCCAAGCTATGAGCAATTAAGTTTGTAATAATAGGAGAGCATGGACTTCCTTGAGGAAGCTTGTTTTCATAACATGCAATTTGAGCAATTACAGTTGCAATTTCAGGGTTAAACTGGAAGTTCTTATTCTTAAGAAAAAAACCACGCACACGACCAAAATTAAAACAATCAAAAAAATTTTCAAGATCAATATTGAGAATATTTTTCTTTCCTATATGCATCATTGCATTGGTAATAATCGATCTATCTTTTGTAAAACCATGAGATAAAGAGGGTTGTCGAATAGCTGAATTCGATATTTTAATTTTTAAAACTTCTGCCGAATAATCTGAATCTATTTTGTTATTTTTTAATTTTGGTGAAGCAAGCTGTGATTTTGGATATTTAGAAGCATTTATTTCACCAACACAATCTAAAAGTAAATTAGATAATGCTGCCTGTAAACTTTTCAATTCATCTGAGGGTGCATTTATCGTACGTTGACCTCCTGACTTTTTATCTATATTGAATGTATGGTATTGATTTTCAGGTCGAACAACGTAAAGAGTGTGAGTTAGGAACTTGGGGGATATGTTCAAAGCTTTAGCGAATTCAGGTTTGCTTGATATAGACCTTAAATAGTTTAGCTTTGACATAAACGATTCCACTTAATAAGAGATGGCTTATGGATACTCTTACGCGCTATAAGTATTATAAGGACATTGATAATACTATAAGGCAATCCTAACGGACAATTGTTCCACTGTTCGCGATGCGCGAACAAAAATCTATCCATAAGCCAATACATCTAAGTTGGCATACCGTTTATAAAATTGCAATATTAAACTACACTTAAGTTATTTATATTATCTTCGGATTCCAGCGAGGCAACGGCGAAAGCATCTGGCAGATCAAACAATTTATCGGCTACGTTTCCACGGCACTGCAATGGGAATATCGCGTCAGCACCAGCTGTAAAAACGTCATTATTTCCGGCCTCTACGACAGCATCGGCATGTACAGCAAATCGCCGACCAATGGCTTGCACTATTGGGCATGGAAGACTGCGCTGACCAACCCTTTAACAAACTCCCCTACGGCGACCAGCGTTTATTACTCATCGCCCGCGCCATGGTCAAACACCCGCCATTATTGATCCTAGACGAACCTTGCCTTGGTCTAGACGATATGAACCGCCAGCTTGTATTCGCTCTTATTGAGAAAATTTGTGAAGGCAAAGAAACCACGGTGCTCTACGTCAACCACCACGCGGAAGACCAGATCAAAGGGATAGAGAACTACTTGGGGTTGAAGAAAAATAACTAGCCCCTTGACGATTCTTCTGATCAAAGGTAAAAATAGAGCCATGAAAAATGTATCCCTTACTCAGCAACGAATTATTATCATCATTCCTAGGAGTGGTGGGCTCGTTGTTGCGTAAATAAAGCAAACCCGCCCAAGAGGCGGGTTTCTTTTTTCTGCTTCTTGGGTGTTAACAGGAAGCCGATATGAGCAATCAAGACTCCCCTTCGCATTTAGCCCCCGAGGCTAATAATCCCTCTACATCCGAGCGTTTTTCGTTCGTTGATGCCGAACAGGCTGTACTGACATTTTGGCAGGACAAACAGATTTTTAAGCGTTCTCTTGCCGCGTCGAAAAATAAGCCCGACTATGTGTTTTACGATGGGCCGCCGTTTGCAACGGGGTTGCCCCATCATGGTCATCTGGTGGCATCGACCATCAAAGACATCATCCCGCGTTACTTTACGATGCAAGGATTCCATGTAGAGCGCCGTTTTGGTTGGGATTGCCATGGTTTGCCCATCGAGCATGAAATCGATAAATCCCTTGGTATGTCCGCCAAAGAAGCGGTTGAATCGCTGGGGATCGCCCGTTACAACACGGAATGCCGTGGCATTGTTCAACGTTATGCCTGCGAGTGGGAAAAGACCATCACACGCCTTGGCCGCTGGGTAGATTTTGACAACGATTATCGCACCATGGAGCCATGGTACATGGAGTCTGTTTGGTGGGTCTTTAAACAGTTGTGGGATAAAGGGCTCGTCTACCAAGGCGACAAGGTCATTGCCTACTCCACTGAGCTGGAAACCGTATTATCCAACTTTGAAGCCAGTTCTAACTACAAGGACGTTCAAGACCCTGCGGTCACTGTGTTGTTTAAACTCGTAGGAGAAGACGCCTATTTTGCCGCATGGACGACGACTCCTTGGACATTACCTTCAAATCTTGCCCTGTGTGTTGGCCCAGACATTCCTTATGTCAAAGTCCATGATACCACTATCAACAAAACCCTTTGGCTCGCCAAGGCGCAACTGGAATCTGTGTGCAAAGGCCATGATGTAGAGGTGCTTGATAGAGTTGAGGGAGCCGACTTGAGCGGTAAACGCTATGAACCGCTTTTCCCCTATTTTAGCCACTTAAATGAATCCGGCGCTTTTCAAGTATTGGCCGATGATTTTGTCTCGACTGGCAGTGGTACAGGCATTGTCCACATGGCTCCCGCCTTTGGTGAAGACGATAACCGCGTCTGCAAAGCCAATGGTCTACACGCTTCTGTTTGCCCTTTAGACAGCCGTGGCCGCTTCACCCATGAAGTAACTGACTTCGAGAGCTTGTATGTGAAAGACGCCGATAAAGCCATCATGCAAACATTAAAAGCGCGTGATCTTTTGTACCGTCAAGAAACCATCACCCATAGTTATCCTTTTTGCCCTCGCTCCGATACGCCCATCATCTACCGTTCTGTGCCCTCTTGGTACATCAAGGTAGAGCAAATGCGTGCCGAGCTACAAGCCAACAACGAACAGATCAATTGGGTGCCAGAGCATATCCAACAAGGCCGCATGGGCAAATGGTTAGAAGGGGCGATCGATTGGTCGGTGTCGCGTAACCGCTATTGGGGTACTCCGCTGCCAATCTGGGTAAACGATACAACAGGCAAACACATGTGCCTTGGCTCTATAGAAGAGTTAACAAACTACACCGGCGTCACTGTCGACGATTTGCATCGTGATCATGTTGATGAGCTGACTTTCTCCCTTCCTGAGGAACCAGGCACTTATCGACGTATTGCAGAAGTATTCGACTGCTGGTTTGAGTCCGGTGCCATGCCTTATGCACAAGTGCACTACCCCTTTGAAAATAAAGCGCAATTTGAGCAAAACTTCCCAGCGGCGTTTATCGCCGAAGGGGTGGATCAAACACGAGGCTGGTTTTATACCTTACAAGTTCTCAGCCAATGTTTGTTCGGGCGACCAGCGTTTAAAAACGTTATCGTCAATGGCATCGTGATGGCGGAAGATGGCAAGAAAATGTCCAAACGCCTCAAAAACTACACGCCCCCTGATACTCTGATGGAGCACTACGGGGCGGATGCTTTGCGTCTCTATTTGATCAACTCTGGCTTGGTAAAAGCAGAAGAGCAACGTTTTTCTGACGCGGGCGTACAAGACATGGTGCGTCAGGTCTTGTTGCCTTGGCTCAATGGTTTTCGCTTCTTCTCGACCTACGCCGAAATCGACCAATGGCAAGACACAGGATCGGACAACCCCTCTAATAACATCTTGGACCAATGGATATTGTCTCGCCTGCAAACCTTAACCACCAAGGTCAATCAGGAGATGCAAGCCTACCATCTCTACAACGTGGTGCCTGCGCTCTTTGAGTTTATCGAAGATCTCACCAATGGCTATATCCGCTTGAATCGAGCCCGCTTTTGGCAAAAAGAAATGAATGAAGACAAACTGCAGGCTTATCACACTTTGTACTCTTGTTTGGAGACATTTAGTAGGTTAATGGCACCTTTTACGCCCTTCCTTGCGGAACATCTATACCAAGAGCTGCTGCCTTTTTCCGCTAACGATAGGCCAGAGTCTGTGCATTTGTGTGACTACCCCACAGCGAATACGGCATTAAAACACGAAGACTTAGAAGCCAGTGTCGCTCGTGTTCAGCATATCTTGGTAATGGGTCGTCAACTGCGTAACGATTTGAAAATTAAACTAAAAACCCCGCTCAAATCGCTGACCGTATTGCATAAAGAGGCTCAGGTACTAAACGACATCGCCCGTTTGACGGATTACATTCAAACAGAGCTGAACATCAAAGACGTATTCTTTAGCCAACAAGAAAATGACTACATCGACTTCTACGCTAAAGCGAATTTCCCTGTTTTGGGCAAACGCCTTGGCAAGCAGATGAAACACTATGCAGCACGCATTGCGCAACTCAATGAGCAAGAGTTGGAGCACCTAGAAACCCACGGGCAAATCGAGGTGGACGGGCAGGTATTTAACCAAGAGGAGATTCACGTCTATCGTCAGGCCAAAGCAGGTACGCACACCACATCCAACCGTTTTGTGTCGATCAGCATCGACCCAGAACTGACAGAAGAACTGGTGGCAGAAGGCGCCATGCGAGAAATTGTTAGCCACATACAGAAAATGCGTAAACAACAGGGCTACAAGGTATTGGATCGTATCGACATTAGCATCGAAGCGAGTGACGAACTGGCTCATTGGTGTCAGCAACACCTTGATTACATCAAGACAGAAACCTTGGCAGATAAACTGTGTTTTACAAGTTTATCTGAGACGATTCCCTCCTTAGTGACGGATCTGGGCATGGTTAAAGTCATGGTTGATTTAAGCAACTAGTAATCAATATGAATCAGACTTCATCGACCTATGGGCATATCTTCTCACCTATGGGTCGATGGAACATCACACTCTAACGCTATTGATTTTGCCCATATTTGGTGCGCTTACAATATGGACAGACATTTCGGCTCCCTATCACAAACCAACTTACTCAAAAGTGCCCGAAAAAAATTAGCCGGAGAGTTGAAAAATAAGCTTTTCAAGTGTTTATCACTAGCAGATAGCCATGCGTTCATATTTTTGCCATTATTTGATAGCTCTACTTGCATAGTTTTGCCATTATTCGATAACTGTAAACTAAACTGGATTGATTAGGGTGTCATTAAACAAATCTTATGTCTTGTTTGACAGAATCCTTTAGCCACAGGAGGAGGGGCTAGCAATGTATGGAGCAATAAAATCTTGTTTTTCAGTGTTGGTAGGGGACTCAAACTATACCCCCAAGTGGGTACATCTTATCTGTAAAAGTGAATGGTAGTATTTTTACAATATGGAGTCAGAGCATCCCGCCGGTAAGCGTGAGCCGATGGCGGCTTTGGTCACAGCATGGCAAACACTGGGCCCACAGCCAAATTAATTAGTAAGGAAATTCGGCAACGGCCAACACTGTAATTTGTTATCTGGTATTTCCTGTAGGACGAGGATCTGCATTTTTAAGCTTAAAGATTAGTATTCACCTTGGAGGTCTGACGTTGTCAGACTAAGTGTTTTGCGAATTTGATAGGCCCTTTATTATGACACAAACATTGGCAACAGAGCGAACGGCGTCCCCCACTACATCAAAGCAAGAGCAAGAACTAGCAACCGGTGCCCCCGCACGGGAAGCCTCATCCATTACCTTAGAAGGTGTCAAAAAATTTTTTAACCGTCACGATATTGCACTAGATGGTGTTGATCTAACGATTCGACCCGGTGAATTCTTTACCCTACTTGGGCCATCGGGGTGTGGTAAGACCACTCTGCTGCGCATTCTGGCTGGTCTGGATACTGCCAACAGTGGCGTAGTAAAAATCGGCGGCAAGGATGTCACCGAAATACCATCCCACAAACGCAGCATCAATACGGTGTTTCAGTCTTACGCCCTATTTCCTCACCTGAACGTTGAAGACAACATTGCCTTTGGCCTTAAAATGCAGGGTGTGGCCAAGGCCGAGCGGGATCGCCGAGTGCGAGACATGGCAGAGTTTATTCAGCTAAGTCCTTTGCTGGGGCGACGCATCGAACAGCTCTCCGGCGGGCAGCGCCAGCGTATCGCTCTGGCCCGGGCGCTAGTCTGTGAGCCGGATGTGTTACTGCTTGATGAACCGCTTTCGGCCCTCGATGCAGGCTTGCGTGGCCAGTTGCAAGTCGAGCTGCAGCGCATACAACGCCGTCTGGGAATGACTTTTGTATTCGTCACCCACGATCAGCAGGAAGCCATGGTCATGTCGGACAGAATTGCGGTACTCAATGCTGGCAAGATTCAGCAGTTGAGTACACCCAGGGAGATTTTCGAACGTCCCACCAATACCTTTGTAGCACGTTTTATGGGCCACACAAATTTGTTCGATATCACCTCCCGGCAAGCAAATAAACTGGAAACCCCACTGGGAATCCTTGAAGTTGAAACCCAAACTCAAGGCAACAAAGTGTTGATCCGCCCTGAGACCATTGAAATAGGCCCCGATGCCGCCCAGTACGCCAACCAGTTTACAGCACTGGTAAAAGAGCATTTCTACCGAGGCAGCTTTATCGAATACCGTTTACAGATCGGTGAAGTCTCTCTGGTGGCGCTGAGCAGTAACCAGGGCCAGAAGCTTTACAATGTCGGGGAACAAGTACTGATCAGTGTTTGTCCCGAAGATATTGTCACCGTGGCCAGCGAGGATTAGTCATGTCTCAATCGTCATTCACTATCTCCCAACGCCGCCTACAACTTCGCGAAACACTACACCTTTTATGGACTACAGCACCGGGGGCGTTATGGATTATCATTTTTCTAGTGCTGCCCAGCCTGTATCTAGTGAGTATGGCTTTCATGACCAACGGTACCTACGGTCAGCCCGGCATGCCGCTAACTCTGGACTCGTTCCGTCAGTTGGCCGGTTTCGGTTTTCTGGGTTGGAGCCCAGGGAATATTTACACTTTACTACGCTCTCTATGGCAGACTTTGGTGGCCACTGGCCTTGTGGTAATACTGTCTTATCCGCTGGCCTACTACATCACCACCTGCCGAGTCTCCTTGCGCCCTATTATGCTGCTGGCGGTGGTGCTGCCGTCCTGGACTAATCAGGTTATCCGAGCGTTTGGCTGGATGAACCTGCTCGCCCCAGAAACCCCATTGTCCAATTTTGCCCAGTGGATGGGGTGGATTCCACCCCATTTAGGACTATTCCCGTCTAACTTTGCTGTAACCATCGGCCTAGTTTATAACTTTCTCCCTTTCATGATATTGCCCCTTTACTCTGCCTTTGAAAAACTCGATGTCCATCTGGTTGAAGCGGCGCGGGATCTTTATGCCTCACCAGTCAAGGCCTTCTGGACAGCAGTTTTTCCGCAGACCCTGCCCGGCCTGCTGGCCGGAGTCGTGCTGGTCGCCGTGCCAGCCTTTGGCATGTACGTGGTACCTGAGTTGCTGGGTGGTGGGCGCTCCACGATGATAGGCAACCTGGTCGCCACCCAGTTTACTGGTGCCTCCAACTGGCCTTACGGCGCCGCTGGTGCCCTCCTCATGCTAGTAGCCACTCTAGTGGGTATTTTCCTGCTGCGTAGACTCGGCAAACGGGTTGGCGGTGGTGAGGAGGTGGTCATATGAGTCGACGTTCCTTTAAAGCTTCTCTGACTATCTACTGGTGGCTACTGCTGTTTTTTCTGTATCTACCACTCGCAGTAGTGGTGCTATTCTCCTTTAACTCAATCAATAGTGCCGCCACCTTTGAGTCCTTTTCCCTGCGCTGGTATCGGGAATTATTCTCCGACAGTCAGGTACTGAGTGCTCTTAGTAACAGCCTGATACTGGCGATCTCTTCTTCGGTGATTGCCCTGCTGTTTGGCTCGCTGATTGGCTATGGCCTATACCGCCACCGCCATCGTAAACTTGGCTGGCTAATTATCCTTATCTACCTGCCGATTGTGATGCCAGATATTGTATTTGGGATCGCTGACATGACTTTCTTTGTGCGCCTCAACAGCCTCACCGGATGGCTGTCTCCCGGACTTGATACCATGGTCCTCTCCCATGTTACCTTCGAGATTCCCTTTGTGGCACTGATTGTCTATTCCCGTTTTGTAGGGCTTGATGCCACCTTGTTCGATGCGGCTAAGGATCTATACGCCTCACCGCTTAAGCGTACTCTGCATTTTATTATTCCGGCCATTAAGCCAGCGTTAATCTCGGCCTTTTTCCTCTCGTTCACCCTATCGATCGATGATTTCGTGATCAGCTTTTTTACCGCAGGGCCACAAAGTTCGACCCTACCAATTTATATCTGGGGAGCCGTCAAGAAAGGAATAACACCGGAAATCAATGCAGTAGGAGCACTTATGATTGGTGCGGTCATTGTGGCCGCAGTAATTAGCTTGCTGGTGACACATCGCCGGCCTCGTCAGGACTCGTAGGAGTCTTAGTTTAGTCAAACATCCACAGAGTGTGGTAGGAGCATTAATATGAATAATCAGGCAAAACGATGGCTGGTCGGGCTCGGTAGCGCGCTCTTGCTGTCAACCACAGTGCATGCCGCAGAGCAAAAACTATTTTTGTTCAACTGGAGCCAGTATATGGATCCGGATATCATCAAGGCGTTCGAGCAAAAATACCATGTTGACGTGGTACAGAGCTATTACGGTTCTCTCGATGAAATGTACGCCAAGCTGCAGGCTGGCGGCGATTCCCAATACGACATCATAGTACCGTCCAACTATTTCGTGCCACGTCTGGTCAAGGCTGGTCTGGTGCAGCCCCTTAATAAGGCCGAACTGCCTAATCTAGACAATGTCATGGACCGCTTCAAAGACCCTTCCTACGATCCAGGCGAGAAGTACACAGCCCCCTATCAGTGGGGTATCACAGGTATTGTTTACAATGCCAAGGTCTTCCCCCATGCTCCGGACAGTTGGTCTCTGCTATTTGATCCTAAAGAAAACGAGGGCCAGCCATTTTCTATGATTTCTGATGGTCAAGTCCTGTTTGGTGCGGCCTGCGCTTATCTAGGCAAAGGTTATAATTGTACTGGCCAGCAGAACTGGGTGGATGCCGCTAAGTTGGTTTTGAAAACCAAGCAACGCAGCAACTTTACGGGCTTTATCGATGGGACCCCGGTTCTACAACAGGTAGCCCGAGGAGTAACTCAAGTAGGGATGACCTACAACGGAGATTTCCTAGCCGATAAAGAGTCCAATCCCGAGGGATTCAAAGATCTAGAGTTTATGATCCCGAAAGAAGGAGCTGAAGTATGGGTAGATTCCATGATGATTCCCCGTCGCGCTCCCCATCCAAAACTAGCTCATGAATTTATCAATTTCATCCTTAACCCAAAGATTGGGGCCCAGTTGTCTAATTACAATATGTATTCAACACCCAATAAAGCGTCTGTACAGTACCTAGACCCTCTTCTGCGTAAGCCACCTGCCCTGCCAACGCCGGAGCAAATGAAGCGCTTGGAGTTCACCCCTAGCCTAGACGGTAAGCAGTTGCAACTTTTCCAACAAATTTGGAGCGATGTGAAATCACGTTAAAGGATGCTAGGCGGAGCCATGCTGCTGGCTCCGCTTTAGTCAAATCAAAACAGGATGATAGAAGGTCACATTTTTTATCTATAGAATAAGAATCGTTAGAGACCTTTGCACGACATCGCGAGTAAAACTTAGACGGGGAAAAATAGACAAAATGCAGCGTTTATGCCTTATAAACGAGCCTTTTAAGTCTATTTTTAACACGGTATTGGTATGCACAGCAGTCATGCAAAGGTCCCTATTATGACAATAATGCTGAGGGAACACTGTGAACCATACTTTACGCTCAATGACTTTAGTGCTGACTTGTATAGCTAGCCTATCGGCTAATGCTGATCCGAAAACACCAGGTACTCATAAAGGCTATTCCACCATTGATATGACCACTGCTGGCATGCCAAAGGATGTGAACATGATTTCTGTTGCGGATCTCAAACAGGAACTCCAAGGCAAAGCACCTTTTGCTGTTGGCTTTGATATCGATGATACGACCTTGTTTAGCTCTCCCGTCTTTTATCGTGGCCAACAAGAATTCTCACCAAATGGTTACTCTTATTTAAGCAATCAAAAATTTTGGGATAAGGCAAACTGTGGATGGGACAAATTCAGTATGCCCAAACACATTGCAAAAGAGTTAATTGCCATGCACCAGCAACGTGGTGATAGCATCTACTTTATTACAGGTCGTACTGGCTCGAAGTGCCATTTTACGACAGAGTATTTGAAAAAAACCTTTGATATCAAAAATATGCATGATGTCATTTTTGCCGGATCTAGTCGTACTGAATATACAAAAACGAAATACATAAAACAGCATGATATCAAGATTTATTATGGTGATGCTGATGGCGATATCATTTCGGCACGGAATGCGGGCGCGGAAGGCATTCGCGTTATGCGTGCAGCCAATTCTAGCTATAAACCGATTCCAAAGAATGGAATCTATGGCGAACGAGTCCTAAAAGACTCTCAGTACTAGGCACTCGACTTCCTCAACTATAGGTATTTAAAAGCCGCAAACTACTTGTCTTGCGGCTTTCTATTTTCTTTAATGCATTCGTATCAGCCAGGTAAAATCCTCTTATTCAAGATCATGACAGTTGTTACGCTCTTCAGGCAGGTCAGATAAATACTCAACAAACTCCACTTCATAGCCCGATGGGTCGATAAAATAGACATTTTTCCTATGTGGATTTTCTGGTCCTCTGTGTGACTCCTGAAAACCCGCCAGCCTTATACGATTGATAACAGCTTCTAGGTTATTAGTGACATAAGCAAAGTGAGCCAGTCCAACTTGATGCCCCTTAAGGTCGCGATTTTCTCCAGCACCATTATCGTTAAAGGTAAGAAATTGATAATCATCACCAAAGTGCATCCAATTGCGCTGGACGCCATACCAATCCGATGTGCCTTGAGCACGAATTCGCCAATGAGGAAATACGGCTTTGTAAAAGGTTAATGTGGCATCCATATCTTTCACGACTAAGTTAAGATGTTCCAGTCTCATACTTTTTCTCCTTAATTACCTTATAAAGTTGGAATGAACGAAGGCAAAAACACACCGTAGCAGCCTTCTGTGTAGAAGAGTCTTTACTATAGAACCTCAAGTTATATTGAGGTAAAGTGTTTTTTAGACTTTTTCCCACTTATTTTTAAAACTGGAAAGATTATGAACAAAGAGGAACTAACCGTAGGCTACATGGCAAAACGCTGCGGTGTTAATGTCTCAACACTGCATTTTTATGAAGAAAAAGGCTTAATTAAGAGTTGGCGTAATCAAGGTAACCAGCGCCGTTATCATAGAGACACCTTACGCCGAGTGTCGGTTATCAAAGCCGCTCAGAAGGTCGGCATCACGTTAGATAACATTAAGAAGGCCCTTGACTCACTACCTGAGAACCGCACACCGACGAAAGAAGATTGGCAACTTCTCGCATCAAACTGGAATGAAGAATTAAACGCCCGAATTGCATATCTAGAAAATCTTCGCGACTCACTAACAAGCTGTATTGGCTGTGGTTGCTTGTCCTTAACTCAGTGTCCCATCTACAACGACCAAGACAAACTCGCCACCGAAGGCACAGGCCCTATTCTCTTAGATCGAAAAGTATCCATGAAATAAAAGCGAGATCAAGGAGACTTAACAGCATGTCTTTTTACCACTTACATAACCATTGGCTTTGTTTCTTCAGTCAAGTCCACGAGACAGATACTATATTCTACTTTCACGACTATTGGGTTCCCACAGAAACGTTGAACCAGCGAAACAGTGAGAGAGCCTGACAAGGTCGTCAGCAAAATGATGAAAGCGCCTGAAAAAGTGAACACTTATGATGAGTAAAAGGTGGCTATAATTCCTTGATCTAACGCTCCACCTTTGAAAAGATTAACTCAGATCAATCGTCGCCTTGCTATGGGATTCGCGCCGACGCGTTGAGCCTGCGAAACAGGCGCAAGCGAATACAATGCCAAGGAGGCAATCTGCAAAGCCATAGATTAGTAATAACGATAACTGGGAGCGGCGTGAGACGATGCCCGAACGGATCTGCATCTAATTTTTAGGGAGGTTGACTCCCCTTTTTACTTTTTGGATTTTCTGCAGCCGAAAAAAGCCCCAACAGCATAAGCTATCAGGGCCTTCTTAAATTAAATCTTGATAACGACCTCACGGATCTAACGCTATGCGTTATCCTGCTTCGCAGCGCCTTTGGCGTCTTTGACTGGTTCCTCCGGAACATTGCCAATCATATGACTGTCTAATTCAACCAAGCCCACACTACC
>NZ_JAEMUI010000037.1 GCF_016461715.1 Marinomonas spartinae | reverse complement strand
AAAGTGCAATAATTTTCAAAACGGCTTTCAGTGAACCAGAGATGAAATTTTGACCTTTGAATAAGACGGATTTATCAAAAGAGGTCCCCTAACAAGAACTTATAATAAGGGCATGAAAAAATGGTAACTTTAAGCTTATACCAATCATTACCGAGCCTGATAGAAAGCATTGGTCAAGAACACTTCTATGACCAAGTTGCCCACTCTATCCAAACCCTTGATGCCATTGATGAGATTAAAATTGTCAGTTACTCGAAAGCGGACAAGCCCGTTCTTCTTGGCGAGTGTCCCATGTCCAAACTGGACAAGATCTATTGCGAATCGGCGTATCTGTTGGACCCCGTTTACGACTTGGTTTGCCAAAAAAACCACAAAGAGATGGTCACTCTCGACAGCCTAGTAACACAGGAGTTTTATCAATCAGCCTACTATGACAGTTTTTACCAACAACTCGGCTGGCAGAATGAGACGAATATCGTGATTGGCACTCAAGATGGTAGAAGCATATGCATTGCGTATTCCACAAATGATAACCACCGAGCACAAAAAATGGCTTATGACGAGCTAACCCTCACCCTAAACCCAATAAAAACGGCGATTCAAACGCACGAGCGTATTCGTTCAAGCAACGTCACAGACAAAAAATTAACACTGTCTAAGCCTCAACCTGACTCAAATTTATCCAATTTAACCAAGAGAGAAAAAGAAATCGTTGGGTTTATCTTAGATGGTTTATCTTCCAGCAAGATTGCCAGTAAATGTTTTGTCTCAGAAGGAACCGTCAAGAATCATAGGAAAAATATATACCGCAAGCTCGGTATCAAATCCCAGGCAGAACTCTTCCATCATTTTATCGCTTAAAGTGACCCTCGATGAAGTCAATCCAAAAAATGATCAATAGTCGGATTTTGTTGGAAGCAAAGCGCTTGTTCACATACACAAATAAAAACTTGAAAGAAACTTTTTATACTCTGGGTAACGCTAGTGACCGAATTTGATTCAGAGATTGCTGTAAGTCAACGTTAGTTTCATTTTATAAGAAAGCAGATTGAAGACGCGTTAAAAACATCATTTACTTAACATGTTAATAAAAATAACATCGTTAGGAGATTTTATGGGAAAGTTAAGCATCGCCGCCAAAGTCACTCACGTTCCAACCATGTTGCTTTCTGAGCAACCTGGGCGATTAGAAGGATGTCGACAAGAAGCCATCAATGGCCACAAAGAGATAGCACGTAGAGCGAAGGAAGCCGGTGTCGACACTATTGTTGTCCTTGACACTCATTGGCTCGTCAATGCAGGACATCATATTAATGCAAATCGTCATTACGAAGGTGTCTACACCAGTCATGAATTCCCTCATTTCATTCAAGACCTTGCGTATTCCTATGATGGCAACCCAGAATTGGGCGACCTGATTGCCAATACCGCAACAGAGAAAGGTGTCCATATGATCTCTCATCAAGTAGAAACCTTGGATCTCGAATACGGTACCTTGGTTCCTATGCGCTACATGAACGAGGACAAACATTTCAAAGTTCTTTCGATCGCGGCGTGGTGCACAGTGCATTCCTTAGAAGAATCGCGCCTCATTGGAGAAGCCATTCGCGAGGCAATCGAAAACAGTGACAATAACGTCATGTTGATTGCTTCTGGCTCTTTATCCCATCAAATATGGGAAAACCATCTTTATGCGCAAAACAATGGCACGTTTACCATTTCGCGGGAATTCCATCGCCAAGTGGATTTGAGAGTGCTAGATCTTTGGCAATCTGGCGAGACACAAACCTTTCTAGATATGCTGCCCGAATATGCTAAATTTTGCTGCGGCGAAGGCGGCATGCATGATACGGCAATGCTCTTTGGCGCCTTAGGTTGGAAAGATTATCAAGGTAAAGCCGAAATTATTACTAACTACTTCCCGAGTTCTGGTACCGGACAAGCAAATGTCCTTTTCCCAATCGAGTGAGACTATGCAACATAAAACAATCATCAAACACACATTAAGCACAACAGCAGCACTACAACTTTGTAGTGTTGCCGTCCAGCATGCAGAAACACTGGGCATTGATATCTGCATAACGGTTGTCTGCCCTTCTGGTAACGTGTTAGCAAGCGCTGCCATGAACCATGCGCCAAGTATTTCCTTTGACGTTTCCCGCAAAAAAGCCATTACCGCAGCCTCCTTTAAGATCCCAACAAAGGACTGGCAAACCCGCCTAGCCGATAAAAACAACACGCTTTTCGCACTGCAAAGTGAACCGAATTTCACGTTTTTAGGTGGTGGGTTGCCGATTACGATCGAGGGCAATCTAGTCGGAGCCATTGGCATTTCAGGCGGCAGCGAATTGCAAGATATTGATTGCGCGACCAGCGCCATAAACAGCCTTATCTAAGCGTCTTTTTGGCAGAGATATCGGCATCGAATAGTGCTGATCTTTAGGAGACGCCGCTATTCTAGGCATAATACAAATAAAAGCGCCTGATGATCACATCAGGCGCTTTCAGTCGATTACTCAGAATTCGGATACGTTGTGTTATTTAGAACGGTTTACCACTTTACGTAGCGTATTCTCAAGCAAACCTTCCATACCAAACTCTACGCCAATACCGGATCCTTTGTTTCCACCAAATGGCACATGAGGCAACACTTCCGCATGATTATTTACCCACACAGTCCCCGAATCCAGCTGATTCACAACCCATTCCAGCTCAGGAGATGCTTCTCCCCATACCGATCCACCTAAAGCAAACTCTTTATGAATAGCATGCTTCATCACTTCTTCAAGATCGTCGTAAGGAATAACCGGAAGAACGGGGCCAAACTGCTCATCGCATACCACATCAATGTCATGGCGCGATGTTTTGATAATCGTCGGTGCGATGAAATAGCCGTTCAAACCTGGTGGAAGCTCTGCCGCAATCACTTCTGCACCAGAAGCTTGTGCGCTTGCAATCATGGCTTTCACTTTCTCGTATTGTGTTTGATTCTGAACTGGGCCGAACGTCACGCCTTCTTTCATGCCCTCGCCAACGACTTGGCTAGCAGCAATCTTAGTTAGCGCATCACACAATGCATCGTACTTAGAGCGATGAACATACAAGCGTTTCAAACAAGCACAAGTTTGACCCATATTGATAAATGAAGACATAAAGATCTTCTCGGCCAATTTATCGATATCGGCGTTTTCCAACACAATACCAGCGTCATTACCACCAAGCTCTAAAGTTACCTTTTTAAGGTCGTTCGCTACCAAAGAGGCAATACGCTTACCGACTGGAGTCGAGCCAGTAAACACGATTTTTTTCACATCAGGGTGAGTAACTAAAGGTTCACCCATGCCACCTTCTCCCACAAACGCTTGCACCAAGTTTGGTACAGTATGTTCATTGATGATTTCTGCTAAGCGAATGGTGTTGATAGGCGTTAATGACGAAGGCTTAATGACAACACTGTTCCCTGCTTTGATGGCAGGAATAACATGCCAAATGGCAATCATTAAAGGCCAGTTCCATGGTGTGATAGAAGCCACAACACCAATCGGTGTACGATGCACCTCTACACGTCTAACTTCACTGTCTTCAATGACTTCTGGGGCTAAATTCAGGTCAGCATTGTAACGAGTCCAAGCCACCGCACCACCTACTTCAAATTGCGCTAATGAAAGCGGCTTACCTTGTTCTGAGGTAATGATTTCAGCAAGTTCTGCACTATTTTCTTCAAGCGCCGCCGCGACTTTATGTAGCGCAGCAAAGCGCTCCTCATGAGTTTTTTGGCTCCAAACTGAAAATGCAGTCTTTGACTTTTCAATGATGCCATCTAGCTCTTCGACGCTGGAAGCTTCAACACTCTTATAGATTTGTTTTGTGGCTGGGTTAATAACATCAAGGCTCATGAAAACTCCGCTTATTTTTATATTAAGGTTAAAAAAACTAAATGAATACAAGCCCACAAACCATGTCCCTAAAGGGATATTTTATGTCTATTTAAGGCAATAGGATTTCATGAACTAAGTAAATTCACTATCGTCCTCTCTTATTTTAAAAAGTAACGTTTGGTATTTTTCAGGAATCAAAAACAAGACATTCTAGAAAAGTCCTAAGTTTTGCTCAAAAATAACATTCATAAAAATGTGCCTTCGCCTAATACTGACTCCTATCAGAACAAAAACAAGACAAGGCCAAACTTATGAAACGTGCGAACCCTTTATTAAAAGACCTTCAAGCAGTTCTTCCAGAAATTGCCAAAAATGCGATTAAAACAGAAGAACTAAGAAAAGTACCCGCTGAAAATATCGAACTTTTGAAAAAGATTGGTTTACATAAAGCTTTTCTACCTAAAGCTTATGGCGGTTACGAAATCTCCTTACCTGAATTTGGTGATTGCATTGCCGCTCTCGCTGGCGCCTGTTGCAGCACCGCTTGGGCATTCAGCTTGCTTTGCACCCACAACCATCAACTAGCTATGTTTCCAAAACAACTTCAAGACGAAGTCTGGAAAAACACACCAGATGCCGTTGCCTGCAGCAGTATCGCGCCATTTGGTCGCTATGAAGAAGCCGATGGTGGCATCATTTTTAATGGTGACATGAAGTGGAGTAGCGGTTGTGACCACGCACAATGGGCCATTGTGGGCTTTTTAAGAGATAATGCTGAAGGCACAAAAGACTATTGTTTTGCGGTTATTCCAGAATCAGATTACGCCATTGATGACGATTGGCACTCCATGGCAATGAAAGGGTCTGGTACGAAAACACTACAGATCAAAGACGCCTTTGTACCCGAACACCGTATTCAAAAAGCCAAAGACATGATGGAAGGCAAATCCGCTGGATATGGCTTGTATCCTGACAGTAACATCTTCTACGCACCGTACCGCCCTTACTTCGCCTCAGGTTTTGCTGCTATGGCGCTTGGCACGGCAGAAAGAATGTTAGAAGTTTATAAAGAAGTGACGGCTAACCGAGTTCGCGCTTATACCGGCGCTAAAGTGAATGCGGCGATCCCTGCCATCCTTCGCACAGGTGAATCAACTCATCAAATTCTAGCGGCTCGCGCCTTCTTAGAAAAAACTTGGGAAGAACATGCCGAGCATGCTGAAGCCCATCGCTATCCAGACCGTCAAACATTGGCACACTGGAGAACAAACCAAGCCTATGCGGTTAAAATGTGTATCGAAGCCGTTGATCGCATGTTTAGTGCAATCGGTGCCAACAACTGGTTACTAGACAAAGAAGCACAGCGAATATTCCGTGATTGTCATATGTGTGGCGCTCATGCTTATACCGATTACGATGTTTGTGCGCAAATTATTGGTCGTGAGGTTATGGGGTTAGAGCCAGATCCAACTCTACTTTAATAACTATCTACTTTAGTAATTAAGCACACAATATCGAGATACAAGTGTTTAGCCATGATGAGTCATGGCTAAACAGAATAGGTATAAATAAAAATAAGAGAGAATTCTATGAACTTCGACCCTAAAGAATTCCGTCGCTGCCTTGGTAATTTTGCCACAGGTGTTACGGTCATTACCGCAAAATCTCCTGACGGTACGAAAGTTGGTGTAACCGCTAACAGCTTTAACTCCGTGTCTCTTGATCCACCATTGGTATTGTGGAGTATCGTTAAAACATCAAGCAGCTATACCGTGTTTGAAAAATCCGATCATTTTACTGTCAATATTTTAGCCGCAGATCAAATTGATTTATCCAACAATTTTGCGAAACCAAGCGACGATAAATTTGCCAATGTTGAAACACATCCTGGTGTCGGTGGTGCCCCACTACTCACTAATACAGCGGCCAATTTTCAATGTGAAAAATACCAAGTCGTCGATGGCGGTGATCACTGGATTATGATTGGTAAAGTCGTTGCGTTTGAAAACCATGGTCGTGCGCCATTACTTTATGTTCAGGGTAGCTATGCTGGCGCGATTCCTTTTACTGGCGCCAAAACACCTGCTCTGAATGTGGCATCGGATAAAACATTAGCCCGTTTGCACGACAGTGCTATCTATCTTATGCATAAAGTGCTGCAGAAGGTTCAAGAGAACTATCTACCAAAGCAGTCTGCAACAGGCCTCAGTACCAGCGAAGCTCGATTGCTACTCGTCTTAAGTGATACCACAGGCGTCACCCTAGATGACTTAAGCAACCTGGTGACTATTCCATCCGTGGATGTGACTGATGGTGTTGAAAGCCTAAAAGGTTTTGGCTTGATTAACCGTGATTTATCACTGACTGAAAAAGGTCAGGAAATGGCTGAGCGATTATGGGCTATCTCCAATCAGCAACAAGCAGACATCTTTGCAAACTTTAAAGAAGATGAATTAGCCAGTTTTAAACAGCAACTACAACATTTGTTAAAACAATTGGCTTAATTAACGTCGATTCGTAGTTTTTAAGGTCAAAGATAAAAAATCCCCTCGTGGGATTTTTTTATGCATGTATAATAACTTTTATTTAACACGTTAAGTTATTAGTTGTCTCAATGATTCCCATCCCCTATTTCATTTTGTTGGCGATGTGCAGCCCTATTGCACTTAATGCCATTTTACCTGCTTTACCAGACATTGCTCAGCAACTGGGCATTGACTCATCAACGGTACAATTAAATTACTCCCTCTATCTCGCCGCTCTTGCCCTAGGTCAGTTGTCAGTAGGGGCTGTGATTGCCAGGCTCGGAAACCGATCTACCATACTTTTAGGCATATCTTTCTTTGTTGTCGGTGGGTTAATCGCATTGGTAACCGAGCATTTATTTTTTATGTTATTAGGTCGGATTCTGCAAGGCATTGGCGGCGCGTTTACCCTCTCGATGTCGAGAGCATTACTGGTTGCCAGTTCAGGAGGAAAACTCGCTTCGCAGAAAATGGGCTATGTGGTCATGGCCATCGCGTTATCACAAGGCATTGGCCCATTAATTGGTAGCTCATTAAATACCCATATAGGCTGGCAAGCTATCTTTGCCTTTTCAGCCATTCAAGGGGCTATTTTACTCTTGCTTAGCCTCAAACTGATCAAGCCAGAACCCCAAAGGCCTTCAAAGCTGCCATTGAAAATGATGCTCAGTCATTATATGAGCCTCATTCGTCAGCCCGCTTTTAACCGTTACGCCATGGCGAATACTCTTATCGCACTTTGTTTTTATCTGTTCATCAGTGCCTCGCCTTATCTAACCAAAGACTTAAGCAAAAACAGCTTAGCGTATGGCTATTGGTTTATGCTGGTATCTGGAGCCTTTATGCTAGGCGGATACCTAAGTACATTATTAAATAGACGACTTTCGTTGGATAAATCAATTCTCGTTGGAAATAGCTTCTGTATTCTTGGAGCGGTCGCCTTATTAGTACTGCAAATAAGCTTACCAATGAGTTTTGCAACACTCTTTTTGCCCATGTCTATCATTACACTGGGCCGAGGCATAAGCCAACCCAGTTACCAAAGTGCCGCAATAGGAACGGCCAATAAATTATCAGGCATGGCGGCAGGATTACTTGGGTTTCTGCAATTAAGTTTCGGGGCGATCTTTGCTCAAATTGTTCCTTTAATGATTGACCTGCACCCCCATACGATTGCCTTTGCCATCTTAGCTTGTACACTTTTAGCAACCGCTACCCACAGAAACATCCAAACAATGAAGTAACAACGTCTTTGTGCACAAACATTTATTTATAAGGCGCATTGTATATTATCAAAATTATATTTTAGGAATTATCGAGATTACATGAAAAGATTAGAAGACTCCCTGACACTGCAATTATTAAGAGCACGTGAATCATCCATGACCTTTTTTAGACCAGTATTGCAAAAGGCAGGTTTTACAGAACAGCAATGGCGAGTCTTACGCGTTTTAAATGATCATGAAGAGTTAGAAGTCAAACAACTGGCGCAACTATGCTGTATTCTTAGCCCAAGTTTGACACGCATTATTACCCGCTTTGAAGAAGATGGCTTCTTAATACGCAAAAAATCGCCGACTGATCAGCGAATTTCCCTGCTGTCATTAACACCTATGGCCAATAAGGTCGTCAAAGAGTTCCGTCCAGAAGTAGATGCAGCATATCAGCGTGTCATCGAAAAGCTAGGTGAAGACAAACTAAAAGAACTTAGCCGACTGTTGAGCGATATTATTGCTTTGGAAAGCTGAGCAGCCTTGATAATAGGCAGTTCTCAGACAAGATTCTGCCTTTTTTGTTGTCTGGTTAAATGAGGAGACTCATTAAAATACTGCTTATAGGCTCGACTAAAATGTGAAGAGTGGTTAAATCCCCACTTATAAGCGATATCAGTGATACTCAAATTATCCAAATTCAATATATCTTCACGGCTTTTATGCAACCTTGATTGCCAGACATACCGACTCATCGTCATACCATGAGCCGCGAATGCTCGAGCTATTTGACGACAAGACACAGATAATTGTTTGCTTATCATCTCAGCGTTCAAATCCGGTGAGGTTAAATGTTGTTCGATTAATGCTTTGCATTTGAAAAACAATAAATGTCGATTTTTCTGATTGAACTTCGCGCCATGTAATCCAGACAGTACTTGAATATGGTGCATCACCTCTTCTGCTTTTAATTGAAAAGCATGATGACTAACGGGGTTACTCTCTAATAATTTAAAAATGGCACTTGTTGACGAAGTACCACATTGCAAAGTGCGATCTACTTTTATAAGGCCATCGACAACCCCTAACTCCCGCTCCGCAATAGATCGTGGCACATCCAAAACATACATTCCCATATTCTCGGGAAATCCATGTCCATAAGGTTTTGCGGTGTCATAAATGACCATATCTCCTGGCATATGACTGGCGCAATTTATACCTTGATATGAATAACCATTCCCCTTAGTCATTAGACATACGAAAAAACCATCGCGACTATCCTCATCAATATCAATACGGCTGCGTTGCACAGAGTGCCTATTCGCCTCAATATAATTCACATTAATGATATCACCGTGAGAATGTCGTAATTCCGCCTCCAATGGTGAACCGGAAGACACAGGGCAATCAATATGAATCACATACTGGTTAACGGCTTTTTCCCAATAATGGTGTCGAGACATAAGGTCTATATCTCGAGTAGATACTCGAACTTGTCCAGAAAATGACATAAATCCCTCAATGTAGTTTTTGTTTTTAAGGATGCATATCTAAAATGATGTCACTTGGATCATAACCCTAGCCAAATATTTAGTAAACATGTTAACTAAATTGACAGCTACGTGTCTTGGCAAAATGTCCTGCTGAGTCAAATCCCCCGTCCGATGAGGTCAATTTTCCCACTCAATAAAGCTCTATGCTCATCCATATCAACACCCAAACACAATAATAAGAGCAAGAGGTTTACTCATGAAGTCCATTGATTTCATCGTCGTTGGCGGTGGCTCATCCGGTTGCACAGTGACACATAGACTTGTAAAAGCAGGCTTTAAGGTAGTCTTACTAGAAGATGGCCCAAAAGACGATTCTATGTTCGTGACAATGCCAGCCACATTCATCCGTGTTATTGGATCAAAGCGATCCGTGATTTATGAAAGCGAACCTCAGCCCGACGCAGGTGGCCGCAAAACCTACGTTCCACAAGGCCGCACTCTCGGTGGAGGTAGCTCAATCAATGCTATGATTTACATCCGTGGCCAGAAAGAAGATTACGATGAATGGGAACGCAACGGCTGTGATGGCTGGGGTTGGGAAAATGTCCTAGCAAGCTTTAAACGCTCAGAAAATCATATGCGTCTAAGCGAGCCATTTCATGGTACGAATGGCCCTCTGCGTGTAAGCGACACGCGTTTTAGACACCCCCTCAGCCAAGCTTTTTTAAAAGCCGCACAACAAACGGGCATCCCTTATAACGATGATTTTAACGGTGAAAAACAAGATGGCATTGGCTTCTATCACACCACGACTTTTGATGGTCGTCGTGGTAGTACCGCTGCAACCTACCTAAAAGAAGTAGAGAACACGCCAAACCTAGAAATCCGCACAGGATGTTACGTTAACAAGATCATCTTTGATGCTAATAATAACGCGACAGGCATTGAGTTGCGTAATGAGTCCGGCAAAATAGAAATACTTTCGGTAAAGAAAGAAGTCATCCTAGCCGCTGGCGCGTTATCCACCCCCAAAATATTAATGCTGTCGGGTGTTGGTCCAGAAGAGCAGTTATCTAAACACGGCATATCAACACTTTACGATTCTCCAGAAGTGGGTGAAAACTATCAGGATCACCTAGAAGTCAGTATCTATGGTCGAGCGAAACAGCCCATTAGCCTACTTGGCAGCGATAAAGGCCTCAAAGCACTGTCCTATGGTTTCCAGTGGACTTGTTTTAAAACAGGTTTATTGACTTCTAACGTTGTTGAGTCAGGTGGCTTTGTGGATACCAGCAACTGTGGTCGTCCTGATATTCAATTCCATGTACTACCAACCTTGGTGGGTGACGTAGACCGCGAGCCCATTGAAGGTCACGGCATTTCCATCAACCCTTGTTTCTTACGTCCTAAATCCCGAGGTTTCGCCCGACTACGCAGTGCAAACCCAACAGATTCAATGATTTTCGAAAGCGGTGCGTTATCACATCGTGACGACGTTGATACGCTTATCCGTGGTGTTAAATTGGCCCGCAAGATTATACGGGCACCAGCCATGGCAGAACTGATCAGCGAAGAACTGCGCCCCTCCGCCAAAGAAGATATATCAGATGCTGAAATCGAAGCCCACATTCGCAGCCATGCTAAAACCGTCTACCACCCTGTTGGCACTTGCCGCATGGGCTCTGATGAACAAGCGGTTGTCGACACTAAGCTCCGTGTTAATGGTGTCAAAGGGGTACGTATCTGCGATGCCTCTATTATGCCAACCATTATCTCGGGGAATACCAATGCTCCGACGATTATGATCGCAGAGCGTTGCGCTGAATTTATCCTCAACGAAGAATAACGAACAAGAGCCCTCATCATCAAAAACAGGCTGTTTTCTCAGCCTGTTTTTAACAAAGTATTGGCAAGCGCAGTAGTCGTGCAAAAGTCCCAGCTTATAAGTTCTTTGCTAACAAACGATAACTGTCTAAACGATCTGCTTGGCTATGTGTCACAGTAACGAGGGAAATCTCATCGGTGTTAAATGTCTTGGCAAGGGATTCCATTTCATTCCAACATTGTTCTGGTGTGCCAATCGTATAACTGGCTTCAATACGATCAAACAAAGCTTGATGAGAGGCTTGCATTCCACGATATCTATCACGAACTTGAGTTGGCGTTAAAAAGTCTTCCCGCTCCCCTATATGCGTGGCAAATTTACGATACACAGCGGTTCCTGCTCGGAGTTTCGCTTCCTCTTCTGTCTCAGCACAAATACAAGCAATCGCCAACATTCTTTGTAATGGACGCTCATGCCCAGCCTGTTGCCACGCTTTCTGATGCGCGTCAAAAATACGCGGATGACAATTTTCAGAATCAATAAACCGAGCCAAAGCCAAATGATAGCCCAGTTGTCCAGCCAACTCAGCACTGCCGCCACTTGACCCAAGCATCCATAAATCCGGTACATCGCGCACTTCAGGCATCACATGTATCGAGCTAAAAGGGTGAGCCTCTTTAAAAGAGCCATGAATAAAACTTTCTAGCAACGCCGCTTGTTCGGCATAAAACTGACCATTCGACGCTTTATTCGGAAAAGCTAAAGCAGCGGATGTCATAGCCGAACCACCAGGCGCACGACCAACACCAAGATCAATACGCTCTGGAAAAAGTGATGCCAACATAGAAAAGCATTCCGCCACTTTTAATGGACTATAGTTAGATAGCATCACACCACCACTACCGACTTTGATACGCTTTGTTATACTGGCCAAATGAGCAACTAAGATTTCAGGGCAAGGGTTAGCAAAATGGACACTATCATGGTGCTCTGCAACCCAATAACGGTGGTAATTCCATTCATCACAATGTTTTGCTAACTCAACCGTTAACAAAGGAGCGTCTTTTTTATGATGCGAACCATGCACTGGGGTTTGATCAACAACCGATAATTTTATATTCATAGGGTATTCTCTTTATCAAAGTAAATTAGTTAACATGTTAACCTATTTACTTTGATTGATGAAGATTTGATAATAGCAATGTGATTAGTACAAGAATAACTTACTTAGAGATCGTTTCATCATGTCGCAAGCGAAGCCAAAACGAGGTTTGCACAGCGACCGTGCAAAGATCTCACTTTATTTAATTACCAAATATATAGGTGATACTCATGTTAAAGGATATGTCCCTTCTTAAGTCTCGTTGTTTAGTCAATGGCGAGTGGGTTGAGGCAAAAGCAAAAACTACCCACCCTGTTACCAACCCAGCGACAGGTGAAACCATTGTCGAGATTCCTCACCTTTCTCCTGAAGAAATCCCTGCGGTGATCGAAGCTTCTAAAATCGCCCAAAAGAAATGGGCCGCTTTACCAGCTAAAGAACGTTCGGCGGTTTTGCGCCGTTGGTTTACGTTAATCATTGAAAACACCGACGACTTAGCGTTGCTAATGACATCTGAACAAGGCAAACCCCTAGCGGAAGCCAAAGGTGAAATTGCCTATGCGGCCTCCTTCATTGAATGGTTCGCAGAAGAAGCCAAACGCCTCTATGGCGACACCATTCCGGCACCACGAGCGGATCAACGAATTACGGTTATTCGTCAGCCGATTGGTGTTACAGCGGCCATTACACCCTGGAACTTTCCAGCGGCCATGATCACACGTAAAGCCGCTCCAGCTTTGGCAGCAGGTTGTTCGATGATTGTTCGCCCTGCTGATTTAACCCCTCTTACTGCGTTAGCGCTGGCGGAATTGGCGCAACGTGCTGGAATCCCAGCGGGTGTATTCCAAGTTGTCACAGGTTCTGCAAGCAAAATTGGTAAAGTATTAACCGACAGCCATGTTGTCAGCAAACTGTCTTTTACCGGCTCTACCGAAGTTGGTCGTTTATTAATGGCGCAATGTGCAGACACCATCAAAAAAGTGTCTCTTGAATTAGGCGGCAACGCCCCCTTCATAGTTTTTGACGATGCCGACTTGGATAAAGCCGTTGAAGGTGCAATGGCCTCTAAATATCGTAATGCAGGTCAAACTTGTGTGTGTGCAAACCGTATTCTGGTTCAACGAAGTGTGTATGATGCCTTTGCAGCCAAACTGACTGAAAAGGTAAAAGCCCTAAAAGTGGGTAATGGCACCGAAGCAGGGACAGAGATTGGCCCGATGATTGAAGAAAAAGCCATTTTAAAAGTCGAAGAGCACATCAAAGACGCCGTCAGCAAAGGAGCAACCTTGGTCCATGGTGGGAAGCGTCTAGGTGGCTTATTTATTGAGCCTGCCATTCTGACAGGTGTAACACCTGACATGAATGTCGCTCAAGAAGAAACCTTTGGCCCTCTTGCCCCGCTTTTCCCATTTGATACAGAAGAAGAAGCCATTGCGATGGCCAATGACACTATCTTTGGCTTAGCAGCCTATTTCTACACACGAGACCATGAGCGTATGATTCGCGTATCCGAAGGACTTGAGTATGGCATGGTTGGTCATAACACCGGCCTGATCTCCAATGAAGTCGCCCCTTTCGGTGGTGTGAAGCAATCAGGCTTAGGTCGAGAAGGTTCAAAATATGGTATCGAAGACTATTTAGAGATGAAATACATCTGCAGTTCGATTGCATAACAACATTTCCGACTCTGTGAATCTTTGTCACTCCTCGGGCACTTTTAAGGAAGCACGCCCGAGGAATTTATTGACGATGACATTGATATAGAGGGTTTATTCGGTAACCACACAAGAATCGTTATACTTTATTGAGAGTGCAATACAAACTTTAGAATAGCAAAACACTCCGATAGATCTTAAAATTTTAGCAGCTGTTTCTAGCAAAAATAGATTACTCGTTTTTCAACGATTATTCCTTAAAAGAATATATAATGTGATCCATTTTATGACGTAGAATAAACTCATTTAGTTCGGTGATTGATAGTTTTTCTTTTAGTAAAATGGGGGGATAATGCGCTTTCACGTTAAGCTCTTTCAGTCCCATTCCTGTCATAGACCGAATGCTTGATATAGCACTCATTTTATTAAGGCCAAACGAGGTATACCATAAATCAAACCCCTCTCCTTTCGGCATACCTTCAGAAAGAGCAATATCAATGTACATCAACGGACTATATTCTACTGGCTGCAGCACGACTTGTTCAAAACCTTCCGGTACAGCACGTTTCAACTTATCATCATTCATATCAATCTCAACTTCGAGTAATCACACTATATTAGGAAAAGCATGACGAACAAAGGTGGAATGCCACCTCCTTGTTCTGGTCATTGTGTAGAGAAAGACATCATCACAGGCACGGCACATAGTGACAGTCCAAAACTACCACTTCGATGTAAAAAAACAAATATCTGTTTGGAACTTAACCGATTTGGTCATTTTCTCATACAAATATATTCTTCATGTTACAGCTTTTCCTGTAGGGTTCTCCGATGTCATTCGTTTATTTTCTTTCAGGCATAAGTGACGAATGGTGAGTGGTTATCAACCATTTAGAACCATTCCAGCGATAAGTGAAGGTATAACGTGCTTTGACACTGTCGCCAGTCTTCGCAAAATTAAAAGTGTAAAGACCGGAGTCAACTGCCGTGTTGCAACCAATTTCAATAAAGCGAAAATCAATTTTTCCAGAAGGATGATCTTCTAGAAAATGATGAAAGTAATCTTCTTTTTCAGAAGGCGTGAGACGTGGTTTATTGGAAAGCGTAGGTAAGAGAAGTGACCGTTTTGCGTAATTGGCTACAACTTTATCGGCATCATCAGTTTGCAGAGAGCGATTCCAACGGTCAAACAACGCGGCAATTTCAGCTTTAGATACTTTTTTACAGACTTGCGTATACGTGCCTTGTGCACTTGCTGCTTTCTGATCTACCGCTTTTGATGCACACCCGGTAAGGGCCGTTGCTACAAAAAATATCAATAGCACTTTCGTTTTCATATAACACTCCAATGAGTAAAGACAGTTACGTTACAGAATCAGGTTAACCATAACACCTAAAACCAGTGTCATACTTGTTATCTGAAATTAAGAAATACTCTACAGTATCGAACCTTAGCTGCCAGATTAATACTTTGATCAAGGCACGTAAATTACACCTTGTTACACGAACAAAAACAACAGTAGGGAGAAATAGATATACACTAAAGAGATATTATTATTTTGAGTCCAGACGACTGATAATAGACTAAGAAGAAATCATATCAATTCATATCTTTTTGTGGTTTTTGGGCACATGTTTTCTGAGTACGAATTTAGATGGGGACTGAAAATTTAGTAGGAAATACTTACCAAAGAAACTAAGATTCAATTAATTCCGATAAACAGTATACAAATGTCAGTTCATTCGCTGGTAAGAATGTCTAGTTTAGAATAGAGAAGGTAGGCTTTATTGTCTGAATATGGGCTTATATAACTTAGAGAGGACAGATATTTATGTATTCATGGAGAATATCAAAATTATAGAAATTAGGTGGCATCTCCACCAGCCGCACCTCGGCACACAAGTCCACCGCTGTGGCTGCTTCCTTCCGGACCTGACCAGATTAACGGTTTATTGTTGCGAGGGGACCAGCAGAGACACCATAAAGGAGGTCTGTTGACCTTGGGGCGAGATTATACGCATCTAATCTGAGATATCAACACGCTTTTTTAACTTTTTCAAACGCTTAGACTTTCCTTTCATCAAATAGATGTTTTGGTTCACTCGCCCTTCTCTGCTCCCTACTAACTTCACTCAGCACCCTGCTAACGAAGAAAAGTCACTTAAAGGGTAAAATGCACTTTCTATCCATGCTCTTAGAGGGCTTGTCTATAGTAGCAAACTCACTGTTTACGGTATTCTTTGCGTATTTGCTGTAATATATGTGCCATTATGAATAAAGGAGTGGCTACTTGAAGCTATTTGTTAACAATCTGACCCAGGTCGATCTATCCTATTTTGATGCCCAACGTGGCCTTTTAGGTGAAAGCTGGCAAACAGACGTCGTGCTAACAGGTAAATTAAACGACGAGAGCATGATTTGCGATTTCAGCATCGTTAAAAAGCAAATTAAAAAATGGTTGGACGAGCATATCGACCATATGCTGGCGATTCCTGTGAATCATCCCAATGCACATTTTACGGATATGACTCAAGGCCGTGTGTCCTTTCAATTTGATCACGACGATGGAAGCCGTTTTCGCTGCGATGCTCCTGCACAAGCCATTTGCGCGCTCCCCATGGAGAGTATCACGCCACAAACCGCCGCCAGTTGGGTAGAATCACAGATTCTGGATTTGTTACCTGCTGAATTAGAAGCGGTCAGTATTCGCTTTACACCTGAGAATATCGAGGGCGCGCAATACCAATATAGCCATGGATTGAAAAAACACGCTGGCAATTGTCAGCGCATCGCTCACGGTCATCGTTCCACCATTAAGATCTATAGCGATGGTCAGCAAGATAGTGAGTTGGAAAACCAATGGGCACAGCGTTGGCATGATATTTATCTCGGCACTGAAGACGATCTACTGGGTATCATTGAAGAGCATGGTCATCACTATCACCATTTCGGTTATGTCAGTCAGCAAGGCTTTTTCGAGCTGACCATTAACAGTCAGCAAGTTTATATGCTGAACTGTGATACTACCGTTGAATCCTTGTCCGCTCATATTGCACAGACACTAGCGGAAGAAAATCCCGGCAAACACATCGAGGTACATGCCTTTGAAGGGATTGGCAAAGGGGCGATTTCTGAAAAAATATTCCTTAAGGACGTCGGCGCATGAGCTTAAAAGACTACGAACACCTAAAAAAAGGTGAAACCTTCTCCCTAGACACTCTCTTTGCGAATTTAAAGACGGACAAAGACGGCCTCGTCGCGGCCATTGCCCAGCAACACGATACCGGCGAAGTCCTCATGCTCGCCTATATGAATGAAAAGTCCATTCGTGAAACCCTAGCAACGGGTCAAGTGTGCTATTGGTCACGCTCTCGTCAAACCTACTGGCGCAAAGGGGAAAGCTCTGGTCATCGCCAATCTTTAGTGTCTATGTCTTTTGATTGTGACGGCGATGCCATTTTATTGCAGGTTGATCAAACGGGACCGGCTTGCCATACCAATAGGCGGGATTGCTTCTTCTTTAAAGTAGACGGTAATCATGTCGTTGTTGACTCGGCACCAATTGACAAATAAGACAAGCCAGAAAACTCAAGCTTGCTCCTAATAACTTCTTGTTCTTAGGGCAAGTTTGGGCTCTTCTTTTGCCTGTTTGCTGTGCTTGTCGTGTTATTCTGCTTCTCCATTTTTGACTTCATCACTCTATTTTTATCCCTTCGATTAAGACAAAAGCGTCTTTAAGCCATTTTTTAATAGACAATATTATTTGTAAAGTATTAGACTGATTGTGTCTTAAAGGTGTAAGTTCATGTAAATATGTGAATTTTACACGGAAGTAAGAATGATGCCTCATGACAATAACATAACAATAACAAGCCCCCTCTCTTAATGAATATATAAATGACCTTCCCATAACTAACCAAGATTCCGAAAGGTGTTATTGTGAAAAATATTTCAGTTCGCACCAAGATATTATCAATTATTGCGCTCTTTACCCTAGTCATCATTGGAACCAATCTCAACTCTGCCATTTCTAGCCGTCAGGTATCGTCTGATTTGCAAACCTTATCAAGTCAAAGCTTAGATCTGCTCCGTAATCTCGAAAAAAGTAGGCAGTTATTGCTTCAACAATCCGTGGAGTTTGAACGCGGGTACTTCCAAGTATTAATAGCGAAATCCATGGGTAACTATGGCAAGGATAGAATCCAAAAGTCTGAGAGCAAATTTAAAAGTTATACAAGCCAACTTTTTGATAGCATCCAGAAAGTAAAAGACACCTTGGCAAACATGCCAAAAAATCAGCTAAAGACGGATCTAGTAACGCAAATCAACGATCTAGAACAGCTCCAAAACAACTTTTTAAAGGCTTCCCTAGAAACCTATTCATGGTGGATCAAACTCAACACAATGAAAGCGAACAATCCTAGAAAAGTAGCCGCCGCGACCTTGCAAAAGATCAATGCAACGATGGAGGTTATTCTCCCAGCGATTGATCAATACGAAGAAAGCCTCGCCACTGATAAAAAGAAAGAACTTAATCAAAACATTTATACTGGCTCAGGCATTGCCGGAGCATTGATTATCATAGGTATTATTATCAGCTGGTTTATTATTAATGGCATCTGTACACCGCTAAAGCAGGCCGTCAAACGGGCGGAAGAAATTGCCTCAGGCGAATTAATCAACACCAGCAATAAGCAAAGCAAGCCTCGAAAAGATGAAATAGGGGCACTTGAAAATGCCATGAACAAGCTGGTGGAGCAATTAAGCGGCATTCTCCACGAGGTCGCCGAATCCAGTAACAAACTAACTAGCGCGGCCCACCACCTTAATAGCATTACCGACGACTCCTCCAAAATGGTAGAACAGCAACATCGGGAGACTTCCCAAATATCGCATGCGGTACAAGAAATTCAATCTACCGCCACCCATGTGTCTGAATCTACATTTGATGCCCGTGAAGCCGCACTAGTTGCCGAAGAAGCAGCCACGAGTGGTACTAAAATTGTCAATGACACCATAGGTAGTATTACTCAACTGGCGCAAGAACTTGAAAGCTCAGTCAACAGTATTAACGAACTACACGAAAACACTCATGAAATCAGTAATATTCTAAATGTGATTCTGGACATTGCGGAACGAACGAATTTACTGGCCCTCAATGCGGCCATTGAAGCGGCAAGAGCTGGCGAGCAAGGTCGAGGGTTTGCAGTGGTGGCCGATGAGGTACGCCAGCTTTCCCATAATACCCATGGTGCCACTCAACAAATTGAGCAAATGATCAACCGACTACAAAGCGGCGCCGCCAGTGCCGTTGAATCCATGAACATCAGCCATGGACGCTCGCTTCAAGCTGTCGAACATGTCAAAAACGAAGAAGCTTCTCTTGCAAATATTCATCAGTCAGTATCCAAGATCCGCGATATGAACGATCGCATTTCCACCACAGCGGAGGAACAAGCACAGGTCACCAAAGAAGTAAGTCAGAACGTGATGAACATTACCGACATCGCCACGAAAACAACCGATTCCATTCACTCCATCAGTGAATCAGCAGAACAATTAGCCGACCTAGCCAGTCAACTTTCCACAAAAATTCGCTATTTTAATGTATAAAATCCTATACAATAATCTAATCACTATATAAGGAAGGTATTTCACCTTCCTATTTTATTTTGGAGATAAGCATAAATGTGTCGCTGGATGGCATATCAAGGTGACCCAGTCTACCTTGAGTCCCTACTATTTGAACCGGACCACTCTCTTATTCATCAAAGCTTAAGTGCCCGAAAATCCGAAGTCACTGTCAACGCAGACGGCTTTGGCCTAGGCTGGTATGACGAACGAGAAGAGCCAGGTCTCTACCATGAGATTTTACCTGCCTGGAGTGATTGCAATCTAAAAAGTCTTGCACGTCATATCAAAAGCGGGTTGTTTTTTGCCCATGTCCGCGCATCAACAGGTACAGCTACCAACCGTTCAAACTGCCACCCTTTTGGCTATAAAAACTGGCTGTTTATGCATAATGGCCAAATTGGCGACTACGAAGCATTACGCTGGCATTTAGATCGCTTAATACCCGAGTATTTGTATAACGAACGAAGAGGCGCAACCGATTCAGAGGTCATTTTTCTTTTGATGGTTGCCAATGGCCTTGAGACGGATCCAGAAAACGCGATCTCTAAGACCATTGAGCAAATTCTGGTATTGATGGGCAGTAAAAACATTACCGAACCGTTTCGTTTTACTGCCGTATTGTCTAACGGAAAAGAGCTATTTGCTGTGCGTTTTTCCAGTGATGAACATTCTCCCAGCCTATATTGCAAAGCCTTCGATAAACACATTGTAATTGGCTCTGAACCTTTGGAACTATCTGGAGAGGGCTGGACATTAATACCAGAGGGACACATGGCTAGGGTCGCCAGTCAACAGTACATTACCCAACCACTGCCCTATTTTCTGACCGAGTTGGCCTCTCGCCCCCAACAATAACCCAAGCGGTTTTGATAAAGAGATTACATGCAACGCATAACCATAATATCATATTGTGGTTATGCTAACCTGAGAATGATCATCCGCCTCTATTGCACCGCCTAAACGAGCTAATTCCTTGCTTTATGTAATAAAATGACCGCAAACAACTTTATTGGAATGATTATTCAGTCTAAAATTATCATTCAAGGCTATATAACAGAGACCAGACTATGTCGAAAGTGGATGATAAACGATTATTGGTAAAAATTGCGACGCTGTATTATCAAGATGGCCTAAAGCAGGCGCAAATCGCCGACAAACTGCGTTTATCACAATCTCAGGTCTCTCGCTCCATTACCCGATGTTTGAAGGAAGGCATCGTTAAAATCAATGTTGTGCAGCCCCCCAATGTTTTTATTGCATTAGAACATACCATTCAACAGACATTTAGTGTCCCCAATGTTATTGTTGTTGATGTTGAGGATAACCCAACTGACCATACCATTAAGCGCGCTATCGGCTCTGCAGCTGCCTACTATTTAGAAAACTCCTTGAAAAAAAGTGATCTCATTGGTATTTCATCTTGGAGCGATACCATTCGATCAATGGTTGACTCTTTAACACCGGGTAAAATTCAAGCTAAAGGCGTGATCCAATTATTAGGTGGTGTCGGCCACAATGGCAATATTCAAGCAACGATTTTAACGCAAACCATGGCAGACATTTTATCTTGTCCGGCCCATATGTTACCAGCCCAGAGTATCGAGCAATCAGTGGATGAGAAAGAGAAGCTTCTCAACACCAGCGGAGTCTCCGAAGTGGTGGCCATGTTTGATGACGTTAACATCGCAATCGTTGGTATTGGCTTGCTCGAACCGTCCAACCTACTTCGTAATTCTGGTAATTACTACGATAAAACAACATTAAAAATGCTAGCAGATAGAGGAGCAGTCGGTGATATTAGCTTGCATTATTACAATGCTAGCGGTGTGGATGTACTAGAGCCGTCTGAAAATCCTGTCATTGGCATGACATTAAATCAATTACAGCATTGTGAACACGTCGTTGGTGTGGCTGGAGGCATTGATAAAGTTGAGGCCATCAAGGGGGCCCTTAGAGGTGGTTATATTGATGTTCTGATTACGGATCGAGTCACGGCGGAAGCCATTATTCGTCGCTAGCACTTAGTGAAGAACCCATCTAATAGGCGATACAACACTAAGCGCTTTCCATTCACTTCACAGTGTTTAGGCGACACTTTTCGACCGCTAGCTTCCAGCCACCATAACGGGTTTGCCAAAAATCGTACTGATCTTTATTTGGCTCAAACAGTGTTACGGACATTTCTAATAACGCACATAACCCATGCTTGTCCCACCAACCGATGGCTAAACCCGCTAAATAGGCGGCTCCTATAGCAGACACTTCAGCCGTATCACCGCGTCTGATTTGCACGCCAAGCAAATCTGCTTGGGCCTGCATTAGCCAATCATTACTCGTCGGCCCACCATCAACACATAAGCATTCTATGGCTTCACCAAGCTCTTGCCTAATTACATGAAACACATCGGCTACTTGAAAGATCACCGACTCAAAAGCAGATTGAGCGATATCAGCACGATGTGTGGAGCTTTTTAAGCCACTAAAAATCCCAGTCGCCTCCAGATCCCAATGGGGAGCTCCGAGTCCTGATAACGCAGGGACAAAAAACACCGTATGGTTTTTATGGGCCTGAGACGCCAATGTACACATCTCCTCCATCGACTGAACGCCTAAAATATTGCGCGTCCATTCGATGGCAGATCCGGTGTGCGTAATATTGCCCTCTAAGCCATAAAAAGTCTCAGAGTCATTCCAAGCAATCGTCGTACTGACCTCGTTACGTATCGTAGGCAAGCTTGGCATCGCCGCCATAATAGAACTACCTGTACCATACGTTGCTTTGACTACCCCTTTTTCATAACCACCATGCCCATATAGGGCAGCATGGGAATCGCCAATCTGCGCCGCAATAGGAATACCAGCAGGCAGCAAACCAAATGGTTTGGTTCTGGCAACCACTTTTGCAGAAGGTTCCACTCTGGGCAGCACCTTTTCTGGAATACCTAACTGATCTAAAATCACCCTATCCCATACACACTCACGAATATTAAACAACTGTGTACGTGATGCATTAGAGACATCGGTTACAAACATCTGATTGCTCATATTCCAGATCATCCAGGTATTAATCGTCCCAACACAGATCTCTCCTTTTCCCGCACGGGCATGCCCATCAGGAATATCATGCAAAGACATGGCAATTTTGGTGGCGGGAAACATAGGATCAAGCGTTAAGCCTGTGCTGTGTTGCACATACTCGCTGAATTGAGTGTCTTTTCTAAGGCTATTACAGTATGACTCTGAACGACGACACTGCCAACTCATCACATTCGTCAGTGGCTTACCAGACTGTCGATCCCACACCAACACAGACTCCCGTTGGTTACTAATCGCGACCGCCTCAATCTCCACAGGCTCATTAGTAGAGTTTAATACTAAATCAATGGACGCTTTTACCTTCTCTATTAACTCATAAGGATCTTGTTCAACCACCCCCTCAGATGGGTAATGGATGGATAAAGGTACTGAGCTTTTCGCTATCACTTTGCCAGCCCTATTGAGAAGGAGGGATTTAACATTTGTCGTCCCCTCGTCAATTGTCAAAATAGCACTAGGCATGGTTGACCTCGTTCTGTCCTAAGTTAAGACAAACCTCAACAAGGCTAGCACTATCGATAGACAGCTGTTCACGTGTGAACTGTCGACTACCTGCCGCCGCATAGTATCCATCTTGAACCCCAAGTCGTAGTAAACTGGCCGGAATAGCCTTCTCCGCCATCACTTCAGACACAATACTGCCCAACCCTCCGTTTATATTATGTTCTTCTACGGTCACCACATGAGGTGCCCCCTGTAACATTACCGTAAGCGCTTGTCGATTAAGAGGTCGTATGGAAGAGACATTAACCACGGAGACGGCAATGCCTTTTTCCGCCAGTCGATTAGCAGCCTCAACCGCTTCATGTACCACAGACCCTAAAGCACAAATAACCACGTCCTTACCTTGATGTAATAAAGTTGGCTCACCAGGCACAAATTGATGATGTGCATCATGCAGTACGGGTAAGGGTTTGCCATCCATACGAATGTAAACGGGTCCTTGATAACGAATGGCGTAATCGATGATTTGTTTGCATTCTATAGGGCAACTGGGGGCAAATATTTGGATATTACCAAAGCCTCGCATGATGCTAATGTCGTCAATAGCATGGTGCGTGCTCGCTAATGGGCCGTAACTTGCCCCTGAATTTAGTCCAAACAATTTCACATTCGTATTGTTATAACAAATGTCCACTTTTACCTGTTCATTCGCACGTGAAATAAGAAATGGTGCTGCGTTACAGGTGGCAGCCACTTTTCCTGCCAAGGCTAAGCCCGCCGCAGTACTGACCATAACTTGCTCAGCAATCCCAACGTTTACCAAGCGCTCAGGAAAAGCGTCAACAAAAGGTTGGATTTTAGAGGTGGATGTGGAGTCCGCCACGACCGGAATAAGATCAACGCCCTGGTTAACGGCCTCAATAAAGCACTGCACCATAATATTGGCAAAATGTTCAGCATTAGACATCACTTAACTCCTCTAGTGCTCGGGTAACTTCATCGCCTTTGGGTACTCGATGGTGCCACTCAGAACGTCCAGCAATAAATGAGACGCCTGCGCCTTTCGTTGTATTCGCAATAATAACATTTGGCCGACCATCATAAGTGAGGTTTTCTAGGGTGTTAACAACCGAATCAATGTTATTCCCATCACATTGAGACACCTTAAAACCAAACGCTTGCCATTTTTCATCTAAAGGATCCGTTTTCATAATGACATCTGTTTCACCCGCTAACTGCAGTTTATTTTTATCATTAATAACAATCAGGTTATCCAACTTGTAATGAGTTGCGACGAGAGCTGCTTCCCAATTACTGCCTTCTGCTAGCTCGCCATCCCCTGTTACGACGTATACTTTTCGACTACTGCCATCACGCTTCGCAGCTAGAGCAACACCGACAGCAACTGGCAATCCATGTCCCAAAGCCCCTGTATTTAATTCAACACCAGGGGTCTTTTGTCTAACAGGATGCCCTGGTAAATGGGAGCCATCATGTTGATAATCAGACAACCATTCTTCAGGAAAGTAGCCTGCCTCTGCCAATACACAATAGTAGCCGCCAGCCGCATGCCCCTTTGACTGGATATACACATCTCGTGTTGGATCATCCAGTCTATCGGGCGCGCAGTTGAGTATTCTAAAATAAAGAGAGGTCACAATTTCGACTTGAGACAAATCCGCCCCAGTATGCCCACCTGCAGGACTGCTGGCATTCATTTTGATAATTCTGCGTCGAATGGATCGTGCCCGACTTTCAAGTGCTTTGGTTTCTAATCCGAAGGGATTCATAGATCCTCCTTTGAATTTTTTTTCTTTTTTGAATATTTATGCTAAAGAGTAAAAAAAATTACACCACTACCAGCAAACAAAGCCCCCATCGACAAGTAAATCCACGCCAGTACAAAAAGACGACGCATCGGAGGCTAAGAAAATAGCAGGCCCCGCCATTTCCTCGACTTTAGCCATGCGTCCCATTGGGGTCTGCTCTTCAAACTGCTGAGTTTGATGGACCATCTCTGGACGTGTATTCATAGGCGTCGCGGTATAACCAGGGCTAATCGAATTGACTCGAATATTTTTAGTAACCCATTCCATGGCCAAACTCTTCGATAAATGAATAACGCCCGCTTTAGAGGTATTATAATGAGCTTGCTCAAGACCCCGATTCACGATAATGCCAGACATAGACGCAATGTTGACAATAGAACCACCGCCATTTTTTTCCATTAAAGACGCTTCCGCTTTACAAGAATTCCAAACACCTGTCAGGTTAATATCGATAACACGCTGCCATTGGTCTCTCTGCATGTCAGAGGCAGGATTGGCATTCGCGATCCCCGCTGCATTCACGGCTATATCAAGACGCTTAAAGATTTTTTCTGTGAAGCTAATCGCGTCTTTTAGAACTTGTTCGCGACACACATCGCCAACAAATAAAGCAGCTTGCCCTCCCATTTGAATGATGTCCTCAACCGTTTTATTTAAACCATCTTCATGTAAATCAAAACACACCACCTTGGCACCCGCACTGGCTAGTCCCTTAGCAATACATTGACCAATACCGCTCCCCGCACCCGTTACGAAAGCAACACGACCGGTTAAACAGAATAAATTTTGCGCAAAATCTTTTGTTATCATTTTATTGCAAGCTCCATTACTGATAATTGATTAGCCTCTTCACAAGAAAGGGTTCCTTGCTGCTCACCATGGGCTAACACCATGACACGGTTGGACAAACCTAACACTTCGTCTAAGTCTGAACTCACCACGATAACGGCCATCCCTTCTTTTGCTAACCCTGAGATGACTTCATAAATAGAGGCTCTAGCACCAACATCGATACCACGAGTCGGTTCATCTAAAATAAACAATTTAGGTTTTCGAGCGATCCATTTGGCAATAAGCACCTTTTGTTGATTACCTCCAGACAGGCTCGCTGTGGCATTTTCGACTTGTCCCTTTGTGCCCATCACATCAATGGCAGACTTAGAGAAACGTTCAATCGCAGAGGGAAATGCCCAACCGCCACTATTAAGCATGTCAAAATTGCCATACATGACGTTATCACCAATTTTATGTTCGACCACTAATCCCTGTTGTTTGCGATCTTCCGGCACAAGCACAATACCTTTGTCCATGGCAGCACGCGGATTGGGCAGGTCTATTTTTTCCCCTTCCAGAAAAATATCTCCGGAGTCAATCTTATCGGCACCAAAAATAGCACGAACCAACTCCGTTCTCCCTGCACCGACGATACCCGAAATCCCAAGTATTTCACCGGCACACACCTGAAAAGAAATGTTTTTAAATTTATCCGAGCACAAGTTTTCTACCCGTAATACTTCTTTACTTGTGGGCGTTGATAAGGGCGGGAACATACGATCTACGTTGCGCCCTACCATTTCCGTCACAATCTCTTTGACTGGTATGTTGCCCGTTTTATGCACCGCAACTAAATTGCCATCACGAACCACTGCAATACGGTCGGCGATACGTTTAATCTCCTCCATGCGGTGCGAAATATAGATAAATCCCACCCCCTCTTTTTTTAATCGCTCAACTTGTTCAAACAGCCGATCTACCTCTTTGCCACCTAAAGCCGCCGTGGGTTCATCTAGAATCAAAAGCTCTGCTTTGTGAGCCAAGGCTTTAGCTATTTCTACCTGCTGCTGAGCCGCGACTCGAAGATCCCGTACTTTAGTGTCTGGTGAGACATCCAATCCCAGTCTGTCCAGTTGTACCCTTGTCTCAAGGAACATTTTTTCACGGTCTATACAACCGCCCTTCATCGGTTGACGACCAATAAAGATATTTTCAGCAATGCTGAGATCGGGAAGTAAACGGATCTCTTGGTGAATCAGACGAATACCATAACTTAAGCCTTCTCTAGGCGTTTTAGGGGCATACTCGGAGCCTTTCCATGTCATTGAGCCTTCTGTTGGCACAATGACACCGCAAATAATGTTGGAAAGGGTCGATTTACCCGCACCATTTTCCCCTAATAATGCAACCACTTCACCAGGATAAATATCTAACGTAATATCATTTAACACACGCGTATTACCGAATTTTTTTCCAATTCCTTTAATCGAAAGGCTCGGTTGTGAGCCTTTCTCAGCAATAGAAATTGGCCCAGTATCTGTCTGTAAAACGGACATATACATCACCTCTTTTTTCATCCGCTACGGATGATTCGCAATAAATTTTTTCACGTTCGCCTTGGTGGTTAATGTGCCTTTTAGCAGCTGTTCTTTAGGAACGGGCTCTCCTTTAATCAGCTTAACCGCTGAGGTCACTGCTAAACGCCCCATACGCTGAGTTTGTTGTGTCATCGTGGCAGCAAGCACACCGTTTTCTACGGCTTGAAGACCGGCATAATCGCCATCAAACCCGACGATAATCAGCTTCTCACCAGCTACTTTGGCTGCCTGAGCTGCCCCTAAAGCGAGCGCATCAGCCTGCCCGAAAATGACATTAATAGTTGGGTTGCGCTGTAACATATCTTGGCCAATCTTAAACCCTTCATCCTGAGCCCATTGATTACTGGCCTGTCTTTCCACCACTTTCATCTGCGGATAATGATTGATTGCCTCCATAAACCCTTTAGAGCGCTCAATTTGCGGAGTCGTCCCTATTTGTCCCTGAATAATACCGATATTGGCTTTATCATGGGTCAGTTTTGCCACATAATTCCCCAGCGCACGCGCTGCGGCGACGGAGTCGGTCGCAATAAAGGTGTCTCCAGGTGCACCCGCTGGATTACGGTCTACGGTGACAACGGGGATACCTGCTGCTTTAGCAGCTTTAACAGGAACAGAGGCGGCGGTAGCACCTGCAGGAATGTAGATAATGGCGTTGACCTGTCGCGTAATCAGATCTTGGATTTGGTTTACTTGGGTAGCACTATCCCCTCGCGCATCGACAGTGATGATTTTGCAACCCACTACCTTGCCCTCATCCTGCGCTGATAGTTTTATTTGGTTGAAAAAGTCTGCCTGTAGGTTGGCGACAGCTAAACCAATCGTACACTTATTCGATGCATAAGCATTACCTGTGAAGGCGGCGAAGGTAAGCAGGCTCACACCAGCAATTTTTGATAATTTAGAATACATATTTTATCTCCAGTATTATTATTTTTTTATATCGGAAAGCAGAAAAGTATTGCTAACGAGACTTTCTGCGCATCGTATCAAAGGACACCGCCACCGCGATTACCACTCCAATGATGACCATTTGGAAAAATGGGGACACACCTAACAGGTTTAACCCATTCCTCAAAATACCAATAATCAAGACACCAACAATGGTTCCAGCAATGCTACCTACGCCACCATTTAAACTGGCACCACCGATAACAACAGCCGCAATGGTATCCAGCTCTAAGCCCACCCCAGCGCTTGGTTGAGATGAGTCCAACCGTGCCATTAGCGTCATCGCAGCAATCCCAGCCAATAGGCCTGAAACGCCATAGACAATTAAGGTTATTTTGTTTACTGCAATACCGGATAAACGAGCGACCTCTGTGCTACCACCAATCGCATAAAGATTACGTCCATTGGCGCGAAAGCGAAGGTACAGCCCCGCTAACACGGCAAGCACCACAAACAACAACATGGTAATAGAGACAAAACCGAACAGACGCACCGTTGCGAAGTTGGTAAACCAGTCAGGATAGCCAACCACTTGTCTGCCATCAGTCAGTAAATTGGCGATTCCCCGCGCAACGGACATCATGGCAAGTGTTGCGATAAAAGCGGGTAATTTGGCCCAAATAATGAGCAAACCGGAGCACAGACCACACAACGCGCCAGTCATAATGCCCAGAAAAATAGACACTTCTAAAGGCAGCCCAACAATGCGCTCTAGCCAACCAGCCATCATCATAGCTAACGCTAAAGACGACCCGACGGATAGATCGATACCCCCAATGATGATGACTGCCGTCATGCCGATAGAAACAATGCCTAGGACTGTGATTTGATCGAGAATATTGAGCCAATTTCGAAGCGTGAAAAAATATTCAGAAGAAAGAGAGAACCCCACACACAGTAAAATTAACCCTATTAATGGTCCTTGAACCGATTTTAGCGTCTCAAGAACCAAGTGGCTTTGATAGGACGTTTTATCAGGTTTCGAACCGGAGCCGGTCATAACAGTCTTCATTGCTCACTCCTAATTTTTATTTTTTATAGCATTA
>NZ_JAEMUI010000036.1 GCF_016461715.1 Marinomonas spartinae | reverse complement strand
GTAAATAGACTGTGATGAAAGCGCCTGATTGTAGACTAAATACATTATCATTATGTAAAAACGATAAGTGATCATGTAGGGAGGCGTCAAGCAATCGACTCGCATAATATACCTAGTCGTTTATAAGACACATTGTTTATATTGCTCATTATTTTTATTATTCAAATCTGTTTTTTTGTTATAAGAAAAACGCGACCGAAATGGTTCAGTCGCCTTTTGATTTTCGTATCGTTCGAAGCTCTCAGGTTGGCTTATCCACAAAGAAAAGTCGATAAGCCTTGTTTTGCTCTCATTTGGCGGCAGGCAGCATTACAATGGCTTCCCCAGATACAACAACTTTGCCATCACACTCACAGGTTGTTTTTAGTGTTACACGGCGGCGACGTTCATTAATTTCTGCCACCGTAATGGTTGTTGTGACTTCTTGTCCAATATAAACAGGTGCTCTGAACTTAAGGTTTTGCTCCAAATAGATGCATCCAGGTCCTGGTAGCTTTGTGCCAATCGCCGCAGAAATAAATCCAGCAGAAAGCATGCCGTGGGCAATCGGTTTGCCAAAACTTGTAGTGGCTGCGAAATCAGCATCTAAATGAACAGGATTGGTATCGCCTGTTATGTAGGCAAAACTTTGTACGTCTTCTTGAGTCACGGTTTTGGTGTAAGTGGCTGTTTGATCAATTGATAGCGCTTCTAAAGTATAGCCTGTTGTCATTGTGAATCCTTATGTTTGATTTTCCCGCTATGGTACACTTTCGGCGATTTATTCTTAAGGGGTATCTATGGTTAAGTTAGTGATTTTTGATTGGGATGGAACCTTATTTGATTCCATTGATAAGATCTGTAGTTGTATGTTGCAAGCCGCAGAGCACGCCATGGCACCTAAAAGAGAGTTTCATGATATACAAAATATCATCGGTTTATCTTTAGATGAGGGGATTAAGGTTGTTTGGCCTGAACTCCCAGTTGACACATTAGACAAGATAAAAATGCATTATAAACGTTTATATGTGCAAGCAGACCAAAGTCCCCCTTTAGCTTATGACGGGATGTTCGAGCTCCTCGAGCAGTTGAAGGGGCAGGGTGTTTTGTTGGCAGTGGCAACGGGAAAAACTCGTCGTGGGCTAGATCGTATTATGTCACTCACGGAAACGGGTCATTATTTTGCAACGACGCGCTGTGCAGATGAGGCTTTATCGAAACCTCATCCGATGATGCTGGAGCAAATCCTAGCAGAGCTTAATGTATTGCCAGAAGACGCGGTAATGGTTGGCGACACCGAATATGACCTTAATATGGCCAGGGCCGCCGGAGTAGCCAGTATTGGCGTGTCTTATGGTGCCCATGACAAAAAGCGTTTAGCATCTTGTCAGCCACAAACGATTGTCGACAATTTATATCAATTAGCTTCCATTTTAGGGAAATAAAGCATGAGCTGGACCGAAGAAGAAGATAAAAAGAACCAACAAAATTTAACGAATCAACAAGGCGAATTGTTTGAAGAGGACAATGCTGGGCAAAATAGCAATAGCGATAAAGAAAGCGATAACGGCAAATCATCTGAGACTAAACTGGATGATAATCAACAGCTCTGGCGCTTATTAGAGAAAACACTAAGTGATAATGTGATTGAAAAAAGACGTGCTCGTCGTTGGAAGATTTTTTTCCGTTTTACCAGTTTAATTATTTTATTGTGCATAATGGGTTTATGGTTTGGTCGCTCCGCCTTAGATACCAATGTGACTGGGCAAAATACGGTGGCCATCATTCCAATGGATGGGGTTATTGGCAGTGGTGCAGACATCGATGGAAATGAATACGTGGATATTTTAGATGATGCCTATAAAAATCCCAATCTAAAAGGCGTGGTCATCGATATGAACAGTCCTGGTGGCAGCCCTGTCCAGGCCGGTATTATTTACGATGCTATTCGTCAAAAAGAAAAATTGTATCCATCTATTCCTATTATTGTGGTGGTAGAGGATATGGCTGCATCGGGGGGCTACTATATTGCCTCAGCAGCTAATAAAATTTATGCCAATAGAGCAAGTTTGGTGGGTTCCATCGGCGTGATCTCTTCTGGCTTTGATTTAAGTGGCTTAATCAAAAAATTTGGAGTTGAACGTAGAACTTTTACAGCGGGTCGTAATAAGGACTTTCTAGATCCTTTTGTCCCTATGACCAAAGAAGGTAAGGAAAAATGGCAGGCGATCTTGGATGAAACCCATCAGCAATTTATTGATGCTGTAAAAGCGGGACGGGGTGATCGATTAAAAATCACAAACGATGTCTTTTCGGGAATGGTGTTTACCGGCCAGCAAGCGCAAAAAATAGGCTTGATTGACGGCCTAGCGAGTCTTAATGATGTATTAAACTCACAATTCCCTAACGACAAACAAGTGATCTATGGGCCTAAGCAAGATCCGTTAGATGAGTTTGCCAAAAAATTTGGCGTTGAGTTTGCTGCAAAGTTACTTAGTAACGCTAAGCTAAACTAAAGACCACTTATCGACACCTACCTTTTAAAAGCCCCTTCTTGGGGTTTTTTATTGCCCTTGCTTTGTAGTGTGTAATGGAGAGAAGTAAATGCTATTCTTTATTCGTAAAAAAGATAATATAATGACGGAATTGATCATTTGTTGTAAAACGTTCATATAATTTATTTCATCAGAAGAGATAGGAGGTGGGGATGGCTCGTAAGGCAAATATTGCTCGGGAAGAGATTCATCAAGCTTGCTGGGAGCTGCTCGAAAAAAACCAGTTTCCCAATATACCTCGCATCGCGGATTACTTTCTTGATAAAGATGGTCGTAAATGCTCGAACACAACCTTAATGAATGCGATTTCTGAGTGGGAGGAGCTGTATAAAGAGCACCAACAGCATCAGCTTAAAGAGTTAGGCTCTAGTCTAGCGCCTTCTTTTAACCGATTTTCTCGCGATGTTACGCAGATATTAGGCCGACTGCTTGATGAAAAAATGCTCGATGCTGAAGCTCAATATGCCTTAAGGCTCTCGGCTACAGAAGGACAATATTCCTCGTTAAGTTTGGCGTTGTGTGAGTTGCAAGACGCCTACGACGCAGTTTTAGAAGAGCGAGAGTCATTGAAGGTTATGAATACGCAGTTAAATGAACATCTTAAGCTTACTCAACAGCGCTATGATGATGTTTATTCTCATCATCAAGTGATTAACAATCAGCTAACGCGAGAACGCTCAGAAAAAGAAGCATTGCGTCTAAACCTTGATCAGCATGAGGTTGATTTAGCGAAGCAAGATCATTTGATTTCAAGCCTTAAAGAAGAGAATTCAACGCTTAAACAGCAAGTCAAATCCTTACAAGAAGAGCAAAGATCGGTGGATAAACAGCATCGACAAGCAGTAGACCAAACACTCCAAGAGATTGCTCGAACCATGAAGCAGATCCAAGGCAAAGATAGAGACAATAAGTAATAAAGGCTATAATGCGGCTTTTTATTTACCCATTAAAAGTGGTCATCAGATGATAGTGAAGAAGATAGTATGAGCAATAGACAGTCCGCCATTCGCGATCTAAGTAGTATTAAAGATTTTATTCGCTGGACTTATAGCCGATTTGAACATAGTGATCTTTTTTATGGTCATGGTACGGATAATGCTTGGGATGAAGCGCTCCATTTGGTTATGGGGGTGTTAAAGCTTCCTCTCGATTTTCATCGCGATATGTTGGATTGCGCTCTGACTTATGATGAAAAAAAACGCATTCTTAAATTAGTTGAAAGGCGTATTAAGCAACGTGAGCCTTTGCCATATTTATTAGGTACGGCTTGGTTTATGGGATTACCTTTCAAAGTTAGTAAAGATACATTGATTCCTCGTTCCCCCATTGTCTCATTGCTTGAGAAGGAATTTTCACCTTGGCTTACGCAATACCCTCTGAATATTTTAGATATGTGCACCGGGTCTGGGTGCTTGGGGATTGCTGCGGCTTTAGTATTTGAGGATGCACAAGTCGATATCAGTGATATTAGTGAAAAGGCTTTGGCGGTTGCTCAAGAAAATATTGAGTTTCATCAGGTAGAAGACAGAGTTACTGCGATCCACTCGGATATGTTTAAAAGCCTTCATGGCAAAAAATATGACCTGATTATTTGTAACCCTCCTTATGTGGACGCCGAGGATTTTAATCGTGCACCGGCAGAGTTTCATAACGAGCCCGAGCTTGCCCTTACGTCTGGTGATGACGGATTAACATTTACCCATGCGTTTTTGTCGCAAGCCGCGCATTATTTACATGATAACGGTATATTGGTATACGAAGTGGGTAATACTGAAGTCGCTTTGCAGGCTGCTTACCCTGACGTTCCCTTTTTGTGGGTGGAATTAGAGCGGGGCGGCAATGGGGTCTTTGTATTAACCAAAGAACAACTTAACACATTACTACGCGAGCAAAAGTAACATTATGTCTGGCAATACATTTGGAACCCTTTTTAAAGTCACCACCTTTGGTGAAAGTCATGGTCTAGCACTAGGTGCTATCGTTGATGGTTGCCCACCAGGCATTGAAATCTGCGAAGCTGATTTACAGCAAGATTTAGATCGTCGTAAACCGGGAACCTCCAAGCACACAACCCAGCGTCGAGAAGCTGATGAAGTGAAGATTCTATCAGGTGTCTTTGAAGGCAAGACAACTGGTACACCGATTGGTCTATTAATTGAGAATACAGATCAGCGTTCTCGTGATTACGGTAATATCCAAGATACATTCCGTCCAGCGCATGCCGACTACACCTATGATCAGAAATATGGCTTTCGTGATTATCGAGGTGGTGGTCGGTCTTCTGCGCGTGAAACGGCCATGCGAGTAGCGGCAGGCGCCATTGCGAAAAAATACCTGAAACAACAGTTTGGCATTGAAATTCAAGGTTTTCTCTCTCAACTTGGCCCAGTCAAGCTGGAGGTAAAAGATTTAACTCAGGTCTATGACAATAGCTTTTTTAGCCCAGATCCTGATGCGGTCTCAGCTCTTGAAGACTATATGACAGCTTTACGTCGCGAGGGCGACTCTGTTGGAGCAAAAATTACCGTCATCGCCAAGAACCTTATGCCAGGTCTAGGGGCGCCGGTCTTTGATCGTTTAGATGCTGATATTGCGAAAGCCATGATGAGCATTAACGCAGTGAAAGGGGTGGAAATAGGCGATGGTTTTAGTGTTATTGAACAAAAAGGGAGTGAGCATCGTGATGAAATGACACCAGAAGGATTTTTGTCAAATCACGCTGGCGGCATATTAGGCGGCATTTCTTCTGGACAGGATATTATTGTTCACATGGCATTAAAGCCTACTTCCAGTATTACGATCCCCGGAAAAAGCATTAATCGCGTAGGGGAAGCCATTGACGTGATTACTAAAGGCCGGCACGACCCTTGTGTTGGCATTCGCGCCACTCCCATTGCGGAGGCCATGCTGGCACTGACGATAATGGATCACTTATTAAGGCATCGTGCACAAAATATGGATGTTGAATGTCCGACTCCGATTATTAAAGCCCAAGTTTAGTATTCGATAAGTTGCTTACTGTAAAATAAAAACCGTGACTGTTTCAAAGAGGGACATCACGGTTTTTTTATATATCGCTCTTTTGTTGTTGCTGGTTAGATTACGACGCCTTAATTAGAGTAATAAATTAAATAAATTTGGTACCTTTATTATGAATAATACCGTTATTCGCATCATCGTTGCCTCCAAAAACCCTGTCAAAATAAGTGCGGCTTATCAAGCTTTTAACAAAGCGTTTCCAGATCACACTATTCACTGTGAAGAAATGTCAGCACCATCAGGTGTAGCAGATCAACCCATGACAGAGGCCGAAACGCGTTTAGGTTCAGAAAATCGTGCACAATTTTGCTATCAACAGAAAAGTCACCAACAAGACGCCAATGTCATGGACGAAAATACTGTGGATTATTTTGTGGCAATGGAGGGCGGTGTTGATCAATTCGAGGAGGGCGCAGTCACCTTCGCTTACGTGACCATCTTAGCTAAAACGGGAAAAATGGTGACTAATCGCTCTGCTAGTTTGCCGCTACCACATTCAATTTACACTCGATTGGTGTCTGGTGAAGAGCTTGGTGATGTGATGGACGACCTATTTGGCACCGTTAACATCAAGCAAAAAGGTGGTGCAATCGGCTTATTTACCAACGAAGCGGAAAACCGCGAAAGTATTTATACTCAGGCTTTGATTCTTTGCCTTGCACCTTTTATCCACCCAGAACACTTCTAGGGACATTAACCGATTTAATCAAAGGAGATTGAACTCATGTATCAATGGATCATTTTTGATGCCGATGACACCTTGTTTCATTTTGATAATTTTGCTGGCCTAGTGCACATGATGGCAAAATATGGGGTGGAATTTACCGAATGGGACTTTAAAGACTATCAAAGTATCAACAAACCTTTATGGGTTGAATATCAAAACCAGGCTATTACTGCTGAGCAATTACAAACGAGACGCTTTCAAACATGGGCCGATAAATTGTCTGTGTCGGCACAACAGTTAAACCATGATTTTTTAGAGTCCATGGCTGAGATTTGCCAAGCACTACCAGGAGCCAAAGAGCTAGTTGACTATCTGCAAAGCCAGAAGGTGAATATGGCTATTATCACCAATGGCTTTACCCAGCTCCAGCAAACCCGTTTAGAAAGAACTGGCTTTCATCGGTATTTTTCTCCCGTTGTTATTTCCGAACAGATTGGTATCGCCAAACCAAACCGTTTGATTTTTGACCACACGTTAACCCTTATGGATAATCCTGATCGGTCCAAAGTGTTAATGGTTGGCGATACTTTAGCATCAGACATACAAGGAGGCATCAACGCCGAACTGGATACCTGCTGGATCAACCATCATAATGAAACACATCCAGAACATATCAAACCAACTTACCAAGCTCATTCTTTAGTTGAACTCAAGAACATATTAGAGAGTGTGCTCTAGAATAAGAAGGATGTAATCGATTGAGCGTCTTCAAGACTCATTACAATCAATCATTAGTCACCATGTTGAGACAAGCACAACAATAAGCCAAAGTGACCAAGTTTAATCATTATTATAACTAAGTGCGTTTACCAATTTAGGTTGGCTATCTATAAGTATCAAATCGGATTTAAACATCAATTTAGGTTGGCTATCTATAAGTATCAAATCGGATTTAAACATCAATTTAGGGCGCATATTTCATTCTACTATTTCCGATAAATGTTATTATCGGAAATAGTAGAATGACAAGAAATAACCCTTTTGGGGCTTGGTTTTAATTTATCTTTATTAAATTCAATGACTTATTCCATGTTGTTGATTTCTTAAGGCGCGCTCTAATTTCATTAGTGTTATAAATAAATATCGCTGTCACTTTGACGATCAATGTAGTTGCCCTGTCCATAATCACAGCCAAGTGATTTTAGACAGTCGTAATCTGTGTTTGTTTCGATGCCTGTTGCGACGACTTGGATGTCTAGTGCATGAGCCATGGCGCATAAAGCCTTGATGCTTTGTTTAGTAACGTCGCTATCATAAGCATTTTGTACCAATGACTCAGCTAAAGTGATGCGTGATATTTGGCATTCAAGTAATGGCTGTATAGATAAGTTTTGTCCTGTGACATGGCTCATTACCAATGATGGCCCATAACTGTCGAGTAACTTGAACGATTGCCTAGCTGGACTATTTGATAAACTTGAACAAACGGTTTCAGCTGGGACCTCAAATAATAATTGCTGCATTGCTATTGGGTGCTTTTCAACGAGAGGCAGTAATACGGATGCTAGCAGATCCGGTTGGGATAGGCTTACCTGCGAAATGGGCATGCTTATTCGCCTGGGCTTGCTCTCCAGCAAAGATGAGAATGATTCTATTTCTTTTTCTATCGCATCAATCGCTTTACGAATCAGCTTAACTTCCAAGCAAATAATATTACCGGTCGATTCTGCAATACTTAATAACTCTTGAGCAGAAATTCGCCCAAGTTGAGGATGCTGCCAGCTATAAACCCCCTGCTCTTTTGTTTTAATGCCTGTTTTTAAGTCTTCTAATAAGGTTATTTCTAAAGAAAATTCGTCCCTTTCCAGTGCTAATTTTAATTCTTGGCATAAAAAATCATGACGTTTGTTGTCCACGGCGATTTCTAGACTATAGAAGCGATATCTGTTTTTACCTGCTTTTTTCGCTTTATACATCGCATGATCTGCTTTTTGCTGTATGTCTTGTAAGTTGACGCGCTTTGCCGAAGTAAAAACAATACCAATACTGGTGGTGACATGAGAAATTCGATGGTTAATGACAAAGGGCCTTTCAAAACTTTGGATAATTTTTTCCGCGATTTTTTCGGCAACAGGCTGATCTTTAATAGGCGCCGATATCACGACAAATTCATCGCCCCCTAAACGACAGATTAAATCTCGCTGACGAAGCGTATTTTTTAAACGTTCAGATACTTGGGCAAGCAGTAAGTCCCCATAACCATGGCCATAACTGTCATTGACTTGTTTAAAGCCATCCAAATCCAGCAAAAAGAAGGCAAAATTTTCGTTATTTTGGCGACATTCAATCGCAATACGCTCGAACTCACTGGTCAGATGTTGACGATTTGATAGACCTGTCAATTTATCAAAGTTAGCCTGTTGCCAATATTTGTCTTGATTCAATTTGTATTCAGTAACGTCGTGAGAAATGCCAATGACTCCAATAACTTCATCCTTTGAATTTTTTAACGGAAGTTTAGTTGATAGGTTCCATGTATCGTGACCATCATGCCACGTTTCGTGATGAAGTTTGTTGTAGACGCCCTTTTGCGTTCTGATAATGTTTATTTCTTCTTGTCTTGTGATATTCGCGTGCTCACTGGAGTAAAAGTCTGCGTCTGATTTGCCTATTACTTTGCTGGCATCTTTAACGCCATAACGCTTGGCTAAGCTTGGGTTGATTAGAATGAATTTGGATTCAAGGTCCTTAAGGTAAACCTGGTCGGGGATGGAGTTGATCAGTGATAAAAGCAGGTTATGTTCTTCTCTAACCTCGTTCAGTAAGGCATATTCTTTAGAAACATCTTCCCATAACTCAACCAATACATGGTCACCATCGCTAAGCTCCATGGAAAATTCATTAAGGCGTAAAATAGACTGATCATGGAGGCGTAAATAGTCTTTCTGGAATGACGATTGTGTTTTTGATATGAGCTGATCAGTTATAATCGGCTGCAGAGTTTTATGGTATAGGTTTTCTATCTGGGGACGGTTTAATGTGTAAGAGCTGCCTGCGATAATTGACGGTGCTAGCCATTCTTGAAAAAAAAGAGAGTTATAAAAAAATACACGCCCATCTAGACCATAAATTACCATTGCTCTAGGTAACTGTTCTGCTAATGATTGGTAATCTCTTTCTATTAACACAATGCCTTTCCAACCACATAATAAGGATAACTGTATAAATTTAGTCTTCAATGCCTATGGACACAATCCTTAAATACTAAAAAGCCGCCAAAAAGCAAGATTTTGGCGGCTTTTTTATCACTTTTCTCTACTAATTGGTTGGTGAGAGCTTACGATTAATGAATACCAACAACAATCCACTGCAAGATAATATACCCGCTGCGGTAGGAATCCATTCATAACCAAGACCAACGGTAATAACCAGTCCGCCTAACGCAGCCCCTAAAGCATTACCTAAATTGAAGGCACCAATATTAATGGAAGATGCTAAGCCTGGCGCGTCCTCTGCGACTTTCATAACCTTCATTTGTAACGGTGGCCCAATACCAAAAATGGCAACCCCCCATAAAAAAACCATAATTGCAGCAGAAAAAGTAGATTGGACGACAAAGCTAAAAGCCACCAAGAAAATAATCTGAGCCGCTAATACGCAAAATAAAGCAAAGTCCGTCGACTTATCGGCCAATTTACCGCTGATAAAATTTCCTAAGGTAAAGCCAATTCCTGCCAGCATCAGAATAGAAGCAATGGCATTATCAGATGCGTTTGAGAGGGTTCGCAAGATAGGTGAAATGTATGTATATAGTGTGAACATGGACCCTGCACATAATACGGTACAAGCAAAGGCTCGCAGTACGGCGGGTTGCACAATGGCCGTTAATTCTTTTTTTACATTCGGCCTTTCTAACGCTGGCATTTCTGGTAAGAAGCGCAGCATCCCAGAAATGGCTAGAATACCCAGTAAAGCGGTCACCGCAAAAGCGGCTCGCCAATCAAGTGTTTGGCCTAGCCAAGTGGTGAAAGGAACACCAATAATATTTGCGATGGTTAAGCCTAGAAACATAGAAGCGACAGCCGAGCCTTTTTTGTTCATGGGCGCTAGGTCCATTGCTACCATGGCGCCAATACCAAAAAAGGCGCCGTGGGAAAGACTTGTCACAATTCGAGAGATCAATAATACATCGTAATTCGGTGCTAAAGCAGAAAATGCGTTGCCGATAATAAATAATCCCATTAGGGCGATTAGGGATTTTTTACGGCCAAATCGACTTAAATATAAAGTCACGATTGGTGCACCAAACATGACACCGACCGCATAAGCACTAATCAATAGTCCGGCGCTAGGAATAGAGACATTCACACCATCAGCGATGACGGGCAGAAGCCCCATGGGCATAAACTCAGTTGTACCGATGCCAAAAGCACCTAACGCTAAGGCAAATATGCCCCATTGATAAGCTCGCATAGAAGCTCCCTATCTGCATACAATTAAATAAAAAAGGAAACCAAACCGAAGTTTGATTTCCTTTACGATAAGATCAAATACCGTTCTTTAGACTTAAGCCATCACACTATTTGGGTGGTTTACCACAACAATGAGGAACATGACGAATATTATCCCTTACATTCTGTTCGACTTGGCGTAAGGTATTCAATCTCCAACGGTTTATCCAGCCATTATTAAGCATAATTTGTGAGGCTCGCATGGCTTCTAAAAGCGTGTTTAGATCCACCCATTTTACATCATAATGGATCTGAATTTTTTGTTTTTTCACTAAAATACGTAAAAACTGAATACCGTCCGCCTCTTGCCATGTTTGAAAGAATGACTTTGCTTGTTCCATTTTCATGGAGTGAGTGCAAATAGTGGCTTTAACAATGCTCGCCTGATCAAACGTTTTCATGTTCCACCCACCTGCGTCATTTTTTCTTTTTGTTCGGTGTTATCCAGAACCACCATATAATAAATACAATCAACATCATCCCGATGGCATTTACCAAATAAGTCATGATTTCTCTCCTTTTGAGTGGTCTGCTATTTTGAACTGACGAAGTCGATTCGCATTTAACACAACAGTGATGGAAGATAATGACATGGCCGCACCAGCAACCAATGGATTCAGTAACCAGCCGGTCAATGGAAACAACACCCCAGCCGCTAAAGGAATGCCTAAGCTGTTGTAAGCAAACGCCCCCCATAGGTTTTGCTTAATATTGGTTAACGTCGCTTTACTGACTTGGATAACGTCGGCCACATTGATTAAATCACTGCGAATAAGAGTGATGTCCGCACTTTGCATAGCGACATCCGTTCCCGCTCCCATTGCAAAACCCACATTAGCTTGCGTCAATGCCGGGGCGTCATTGATACCATCGCCAATCATGCCAACAATGTCCCCTTGATTTTGTAAAAGGCGAACCCTGTCTAATTTATCTTCTGGCATCAATTCACTATGATACTCATCAATTCCCAACTCGGTGGCAACAAATTCAGCGCTGTTTTGGTTATCCCCCGTTAGCATGACAACTTTCAGCCCCATATCATGCAGCATGCTAATGGCTTTTTTCGATGAGGATTTGATGGGGTCTTGCAGATAAAAAATAGCCAATAATTGATTGTCACGAGATAAATATACTTTTGTTGCAGCATTGTATTGATGAGTGCGCTCATTATTTGTTGTCTGTTCAATCACTACACCTTGCTTCTCCATTAGACGCTGATTACCAAGGTAGTAGCGCTCATGATTGACTATGCCTTGCAGCCCCAATCCACTGAGTGACTGAAAGTCTGATGTTTCTAGCAAAGTCGCTTCTGTGATTGAGTCAGCATACTCCAGCAAGGCATTCGCCAAGGGGTGATTTGCCCCCTTCTCCAGTGAGGCAATCAATTGAGCCGCTTCTGTTTCAGTTGTGCTGTTAAAATATTCAGCCTTAACGACCGCAGGCTTGCCTTCAGTAATGGTGCCCGTTTTATCTAGCACGATAGTGGTTAATTGGCTGGCTGTTTGCAGAGCATCACCATTACGGATGAGCCCGCCAAACTGTGCCGCTTTACCAACGCCAATCATGGTAGAGATGGGTGTCGCTAGTCCCAAGGCGCAAGGACAGGCAATGATAAGTACGCTAATGGCCGCAATAAGCATATGAATAATGACAGGGTCGGGTCCGAAATTAAACCAAACTAATGCCGCGAATACCGAGATAATCATCACACTAGGAACGAAAATAGCGGACACTTTATCGGCCAGTTGGCTAATGGGAGGCTTAGAGTTTTGGGCATGACTCACCATATCGATAATTTTTGCCAACATGGTTTGCGCGCCCACTTCGGTTGCTTGGTAGCTAAAAGTCCCATTGCCATTCAGTGTACCCGCTGAGATTGTATCCCCTGTCTGTTTTTCGATGGGGATTGGCTCACCTGTGAGCATGGATTCATCGACACTGGATGAGCCACTGGTTACAACGCCATCAACTGGCATAGTGTCACCAGAACGAACCCGAATGATGTCCCCCACCACTATGTCACTAACGGGAAGGCTTTGTTCTTCTTTGTTGCGAATCACATTAGCCATTTTAGGACGAAGATCCAGTAGATGACGAAGAGCCGCACTGGTCTTACCTCGCGCTTTTACTTCAAAGGCTTGCCCTAAGTTAATTAACCCTAAAATCATAACACTTGACTCAAAATACAAGTGTCGTGAAGTGACAGGGAAAATATCAGGTACGATAACCACTAAGAAGGAGTATAACCAGGCACTGACGGTTCCTAATGTGATTAAGGTATCCATATTGGATTGACGATGTAAAAAGGCTTTAAACGCACTACGGTAATAATGACGCCCAGCAATAATCATAACTAGTAATGTGAGCGTGCTCACCAAAAACCAACTTAACTGTTGCGATGTGGTTGTTACTGTCATATTGCCGCCAAGCCAGCCATAAAGCATCAATGGGATACCAAGCGCTAAACTAATAATGGAAGCATTACGTTTGCTCTTATATTCTTGCTGCTCTTGTTTCTCTCTTTCCTCAGCGGCTTGATCTGGATCGTTAATAACACTTGCGCCATATCCCACAGCGGAAATGGCTTCAATGATGGTGTCTGCAGATATGGACGCAGACACCTGTGCTGTACGACTGGCAAAATTCACTTCTGCTTTGGTAACACCGTCTAGATTATCCAATGTTTTTTGGATGGTATTCACGCAGGCAGCACAAGTAATCCCCGTTAGGGAAAATTGTTTTTGATGTGCTGAATCTTCTTGTTTTTGTCGGTTTGCTCCTTGGGGATCACTATTTTGCTTAGTCTCGCGGCCGTGAGAACTTTGCTGCTCTTCGGCTTGATAGTCTCCAAGATTGGTGAAGCCGACTTCTTCAATCCATTGCTGAATGTCTTTTTTGCTTTTTGTCGTGGTCACCATTAGGTGATTTTGGGCGGGATTACCTTCTACTTCGGCACTGCCCTCTTCTTGCTCAATGCGTTTTCTAATTTTACTGACGCAACCCTGACAAGACATTCCTTCTACGGATAAATCGTAATGAGTGCGCTCACTTTTTTTGTATTGACCTAATGGTTGATAGCCTGCCTCTTGAACACATGCTTCCACTTGTTTTTGAGTTAAAACGGTTTGGACATCGAGACGATCTTCTTCTGGCGTTCCGACCACTTCCGCGTTTTCATCTTCCAATTGAACTTGCTTTCTCACCTTGCTGACGCAGCCTTGGCAAGACATTCCTTCAACGGATAAATCATAGTGAGCAAGCTCACTGTTTTTATATTGACCTAATGGTTGATAGCCTGCCTCTTGAACGCATGCTTCCACTTGTTTTTGAGTTAAAACGGTTTGGACATCGAGACGATCTTCTTCTGGTGTTCCGGTCACTTCGGCATTTTCATCTTCCAGTTGAATTTGCTTTCTCACTTTACTGACGCAGCCTTGGCAGGACATTCCGATTACGTTTAATGCCATGTTATTAATAGATGTATTTGAGTTCATCCTATGGCTCCTTTGTGTCTGTTGTTGTGTAATCATCTTCATGGTTCCAATCCTCGATGAGGCAGCAAATAGAGTGTCCATCAGGGGTGCCGTTGGGCATTTGATCCCATACCGCTAATGCGGCTTCCATGGTGTTTAAATGCGCTTGTAGCTCTGCTATTTTTGCTTTTGTTTCGGGCACTTTTTGCAATAAGAGCTCTCGCACCATAGGGCATGGTGAATCCCCACTGTCGGCATGCTGAAAAATATCGTCTATTTGTTTAAGGCTGAATCCTAGCGTTCTTGCCTGTTGTATAAACTGGATACGCTGTAAAGCAGTCTCATCATAGAGTTGGTAACCATTCTTAGGGTCTCGCTTGGCCACGATTAGACCTTCACGGGTATAGTGTCGTACTGTTTCGCTCGTTACATTGGCTTTTTTCGCCAGTTCACTCACTCGCATTTTTACCTCACTTGAAACAGGTAGCGGAGTTGTTTGCTTCTTAATATGGCTTATACTATAAAACCTATGGGTAACACATAGGTCAAATGCTATTTGGTCAAAAACACCATTTGCTTATGAATTGCACATTAGTGAAAGGTTCACAGATAACCGGCTAGCAAGGGGTAAGGGGGGGCTAAAAAAGAAAAAACCGATGTAATGGCATCGGTTTTTTTGAGGCTCACAGCAGAGAGGCTTTTTCTTTTCGAATGGAGCGCGTCAGTTTAATGAAGCTTAAGTTTGGGTTTTACCACTTTGCCTATTTTCTGAGCCGCCATAATAATGGTTGCTTTAAACCAGCCGTGAATAGCAATCAAATGTAAACGATATAAAGACACGTAGACAAAACGGGCAATACGACCTTCAACAAACATGGAGCCCCCCATCAAGTTCCCCATCAAGCTGCCAACGGTGCTATAACGGCTTAGGTTGACTAAAGAGCCATAGTCTTTATAAACATACTCTTTTAGCGGCTGGTCTTTGAATGAGGCTTTGATGTTGGCAAAGACAATCGAGGCCATTTGGTGGGCTGACTGAGCCCGTGGAGGTACAAAGGAGCCATTTGCTTGCTTGCACGCACAGCAATCGCCAATCACGTAGACGTTTTCAAAGTTCGCGGTTTGCAAATTGCCTTTTACTAATATTTGGTTATTGCGTGTAGTTTCAAAGCCTTCGATGTCTTTGACAAACTCGGGAGCTTTTACGCCAGCCGCCCAAATCATTAGGTCTGCCTCAATGAGTGTGCCATCAGCTGTTTCAAAACCATGTTTTTCAGCACGAACAACCCTTGTCCCTTGACTAATGGTGACGCCCAGACGAGTTAAGGCTGAATGGGCTTTCACGGTAATACGATCGGGTAACGCAGGGAGAATACGTTCCCCTGCTTCTATTAATTGGACATTAAGACGTTTCCCCGACATATCACGCATACCATAGGCTTTAAGAAGGTCTGCGACATGGAAGAGTTCAGCAGACAATTCAACACCTGTTGCGCCCCCACCTACAATGGCCAACTTCAGTTTGTCCTCTTTATCACCTTGGTTTAGGCGCAAAAAGTGTGTAAGAAGGGCTTGTTGGAATCGCTCCGCTTGCTTGTGCGAGTCAAGGAAGTAACAATGCTCTTTTACTCCTGGTGTGCCAAAGTCATTACTGATACTACCAACAGCCATCACTAAAATGTCATAGCCAATAGTACGTTCAGGCAAAATCACATGTCCTTTATCATCACTGATGGCGTCAAGCGTTATACTTTGTTCTTTAGGGTCGACATGAGAAACCGTTCCCAACTTGAATTGATAATGATGTTTGGCGGCATGAGCTCGATAATTAACACCGTCGCTATTAATATCAATGGACCCTGTTGCGACTTCATGCAGCAGAGGCTTCCAGATATGGATTTGGCTGCGGTCAATTAGTGTAATATTGAAGTCTTTCTTTTTGCCGTATGCATGGCCAAGCTGAGTAACAAGCTCTAGGCCACCGGCGCCACCGCCGACAACAACAATTTCTTTCATTTCGATCCCCCTATAAATGAATAATCAGGAAAACATTCATAAAATGCTTTCCTGATGACTCAACACAATACTCAGCAAGCGACCTATATTAGCTCGACTATTCTATTGTGCTTTTCCGATAACCTAGAATCTGAGCAGTGCTTTTATTCGGTCTTGATTCTTTGAGTTAATAATTTGTCCAGTGTATTGGCAAATGCCATACGATCTTGCTGACTAAATGTTGAAGGACCATCGGATTGAATACCAGAAGAACGCATTTGTTCCATAAAATCACGCATCGCTAGGCGTTGTTTAATGTTCTCTTTACTGTATAACTCACCACGAGGATTAATGGCCAACGCCCCTTTAGCAATAACTTCCGAAGCAAGTGGAATATCAGCGGTCACAACAAGGTCCAGGTTTTCAACTTGTTCAACAATATAATTATCAGCCACATCAAAACCTGAACTGACTACCCTTCGTTCAATCCATTTTGATGGTGGAATGGAGATGGCTTGATTAGCCACTAAAATACAGGGAATATTGACTCTTTCTGCGGCTCTAAAAAGAATGGTTTTAATGACATTGGGGCAGGCGTCTGCGTCGACCCATATTCGCATAATAGAAAGTTCCTCTGAATGAGCTTCTATTATTAATCAGGTTAATGATGAAATCCAGCAACGATTATGAACATACAGATCACAAATAGTGATCTGTATGCAGTTTCATCATTTTGTGATGTTTTTTTAATAAATGCATCACATATTTGGATAATTTGGTCCACCAGAACCTTCTGGTGTGACCCAACGAATATTCTGTGATGGATCTTTAATATCACAGGTTTTGCAATGTATGCAGTTCTGAGCATTAATCTGAAAAATCGATTCCTCACCTTGTTGAACCACTTCGTAAACCCCAGCAGGACAATATCGCTGAGCGGGCTCACTGTATTTCGGTAGGTTCTCTTTAATCGGCACATCGGCATCTTTCAGTTGCAAATGACAAAGCTGATTTTCTTCATGATTTGTGTTGGAGAGAAACACGGAAGACAATTTATCGAAGCTTAATTTGCCATCGGGCTTAGGGTACGAAATGGGCTGGTGTTTGCTGGCTAATTCCGTACAAGCGTAATCCGGTGTCATATCCTTGAAGGTAAAGGGTAAGCTTCCGGAAAAAATACTTTGATCCAACCAGTTGTAGGCACCACCTAAGAAGGTCCCAAATTTATGCATAGCAGGAACGAAGTTGCGCGCTTGCTCTAGTTCTTTACCCAGCCACGACGCTTTAACTTCATCATTATATTGGCTTAACTCTTTTTCTGGCTGTTCTGATTGCAGTGCTTTGAACAATAGCTCAGCGGCAATCATGCCGCTTTTCATGGCGGTATGAGTTCCCTTTATTTTCGCTGGATTCAATGTCCCAGCATCACAACCGATTAATAAGCCACCAGGGAAGCTCATGCTTGGTAAAGAGGCCCATCCTCCCTTCACAATGGCTCTAGCACCATAAGCAACACGTTTGGCTCCCTTTAGATGCTTAGCAATCAGTGGATGATGCTTATATCTTTGAAACTCTTCGTATGGACTTAAAAAAGGGTTCTTATAATTCAAATCGACAATTAAACCAACGGACACTTGATTATTCTCAAGATGGTATAAGAAACCGCCACCGCCCGCTTCTTTACCTAATGGCCAGCCCGCTGTATGTACGACTAACCCTGGGGAGCTTTGCTCTGCTGGCACATCCCAAAGCTCTTTTATACCCAAGGCATAGTGCTGAGGCGCTTTCCCCTTATCAAGCTGATAGCGTTCAATTAGTTCTTTACCAAGATGGCCACGGCAGCCTTCCGAGAAAATCGTATATTTGGCTTTTAAAATCATGCCAGGCATGTAGCCAGATTTTTGGGAACCATCGGCCGCGACGCCCATATCACCTGTAATGACGCCTTCGACGTTGCCTTCTTCATCATAAGATAGCGCCGCAGCAGAAAACCCTGGGAAGATTTCGACGCCAAGAGATTCTGCTTGTTCCGCTAACCAACGGCAAAGGTTGCCTAAGCTAATAACATAATTGCCTTGGTTGTGAAGAGTTTTAGGTATCATCCAAGAGCTGAATTTTCTACTGTCAGTTTCTGAACCGAGCCAATACAATTCATCCTGATTAACTTCGCTTAATAAAGGCGCTCCCATTTCTTTCCAATTAGGAAAAAGCTCCGTGAGTGCTTTGGGATCCACTACCGCACCAGATAGAATATGAGCGCCAATTTCAGATCCTTTTTCCACAAGACAAACGCTTATCTCTTGGTTTTTTTCCTGAGCTTGTTGCATTAATCGACAGGCGGTCGTTAAACCTGCTGGACCACCTCCAACGATTACCACATCAAATTCCATCATTTCTCTGTCTGTCATACAGCCTCCTAAAACAGGCAGTCATGCTTTAATAATGTCGCTAGAATAGCAAAACTTACCTTCTGCTACGATGCAAACTTATTGATTCACTGCCTGTTTTTTTCATTATCGAATAAAACTGTCTTCATTTAAGATTTGTACAGACTTTTGTCCATGCTCAATGGTTTTTGCGTAATAACCCGCTCTGGGCAAAATATGATCACAATAAAAGTCAGCAGATTGTTGCCAAGAATTCACTTGTTGATCGCCGAGTGATTCGTCAGTTGTGCTCACTTGCTGGGCTCGAACCTGTAACCATCCACCTATTACATACCCCATCATCATCATGTAAGAATAAGCTAACCCAGTTCCTAGCACAGGGTTATCTTTCATGGCGGATAAGCATTTCTCTGTGGCTTGTTTAGCCACCTCAACGGAGTCTTTTATCTTTGCCGCATTATCATGTTTTTCTGAGTCTAGGTATCCATCTAGTTCGTTTTCCATTTCAGAAAACAATGCCGCCATGGCATGACCATTATCCCCTAATAATTTACGGCCAATTAAGTCGATGGCTTGAATGCCGTTGGTTCCTTCATAAATAGGAAGTATACGAGCATCACGAGCATGCTGAGCAACGCCAGTCTCTTCAATGAAGCCCATACCGCCATGAATTTGAATGGCCAGAGACGTCACTTCTTGAGCTTGTTCAGTAATCCATCCTTTAACAATGGGGGTTAGTAATGCCGTTCGAGCAATGGCAGCTTGTTGCTCTTCACCCTTGCTAATGTGTGACAAATCATTTTCTACCGCAGCAACATAGATCAATGAACGCATGGCATCGATTTGGGATCTCATGGTCATCAACATGCGAAGCACATCTGGATGCTCAATAATGGCTGCTCTGCCTGATCGGTCAGCCTTCATGCCTTGTTTGCGCTCTTTTGCATATTGCAATGCTTGTTGGTATGCACGTTCAGAGATAGCTAACCCTTGTAAGCCTACATCTTGTCGTGCGTTATTCATCATGGTGAACATGGCTTTTAAACCGTCATTTGGCTTACCGACTAAATAACCAATAGCGCCAGTTTTATCGCCGTAGCTCATCACACATGTTGGGGAGGCATGAATACCTAATTTATGTTCAACAGAAACAACGCTAATATCATTGCGTTCTGCAGGGTTTCCCTCTGCATCAAGTAAAAACTTGGGCACAATGAACAAGGAAATGCCTTTCACTCCGGCAGGGGCATCAGGTAGACGAGCAAGAACCAAATGAATGATGTTTTCAGACATTTGATGATCGCCCCAAGTGATAAATATTTTTTGCCCTTTAATGAGATATGTCTCTGCAGCTAAGTCGGCACTATTGGGGAAAGCTTTACAAGAAATGGCAGCGAGATCAGAACCTGCAGAAGGCTCTGTCAAATTCATCGTACCTGCCCACTGCCCAGTGACCATTTTGGGAATATAAGTATCTTTCAGTTCATCACTGGCGTGAGATTGGATGGCTTCAATGGCACCATGTGCTAACAAAGGACAAAGTGAAAAAGCAAGATTAGCGGCTTGGATACCTTCATTTACCGCTGTGGCAATGGTTGAGGGTAAACCTTGCCCACCATATTTCACATCATTCGATAATGCTCCCCAGCCGCCATCACAGTAGGCTTGGTACATTTCTTTGTAGCCTTTTGGTTCGAACACTTCACCGTTTTCTACTCGTGAGCCTTCTTGATCTCCGCTCCAATTCAAGGGGGCTATTACTTGCTCGGATAGTTTACCCGCTTCACTAAGAATGGCTTCGATAAGTTCTTGATCAAGTGGCTCAGCTAAATGAGGGGTTAAACGCTCAAGGCGAGCGACATTGTGCAAACTGAATAAAATATCTTTATAGGGGTATTTGTAATCGCTCATTTTTATTCTCCGTTTTTATGTGAGCACGAATTTCACACTATAGCATCGTCAAAGATACTCTATATCTCAATAACATTTCAGTGCTATATCTCTGACAAATACGTTCATTACTGACTTAATCTCTTTAAATATCAGTAATGCAGACTCTTAGCCATTTTTGTAAATTCCTCACTTTTTCGGTATTCCCCAGGTGTCATCCCTGTCCATTTTTTAAAAGAACGAAAAAACGCGCTTGGCTCATCGAAACCCATTAATGCTGCGACATCATTGATACTTAGCTGAGTCGCATTCATATAGGTAATGGCCGCTTCTTTACGACACTCATCTTTAATATGCTGGTACGAGGTCTGTTCTTCATTAAGTCGGCGGCGTAAGGTTGAGACGCTCATGTTTAGACCGCGAGCCACCTCTTCTGCACTGGGCATCTCCCGTGAAAAATCTTTGCCGAGTATCGCCGTCACTTGTGATTTTAGACTATTATCGTTGTCTACCATGACAAGCAACTGATAAGGTGCGGTTTTTAAAAAGCCTCGTAAGCTATCTTCCGTTTGAACAATTGGCATATCCAAATAACTAGAGGGAAAAACCAGAGCATTAGCATGCTGATTGAACTTTATTTCTGACTGGAATAGGGTCTTGTAATACTCCAAATCATTAGGGCGCTCACAGGTAAAATAGGCGGCTTTTAAGTTCAGGCGTCGACCAATTAACCAACAGAAAAAGTGATGCCACATCGACAGAGTGATACGAAGCTGTTCTTGGGACTCCCCTAATACTAAACTTGTGATATCTGTTTCCGTTGACTCAATTGGAGCAAAAGTAACCATGGCAAAACGCCCTTTTTTGATCAAAATCGGTTTGATTGTTGGACCACGACAAATGTCGTAAAAGTCACTACAACGGTACATTGCATGGGCCAGCGAGCGAGCATGAATGATGCTCAAACACATCATACGAAATGCTCCATTGGGCATCTTGCCGCCACTTAGCATACCAAAAGATTCATCTTGAACCAGCCACATGATTTTTTGATACAGCATGCCATATTGGTAGGCGGGGAAGTAATTGTTTTGCTCAATATCAGCTCGAGAAAGACCTAGAGATTCAAGCAGTTCATCGCAATTTATTCCTTGATTATCGACGGCTTTTAGAAGGTAGCGTACGCTTGACATCGGAACCGATGCTTTCAAATTCATAGACTAATTCCATCAAGTTTTATGCTTTCATTGTAAGGCTTATTTTACCTATAAAAAAAGGCTGCAATAGCAGCCTTTTTAACTTTACTTCTTTAAAACTTAATTTTCTTCCGTGAAAGCAGATAACAGTTCATCCACTGTTAACTCTTCAGTATCACTGTTAATACCAGATGCATTCACGGTTTTAACTGGTTCATCTTGTTTTGCCTCTTGAGGCTTAACGAACACAAAACGGCGTGGACGTGTTGCAGGCTGCGGCGCTTCTTGTTCAGGAAGTAGCCCCAGTCTTTCAAGTTTTCTGTGCGCTTGCTCTTTGCGCTCCTTGGATTTCTTAACAACAAAACGGCGAGTTGATGAGGCTTTGCGAGCTTTGTTCTGCTCTTTCATCATCTCCTTTGAGCCAGTTTTTCCAAGTTTGCCACGCATGCTGCGCGATTTTTTCGTACGAGCCATAAATAACCTCTCTTTCTCGCGCGCATTGTAGCAGTCAAATCCTTAAAGGTCATCATTCTAAGCGATGATTAACAGCTCGTTTTGAAAGAACTGTGCCCGATTTTGCGTTCTTGGCCTACTTTCCCCATTAGGGTTTTTACTTGAGCCATGTCGTTTGCTTTCAGTGCCGTTTCCAACGACTCAAAAACGCCAATCGTATCGTCAATAACTCCTTGGAACGCCTTTTCTTTTTTGGCTAATTCGGCACCCTGTAAGTTCTCTTCTATAAACAGATAAGGTGTTTCTTCACGAGATTTTTTAAATAGCGTAATTATCTTATTAACACCTTCTGCCGCTGCTTGAGTGTCACCAGATTTGATATCAGAACCAACCGTACGCAATTCGTCTCTAATATGATGCATATACCCTTGCAATGGACTTCCATCACAGCCAGCTTGAGCTAAAGAGCTACCCGTAAAAGCTAAAACGGCTAAAAAAGAAGTAAGAAGAAAACGTTTAGACATGTCAGTAATCCTTTTAAATTGATTAAAGATAGAGCAATCATTAATGACTCTATTACTATAAATAGCATAAATGCAGTAAAACAGACCAATAAATAATGAATTAGTTCATATATTTGATCGATATATGTAAGAATATAGTCATTTATTTCATGTAATAATTTAATCATATGGTAGAAAATGATTCTCATTCGTATTTTTTTGCTTACCCTTTTTGTCTCAAGTATTAGTCAGATTGCGATCGCGAAACCCAAATGCTCTGATATAAATGCGATTCAAGCATCTAATAAGTTGGCAGAAAAGTTGACTGGTGGAAAAGTATTTAAGGAAGGCGAAGTTTTGAAGGTGAACCTGCCAAGCTACACCAAAGAAGTGGCTAGTTATATTTATGTGAAACCCGATGGCCTCTACTATTCTATATTCACACTGGTCAATACAAAGTGCGTGGCTAGATTCATCAAACGTACTAATGGCAAGTACTGAGCTAAAGACAAAAAGCCCCAGTGAGATAGAAAACTCGCTGGGGCTTTTTATGTGTAAATGGAGAAACAAAAAGTTAAGGAAATGAGGCTAGCTCTTTTTAGGCTCTTTTTTACTCTTCTCATTTTTTGAGGATGTCGAGTCCGTTTTCGACGAGTCATTTTGAGTGTCGTCTTCGTCCTCTTCGTCTTCTTCCCCTAATTTAGAGATGGCTTCCAAACGCTCAATGACTTTGGCTGAAATGCTGCCTTCAGGATAATTACCCTCTTCATCTGCTACACCCGGCTCAATACCTGTCAGTAAATGTAGTGCTTCATCGGCGGTAGAAATCGCATATACATGGAATTTCCCTTCTTTTACCGCATCAATAATGTCATCACTTAACATTAGGTTATTGGCATTGGACTTCGGAATAATAACGCCTTGAGTCCCTGTTAAGCCACGGGCGTTACAAACGTTAAAGAAGCCTTCAATTTTTTCGTTGACGCCGCCAATTGCTTGTATTTCGCCGTATTGGTTTAGGGATCCGGTGATTGCAAGGTCTTGACGTAGAGGCACTTGAATCAAGGCTGATAATAAACAGCACAGTTCGGCGGTCGACGCACTGTCTCCGTCCACATAACCATAGCTTTGTTCCATGGCAATTGATGCGGATATTTCAAGCGGATAACGCTGAGCGTATTTATTGCCTAGATACCCTGAGAGAATCAATACACCTTTGGAGTGGATATTTTGTCCCAAGTTGGATTCACGTTCGATATCAACGATGCCTTTACCCCCCGGATGGACTGTCGTCGAAATACGAGCTGGCGCCCCAAAGTGGCTGTCGCCAATTTGCATGACGGTTAAGCCGTTTATTTTACCCACGGCGGTACCTTCACTCTCAAGCAATACAGTGCCTTCGATGATTTCTTCAATGATTTTTTCACTGACGCGACCAGTACGGTGTTTTTTAGCCTTTAATGCTCTGGCAATATGATCGGCGGTAATTAATTCATCCCGGGCCATTTCACGAACGAAGTCCGCCTCGCCTAGTAATTCAAAAACATCGCCAATTTTTGCTGCCATTTCGCGCTGGTGTTCCGCTAATCGGCTACTGTATTCGATTAGGGCTGCCACACCATCACGGGTTACATTGGCGTATTCTTCTTTGTCAATTCGATCTTTCATGAGTCGTGCAAAGGAAAGCTCTGCTTCTTTAGTGCGCTTGAGGGTGTCATCAAAGTCGACCAACACACGAAACATTTCTTGAAAATCTGGGTCAGCGTCTTGTAATAAGTAGTAAATATCCCGAGAGCCAATTAGGATGACTTTAACTTGTAATGGCAAATCCTGCGGTGACAATGTTGTTGTATTCATCAATCCCATATCAGCGTAGGGATGTTCGATTTTAAGCGTTTTGCTCTTCAGGGCCCGCTTTAAGGCTTCCCACAGATAATGATCTGTAAGCAGCTTTTCGGCATCTAGAATTAAATAGCCACCGTTTGCTGCATGCAAACTCCCTGAGCGAATCAATCGGTAACTTGTGATCAACATCCCTTGATCACTGCTGTACTCTACTTGTCCAAACAAATTGCGGTAAGTCGGATGAGGTTCATATATAACCGGCATACCACCATTGGGACTATGTGTTACAGCGACATTAGGCAAATACATTTCTTCATACATTTGACGACGGCCGATCTCGTCACGGTTGTCCGATGCCTTTTCATCCGCCAGTTGGTCAATAATGGTTTTGTCTAAATCACTGCGCATGGCCTGTAAATATTCCTGCACAGGGGTATCGTCCTGATACTTTTCAAAGAGCCCCGCCATCAGAGGATCCAGTGCTTCTTTTACAGTATTAAGATTGAGTTGGCGTAGCTGTTCATAGGAGGCTCGTTTCCACAATGGTAAGCTCAATAATTCTTCATTTAGCAGCCCTTCTAAATGAGAAACCGCATTTTGGAAATCATCTCGCTCTTCATCACTTAGCCCTGCAAAGTCGTTTTCTTCAATGGCTTTGCCTTCTTTCATGGGAGCAAAACTGACTGAAGATGCGTCACGAAACATGGCTACACCAATTTTGACCGCCACTCTTTCAACTTTATTGATCGCCGCTTCGTATTGCTCGTTAAAGGCACGGTCAATTGCGCCTTTCTGTTGCTGATAAGAGGGATTTTCAAACGCTGCAGGAAACGTGGCCATAAGACCATCAATTAATGAGCGAATTTCTTTTTCAAATTCAGCGGCATGGCCAGGTGCGAATTCAAGGGCTTTGGGGCGATGGCTCTCTGTAAAATTATTGATGTACACCCATTCGTTTGGTGGTGTACGGCGTTTAGCTTCGCTTTTTAAATAGCTGGTTACATAGGAAGAGCGCCCTGTTCCGGAATCTCCCATGGCAAAAATATTATATCCAGGGCGCTGCATTGCAACACCAAATTGAATCGCTTCAACCGCACGCTCCTGCCCTAAGATGCCACTTAATGGCTCGAGATCGTTTAAGGTTTTAAATGGCAGGTGATCCGCTGGTACTTTAGCTGATAGTGCATGGTACGGAAGAGAGGTAACCATATTTGACATTAATGGGCTTCCTTGTAGCAAATAGGCCAACACTTGGTTGACCTGAGAAAGAATCATTTTATCTTTCTAATAATGAATTTTTAAAATATATGTGATGATTTGAGACTACCATTCTTATCTGCTTTACACCTAATTTTTCAGTAGAAAAATAGAAGAAAAGTAAACGAAAATAGGTACTTAAAATAAAGCTGATTAGATCAAATCAAATCTCTATCCATTGGCAAATAGAATGGTCTGCTCTGGGTCGACTTTTGAAAAGACCCGATGAAAATTCGCTGCCGTTGCCTCAAGTAGCGCTTCGTAGCGAATCCCTTTTAAATCTGCAACGTATTGAGCCACATTTGCAACGTATTGTGGTTCATTCTTCTTTCCACGATACGGGACCGGGGCAAGGTAAGGCGAATCCGTTTCAACAATTAACGAGTCAAGAGGAAGCTTCTTAACGGTTTCTTTAAGCTCCAGAGCTGTTTTGAACGTCACGATACCGGAAATAGAAATCAGGTAGTTTTCATCCACGGCAGCCTTGGCCATAGCATAATCTTCTGTAAAACAATGCAATACACCTGCACTGTTTGGGTTGCTATGTTCACGAATTAGCTGCATTGTGTCGGCTTTTGCGTCACGGGTATGAATAATCACGGGTAAGCCGAGTTTGCCAGCGGCTTTTAAATGATGAACAAAGCTCGTCCTTTGTTTTTCATGAAGTGCGCTGTCTTTTTCGTAAAAGTAATCCAACCCTGTTTCGCCAATGGCAATGATTTTATCATGTTGAGCAAGATCAATCAGACGGTCTTCGCTGGTCAACAGTCCTTCTTTGTGCAAAGGGTGCACGCCACAGCTGGCATAGACTCCTTGTCGATCCGTAAAGCCAATAATGTCATCCATGTCATCTAAATTAACAGAGATGCTAAGTAGCTGCTTAACGCCAGCCTTTGCTGCCGCATCAATCGCGCCGTTTACATCACCGTTGTATGGTGTTAAGTCTAGTTTGTCTAAATGGCAATGTGTGTCAATTAGCATAAAGTGGTTACCATTGGTTCAATTCGTGTGTGAGTTGCATAACCGGATTAAGGTTGGTTTTTGACAGGTCGGATTTTAACCTTTGTAAAGCCTGATAGCGTGTCATCAAAGCTTGAATCCCCATTCTCTGCATGATTTGTGGGTACACTTCAGATAATACGGGATGGATTGTGGCACCAGCAGAATGACAGAGGCATTGATGCAGTATGGCAGCTAATCCATTGCAATAATCAACAATATTAGTATTACTAACCCCTGTCAGTAGCGCCTCGACGGTGGTTGTGCCCTGCATCAGCTCTTTTACCTTTTCTGGCAAGCTGGTGTAGATTCCCGTCTTCTGTTGTTTTTCCAAGCTAAGTAAACGAAAAGGTTGTGTTGTTAGCCAAAATAAAGTGTTAAGGGCCTCACCATCTGGTTGGCTCTGTAACCAACTTTCGACCTCCATTTGGGAAGGAGTTGGTACATTAACCAGTAAACAACGGCTACGAATGGTTGGCATCAAGCTAGTAGATTGAGAACTGGTCAATAAAAAGTAAGTTTGATCGGCAGGTTCTTCTAAAGCTTTTAATACCGCGTTGGAAGCGTTGATATTCATGGCCTGAGCGTGAGTGATCAGTACCACTTTATGGTTACCAACCTGAGGTTTTTGATTAATTTTATTGATGAGCTGACGGATTTGATCCACTTTAATGGTCGCTTCTTCACCATCCAAAAGATAGTAGTCAGGATGCGACTCCCCTGCCATGAGTTCACAGGAATGGCACTGACCACAAGCGACGCCTTGATCGACTTTTTCGCACATTAGGTCTTTGACGAGTTCTTTAGCCAAATGCTCCTGACCAACCCCATCGGCTCCGGTAATAAGCAAGGCATGTGAAAGCTTTTTGGTCTGCTTTAGGCGTTGTACTTGCTTGTGACAAGCTTGTAACCACGGCGCGAGTTCGGTCATTTCTTGCTCTTGCTCCAGGATGACTGCAACGCTACTAACTCTTGTTGAATTTGCTGCTTGACGCTCTCCAAAGGTTGGCTCGCATCAATCAACTTCATTCGCTGTGGACTCTGATGGGCTCGCTCTAAAAAGCCTTGACGTACTTTCTCGTGAAAGAGATGAGACTCTTTATCCAGTCTATCGGAGTGTTTTCTTTGCTGTACACGCTGTTGACCAATTTCTACTGGCACATCAAAGACTAGGGTTGCATCTGTTTGACAGTTCCCAACTACCCATTGGGTAAGGTGATCTAGTACAACGATATTGCCTCCTCTAGCGATGCCTTGATACACATAGGTGGAATCGATAAAACGATCACTGATGACCCATTTTCCCTGCTTTAAAGCGGGTTCGATTTTCTGGGAAATATGTTGAGATCGAGCGGCAAACATCATTAAAAGTTCCGCCATGTCGTCGACGGTTTCTTCTCTTGGACTCAATACGAGATTACGAATATCTTCCGCCAATGGTGTCCCACCTGGCTCACGAGTCATGACATAATCAATGTGCTGCGATTCTAGCCAGTTTTGAATATACTTCATCGCGGTGGATTTGCCGCTTCCCTCACCACCCTCTAACGAGATAAATTTGCCTCTCACTGTACTGTTTCTCCTTCTTTTTTTGGTGCTGAAACGGATTGAGGCTCCGGACTTGAACGATAATCTGCACGTCGTTGTTTTTGATATTCGTCAACCGCTTTATTGTGCTCAGCCAATGTCTTTGAAAAGACATGTGAGCCATCGCCTTTGGCAACAAAGTATAAGTCGTCTGTCTTCGTCGGATGCAAGGCCGCGACAATGGCTCGTAAGCCCACATTGGTTATTGGGGTGGGCGGAAAGCCTTTATGTAAATAGGTATTATAAAGTGACTTTGAGCGCAAATCTTTGTAAGTAATGGTGCCATTATAGTCTTTGCCAAGGCCATAAATAACCGTTGGATCCGTTTGTAGACGCATATGCTTGTGCAGGCGGTTAATAAATACCCCAGCGATTAATCCTCGCTCCTCTGGTACACCAGTCTCTTTTTCGATCATAGATGCCATGATTAACGCTTGATAGGGGGTTTTATAAGGTAGCCCCTGGTCTCTTGTTGCCCATTCAGCCTCTAAACGTGACTCGAGAAGATGGTGAGCACGCTCTAAAATACGCTGATCGGTTGTGTCGTTATGATACTGGTAGGTGTTAGCGAAAAACAGGCCTTCTGGGTTGCTTCTTTTTATGCCCAGCTTTTGGGCTATTTCGGCATTTGATAAGCCTTCAAGAGTCATTTGTATGTTCCCCTTGGCTTCCATGGCTTTTAGATACTCTTGCAGAGTATTTCCTTCAACCAGTGTGATGGTATAGACAATGGATTTTCCTGAATCAAATAACGCCATCATACTTAATAACGTCATGCCGTTGGTGATTTCATATTGCCCTACTTTGGGGATCCACTCAGGATGAAGTTTCGCAACCACTCGGGTTAAAAAAGGATATTTTATCCAGCCGCGCTGGGCGAGTTTTTCCCCTAAGCCAAACGAAGTGTCTCCTTTTTTGACCTCAAAGACCTGCGGCTGCGCAAGAGTAATTGGTTGAGTGATTTCGTGATAAAGAAATCCTGCCCCGATGGCACAAAAGGTAATGATTATAATAAAGGCTTTGAATAGCCATCTAAGCGACGTCATGAACATCCCTAGTCTGCATTAGTTGTTGAAGTCTTAAGGTATTTTCCCCGATAGGAAAAGAGCGACCTTGAAGAGAAATAACAGGAACAATTCCCATCAAACTGTTGGTAATAAAAATTTCATCGGCTTGTTTCAAAGTCATGAGTGATAACGGACAAATATTGACTGGATAAAGGGTTTGAGACGTAATGATGTGCTTTCGATAAGTGCCTTGCACACCAGCTTTGCTCAAAGATGGTGTCACTAATACACCATTGTCAAAACAAAAAATATTGCTTTGAATGCATTCAATCACATTACCTGAGTAGTCGAGCATAATGTCTTCAAAATGCTTGGCTATGAGGTGCTGTTTGGCTAATACATTTTCTAAGCGATTAAGGTGTTTTAATCCACTTAAATAACGATTGCAGCTTACCTCTATCGGAGAAAGGCCTAGGTGAACGCCATGACGTTGTTCATAGGTATAATCTGGTGCGCTACCTACGCCCACTAGAATCGTATGTTTAGGGGGAGTTGGCGGTAAATAGCCTCGCCCACCTTCACCTCTCGTGACAATGATTTTTACCACGGAGAAATCATCCGTCTCCGCTAATATATCATCGAAAAGAAACTGTTTTAAACGCTGAATCTCTTCTTCCGAAAGTGGCATCCCTAGCTGTTTCAGCCCTCTAGTGAGGCGAGCCAAATGATCATGTAACTGATAAAAGCCGTAAGGCGATGCTTTAATGGTTTCAAATACACCATCTCCGTATGCTAACCCACGGTCTGAGGCAGATACCATGTCATCCTGATAGTAATTAACAAACCACTTCATGAAAAAACGACTCAGAATAAAAAGGGTGATTATAATAGCCTAAAAACGTACATCATCCCAGATTCCACGCCTCTCTTTACTTACGTCTTTTTATACATAAAGAGTCATAAATAAAAACTAGAGATATTGATAAAACGGGTTTATTTACGGGAAAATATGACAGCGGAGGAAAAAATGACACGGCTAGGTGATTAACTTACCTGCCAGCTTGCTGTGTACTTTTTATGTTTGATAGGTAATGGCGTCCCGTAGGGGGTTCGAACCCCTGTTACCGCCGTGAAAGGGCGGTGTCCTAGGCCTCTAGACGAACGGGACATAATCCAGTTTTGAGAAAACTGTTTAATAATAAAATGGCTAACCACCCTACTCTAGGATGATATTTTACCTTTACAAATAAAAAGGCAATGCTTTCTTATCAAAGAAGATA
>NZ_JAEMUI010000035.1 GCF_016461715.1 Marinomonas spartinae | reverse complement strand
TAATAATTATATAAAAATTCACGTATAAAAACTGATCAATATATTCTATTAACCAAATCATCTAAAAAAACATTCTGCTACATTCACTTTTTCATCATTCGAGACTAAGCTGTATTGGGGAAGGTCCTAGATGTATTCGGCAGGGGGACATGATGAAGCGAATATTTTTGTGTGTTGCTATCGTTGCTTTATACAGCAATATTGCTGGTGCTGAAGAATATTCATGGTCTCTTCCAAGCTGGCTACCGCCACCTGACGTACCGGCAGACAACCCGATGAGCGAAGAGAAAGTGATCCTGGGGCACAGACTTTTTTTCGATGCCAATCTCTCCGGATTGGGCTATATGTCCTGCTCATCTTGCCATCATGCAGAACGCTCCTTCTCTGAAAAGCGGCGAGTTTCAGTCGGGATTCTTGGGGACTTTCACACTCGTAATGCCCAAGCCATCGTTAACTCAGCCTATATGACGACACTAACTTGGGCTGATCCGAACCAAACCACATTAGAACAACAAGCTAGAGTGCCTCTTTTTGGTCATAATCCTGTCGAAATGGCCGCCGCCCAGCACACAGAACGCATTCTATTATTCTTGCGTAACGATCCTATCTATCCACGCTTATTTAACAATGCTTTTCCACAGCAAGAAATCAGCTTCGACTTAATCACCAAAGCCATCGCCTCTTTTGAACGTACCTTAATTAGCTTTAATTCACCATACGACCAATACACTTATTTGCACAAGAAGGATGCGCTGAACGAGGCAGAAAAGAAAGGCATGTCTCTCTTTTTTAGTGAGCGAATTGGCTGTGCGAATTGTCATTCTGGCGTGCATTTTTCTGATGCAACAAAACACCCCGCCTTCCACAATACTGGTCTGTATAATCTCGATGGACGAGGAGCTTATCCAGAAGGCAACCAAGGATTATATGAAGTCACCCATAACCCTCAAGACAAAGGCCGTTTTAGAACACCAACATTACGAAATATTGCCCTTACTTCGCCTTATATGCATGACGGCTCTATCGCAACACTAGAAGATGTGATCGAACATTATGCCGCAGGTGGGCAAGCAGCGATCAAAGGTTCACCTTCTCCCTTACGTTCAGAAAAGATTCATCCCTTTAGCCTGACACAAGATGAAAAGCGCTTTTTAATTGCTTTCTTAAACAGCTTAACCGATCAAACTTATGTCGAATCGCCCTCACACCAAACACCGTTTCGTTAATATGACTAACCTTCTAATAGAAAGTATTCTATTTCCTTATTAAACGTGACCCAAAGCCCCATCAGCCCTTCAGAATACCCGTTCATTTAACGCTGAAAGGCTGACGAGTTATTATTAGCAGCCGTAATGTTCGCCGATATAAGCTTCGAATTGCTCGTATAAGTGCTGGTCTGACTCTTGGTTTGAAGCCAATTCACGCTCACCATCGACCACACGAATGCTGGCATTCAAAGATGCTGGAGCATGCAATTCACGCTGTGCAAGACGAGCCATTTTCTCTTGCTGAGCTTGCCAAGCTTGCTCAACCGTTAAATTACATTCGTCCGCCAAATATTTCGCGTTAAACCCTTCGCCAGTGAGTGCTTTAATCGTCTCATTATGAGTTTGGCTATTACCGCATTTCCAATAATGCTTGGCTAACAGTGGGCCAATTTGTGGGTTATCGCTCAGATAACCAAACTCGGATAAAAAGTAAGCACGAGTTTGGTAGACCGCCATATGCGCTAATAAATAACCATGATATGCACAGGCGGACTCATCCGAGAGCAAATGGGGAATACACAATAGTGGTCGAGGGCTGCAAACAAGCCCTAAAACTCTCTGTTCACAATCGCGAGCCAATTGGATAATACGCTCTGGTATTAACTCCTCGTCATCAAGCTGATAAAGCGCCCTTTCAAAATAGGGTACCACTAAAATACTACGCTCTTCATAGGCTTTAAAAGGTTGGCTACTGGTCACCATGGCTTTGATTACATCATCAGGAATAACATGGCCTTGTGCGTCTTTCGCATATGTTTTTAACCAGTCAGCATCGTTCAGTAGGCTATCGCAAAACATCGATTGGGTTTCCGCATAAGCCATTGAGGTTGGTGCAAACTCTTGCGAGAAACAAGGCGCATTCATTTTGACGTTAGCAAAATGTGCTGCGTGACCGCCTTCGTGAAATAAGGTATTGATGCCATCGAAGCCGCTGCCCATTTGATCTGGTTTGGCATTACTGGTGAAGTTGACTTTACTTGCTACCCATTTGCCTTGATCGTAGAAAGCCGGAATCGGCGCGTGACAGAATCCATTAGGGTATTTGCCCTTACGATCTAATAAATCCAAGGTTAACTCAGCACCGGAGTAATCAATATTAAGACGCCCAAAAGACTCTACCCAACGGCGCAGTGATTGAGAGAACGGCACATACGGATCCAACTCACGCATAGCGTCGCCTGCATAAGCGTAAGAAAAGTTATGACCTAATAGTGCAGACTCTCCCTTCTCTTCAGCCAACGTTCGTAAACTCTGTAAATGGCGATCACGCGTGCGCCGCTCAAAATCGTCTAGAATGACAAACAATTCATCACTGGACATATGCTCGCCCTTGCGGACAGAGTAATCAAAAAAGTTGTCAAAACCTAAAGAGCGAGCAAACTCATTGCGCAGTTTTACCAATTCAATAAAGCCATTTTCCAAGACCCATTGCTCTACATCCAATAAGGCTTGATGAGCACTTTGACGTACCGCTTCATTGTTATTGGTATGAATCACCGAGCGAACCGACACTAACGAGGCTTCTACCGTCTGCCCGTTTTCGTCTTGATAGGTCATCACGTACTGCTGCTTTTTCTCAAACAGTTGCGCTTCAAGTTTAATCAGCCGATCTTTTAGCGCTTGCGCGTCTGGAGAAGAAATCCCATGCGACTCAAACATCGCCAGCCACCCCTGTAATCCAGCCATGGTCTGTGCTTTTTCGTCACTGTCAGCGATGGTTTCTGCCGCAAGAAGTTGAGCCTTTACCTCATCAATACGCTTGTCATCGCTTAAAAAATTTGTCCACTTTGTTTGGGCCTGTGAGGCTCCCTCGTTATCATCGCTAATGCCCATATAAGTGTCCCAGAAGAAATCTTCTTTCACACGATGAATACTAAGATAATCTTGATTAAGCTGATTTAGATAGTCAGTTGATGTCATGGTAGTCCTTAATAAAATGTATGCATCGGTAGCTGCCGTCATGCCTCTTTTCGATTCTAGATCAAATAAACAAAACGGTACATGCACGTGACAGCCAACAGTTACCGGATATTCATTTTGACATAAAAACCAGCCTGTCGATCTTTCTAAACCACTTCTGTACCGCATTATCTTTCGGTTGATGATAAAAGACTCCACATTTTGTCATGAAATCGTCATTACTTAGCAAGTAGCATACACTTTTATTCCTTAATGTCCTGATGAAGTAGTATGCCAATGAAAGGTCAACTCCCGCGCTCCAACAGTCTTTTTTTGAAAATGCCAAAGATGCTTGGTATTCGAAGCGTAAACTCCATTAGAAAAGTGAATTTGATCAGGAAACAGATCTACACACTAAGTTCTCTACTCCTAATCGCTGCACCAGTTTCAGCCGAAAGTTTTGTTGTTCCAGGCGCCTCAGGCCAACAAACCGTCTCAGGTCAGGATACAGGGACTATTAATACAGGAGCAACATTAACGGGTGGTAAGCCGGTTATTGAGTGGAATGGCAATGCAACTGGCAAAGGCATTGTTATCACCAATAAGGGCACCATTGATGGCAACAAAGGGCGAGCCATTGATACCTCTAGCAATGCATCTGGCGCTTTTCAACTCGATAATGATAATACGGGTACCATAACGTCCAGCAAATCAGACGCTATTCGGATCAACAATCCATTTGAAAATGGCTATTTTACCATTAATAATTCTGGGACCATTACCTCTGGTGGTGGTCAAGTCCTCGACTTTGACTCGGCCACCTCAAATACAGCAAAGATTACCATCAACAATAATGGTGGGACCATTCAATCGTCTTCTTCTGATGCAATTCGCTTAGGGGCTGGTACCATTGACATCACCAATTCAGGTACGATAAAAAGCACATCGTCAGGTGATAGAGCCATCAGTTTTGATACAGACAGTAATTTCGATACCTTAAAATCACTTACTCTCACCAACCAAGCGGGTGGAGTCATTGAAGGCTCTGACGATGCATTAAAAATCAAATCGACAGCCAATAGCACTGGCTCAGCAATAGTGAACATTGACAACGCTGGCACCATCACCTCAAGCAAAAAGGGTCAGGCTCTTGATCTGGCAGACATCACGTCAACAAATGCCCAAGTTACCATTACCAACCGAGCAGGTGCGACCATTTCAGCGGCTAATAATAATGCCATCAAGGGAGGTAAAAACACCACCATCAATAATAGCGGCACCATTTCTTCCTCTTATGCGGATGGCGACGCCAGCAGCCAGAATAATTCCGCTATCAGAATCGATGGCGGTGATACAGGCGCCTTCAGTGCCACCATTACCAACCAATCCAGTGGCGTTATTTCAGGCGCCTATCACGGTATCAAGGCATCGGGATTAGAAGACAACTTAACTGTGGTCAATCAGACTGGTGGAACCATAATCGGTAAAAACGGCTCTGGGGTGAACTCCAATGGTACAGGTACTGTGACCAATTACGGTGAAATCACAGGATCGTTTGATAACGCGGCCACATTTGGCGACGGCGATGGTATCGACTTCGACAAGGCTGGCACCATCAATAACTATGGCACCATAAAAGGCTTAGGCTCCAAAGGTGTCAAGGATGGGGAAACCAAAACAAGTACCAGCGAAGCCATTGCCATCGGTGGCGGCACTATTATCAACGGTACAGCGGACAACACCAGCGCCCTAATTTCCGGCGCTAATAATGGTATTCTCGATGACAATAGCGATAACGGCGATGCCTTCGAAGCTCTGTCTGTTACCAACTATGGCACGATTACAGGCCTCGATGGATTTGGTATTAAGATGGTCAACTCAGCCGGAACATTCGCTAATACCATCATCAACTATGGTACTATCACCGGCACAAACTTTGCCGTTGCAATGGGAAATGGTGATGATACATTCGTCTACCAAGATGGCAGTTCCGTCACTGGCAACGTAGACGCTGAGGGCGGCACCGATACATTCAAGCTAGGGGAGAAAGCAGGCGCTTTTGATCTGTCCTTACTCGGTAATACTGCGACCTATCAAAACTTCGAATTATTAACCTTTGCTAGCGACTCCACTTGGACACTGTCAGGGCAAAGTGATTTTTCCGGCAACACTAACATCACAGATTCAGCCACCGTCACTTTAAATAATGCTTCTTTAGCATCCTCTTCTGTTTCACTCACCAACGGCACGTTAACAGGAACGGGGACCGTGGGTTCAAGTGTGATCAATAATGGCGGCATCCTAGCTCCGGGCAGTTCGGCCACGCCAGGTACTCTAAACATAAAAGGCACAGCCGATTTCAAATCGGGTTCGACTTACCTAATTTATGTCACACCGCCTAACAATGTCAGCCAACTCACCGCAACAGATAAGATAAACATTGATAGTGGCGCAAAAGTAACTATCAAGGCTCAAAATGCCACTTATGAGAAGAATAAAAGCTACGAAATTATGCGTTCCGATGTCGGTATTACAGGTAAATTTTCAAACAAAATAGACACCGACGCCGCCTTTCTCAAACCCGTACTCGACTATCAAGACAAGCAAATAAACCTAACCTTAGTCTACGATGATGGTTCCAGTTTTGTATCCTATGCCAATACGCCCAACCAAAAAAGTACAGCCGGTGCAGTACAATCGCTGGGGCAAAACAACTCAGTGTTTGACGCCTTTATCGCGTTGAAAAAAGCCGATGTTGCGACAGCCTATAATGCGGTATCTGGCGAAGCCCAAGCCTCAACAAGCTCTGCTATTGCTCAACAAAGCAGTAGCTTGCGTACCGTCGTTAATACGCGAATTGCAGCACGCACCTCGTCTGATCGCTCATCATCCCTCGCTGAGCGCCGACTCAGAGCACTTAGCCATATACAACTAGCCTACGCCGAGCAGGTTGACTACGCAGCGCAAGTCACTTCTGGACAAGAAAAATTTCACCCAAAACCAATCAACGTTTTTGCGTTAGCCAATAACCTTGAGAAAGCGCCACTTTCTTCATCCTTTTGGGTACAAACCTATGGTGGTTGGAATCACACCAATGGTCAAACCAACGCCGCAGACATCAAAAGCCGAGTAGGAGGAGTGGTAATAGGCACAGACGGTCTGATCGGCAAACAAACTCGTCTTGGGGTGTTCACAGGTTACAGTCAAAGTACCTATGATGTTGATGCACGATCCTCTTCCGGCAAAATACACACTTATGATGTGGGAACCTATGCCAGCACAGGCTGGGGAGCCTGGTCAGTAAACGGCGCATTCTCCTATTCTTTACACCATGTTAACAGTACACGCCACGTTACTTTTTCAGGCTTTGACGAAAACATTAAAGGGGATTATCGCTCTGGTTCCTTTCAAACCTTTGGCGAAACTCGTTACCGTTTTACCTTCAGTGATGTCAAAATTGAGCCCTTTTTAAGTGCTGCCTACGTACACATGGGATCAGCCAACTTTACTGAAACAGGAGGCTCATCGGCATTGAAGGTATACAATCCACAGGACGATAATTATTATACGACACTGGGTTCTCGCCTATTTAATACCACAAGCTTTAATGAACACAATTTAACATCCTACTTAACACTTGGCTGGCAACACGCTTATGGTAATTTATCCTCTTCTTCTACCATGCGATTTGCCAATTCAACGGCAGAGTCAAGCTTCCAAGTCTATGGTCCTGCTGCCGATCGTAATACAGCACTTCTCAACGTAGGCTTCGATTACGGCCTATCAAAAAGATCCTCTATCACACTAGACTACGGCGGTAAATTCTCTTCTCACTCTACGAATACCGTTGTTTCAGGGAAATTTTCCATGGCGTTTTAAAACCTAGTCCTTTCAAACAGTGAGTCTATTAGAGGCCTTTGCACGAAATCACGAGCAAAGGACTCTATTCCTCTTTGTATATGGCCAATCTAATGCATGAGTCTACAAAGATATTACACAACTTATCGACATAGGAAACAGACAAAACAATATTCCGAATCCCCTTTGAATTCGTCACATCTGCCTTGTCGAACACAGTCGACTCAACATAATAAACTGGACTATTAGCGCTACCATAAGGATTACTTTTCGATAAATGGCGGATTAACCATGAATGATGAATCTTTAGTTGCTTTAGACAGACAACACCTTATCCATCCTGTGATCAATTATCATGCCCATGAAAAACGTGGCGTCACCATACTTGAATCAGGCAAAGGCGCGTATTTAACGGATAGCCAAGGCAATGTACTGCTTGATGCGTTTTCGGGTCTTTGGTGCGTCAATACGGGCTATGGACAAGACAGCGTTGTACAAGCTGGCGAAGCACAAATGCGCAAATTGCCTTATGCAACAGGATACTTTCATTTTGGTTCCGAGCCTGCTATCAAGCTCGCTGCCAAATTGGTAGAAATCACCCCAGCCTCCTTGCAGCATGTTTACTTCACCATGGGCGGGTCCGATGCCGTCGACTCTGCGATTCGTTTTATCGTTAACTACTACAACTCCACTGGCCAATCCAAGAAAAAACACTTTATCAGTATTGAACGCGGATACCATGGTTCATCGTCACAGGGGTCAGGCTTAACGGCTTTGCCTGCGTTTCATCGTCACTTCGATGTGCCTCTGCCTACTCAACACCGTATTCCTTGTCCTTATGCTTACCGCAGTTCACAAGATACAAGCCCTGAAGGTATTATTGCTGAATCTGTTGCGACACTAAAAAGCAAGGTGGAAGAACTAGGCGTCGACAATGTGGCGGCCTTTTTCTGTGAGCCAGTGATCGGCTCTGGCGGCGTCATTGTGCCACCAAAGGGCTGGCTAAAAGCCCTACAAAACTGTTGCAACGAACTCGGCATTTTGTTCGTGGTAGACGAAGTCATTACCGGTTTTGGCCGTACCGGCACCATGTTTGCCTGTGATGCAGAAGATGTCACACCCGATTTAATGACTATGGCAAAAGGCCTCACCGCAGGTTATGCACCTATGGGGGCGGTGATGATGAGCGATGCGGTTTATCAGGGCATTGCTGATGGCTGTGGTCCAGATGCGCCCGTTGGTCACGGTTATACCTATTCAGCTCACCCTGTCAGTGCCGCCATTGCGCTGGAAGTGATTCGACTTTATGAAGAGGGTTTATTAGCGAATGGACAAGCCGTCGCTCGCCATTTTGAGGCAGGGTTAGCGGCCATGCTTGATCATCCACTGGTAGGCGATGCCCGTAGCCGAGGTTTACTCGGAGCGCTCGAACTGGTTGCGAATAAAAACAGCAAAGCACGTTTTGATCCAGCACTGAAATTATCTGAACGCATTGCCACAGCGGCCTACAAAAATGGCTTAATTTTTCGTGCCTTCACTGATAACGTTCTTGGCTTTGCGCCAGCGCTGTGTTATACAAAAGAGGATTTTGATATTTTATTTGAGCGCCTAAAACGCACACTTGATGAGGTGTTAGAGCAACCCGACGTACGTCTTGCTTTGGGCTGAAAAAATCGCGGTGCATCAGTAGATGACGCACCGCGAACAACTTGCTAGTATCTCAAGAGTATAAATACCTAAAATGACTGGAGATTTTAATGAATTGTGCGCCGAAATTGGATCGTATTGATATTCGAATATTGAGCCATTTACAGCGCAACGGTCGAATTTCCAACGTCAATCTAGCCGACGCCGTCGGTTTATCTCCAAGCCCTTGCCTAACCCGAGTCAAACGCTTAGAAAAAGCAGGCTACATCATGGATTATGGCGCTCATATTCAGCTAGAAAAACTGGGGACAGTACAACGTGTTTTCACTCAAGTGACGCTAACGGACCACAGACCGGATCATTTTGCGCAATTTGAAGCCTATATTCGCAAAGTCGACGAAGTGCAAGAATGTCACTTAGTCAGTGGTGGATTTGACTATCAGCTCACCTTCCTTACTCGCAATGTTGTGCACTATCAAACCGTCATGGAAGATCTGCTCGATAAGAATATTTTTATCGACAAATACTTCAGCTATATTGTTATCAAATCCCCTATTGTTAAAAAGTATTACCCTATTGATAAGCTGTTTAGCCCAACGGAATAATCACCACGGCATAAGCTTCTGAATCTTCATTTAAAAACACGTATTCCTGCGATTTGCAGTGTGTATTAGGCACATTTCCCTGCATTCACTCATCTACAATAGAAATTCGTATTTACCATAATATCTATGAGGTAGCAGGCACATGATTTTGACTCTAAAACGTCCCGATCTCATTCGTACAGAGAACTTTATCAACGGGCAATGGCAACCAAGTAACCTGAACGAATCTTACTCAGTTAATAATCCTGCTACAGGCCAAAACTTTGCACAAGTCGCCAATAGCACGGCTCAAGACGCCACTCTAGCCACCAAAGCCGCCTACGAGGCGTTTGAAGATTGGCGCAATCAAACCACCAAAGTACGCTCACAATTTTTACTCCGCTGGCATCAATTGATTCTCGATAACGCGGAAGATTTAGCTAGATTGATGTCTCTTGAACAAGGTAAACCACTCGCCGAGGCCCGTGGCGAAGTCGCCTATGGGGCTTCCTATGTTGATTGGTTCGCGAGTGAAGCACTACGCACTTATGGCGATATTATTCCCGAAACAGTTCCCGGCAAAAAACGCTTGGTCGTCAAAGAAGCCGTTGGCGTTGTGGCAGCAATCACTCCTTGGAACTTTCCTCTGGCGATGATTGCTCGTAAAATCGCCCCAGCCCTTGCCGCTGGCTGTACCGTCGTGGCCAAACCTGCCGAAGACACACCATTAACCGCCCTTGCCCTAGTGGCACTGGCTGACGAAGCGGGCTTACCTGCTGGTGTCTTGAATATCGTTACCTCATCTCGTGATCGAGTATCGGATGTAGTCGGCGCTTGGCTGGAAGACGCTCGCGTGCGAAAAATCACTTTCACTGGCTCCACCGCAGTGGGCAAATTGCTCGCACGGGAAGCCGCCGCCACCCTCAAACACCTTTCTTTAGAGTTAGGTGGCAATGCGCCCTTTATTGTTTTCGAAGACGCTGATATTGACGCCGCTGTAGAAGGCCTTATGGTATCGAAATTCCGTAATGGCGGGCAAACCTGTGTCTGCCCAAATAGAGTGTATGTTCACAATCGCGTATACGATGCTTTCGCCGACAAATTGGTGACCCGTGTTGCCGCCCTGCACGTTGGCCCAAGTGATAGAGAAGAGAGCCAAATCGGCCCGATGATAAACGAGAGAGCCGTAGAGAAAATTGAACGTCATGTGCAAAATGCCTTACAGCATGGTGCGACCATTCTAACGGGTGGTAAACGCGTCCAAAATGACATCGCTTGCGGGCCTCACTATTACGCGCCAACCGTGTTAGCTGATGCGAATCATGATATGGAGCTAGCCCACGAGGAAACCTTTGGTCCTGTTGCGCCGTTGTTTCGTTTTGAAAGCGAGGAAGAGGTTATTCAGGCGGCCAACAATACTCCGTTTGGTTTGGCGGGTTATTTTTATTCGAACGATATTAAACGTGTCTGGCGTGTGGCGAACAAGATGCAAACGGGCATTGTCGGCATCAACGAAGGCGCTATCACCTCAGAAACCGCGCCATTTGGCGGGGTAAAAGAATCGGGTTATGGCCGTGAAGGGTCACGCTATGGCCTAGACGACTACATGGAAATGAAATATCTCTGCCAAGGCAACTTAAGTTAACTATAGAGGCGTTTTAAATGAGTAATCATGATACCCACTCGGTCTCTGACACCTTGTCAGAGTACCCCATTGAAATCGATTTCCCTGACATCACCCCTTATGCGGAGGGTAATAGTGGCATTCCCTATCTTTATTCCTTCGATAGTGGAAAAGCTGGGCCACATGTCATGATCAATGCCATTGTTCATGGCAATGAAGTGTGTGGCGCCATTGTGGTAAAAGAACTCATCGATCTGGGTATAACGCCCCGTCAAGGCCGGCTCACCTTGTCATTTGCCAACGCGGCGGCGTACCTCAACTTCGACCCAAACCAACCTGATGCATCACGGTTTGTTGATCAAGACCTTAATCGTGTCTGGACCAAAGAGATACTGGACGATCTCAGCCGTGACTCCTCTGAGTTACGCCGTGCACGCGAATTACGTCCCATCATAGACGAAGTCGATTTTTTGCTGGATTTGCATTCAATGCATGAAAAATGCCCGCCACTTTGTGTGTGCGGGCCATTAGATAAAGGGTTAGCCCTGGCCCGTGAACAGCGCTCACCCGCTTGGGTGATTCGCGATGAAGGTCACCCAGAAGGCTGTCGCCTGCGAGACTATACTGATTTCGGTGACCCAAACAGCGAAAAAAATGCCCTCTTGGTAGAATGTGGCCAACATTGGGAAGCCTCAGCGGTGACGGTCGCTCGCGATGTGACGGCACGTTTTCTGCTCTTACATAATGTTATTCAAGAAGACGATTTACCCGCCAGCTGGTACCAACCCGTTGAACCCACCATGAATATTGTGAAGGTCACAGAACCTGTCGTGGCTTCCAGTATGGATTTTCGCTTTGCCGCTCCTTACACCGGGTTAGAAACCTTTGCCGAAAAAGGCAGCGTGATCGCCTGGCGCGATGGCAAAGAAATCCGCACACCTTACGATAATTGTGTACTGGTCATGCCATCACTAAGACAGTTACGCCCTGGTGTTACCGTTGTTCGTTTTGGCGAACTGTGCGTTTAGAGAAATGGTAAAAAATACATACTGAGACCGTTGCACGAGGTTACAAGCAAAGGTCTCATACTAATACACGGCAAGGAGAACCAAATGCCCGCTCCCTTAATATGCATTCCATCAACACCAGAATTGCCTGAAAGTGCCGACGCCGTTGTCATCGGTGGCGGTATCGTGGGCGTCTGCGCTGCCTATTTTATGGCTCGACAAGGTATGAAAGTCGCCTTAATTGAAAAAGGCCGAATTGGTGCAGAACAATCCAGTCGTAACTGGGGCTGGTGTCGCCAGCAAAACCGTGATGCACGGGAGCTTCCATTGGCCACCAAGAGCCTCGACCTTTGGGAGGAAATAACGGCGGACATCGGGGAAGATTTAGGCTTTAAACGTTGCGGCCTTCTCTATTTATCCGACAATCAAGCCGAGATAGACGGCTGGAGCAAATGGCGTGACTTTGCCAAAGGCGAAGGTGTCATCACCCACATGCTAAGTGCGAGTGAAGCCACAGAACGTGGCGAATCCACCTACAAGCAATGGCTGGGCGGTGTTTTTTCACCTTCTGACGGTATTGCCGATCCATCCAAAGCCGCACCATTGATTGCCAAAGGCATATTGAAGCACGGTGGCAGCATTCATCAATTCTGCGCAGCTCGTGGGATCGAAACACAGGCAGGTAAAGTCTCTGGTGTTATCACAGAAAAAGGAGTGATCAAAACGTCCCAAGTGGTCATGGCAGGAGGGGCCTGGGCGTCATCTTTTTGCCATCAATTGGGCATTCGCTTCCCGCAATCGGCAGTGCGCTCCTCCGCTCTTTCTCTCATGCCGGGCGCCAAAGGCATTCCCAGCGCGTTACATACTTCAGAGATATCGATCACAGGACGTAGTAATGGCGGTTATACCTTAGCGATTTCTGGCTTCGCCAATGTGGATATCACCCCCCAACAATTACGTTTCGCATCCCATTTCATTCCGATGTTTGCAAAACGCTGGAAAGCGCTCTCACCTGGTGATTTACAAGCTTGGCAAGCCGGCCACGAGACCCGCAAAAAATGGGCACTGGATAAACCCACACCAATGGAAAAAAACCGCATATTAGATCCTACGCCCTCAAGAAAGATGATCGAACTCACCCTCGCTCGCGCACGTAAAATGCTACCGGAATTGACAAATATTCCCGTGCAAAATGCCTGGGCAGGCTACATAGACAGTACTCCAGATGGGGTGCCAGTGATCGATCAGGCGAGTAACTTATCTGGCTTTTTGATTGCGGCCGGCTTTTCAGGACATGGTTTTGGCATTGGGCCTGGCGCTGGGCTGTTAATTGCACAAATGATCGCTGGCAAAAACACCTTTGTAGAAAACAAGCAATATCAACTTAGTCGATTTAATAAAAGCACATGGGGCAAAGTCTCTGAGTTTTAGCCTCAATTATTCACTTAATACGTCCTACAATAAAGCCTCTTGGGTTTCCCCTCAAGAGGCTTTATTGTATGCAGATAGTGGATTTGGATTGATCGCAGCGGGCGAAATATTAGGAGGCTGATCAATAACTCGGTTCATATAAGCATCAAGGTTTATAAAATTGCTCACGATACTGGCTAGGGGTCACACCACATAGACGTTTAAAGTGTTTCGCCAAATGGCTTTGATCAAAAAAGCCAACAGCACTGGCAATGTCTGTTGGCCGTTCCCCTTGCTTCATTAAAGACTGAGCATTTTTAATGCGTACCAAGCAAACGTATTGATAGGGAGACACGCCTACTTGCTGGCGAAACTGCTTGGCTAAACTATAGCGAGTTAAACCAACCAAGGCACCTAACGTATCAAGATTAATCGACTCCCTGTAGTGCTCCTCAATATACAGCTTAACCCGCGTAATCGCCTGAGATATGGCATGACTTACTTGCCATACTGAAGACGGAGACACCACTGTCGATACCGATACCTTATTTATCCTTACGCTTCCTTCGCCCATAACCACTCTCCGGACTCTTTAACACCGTTTTTCATCACACGCTTTGTAACTGTGAGATAGGTTGCTCCTCTACTTCAAGCGCTTGAGATTTTTTGTTTGAAAATGAATGATGGCAAAATATTTGATTTCCTTTTTCAAGTTTTTTTCGATCAGGAATAACCTGATTGCATTGTCCATCAATACGTACAGAACAGCGATCCAAAAAGGGGCATAACACTACGTCCGCTTTTATTGGCGCTATCTTGGGTAAGGTTTCGTGATTGGCTCCCGTCGATTCCAGCCAGCCCTGCTTCATTTCGGGGACAGAGTCGATCAGCAACTGGGTATAAGGGTGGAATGGTGGCCGTTGGAATGATTCCCCTGCCCCTTGCTCCACTTTGAAACCAGAATATAAAACCACTACCTCATCACAAATGGCTTGCACCATACTAATGTCATGACTGATAAATAAATAAGACACGTTAAGCTTTTTCCTTAAGTCTGCCATTAACTCAAGAATGGCCGCCCCAACCACCGTATCCAATGCTGATGTCACTTCATCACATAGTATGATGTCCGGTTCTGCCGCTAAGGCCCGCGCTAAATTGATCCGCTGTTTTTGACCACCAGACAATTCTGTTGGACGACGTTTCGCAATGCTGTCTGGTAAGTGCACAAGAGACAACAGTTCGGCAACGCGATCACGTCGTTTCTGCCCTTTCATACCGTGATAAAAGCTCAATGGACGAGCCAGAATATCTTCAACCGTATGCAGAGGGTTTAACGCAGTATCGGCATTTTGAAATACATACTGGACACGACGCAATTGTTCTCGGGTGCGACCCGATGCAGACGCATTGAGCGCTTCACCATCTAAGTAAATATTACCGAGACTGGGCTCGACAAGACCCACAATACTTCTTGCCAAGGTTGTTTTACCCGAACCGGATTCCCCTATCACCCCGACAGTTGAACCGCGACGAATCTTCAGATCGATGTCTTGCAGTACTCGCTTACCTTTTTCAAAACATACTTCGAGATTACGTACTTCTAACAATGGCGTACTTGTCTCTAAATCCATTATATTTTGCGAGACAGTATCCTGACGAGATTCAGGTTTCATTGCCGATAACAGACTTTTCGTGTACTCGTGCTTTGGCTCAATTAACAGATCTTTCGTCAGACTGTTTTCTTGAATTTCACCGTTTTTCAGCACCACAATACGGTCTGCCATTTGTGCTACAACCGCTAAGTCGTGAGATACGTAAACCGCTGTGGTATTACGCTCACGCACCACTTTTTTGAATGCCCTCAATACTTCGATTTGCGTGGTAACATCCAATGCAGTGGTTGGCTCATCCAGAATCACCAAAATAGGGTCGGTAATCAGCGCCATTGCCGCCATTAAACGCTGTAACTGCCCCCCAGACACTTGGTGCGGATAACGCTCACCAATATGTTCAGGGTCAGGTAAAGCCAATTCACGAAATAAACCAATGGCTTTTTTCTCGGCCTCTCTACGACTACAAGTTTTATGAATCATGGCACTTTCAATGACCTGATTCATGATGGTGATGGCAGGGTTAAAAGCAGCTGCGGCGCTTTGTGCAATATAAGACACCGTTCGACCGCGTACTTTTGCTAACTTTGAAGGAGACAGCGTCAACAGATCGGTCCCATCAACATGCACTGAACCACCGACAATATGGCAGCCACTACGGGCGTACCCCATTAACGATAAGGCAATGGTCGTCTTACCAGAACCAGACTCACCAATTAGCGCCAGCACTTCGCCTTTATGCAAACTGAAATCGGCACCATGCACGATAGGAACATCCACGCCAGCTCCCGTTCGCACGGCAACTTGTAAACCACATACTTTTACTAACTCAGTCATAACGACTCCCCTCAATGTTGTACCGATTTACTGCCAATACTGTCGATGAGCAAATTAACGCCAATCGTCAACGTGGCAATGGCAATCGCTGGCATAATGACCGCTGGAGCCCCACTACTTAGACCACCTATATTTTCTCGCACCAATGACCCCCAATCCGCTTCAGGTGGCTGAATACCCAGACCTAAGAAACTCATAGCACTCAACAACAAAACAATGAAAACAAAGCGCAACCCAAAATCGGTCAGCACAGGGCGAAACATATTCGGCAACACTTCTTTAAAGATGATATAGGGCATGGACTCTCCACGAAGGCGCGCCACTTGTACATAATCCAGCGTCATCACATTGACCGCTAGAGAACGCGCAATACGAAAGCTGCCTGGCATATAAGCAATGGCGGCGGTTAAAATTAGAATCGGTACAGAAGAACCAAACGATGCCACCATAATCAAAGCAAACATTTTACTGGGTATGGAAATCAGCGCATCTTGGGTTCGGCTAATCGTCATATCGACCCAGCTGGTGGCAGCGGCTGCCACCAGCCCTGAAATCACCCCAGCCAAACAGGCCGCGACGGTAGCCGCTAGAGCAACACCTATAGTATAGGGGGTGCCCGCTAAAACCCGACTAAACATATCCCGTCCCAAATAATCTGTCCCAAAAAAGTGCTTCATACTCATCGGGCCAAACACCGTATTACTAACAAAATCATTAGGGGGATAAGGCGAAAGCATCGGACCAATAACCGAAATCACTAACCAGAACCCGACTAAGATCAGGCCGATCAAACCACTGATCGAACGAACATGAAAACGTGAGGAAAAAGAGGCTTTCTGTGTCGGTTCAGCTGCCGTAACAGAAGAAGTATGTGTATTCATTTTCGTAACCTCGGATTGGAAACAATTTCGCTAATATCCGCCATTAGCACCATGACCAGATACCCAAAACAGAACAACATGGCACAGGCTTGAATCAATGGCATATCCCTTGAACTCACAGCATTGAGCATCAGAGTGGCAATACCAGGGTAATTAAAAATGGACTCAACAATGATAACGCCACCTAAAAGGTAGGACAGACTCAAGGCGATAGCATTTGCAATGGGCCCAATGGCATTAGGCAAGGCATGCCGTAGTACCATACGAATGGGACTCGCCCCCTTTAACAATGCCATTTCAACATATGACGAACTTAACTGATCAATTACTGCTGCACGGGTCATACGTGCCATCTGAGCAACCAAGACACTGCACAGAGTCAACACAGGCATGGCAAAGACTTTCAGCATTTCACCAAAGGTATGCGCATTCTCTATATGAGACAAAGCAGATAACCAGCCAAGTTTTACCGCAAAAATAAGCACTGCGATGGTCGCAATTAAAAACTCGGGCACAGAGACAGCACATACCGCCAGAATATTGATATAACGATCAAACCACGAGCCGCGATACATGGCAGAAACAATACCAATGAACATGGCGACAGGCACAGATACCAAGGTTACAAAGGCCGCTAAAAGAAGCGTATTGGGTAAACGAGACCAAATTAACTGCGAGATAGGAATACCGTTGACCATTGATGTCCCCGCATCCCCTACCAGCATCCCGCCTAACCAGTGAAAATAACGCACGTAGAGGGGGAGGTCTAACCCCAATTTGGCCCTTAAAGCATCCAGAGTCTGTACTGTCGATGCTTGACCTAATAGCTCTTGGGCAGCATCACCGGGTAATAAATTGGTAATAAAAAAGACCACTAATGAGACGATCCATAAGGTTAATATCCCCAATCCAATTCGATTAATGATAAGCCTTAAAACGGTTTTATTCATGGTTCACCTTTTGAGCAGAGCGTTGCGGCCTATTGCCGCAACGCTAGTGTGGTTAAGAAGGAATCGAAACTTACGCTTCCAGCCAAACATGCTCGGCAAACATGTACGCCATCAAGCCACCCAAAGGATGAGGTTTATAACCGCCTATCTTGCGGCTAGCCGCATCATTAATACTGCTAAAGATTGGGATACCAATACCACTCTGATCATGGATGAGTGTCTCCATCTCACCGTACATTTGCTTACGCTTAGCATCATCAGTTTCACCACGCGCGGCCACCAGCAACTTATCAAAGTGCGCATTTTTCCAACCCGATTCGTTCCAAGCAGCATTCGATTGAAAAAACAAAGTAAACATTAAATCTGCCGTTGGCCGAGGGTTAATATTCCCAAAGCCTAAGGTGTCTTTCATCCAGTGATTTGACCAATAGCCATCTGCGGGCACACGTTTCACTTGCAAATTAAGCCCCACCTCTTGCGCTGTTAATTGGATCAACTGAGCCATCTCAACCGAGTTATCGGCGGCAGAAGAGGCCACCATGGGAATACTACTTCCCAGCACACCCGCCTTTTTGAAGTGATATTTGGCTTTATCTGGATCGTAAGTCGTCTGTGGCAGCGCGCTATCATAATAACGTTGTCCTTTGGGAATGGGCTGATCGTTGCCTATTCGGCCAAAACCACGACAAGCTACATTGAGAATTTGCTCACGGTTCATGATGTATTTCATGCCCTTCACAAAATCAGGGTTTTTCATTGGACCAAGCTGATCGCGCATAATCAAGTCCGTATAACCCCCAGAATCAGCGTGGTAAACCTTCACTAATGGACTGGCATTCAATGTGTCAATGGCACGCGGATTCACCGAATTAATAAGCTGCACATCACCGGCTAACAAGGCATTCACACGAGCGGATTGATCTGGAATCGAAAAGAGTTCCACTGTGTCCAAATACGGAAGACCTTTTTTCCAATAATTTGGGTTGCGCGTAGCGATGGAATGAACGCCAGGTTGAAATACGGTACATAGGAAAGGTCCTGTCCCATTCCCTTTATCAAAATTTGTCGTGCCATCACGTACGATAAGAAAATGAACAACCCCCAAAATAGCAGGCAAATCCGCATTTTTCTCGGCTAAGGTAATATGTACTTCATGGGGACCTTTGGCGGTAATCTCGACCATTTGTTTGGCGACAGCCGCCACTTTAGAGCTGGTTTTTGGGTCTTTATGACGATTCAAAGTGAATAGAACATCAGCAGACGTAAAAGGCTTTCCATCATGAAACAGGACATCTTTACGGAGCTTTATCACCCAATATTGAGCATCTTTTGTCTCAAACGACTCAGCCAGTTCCATTTGCGGAGTAAGCGTTCTATCCAAAACGGTTAGACCGTTATAGAACATATATTGACGGGTATAATCTGAAGACCCTGAGCCATGGGCAGGATCTAATGTATCGGAAGTGGAACCCGATTGAGTGGCCACTTTAATATTGCCACCATATTTAGGCTCATCGGTATTTGCATATGCCAAAGAAGAGCCTGGTGTCAAAAGACCAGATCCTGCGGCAACGACCCCCGAGGTCACCATACCTCGCAGCACCTGACGCCGTGAAACCCCCTGTGTTAATATATTTGAACTCTGTTGATCCACTAACGAACGCTTTTTGTCATCTTTCATTTTATGGTTCCTTTTGTGAGTTGTTCTGTCTTGGTTGTTTGCTCTTCTTGTTTTATAGGCTTGTATTACTTTTTTTATTGCCACTTGAGTGTCTTTTAACAGTATTTAAGACTCTCTTTGCGATACATTCATATCGGTTTTTCTCTATCCTTACGTTTGATTATTCTTTCCATGTTTCTTTGATCCCCAACTCTTAAAAAGCATCAGTGAATCAAATCCTGAAAACGGTAATAGGCTCCTACGAAGGGCAAGAACCAAGGTTTACCAAAGTGGCCCGGCACTGGCGCCCAATCCAGATCACGCCATGGATTGACGATCTCATTCCCCATCATCACTTGAGCCATTACCTTCCCCATATGCGTTGACATCTGAACCCCATGTCCACTGTAGCCGAGCGAGTAATACATGCCCTTGTGTTGACCCGCTCTTGGTAAGCGGTCGGCCGTCATGTCCACCAAACCACCCCAGCAGTAGTCGATACGCACCTTGCTAAGCGCCGGAAATACCTGTGCCATTGACGCCTGTAAAATATGACCGCTTTTTTCATCTGAACGAGGATTAGACATTGCAAAACGAGCACGTCCACCAAAGAGCAAGCGATTATCGGGAGTGACTCGAAAGTAGTTACCGATGTTTTTTGAGGTCACATAACCACGTCGCTTGACTAAGAGACGCGCCAAAAGTTCTGGTGCTAACGGTTCCGTAACAATGATAAAACTGCCCACGGAAACCAAGCGTCGACGAAAATAACTAAAAGGTCCTTTAGCAGAACTTCCCGTCGCCAGTAATACTTTATCAGCAATGACCGTGCCACGACTGGAGGTCACTTGATAACGATCGGCAGAAATGTGCTCAATCCCTGTTACAGCAGCGGATTCATAAAGTTTTGCGCCATATTTCACCGCAGTATCCGCTAGCCCTAGACCAAACTTTCCGATGTGCATTTGTGCACTGGTCGTTTGCAACAGACCGCCATAAAACTGCTCAGAGCCGACTTCATCACGCACCTGATTCGCGCTCAGTAAGACAACATTAGGGTCAACCTCGTTGACTAACCGTTCATGAGCCCGAACCAGCTTGTCATAATGCGCAGGTTTCGCCGCCAATTTCAGTCGACCATGACGCGTAAAATCACAGTCAATCTCTTCCTCTTTCACCATCTCCGCAACCGTGTCCACCGCGTCCATATAGGAAAGGTAAAAAGCACGTGCTTTCTCCATACCAATACGCTGCGCCAGAGAGCCATAATCATGCGCTAGACCTGCATTACACTGACCACCGTTACGACCTGATGCTTCCCCAACAACACGACCTGCTTCAAGCAACACCACTGAAAGCCCTTGCTTAGAAAGGGCAATGGCCGCCGACAAACCGGTAAAGCCACCGCCAACAATCGCCACATCATACTGACCTGATGCGTGGCCCTGCTCCCCTTTCGTAAAAGCGGATACAGTGTCTAGCCAATAGGACTCTAGCTTCATGATGATTCCTTCTAGTGAATAAAAAACTAAACGCCTAACAAATCCGCCAAACCAGCCAAACTGCTAACTTCATGATATTCGTAGTAAGGCGTTGAAGGTTCATGGCCACGGTTAATGAACACCTTATTTTTAATGCCCATATCGTGAGCGGACATCAAGTCATAACGCAGACTTGAGGAAACATGCAGAATGTCTTCTGGGCCACACCCCAATTTCTCCAACATATACTCAAAGCCTTTTAAACGAGGTTTATAAGACTGAATTTCTTCTGCGGTGTAGACCGCATGAAAAGGCGCCCCTAATTTCTCGATGTTATGGGGAATTTGCTCATTCATGGCATTGGTCAATCCCACTAACTTAAATTTTGTAGCTAAACGTGCTAGCGCCTCTGGCACATCAGGATGAGGCCCCCAAGTCGGCACCGCGTTATAAAAAATCATGCCTTCATTATCACGGTACTCAATGCCCCAACGTTTACACGTACGTTTCACGGCGTTGCACAAGACTTGATCATAAGGCTTCCAATCACCAAGCACTTCATCAAAACGGTAGGCAGAAAAGTCTGCAATAAACTGATCCATGTCTTCTTCTGCGATACGGTCCTTAAATACACGACGCGCAGTCGGCGCCATTTCGAAATAAACTAAAGTGCCGTAGCAATCAAACGTAATGTACTTTGGGTTCAGGGTAGTCATATTGGTTTTCTCCATTTAGCGATACGGTGCTTCATTTTTTATTTCAATAAAACAGCGGTTATTTGTGCAAAAACTATTCAATAGATTTATTACAACACTAAAACGAAGCCTATTTGGCCCGATTTTGTTTTGCTGTAACGAATTTTCAACGGAATTGCCCCCTCACCTCGGCACAATCTACCGGATAAAAATAGAATGTCGTTAATGGGCAATTTTTTATTCTTCCCGCGCAATTAGGCTTCGTCATTGGTAAAATCGATTAACACACTTTTCACTTTTTGATTAGCTTCATAGGCATAGCGCCCAAGATCCTTACCGATACCAGAGCCTTTGAAACCTCCTGTGGGTATAGCAAAATCCCAACTACGGCCATAACGATTCACCCACACAGTCCCAGCTTCAAGCTCATTCACCATACGCATGGCACGATTTAAATCTGCAGTATGCACACCAGCGGATAGGCCATAAGAAGGGTGACAAGCTAACTGCAAAGCATCATCATCTGTTTCAAAGGTTTCCACACACAGGACAGGACCAAAGATTTCATCTCGAACTCCTTCCATGCCCATATTGACCTTGGTTAAAATCGTCGGTTGATAGAAAGCGCTCTGATCTTGCTCAGGTAAGCGACAACCGCCCACTAAAATTTCACCGCCTTGCTGCACGGTACGCTGTACCACACCGTCAATGCGTTCCAATTCTCGCGTTGAAATAATCGGGGATAGTGTGGTGCTATCTTGCCAGGTTGGCCCCGAAACCAGCTCAGAAAAGAGCTCGGAAATGCGCGTCACTAACTGATCCGCAATCCCTTTTTGCACCAAGAGACGAGAACCTGCGACGCAGACCTGACCCGCATTGGTGGTAATGGCTCCGGCAATGCGGCGTGCCACTTTATCGATATTTTTTATATCGTCGAATACCAACTGCGGGCTTTTCCCCCCTAATTCTAGCGTGACAGGTTTCGTACCGGTTTGTGCACAAGCCGCCATAATGAGTGCACCGGTTTTGGTGGAACCAGTAAAGGTCACTTTCGAAATTCGGGGATGACGACAAATAGCATCCCCCACGCGACCATCACCTTGAACGACATTAAAAATACCAGGGGGGATACCCGCTTCTATGGCTAACTCAGCCAAACGCACTACACTAAACGGCGTCATTTCCGATGGTTTCAATACCACAGCATTACCTGCTGCCATTGCTGGCGCTACTTTCCAGGACGCCATAACCAACGGAAAGTTCCAGGGTGCAATGGCACCAATAACCCCATAGGGTTCAGTAATCGTCATGCCTAAACTACCATTTGCCGTCGGGATCACCTCCCCACCGCACTTATCAGCATACTCGGCAAAAAAACGAATACCTTCGGCACAAAAGGGAATATCCCACTGCGCAGCGGCGGCAATCGGGCGCGTCGACCCTACGGCTTCTAAGGGCGCCAAGGTATTCACATCCGCTTCAATCAAAGCCGCCCAACGCTTCATCGCTTTAGCCCTATCACGAGGTGACCGAGAGGCCCAGTCGCTTTGTTTGAACGCTTGCCATGCATTTTCTACGGCCTGATCGACCAAATTAGAATCCGCTATGGAAAGAGAGGCGTAAACCTGACCATCTGACGGGCGCCAAACATCGATTGTTTCGCGACTGTTAATGGCTTTACCACCAATGAAATGACTATTAGGAATCCTCACATCCTTTGGATTAAACGAGGCCATACATTTATCTCCCAGTGTCTTCGTACCCAATTAAGGAACTGACCTTGCTATAATGCAGGTCTTCGTAAGCAGAAAATTGGCTGCTTTTTCTATTCTAAGCGCGGGAGAAAAGCGTTTTATGCTGATAAAAGAGAGGTGACGATATAAAGCAAGCTTTATATCAAGACGATTAGCTAATTGATGCCGAATCCGCTGCTCACGCCTTTCCTTATAGATATTAGGCAAGAACGTCCTAGTATTTAGAGGGATGCAATGACAAACTAATACAAGTATTGATAATCTGCGTTTTGTAGAAAAAGTAGAGGTGGCAGACGTGCCTTGTGAGACATCAAAGCGATTAAAAACCTACGAGCTGACCATTAGGGCCATGACGCCTGATGACATAGACAAGCTTCATGAGCTTTCTATTACCGTGCTCTGGCCTCATCGCCCTTCCGATTGGCGCGTGTTATTAACCTTAGGTAAGGGCGTTGTTGGCTGCGACCCCATTGGCCGAGTAGTTGCTTCTGGTATGTGGTTCCCCATGGGAGAGCACTACGCTACCATCGGCATGGTGATCACCTCACCTCGACTGCAAGCATTAGGCGGTGGACGCTGGATCATGAAGCATATTATGGCGCAATGTGAAAATCGCGACATTTTGCTCACTTCCACCAGAGCGGGATACCGCCTTTATCAATCGTTAGATTTTCAAATGGTTGCCCCGGTTTTCCAACATCAGGGCATTGCCGCTGCCGTTGATCGATCCAAGCTTTCGGTCACCGAAGGTATTAGAGAACTCGACGCCAATGATTGGCAAAGTGTTCTACAACTGGATAAAAGTGCGTTTGGCATTGATAGAAAACACATCATCGAAACCGTATTAGGGAAATCCCAAGGCTCGGTATTGGTTCGTGACAATCGTATTATTGGCTTTGCCCTGTGTAGAAAGTTTGGTCGTGGCCACGTCATTGGCCCAGTTGTTGCTCAAAACGGTGACGATGCCATGGCGCTGATCGCCCCCCATATCAATCAACATACAGGGCATTTCCTGCGCATCGATACGGCCCAACAAGACAGCACCTTTAAGGCCTTTTTGATCGCAGCTGGCATGCCTGAATTTGATACGGTCACCTCCATGAGAAGGCCATCGTTCAAAAAAGAAGACAGCGAGTTTCACAGCTTTGCTTTAGTCAGTCATACCCTTGCTTAATCCGTCATATTATTGCTTGGTCAGAGTGATGCAAACACCGTTTTGTATGGAATTATGTTTGCCACTCGCCATGCTTGACGGTTGCCCATTTCGGTCTACTGTCATCTAATGCCGTCGTATTCGCCCCATTTCTTTGATTTGTGGCTGTTCGCTACATCGCTCCATCACAATATTATGCTGTTATAAAATAGGCTTTCAGCAGATTTATCACCCTGATAAAGCATTATTAGCGCTTGCTGCCGTATTTAGATCAATTCTCATTTAACGGCAAGAATGTCCTAGTAATTACGCCTATCTCTCCCCAAAATATAGTCATTATTTTGAGGAGAACATGATGACTTTAACAAAAGAGACCCTTCAGATTTGTTATCGCCCCATGACGGAAGATGACCTAACAGCCGCTTATTCATTATCTCAATTAGTCAAATGGCCACATCGTATTGACGACTGGAAACTGGTTCACCATCTCGGCACTGGGTTTATTGCCGAATATAACCAAGAATCCATAGGAACGGTTTTATGTTGGAATCATGGTGACCATTACGCCTCTCTTGGCATGGTGATTGTGTCACCAGAAAAACAAGGCAACGGCATTGGTAGAAAACTAATGGAGCGGGTCTTGGAGAAAATCGGTGATCAGAAAAATGTGCTTTTATTCGCCACCCCATCTGGTCAACCTTTATATGAAAGCTTCGGCTTTCGTGCCGCCAGCAAAGTCTACCAACACCAAGCCATAGTAGAAGCAAGCAACAGTGTTGATGCTAATCTCACAAAAATGCAACGTCAGATACTCCAAGCAGATCATGCGAAAATAGTTGAGCTCGCGGAAACATCATGCGGTCTAGCAAGGGAAGCCGCTCTCAATGAAATACTGAAATCAGCAACGGGCATCGTAACGGAAAGCCAAGGTGAGATCACAGGTTTTGCCATCATACGTAAATTTGGCCGTGGTTACGCCATTGGCCCTGTTATCGCCTCCTCACAAGAACAAGCGAAAGCCATGATCCAATCCTTGATCAATCAGCATATCAATGAGTTTGTACGGATCGATGTACCACAAAGCAGTCAGCTTAGCATTTGGCTAGAGGAAATAGGCTTGCCTCAAGTGGATACGGTGGTCGAAATGATACGTGGTGACATGCCACAAAGAGACAATACACTACGTCAATATGCATTAATCAACCAAGCACTTGGTTAGATAAGCAAAAGAGCCCCATGAATAAGTCTCGAGCAAAGGTCCCTAAGAATAACGATAGAAGTGGAGAAAGGCATGCAAAAAGTCAAAATCGCCGTCATTGCAGGTGATGGTATTGGAACAGAAGTCATTCCCGAAGGCATTCGTGCCTTAGAAGCTGCAGGACGACAGTGCCATCTAGAATACGAATGGACGCATTTTGATTGGTCATGCGAAACCTACCACAAAACAGGACGCATGATGCCAGAAGATGGCCTAGAACAACTCAAGGCATTCGATGCGATTTATCTCGGTGCCGTTGGCTTTCCTGGGGTACCTGACCACATTTCGTTATGGGGATTATTGTTACCTATACGCCGCGCGTTTGATCAATATGTCAATCTCCGTCCTGTTCGTCTGTTTGATGGCGTCCCTTGCCCATTAGCAAACAAACAACCCGGCGACATTGACTTCTATGTAGTGCGTGAAAACGTCGAAGGGGAATATTCCGCCATTGGTGGTATTCAATACGAAGGCACAGAACGAGAGATTGTTTCCCAACAAAGCATCTTCACCCGTCATGGGACAGATCGTATCTTAAAATACGCGTTCGAGTTAGCACAAAGTCGGGAGAAAAAACACCTTAGCTCCGCGACAAAATCCAACGGTATCTATCACTCTATGCCTTACTGGGACAAGCGTGTCGCCCTAATGGCGCAACAATACCCTGAGGTCAAAGTAGATCAATACCATATTGACATTCTCACAGCGAATTTTGTCCGGATGCCAGAGCATTTTGATGTGGTGGTTGGCTCCAACTTATTCGGTGACATTCTTTCCGACCTTGGCCCAGCCTGTACTGGCACCATTGCTATTGCGCCATCGGCCAACATCAACCCTGAAAAAACCTTTCCTTCCATGTTTGAGCCCGTTCATGGTTCAGCCCCCGATATCGCGGGGAAAAATATTGCCAATCCACTGGGGACCATCTGGGCAGGAGCGATGATGATGCAACATCTTGGCTACCCAGAAATTCATGACACCCTGCTCAGTGCAATGGAAAGTATATTACGCAGTAAAAACAGCCTAACCCGAGACATGGGCGGGACAGCAAGCACTCAAGAACTGGGAACGGCCATTGTCGAACAAATAAACTCAATGGCACAGTGATAACCTAATAGTGCTCCCACATTATGCCTTCTTCAGGTCATACTGGTAGAAGGCATTTTTTTATTTCTTCTATTGGGCTTTCTATCCGATAGATGGCCATTTGCTTAATATGACGAAGAGATGAGAGGTTTGCTCACCCATCGGACTAAGCGCCTGGGTGAGTCTTCTAAACAGCAAATAAGTGGTAAGTTAAGAAGTAAATTAATCGACTTATTTGTAAATCTCGGCAAGATCACTTAAGTCCCAATTCCCGCCCGTCAGTACCGCACACACTTTTTCATCCGGCTTAACTTTTACTGCGCCAGAGAGCAAAGCCCCAATACCAATGGAAGCTGCGGGTTCAGCAATTAATTTGGCATCTTTAGCAAGGCTACGCATCCCAGCGATAATATACTCATCCTCCACCAAAATAATTTCATCAACATATTTTTCAATAATCGGATAAGGATTTTGCCCTGGCACACTGATTCTTAGTCCATCAGCAACGGTATTTTTCAGCGGCAGCGACGTCCGTTGCTTGTTGATTCTACTGTGATAGTATTTCGGTGTTAACGCAGGCTCCGCACCGATAACCCGTACCGATGGTTTGATTTCTTTGAGCGCCGTCGCGATCCCTGAAATAAGGCCACCGCCTCCCATAGGGATAATGACAGTGTCCACATCTTCTAAATCCTGCAATATTTCACAGCCTATGGTTCCCTGGCCCGCCATCACCAGAGGGTCTTCAAAGGCATGAACGGGGACATATTGGTTTTCTTCGGCAATTTCATACACTCTTTTCCATCTGGCCGCCGTATCCCCATCAAAAAGCACCACCTCAGCGCCAAGTGCTTTGGTATTTTCGATTTTAATTTTGGGCGTGGTGACGGGAAGCACCAATATTGCTTTTACTCCCAGCATTCTGGCAGCGTATGCTAGCCCTTGAGCATGATTTCCTGAAGAGGTTGCGATGATACCATTGGCAATGTCTTCTTTCGGCAACGAGAGCGTCTTGTTTAGTGCGCCTCGAATTTTAAATGCCCCCGTGATTTGCAAGTTTTCCGGCTTTAAATAAAGCTGGCAACCAAGGCCTAGCTCTATTTTTTCAGCACGTAACAAGGGGGTATGTTTGATATGAGGCTGCAGCCGTTTTTGGGCCTCTCGAATGTCCTCAATCGTTGGGTAATTACGCATAGTGCTGATCTCCTTTGAACGTCTAAACCTAAATTCTTTAAAACAGTAAAATAAAGCGGTACCCATGGTTAATATTTAGGCCAATGTCCTATGCGTGAAGGCATATACATGCTAAGACCAAAGGACTTGTTCACACCTTTTTTAACCCGCTTTTTTAACTAAGTATCACTTAAAAAACTCAAAACTTGTGCCAATGTTTTGCTCTATTGCATTACGGTAAATTTTGCTTGCTGACGTATTGTCTTGTATTGCCATTCCGGTGGAGTCGAAAATAGTAATTTCGTGATCATTTTCTCTTCCTGTTTTGTTACCCAGCAATATCTCACCTATTTCTGCGTGAATGTCCGCTTTGGTAATAATATTTTGATTCAGCGGATGCCATGTTTCACCTTTCTCGGTGCACTGCTCCATGGAGTCATTCACTATTTTGGCATGCCTAAAGATTTCGGGGTCTAGCTCTTGTTTCCCCTGCTGATCACTGCCAATAGCGATAATATGCGTGCCAGGTTTTACCCAATCCGCTTCTACCAGAGAGCCCGTTCCCCGAGTGGTCGTAATTAAAATATCGGCTTGTTCAACCGCTTCTTTTTTAGAGTTCGCAATGATAACCGGAATACCGAATTCACGTTCGATATCAGCTTTATATTGAAGAAGAGTCTCCGGTGTTCTACTCCAAGCATGAATTTCTTCAATTTTCATGACTTCATTGATCGCTCGAATTTGCATTCTTGCTTGGTTGCCTGTGCCGATGGAGGCCACCTTTTGGGCATTTTTTCTTGCCAGAACTTTCACCGATACCGCACCAGATGCGCCCGTTCTTAGGCCTGTCAGTAAACTACCGTCCATAACGCATATCAGCGCACATGTTTGTGCATCAAATAAAAGAATGCTCCCCATGTTCTTAGGGAGTTTATGGTCGGTAGGGTTATTAATAAAGCCACCCGAAGAGGCTTTCATCGAGATCATTTCATCGGGCTCAAAATAGCTAAGCTTAAAGTCAATCTCACCACGAGGGGAAGGCAAATGTATTCCTATATAATCCGGTTGAACAACTTGATTACGGTTAAAAGCCTTATATGCCTCTTCCACCGTGACTATGACTTCCGGCATCGATATTAACTTGCTTACCTGCTCTTTGTTGAGCAATAGTGTTTTCATTTACCTTCCCTCTCTATTTTTGACATTCAGGGCAAAGCTGTGCTCGCTACCAAAGCAATCGATAAGCGACTTTTGCTTATCTAAACCACCAAACATTACCCTACTGAGACATAAATTTTCTTAACCGTTTCAATCGTACGCCACACGCCCTTATATCCAGGCTTTAATACAAAGCAGTCGCCAGCTTTATAGATTACTGGGTCACCCCCTTCAGGGGTTAACTCAACAACACCTTCCAGTAAATAACAAAACTCGAAGCTATCGCCTTTTAGAGACCGACTTGTCCCTGGAGTGGCTTGCCATATACCTGTATTAACCTCTCCATCGCGGGACAAATCTGCAACCCAAGTTTTTAATAAAGGATTCCCCTCTATCAACCGCTCTGGCAGCACACGAGATTCTCTTGGTAACTCTACCGGATTCTGTTCAATGGTTTTAAGTAACGATGACATATACAGTCTCTTTGTTGTGGTGCAAATACTGAAAATAAGGACCAAGGCCATTATGGTGAGGTAACCATTATAAAAGACCCCGTAAGGTACGTTACCTTGAACCCTCACCACGATTTAGCACAAAATGCTGTAATCCTTTAGCCAACTTACTTAAAACGCTATGCATCTGATTGAAGGTCTATCTAAGTTAACCGACACTCGCTCAACACCGTCCACCATGGTATAAGACGTGCTCGCGAACTAAATACATTAAGGGAAACTATTGTTGAATACAGGCAATAAGTCAGAGCAACAGGGTACAGGAAAGGGACAAAACGAGGCGATTCTCGCTATGCTATCTGGTAACAAAACGCACTTCGGCGCAGGCTTAAAAACCTTTCTAGCATTTTTACGGCCTTATCGCCTTCAGGTTATTTTTGCGCTTATCGCTTTAGTGATTACCGCTGGCGCCATGTTGAGTCTCGGTAAAGGCATACAGTTTTTAATTGATCGAGGCTTGGCCTCCGGTTCAGAAGCGGATTTGACCAAAGCCTTAGTGGTTTTTCTGAGTTTGGTACTGCTATTAGGCGTTGGCAGTTTCTGCCGATTCTTCCTTGTGTCATGGATTGGAGAACGAGTGGTTGCGGATATACGTAAAGCCGTCTTTGCTCATTTATTGACCCTATCCCCTTCTTTTTTCGAGGATAACTCGCCAAGCGAAATTCAATCGCGCATTACCTCAGATACCACTCTCTTACAGAGTGTCATTGGCTCTTCTTTATCCATTGCTTTACGCAGCAGCTTAATGCTGCTCGGCGGTATTATTTTCCTGTTGGTGATGCATTTTAAGTTAACCCTGATTTTACTCGTCTGTGTACCGTTTGTCGTAGCGCCCGTGTTGTACTTTGGTCGACGAGTACGTCGATTATCTCGCAATAGCCAAGATGAAATCGCCAATGTAGGGCGCTATTTGTCACAGGCGTTACGCCATATCAAAGTGGTTCAAGCATATACCCATGAAAACCACGATGAACAACGCTTTGCTGGGGCAGTAGAACAAGCCTTTCGTGTCAGCGTAAAACGTATTTTACAGCGCTCTTGGCTCGCCTTGATGGCTATTTTACTCTCCATGGGCGGCATTGGTGTCATGCTTTGGTTTGGTGGCAAAGACGTTATTTCTGGCGCAATAAGCGCTGGCGACTTAGCCAGTTTCTTGTTCTACGCCATTATTGTTGCTGGCTCCATTACGGCATTATCTGAGGTCATGGGAGAATTGCAACGGGCCTCAGGAGCCGCCGAGCGCATTATGGAATTGCTCAACGAAAAGAGCGATATAATCAGTGGCAAACAACCTATTCCACCCTTTTTTGAGCAGAGCACTAGGCCTCAACATACCTCAGATCAACAGCAGGCCGCCATAAACAACACTTTATTAGCCTTAAAAAACATTACTTTTTGCTACCCAACTCGTCCAACAACGCCTGTCCTAAAACATCTTAGTTTTACCATTAAGCAAGGTGAAACCATTGCCCTCGTTGGCCCATCTGGCGCGGGGAAATCGACCATTTTTGAACTCTTACTAAGATTTTATGACCCTCAACAAGGGCAAATATGTTTTGCAGGTCACAATATCAAAGACTATGACTTGAGTGCTTGGCGTCACCAACTGGCCTTGGTGCCCCAAGAAACTGCCCTGTTTGATCAAAGCGTCGCGGATAACCTAGGTTATGCCAATCGCAATGCCACCGAACAAGCCATTCAAGAGGCCGCAAAAAAAGCCAATGCTGATGAGTTTATTCAGCACCTAGACAAAGCTTATGAGACTCGACTCGGGGAAGATGGTGTGCGCCTATCCGGCGGTCAACGACAACGAATAGCTATAGCCCGAGCCATTTTAAAAGACGCGCCAATATTGCTACTCGACGAAGCCACCAGTGCCCTCGATGCACAAAGTGAAAACAAGGTACAAGCAGCACTCTCATTATTGATGGCAGATAGAACCACCCTTGTCATCGCCCATCGGCTCGCCACTGTATTAAACGCAGACCGCATTATCGTCATGGATCAAGGGGAAATCATCGCCCAAGGCACCCACCCTGAACTACTAAAAAGCTGTACTTTATATAAGCGCTTGGCAGACTTACAATTTGGTGAACAGTAATCTTTCAGTCGTGCAATTACTTAATAAAAAGATAGGTTAATTAAGGTTGTTCTGGTTCATGGTAGAGATTAGTGCCTTGGATAACTACCACACAAAAAATTATCTCATGCACATGACTTAATCAAATATTTTCTTCGTGAAAAGAGAATGAATATTGATATTAGATACAATATACCGTATCTTAGCGATGATAAGACAAGTTCAAGATGAAAACTTAAGAATATAAGCATGGATCGCTCTGATAAGCTAGCTAAAGAAGAACTTAAAAAGTCGATTGAGAATAACAGTCAAACTCTATACATATTATCTGTAGACCAACTAATAGAACTATATAATAAATTATCCCTAGATGATGTAATTAATGTAACAAAAAATGTCTCTGGTTACGTACCAACAGTTATGGACATTAAAACTGTAACTAAAATAGCTCGTGACATAGGTGCCCTAGGAAGGATTTATGAAAAAAACATAAAAGGAAAACAGTATGTTATTTTTAAAGGTCATGCAGGCCTTAGGTCAATATTTACTGGCACAAAATATTTAGACTCTAATGCCAAAGTGGTTGACATGGTGATAGGAAAAGCAGCCTTAAGAAATTCAATTCGCTCTGGCGCAAGACTGACAATTTTTCTAACCGTACCTCTTATAATCCTTCAACATATTCTCAAAGATGAAGTATTACTTACTGATTTAGTAGCAGATTTAGCAGTATCCATGGTAAAGGTTGGCATTAGTAGTATTGTAGCAGCAATAGCAGGAACAGCTATAGGCTCATTAACAACTGTAGCAGCGGCTCCTTTAGTTGCAGCAATTTTCGTTGGAATTGCAGTCGGATATACTTTAAATAGTATTGATGAAAGGTTTTTTATTACTGACAAGCTAAGTCAAGTATTAAGCGAAATAGAAGATAATACTATTGGAGAACTCTCAAGGGGCATGTGGGAATTAGAAAAAAAGCTTCGCTGGCAAATAATAAATAGAATAAGCCCTGGAAAAGGGATTTTTTATCCATAGGGATATGGGAGTATCAATTATGAAAATAAAAAATTTATCTATCACAGTTTTAATTTTATTCTTTGTATTTACCAGCACTGCATACTCAAAGAGCTTCCCTTTA
>NZ_JAEMUI010000034.1 GCF_016461715.1 Marinomonas spartinae | reverse complement strand
ATCCGATCCAATACCATTTTGTTCAAATAACATACAAAAACCTTTTTTTGGCCCTGCATCAAACACAAAAGACGCTGACTTCTATCGTTCTTTTAGTCTACTATCTTGGTTAATAGTATAAAAAGATGGCAAATGGGGCGCATATTCGTTTATGGCGACTTCATCAATAATGTCACTTATAGCCATCCTTATAATGCCTTATCTCTGCTCATTTTTACTTTATATCTGATTCTTTCTGATAGACGGCGACTACGCTTAACAATGATGACCTTGACATCACAAGAGAGATTGCGGCGTCTCTTTTTCAACACAACTTTTCACGGATAGACAATGACTAGACAGCTTATCGAAACACGACAAATCACTAGACAAGAAGCAGAGCAGTGTGCAAATGAACAAATTCAAATTGTTGGCAGCATTCAGCCACATGGTTTTCAAATTGTTGTCGACCCAAAAGACTACCGAATCGTTCAGTACTCTGACAATATTTCCCGTATTCTCAAGGACAGTAGTGATGCAAAAATCAATCATCGAGCGTTATTAGGCAGCCATCTATTAAAATGGCTCACTTTTCAGGAAAGAGAAAAACTAAACTCATTGTCATCAAAATATACCGTTGCCCTTCCTTTAACAGAAGACAAAACAATTAAAGGCTCCCAATGGGAGTGCATCGCTCACCTTCCTCGCGGCTGGATTTGCTTAGAGTTTACGCCAAAAACGCCGGAATCAATCAATTCCCGCACTTTGGTTTCCCAGTTAGATGATATGGTTGCATTGTTAAAAGTTGTCCACGATGAAGCAGAGTTGTTTCAAACCATTACCGACCAGCTGCAAAGTTATACTCAGTATGATCGGGTTATGATGTACCGTTTCCATCCTGATTGGTCTGGCGAAGTCGTCGCTGAATCCGTATCAGAACACGAATATAGCAAATTTTTAGGCTTACGATTTCCAGCTGAAGATATTCCTAAACAAGCACGCGAGCTATATAAACTTAATATTATTCGCTACTTTGCGGATGTTCTCGCAACACCCGCGAAACTTGTCCCTTCGATCCTCCCAAACGGTGAGCCATTAGATCAAAGCGCCTCCTCATTACGCAGCATGTCGAACGTGCACCGCAGCTATTTAAAAAACATGGGAGTAAAAGCCTCGTTATCCTTATCTATTATGGAAGGGGAAAAGCTCTGGGGAATGGTCGTGTTTCATCATAATGCGCCTAAAGTGCCGTCTCAACGAGTCATCACGCAACTTCGTATCACAAGCAAGCTATTTGGTGAAATCATCAACTCTTATTTGACGCCTTCCTTCAATATAAAAGAGCTCACTTTTTTGATGAATACTCAGTCTTATATTGAAGCGGTTTTTTCTCAAGCCAAAAAAGCCGATCTGTCTCATAGTTTGTTCGAAACCATATTAGAAAAAGTCAATAGTGTGATTCACTATGACTTTATTGGCATTATATACGATAAAAAATGCTATCTCTTAAAGCAACATACCTTCTCTATTTTAGAGCAAGCGACATCCGATGCGTTGGCTCAGATATTCGCAGACAGGGACACTCTGCATTATGAGTCGAGCCAATTGCATAGCGATATTGGTGCCATCCCTGGGTTAGAAGACATGTATGGTCTATCTATTATGCGAACGCAAAGTCCTATAGATTTTTATGTGTTTATCGGGCGAAAGGAAGTATCAAAAACCATCCAATGGGGAGGCGCACCTGGTACCGTGGATATTGTCATAAAGGACAACAAGCGCCACCTCGAGCCAAGAAGCTCTTTTGCGTTATGGCGTCAGCAAGTCGAGGGACAAAGCAAAGAGTGGGAGCCCCGTGACACTAAATTTTTACAATGCTTTTTTAATGAGAGCAAAGAGTTTATCAGCCTAAAACGCACTCAACTACTGATGAATAAACTCGAAAAAGGCGCTTATTACGATACCCTGACAGGCCTTGCTAATCGTTCTTACTTAAAATCGTTTATCGAGAACCTTGATCCAGATAGTGATATATCATTCGTGTCTTTCTTCTTCATCGATCTCGATAACTTCAAAGACGTTAACGATTTTATGGGACATGAAACTGGCGACAAACTACTGATTAGTATTTCACAAAGGCTCAATGCTTGTGTCAGACCAAGTGATCTCGTGGTGCGACTAAGTGGTGATGAATTCATTATCCTTTTCACCCACAAAGCACAGCCTGCACTGGACCTTATCCATAAGCTGGCTGATAAAGTTGCCTCTCGAATAGGTGAACCCGTTCTTGATAACGCTCATACGTTAGTCATCACGTCCAGCATCGGTATTGTGACCCAAAGTACGGAACATATTGATTTTAATGAAACCCTCAAACGTGCAGACATCGCCATGTATGCGGCAAAGAATGCGGGAAAAAAACGCCATCACATTTTTAATAGTAAAGATCAAGATTCGTTTAATAAACGTACTATTCTTACGATGGACCTTCGTGAACATACGGCTAACGGCGATATAACGCTTTACTATCAAGTAAAAGTCGGGGCCAACAAACAGCTAAAAGGGGCGGAAGCCCTAGCCCGCTGGAATCACCCAACATTCGGTTTTATCAGTCCGGAAGTCTTTATTACCTTGGCGGAAAAAAATAATCTTATCTATGCTTTGGGACTGAATATCATTGATAAAGCCTGTTCCGATCTTGCCCATTGGCGCACCATCAATCCTAATTTTGATTTAGGCGGCCCTTTATCCATCAACATCAGCCCGACTCAATTAGCTGAGTTGGCATTTGAAGATGACTTATTCGCTATTTTAGAACAGCACAAGATTGATAAAAAATGGATTTGCCTCGAAATTACCGAATCGGTTTTTATGAAAAACTATACGGTCTCCATCGAGACTCTCGCTCGGCTACAAAAACAAGGCATTACCATTTCACTTGATGATTTTGGGACCGGCTATTCTTCTCTCAATTCACTGTGGAAGCTACCTATTGATGAAGTAAAAATAGATAAGTCATTTATTTCCACCATGAGCCAGGATCAAAATTTGTTTACCATGGTCGAAAGCATCATCCAGCTGTGCCAGAAACTGAACTTAAAAGTCGTTGGTGAAGGAATAGAAAGCAGTATCGAATTCAACCTATTAAAGGGCTTGGGCTGCGATGCCATGCAAGGCTACTACTTTAGCAAACCACTCGACCCAGAAAGCTTTCAACAACACTATATCCAAATATAAGACACTATGAGGAAGGCACATCGTCTTAAGACGGTGTGCCTAGAAAGGCACCAACATTCCTTATTCACACCTTCCCTGGACCTTATCACAAATATATTGGCCAATAGGAATGGCCGAGGTGGCCGCTGGGGACGGTGCGTTACACACATGCAAACTACGAGGACTTTCAGCAAATAAAAAATCATGTACTAAAGTGCCATCTTTTAACACCGCTTGCGCACGAATACCTGCAGGATAAGGCTGCAAGTCCGATAGTTCTAATTGTGGGCAGTACTTTTGTACGAGCTTAAGATAACCAGGTTTCCAAAGAGAGTTTTTGGTTTCGATCAGCCCCGTCTTCAAATTTTTTTTCAATACCCGCCAAAAGCCAGGGAAACGAACCATATCGCCAATATCTCGCAGGGAAATATTAATACGACCATATCCTTCTCGCTTCCAGCCTTGCACCGCGTTGGGGCCAACCGTCACACTACCATCAATCATGCGCGTTAAATGCACACCTAAAAATGGCAAATTCGGATCGGGAATAGGATAAATGAGATGATTAACAATATTGTTATACTTCTCAGGCAATTTATAGTACTCGCCACGGAAAGGGATAATCTGAAAATCGGTAGGAATACCCAGCATTTTTGTGGTTCTGTCTGCCATCAAACCAGAGCAAGTAATCAAAAAGCGCCCTTCAAAAGTCTTGAACGCACCATAATGCGCAGCGTTTACGACAACTTTATCAAGCGTTTCTGTTAACCCAACCACTTCATGATTCAACAGGGCTTGACCACCTAGCTCAACAAACTCTTCTGCCATTTTAGTGGTCACTTGCTGATAGTTCACAATAGCAGTGTCTTTGACAAAGAAGCCTCCCAACCCCACCACATTTGGCTCACGCTCTTTTAACTGCTCAGCGTTCAGCATTTCGACATCCAGCTCATTTTCCTGACAGCGTTTGAATAACGCCTGCATTCGCTCGACTTCTAGCTCGGTTGTTGCCACCAGCAATTTACCACATTGCTCATAAGGCACATTGTGTTTATCACAAAACGCCATGGTCGCCTTGACCCCTGCTTTACAAAATTTCGCTTTTAAACTACCAGGCGCATAATAAACCCCAGCGTGGATAACACCGCTGTTATGACCCGTTTGATGCTTGGAATACACAGACTCTTTTTCAAGCAACAAGATCTTTTTTTCAGGGTGACGTTGTTGCAGCTGCCACGCAGTAGACACACCGACAATGCCACCACCAATAACAATATAATCGTAAACCATCTTGTTCCCTATCTATTACTATTGCACATCGTTGATGGCACTCTCAAACGTCCCGCTTAATCCGTAAAGTGACCTCGCTGACGCAGCAACTCACGGCACAGCTCTGGATGAGGAACAAACCGATCACGACCATGTAACCAGAAATGGTTATGCAATACCATCATCGTTCCAACGGGCATGGGAACAGACAGATAGTTCGGATCCGCTTCTAAAGATTCCCCCATCTCGTATAGGTATTTGCCTTCTTCTTTGTTACGAGGTTCGGCAAACTGATCAATATATAGCATTAATGGCTTGCCATTGGCATCTTCTTCAAAGAAAACGGGATGCGCCACTTTGGTTTCCACATTTTTCGATTTTGGTGCTCCCCAAACAATGTCCTTTTTCGCAAGTGGATGCTGATAAAACTTATCCAATTCAGCCCAATCATCCAAGTGCAACATCAATGAATTACCACCCTGCATGTTTTCTTCTTTCAGTTTTTGCATCAGTACATAATCAGTGCGCTCATTGACATAGGTGCCATCATTATGCAGTTCCATACGACGATACGCTTTACGTAAGTAGCTATCAGAGTTATCGACATGGCGAACGGTAAAACGCGCATAATATTGACCATACATGGCATCATAATTAGACAGCCCAATAATGTGAGACACCGCCGTGGACAATTTAACATCAAGCTCGGTGCGTAGTTCGCCTGTTTCGCTAATCAGTTCATCATTATAGTTAAGAAGAAAAGCCCCCGTCTCTCGATCTCTCACCGTTGCATTAAGAAATGCCCCTAAAGTGTAGTCGGTAATGGCATCCAAGCGATCTGCCACTTCAAAACGTAAAAAAGGCTTGTATTCAATATTTTGCACAGACCATTCCTCTACCGCTGCTATAAATGCAGCCATGGTCTCGGCATGCAATGTCACCACTTTTAGCCGCTTGCTTGTGGGATAATCCATGACGGAAAACCCTTGAAATGCATTACCAGCATGGGTTGATATTTGCTTCTCTGTCGCGTTTTTTGCTTTGCTTTGAACTTGCATTTGTCTCTCCTATTATTTTTGTTCTACGAATTCTCTGAGGTAACAATCGACACCAAGAAGATCGGTTTGGCTGAGCACTATCGATTGCTACGGAAATTCTAATCTTTCCAAGATAAAAATCGACATTATTATAAAATGTCGACATTTTATAATAATGTCGATTTTATGGATCGACGTCAACCTTTTTAAAGAATCCTTCCTTAACTATTTCAGAGCTTTCCCTTAGAATGCAGAACGATTCCTGTTGTAACGGGGACTTAAGAGCCACCACGCAAGCGAGTGCGATAGAGATGAAGCAGCCCCCCATTGAAGAAGTTGACAGTAAAGACAATTTTGCCTCTCAGGTATTGGGGAAGCTCACCAACGATATTTTAACGGGCTATTTCCAGCCGGGTGAAAAGCTGCGAATGAGTCGCTTGAAAGAGCGCTATCAGGTTGGTGTCGGGCCATTGCGCGAAGCATTGTCGCAATTACTGGTAAAACAACTCGTCGTCGTCGAAAATCAGCGTGGATTTCGAGTGCACCCGATCTCCAAAGCGGAGCTAATTGATATCTATGAAACTCGCTCAGAAATAGAAGCATTGTGTGTTGAGCTTGCCATAGAACGGGGTGATGATGAATGGGAGGCCAATATCGTCGCGTGCGCCCACAAGATGAAAATCCACAATGACTTACTGGAAAAAGAGCCGCATCGTTGGGAGCAATACCATCACGACTTTCATTCTGCCATTGCCGAAGGGTGCCAGTCTCCCGCGCTACTGCAGGTACGAGACAGCTTGTATGAAAAAGCGTCCCGCTATCGTAACCTTTGGCTAAAAAAGAACATGGTTGATGTGGCAGTCTTTGACGCCAATAAAAAAGAACACGAAGCCCTGATGGACGCTCTACTCAAGCGAGACGTAAAAACCGCTAAAGACCTTATTCGAAACCATATACGCAGCCCAAGTTTGACCCTTCAAGCCACCGCCGTCATTGATCACCCTTTTGACTAACCCCATGGTGACAATTGTGGGCGACAAAAAAGGCGATAATGCGAATACATCACTGCCTTTTTCATTATCCTTTCGAACGATCTTGTTTATTTTAAAACACCGTCAAAATCCGCCGCTGAATGACGCTCTTCTAAATACGCATCGCCCCAAGTACGGTTAACAATCCGCCCACGCTGAACCGCAGGACGCTGCTCAATCGCTTTTGCCCAACGTAAAACGTTTTTGTAGCTAGATACATCTAGAAATTCCGCTGCATCATACAAGTTGCCGAGTACCAAGTTGCCATACCAAGGCCAAATCGCGATATCCGCAATGGAATATTCCTCCCCTGCCATATAGGTATTGTTTGCTAGCTGTTTATCCAATACATCTAACTGACGCTTGGTCTCCATGGTAAAGCGGTCAATCGGGTATTGCATTTTGGTCGGAGCGTAAGCGTAGAAGTGACCAAAACCGCCCCCCAAATACGGTGCCGATCCCATTTGCCAGAATAGCCAATTACGACATTCAGTTTTTGCACCATGATCTTTTGGGACCAGTGCATCAAACTTTTCAGCCAAATACTGCAAAATCGATCCAGACTCAAAAACACGGGTTGGAGGCGTTGTACTGTGATCCATTAAAGCTGGAATTTTCGAGTTCGGATTGATCTCAACAAACCCTGAAGAGAACTGATCCCCTTCTCCAATATTGATTAAATAAGCATCGTATTCTGCTTGTGTTTTACCCAATGCCAGCAATTCTTCGAGCATAATGGTGACTTTTTGTCCATTCGGTGTCGCTAGGGAATAGACTTGTAAAGGATGCCCACCAATGGGCAGCTTCTTATCATGGGTGGAACCAGAGATGGGACGATTGATACTGGCAAATTTACCGCCACTTTCTGTGTCCCATTTCCATACTTTGGGTGGAATGTAATCTTGGTTCAACTTGCTATCAGAACTCATAATCTCTCCTTAAACACTGTTATCTGCAAAACCAACAGTTTTACTCTACTATGCGTAAAAGTTTGTCAGTGGATATCTTTACATGATGCGGTATTTTAGTTTTTCTTCAACCCTAGAAAATGGCAAGAAAATAACAAGTTTTAAATTAAGCTATCTTTTCTCCTCTATATCAAAGCGGCTCTGCCTTAACGGTTTCTTTTTTCCTTTTTTATTTTCATTTTAAAGCTTAAATACCCCATTAAAACCCTCAAAAACAAGACACTAAGATTCACTGCTTCTTTACAATACAACTAATATTAGACCACCTAAAACCAGAACAAACAAAACCCATAACTATATGTTTTATAATGTTTTTTATTAAAAACAATCATTAAAAACCATATTTATAACAAGGTTATTACCCCGCAAACTATAAAGAAACCCTTAATAAACACAATTTACTTCAATAAAGATGGATCAATCATGTATTAAGCCGTGAAATGCTAGAATTTTTTTCAGCGTTGATTATTACTAATAGGTACAGCGATTACGTCATTTTCTCTGTTTTTTTAAATTCGCTATTTTTAGCAAAATCAATGTTACTGAGGAGTTCACGATGAAAAAGATCCTTCCTGTTCTAGCAAGCACGGCTGCTTTAATTTCTTTCAGTGCAGCGGCTCAAGCAGAAAATACAATGACTAATGACCACGGTTTCTATGTTGGCGGCAACTATGGCTATGTAAAAATTGATGGCCAAGACAGTTTTGATGATCATAACGACGTCAAAGAAGGGGTCATTGGCTACCGTCTAAACCCCTATCTTGCATTGGAAGGTAGCTACATTGACTTTGGCGATTATGGAAATAGTCTGGCAAGCGCCAGTACAGACGGTTATACCGCAGCATTAAAAGCGATCCTACCATTGGGTGACCGTCTAGAACTCTTCGCCAAAGGGGGACAACTTTGGTACAGAACCGATTACAAAACCGCTGTTGGTAATAATAGCAATGATGACAAAGGCGTATTCGCTGGTGCAGGCGTAGGGTTCAAAGTAACCGAGAACTTCCTTCTGAATGCACAGTACACTTGGTATGATACTAAAATGGATGCGAAAGATATTGAACAAAATGGCACAGGCAAAACTAACACCGACTTTAAACAAGCTACAGTCGGTGCAGAGTACCGCTTCTAAGTTCAGAAGTTTACGTTAAGCGGATGTGACTTATTGTCTTTCCATAACGTACAACACCTTAGAAGAACCATGCTTTCAATGAAAAAAGCCCCCGACAATCGTCGGGGGCTTTTCTTTTCGCAGCTTATTCACAACAGACAAATTAGCAAAAGAGTCTTATCGTTCAACAAACGCTCTCTCGATAACATAATCCCCAGGCACACCAATTTTTGGAGACTCTTTTAGGCCAAGTTCATCCAATAATTCTGCGGTGTCTTTCAGCATAGCAGGGCTACCACAAATCATCGCTCTGTCCACCTCAGGATTAATTTGTGGCAAACCGATGTCTGCAGCCAGCTTTCCGCTGCGAATCAAATCAGTTAGGCGACCTTGATTACGGAAGGGTTCGCGGGTAACGGTTGGGTAATAAATTAGCTTTTCACGCACCTGTTCACCAAAAAACTCATTCTCTGGCAGTTCCTTCTCAATGAAATCAGCGTAAGCCAATTCGCTGACATGACGCACACCGTGGACAAGAATGATTTTTTCGTATTGTTCATAGGCCTCAAAATCTTGAATTAGACTTAAAAAAGGCGCAAGCCCCGTGCCTGTGGACAGCAAATACAAGTGTTTGCCTGGATGCAGATCACGAGTCACCAGTGTACCTGTTGGCTTGCGGCTGACTAATATGTCATCTCCCACTTTTAAGTGCTGCAAGCGAGAGGTTAAAGGACCATTTGGCACCTTGATACTGAAAAACTCTAAATGCTCTTCATAGTTTGGACTGGCAATACTATAAGCTCGGACCAAAGGGCGAGTATCTGTTTCTAAGCCAATCATCACAAACTGGCCATTCTCAAATCTCAAGCTTGCATTTCGCGTTGTTTTAAAGCTAAATAAACTCTCATTCCAATGGTGAACACTTAGTACGCGTTCAGTTTCAAATGCACTCATGGGTACCTCAGTAAAATTCGTAAACAAATAAGACGGACCGATTCACTTTCGTCCGTAAAATGCGTTTTATCAAAAACAAGCATGGCAAGGATGGAGACGCATAGTATAAGACAAGCTAATCATTGTTAAATTGATTATTTAGATATCGTTAATATGCTCAGTACATATAAGCCCGTGGTCTATTATTCCAGTATGTCATCAAAATGCACAGGGAATACGTTACTAAATAGGAATAATTCGTATAAACTGCAAGCAACTTTGACCTAGTGTAGCGAACTGACTAACATCGATGACATTCAATTCACCAAAAGAGTCTCGATATTTTATGAACCCAATTCTTGAAGCTCAGTCATCTCATCGCTCCATCCGACAGTACACCGACAAACCAATCGATGAATCGCAACTACGTCGTCTGATTCAATGCGCTCAAGGGGCAGCGTCATCCAGCTTTATTCAAGCCTATTCCTTAGTACAGGTCACCAACAAAGCAAACCGCCAAAAAATTGCGACGTTAGCTGGCGGTCAGAAATGGATCGAATCCGCCGCTGAATTTTTGATCATTTGCGCTGACCTAAGCCGTGTTGAGTACGCTTGTATTGAACAAGGCTTTGGGGCATTAGAAGGCAATACTGAACATTTTATCACTTCAACAGTGGATGCGGCCTTATTTGCTCAAAACTTAATGCTTGGTGCCGAATCAGAAGGCTTAGGTGCGGTATTCATCGGTGGCATTCGTAACGATACAGACCAAATAGCCGAGCTACTGAATCTACCAGACCAAGTATACCCAGTCTTTGGCTTGTGCCTTGGCTGGCCAGATGCTGAACCCGATCTCAAACCTCGTTTACCTGTGGAAGTTATTCTCCACAAAGACAGCTACGATAGCACTCGCTGCGAGGCTGATGTCAAAGCCTACGATGCGCAAATGGAATCCTACTATCAAAATCGCAGTGGTAGCCAGAAAAACAGCAACTGGTCAGAACAAACCGCAGCGGCAGTGCAAATGAAAAAGCGTGAGCACATGCTGTCGTTTCTACAAGGGCGCGGCTTTTTAAAACGCTAAATAAACGGAGATAGAGCGAAAAACCTATCTATTCACCATTCTATCCATAGACAATTACAAACGGCAGATCCCAAATACTACTTAGGGCGTTCTGCCGTTTCTATGGTTATAGCCGATTAATTTCTCTTAACAAGAGACAACTTTGTCAGTGGGACAATATTTCTTCGGAGCAACGGGGTTGTGTCAAAAATTCCCCAATCCAAGCTAACATTTGACTCGATTGTAGATCTTCACTATAGAGACTATCCCTTGCTTGACTCAATATGTCTGGAGCTAACATGTTATCGTACATATCCAACAAGCAACCTTCGAACTTACGGGAAAACTCAGGGTGTCCCTGTACCGTAAGAATATGATCTTCATACAAAAGCCCCGCGAATTCACAAAAGTCAGACCGAGCAAACACCTTTGCCTGCGACGGTTTCTCCACTATCTGATCTTGATGGAACGCACACACAGCAAAGTTTTTTTTGCCTAACTGTGCCTGAGCCATTTGATCGATTACTTCGTATCGATGGATACCCACGCCCCACCCTCCTTGGTAGCGATCAACCTGCCCCCCCAACGCTTGCGCAATAATTTGATGACCAAAACAAATGCCCACCAAAGGCTGTTTATGCTCATCTATGGTGCGTATCAGAGCTTGTAAACCTTGCATCCAAGAAGAATTCTCATATACAGCCGATTTTGACCCAGTAATTAACCAACTATCACAAGCGACATGACTTTCAGGAAATTCGTCATCACGCACATCATAAGCCTCAAAGGATACCTCAGGATGCAAGACCTCCAATGCTTGGATAAACATATCCGCATAGGTAGAAAACTCTGAACTCAAGTGCTCTGGCGTAGTCCCTGCCGCTAAGATTCCAATTTTCATTAACTACTCCTCTAGTCAATTTACCCCACAACACGCTTTTGACGACACATAATGCATAAAGTAATAAGCACAGATAGTGCCACTGCGACGATCATAAGAGTGACTAAGGCATTTCCCTTAGGTGTGATCTCTAATAGAACGTTGGAAAAATCATAGGTAAGTAGATATAGACAAGACCAAAAGACACAACAGAATCGGTTTGCAACCATGCGGTTGATAAAATATATAAGCCCTGAGACAGGGTTTATCACACTGACTCAGGGCTCTTTAATTATGACGCGTCGTTTGTCATTTTGTGATGACATCTATAAGTAAGACTTGTATTCAATGTCTGAGATCTGCCCAAACAAACGGTTTTGCTCCTGTTCTTTGGCTGCTGAAAAAGCATTAACAAAGGCTTCGCCAAGATATTCGTTTAGAAATTGGCTATCTTTAAAAAATTCTGTTGCATCGTCCCAACGGCTCGGCAGACTTTCATACAAGTCCACTAACGTGTAGGCATTGCCTTCAATCGGACTAGGTGGCGACATTTTATTTTCAATACCATTTAAAGCCGCACCCAACACAGCCGCCAATACCAAGTATGGGTTCGCATCCGCTCCCGATACTCGATGTTCAATTCGTCTAGCAGCGTTAGGACTTTCTGGTATGCGGACCGCTACCGTGCGGTTACCGTATCCCCAACCTGCGAAGGTTGGCGTATACGCCCCGGCTTGGAAACGACGATAAGAGTTCAGATGAGGGGCAAACACCAACATACTGTCAGCCATGTGATTCAGTAATCCAGCAACCGCTTGCTTTAATAAAGCGGAGCCTTCATCTGTGCCGTTATCAAAGACGTTTTTCCCGTCTTCATCGATCACACTAAAATGCACATGCATACCATTACCACTTTCATTTGGATAAGGTTTTGCCATGAAGGTCGACGCCATACCATGCTTTCTAGACACGCCGCTAATTAGGCGCTTAAACATACTGGCGTGATCTGCCGCGAGTAGCGCATCATCAGTGTGCACCATGTTAATTTCAAATTGGCCGGGGCCTAACTCAGAAATAATCGTATCCGCTGGAATATTCTGTTGATTACATGCTTCTCGCACATCCGCGAAGAACACCGCCAAGCCATCCATCTCTTTCACTGAATAACAATCCGTTTCTTGTAAACGGCGACCATTACCATTGCGCACAACAGGAGGAATGGGACGTTGTAATGTTTCCGACTCACGATCTAAAAGATAGAACTCAAGTTCCGTTGCCACAACAGGCGTTAGACCCAGTTTTTTATAGCGATCAACAATATTTTTAAGTATTTGACGAGGATCCAGATGACAAGGCGAACCATCTGGTTTATGGATCATGGCAAGTATTTGCTTACGAGGTTGTTCTGCCCAAGGCACAGGCACCGCTTTATTTTGCACGGGAAGACAGAGCCCATCACTATCACCCGTTTCAAACACTAAGCCATTTTTGAGAACATCATTCCCCCAGTTATCCAGCGCAACAACAGATAAGGGTAGCTTCATCCCTTCTTGCATAATCTCTTCTATACTTTCCGCTGGGAAACGTTTGCCACGCAAGTTGCCATTAAAGTCCGTTATAAACACATCAAACTCGGTTGGCTTCTCATCATTTACTAACATATACACTACTCTCTTTTGGATTATATACCGCTATAAAGCACCTTACTCTCAACAATTATCAAGAGTAACTATCCCCTAGTGGGTATATGAATAGCGCGTTATTTCGACATCGACAAAAAGCCCTCGCACCACAAGCTAAAAATAGACCTGTCAATTCCCTATTAAAATCAATGATATTTCTCTTCTTACATGGGCATTTTTTAAGAGAATTAAGAATGTTTCTTATGGTCTAGAATGATTTTTACCCGCAAAATTATCTTTGGCCCAAGCTTTGCTAAGAAAATGTGTGATGGATTGAAAAAGAAAGAAGGGCAACATGAAAGCCCCCAAAAAAGACAATAATAGTCCATGTGCTCTATAATGAAACATCCGTCAGGGTTATGGCGAACAGCACACTTTCGTCTAAAAAGTGATGAAAGTAAGATGAGGAATGCCTATGTTACAACGATACAAGAACGGCCAGATCTCCCCATCAGACTTGATGAAAGACTTAGCCGTTGTTACCAGTCATTTGCGAATTCACAGTTTTCCTTGTGTCTTAGAAAGCTTTTTAAGTGGCTTATGTTATTTTGACGATATTAATCTCATTACTTATAAAAAAACCTTTAAACCCATTCTAATCCACCCAAAGATTACGCCAGAAGAAAGCCCGACGCTCCATGCTTATCTTAACAATTTTTATTTATTAGACCCGCTCTTCAATGCCATACAACAAGGCGTGTCATCTGGCATTCACCGCTTAGCCGATTTAGCACCGGATTCTTTTGAGCAAACTCGTTACTATCAACAGTGCTATCAAGCATTTGATTTAGTCGACGAAATAAACATTCTGATTAACCTTAATCGCTCAACCACATTTGTGATTACCTTAGGTCGCAAAAAAACCGTTGGCTCAATATTACGCAGTGAACTGAATAACCTGAAAATGGTTTTTCCCATGATTGAATCACTGGTTCAACAGTTTTGGCTGGCCCAGTCTCAAAATTATGTGGATAACGTCAGGAGAAACAGTCCTCTTAAGCAAGCACTTAAAACCTTTGCTAAAGGTGTCTTAACCGATAGAGAACAAGAAGTGCTCGGTCTACTATTACAAGGGCACTCTTCAAAGTCCATTGCAGACCAACTTGGTATCAGTGTCGGCACGATTAAGGTACACCGTAAAAACATCCACAGTCGTCTCAACACAAATAATCAGGCCGACATTTTCACCTTGTTTTTACAGCACTTAGAAGGGCTAGAGCCCCTCAGAGCTTAAAAAAAGAGCAGTATCTTGTTCGTCCACAGTGCCTCACCAATGGATGGAATTCAGTACTAACCATCATGGCGCCTGAACGATGGTTCTTGCGTTCATATAATAACTCAGTGGATCACCCTCCATATCGTCGTGAATACTCATGACCGAATCTAAAAACAGATTAAATAGCTCGCCTGCCGTCGTCACATCCAGTTTAGCGTAAGCATTTTTACGGTGTAATTTGACGGTTTCAACAGAGATATGAAGGCGCTCTGAAATCGCTTTATTGGAGTAACCATGCAGAATCATCCCCACAGTTTGGCTTTCTCTATCGGTTAACAAACTCGTGCCAAAGCCGTCCAAGGCAATTTCTAAACGCTGCCGCAAATTAAACGAAGGGGAGCTATGTATTTCTTTCGTCCAATGCTGCTTTACCAGCCAATCAACCATCGGACAGATATCGTTTAACCGCTTTAAAGTGTCAGCATCAAAGACGTCTTGTTGATTCATTCGGCTTAGCGAAATGTTGATAAACGCATCATCATTGCCCAGCCAAATAAGATAACCACACTCATCATTTAAACCACTGTTTTTGTAATAAGCGTGATAATACTCACTCTTCTTAAACCCCTCTGGGGAAAGCTCAGACAAGGCAAAAAAACCCTGTTTTTGGGCTTTTGTTGCGGCCATGTAATAAGGATCAAGCAAAAAAGTGCCATTTAAAAACTTATCAATCGAGGTCTGTATAAGACCATTGGGAAGTTCATTGTATTCCACTCGAGGCATGGTTTTTGATGGATAAGCTAAAATAGTGATATTGTCGATATCCACCAGCGCTTTAAACATAGAAACCATTTCGGGCACAAATGCCTCGGTCCCCAAATAGGAAGATAGGCGCACTGAGTGCTGACTAAAAAGGGCTAAAAAAGACATAGTTCCAGTTGCTCTTATTATATGAATACAAAACAATAAGCAAATCCATTGCCAAAACGCCTCCCCCATAGGAGGTATGTTTTCTACCTAACAAGGTCGCTACAATCGGTAAACACGCTACGTGAAGGAAGAGACACCATGAAACACTATAATAAATTCTATATCAATGGTACTTGGGTGCCATCCGACAGCACGTCTATTAAGGAAGTGATTAATCCCTCTACGCAAGAGGTCATTGCGCAAGTCAGTTTGGGGAAAAAAAGCGATGTCGATCAAGCCGTCACCGCCTCGCGCAACGCCTTTGTTTCCTGGTCACAAACGAGCCGTGAAGAACGCTTAGCCGTTTTAGACCGTATTATTGCAGTCTATAAAACTCGCCTCGAAGACATGGCTCAAGCCATTACCGCCGAAATGGGAGCGGCCATTTCCATGAGCCGTTCAGCACAATCTCCCATTGGCATGTTGCATTTTATCACTGCTCGGGATGTATTAGCCGACTTCTCCTTTGAAAATGAACTGGGCGATAGCCACATAGTAAAAGAGCCAATTGGGGTATGTGGCTTTATCACTCCATGGAACTGGCCGATGAACCAGATTGCTTGTAAAGTTGCACCAGCTTTGGCCTGTGGCTGTACTATCGTGCTAAAACCGAGTGAAATGACGCCTCTTTCAGCTCAATTATTTGCGGAAATTCTCCATGAAGCAGGCGTCCCAGCTGGTGTATTTAATATGGTGTATGGGGATGGACCAGAGGTCGGCTCCGCCATTAGCAGCCACCCGGATATTGATATGGTTTCCTTAACGGGTTCAACCCGTGCAGGGGTACAAGTCTCTAAAGCCGCGGCAGATAATATCAAACGTGTGTCACTGGAATTAGGCGGTAAATCTCCCTTTGTGATCCTAGACGATGCCGATTTCGAGGGCGCAGTTCGTTGGGGAGCCAAGCAATGTTTCCGTAACGTTGGGCAATCATGTAACGCCCCAACACGCATGCTAGTACCCGCAGCCCTTCACGATCAGGCAGTACAATTGGTCAAAGAGACCGCCTTGAATACTCGAGTCGGAGATCCATTATCGGAAGACACTGACATCGGTCCCCTATCCAACGCACTGCAATTTGACAAGGTCAATGGCATGATTCAAAACGCCGTTGATGCCGGTAACGAACTGATCGTCGGTGGTACTGGTCGCCCTGACGGTCTAGATAAAGGGTATTTTATTCGCCCTACCGCATTTGCTAACGTACGTAACGATTCAACCATTGCCCAAGAAGAGGTCTTCGGTCCAGTACTCTGTATCATTCCTTACCACAGCGAAGAAGAAGCCATCCAAATTGCCAATGATACGCCTTATGGATTGGCCGCTTACATCGAATCGGGCAGTTTAGAACGCGCCCGTTCTGTAGCGAGAAAAATGCGCGCTGGTACCGTCTATCTCAACCGTAATGATTTCGATCCACGCGCACCATTTGGCGGCTACAAACAATCCGGTAATGGACGTGAATGGGGCGAGTTTGGTTTCCACGATTTTCTAGAAATCAAAGGCATTGTTGGTTACCAATAAGCATTTAAGCTCAGTCTTACCACTGGCATCTGTAGTAATCCTAGCACTCACCATACTGGTGAGTGCATTGCCATTCCCTACCTAAAAGGGTAATCCCAACCGATCCCTTTTGTAGATACCATAAGCGACAATGATACCTTAATCGAGTCGTTATCGACTTTCACTTGTTTGCCATTAAAGGGGAGCACTCCTAAGCAAACGAACCTTATTGTCATAGGAGAGCATCCATGAGCAACAAACCTCTAGGGCCCACAACAGAGGCTCTACGCGCTTTAGATCAAGCCCACCACATACACCCCTTTACTGATGTGGGAGCGTATCAAAAAAGTGGTGGCCGAATCGTCACCCGTGGTGAACATATTTATTTTTATGATTCAGAAGGCAGTAAAGTACTTGATGGCATGTCAGGCCTATGGTGCTGTAACCTTGGCTACAGCCAACCAAAAATTGTTGAAGCCATTCATGAGCAGCTGCAAGTGCTGCCTTTCTACAACAACTTCTTCCAATGCTCTAATGACACAGCAGTGAAAATGGCGGAAGCCATGGCACAAGTCACTCCTAACCATTTAAACCATGTGTTTTTCACCAATTCTGGATCAGAAGCAAACGATACCAACATCAAAATCGTCCATCGCTATTATCAGATTCTTGGCAAACCAGAGAAAAAGCACTTTATCGCCCGTAACAATGCCTATCATGGAAGTACCGTTGCCGCTTCTAGCCTATCGGGCATGACCTTCATGCACGATCAGTACACCGGAATTGATTATGTGCATCACATCCAACAACCCTATTATTTCGGTGAAGGTGGCGACCTTACGCCAGAAGAGTTTGGTCTACAAGCCGCCCGTGAGCTAGAAAAGAAAATCGAAGAACTTGGCGAAGACAAGGTCGCAGCTTTTATCGCTGAGCCTATTCAAGGGGCCGGTGGTGTGATTATCCCACCAGACTCTTACTGGCCAGAAATCCAGCGCATCTGTAACGAACATGACATTTTATTGATCAGTGATGAAGTCATCTGCGGATTTGGCCGTACAGGTAGCTGGTTTGGTTGTCAGACCTATGGTTTTAAGCCGGATCTGATGACGTTTGCCAAAGCCGTCACCAATGGTTTCCAAGCCCTCGGCGGTGTGATGATATCTGACAAAATTGCGGAAGTTCTTGCTCAAGGCAAGGGAGATTTTGCTCATGGCATGACTTACTCGGGCCATCCCGTTGCCTGTGCAGCCGGGCTCGCCACCTTGGATATTCTGCGAAGCCAACATACCATTGAAAACATGGCGAAAGATGTCGGTCCATATTTCGAGCAGCGCTGGAAATCCCTAGAAGCGCACCCTATCGTCGGCGAAGCGCGCGCGAAAAACATGGTCGCCGCCTTAGAGTTAGTCAAACACAAAGGCTCAAAGGAACGTTTAGCCCCCAACGCAGCAGCCACTATCGTTTGCCGAAATCAAGCCATTAAAGAAGGCTTACTGGTACGCGCCGTCGGAGATGCCATAGTGTGCGCGCCACCAATCGTCTGTAGCAAACAAGACGTTGACATCATTATTGAACGGATGTTCCGGGCGCTTGACTACACTGCAAAACAATATGCGCTATAAGAATAAGTGAAGCGAAAAAGGGCGAGCGACAACAACTCGCCCTTATCTTTTCTCTAGTCACTCTTTAGCAGCCACGCTTTAGCCGTCACTCTCCCTAAACTCCCCTCACCTCGAATCATCTAGTTGTGATACTTGTACCGTGTTTAGAAACAGTACAATCTGTCATAAAAACGTAAACTCAATTAACAAGCATAAAAAAAACCGCAATATAGGACGCGATTACTCGTTTAATCATAATGGACTAACCAAAGAACTCTAATGGATGATAACTAAGTGACCATGAAATACATCGTATCTTTTATCAGAACAGGCCTAGCTCTCCTAACCATTCTAGCAGGCATGGCTCAAGCAGCAGAGAGGCTTAACATACAATCCCCTGCCGCCAGTGCCGACGACCATAGCCTCCTCTTGACTTGGACACCACCGGACAATATTACCGACATTCAGGCTTATCAGATTTTAGAAAACGGTCATGTTATCGGGCTGGCGAAAAGCCACAACATCTACTCCGCTGCTAAGCCGTTTATTGATCACTTTTACAAGAACAACCCAAGCGACTTCACCCAGAAAATCGTTTGGCAAAGCGCTAAAATCAGCGATTTATCCCCTAATACAAGCTATCAATTTCAGGTTCAGGCACTGGATAAAAACGGCAAAATACTTAACACAAGCCAAGTATTAACACTGAAAACCACCCCGCGCCCTACCCAGCGCAACATTACCGCCTTTGGAGCAAAAGGGGATGGCAAAACCGACAACACACACTTCATTCAACAGGCCATTGCCAGTTGCCCAGCACACTGTGAACTCACCATTCCAGCAGGCACCTTTGTCACAGGGGCTATTTACCTAAAAAGCAACATGACTCTTCATCTCGCCAAAGGTGCCAAGTTACTCGGTTCAAGCCATGCTGATGACTACCCAATCATCAACAAAACCCCTTCAGCCTTAATCAATGTTCTGCAATCCCCTGCTACCGACAGTAAAACATTCACCAATATACGCATTGTCGGCAGCGGCACTATTGATGGAAATGGCTGGAAACAATCGGCCAATCGTTATCAAAACTATTTACAGCACGATCAACCACACTACTTACACGGCAGCAATAAGCTCTATAAGGACTATGGTTTACTGGCCAAATCACAAGTCGAAAACGGTATTCAACACAGCATGTCGGCTCATAAAGCCTATGGCAGCATGCGTTCTAACCTTGTTTACCTAAGAAAAGTAACCAATCTGTATGTTGAAGGTGTCACCCTTCGTAACCCAGCGAACCATGCGATTGTCAGTAGCAGCAATAAAAACGCGACATACAACAGCATTAAAGTGGAAACCTATGATGTCAACAATGGTGATGGCATCGATATCAGCCGAGGCACAAATACCTTGGTGTTGAACAGCTACTTCGATGTGGGAGACGACGCCATTAATTTTGCCGCAGGAGCAGGCGCTAAAGCCGCGTCCGAACAGGGCGTAAACGGGGCTTGGCTCTTTAATAACTTTATCTATCACGCCCATGGTGGCGTTGTCTTAGGCAGTCGAACAGGCTCTGGTATTAAGCATATTATGGCGGAAAATAATGTCATGGTGAAAACCGATATAGGCCTGCGAGCCAAAAGCAGCGATGCTATAGGCGGCGGTGCCTCTGATGTAATTTTTCGTAATACGGCCCTGTCAGACTTAGCGGATCAAGCCTTTTTACTGACCCTTCAATATGGCGACCCAAACGAAGTAACCCAGTATCAGCCCGCCAGTACCCCCGCACAGTTCTCTGACTTTAGCATTAACCATGTGTCCGTGGACGGCATCGCAGGGAAAAAGCCCTCCATTCAAATCCTCACCGGCTTTACACATTCTTCTTATCATAAAAATATCTATTTCAATGATGTCCATCTGAAGAATGTGATGCCAACGGATATAGAAGATTTGCTAGACAGCCAGTTTAATAACGTCACCTTTTCTCACTTGAAAAAAGGCACAAGCCCTTGGCATTTCCGCCATGTATCCGGCGTTACCGTCGATGGCAAAGAGGTTTCAACAAAGACGCCAGACATTGATTGACGTCTTTGTTGATGCTTACGATTTTATTCAAACAGGATAATCGACCTTAACGGACAAAGTTATCACGTATTAACGAGACCACTTCATCTGTACGACCATTTAGAACGGCTTTAATGCCAAACATGGCCGTCGACATGACCTGAGACGCTTCAATCTTCGGCGGCATCACCAGCTCCATTCGGCTGACTCTGACATCCAATAGAGCAGGTTTATCGGTGTCTAACCACTGTTGCATGGCTTCTTCCAACTGATCGGTTTTATCCACTCGGAACCCTTCTAAACCTAGCGTTTGCGCTAGGTTTGAAAAGTCAGGATTTTTCAAACCAGTAAAGGCATCCAACAAGCCTTCAACACGTTGCTCCATTTCAACAAAACCAAGGGATTCATTGTTAAAAATCAGCAATTTAACGGGAATATTTTCCTGAACCAGTGTTAATAAATCTCCCATTAGCATACTCATTCCCCCATCACCACACATGGCGATCACTTGTCGATCTGGGTAGGCGTTAGCAATCCCCAGCGCTTGCGGATAAGCATTGGCCATAGTGCCGTGGAGCAGACTGGTTAAAAAACGGCGTTTCCCCGTCGCAGTTAAATGGCGTAATAACCACACCATGGGCGAACCACCATCAGCCGTGAAAATGGCGTCGTCTGCTGCCAGTTTATCCAAGGTATGAGCGACGGTTTGTGGATGGATCAATGATTGTCCAGATTCCGCCTCTTGCACGTACTCCGCTTTGTCTTTTTTCCATTGCGTTAACGCTTTGTCTAAATGGGCTTGATCGTTTTTCGGCGTAAGTTTTGGTAGCAAAGCTTGGAGAGAATCTGCAACGTCCCCCACTAGACCAAGATCGATGGGGCTACGTTTACCTAAATGTCTGGCATCAATATCAATTTGAACGATTTTGGCTTTCTCTGGATAAAACTGGCTATAAGCGAAATCGGTACCAAGACAGATTAACAAGTCACAATCCATGACCGCCTCCATCCCCGCACGGTTGCCTAAAATTCCTGTCATTCCTACTTGATAAGGGTTGTTAGGCTCAATAAATTCTTTCGAGCGAGAACTGTGAACAATGGGGGCTTTTAATAACTCCGCCAGCTCAATCAATTCTTCGCAGGCATGCTTTGCGCCAATGCCAGCGTACAAGGTAACCCGCTCTGCATTGTCAATCATGGTGGCTAATTCAGCGATTTCAGAAGGATTAGGACGAATGGTTGGTTTAGCGGTATGTACCCGCCAATTGACATCATTAGCCACTTTTTCTTGGAACATATCGCCATTGACGACAATCACCGCTACCCCGTTTTTTGTCAGTGCCGCTTGCGCTGCTTGAACCGTAATGCGACGCGCTTGGTCTGGATGAGAAATGCGTTCACAAAACACAGAGCATTGATCATAAAGGGCTTTTTGATCCACTTCTTGAGGAAAGTTCAGACCCTCTTGCCGACGATCCACCTGAGAAGCAATCAACACCATAGGCGAGCCGTTACGATGGCTTTCGAAAATACCATTAATGAAGTGCAAGCTGCCTGGACCGCATGTTCCTGCGCACAATGCTAACTGCCCCGTCATATAAGCTTCGCCACCAGCGGCCATGGCCCCCACTTCTTCATGGCGCACATGCACCCAATCAATATCAGACCGACTGAGAACGTCAGTAAAGTGGTTAATGGTATCGCCAACGATGCCATAACAGCGCTTAGCACCCGCCTCACTTAGGGTATCAACAATGATATCGGAAACAGACTTGCTCATCTCTACTTACTCCTTACGGTCATGATAGATGCTTTTTATAATGGGCTATTCGCATCCAGCCTGCACCCTAAAGTTGATATTATCTACATATCTTCAAATAGGGAAAAAGTAAGAGGCGGTCAACAGACAAGCGAAGCGGTTTTTATGCGAATGTATAGGTATTAGGGCATTTTTTATCTTAAGATACGCTAAGTAACGACGAAAAATATAAAAACAAAGCCTTATGAAGGGTAAATAAAAAGTGATGAATCATGCGAATTTTAGTAGTAGAAGACGATAAAATTCTCGGTGAAGCCATTTGCCAAAGAATGAGTCGAATGGGCCACGGCATCGATCTCGCCACAACCGGTAAAACCGCCCAACAAATGTTGGATTTACAACAATACGACTTATTGTTATTAGACCTCAACTTGCCAGATACAACGGGCAATCACATCCTGGCAAACCTCAGAAAAAAACACGCTCATACCCCCGTCATCATTCTCACGGCTCGTAACCAAGTGGAGGACAGAATTACTCTGCTCGATTTGGGGGCCGACGATTACCTGACTAAGCCCTTTGATTTTGGCGAATTAGAAGCACGTTGCCGAGCCTTACTGCGTCGAAGTCATGGACAAACCCTCAATACCATTGAATATGGCAACGTCTCGCTTGATCTGGACGCCTGTAAAGTCACCGTGAATAGCACGCCTATTGATATCAAACAGCGAGAATTTCGTTTACTGGAAGTCTTTATGACGCATACAGGTAAAGTGCTCAGCAAAGAAGCCCTGATCGAACATCTCTACAATTTTGATGATAACCCTAACACCAGCGTTATCGAAATCTACGTCGCCCGTCTTCGTAAATCGCTCCATGATAGCGACTTTAAGATTCGTACTATTAGGGGATTAGGCTACCTACTGGAAAAAAGGCATGATTAAAACTCGATCATTGCGTCGACAATTATTAGTCATGACCTTCATCGTCTTACTCTTCATCAGTAGCCTCGCGCTCTGGGGAGCACACATTTATGCCAACCGCACCACAAAAATATCCTATGACCGGCTACTTTACGGCGCGGCATTGCAAATGGCGGAGAATATCACCTTAGTTAACGGCAAAGTCATCATCGACTTACCCATATCGGCCTTTGAGACCCTGTCGTTATCCAGCTCCGACCGAGCCTTCTATTCCATTATGAATACTCAGTACCAAGTTTTGACTGGCTACAAAGATTTACCGGATATTCCCTTTCCCCAACTCATCAGAGAGTCGCAACAGAATCAACCGATAAAGCCCCTTTATTATGAATCAAACTACCGTGGTGAGCGGGTGCGTTTTATTATTTTAAGCAAGCGATTGCTGGAGGCGGATAAGAGCAAAACCGTATTTGTAATCGTAGGACAAACCATGGAAGCCCGCGCAAAAGCCGCTAAAGAGTTCAACCAAATCGCCCTGCAGTTTGTTAGTGTCTTTTTCATTATCACCATGCTGTTATTACTGTTTGTGATTTGGCAAGTGCTGCGCCCTCTTCAATCCATCAAGCAAGCGATAACCGAACGCTCTTCTTTAGATCTGTCGGCATTAGATATCCATGTGCCGAGCGAAATTGCGCCACTAGTCGGTAGTATTAATTACTTTATGGCCCAGCTCGATAACACCTTACAACGTTTAGAACGCTTCACGGCCGAGTCCGCCCATCAGATTAGAACGCCGCTTGCCGGGCTCATCTCACAAGCCCAAAATGCCCTAGATGAAAAAGATGCAGCCCTTAGAAAACAACAACTGGAAAACATATTAGAAAGCAGCCAATTGCTAACCCAAACCGTCAATCAATTGTTAAACAGAGCCACCCTAACACACCGCTTTCAAAGTCACCCCTTCTCATTCCTCTCTTTGGATGAGTTAATCAAAGACACTTGCCGCGAACTTGTTGTCTGGGCATTAGAAAAACACGTCGAAATTGCTTACGTAGGTGACGCTAAAACCAATATTTTGGGGGATGAATTTGCCCTCAAACAAATGCTGCACAACATCATTGAAAACGCCGTTAAATACAGCCCCGAATATGGCACGGTGGAAGTGGAATTGATGACCCAATCAACGGCGTCCAATCAAGCATTGTCCAACCAAGCAACGCTGCAAATACGGGATCAGGGGGTTGGTGTCTGTGATGAGGATAAACTTCATATCTTCGAGTATTTTTACAGAAGCGCGGATAATGTGGCGGCGGGTTCGGGGATTGGTCTCTCCATTGCCAAAGAGGTAGCAGAGCACCACAAAGCCACCTTTCACCTAAAAGATAATCAACCGACAGGGTTAATTGTTGAGATTGTGTTCCTTTGCGTTGAGGAATCAAAACAATGAAATATTACTTAGCTTTTTTGTTTTGCTGTTTTATCGCCTCTGGGGCTGACTCGCAACCGTCCACTCCCTCGCCTTCCAATACCACCGACACCTATAGCTACCCAAGTTTAGCCAAGCAAACCGTCCTTTTAACAGTTCACGGTGCGCTAGATCACGCCCTAATTGCCCCTCTTTTTAGGGCATTTATAGCGCAACATCCTCATACTCAGATTCAATATACCGAGTTGAATACCAATGCCCTTTACCAGACCTTTTTAGACGCCCCACAAGAACGGCCAGACATTATGATGAGTCCTGCCATGGATTTACAATTTAAACTGGTCAACGATGGCTTCGCTTTACGCAACGACTCACCGCCGCCTCAGTCTCTACCAATGGATTCACAATGGCGACAAGAGCTCTTCGGCTTTACTTATGAGCCCATTGTAATGGTCATCAATACTGACATTCTTACTGGTTCCCCGCTGCCCACCAGCCGCGAACAATTACTCACCTTAATACGGGACAAAGACCATCTTTTAGACGGCAAAATCGGCCTCTTTGATATCAAAAAAGTCGGACTTGGCTATTTGGCCTGGTCATACGATAGCCAGCAATCTCGCACCTATGGGCGCTTATTAGAAGCGTTTGGCAATCATAAAGCGCAACTCTATACCGACACGCACACCATGCTTGAAGCCTTGTTAAAAGGTGACCTGTTTATTGCCTACAATCTTGTTGGTTCTTATGCCTTTCAATGGAGCAAAAAATACCCATGGATTGTCACCTTAATGCCCACCGACTACACAAGCATTATCATGCGAACTGCTTTTATCAACCGACAGACAGCACACCCCAAAACCGCCAAATCTTTTATCGATTTTTTACTGTCTCATCATGGGCAAAGCTTACTCGAAGCCTCTGGCATCACACCTTTAGATCATCATATAACGGGGCAGAATAGTCGTCAGGCCTTACAAAAATTGCCTCATGGTATTTTCCGTCCGATTCCTTTAGGCCTTGAACTGTTGATCCAAACAGACTCCGCTAAAAAGCAGCTCATCTACGATGAATGGGATGAGGCTTTAGGTTCCTCTACGCCACTGTCTCAATAATGACAAGCAAACTGTCAGCCCCATGAAAGGTTCGTGAAAGGTTTCTGTCATACACTGCCCTAAGGAAAATAACAATAATATCGATCCTTGGAGCATCTTATGTCTATGAAAGCATGGTTTAACAAAGCCGTTATCGTTGGTGCGCTTTGCAGCACACTGATCGCCACACCAGCCCTTGCCACAGAACGAATCTCTATTGGTACCGGCGGGACAGGTGGTCTCTTTTACGTCATGGGGGCAGGCATTTCCCAAATCATCAATACATACATGCCTAACGCCACCGCCCGCGCCGAAGTCACAGGGGCATCAATCGAAAACAATTATCGTGTGGCCGCAGGTCAAATGACGCTGGGGTTATCCTCCTCTTCCACCTTATATGAAGCCAAACAGGGCATTGGCCCATTTAAAAAAAGCGGGAAATTGGATGTGGCGGCTATCGCCTACCTTTATCCAGCGGTATTACAAGTCGCCACCATTCAAGGCACAGGTATAAAAGATTTTAAAGACCTAAAAGGCAAACGCGTCAGCATGGGACCTCCGGGCAGTAACGCCGCTGTTTTAGCCACACGTTTACTCAAAGAGTATGGTGTGTTTAAAGACATTACACCACGCTTTTTATCCTATACAGAAGGAGTAAAAGCCCTAATCAATGGTCAAGTCGATGCGGCGGTCGTTTTGGCTGGCGCGCCAACAGCGTCATTGATTGACTTGGACTCACAACGCCACATGACACTCTTGTCAGCCAGTAAAGAAAGTATCGATGCGTTGATCAAGAAATACCCCTTCTACCAAGTTTACTCTTTACCCGCTGGCACCTACCCAGATCAGAAAAAAGCCGTCACCATGATCAATGATCCTGCGGTTCTGTTCACCAGTGGCAAAGCCGATCAAACGAAAATTTATAACATTACCAAAGCCATTTTTGATCACCTCGATATGTTAAGAAAAGTGCATCCATTGGCGAAAAAAATCTCCCTGAAAACCGCCCCCAATACGCCCATTCCACTGCACCCTGGTGCGAAAAAATATTTCGATGAAATGAATAAGCAGTAGGAGAGTCATCATGGCGAAGACCACACTCAAAGACCTACTGTTTGATACTAAGACGGTTGGCAACAAAGAGCGAATTTGTCTGTCCATCCTATTCAGCGTTATCGCCGTGGCGGTCGCCGGATTGGTGCTCTATGGCGCTTACTATGGGGGGATTACGGCATTGCTATTGAGGTCGTTATTCTTCTCCTTGGTCTCCGCCTCTGCAATGCTCTTTTTTGCGTTGAAGTATCAACAAACCTGGCTTCGCCTTGGCTTTTACTTATTCGCTGTGATTGCCCTGATCCCCGGCCCCTATTTATGGCATAACTACATGGACATCATCATGCGTGGTGCCATCGCTATTCCACAGGATACTTGGATATTTATTGGCCTTATCTGTGTTGTCTTTCTGTTTGTCAGAATGGCCGTCGGGTGGGCACTGATTGGTTTAATGGCCCTAGCACTACTCTATGCGTACTATGGCTACTTAATACCGGGAAAATACGGTAATGGCGGGTTCGACATCAGTCGACTCACCTCAACCCTAATGCTTTCTACCGAAGGCATCTATGGCATTCCTATGGGTGTCGCGGTGGAATATATTTTCCTATTCGGTTTATTCGGTGCCATTTTAACCAAAATAGGCACAGGCGAGGTATTTGTTGATTTAGCCCGAGGCTTAACCGGACGCGTCCAAGGTGGACCTGGGCTATCTGCGGCGTTATCCAGCGCGTTACTTGGCTCTTTAAATGGCAGTGCCGTGGCAAACGTCGTCACCACCGGCACCTTTACCATTCCCTTAATGAAACGGGTAGGTTACAGCGCAAAACTCGCCGGTGCCATTGAAGCCGCCGCGTCGTCTGCTGGACAAATCATGCCTCCCGTCATGGGCGCCGCAGCCTTCTTAATGGCAGAAATCATCGGCATCCCCTATTCAGAAGTGGCACTGGCGGCGCTTATTCCTGCACTACTTTATGTTTTAGCCTTAATGATCGCTGTCAGACTGGAAGCGGGCCGTTTAAATCTCGAAAGAGATACAGAGGCAGGCTTAAAACTCCTACTGAGAACCCTCAAAAAGAAAAGCTACTTATTATTGCCCCTCGTCGTGCTCGTTGGCCTTATGGTTTCTGGGGAGTCCCCCACACAAGCCGCTGTCATGGGGATTTTAGCGGGCTTTTTCGTCAGCCCTTGGAAAGCTGAAACACGCATCAACATCGTCGATATTATTGCCGCTTGCAAAGAAACATTGATCAATACCCTACCGATCGTCGCGGCGGTGGCATCGGCAGGTGTCATCATTGGGGTGTTAAACTTAACAGGCTTGGGCTTAATGTTGTCTGGGTTGATTATTTCCTTAGGGAATGGACATTTATGGGCTGTGTTGCTTCTCACCGCTGGCGCATCTTTTGTGCTTGGAATGGGCTTACCAACGTCCGCCGCTTATCTATTATTAGCGGTTCTCGTTGCGCCCGCCATGACACAAATGGGCATGGCACCGTTATCGGCCCATATGTTCATCTTTTACTATGGGTTAGTGTCTGCCATCACACCACCAGTTGCCTTGGCGGCCTATGCCGCTTCCACCATTTCCGGTGCGGATCCTACCGAAACGGCCATTGAGTCCATGCGTTTGGGCTTTGTGAAACTGTTGGTTCCTTTCTTGTTTGTCACTATGCCAGGCATTCTATTGATTGGTTCAACCTCCAGCATCATTGCCGCCATTGTGATCGCCGCATTAGCAACAAGTGCCATGAGCATTGGCTTTTCAGGCTGGTTGAAAAACAACTTGAGTTGGTTCATACGAGGTTTGTACGTTATCGCAGCCATATTGATTGCATGGCCACAAGCCGCAACGGATTTTTCCCCACACATCATCGGCGCGAGACTACTAGGGTTAGCGCTGTTCGTTATACTGCTATGTAAAGCTGCAAAAGGGCAAAGCTCGCATCCACATGAGAGCCAACTCGAAAAATCCACCGCTTAGTTTGGCATCTGTGACAAAAAGCCCAACAACAGCCATAAAAAAAGAGGGTGATGATATTGATCATCCGCCCTCTTTTTCTCTTTCTAACGCAGCCTTATCTTTTGAATATAAGCAGCCGCCCGATTCAGCCACTTTCATAGCAATCGTTCACGAGGCGACAGTGCGGTAATCAATTCATTGGATTCACCATTCATTGCCTGCATCAGCAATGCCGACGTTGTTGGCCCCAACGTGAACCCTTGATGACCATGGCCAAAGTGAAACCACAAACCTTTATGATTTGGTGCTTCACCAACAAGGGGCAACATATCTGGCATGCAGGGTCGTGTACCAATCCATTGCGGTTCTTCTATTTGTTTTCCCACATCCATTAATTGATTGAGAGCTTTGACGCCACGCACTAATTGACTGGTCTCCGCTGGAGAATCCATCGGTACTAAGGCCGCCCCCGTGGTGATTCTTAGCCCTTGCTTCATGGGGGCCGCTAACACGCCATTTGCGGTATCTAAAAAAGGCCGATTTAAATGGGTAGGCATAGCAAAATGCCCATGGTAACCACGCTTGTACACCATTGGAATCTGATAACCAAAACGTTTCAGTAACTCTGGCGACCAAGGTCCCAAGGCAATCACCACCTGCTCTGCTTCACGTTCGCCATCACTTGTCAGCACACTCCAACCATTCGCAGTATGCTGCAAAGTATTGGCGTCCCCCGAGACGAAGCTTCCGCCCCGTTCAACGAATAATTCACAATAAGCTTGAGTTAAGCCGCCAGGCGACGAACAACTCCAACTTTGCGTAAAATGCACCACACCTGCCGGTGCCGCTTTTAACGCGGACTCTTCTTGTTGATAGGCTTTGCCATCCACAATGCGCGATGTTACACCATATTCCTGACGTAAAAATTCGGCTTTTTGGGCCGCCTTTTCAAACTCATCCGATTCACGATAAAACATGGCTAGCCCATCGCGCTGGATAAGATCTTCAGAGAGAGAATCGCGAATCAGCTCCTCATGGTCTGCCGTCGAGCGAAACGTTAATTGGGAATAAATTTTCGAGATCTGTGCGTGTTTCTGCGGCGCAGAGTGACGTAAATAAGACCATAAAGCGGGCGCCATGTTCAGCACGCCATTTAAACGCCAAGTCACATCATTACTGACTTCAAACAGATACTTGAAGAGTTTGGAGAACTCCCTAGGTAACGCGTAAGGCTCTGCTGCTTCTACTTGAATAATGCCCGCATTGCCATAACTGGTTTCCAACCCAGCGCCTGTTCGGTCCACCAACGTGACCGTATGTCCTTGAGTCTGAAGAGCCAAAGCACTGCTCACACCAACCATACCTGCACCCAAAACAAGAAATTCCGCCATATTCCTACCTCGACATCCTTTCAGTGAAAAAGCCTTTATCTTATTCACTATAGCAATATAAGTCGCCATTAGTATAAATTAGCTGTCACAATGATGTATCAGCGCATATTTTCACCATAGGAGACCCCATTATGAGTCTACAACCCTTCCACCTTGCTATCCCCGTCTATGACGTGCCGCTGGCACGGGCTTTTTATCGCGATGTCTTTGGACTGGAAGAAGGCCGTTCTGCACCAGAATGGGTAGATTTCAACTTTTTCGGCCATCAGCTCGTCATCCATCATCACCCCAAAATGCCCTATCAAGAACACGCGGGCACCAACGCAGTAGACGGACACAATGTGCCTGTTCCACATTTTGGTGTGGTATTAACATGGGAGCAATGGGAAGCGTTGGCAGAACGCCTAACCGCTGAAAAAACCGACTTTATCATCGAACCTTATATTCGCTTTAAAGGCCAAGTGGGCGAACAAGCCACCATGTTCTTCCTCGATCCATGCGGTAATGCCTTGGAATTTAAAGCCTTTAAAGACATGGGGCAGCTGTTCGCGAAATAACAAAGCCGATCCCAAGGAAGGCGGAATGGAGAAAGCGTTACCTTGTTTCCGTCTTCAACGATCTGAGTCGCTATGATCTTGATAAGTAAAGATGGTCTGTCGAAAGATCATCAAGGCGTTTTACGCCCATCAAATTAAGACAACGAACAAGCTCTTCCTCTAAAATGTCCAGCACTCGAGTCACACCCACTTGTCCACCCGACGCTACACCAAATAAAGTAGCTCGTCCTAACAACACCCCATCGGCACCAAGCGCGACCGCTTTCACTATATCGCTAGCACGGCGCACACCACTGTCGAGCAATATACTTATTTGCCCCCTTACCTTAGGCGCTATCTGCTGTAAGGCTTGAATAGACGACAGCGCGCCATCGAGTTGACGACCACCGTGGTTGGAAACAACAATTCCATCCAACCCTAGCTGGACCGCCTTAATCGCATCGTCTGGATGCAACACCCCTTTTAGGATCATGTTCCCCGACCATTGATCGCGGATTTGTGCCACTCTTTCCCAGTCCAGCAAAGGGTCTAGCTGCTCAGAAATAAATTTCATCGCCCCAAGCGCACTCTTTTCATCTTCAGGCAAATAAGGCGACAGGTTACCCATGGTTGGTAAACCATTAGGCCACATAACTTGGCGTATCCAATTAGGATGCAACAACACATTCAACTTATTCGCCAAAGTGAGCTGACGAGGCCTCACAAAGTTTCGCCTGTCCCATTCTCGATTACCGACAATAAGCGCATCCGATGTAATCACTAGCGTGCTGGCTTCAACCGCTTTCGCTCTGGCTAATAAGTCTTGGCTAGCCCGCAGGTCTTTCAGCGCATACAGTTGAAACCAAAAATCGACATCTGGCACCGCTTCACGTACTTGCTCCATGGAACAATTTGAAACAGTACTCAAACAAAAAGGAATTTGCTTAGCGCGGGCCGCTTTCGCTAGCGCAATATCGGCCTGAGGCCACAACATTCCATTGTAACCGCTTGGCCCGATCATCATAGGCAGAGCACTTTTCGAACCAATTAACCTCGCATTAATCACAGGTCGGTGATTCGGCACCAAGGTGTGAGAGGCCAAGCGGATATCCGAAAAATCAGACTGGTTACGTGACAATGTCTGCTCATTTTCCGCGCCACCTGCCAAGTACTCCCAAGCAAAGTTTGGTAAGCGGCGCTGTGCCAGTGCCGCCATCTCAGCGACGCTCTGTATTCTAGAAAGATCAGAACCTCGATAAAATGTCCGCATAGTAATTCCTAATAGAGTGACACATAGACAAACTCCCTCTCTCAGTGACGTTATATGAGAACCACTTTTGAAGGGTTTAAAATATTAAAAGGGTCTAACGCTTTTTTGACGGTCGCCATCATGTCTAATGCTTGAGGTGAAACAGAATGATGAAGATAATCTCGCTTTAACGTTCCTACGCCATGCTCGGCAGAAATAGAGCCCTTAAACTCTTCCACACATTGATAGACGATTTTATCGACCTCTTCTTCGGTAATATTCACATCCGAGTTCGCATCAACCGCCAAATGCAAATTACTGTCACCAATATGTCCGAAGTTAACGACTAACGCATTTGGCCAACGCTCTAGCAAAGAAAGACGACACGTCTGTACAAATTCATTAATGCTACCGATGGGTAAACTGATATCAAAATTAATAGGGGAAAGTTTGACTGGAAACTCAGAGGTTGCTTCGCGGATTGTCCATAATTGCTCTCTTTCTCGCAATGACGAAGCGATCACAGCGTTCTGTATAAGCTCTTCTTCAAACGCTTTTTCCAAACTTTGATGAAAAACCTCTTCGCTCACGCCTTTCGATTCTATCAGCACATAAAACGCATACTCATTTTCGATTGGCGGATTATCTGGACACGACCAGCTGCAACTCATGGTGTAAAAATCCTGCCACATCATTTCAAAGGCGTGAATATTCTGATTCAACTCTTTTTGCATAAGATGTAACAGTGCAACACCGTCTTCATAGCGAGCAAACGCACAAAGCGCTGTTTGAGCATCCCCCGGTATTGGGGTTAACTTTAAGGTCGCTTTTGTGATAATCCCTAGAGTGCCTTCACTGCCAATAAACAACTGCTTTAAATCATACCCTGCGTTATTCTTAAGCATCTTATTTTGCAAATTCAGTATCTCGCCACTCGCGGTTACGACTTCCAGTCCTAAGACCAAATTCCGCATCATGCCAAAACGAATCACATTATTTCCACCTGCGTTTGTGGCAATAGTACCACCAATTTGACAACTTCCTCTGGAGCCTAAATCCAAAGGAAAATAACGTTCCGCTGCTATCGCTTTTTCCTGAACCGTTTGCAATGTTGTGCCAGCTAACACAGTCATCGTGTTAGCTTGTATATCTATCTCTTCAATACCATTCAGCTTTTCTAAACTAATACAGACATCCGCTTTAGAAGGACGAGCGGCTCCAGTCAACCCCGTTCGCCCCCCTTGAGGCACGACAGACTGCTTATATTTGGCACATATTTTTATAATGTCCGACACCTGTTGAACATTCTCCGGCAACAAAAGTGCCATGGGAAGTACAGGCGAGCAACTGCTCCAATCTTTTTGATAACTCAAATCAATGGCGTCATCTTGCCGAATTTGCTCTGGCTTAAGCCGTTCTTGCAGTTCCTTCAAACATTCAGAGTTCATGGTATGCTCCACTATGTATTATTCTTTTAAAATCAATTCACTGGTTAACATGAGACAACGCGGTACGCCCCAACAAAGAAGCTAAACTCGTAATAAACAATTGGTTATCTTCAGCTTTTCCGATAGAAACTCGTACAAAGTATTCATAACCGGGTTCCATCCATGGTTTCACAATCACGCCAAACTTCAATAACTCATCAGCAAGATCTGTTGCTAACCACGACGTCGAAAAAAAGAGAAAATTCCCTTTTGATTCATAGGGAGACACGCCTAAACGCTTTAAATCTTGTTGCATCTTTTTGCGGGCAATATGATTCCAATGAATCGTTTTTCCCAAGTGATTATCATCATCTAACGCCGCTATAGCGGCCACCTGAGCTTGGCGGTTCACATTAAAAGGCGTTCTGACCTTATTCATATATTCAGCCAAGGTCACAGGATAAAAAACCCCATAGCCTATTCGCAGGCCAGCAAGGGAATAAGCTTTAGACAAGGTTCTAAGTAACACAAATGGCTTACCCGACGCTTTCAAAAGTGCGAGTACATCAGGATAGTCCAATTCGCCTTGTGCGTATTCATAATAAGCCTCATCAAAAACCAACAACGTCTGCTCGGAGACATTCGCTAATATATCATTCACATCGTCTTGACTTAAACTGCAACCAACGGGATTACTCGGACTGGCGATAAAAAACAGCTTTGGTTTTTCACTACGCAACAAAGAAGTGATTCTTTCGATATCAAACTCCAGCTGCGACGTCATTGGAGCGATAACCATCTTTGCTCCACACGCAGTCGGATAGAGAATATGCAATCCAAATGAAGGGACAATGGTCATTACTTTGTCACCCTCATTGATAAACGCGCGGGAGATGATACTGATTAGATCTTCTGAACCATTACCGAAGACCAAGGACTCTTCGGCAACCGTTAACTTGTCAGCTATTTTTTTCCTTAACAGGCTACAATTTGCATCAGGATAATGGGACAAATCCCCCGCTCGACTTAAAGCCTTCATGACGGAACTTGATGTTGGGAAAGGGTTTTCATTACTCCCTAACTTAGCGACTCGATCAACCTGAAAACGAGCCTTTAACCCTTCAATAGACAATCCTGCGTTATATTTCCCAAGCTTAGCAACATACCTATTAACCAGATGATCTATCGATAAATATTCTTTTTCCGTCACAATTTCCACCTTTAAAACAAGCAGTTAGATAAATGACTAAAAACCATATTAGATGTATATACATGTATATGTGGGTGACAGTATATACACTATTTTTTTCTTCTGTCGACTGCTCTTTATAAAAAAATTCATATTTAAAATTCAATAAAAGTCTGAAGTACTAGAAAACCGACATTAAATAGGCTTAAACAAAGTTGCACCGAATTGGTTCAAAATAATCATTTTTTGGGCATTTGAAGTGCTTTTACATTCATTTAT
>NZ_JAEMUI010000033.1 GCF_016461715.1 Marinomonas spartinae | reverse complement strand
TCTCTTTGGATTCCGCTAGGTTAATGGTGTCGTCGGCAGTAATAGGGTCAATCGTAATGCCTGCTACTGATGCCAAAGAATCATTATCAATGATGGTTCCAGTTCCACTAACGCCACCAATGGTCAACGTGAAGGTCTCATTCGGCTCATTAGTCTTATCATCAACCGTGGGAACATTAGCGGTAAAATTCGTTACGCCTGCTGGCACGGTAATCGTGCCATTATTATTGTTCACTACACCATTGGTAAATGTAATGCCAGAAGCAGCTAAATCACTCGAACTCGTTGTTATATTAGATAAAGTTAGCGTATATGTCTGCGCTGTGGCTGTGGTGCCAGAAAGGGTCACCCCAAAGGAAACATTTTGCCCTTCTGTCGCACTTGCATCTGAAACCCGCGTCACATTAACCACTGGGGAAGTATCATCTCCTGTGGTTGTACCAGTCACGCTAATAACTGAGGTGGCACGCTCTCTTGACGGTGTAGAGGTTGTGTCATTACCGCCTGTGCTCGAACCAAAATTGTAGTTTGTATTGTAACCATAAGTTGGCGTGGCTGTATCATTAACTCGTTCTACTGTGACAATATCAGCACTTTGCTCACTAACAATAACTTCGTTACCCGCCGCTGGAGCGTCTTGAATTAAGGTCGGGTCCTTTCCTGCTAAAATGGCTTGTTGGAGTGAGTTTGCGTCTGTTGATGAGTCTTGAGCTAACGTAGAGGCATCACCCGGCGTGTAAACCTCATCGTTCATTTCAACAACGGACTGCCCGCCTATAACTACTTGAGTACCATCAACAAAACTAATGGTGGCGCTGTCACCTGCTCCGGTTACAACCGTCTCACCGTAATAAATAGGATCACCGACGTGCACTACACGCTCTTTTCCATCTAATGATCGAACAATGACGGTTCCACTTACTTGAGAGAAAAAGCCAATTGGGCTACCCAGTGTTGCAAACGAAGTCTGATTGTCGCTCATTATGTGGTTTCCTAAATAAGACGATTAAATTTCTAATTAATGCCAGAATAGGACACCTAAAAAAATGCCGCTATTGTACCTTGGTACAATAGCGGCATTTTTTTTCATAATTCTTACTCTAAATCATAAGCGCAAACAATTTAACGCCTTAGCTTAAGATAAAAAGCCCCCAATGGGCTGTGTACATCAATTAATGAGCAGTCACCAATATCAACACGCCAAATAGGATTCGATACCAGCCAAATGCGACAAATGTAAATCGCTGCAAAAAGCTCATAAACAGCCTCATCACAACATAAGCACTGATGAAAGCCACCACGAACCCAACGAGGAGTGGTATCCACTGTTCGTTAGCGAAGTCTTTATAGCTGGACAAGAGATCATAACCGGAAGCCGCAATCATCACAGGCAAGGCCAATAAGAAAGAGAACTCCGCACTCGCCTTACGACTCAAACCAACATACAAAGCACCCACGATTGTTGCACCAGCACGACTTGTTCCTGGGATCAATGCAAATACTTGAGCAATGCCAATCCATAAAGCTTGTTTAAAGCTAAGATCATCAAGCTCTACCACCTTAGGGGTTTTATCTTTTATCACTCTTTCGGTAATCAAGAAGATGACACCACCAACAATAAACATAGTCGCCACAATGGTAACCGAAAACATGTCTTTGATTTGATGTCTAAATAAGAAGCCGATGATGGCAACAGGCAAAAAGGCGACAAACAACTGAATCCATAAGCGAGTGTGCTTAAAAGTAAAGCGCTCTTTATAGTTAGCCACAACGGCCAAAATAGCAGCCAATTGAATGATAACTTCAAACGCTTTCGTCCCACTTGTTTGTTGCATACCCAACCATTGACTAACAACGATCATATGCCCCGTTGAAGAGATGGGCAGAAACTCTGTCACCCCCTCAACTAATCCTAAAATGATACTTTGAATGAGATCCACAATGCGATTCCAACTAGGTGATTAATATGAATAAAAAAAGCATAGGAACTATAAAGAAATATCTCTAAAATAAAAATGAAAAAAACGAGATAACAACGTAATTTCGCCCTTACTATTTCAATGACCTTTTTAGAGCGAGAGTCTCCCAGGCAAATTACAGTAAAGTAAAATCCCTCTCGTCATTAATTGCTATCAATTCGTCAAAACTCTATAATTCGCGCATGTTTAATTTTCACTGTATAAGTGTGGTGTGACGCATTACCAGACCACAACACATAAGTACCTCCCCATCGCATGTCACCAAACGGTCATCATGCAGACGTCATAGTCTTATGACGATAAATTTCCGTTCATGCTGAGAAAATAGAAACCTATCCCTTTATGTGTGGTAACGCATGATTTTAGTTAAGAATAGCGATTTAGAAGGTAATAAATGATCGAATCAATAAAACGAGACTGGTTCTCAAACATCAAAAATGACACTCTCTCCGGGACTGTTGTCGCCCTCGCCCTCATTCCCGAGGCCATCGCTTTTTCCATCATTGCCGGTGTTGACCCAAAAGTTGGTCTTTACGCCTCATTCTGTATCGCTGTTGTCATCTCTTTCTTTGGCGGACGGTCAGCCATGATTTCAGCGGCAACAGGCGCCATGGCACTGGTAATGGTTAGCCTTGTCAAAGAACACGGTCTTCAATATATGCTTGCGGCCACCATACTCACGGGTGTTTTTCAAATTATCGCAGGGTATTTAAAACTGGGCAATCTCATGCGCTTTGTCTCCAAATCCGTTGTGACGGGTTTTGTAAACTCGCTGGCTATTTTGATTTTTATGGCGCAACTTCCCGAATTGACTAATGTAACATGGGTGGTGTATGCCATGACTGCTGCAGGATTAGGGATTATCTATCTATTCCCCTACGTCCCCGTCATAGGAAAATCGTTACCATCACCATTGGTCTGTATTGTCGTTCTGACTATCTTTTCTATCTATAACGGGCTAGACATTCACACGGTCAGCGATATGGGAGCACTACCCGATTCGTTACCAACTTTTTTGATACCAGACATTCCATTTAACTTAGATACACTGTTAATCATCCTACCCTATTCTCTTAGCTTAGCTGTTGTTGGTCTACTCGAATCCATGATGACCGCAACCATCGTCGACGAACTCACTGATACTGGCAGTAATAAAAACCGTGAATGCAAGGGACAAGGTGTTGCTAATATCGTCACTGGTTTTATCGGAGGTATGGCAGGATGCGGCATGATTGGCCAAACAGTTATTAACGTAAAATCTGGAGGTCGTGGCCGTTTATCTACCTTTATTGCAGGTCTGTTCTTATTGATCATGGTGGTGTTTCTTGGCAAATGGATCGGGCAAATTCCAATGGCGGCATTAGTTGCTGTCATGATCATGGTATCCATCGGGACCTTTTCTTGGGACTCCATCATTAACTTAAAAAAACACCCTATGTCGACCAATATCGTGATGATTGTCACCGTCTGTGTTGTTGTCGCTACCCATAACCTATCGATTGGTGTGCTCGTCGGTGTTTTATTGGCTTCTCTTTTCTTTGCCAACAAAATTGGGCGTTTTATGGTTGTCAAAAGCGACATCAATGAACAAGCGTCTCATCGAACTTATAAAGTCGTTGGGCAAGTATTTTTTGCTTCCTCAGATCAATTTAATTCGTCTTTTGACTTTAAAGAAGCTCTTGATAGCGTCACTATTGATCTATCTGATGCACACTTTTGGGATATCACGTCCGTCGCCGCTTTGGATAAGGTGGTCATCAAATTCCGTCGTGAAGGTGCCGAGGTCAATGTTATTGGCTTGAATGAAGCCAGCGCCACGGTGGTGGACAAATTTGGGGTGCACAACAAACCAGAAGAAGCAGACAAACTGTTGAACGGCCACTAAGACGCTCACAAGGAGAACAAAAATGACAAATGTAATTGCCTGTATTGATGGTTCTTTTCTGTCGGAATACGTAACAGACGCGGCAGTATGGGCGGCCAATAATATTGAGTCACCATTAACATTCTTACATTCGCTAGAAAAAAGCATGACGTCTAACAGCGACTTATCAGGCTCTATTGGTTTGGGTAGCCGAGAGCATCTTCTTGCTGAGCTGACAGAACTGGATGAGAAACGCGCTAAACTCGCCTTAGAACATGGCAAAGAAATGCTCCATAAAGCAAAAGCCCATGCCGAAGAGCAAGGGGCTCAAAATGTCAGCATTATGCAACGCCACGGCGATTTGGTGGACACGCTAATCAGTCTAGAATCTTCTACAAAGTTAGTCATCCTTGGACGTAATGGTAGCGAACACGCCATGTCAGCCAACACAATTGGCTCTCATATTGAACGAGCGGCACGGGCGTTACATCACCCTATCCTGATCACTGTTGGGGAGTTCAAAACTCCGAGCAATTTTATGATTGCCTACGATGGTCGTGAAGCGGCGGACAATGCCATTGCTCGTATCGCGCAAAGCTCTTTATTGAAAGGGCTGACCTGTCACATGGTCATGGCAGGAGAAGACACCCCAGCCAGAAAAGAAAAGTTCGCCAGAGCTCAGTCTATTCTGGAAGCAGAAAACTTCAAGGTAAATGCATCTTTGATCGCAGGTGATATTTATCCGGTTTTGACTCAATATCGAAATGAAAACAACATTGAACTAATGGTGATGGGAGCCTATGCGCACTCAAAGGTGCGTCAATTTTTTGTTGGCAGCAACACCAGTAAAATGATCATCGAAAGCGATATTCCATTGCTCATCTTGCGCTAGTATAGACAAGTAGCCATCCTCCCATATAACAATGGGCAGCATGTTATCGTCACGCTGCCCATTGTTAATGTTTACGCCCACTCCCTTTTGACATGATATAAATTGTCATCAAAACGTCACGCTTCCCATTGATAAAATCTGCTATATTCGATTTTCCATATATATGAAATTTCATATATAAACTAAAAACCGCGCCAAATACTATGTTTGAAAAGATGCACCTTGATCCAACGATTTTTTTTAAGGCCATTGCCGACGAAACCCGTTTGCGTTGTTTATTACTCATTGCTCATTATGAAGAACTCTGCGTGTGTGAGCTTATGGCCGCCCTGGGAGAAACACAGCCCAAAGTGTCACGCCATCTTGCGCAACTGCGAAAAGCTGGCCTACTAACAGACAGAAAACAGAGCCAATGGGTATTTTATTCCCTTAACTCACTCCCTCAATGGGCACATGACGTCATTATCGTCACCCTTGAACACCAGCAACACTGGTTAAAGGGTAATTTTCTTCAACTTGAACAGATGGGTAGCCGACCAGAGCGACTCGTTACCTGTTGCTAACCACGCCATAATATTAGGAGATAACCATGACCATAAAAGTAGGCATAAACGGTTTTGGCCGTATGGGACGACTTTCTTTTCGTGCCGCATTTGACTGGGACGACATTGAGTTTGTACAAATCAATGACCTCCAAGGCAATGCGGCTACTTTAGCGCATCTCGTCAACTTTGACTCCGTTCATGGGCGTTGGCACCATGAAGCTGGCAGCGATGGTAACAATCTCATCATTAATGACAAGATTATTCCTTGCACGCAACACAGCACCATTGGGGCCACAGACTGGTCACAATGCGATGTTGTTATTGAAGCCACAGGCGCTATGAAGACAAAGTCAGCCCTACAAGCCTACTTAGACCAAGGCGTAAAACGTGTGGTCGTGACGGCCCCAGTCAAAGAAGAAGGCGTACTGAATATCGTTATGGGCGTGAATGATGGCGATTATGACCCTCGTTTACATCCAATCGTGACAGCCGCTTCATGCACTACCAACTCACTTGCGCCTATTGTCAAAGTGTTACAGGAAGCCATTGGCATCAAACACGGCTCCATGACCACCATTCACAACATAACCAACACCCAAACCATCATTGATGCACCACACAAAGACCTACGCAGAGCACGCGCTTGTGGTAGCAGCTTGATTCCAACCACAACGGGATCTGCAACGGCTATTACCCATATTTTCCCAGAGCTAAAAGGTAAATTAAACGGTCATGCTGTGCGTGTACCGCTGACCAATGCCTCGTTAACCGACTGTGTGTTCGAAATGGAGCGCCCCACCAGCGCAGAAGAAATCAACCAACTATTAAAGATAGCTAGCGAACAAGGGCCTCTTAAAAATATTCTGGGTTATGAAGAGCGCCCCCTAGTTTCCATCGATTACCAAACCGACCCTCGCTCAAGCATTGTCGATGCACTAAGCACACTCGTCATCAATCACACTCAAGTGAAGCTCTATGTTTGGTATGACAATGAATGGGGCTACGCTAACCGTGCTGCCGAGTTGATGAGAAAAGTTGGCCAATTAGACCAAACACTCTAAGTCTAGGCCCACTGAGCAAATGACCTATCGTTTCGAATAGTAAGAGAAGAAAGTAAAAAAATCATGCTATCACAATTACCAAAAAGCGTTCGTCAGTACCTGATCGTCACGGGAAATTACTGGAGTTTCACCCTAACCGACGGCGCATTGCGCATGCTGGTTGTCCTCTACTTTTATCAACTGGGTTACGGCGCTCTGGACATTGCCCTGCTCTTCCTCTTTTACGAGTTCTTTGGGGTGCTAACCAATCTATTTGGTGGCTGGCTTGGAGCAAAATGGGGACTCAACCGCACCATGAACATTGGCCTTTTCATGCAGGTTGTCGCCCTTAGCATGCTCTTATTGCCAGCAAGCTATTTATCCATTCCTTGGGTCATGGCAGCACAAGCGTTATCAGGCATTGCAAAAGATCTCAACAAAATGAGTGCGAAAAGTGCCATAAAAACACTTGTTCCTAAAAATGCCAGTAGCACTTTATACAAATGGGTTGCGCTATTAACAGGTTCAAAAAATGCACTTAAGGGGGTGGGCTTTTTTCTAGGGGGATTCTTACTCAGTGCCATTGGTTTTCATCATGCTATTTTAAGCATGGTGATTGGCCTTGGCATCGTGTGGCTTGCCAGTTTGTACCTACTCAAAGAGGATTTAGGCAAAGCGAAAAACAAGCCTAAATTCTCGCAAATGTTCTCCAAAAGCAGAGAAATCAATATTTTATCGGCCGCCCGACTGTTTTTGTTCGGCGCTAGAGATGTCTGGTTCGTCGTTGCCATCCCCGTCTATTTAACCAGTCAGTTCCATTGGGATCACTGGCGTGTCGGCAGCTTTCTTGCTCTGTGGGTAATCGGCTATGGCCTCGTACAAAGCCTTGCCCCTCACCTCACAGGCAAAAAGCAGAACCAAACGCCAAGTGGCGGTCAAGCCAGATTTTGGGCGATATTATTAACCCTAACGCCTGCCGCAATTGCCATCGGCATGCAAAACTTTGATCAGACACTAGAGATATTGTTAGGTGGGCTCATCTTATTTGGTGTTATATTCGCGATTAATTCGTCATTACACAGCTACTTAATCGTTCACTACGCCAGTGAAGATGGCATATCATTAGATGTGGGCTTCTATTACATGGCCAATGCGATGGGAAGACTCATCGGCACCGTTTTGTCTGGTTGGGTGTACCAAGATGATGGCATTATTCCCTGTCTTTGGGTGTCCTTTGGTTTTCTTGCCCTTACCAGCCTTATCTCGTTCTGGCTACCAAAAAGCCAACTACATTAGAGACGCCCCCTTAAAAGAGCAATGCACAAAAATACAAGCAAAATGTCCCATTCATCGTTACCATAGTAGGCCTGTTTTATGCGCAAAGTCATTAATAAAAGCATATTTAACAGTAAAACGATGACTTCCATATGAATACGCGGTGTTCAAACAACAAAAGAGCCTCTTTATGACCTCTAAGAGTTCTATCCGATATCAACATATTGAAAATTTTCAGGGCTTAGTCATCAGCGAAGCTTCCCTTAGCTTGTTAGATTTCCAACCCCACTTCCATCTTGATTTTCATATCGGGTTAATCACAAATGGCGTGTTTCGCCAAACGCATAAAGGTCAGTCGATGGATTTCTCACAACAGCACATTTGCTTTATGCCGCCGGGAGAAGTTCACGATGGACGCGGTGTTGGCAATGAGCGACATCAGCTCACTACCTTTCGAGTTCCGCCCACTTTATTGCAAACGGCCTTGTTAGATAAATATCCAGATTCATTAACACCGAGTATTGAAAGCCTTGCTCCTGCCGTAATTCACCATGGGACGCTTGCTCAGGCCTTTAGTAAGCTCAGTCACGCACTAAAGCCCGATAGTCAAGCAAACCAACTATACAAAGATAGCTTGTGGACCAACGTATTAGCAGAACTCTTCACATTACTCGATAAAACACCTAAACAGGAATCGCACTGGGGATTAAGTGATCAGCAACTAGGTCAATTACGGGACTATTGCGACAGTCATCTCGAACAAAAAATCACGTTGGATGAACTAGCCCATTTAACGGGTCTCACTCGTTTCCAATTTATAAGGCACTTTCAGAAACGAACAGGTCTGGCACCACATGCTTGGTTACTAAGACTAAGACTGGAACGTGCTTGCACTCAGTTAAAAGACACGAAAAACAGCCTGACCGACATTGCTGCTAATGTCGGCTTTTATGATCAAAGTCACTTTCACCGTGCCTTTAAAAAGGCTTATCAGATTGCGCCATCGCGTTATCGCTACGGCGCATAAACAATGGTTATACAGTACGCTCAGCAAAGGACTTGGCAGCATGAATGAACGCGTCAACACCTTCTTTTGGTGTTCTAAAAGACGTCACTAAGCGCACCACACCTTCTTCCCAACGCCCACCATAAAAAGCAAAACCCTCAGAATGCAGGTGATCAATCATGGGCAAAGGTAAGGTGCAAAACAACATATTTGCCTGAGCGGGCGTATTAATTTTTACACCTAGTATGGATTTTAGTCCTTCTTGTAAATGCGCCATCATTGCATTTGCGTGGGAAGCATTGGTTAACCATAAATCATTTGTCAGATAGGCAATCATCTGAGCCGATAATAAACGCATTTTCGAATGCAAATGTCCGCCGCGTTTACGACGAAAAGCTAATTCCTTCACAACCTTATCGAAAGACAATCCTTTTTCTTCAAGGGATTGCTTAAACACCACAATAGCTTCCGACGCCATGGTGCCATTTTTAGTCGCGCCAAACGAGACAATATCCACACCCGCTTTCCATGTCATTTGCGCGGGTGTACACCCCAATGACACCAGTGCATTAGCAAACCGTGCACCATCCATGTGAACAGGTAACCCTGCCTCTTTTGCTACACTGGTTACAGCGCGAATCTCTTCTAATGAATAAACACTCCCCACCTCAGTCACTTGGGAAATGCTCACCGCGGCAGGCTGGCAAGAATGCACATCGCCGATCTTCTGAGTCACCGCCTTTTTTAACCACTCTGGATCAATTTTAGCGTTTTCACCCTCAATGCCAACAAAGCGCGCACCACCAGCATAGAACTCCGGTGCGGTATTTTCATCTTGCAATAGATGGCTTTCTTTATGACACAAGACACTCCCCCAAGGAGGCGTCAACGCACTGATACTCAAGACATTTGCCGCCGTACCAGTAGACACTAAAAAAACCTCAACCTCGCACTCAAACAATTCTGACAGCCTACGAGTCACTAACGCAGTGCTCTCATCATTCCCATAGGGCATAGTATCCCCTTGAGAAGCCTCTATCATGGCTTGAAAAACCGACTCAGAGGCACCGGCAATATTATCACTGGTAAACGCGACCTTCATTGAACTACTCCTTGATTGATTCTTTGAAAGCATTATCATGCCAGCTAGTAGCTAGAATGACTTGGATTTTTGTGCAGGCATTTCATTTCGCATCGATTAAAGGCTAATACCAATTAACCCCCTAAACCACTTTTCTCCCAATACATTAGGATAAAAGAAATAGAAGGTAGTTTATCTGAGCTTTCCTAACAAATAAAAAAGCGAGTATGGGTTAACACACTCGCTTTGAGATTTCTTGGTAAATCGGGATAAGTGCTAAACTTATTCCTCGTCGTCTTCAGCCCATTTTAGTGAACGAGAGACCGCTTTTTGCCAGCCTTTGTAGCGTTTAGCACGCTCTTCATCCGCCATGGCTGGCTCAAAGGTATGGTCAATTTCATAGTTTTCTTGAATTTCGTCAATGGAGTCCCAGAACCCCACCGCTAGACCCGCCAATAGCGCTGCGCCAAGTGCGGTGGTTTCCGTCAATTTGGGACGTTCTACCTTGGTACCAACAATGTCCGCCTGGAATTGCATTAAGAAATCGTTTGCAACCGCGCCACCATCAACTTTCAATGTGGCCAGCTCCATACCAGAATCCTGTTTCATAGCATCCACTAAATCACGGCTTTGAAACGCCACTGATTCAAGAGCAGCACGAACAATATGGTTGCGGTTCACACCACGTGTTAGACCAACCATGATGCCACGGGCATGAGGATCCCAATACGGCGCTCCCATGCCCACAAAAGCAGGTACCAGATATACGCCATTGCTGTCTTCCACTTTCGAAGCAAAGTAATCGGTATCTTGTGCATCGCGAATAATGCCCAGCTCATCACGCAACCATTGAATCGTCGCTCCCCCCATAAACACCGAGCCTTCTAGCGCATAATTCACTTCGCCTTTGGCACCAACGGCCAAGGTGGTAATCAAACCATGTCGAGATAGTACGGGCTTGGTTCCTGTGTTCATCAGCAAGAAACAACCAGTGCCATAAGTATTTTTCGCCATACCTTCTTTGACACAAAGCTGACCAAACAAGGCGGATTGCTGATCCCCTGCAATCCCTGCGATTGGCACACGAGTACCATCTTTACCACCAATATTCGTATCACCGTAGATTTCGCTGGAGCCTTTCACTTCTGGCAACATGGACTCAGGAATGCCTAACTCTTCTAGCATTCGTTTATCCCACTCCAACGTTTTAATATTAAATAGCATGGTGCGAGAGGCGTTGGTATAGTCTGTAACATGCACTTTCCCACGCGTCATGTTCCAGATCAGCCAAGAGTCTACGGTACCAAATAGTAACTCTCCGTTCTCAGCTTTTTCGCGAGCGCCTTCTACATTGTCGAGAATCCATTTGACTTTCGTACCAGAAAAATAAGCGTCTATGACCAACCCGGTGTTTTCACGGACATAATCTTCTAAGCCGCGAGCCTTAAGCTCATCACAAATATCAGCAGTACGGCGGCATTGCCACACAATCGCATTATAAACAGGACGTCCAGTATTTTTATCCCATACGACGGTCGTTTCACGCTGGTTAGTAATACCAATCGCAGAAAGTTGATCAGGTTGAATGCCACTTTTCGCTAACACCTCCGCCAATACAGAACTTTGGCTAGACCAAATTTCCATTGGATCGTGCTCAACCCAACCAGATTGAGGGAAATACTGGCTAAATTCCCGCTGAGACACCGCCACAATATGGGAATGTCGATCAAAAATAATAGCACGGGAAGAGGTGGTTCCCTGATCTAGTGCGACAATGTAATGTTTATTTTTAGCTTGCTCTGACATTGCTGTTCTCCTTATTGTTATGATTTATTTTTTTACTGCTGACGCCATCGAAACAGACTGCTCCAATTCAATTTTCTCTTCTATATTGGCTGGTAGAGAAGGGCTCACGAACCGTGTATAAATAAACGCCCCCAATTGCGCACCTAAAATAGGACCAACAATCGGTACCCATGCATAAAGCATATGACGACCACCTGTCATCACAACATGCCCCCACCCCAGAAAATCAATCAAAAGGCGCGGAGCGAAATCACGAGCGGGGTTCATAGCAAAGCCTGTTAACGGCCCAACAGATGCACCAATAATCGCGACTACCAACCCAATGAAAAGCCCTGCAAGGGGACCCTTAGCACCACCATTTTTATCATCGGTAAGCGCCAAAACGCAGTACATTAATAATGCCGTGATGCTCAGCTCAACTAGCATGGCATGAAAATAACTGATATTAGCATTGGCGAATGTGGTAAAGATGCCTGCAGTTTGCAAGCCTGAGGCGGTACCTCGTACAACATGGTGCGCTAACTCCCATTCAGAAATCACCGGACCATAAAGGAAATATGTTAAACTTACTCCAAGCGCGGAACCAACAAACTGAGCAATGATAAAGAAAGGCACTTTACGCCATTCAAACCCCATAAAGGTCGCAAGTGCTAAGGTGACAGCAGGGTTAATGTGTGCCCCCGAGACGCCAGCAACAGCATAGATGGCAATAGCAACCGCAAGCCCCCAAATAATACTAATCTCCCATTGACCATATTGGGCTCCCGTCGTGACCAACGCAGCCACACACGCCGTACCGATAAACATAAATAAACCAGTACCTATCACCTCCGCAATGCACTCCCCCATCAAGGTAGGCTTAGCTAGCTCTTTCATCTTAGTTATCCCCTGTATTTTATTATTATTTGACTATTATGAGTCATCTACTGTTTATGCTTGTTTCGCTATTTGATTATTTATTTTCGTTATACAACGAATTTTCGATTTTCTACAATTAATTTTCGAAATACAACAAAAACGTTTTCGTTATCTCACTAATCTATCCATGAGTCAAGCATTGCAAATAGCTTTTTTGCATTCACTCTATAACTTAATACTATCAAATATGAAAAATCATAAGACTTTAGACATGAGTTTTAGTTAGGCGTCATGGCACCATAAAAGGCGTAGACAGGGAGTGCACGCAAAGCCCATCCCACATTGGGTGAGATAGTCATAGCGAAGAACAAGAGGAATATTTTTTAGAAAACAAATAGTTAATGTAACTGAGGGCCTTTATTGTATTGATCAATCCATTGCGTCATTTTGTCAGCAGACATAGGTCTAGCAATATAATATCCTTGTCCTAGATGACAACCTATCTCGATCAGCGATTGCATATGATCGAATGATTCAACACCTTCCGCTATCAAGTCGTATTTAAACGCCTGACTAAGCTCAGCAACACAAGCAACAATCGCTCTATCGTCCTGATTGGACAGTATGTTCTGAATAAAGCTTTTATCGATTTTTAACGTGTCCAGAGGCAACTTTTTCAAATAATTAAGAGAGGAATACCCTGTACCAAAGTCGTCTAGTGCGACTCGAACCCCCAATTCACAGCAGGCTTTCACTACCTCAACGGCACTGTGTATATCCGCCATTGAAACAGTTTCTAAAATCTCAATTTCTAAGGACTTTGGGTTAATATTAGGCATATTTTTCAATAATCGCTCAAGTTGCGGGACAAACCCATTACTCAGCAAATGAGCAGGGGCAATATTAACACTGACAACAAGGTCATCCCTGTCCCAAATGGCAAGTTGTCGCAATGCTTCTTCCAATACCCACTCCCCTATGACAATCCCTGTGTTTGGATGTTCCAAAGCTTCAGTAAAGTCCCCGGGGTATAAAAACCCTTTGCTTGGGTGATTCCAACGAATAAGTGCTTCCACCCCTTTTAAACGGTGATTTACCATATCGATTTGCGGTTGGTAATGGAGTTCAAATTCATGCCGAACAACGCCACGTTCAGCGGCTTGCAACATGACTCTTCGCTCATGTAGCCGACGCTCTTCCTCTGGATCAAAAAAGACAATGTTATTTCTGCCCAAATTTTTCGCTTGATACATGGTTTGATCTGCTCGCCGAACCACCGTATCGGCGTCTAAACTGTCATTGGAGACTAAGGTGACACCAATACTTGCTGACACCTGAACAAAACTCTCAAACTCTTCAAGCTCAATCGGTCTATTCACGACCTCAAGCAGTAGATTAAGAAACGTGACACACTGTTCTTCATTCGCAACGCCACGTAATAACAACACAAATTCATCCCCTCCAATACGCGACAGGGTGTCATTTGTTCGTATTATTTGCTTAAGTCGATCTGCAATCGTTACGAGAACGAAGTCGCCAATATCATGACCATAATTATCGTTCACCGGTTTAAAATTATCTAAGTCGAGAAACGCGACGGCGGAGGGTTCTTTATCTACAATTGCTTTTTGTAAATGCTTAAGCAGAAGTGGTCGGCTAGCTAATCCCGTTAAACTGTCATAATGCGCCATATCGTGAAGCTTCTTTTCCAGCTCAGCACGATGCACGGCACTGATAACTGCCCGTATCAATTGAGGGCTTTGCAATTGATTTTTCAATAGATAATCACTCGCCCCTAAACGCATAGCTTCAGCCGCAACCTCTTCATCACCCAGTCCGGTTACCATAATAACCGCACATCGGTTCTCTAATGTGGTCCGAATACTATTAAGCAGAGCAAGCCCTGAATTTATCCCCAAACGGTAGTCAACAATGACACAGTCAAACTCCCCCCCTTTTAAAAAATTCATGGAATCCTCCAAAGAAGACGCCTCAGATACAAGCGTTTCTATGTCAGATTTAGACAGCATCCTACGTAAGCGCTCACGGTCTACATCGTCATCATCGACAATCAACAACCTTATCACATCCACCTCAGAACTATTCGAAACATCCATGCTCCCTTCCTCAACTATTCAGTTCAACAGCGTTTCGATACGCACTTAATAAAGTGGTCAATTTCGCAAATTGCGGGCCAACTTCAGACTTAACCATATAACCTGCAACATTGTTCGCATAAGCCCGAGAACGGTCAGTGTCATCATTTGATGTCGTCAGAATAAAAATGACAGTGTCTTGCAAATTTTTACTATCACGAATGTACTCTAAAAACTCAAAGCCATTCATAACTGGCATATTTAAATCCAACAACACCAAAAAGGGTGACTTTATAACCTTATCTGGGTGTGTTTTTTCAAGTATTGCTATGGCCGTTTTACCCTCTTCCGCATGAATAATGCCGATGTCTGGTGCGACTATTCTCAGACTACGGGTGATCGACTCAGCTGACACATCATCATCTTCGACAATAAGAACACTTAATTCTTTACTCATGGGTATCTTTCCTTAAAAATCGTGGCCACCAAACATGGAAGGTAACACCGCGTTGGTGTTCGTTTTTCTCAACACTAATACGTCCACCGTGTGTTTCAACCAAGCGTCGACTAACAGAAAGGCCGATGCCCGTTCCACTGCGCTCACTGGATGTCACCGTTTGAAATAATCGAAAAATACGTTGATACGCCGCCTCAGGCACACCAGGTCCATCATCACAAACACTAAAATGACAAAAACTATTTTCAACCTTGCAACACACGACAATCGTGCCCGAATCCCGGTCATGATGCTTAATGGCGTTACTGATTAGATTACGCATCACCGTTTCCAGCGGAGTCCATACCGACATGAAACGCTCAAACTGGACATCTCGTATTATCTTAATCCCTTCGGGCACCTCTAATAATTCGACGATATTATCAAGCAGTGTATTTATTTCGATTTCTTGGACATTAGACTCAACTTTTCCAGCTCGTGCGTAGGTCAATAAATTGTCGATGAGTTGTTCCATCCGCTTAATGCGAATATCGATTCGGTTGAGGTTATGGGTGACATCTGGAAGTGCATCAGGACCAAGATCTTCTTTAATCCACTCTAATAAATCCGCAATCCCCCGCAACGGCGAACGCAAATCATGGGACGCAACATAGGTAAACTCTTCTAAATTGGTATTGGTTTCCCGCAGTTTTTGCTCCATGCGTTTACGCTGTGTGATATCCAATAAAGAGACTAACACCATGTCATTATTATCTTCGTCTTCAAAGGGACTAAGACCTATTTCCACAGGAAACTCACGGCCATCTTTATGTAAAGCCGTCAAATCTCGTCCCACCCCCATCATTCGAGGCATGGGGTTTTGATGAAAGGACCGACGCAAATGATCATGATTTTTTCGATAGCGACTTGGCAGCAACATCTCTAAAGGTTGATCCAACAACTCACCCGAGGTATAACCAAAACATTGACACAACATACTATTCGTTAAACGAATCACGCCATCAGAATCCACAACCAGCACACCATGAGGCGCATCTTCGATGGATCGTTGAAACATATTTCTCGCACGATCTCGCATGGAAAGATCGATCAAAGTCGCTAAAACAAAAATTTGGCCTTTCTGTTCTATCGGGTTTAACCCAATTTCTATTGGAATGTGCTTGCCGTCTTTACAGCGCGCAAACAGAGCCTGCCCTTTGCCCATTTTGCGTTTGTGAGGATGCTTGAAAAAGCCTTGCATAAGCTTTTTATGATTGGTTTGAAACTGACTAGGTAGCAACGAGTCAACATCCATACCAACAAGCTCATCTGTTGAATAGCCTAATATGTCTGATAAAGTCTCATTAGCTAAGAGAATAACAGAATCTGTATTCACCACCATGCCGCCCATAGGCAAATAGGTTAGCAGTTGAGAAAAAAAAGGCTCATCGTCTAAGTCATTATTCTTTATGACTTTTGACCCTCCTTTGACCTCACTTTTTTTCATCATCCATTCCATATAATAATTTGTTATAGATTAATGCAGGGACGATAAATCAGCAATTAGTAAGTTTACAAAATATTCCTAGACAAATTGTTATTCTTCTCCTGCTCCCCAAACAACAAGCTTCTATCGTGACTGGTTTCTTTTCATCAACACAACCGTCGCTTGCAACCGGCTCCTACCAAAACGAGACATCTTTTCGAACTCATCCCGAGCAATGGGCACATATTGACAATCCAATGGGCTTGGCGGATCGTCTGGTAATTTTTTATCATCATCTAAGTCTGGGTCATGAACGAGAATACTGTGCTCATCATAACCAGACATCACCACCCAATGGGGCGATTTTTTGCCATCCATGCGAAAAGTACTAATCAGGATGATTGCAAGCGCTCCAGAATCAAACGCTTCAATCAACTGAGCTAAGGGCATCACAGCATAATGTATTGGTACACTCGCCTCATCGCATTGCTTTACAAAACCTTGATGTACTCGCGTGATGACATTTTTCTTAAGCTCATCCCGAACACTGTCAACAAATAGCGGCCCGTTGTCACTCAACCAAATATTGGCAGTCAAGCCTCGTTTCTCGGCTGCTAGTGCCAATCCCATAGGATGACACCCGCCATGGCCCGATGTCATAAATATCGTTGTCGCTTCTCGCCAGATTTCCAACTCATCATCTGGCGTCGCTTGATAACTTGGATGCAAAGCAGACAACACCATCTGCAATGAGGCTGGTCCACAAGTAAAGGGCGTTCCTTGCGCTAGCCAGGGAATCGCTCGTGTCGTTTGCTCATCTCCCGCATGGCGTAAACGCTTTTGCATACGAATCGCATCTGTCTGATCTTCGTAATATGCATCATAATGACCAAATTCTCGGTACCCCATTTTTTGGTATAAACCAATCGCATTATGATTCACATCGCTCACTTCTAAGCGTAGCAGCAATTTTCCCTTTTTGACGGCCTTCTTCTCGCAAGCTTGAATCAATAGCTTACCCACCCCTAGACCACGCGCCTCTGGAGATACTGCCAAAGAGTACAAACGCGCCAAATGCGTACCTTGTCGAAGATGTAATAAGGCATACCCCAGTAACGTCTTATCGGACACAGCAACTAATAGAGCAGACCCTACACCCGTTATGGCGCGACGAAAGCTACGTCGGCTTAAACGATCCCCAGAGAAAGAGCGCTCCTCAAGTAACAAAAGCGATTTCAGATCATCCAATGTTGCTAAACGAACATTGCTAGAGGTGATTGCAGTAGAAGGATGAGTCAATGTTGTGGTTGTCGTCATGTGTCGCCTTAGAAAAGACAGGAGGTCGTAGGCTCGTTTTTCTAGTGTTTTCGCCACAAACCAAGGCAACGAGAACCACCAAACTCACGAGAGAGATTTCGCGAATTCTAGGGCGAAACCTATTTAAAAGATAGCTTAAAAATGTACGAAAAAAACATTTTATTCTTCATTTTAGTCTATTGTTAAAACATAAAATTAAGCGCACTATCCGCACAAATTCAGAATGTTTTTTAACCTCTTTTAAAACAATGACCCACCAGTAACGTTACATAAGTTACCGTTGCAACCATAAGGAAAAACAGAGCACATGTCACAGACGTACATTGTTGTTGATCATGCCAAAGATTGGTCCGCGTTTTTACCCAGTGATCGAGTAATCACTTTCACTCAATACCTAAACTTGGCCACCAACAAGAGCCAAGGTCGCACGCGCATTATCAACCTATGTAAAAGTAGCAAATACCTATCGGATGGCTATTATTGCTCATTACTGGCAGAAAGCCGTGGCCATCATGTGATGCCATCTGTCCGTGTGCTTAATGACCTTAGTAAAAAAGACCTCTATGAGTTAGAAATTTCCCAATGGTTACCTCTGTTAGCGAAGAAACTCGCCAAGCCAGAAGCCCCAATGGACATGAAATTCCACTGCGTATTTGGTCGCACGATTCATCCAGAAATGAAGGAATTTGCACGTAAACTGTTCGAAAGTTTCCCAAGCCCTGTACTCGAAGTCACCTTAAAGTTTCGCAAAGAGTGGCAAGTCACCGCACTGCAAACCACCTCGCAAAGCAAGCTAAACGATGAGGAAGAAACCCTATTCGCCGAGTCTCTAGAAGCTTTCAGCAATAAAGTATGGAGCAAAGGTCGAATTCAACGCGCCGCTAAATTCGACATGGCGATTTTGCTGAACCCAGAAGAAAAACTTCCGCCGAGCGACGGCCAAGCGATTAAAAAATTCATCCAAGCGGGTAAGCAACTTGGCATCCACGTGGATACCATTGGCCCAAAAGACATTATGCGCCTGCCTGAATACGATGGTTTATTTATTCGCGAAACCACCAACATAGACCACCACACCTACCGCTTTGCGAAAAAAGCCGAAGGCCTAGGCTTGGTTGTCATGGATGATCCACAATCCATCATGCGCTGCACCAACAAAGTCTACCTGGCCGACTTATTCAACACCCACAAAGTACCGTGTCCGAAAACACGTATTGTCCATAAGGGGGAGAGCAACGTAGAAGACGCATTGGAAGCGGCCATCAGCTACCCGATGGTAGTGAAAATCCCTGATGGCGCCTTTTCTAAAGGCGTGATCAAAGCCGAGAACCGCGAAGCCTTAACTGAGAGTTTGAATACGCTGTTTAAGAAATCCTCTTTGCTCCTAGTGCAAGAATACCTTTACACAGAATTTGACTGGCGCATTGGTATCCTAAACAACAAACCACTTTTTGCTTGCCGCTACTACATGGTAAAAAACCATTGGCAGATTTACCAACATAGCGATAGCAAAAGCCAAAGTGGCGGCTTTGACACCTTACCTACATTTGAAGTGCCGCGCCGAGTTCTACAAGCGGCTATCGCAGCCACTAAACCCATTGGTGATGGCCTATACGGCGTCGATGTGAAAGAAATTAATGGTCGTGGTTATGTCATCGAAGTCAACGATAACCCCAGTATTGACCGTGGCGTAGAAGATAAATACATCGGCGACGAACTTTACATGCAAATCATGTCTGAGTTTTTGCGTCGCATGCAGATGAAACGGGGGGATTCCCCAACCTAAGGGCATGTAGGCTGGACTTTAGTCCAACAAACCACAAGAGATCAAAGCGACTAATCAACCAAGTCCCATCCTCTTTTGTCTTCAAGAGGATGGGGCTGCCTCTTAGATATTTATGTATATCTCAATGACTTTGACCTGCCAGTTTATTCCACCCTGCTGGGCGTGTTACTTTTGCCAAGCGATGCAAAAGTAACCAAAAAATCATGTTTAACGAGAAGCGTGTGAACAACTTTTATACGACCCACTTTATCTAAACGCTATATTACGTAAGGCATGAATTAGTCTTTCGATGGTAAACAGAATATTTTTTACTGGCCCTGAAACGCCATAAAGTCGCGCAATCGAGATTGCGTCGAACTGACTTTTTCAGGGGTTCAAGTTCAAATGGTGAGGACAACCAATAAGTGAAGTCCCTTTAGCTAACAGACTGACCATTCAGCCAATCATCAACAATGGAAGGAACCAGTGAGCTGGCGTTGCCTCTGAACAGTTTAAAGCCCGCCGGTCTTTTATCAATTTGTTTGGTCACAATGATTTTTTCAGCGTTGTATCGTGCTTTTTTCAGGATATCCGCAGCAGGGAAGACGGACAGAGAAGTACCTACCACCAAAACTTTTCCCGCCGCAACAAGTTGCTTTCTCGCTGTTTCATAATGGTGAATTTGTTCGCCAAACCAAACAATATCCGGTCTAAGTTGACTCTCCTCTTCGCATAGATCGCCCATTTGTATGGGCTTGCCTTGGTCGTAAAGGTAGAGCAAGGCATCATTGACACTGCTTCGAGCGTTTTTAAGTAATCCATGAACATGGATTACCTTACTAGAACCTGCCCGTTCGTGGAGGTCATCAACATTTTGAGTGATGACAACCACCTCATACTTTTCTTCGAGCTTTGCCACAGCATAATGAGCAGGATTAGGCGAGGCCTCAAAGGCTTCTTTTCTTCTTTTATTATAGAAGTCTAAAACAAATTGCGGATTCGCCTCCCACGCCTCGGGCGTTGCCACATCGGCAACGTCTACATTATTCCAAAGCCCATTGGAATCACGAAAGGTCTGTAAGCCACTTTCCGCGCTTATCCCTGCACCAGTAAAGACAACAATTTTATTAGGATTGATCTCAGGCTTCACAGTCACCTCTACCACATAACGCCACGCAAATAAAAATACAATATGGCATTAAGTACTCTCTGCAAACAAAACACTTAATATACTAACAATACTACAACACGACGAGAAAGCGCTATCAAGTCTCGATTCAAGCTTATTCGATATCCAATAATGATGGGAAAGCTTTTTCGTGAACACTTAACCATGTTAATTTAAAATTAACTGGCGAAGCGTCATAAAGTATCATTAGAAGAGGTATATCAGCATCCCTTTATCGGCTTTAGCCCTCGTACCAGCATTCGACAATACACGGACAAGCTGTTTGAAAAGAAAGGGATACAGCTAAACTATCGTCTAGAAGTGCAACAGCTAACGACCATGATGGGACTTATTTCCGCTAATTACGGAATCAGCATCACAACGGGATTAACCTTATTTCAATTCAAACATAAAAACATTGTCATCATTCCCTTTGAAGACATCAATATTGAAAGAGACATTTACCTAATTCAGCTTAAAAACCACACCCAGCCAAACCATATCAAAATATTTTCAGACTTTATCATTAATCAATCGAAAACATTCAATAAAACAACTTCTTTTCCTTAAATGTAAAAAAGGCGAATAAATTCAATCTATTCGCCTTTTTTACACTAACAACTGGATATATTAACCACTAAGGTACTATTGGTATTTTTATAACACTTAATAAAAGCAAAAATAACACAATGAGCCTACAACCAGTCTATTCACAATTTTAATCCGCCAAGAATTCATCCACAGCAGCTAAAGCTTGTGTACCATAAATAACAGACGGCCCACCGCCCATCATAACGGCCACATCAATGGTTTCGACCAACTCTTCCCTTGTGGCGCCAGCATGAATTGAAGCTTTAGCATGGGAGGCAATACAGCCATCGCAACGCGCAGCAATGCCGATACCTAACGCCATTAGCTCTTTTACTTTGTTAGATAAGGCTCCTTCGCTCATAGAAGCCTTATACATGGTCATGAAGCCATCCAAAATAGCAGGAGATGACTTGCGGTACTCCCTCGCAAAGGCATTTTGCTCTTTATTAATCTCTTTATAACTTTTCATCCACTCACCTCATATTAGATTGTTTACGACTAATTCCATTAAAGAATAAGCTTATAATAAACTGAGAGGATAAAAGCGTTTTGATATAGAGCAATACTTGGTGACTCAATCTAGTTGTTTCTGAGCAACCACTCTTTTTTTAAGATCGCGTATTGAAGTGTATTCTCGTACTTAGGCATTCCATCTGGGTGGTTGATAAATGAGACAAATTCCACAAAGCATCCCTCCTTACGCATGCCAAGCCTTTCGCTTAATGCTTGTGATTTAATATTATCATCTTCTACAAAGGCATAGAGTCGTCTGGCATTTTTATCCATAAACAAATAATCAAACAGAGCATGCGCACTTTCGCTCGCGAAGCCCTTCCCCTCAAACCGCCCATTAAAATTCCACCCAACATTGTAGGTGTCTGCCTCTTGTCCGTTTTGGATGTAGCGCTCTTCTGGGTGAAAAAAAAGCTCACCGATTAGCTCACCAGTGTCTCTTAAAGTGACAGCAGCACACCATTCATCTTGACAACGCTCTTTCACTTTTTGCTTTGCTTCCTCAAGTGTGGTGATTTTATCATCCAGAAAACAATTCACACGAGGCATTGACAAGTATTCGAATAAACCATCGACATCGGTTTCGAAAAAAGATCGGATTATTAATCGGTTAGTCACTAAGTCTTTCATGAAACCCCCTAAATAGAATGAGGGTCTAACTGTGAATAACATCCTAGAATAAAGCAACACCATTGGCGATAAAATGACAGAAAGGGAGAAAGGTTGGCAGTAACAACAGCCATTCAAGGCAAACGCTGTTACTGCTTCATTAACGATAGATTAGGTTAACGACACTGACCCATAGCTTGGCTCTGAATGCGCTTTCGATAAAGCCGATGCTGCATGTGGCATAAGCAAGTGAGCAACAGGCTCGGGGAAAGCCGTGTCCTCTAGCAGAGGTGTAATAACCGCTTGCGACCATGCCATTTTTCTATCATCGCGTGGGGAGACCCCTAAATGCTTACGATAACAACGACTAAAATGTGGTGTAGAAATAAACCCGCAAGCTGTCGAAATTTCGACAATGGACATACTGGACTGTTTCAATAATTGACGCGCCCTATCCAATCGTAATCGTAGATAATAACGCGATGGCGAACAATCCAAATACTTATGGAACATACGCTCTATCTGACGACGAGACACTCCCACAAAGACCGCCATCTCATCGAGTTCAATTGGCTCTTCCAAGTTGTTTTCCATTAATTGAATAACATCCAATAACTTAGGCGTACAACTTACGCCATTATTGACCTGACGCAATGGCATTCGCTGTATATCGGACTCACCACGAATACGTTCACAGATAAACATATCGGACACAGCATTCGACAATTTAGCACCATGTTGACGAGCAATCATGGTCAAAAACATATCCATTGGAGCACTGCCACCCGATGAGGTTAAGCGGTTACGATCAATAGAAAACAACTGATTGTTACTCTTTACCTTAGGATAATTCTCTTGCAACGCTGTTAGACATTCCCAATGAATGCTGCATTGATAGTCGTTCATTAATCCAGCATGAGCCAGCACATAAGCGCCAGTGCAAATGCCGCCAAGAGTGACATTTTGTCGGGCCTTTTGTTGTAACCAAGAAACCTGCTTAGAGGTATAAGAGCGCGTAATATCCAATCCACCTGCAACAAAAATAAAATCGAAGTGGGGAGCCTCTTGCATTGAAAAATCCGCACTTAAGCTCAAGCCATCACTCGCGGTCACCGATTGTCCGGTTTCCGAAATAAGTTGCCAACTATACAATTCCTCGGCAGATAACTGATTAGCCATACGAAGAGGCTCAATCGAAGAAGCTAACGCGATCATGGTGAAATGATCTAAGAGAAGGAACCCAACCTTAGTCACTTTTTTATTCGGCTTATGGGCGGCTTCTGCAGTTCCTATCAACATAACTTATTCCCTCCTAAACAATGCTCCTCATAACAAAGCAAAATATAGACCAATTAGTGGAAACTTGTCAGTCGTTAAGAAATAACCCACTCACCTAACCATAACAATATCGTTTAAAAACGTCCGTGTTAAAACGCACCGATTAAGAACACTCTTGCCCATTAATTGACCATGAACGACTTGACACAAAAGTAAGATTAAAAATCAATCACAACATCGGATTTCGCAACAGTACAACAGGACAAGACATAACCCGCTTCCACATCCTCATCAGTAATACCGCCGTTATGTTCCATTTGCGTTTCCCCATTGGCGACCAGTACCTTACAGGTACCACAAATCCCCATGCCGCAGGCTTTAGGAATCATCAAATCCAGTCTCGCAGCTGCGTTATGCAGGGTTTCCCCTTGAGGCACCTGAATACTCTTACCTTGCTTAGCAAACGAAATGGTCATCAAATCCGTTTCTACAATGGACTCAGCCTCCGCTTGCGCAACCTCGGCCAATTCAATAGCATCTTCAACAACTTCCACGGGGGTCGCCCCAAACGACTCCTCATGGTAGTGAGACATATCAAACCCTTTCTCCTTTAGAAGGGTTTTTACTGCTCGCATATAAGGTGCAGGTCCACAGCAAAAAATTTCTCGTTCCATGAAATCAGGCGCAATCATATTCAGCTTATGGATATCTAAAAAGCCCCGATAACCATGCCAAGCCAAACCGTTTTCCATGCGCTCCACAATCATATGTAGACTAAAATTATCAATTCGCGACGCCATGTGATCGAGCTCACGAGCAAAAATAACGTCTCTAGGTGAACGAGCACTGTGAATAAAAGTAACATCTACCTCTGCATTGGTATCAAAGAACCAACGTGCCATCGACATGACCGGGGTAATACCAACGCCACCAGAAAGCAGTAGAACTTTTTCAGCAGGAAAATCAATGCAGTTAAATTGACCAGCAGGCCCATGCACAGCCAGTTCTGTCCCTACGGTCATATTCTCATACAACCAATTAGACACCTCTCCACCTGGCACCCGCTTTACCGTGATCGAAAAGCTGTAAGGCACAGAAGGCGAACTGGAAATAGTATAAGAACGCATCACCTGTTTACCGTTGATTTCCAATTCTAAAGTGACAAATTGGCCCGGTTTGAAAAAGAACATCACTGGTTGTTGCGCCATAAAGCAATAGGTACAAACATCCCAAGTTTCGTGAATCATCTTCACACAACGGACATTATGTCGACCATTAACCCATGTTTGGGTATGGACGGGAGCAAAATAATCGGTGTTGATGGCCGTAGTATTTGAATCACTCATAAAGGCTTCCTAACTAAAAGATGATGACATGTCGGCCATTCTCGTTTGAGTTGCTCAATGCAAATTAACCATTAGCGACATGAAGTTGCTCAATGCAGTCACTGCCCTAGACAAAGATGGTTACCCTCATTTCTTAGCGTCGATTTAAATACTTTGTCATGTCGTGAATAGGCATATTTATACCCCCTATTTAAGCGAAGATAGCCTTTCACAGTTCTCTTCCATCTATCTTTTTGTTATGAAGGATCCAGAAAGATGAAGCAAATAGATTTAATAAATATACGGCATAATACGCTTGACGAGGCTCGCGCCTCAGTAGCGAACGCACTTGAACAACGCCAACAGAACTATTCTCTTAGTGCTGAACTTTATAATGATCCGCATACATTTCGTATCGACATGGAAGAGATCTTTAACAAAGAGTGGCTATTTGTTGGTATGACCAGCGAGATCCCCAAAAAGGGCGATTACTTCACCGTCGAAATCGGTCAAAATCCCGTTTTCCTCGTACGTGATGGCGACGGTAATGTGAATGCCTTTCACAATACCTGTCGCCACCGTGGCTCTGTCATTTGTACTGAACATCGAGGCAAAGTAGCAAACCTAGTGTGTCCTTATCACCAGTGGACCTATGATTTAAAAGGCAACCTCTTGTTCGCTGGGACAGAAATGAGCAAAGACTTCGATATGAAAAAACATGGACTCAAACCGGCCCATTGCAAAACGGCTGGCGGGTTTATCTTTGTTTGTTTAGGAAAAGACGCCCCTGATGATGGTTTCGACGACTTTTTAGCCACATTAGATGAATACATGGCGCCTTATGATGTAGAAAATACCAAGCTTGCCGTCGAATCCAACATGTATGAACAAGCGAATTGGAAGCTCGTCATCGAAAACAACCGAGAATGTTACCATTGCGCCAATAACCATCCAGAATTGCTTAACACCTTACTGGAATGGGATGACACCAACGACCCTCGGGCTCCTCAGGACTTCCTCGACCACTATCAATCTCAAGCCGACAAGTGGGACGCCGAAGGCATTCCTCACAAACACCAAAGTTTTGGTAGCCGACAACGCAACCGCATCGTGCGCATGCCCCTTAAGAAAAACACCAAAGTGATGACCATAGACGGCGAAGCAGGCTGTCAGAAGATGCTGGGGCGCATTAAAAACCCAGAGCTTGGTTCCATGCGTATATTGCACCTACCTAACTCGTGGAATCATATGCAATCCGACCACTTTATCGTCTTTCGAGTGTTGCCAATTTCCCCACAAGAAACCATGGTGACCACAAAATGGTTCGTCCATAAAGACGCTATCGAAGGTGTGGATTACGACCCTGAACGACTACGCCAAGTCTGGGACGCTACTAATGACCAAGATAGAATACTAGGTGAGCGCAATCAGCAAGGTATCAACTCCATTGGCTACGAACCTGGCCCCTATTCCGAAACCTATGAATTTGGAGTGATTAACTTCTTGGATTGGTATTCAGACACCATTCTCAAAAACTTGAAGCGTTAAATATGTAACCTATGTGTGGAGTCATTGCACTCCACACATACAACCTCCTCTTAAACCCCTACAGCTTTTCTCTACATATTTACCTTTCACCTGCAAGATAAGAAGCGCAACAAGAAGAGCCTTTGTCAGTAACGGCTTTTAGAGATAACCAGAGACCTTTGCACGATGTCACGAGCGACGCCAAAACGCGGCAAAAACAGACGAGAAAGCGGAGTTTATCGCTATAAATGAGCATTTTGAGCCTGTTTTTAACAAAGTATTGGCAAGCGCAGTAGTCGTGCAAAAGTCTCAACCAATAGAAATAAATCAACATACAGTCCATAAAAAAACGCCTTAACTCAAATCGAGTTAAAGCGTTTTTTTAATGACTTTATTAGATTAGAGATACGCCTGCATGATGGTTTTGACTTCGGGGAGAATGGTGGCGTTACTTTCTATAAGCTCTTTGCAAACCAGTTTGACGAAATACATTTGTTCTGGGCACTCATTTAACCAAGACACAAGACAAGTATCGACTTCTTTTAAGTCTTTAGCTGTGTCCACTGGTGCACCAATACCGATGAGTTTCTCTTTAAAATCCACTTCATCGACTAAATCTACGATCATCATTTCGTTTACTCCCTTCCCCAACGAATAGCATATATCTAACGAATAACATTTTCTTCAATTAATAGGTCAAAAATAGCCTTAGCTTTCTCAGCAGCGCTTTCATTTTTCATGACTTTACCAGAGCCGCCTTGTGGTTTCGCTGTGGCGGCTTTAAACCGATCTGCCGCCGTCTTAGCCTTCACGGTTTTCAAACGCTTAGGACGAGGTTTCGCGGGAGCCTCTTGCCAATTTACACGAATTTGGTCCACTTCACCATGCGTGTTTACACTTTCCATACGAGCACGCTGACCTGGCCCAAATGCACTTTGGCGAGCTGGCGCAGCCGCATTATCAACACTGGCAATGAAGGGCAACTTAACCGTTACGGAACGGCGTTGACCACGAGGCAATGCTAGCAACACTTCAGCAACACCGTCTTTAATGGAAACAATATCCGCCACGCGAGCCACGACTGGCCAGCCGAGCTTTTCCGCCAACAGGTAAGGCACCATGCCAGAAGACTCACCACTTTCTGAGCGAACACCTGTGAGCACAATGTCAATCTTCTCTTGTTGCAAATAATCACTTAGCGCAGGAACGGCATCCGCCGTCTCATCTTGCTTCAAGACAGTCATAGCAGGTAATCCCATACCGACATATTGACGAAGCACTGGCTCCTCTGGATTACCAACATGCAATACAGAAAGCTTTTCACCCGCGAGTTTCAAGCCTAGCTCAACACCACGACCATCTTGCTCAGCACGACGAGCGCGCCCCGATTGAGGATGACGACCAATTGATACCAAAGAAACAACGTTAGGCTGCATCGCTTTGCTCCTCTTGTGAACCCTTCTTACGAGCTTGCGCCAACAACATTAACTCAGCCAAAATTTCTTCGCTGTCACCAATGACACTCAAGGCGGCACGCTTCACCATGTCACACCCCGCGTCCGTGTTGATGGCAACCACTTTGTCACATTGACCAATACCCTGCATATGCTGGATCGCACCAGAGATACCTACAGCAAGATACACACGAGCCGTCACCCAAGTGCCCGTCGCACCAACCTGGCGGAAACGGGGCATAAAACCATCATCCACCGCAACCCGGCTGGCCCCTTCAGTAGCACCAAGAATCGTTGCCGCTTTGTGGAATTGATCCCAATTATGAATGCCATTACCCGCCGAAAGAATAAACTCGGCTTCAGCAAGCGGAATGGCGCTAGGATCAACGTCCATCAAACCTTTGTCTTGTAACGCAGGCTCACTCACCGAGATACCATCCACCTCAATGGCAAGTGCTTCATGACGCGTTTCGTCAATGGCTTCACCACATTCTTCCAATAGCATAAGAATGCGTGGCGTTTGTCGGGTGATATCAAGGCTACCACCAGCACCACGACAGACCGTTTTCTCGCTAGACACTTGCCAGGCCTGGGTGGCTGGGCGCTCACCTAGACGAGCCGCCAAGCGCGAGCCTAAATCACTACCGCCATGAATACTGTCTGGGAACAGCCAGTGCTTAGGTGCCAATTGAGCTTCAATATGCGTCAGCGCGGTTAATCTTGCCTCGGGCGCGAAACCTTCGTATTCGCTAGCGGATAAATGAATCAAGCGATCCACACCAGCTAAATCATAATGCGCCTCTTTGCTCTCGCCAAAGCACACCGCCACCACAGCGCCAGTACCTTCAATCGTTGAGGTCATGGTATGTGCTAGACCGAGAATATCCTTATCGTGACCGGATAAACGACCACCGATCATATCCGGCACCACCACAATGTAGAAATCAGGATTGTCCACTTTATGAAGTGGCAGTACCGTCTCTTGGTTCGCCGCAGAACGCTTGTTGCCTACGCCCGCTACAGCGTTGCCTTTTAAGCGATCAATACGTTTGAGGCCATTCGGACCAATGGACCCAACTTGGTGAGGATTCTTGCGAAGAAGGCCGCTTGGTCCTCTCACCTCTCCTTGTACAGCATTAGCCACCGAATCATGGAGTGGATGCAGCCTGTTACGGGCAATCCACTCTCTGCGAGGGTCGCGTCGAATGATGTCGCTCATTAATGCACCTCTTCAATCAATTGTCCGGCGAGAATTTCGGCAATGTCTTTTACTTCTGGGCGTGGTTCAACCACCCCTTCCAGCATAGCAGTACATTGCTGACAACCAACGGCAACCAATTCTGCGCCGGTTGCTGTCACATCTTCCATACGCATATCCGCAATACGACGCTCACCAGGGATATCGGTAATGGGCGCACCGCCACCACCGCCACAACAACGTGAACGGAATCTAGAACGCTCCATTTCAGCAACCTCAATACCAAGGGAACGCAGCAAGTCTCGTGGTGCTTCGTACTCACCATTGTAACGGCCTAAATAACATGGATCGTGGTAGGTCACTTTGCCACCTTTAAACGTATCCAGTTTCAGAGCACCAGCCTGAACCAATTGATTCAAGAACGTCGTATGATGAAGCACTTCCACACCCTTTAACGCCCCCTCGGTATCAAAGTCCGCGTACTCATTACGCAAACAGTGGTAAGCATGGGGGTCCGTGGTAACAATTTTCTTGAAAGAATATTGAGATAAGGTAGCAAGGTTGCGTTTTGCTAAACTTTGGAACGTGGCATCATCCCCAAGACGACGCGCCACATCACCACTGTCACGTTCTTCATCCCCTAGGATAGCAACATCAACATTCGCCGCTTTCATCAATTTCACGAATGAACGTAAGATACGCTGGCTACGCATATCAAATGCACCATCCGATACCCAAAACAAAACGTCCGCCTGTTTTTTCTCTTTTATCACGGGCAAGTTTTGATCTGCCGCCCAGTTAGTACGACTGCCCGGTGCGTAACCATTTGGGTTGTCCGTCGCGATAATGTTTTCGAGAACCTCCGACCCTTTATTAGGTGTATCGCCCTTTTCCATGGTTAGGAAGCGGCGCATATCGACGATCGCATCGACATGCTCAATCATCATCGGGCATTCTTCAACGCAGGCACGACACGTCGTACAAGACCATAATGTATCCGCTTCGATCAAACCCGCTGTAATAATGTTGTTCGCCCCACCTTTGGCATGACCAACTTCTTTACCTGGGTAAGGACTACCGGCGTACTTCGCATCCGTACCACCAGCAAGACCCACCACCATATCTTGAATCAATTTTTTCGGGTTAAGGGGCTGACCCGCTGCAAAGGCAGGACACATAGCCTCGCATTTACCACACTGCACACAAGCATCAAAGCCAAGCAATTGGTTCCATTTGAAATCACTTGGCTTAGCAACACCGTGTGACTCGTCCCCCAATGGTGCCGGTTTTAGCCCGGTGGATCGACCACCACCAAAGCGCTCAGGACGACGGTGAAACGCAAGATGCAAGGCTCCGGCAAAGGCGTGCTTCATGGGCCCACCCCAGCCCATCCCGAAGATCAGCTCGCCTAAACCGATAATCACGCCAACACTCAGAATCAATGTCAGTAGTACACCGCCAAACCCTTCTGGTAGCACACCTGCCACAGGCAGCGTTAACACGATAAAGGTTAAAGCGAAAGTAATCAGGCTCTTAGGCAAACGCATCCAAGGGCCTTTGGATAAACGCGAAGGCGGATTCAAACGACGCTTGAAAACAAAAAATGCGCCACAAAGCATAAGCACCAAAGCGCCCAACAGTAGCCATGCGACAATTTTTTGCTCTACGTGAAAAACATACACAGCGATGACAAGCACCATAGACAACACAAAGCCGCCTGCTGTCGCAACGTGCGTTCTAGACATGTACTTGTCACGTTCAACAACGTGGTGCAAATCGTTAAGGTAACGCCCTGGCATCGCCATCAGGCCAGCAATGAGATTAACTTTTTCAGGCTGCCCTGCACGCCATAGGCTGATACGGCGTAAGGCACCGATAACGCCAAGTGCCAGAAGCACAACAATCAGAATAGAAGGTAACCAGTCGATAACCATCTTTCACCCTCATCTAGTAAAAGCGGGGGCAGCTTAGCTGCCCCTTGGGTTCAGTTTCAGTTGGTTTAGTTGAGTACGGCTAAACGTTAAAGGTCTTTGCACAAGCGCAGTGCATCATACATGGCAGCGTGTGTGTTGCGCTGAGATACGCAATCCCCCAAACGCCACAAGATCATGCCATCGACTTGTTCAGACAACACAGGCTGAGGTTTAATATCAAACAATGCTTCAACATCAATCTGCCCCTTGTTGTAAGACGCCTCTTTCAGAGCGTAGTACAGCTCTTCATTGGGACGAGTACCGTTCTCAATCACAATTTGATCAACCACGCGCTCTTCTTGCTGACCGGTATATTCGTTCTCAAGTACGGCCACCAAGCTGCTGCCTTCGCGATATACTTTTTCAAGGATCATGTCAGACGTCATGATCACTTCTTTCTCGTATAACGAGCGGTAGTAAGTTGGGAAGGTCGTACCACCGATACCCACACCGGGCTTGATATCATCAGTGACCAGCTCAACCAAAGACCCTTTAGACGCCAAATAATCCGCCGCCGACATACCCGTGAATTCACAAATAGTGTCGTAAATTAAAACGTTTTTACCGGGTTCGACCTTGCCACTTAGAATGTCCCAAGAAGACACACAAAGACCTTCTGCTGCACCCCACTCTGGGTTTTGCTCAACGAATGGACGACCGCCTGTTGCAAGAATACAGACATCTGGCTTGAACTCTTTAATCAGCTCTTCATCAGCTGAAGTGCCAAGACGCACATCCACACCTAGACGATCCAGTTCCATCACCAACCAACGCGTAATACCTGCAATCTGGTCTCGTTGTGGCGCTTTTGATGCCAGAGTAATTTGACCACCTAACTCTTCAGCACGCTCAAGTAATGTCACCTTGTGACCACGTTCTGCCGCAACACGTGCCGCTTCCATACCACCAGGGCCGCCACCGACCACAACGACGTTACGAACTGGCCCCGTTGTTTTCTCGATGATATGAGGTAAACCCATGTATTCTCGAGAGGTCGCGGCGTTTTGGATACATAGCACATCGAGACCTTGGTATTGACGATCGATACAGTAGTTTGCTCCCACACATTGACGAATTTGATCAACCTGATCCATTTTGATCTTCGCGATGAAATGAGGGTCAGCAATGTGGGCACGTGTCATACCGACAAAATCCACATAACCCGCTTCGATAATACGCTTCGCTTGGTTAGGATCTTTAATGTTTTGCGCGTGAATAACAGGCACACTCACGACTTCTTTAATGCCCGCCGCCAAATGTAAGAATGGCTCGGGGGGGTAGCTCATGTTGGGAATAACGTTTGCTAAGGTGTTGTGTGTATCACAACCAGACCCCACCACACCGAAGTAGTCGATAAGACCCGTGTCGTCGTAGTACTTAGCAATTTGCTTCATGTCTTCGTGGTTTAGACCATCTGGGTGGAACTCATCCCCCGTGATACGCATACCCACAACAAAATCTGGGCCGACTTCAGCACGAACCGCTTTTGCCACCTCAAGACCGAATTTCATACGACCTTCAAATGTGCCACCCCATTCGTCAGTACGCTTATTCACACGAGGCGACCAGAATTGGTCAACTAAATGTTGGTGAACGGCAGATAATTCAACACCGTCCAAACCACCTTCTTTAGCACGACGTGCCGCTTGCACAAAGTCACCCACAATGCGCCAGATTTCTTCCACTTCAATGGTTTTACAGGTTGCACGGTGAACGGGCTCACGAATACCGGATGGCGACATTAGGTTCGGCCAGTTTTCGCCGTCCCAACGGGAACGCCGTCCCATGTGGGTAATCTGAATCATAATCTTGCCGCCGTGCTTGTGTACCGCATCCGCAAGATTTTGGAAATGAGGAATAATACGATCCGTCGATAAGTTGACGGAACTCCACCAACTTTGAGGGCTATCAATAGACACCACACTGGAACCACCACAAATACACAAGCCACAACCGCCTTTGGCTTTTTCTTCGTAATACTTCACATAACGGTCTGTCGTCATGCCGCCATCAGTCGCATATACCTCCGCGTGAGCCGTACTGACAATACGGTTACGTATGGTCAATTTGTTGATGTTTAATGGCTCAAATAACGCATCATACTGGGACATAACAAGACCCCCGTCCTTATAAAAAATACCAATCTAAAAATCTAAAAAACACAAGAAAGCGCTCCCTAGTTTTGCGAGCGCATTGGCTGTGAAAATCTACAGAGGAGACACTTCAAAATACCCTACATCGCAGCCTTCTTCTGCGGCGCTTTGTGTTTGAATCGCTTGAGTACGAATCGACAACCCCTGGCTTTTAGCCACTTGATCTAACGCACCAGCAAACCAGCCAGTAAACATATAATCCACCTTGCGGTTGACTTTTTTACCGTGGATTTTTTCGTAGTGATAAACAAAAGCGGAATTTTCTAAACGCACTTTTGCAGTGCCTTTTTCAACGTCTAACGCCTCAGTGATAAAAAAGCCCCAGCCACGTTGAGATAAACGTTTCAAATAGTGATGCCACACTTCATCGCCCGTAAAACCATGGCACTCGGCTTCTTGTTCACACCAAAAATAGGCGGATTTGTAACCAGCTTTATAGAGGATCTCAGCATAACGCTCAGCACCAATCTCATCCTCTATTCCCATATGGTTATTAACAAAAAAGTGACGTGGTACATACAGCATAGGCAAAGCGTCTGTTGTCCAAACACCGGTTTCATCATCTACTTGGATGGGCATTTCAGGGGCATGTGAACTCATTTTACTTCCTCATTAAACGGTCTATTTTTTGTAACTTGTCATATCTAACTGAGTTTCGGCGGATAGCGTGACTATTCGCCCCAGACTTCGCGCAGCAAGTTCACCCAGTTCTCACCCATGATTTTGCAAACTTGGCGCTCACTAAAACCATGTTTTAACAAGGCTTCCGTCAAATTTGGAAACTCACCAACCGTACGAATGCCTTTTGGATTAATGATTTCACCAAAGCGTGTCAGACGACGGGCATAGCCCTTGTCATGGGTAAGGTATTCAAAAAAGTCTTCGCCATGGCCTTGAGTAAAATCTGTACCAATGCCAATCGCATCTTCCCCCACGATGTTATAGATGTATTGAATAGCTTCGACATAATCGTCAACCGTGGCATTCACCCCCGCTTTTAAAAACGGTGTAAACATAGTCACCCCAACAAAGCCACCATTATCGGCAATAAACTTAAGCTCTTCGTCGGAGCGATTGCGTGGGTGTTCTTTCAGACCAGAAGGTAAGCAATGAGAGTAAGCAACCGGCTTTTTAGACTCGATAATGACTTCTTTAGCGGTGTTTGGACCAACATGTGATAAATCGCATAGCATACCGACACGGTTCATCTCAGCTACGATTTCGCGACCAAAGCCAGAGAGCCCCCCATCACGCTCGTAGCAGCCAGTGCCAACTAGGTTTTGCGTGTTGTAGCACATCTGCACAATGCCCACGCCAAGATCTTTAAAGATCTGTACGTAGCCGATTTGGTCCTCAAAAGCGTTAGCATTTTGAAACCCCATCATCACACCTGTTTTGCCTTCTTCTTTAGCGCGGTAAATATCTTTGGTTGTGTAAACCTTGGTCAGCAAATCACTGTTGGTATCGATTAGCTGATTCATCTGGGCAATATTACGTACCGTACCCTCAAAGTTTTCCCAAAAGCACACAGTGCAATTAGCGGCCGTCAACTTGCCTTTAGCCATATCTTCGAACAACTCACGATTCCAATTCGCACAAATCAAACCATCGATCACAATAGCGTTATCATGTAATTCTGCTGCGTTCATTGTTTTTCCTTACCTCTCGGTGTGGGGCTTTTAATCTAGTTATAAGCAATGAACTCAGTGTAATTTCTCGGTTGGTGGGATAGATGGCTGGAAACGACTAGAGGTAGACTAAAAGCGACGAATCGCGACAAGCATGTCGTGGAGGCTCACTAAGAAACTTTTTCTGTATTGTTGACCCAGAAGGCAACGGTATCACTTGATGATACCTTCCCTTCTTTATTAAGGAGCAAGATAAAATCACACTCTGACGAATGCAGCCCTTTCCCTTTATTCAAGGGACAAGGTTAAGGCGGGGTTAAATGGCTTTGAACCGCTAGTCTATTTCGACCTGTTGGACTAGTAATTTTTGTCAAACGATCTAAAACTTTCACTTTTAAAATAAGTAAAAGATCTTTTTCAACGAGAAACGTGTGTCCGAGGTTTTATACAACTCGCTTTAGAGGTGTGAAAAGATATTCTTAACCGACTCTGAAACGCCACAAGATCACACAACTTTGCTTCATCAACATATTTCTTTGAGAAGATCAGGATGCAGTTGATTATAG
>NZ_JAEMUI010000032.1 GCF_016461715.1 Marinomonas spartinae | reverse complement strand
TTTTTTCCACCAAAGAAATCATTTCTTTTAAAAGATAAAAAACATGATCTGTACTTGGAATAATATCATTAACATCATTCGCGCTCAGCACTCCCGAAATCAAACTCAAAAAGCTCTCTTGAAAATAATGAGACGGGGCTTTTTCATGTAATATTTTTGCATCCAAGTACGGTTTCACCAAAGGCAAATAAGAAGAATCAATATGCGGCTTTAAAATAGCATTGGACTTAGATAAAAATATTTTTTTTGATATTGCTATTTTATGATATGGAATGAATAATGTTTTTAATTCAACCCCATCAGACGTTTCAATGGAATAGAACTCACTGGAACGACAAAAGAAAGCCGATCCGGTTGAAAATTCAAACTGATCAAACTGACGCTCTAAAAAGCACTGACCAGACGTAACCGACGTCATCACTATCCCATCTTGCGCGGAATATAAAGGACGATGAGTGACGCGATGTCGTGGGGCTTTAATGTTACAAATAGTCAGTTCTCCTAAGCGTTTCTCTTCCAATCCACCTTCAAACTGACTGTCATTTTCAGTAATGCACTCAAGATTCAAAATAGAGCGAGATACACGTCGCTCAAATTCGCTTAATGTCATAGAATTCATGATTTACTTCTCTTAAAACATTTATTAAATAAAGCAATAAATGTACCAAAAAAAATCACATGAAAATAAAAATAAACCATTGAAATACAATAACTTTTTATTATTATGATTAATATAATATAGTCCCCCATTGGGGTGAGTGATATTAGCGCATTTTTAGTGCAAGAAAGTAACACTATGACCTAAATAGTGCCAAGGAATCCCATTTTCTATAATGCACTCAAATAAAAAACCACCTTACTATTGATCGAATAAGGTGGTTTTTTATTTAACCGTTAACAAGCGCTAGCGCAATCGAAAAATTACGCTTTTTTATTTTTGGCAACTTGTTCTGAAAGTTTAACGAGCTGTGCCAAGGTGCGATTAACAGGAGCATCTAGCCCAACCTTCTCCGCTGCCGCGACAATTGCACCATTTATGGCATCGATTTCCGTCGCTCGTGCCGCTTCGATATCTTGCAACATAGAAGGTTTATGGTTGGGATGCTCTCGCATAGCCATTTCCACATTGTTCCAGATATAACTTTCATCCAATGACACACCATTCGCTTGACCTGTTACAACGGTTTCATGTACCACGTTTCGCGCTAATGCTTTAAACGCTGGCGCTGGCGTCAAGCCACCAGGGGAAGAACCTGTGATCGAACAAATAGCATTCAAAGCGGCATTAAAAGCCACTTTTGACCAGATTACCGTCATAATCTCAGGGTCAATACTGGTCGTCAGTGACGCCTCATTAAACATTTCTGATAAATCGGTCAACCAAACAGGGTTGTTAAGAGTTGAATCCATAATATGAGAGCTTGATGGCCCGTGTGAAGCCACATGACCAGCCCCTTTTAAATCCGCAGGAACTAACGTGGTACCAACAACAATGCGATCAGGATTGACAAATTGCCCAACTCGCTCAGCATTACCAAGGCCATTTTGTAGAGATAAGACCACCGTATTATCCGTCAGAATATGACGAATAGATTCCATAGCGCTCATGGTATGCATGGTTTTAGTGAAAAGCACCACCAAGTCAGCTGACCGATTGACGTCTTTCGCTAAGGCTGCTTTTGCCGGCATTTCATACAAACCATCGTCGGTTTCAAGAATCACACCTCGTTGATTGATTGTCGCAATTTGCTCTGAATTGACATCCACAAATGTCACTTGATGGCCCGCTTTCATCAGCATTCCACCAAAGTAACACCCCATTGCTCCCGCTCCAACCACCACTATGTGTGGTTGTTGGCCAAATGCCCCATGGTTTCTAACAGACTGAGTCGGCATTCTGCATTACTCCTAAATCAATAAAATGGCCGTCGCATGACGGTCATTTAGATAACCTAATTAAATTGGATAATGTCTTGGTCCCATCTGAACCGTCATCCAGCGTAAATCTGTAAATTCTTCGATACTTGCGGTGCCACCAAAGCGACCATAGCCGCTGTTTTTCACGCCACCGAACGGCATTTGCGGTTCATCATGTACCGTTGGCGCATTAATATGACAGATACCGCTTTGGATTTTTTTCGCCACTTTCATCGCGCGCGCTATGTCTTGGCTAAACACCGCGGCAGAAAGGCCATATTCACTGTCGTTTGCCACACGAATTGCCTCAGCTTCGTCTTTCACTCGCATCATTGCGACAATCGGCCCAAAGGATTCTTCACTATAAATGCGCATTTGCGGGGTAACATGGTCAATAAGAGTCGCTTGCATTACAACTCCCTCTGCTTCGCCACCGCTTAGTGGCTTAGCGCCTTTACTGACGGCATCCGTTAACAGACTATTTAATTTATGCCCAGCCTCTTCAGAGATTAGGGTTCCCAAGGCGTTCTGACTGTCCAAAGGATCACCGGCTTTTAAGCTTGCCGCTTTGGCGGCCAGTTTTTGTGCAAACTCATCCGCCACACTGTCCACAACAATCAAGCGCTCAGTTGACATGCAGATTTGTCCTTGATTGAAAAAAGCACCGAATGCGGCGGCTTCCACAGCAGCATCAATATCTGCATCTTCCAAAACAAGGAATGGCGCTTTGCCGCCTAGCTCTAGCAGCACAGGTTTAATATGATGCGAAGCTCGCTCAGCGATAATACGGCCGACCGCCGTTGACCCTGTAAAGTTAATACGACGCACTTCAGGCGCATCGATTAACGCTCCGACTACCTCAGATGCATCCTCTGGCGCATTCGTAATGACATTCACTATGCCATCAGCTAAGCCCGCTTCAACCAACACCTGCCCAATCAAATGATGTGTCGCCGGACACTGTTCAGAAGCCTTCAAGATAACGGAGTTACCACAGGCAAGCGGCATCGCGATGGCCCGTGTTGCCAATATAATTGGTGCATTCCATGGCGCGATTCCCACCACAACACCACAAGGCACGCGCACCCCCATAGCAAGATTGTCAGGTACATTAGAAGGAATAACATTTCCGCCTATTTGGCTAGTCAGAGAAGCGGCCTCTCGTAACACTCCTGCCGCCACCATTACATTAAAACCAGCCCAAGTGGGAGTGGATCCGGTTTCTTCTACCATACAAGCAATAAATTCGTCTTGATATGACTCCATCAGATCGGCGGCTTTCAATAACAGAGACCGGCGCGTTCCAACACTGGATTCGGACCACGTTTCAAACGCCTTAGCCGCTGCAGCAACGGCTGCTTTCGCATCTTCTACAGAGGCCGCCGAGGCTTCTGTGACCGCCTGTTTACTTAACGGATTACAGCGCTGAAAAGTGGCACCGTTAGAAGCTTTTACCGCTTCGCCTGCAATCAAAAGTTGACGTGTTTTCATAATACACCTTACTCATTTTGTTAGATTTATTTTTCGCTGTGGTTACAATCATTTAAGTTTGTTACGCGGTGTCAAATACATTCCTCCCAGTAGACAACCTAAAAAACCGTTATCAAGGTTCAATGGTGGTCGTCGGTACTTCAATCAACATAGGCTTTTTAGCTGCCAAAGCATTTTGCAAGGCCGTTCTAAATGCTTCGCGAGTGTTCGTTTCGATGGCTTCGACACCATATCCCTTAGCAATCGCACAAAAATCCAACCCTGGCACATCAAGGCCTGGGGAAGTCTCAGCGTCCAACAAACGAGAGAACCAACGCAACGCACCATAGGTTCCATTCTTCAAAATAATGAACACCACAGGTACGTTATATTGAGCTGCAGTCCATAAAGCGGTAATGCCATAGTTAGCTGAACCATCACCAATCACTGCGATAACTTGACGATCTGTCGCCAGCTGTGCGCCCACCGCAGCTGGCAAACCAAAACCCAAACCTCCTGATGCAGGGAAGAAGTAACTGCCGGGATAACGCATTTCAACTCGTTGCCAAAACGCCGTAACGGTAGACGTGGACTCTTTGACATAAATAGCATCTTTTGGCGCGAATTCATTTAGATCATCAAACACTTCTTCTGGCGCTAGTGGTCCTGCTGTTGTCACAGGATAAGGTGTTGGAAAAGGTAAAGCTTGAGGCATCGGCCGCGCTGTAGGCTCGATGTGTGCCAAAATACCTTCTAACATGGCCGTAATATCCGCAATATAAGCGCTCCCCATTGGAGCTCGTGCTGCTTCTTGTAGATCACAAGTAATATGCACTAGCTCAGCACCCTCTGGTAAATAGCGACCCGGTGCATGTTGGTGATAACGGAAAACCGGCGCCCCAATAACAATAATCAGATCGTGTCCTGCTAGCTTTTGTGAGATACCAGCAATCGCAGCGGGTAACGCCCCTCTAAAGCTAGGGTGGCGATTTGGAAACGGACAACGCGGTGCCGAAGGCGCTACCCAAACGGGCGCGGCAATTCTTTCAGCCAATTCAACCGCAAGCTCATTGGCTAAGTAAGCATCCACATCTGGACCTAATACAAGAACAGGATTATTAGCTTGATTAATACGCTGGGTTAACAACGATAACTGCTCTGGAGAAGGTGAACCCGCTGTGGTGACATCGCGTTCGGCTAACAACATAGCATCATCTTCAATTTCTTGATCCCAGTCGTCATGAGGGATAGAGACGTACACAGGCCCTTTTGCTGGCTGATTTGCCATGTGAATGGCCTGGCTAATCGCTCTTGGCACATCACCAGACCAAGATGGCTCATAGCTCCATTTAACTAAGGGTTTTGGTAGTTGCGCCGCATCCACATTAGATAGCATGGCTTCAACACCAATGAGGGAGCGAGCTTGCTGTCCAGCGGTAATAACGAGCGGAGAATGGGAATACCATGCGTTCGTCAATGCCCCCATGGCATTACCAGAGCCCGATGCCGCATGTAGATTTACCAGAGAAGGTTGACGACTTACTAAAGAGTAACCATCGGCTATCCCAACTACCACGCCTTCATGAAGTGCAAGTATGTATTCAAAGTCTTCTGGGAAATTTTTTAGAAAAGGCAGTTCGTTTGAACCTGGGTTACCAAAGACTTTAAACATGCCATGTTTACGTAATAAGGCATAGGTTGTTGAGTGTACTGTTTTCATAGACCTGCTCTCAGAGAAAATTCAAGATTGATTTACCTTAGCTCGCCTGCTTTAATTGAACAAATCGATATTTTTTCTAATAAAAATAGATACTATTTATTATGTCTAACATTGATCTGAACCTTATTCGCACCTTTGTGATTCTGTATGAGACACGGAGCGTCACAAAAACCGCCGATCAGTTATTCGTTACGCAGCCTTCCGTTAGCTACGCGCTGTCCCGATTACGCGATCTATTCAAGGACCGTCTTTTCATTCGCAATAAAAATGGCATGGAACCTACGGCAATCGCTCAACAGCTATACGAAGAACTGAGTCATTCTTTAAGTATGATAGAAAACACCGTTGCTAATGTTCAGACGTTTGATCCTGCGGTCTCTCATAAACGCTTTCGCGTAGCCATGACAGATTTAGGAGAAATGGCGCTATTGCCTGCGATTGTGGCTCGTCTTCAAATCGAAGCGCCCAATATTGAAATGAAAGTCATTCCACTGGAAATAGACAAAGTCGACGAGTGGATGTCTTCAGGAAAAGTTGACGCGGTTATTTGTAGCCGTCCCTTAGAGGGGCCTCACATACAACGGTATGCTCTTTTTGAAGAACACTATGTCTGCGTCCTCCACAACCGTTATGCCCTACCATCGAGTACGCTAACGATGGAATGCTTTATGGCACACAAACATACGCTAGTCACTCATAACCTAGGCCATGGAGCCTCAGAAGAAGTGCTAGCCCAAATGGGAGTAAAACGCAAAATCAGCCTAGAAGTGTCACACTTTTTGATCCTGCCTTCCGTATTAGCAAAAGCCGACTTAATGGCCATACTCCCCTATCGCATTGCACTTTTTTTTGCTGAAAATAATCAATTGACCCTTTACGATTTGCCTTTTGAGGTCCCCACCTTTGAGGTTGCCCTACATTGGCAATCACGTCACAACGAATCCGTCTCCCATCGTTGGTTTCGCGAACTCATTATGAATGCACTTTCAGAGCCATAATATTCTTATTTAAAGCCTTTGCGCTCCTCTGATCGGTTACATTCTAATGTAGTCTGTTTGTTAGAAAGTCGAAACAGTAAAAACGAAAGGAAAATCAACATAGGAATAACAGTGGTAACCGCATGTGTATAATCATCAAATAAAGACGTCACACTTAAAGAACCAATAAAGCCACCGCCTATTTGAAAAGTCCCCAGTAGTGCCGATGCAGCCCCTCTAGCGTCCGGCGTATAACTAAAACCTTGTGCAATCATACCAGGGTTAACCATCGCATTACCAAAGGCTAGAAACGACAGCCCCACAATGAGCAAAGCTGGTGAAACATCAATGAGACCAAATTGAATAAAATAAATGACGGCACCGATGGAAACAACGACGTAACCAATACGTGCAATAACAACCCCATTCCACTTAGTTAACAACTTACGTGTTAAAAAGGTACTAATGCCAAAGGAGCCAGCTTGAGACATCATCATCAAGCCATAATTCACAGGTGACACATGAAACCGATCAATAATGATGAAAGGTAATGCTGTTGATAAGGTATACACGCTCGCTGTGATCAAGCCAATTGACAGAATTGGAAATAGAAATCCACGTCGCTTAATAATCGAAATATACACACTTACCGATTTTTCATTGCTCTTGTGCTTCATCTCTGGGGCTAATGTTTCTTGCAAAAAAACATATACAACAAGAAAAGAACACAGTGATAGCAAGCATAAAACGATAAACACACTTCGCCAGCTAGCTGACTCTAATAACAAACCGCCAAAAAATGGTGCCATAGCAGGTGCAACAATCAATATCAGTGATGTGAGATTAATAAGTTTTGCCGCCTCTTGACCAGCGTATAGATCAAATATAAGCGCCCTTGCCAAAACAACACATCCTGCCGCCCCCACACCTTGTAAAAACCGCCCAACCATCAATAAATCAATATTTGAGGATACAATACAAAACATGCTTCCAATGAAATATAAGATAAGTGATATAAGTATGACAGGACGACGCCCTTTATAATCTGAGATTGAGCCAGAAATAAGCTGACTAAACCCAAAAGTCATTAAAAAAATCGTTAATGATAAGCCAATCATGCTAGAAGAGACCTGTAATTCTTTGGCAATAATTGGCATGGCAGGGGTATAAAATGAGATACTTAGTGGACCTAAGCACGCTAGCATTGCGCACACTCCAGCTAAATATCCTCCATGTAAATCGTTTTTTATTTTCAAAATACAATTCGTTAATAAGTTAATGATGGGGTAACTATAGGCTTTTATTCAGTAACCTAATCAAGATATTTTTATCTCTTAGTTTCGCAAATCTAATATCCTGGCCATTAAAGCCCCCATAATAAGCCCAATTCCTATCACTGTAATTCCATAGTAGACATTACCCATTGACGCACTCACAAATCCGATAATAACCGGACTCAACATACCCGCCAGAATATTACCAATATTTATTAAAGCGATTGTGCCACTATTCTTATCTCCCTTAAAATAAGCCGTCGGTATCGTCCAAAATACCGTAATCGCACCACTTATACAGAAGTTTGCTAGTGATAAAAGCATTAGATTTAAAGTTAGGTTTTGGCTGACAAATAAGGATGTAATAAATGAAACACCTGCCACAAGACAAATAACTGAGAAGATGCTTTTAGGCTTGTTAAATTTATCTGAAATATAACCATAGAAAATAAAACCAAGGCAGCCGAAAAGAGAAGGAATGGCTGATAACCAACCGATACTTATAAGGCTATCTACCCCTAAGGTTTTAATCATAGTAGGTAGCCAGAAGCTAATCGCATAGCCACCCGACGTGGCAAAGAAAAGCATCAACAGAAATACCGCAGTATTTTTGTCTTTAAGAGCATGCAGAATTCCTGACTTCTCATGCAGCGCAAGTTTTTCTTTTGCTAACTCAGCTATTAAAAATTCCTTTTCTCTATCTGATAGCCATGATGCATCTTTTGGCTTATCGACGATAATAAAATAAGCAATGATGCCCACAACCACCGTTGGCAATCCTTCAACAGGAAATAACCACCTCCAACCACTCAGCCCCATATAGCCGTCAAATGTTACCATTACCCAACCTGATAATGGTCCACCAATCATTATTGCGACGCCTGTTGCCAGCATAAACAAACCTGTGGCACTTCCTCGCTTATGAACAGGAAACCAATTTCGAATATGAAGTAACACAGCTGGTAAACATCCCGCTTCAAATGCTCCCAATATGAAGCGCAAGACATACAATTGATTAGCGCTGTTCACAAACATGACAAGTGAAGATGTTATCCCCCATAAAAATGTTATTCTTAACAATGTTTTTCTTGCACCAATTCGTGGAAACAGCATTGATAAAGGAAATTCGAAAATCAAATAAGATAATGAGAAAATTCCTGCTGCAATGCCAAACTGCGTATCACTTAAGCCAAGCTCATTTTTCAATTGGATATGCGCATAGCCTATATTGACTCTATCTAAGAAGGACAATAGAAATATTAGAAATATGATGGGCATTATTCTTAATGTTAATTTTCGATACAATCTTGATTCAAACGAGCCTGAATTGACTCTATTTAAAACTGTCGCTTCCATATCATTCACTCTTTATGAAAATTAAAAGAATAGTTAAAGGCGGCTCAAATACATTTAAGCCGTCCTTCTTCTGATTTCAGATTTATTTAAAAGGGTAAAACGAGTTATCGATGGAGATGTAAGCTTAATACATCCGGCCGGGCAGATTGCCCAACCACATCTGTTGCCGCTTTCGCAGAGATAATGAAATCCCGTTTCAATTCTGCGTACACCAGCCCCTCTTCTGATTCGGGCAAGTCAGTACTTATCTTACTGCCGTCGGGGCCATAAATGGCGGCAGCGCCGCCGCCAGGACAAATCTCAGATAATCCCATCATGCTAATTTTTTCAGGATCATTACCTAGTAAATCAATTACATGCTGATCATTCACGGCAGTGGGAGCAATCACAAAACACCCTCCCTCTAGGGCATAAACACTGTTTATTGAAGAAGTCATCATTGGGCTCGTTGCATAGCGAACACCTCTCCCTAAACTCAAGGCTGGCCAACTAGCAACATGAATTTCTTCATGCTGAGCAAACAAAGCATACTTTGAAAGTGGTTGAATGTGTTCCCAGCAACATAAAGCTCCCAAGCGCCCAAGTTCAGTATCTACTACAACTAAATCGTGTCCGTTTCCTTCCGCAAACAAAGAGCGCTCAGTCCCAGATGGCTTTAATTTACGGCGGTTAGCAACGATATTACCGTGATTATCGATTGTCATTTGTGACATGTATAAGCTGCCACCAGAGAGCTCAGAATAACCAAAAACCACATAAATATTGGCTTCTTGTGCTGCTGTACAGAGCTGCATAATCTCTGGACACTCTTGCGTAAACGAACTGCGACGATATTGTTCGACAAACTGCAGACCCCAGCCCGGGGAATCTAACCAGATCCACCATGGGTAGCCTGGTGCCCACAACTCTGGGAAGGCAATAAGCTCAGCACCATTTACTGAAGCTTGCTGAATCAATGAAATTGCTTTATCAATGCATTTTTTGGTATCGAAATATTGACTGGCAGCCTGAACTGCTGCCACTTTTATATTATTTTTCATCGTCGGCTCCTTGCTTATCATCTAATGCCTCAACCTCTTCATGAACGACAAATGTTGAATGTGAAGATAAATCTAGTTTTAAGCCTACGATGTCTGGCCTTGCCCAATGCCCCAATGTATCGGCCGAGGTCTTAGCGTAGTGCAGCATGTTAAGATCTATTTCTGCGGCCAAAACGCCTTCAAAGCTTTCTTCTTCATATGAGCACATCGGCTCTCCATCCGGAGAAAAAATCATCGAACGTCCTCCGCTTTTTTCCTGCCCTAAATACGTCATAACCTCTCGCCGTTCAGGGGAGTCACACACTCGATTAACCATTAGTTCATCGGCAACCATAGTTGAGACCAATGTAAAAGCTTGGCCTTCAACTGCATATAACTGACTTGCCATAGCCGCTGCATCAGGGCCGGTTCTGAAAGCTTTTCCTCTTAACATGCTAAAGGATGGCCAAGAAGCAATATGTACTTGCTCTTGCTGGGAGTACATTGCAGTTTTAATGAGAGGTTGATAGTGCTCACCACAACATAAAGCACCAATACGACCCAGCTCTGTTTGCTGAACTTTTAGCCCAGAACCATCTCCTTCACCGAAAATATGGCGTTCTGTTCTTGCCGCTTTTATCTTACGTCGATTGAGTAATACTTCTCCGTTACTACCAATAATGGCTTGCGAAATATAAAGCGTGTAATGCTCGCGCTCACAATAGCCAAAAACAATTATCATATTGTACTGCTTAGCCGCCTCTTTAATGATCTGAATTTCGGGACCATTAACCTCGATGGCACTGTTGAAATAATCAATCATAAACTGTCTTTGCCAAGCCATCCCCCCTAACCAAACCCACCAGGGATAACCAGGACACCAAAGCTCAGGAAAAGCCAGCAGTTTAACGCCTTTCTGAGCAGCCTCTTCGATTAAAGCAAGCGATTTGGCTATTGTTTTTTCCTTATCCAAATAGATAGGTGCCGCCTGAACAACTCCTGCTATATATTTATCTGTAAGACTCAAATGCACACCTCAAATTTAGAACTTATTTCACATGCTTTCGAGTATAAATTTATTTTTTATAAATCAGTTATTCTTTATGCGCATAACCCTAAAAAAACAAAACCGACCAATTTTGGAACAAAATTAATTTCAACGCACCAAATAGATGCACAAAAAAATAAAAGCAAAAACTTGCAAACCTAATATCAAAAAATTGATGGCATATTTATTGCTTTTAAAAAGATTCACACTTTGATATAGGAATTTAAGAATTGGACATTGGCGCACATCAGCTACGCTATTTCAAAGAAGTGGCACGTCATAAGAGCATTAATAAAGCGGCTAAAATATTACACATTAGCCAACCTACGCTTAGTCGAAGAATGCAAAATTTAGAAATTCAAATGCGTACAACTTTATTTATCAGATCCCCCAAAGGAATTGAGCTGACAGATTCGGGCAATGAACTTTTTAAACTTGCTTATGCGATTAGTGGTACGTTCTCTGGTCTTCAACATGGACAAAGTGACACAGTTTCAGTAAAAGAAGATCTATACAGTATTGGTATTGCACCATCTTTAAGCAATTTAATTTTACCAGAGCTGTTCAAACTTATAGGAGATAACCAATCAAGGTTTCCTATGAAGGTTCAAGAGGGCACGACTTTAGGGTTAAGCAATCTAATAGACGATGGCGAAATTATTGGTGCGTTAATATCAGGGTACATAAGCCCTGCTAAATATGATTCAGTTAGGTTATGGGATGAGCCACTCTATTATATATATCCTACTAATAAAGAGTTAGAAGTACCTCTTATTGTCAGCTCTCAAGACCATTTAATTCGAGATATAATTAAAAATAACGCCAGAGTATATAAAGATAAAGGTACCCCTAACCATGAAATATATTCAGCTCCAAATATTATCACCCTAATAAAGAATGGCCTAGCCCGGTCTGTGTTACCCTACTCTATCGCTTATGAACATTTCGAAAATGAAAACATAGTTTTCCATAAGCTCGAAGGTATCAGATTAACTAGGTATTTTATATGGTCAAAAAGCACTAAAAATCGAACAGAAATACCATCCATCATATCCTTAATTTCTAGCGCTATTGACTCAATTATTGATCGAAGAAATGAAAATGAAATTAGAAAATTACTTTAATTAATATTTTCTATAAACACACACCTATGAACTTTGCAAAATCTTATTAACAAAAACTGTTGCTTTATCCCTTAGATTTTTAGCTTGACTGTTAAGAGATTTAACAGATCTACTCATCTGTAACGCTTCATCATTGACATTTTTAGCTTGATGAAAAATTTCACTGGAACACTGTTTAGCATCTTCAGCTTGATGAACCAGTCTCTTTAAACTATCTCGGATATTATTAGTCGACTCTCTTTGAACCTGAACATCGTCAGCTACTTCTTGAGAGATATTATTAATCTGATTAATAATCACCGAAGTACTTTCTAACCCTTTTATTGTTTGCTCTATTGTGATGCGAACCAATTCAATTTGATCCGAAATACTGTCGGTGGCTTGTGATGTTTGTGACGCCAAATTTTTTACTTCCGACGCCACTACAGCAAAACCGCGCCCTGCTTCGCCAGCTCGGGCTGCTTCAATCGCCGCATTCAAGGCCAATAAGTTAGTTTGATCCGCGATGGATTTTATTAAGCCAATCACTTCACCAATATTTACTGCCGCAGACGACATTTTCTGAATCAAGGCATCAGAACGCTCAGCTTCTTCGACCCCCGTTAAAGAAGCGTCCGTTGCTTGAGAGATTTTGTTAGAGATCACTTGCGACCCTTCCCAAAGCTCACTAACCGAGGTTGAAAGCGTTTGAATGTTACGTGCTGAGGTGTCGGTTATCTGTGAGGTTCGCTGGGCCTCTTTTAGTGTTGTTTGAATCGCTGTCACTAAATGTTCAGATGACGCATTGAGGTTGGCTGCAGAATCATTAATATCATTGGCAACACTTTCTACATCGTCTTTAAATTGATTGGTAAAACCTTCCAGCAGTTCTTTATTTTCCAAAATTGAAATGGTGTACGGTGTCTTTCCAACCATACTTAACGTCACAATGGCGGATGTAGTAAAAGTGCCTCCATCTGCTTTTTTATAGGTTAAGCCTCCCCGCCAATATTGATATTTTTTCAGCTGGACTTTGCCTTCTTCCATCATTTCATCACGGGTTCTGCCCCCTGGCTGAACCTCGTTTAAAATCGTAGTAAGGTGTTTACCTTTTAACTGAGAAGCCGATGTATAGCCCAATGCCTTCAACATGGCGCTGTTCACAAAGGCTAAACCTTTATTTCGGCCTGACCCTAAGCAATTAATAAAAGCGGGAGACGATAGGTTTTCAATCACTTGATGACCAAGAGCTTGATGAAAAAAAGAGTTTACTTTCATATCTATCATCCTCTAACACTACATTGCGAGCTAAGACTGACATTGATTTTTAACGAATTAATAAGAATCGTTAACAGCTTAGCAGCGATATCATTGAGACTATTCCTTGCCGTAAAAACAGCATCAACACCTATCTTTTCTAAGACGTTTTTGTCTGAGATAGGAATCACGCCACCGGCAAAAATGGGGCAATCATCGCGGACAGTTTGACTAATTTGTCTGATAAAAGGGATATGTGCTCCTGATAAAATCGACAAGCCAATCCCATCGTATAAGTGCATCGAATCTTGCTGGATAATGTCGTCAATGCTTGAGAAAACTGGCAGGTAATCCACTTCTATACCAAGATCTCGAAGGAGTGAGACAATGACTTTTGCACCACGATCGTGGCCGTCTAACCCTACTTTAGCTATCAGAAATCGGAGTGGTCGACCTAACTGGTTAGACAAGGTTTGATAGCGCTCAACTATATCAATATCAAGATGAGTACAAAATGAGACCACTTCGATATGTTCTGATTTTTTATAGCGAGATTGTTCATCTGTTAGTGCTTTGATACATTCCCCAACTGTCGCTCTGACTCTGATTGCAGCAATAGTAAAAGGCATCAGGTTTTGCTGAGTTCTCGCCGCGGCTTGTAACGCCTGCAAAGCATGTTTAACAACACCATCATCTCGTTTTAATTTTAACTGAGCGAGTTTTTTTGTTTGTTGCACGCGCGTTTTATCTGATGCAATCACTCGTACATTTTGGGAAGATGCTAGCGTACTTAGATAGCAATTTTTACCCACAATCTTTTTGTTTAACGCTTCTTCATCTATGGCAGCTTGTAAGGCTTGTTGGTGGATAAAATCGGCTAATTGGCCAGATGTCACCAACGCCAAAACACCACCTTCAGCCTCTATGTTGATTTGTAAATTTCGCACATACTCGATCATGCTTTGGGTCGCACTTTCCATCATGTAGGAGCCTCCCCAAGGATCAACTACATCGCCAATGCCCGTTTCATGCTGCAAAATTAGCTGGGTATCAAGAGCCACATTACTGGCTTGATCCGAAGGTAAAGAAATCGCTTCATCATAAGAATTGGTATGTAGGGATTGTGTCCCACCAAACACGCCCGCCATCGCTTCGACAGTAGTGCGAACGATATTATTGAGTGGTGAGCTTTCGGTCAGTGATACACCCGAGGTCTGGCAATGCATTTTCAAGCGTTTCGCACTGTCAGAATGAATGCCAAATTCGTCTAATAATTCGCTCCATAATAAGCGCGCCGCTCTTAGCTTTGCGACCTCCTTATAGAAACTCATGCCAAGACCAAAGAAAAAGCTCAAGCGTTTAGCAATGAATTCAAGGTCAATGCCTTGCTGCCGGAAGTGAGTTAAATATGCCCGCGCATTGGCCATCGTTAAGGCGAGCTCAAGCTCTGGTGATGCTCCCGCTTCTTGAAAGTGATAACCCGAAATCGACATGCTGTTAAAGCATGGCATTTGTTCAGCACAATAGGCGACCACATCGGAGACCACACGCATGGAAAAATCCGGTGAGTGGATGTATGTATTGCGAGCAATGTATTCTTTAAGAATATCATTTTGAATGGTCCCGCTAAGCTTATCCGGTGAAACACCCTGTTCTTCAGCAGCCACAATAAAACACGCCATAATAGGCAACACGGCACCATTCATCGTCATCGACACACTGACTTTGCCAAGATCAATGCCATCAAATAGCACCGCCATATCCTCGACTGAATCAATGGCAACGCCCGTTCTGCCCACGTCAGCAGAGGCCTGAGCATGATCCGAATCAAAGCCTAAATGCGTGGGCAAATCAAACGCCACCGATAGGCCCGTTTGCCCTTGTGACAAGGCGCGCTTAAAAAATGCATTGGTTTCCAGAGCTCCTTCGAACCCTGCATATTGGCGAATCGTCCAAAGTTTTTGTTGATACATTTTTTCATAAGATCCACGCACAAATGGTGCTTTGCCATGAGCATTACGCCAAGAGCCAGCCGTTTCGGGTGCCACCGAATACACTCCTTCAATCTTTTCAAATGAAGCCACTTTCATGATTCTGCCCCCACATTTGTGGAGCGTTTATCGGCTAAAGATTGACTGCCACCTTGCTTCTCTTGAAACTTAGCGAGAGGATGATCCATATAACGTTTTCGAGTGAGGACATTGGCGATCAAAGCATGATCTGATTGACGATAAAGTCGTCCATAATGACTCAGCACCGATGTCTCTCTATCTGTAGATGGCCTGGCATACAAGTTGGCTTCTATTCCATCATCTAAATTGATATTGCCATAGTAGCAAATGGTGCGCTCAACCGTTTGCCACAAGGCCAGGCTGTTTCGTTTAGAAGGATGATTTTGCCCTTGCAAATCAGATTGAAAAAAGCGCTCTGCGCGATCCATTACGGCTTGAAATTGCGCGAAATATAAAAAATCCGCGCCATTAAAATCCGCATAAGGGCAAGGTTGATAAACAAAAAATCCATTACCCATTGATAAGGCGTCATCAGGCAGGGCTCTCCCAGCTTTGTGCAGAGACATCATTTGGCTTGCCACCTCGCAGACAGACCAACTGCCCTTCGCCATTTCGCCACGAGCGGCACTTTGATTATTGCCAAGCTCGGATCGACTCACAAAACTGGATAACAATTCCACTTGAGCAATGCACTGCTCTTCGATATCAGATCCTTCAAGATAAAGATCATGACAACTATAAGAACGAGACAGTGAGACGCGCGTCAGATATGTCTTTATCCATAGTCGGCTGTTTTCAGTCACTAGATGTAATGCCGCATTACTGATTTTTACCACTAGAAACGCGGCGTACATATGCCGACCTTGTTGGTCGACAAAGTTTGGAGCAGGTAAATCAAGGCGCTTTGCCAACGCAAGCCAATGTTGATGACCACATTCTTTGAGTAGCCAGTTTTCACTTAAACCACCCAAGGATAGCTGTGGCATGCCAATAAAGTAGTCTTGCAAGACAGAAACGAAATCCATTGATTTTTCTGTCATATCAAGACACCTCAGACAAAGATTCAGTCAATTCTTTTTCTTCTACAGCCTGACGAATCACATTACTAAGATACGCCGCATCGGCCGCCACGCCAGAGAATCGTCCTGACCCCCAAGTGTACAACCAAGGCAAACCGATAAAATACACACCTTTTTCGTTTGTCACACCACGGCGATGCACTGGCGCGCCCATGCCGTTGAAAACAGGCAAATCAAGCCAAGAGAAGTCGGGAGAAAAGCCAATACACCAAATAATACTGGTGATGCCAGAAGCGGCTAAGTCCAAGTTTTCACGCTCCTCTTGTGGTTCCCAAACAGGCTGAAATGGAGATTCAACGGGGGCATCAATGCCATTTTTCTCAATATAAGCATCGATGCGTGCATTAATGTTTTTGTAGGTATCGTCAGCAGCGTTTAAGTTCGCCACTAGATTTGGTTTGAAAATCAATTGACCGTCCTGATAGTTTTCCATCAAACCAAACAGCTCCATACCTTCCAAGGCAAATTTACGCAAGTCAATTTCTCGGCCGCCATCGCGTCCTGTGACGTAGTGATTTGTGTTATCACGAACCCCTTCACGCAATGGGTGATCATCCACTGAAATTTTGTAGTAGCCCATATCATCAAGCCACTCCACCACATCTTTTCCACGATATTGGCGTGCCACACGCGGAGCATTGCCCGTTGCAAGAAACACTTTTTTACCATCAATATGCAAGTCTTCAGCAATTTGCGCCCCGGATTGACCGGACCCTACCACCAGTACCGCACCATCAGGCAATTGCTGTGAATTTTTATATTGGTTGGAGTAAATCTGAAGTACGCTTTCTGGAATGCGTTCTGCCATGCGAGGAATAATCGGCTTCAAGTAACCACCAGAGGCAACCACCACTTGGTCACTGGTAAACTCCCCTTTTGTGGTAACTACATGGAATTGACCGTTATCCAGTTTACTGACTTTTTCAACACTCACGCCTTCCAAAATCGGTGGTTGAACTTTGGCCGCGAAACGATCCAAATAGCCAATAATCTCTTCTCGCTTCATAAAGCCTTTTGGATCATTTCCATCATAAGGATGGTTTGGCAGTTCACATTGCCAGTTAGGTGTCACCAAGGTGAAGGAATCCCAGCGTTGGGTTTTCCAACTGTGCATCATGGTATTTTTTTCAAAAATCAGATGGTCAATGTCTTGCTCTTGCAAGCAAGCACTCATGGACAAACCGGCTTGACCACCGCCGACAATTAATACGGAATAATGAGTGGCTTGGCTGTTTTGTGCAGTAGACATAATAGTTTCCTCTAATCGATAAATCGTGTAACTTTCACAGATGCATTAGGTGTTGTTTCATAGCTGGCGCAGCGTGTCTTGATGACACCGAGCTGATCCATGGCACTGGAACAGGCATAGCCAAAACGCTCACGAACACGATTACTCGCCGCGTTGAGCGCTGTTTCGCTGGTCGCTAAAAATTCGTTTAATGGATAATCCTTTCCCACACTAAAGTGCTCTTTAATGACACTGGATGGGGAGTAACAGGCTTCGGTTTTACCATCCGGCCAAACCACTTCAAATTGCACTACAGGCATAACATCCTCTCTTCTTCACGCGAATCTTGCTTGTCTTGTCGAAAACCTAAAAAGGCCGCTTGTCTAAAGTCCCAAAAGGTGACATTTTGACCTTCGTCTATCACCTCTATGGAGGGTCGATCTGTTACTTGGCCAATCGCGGCAGCATGAATGTCTCGACACTGAAACAGCGTCACCACATCATCTACCTTGTCTACTGGGCAAGTCATAACAAAACCAAAACTTGGGAAAGCGCACAGCCAATCTGACCAACTAACTTGATCAGGTTTGGGAATCTGCTTTAAAAACACATCCGCACCTTTTTGTGAGCAATCCATAAACATAGCTAAGGTGCCCAACAGTCCCGCTTGGCTGATGTCTTTACAGCCTGTTATCCAGCCTTTTTCAGCCAATCGCGGCAGTAATTCAAGGTCGCCTCGCAAACGGTCAGCGGGGGCGTTCGTCGTGGCATTCCAATTAAGATACGGCGCGCGAAAAGCGCCCCGCTGATCCATCGCAACCACAATGGCATCCCCTGTATTGGCATCGAAACTGGTTAACACTTGATTGGCATGACCCAAAATCGAAACAGCTAACTGTGTGGTTTTGCTGTTATGACTGGTATGACCTCCAACAACGGGCACTCCATAAGTCGTAGATGCTGCGTTCATACCCGCAAAAATTTGTGAACTGACTTCGTCCTGCGCACTCCACAAGGCATTCACCACCGCTTTTGCTCGACCGCCCATGGCAGCAATATCGCTGACGTTAACCATGACGCCACACCAACCTGCAAACCAAGGGTCCTCTGCGACAAAATCTGGCAGAAAACCTTCTATCGCAAATAAGTCATAACCGTTGGCGCTTTTCAGCACCGCTGTATCATCGCCATTTGAAAAACCCGACTCATTGCGCTTTTCAAATGAAGATATAACAGGCGCTAAAGCAACCTTTGATACCACACCAGGGTAGTTACGAACGGTCTCAATAAGTTGTTGAAGCATAAGACGCCTCCCCAACACCGTGCGCTAGATCGGATTTGATCAGGTTTGGCTCTAAGCCCAACAAATACGGGCTGACTTCTGTCGCCTTAACTGGTCGACCAGAAACCCAAAAGCCTAAAGATGGCTGGCTCAATGGTGGATAATGCTCAAGATCGGCCTGCATTTTGGCGTGCTTCATGCCATGAATATCTTGATACCCTGTCGTTGCCCAGTGCAGCCGTTTAAAGAGCACTTCATTCTGTTCTTGCACCGCTGCTAGAAAAGTATGACAACCTAAAGTATTGGCACTTGACACAGCAAGGCGAATCAAACTCGCGCCCAACACTCCTTGCCGACGAAAGGCTTTTTTCACTGCCAAACGAGAACCCCACCACAGTCCTGGTTCAGGTTGATGAATCCGCACGGTGCCCACCACTTCTTCTGGCATCCCTAAAATTGACGTGGTGACAATCAATGGCTGCGCAATACGATCAATATCATCTCGATCATGCTCTTTGAACAGGCCTTGCTCTTCGCAGAATACTTCACGACGAATGCGATTGGCTTGCTCTCTTTCCCAAGCATTCGTCGCCCATTTCACTTGGAATACACGACCTTGTTTAGACAGTGACATCGGCAGCCTCCTTTTCAAATCGAGAGAGAGACGAGCAAGCACCACAACGGGCACAGCCGGCTTTCACCTTGTCAGAAGTCATATCGAGGCTCACTAATTCTTGTGCTAAAGGTTGCAATACCGCTTCCATAAAAGCGGCCGTAGGCGCAGGGCGATCTTCTAGCGGCGTACCGGAAATCGGTACAAAGGGCACCACAAAAGGATAAACGCCCATAGCAACCAGCTTGCGACAGGTGCCGATAATCGTTTCTTCCGTGTCACCAAGGCCTGCCAGAATATAAGTACTCACTTGGCCTCGACCAAACACCGCCACTGCGTCCTCAAAGGCTTGAAAATACTCTTCCAAAGACACTTCAGATTTACCCGGTGTGATGGTTTTGCGTAACTCAGGGGTAATCACTTCTAAATGCATACCTAACGAGTCAATGCCCGCGTCTTTCATGCGTTGATACCAAACAGGATCTTTCGGTGGCTCGCACTGACCTTGAATGGGCACATCAACCACGGCTTTAATACCTTTGGCGCTTTCACACATGACTTTTGCCCCACGATCTGCACTCGCTGGCGTACCTGTGGTCATGACAATATGTTTGATACCATCTAATTCCACCGCCGCTTTTGCCACTTCGGCTAATTGTTGCGGTGTTTTATGAGCAATGGTGCGCCCTGCTCTTAGCGACTGACCAATTGAGCAAAACTGACATGCTTTACGACGGCTTTCGTAACGAATACACGTTTGTAATACCGTGGTGGCAAGCACATCGGTGCTGTGCAAGGTAGCAATATGTGAATAGGGAATGCCATCAGCAGTGGATAATTTGTAAAACTCAGGGTCTATGGCAAAGGTCACATCGGCCAGCGGAATACTGTTCGATAACAATTGAGAGACAGGCTTATTCTGTGCTGCATCGGTTACCTTACCCATACTTTCATCAGACAAGGTAAACGGTGATGCCCATGCAGTTTGGGTATAAATCGGCACCATTAACGTCGTGCCATCCACTGTGATCGCTTGATGATCGGATGGACCCGCACCACCACGTCGGCTAACGTGCTCCTGATCCAACGAGGTCAAACGCAAGCCTTTAGTTTGTAAATCAGTTAGGAATTGAGATGCTTTCATTTTCAGTTGTGTCGTCATGTAACTCTCCTCCATTGAATGATTCAGGTAACACTGAGGTACGAAAAGTGTCTGACATAGACTGGGGCAAACCAGCAACGTATTGCGATACTTGAGCGTTCATTTGTAAGCTCAAAAGCTCAGGACGCGCATAGTGCCCAACGGAATCCATCATGCGTTTGCGCTTGTCGATCAAACGAAAATCCAAATCCGCATAGATAAAACCTTCGCCTTGAGTCATGGGTGGAACAAGGTGCTTGCCCTCTGGAGAAATGATCGCGGTATTGCAGCCATCTCTTAGGGCTTTTTGCATGGCTGGATCTGGAGTGATGCTTTGAATTTGTTCCTCTGTGAGCCAGCCGGTGGAATTGATCACAAAACAGCCAGACTCTAAGGCATGATGACGAATGGTGACGTCCATTTGTTCACCAAAAATAGGGCCAACTAATGATCCAGGAAATTGCGCACAATGAATTTGTTCATGCTGTGCCATTAATGAGTAACGCGCCAATGGGTTGTAATGCTCCCAACACGCTAAAGCACCAATTCGACCTACTGCAGAATCAACCACTTTTAAACCAGAGGCATCACCTTGCCCCCAAATCATGCGTTCATGATAAGTCGGTGTGATTTTGCGACGCTTCAGAATCAGCTCGCCAGTTTTATCGAACACCAATTGAGTGTTGTATAAGCTGCCGTTGTCACGCTCATTCACACCGACGACGACCACCATTTGACACTCTTTGGCTTTGTGACCAATGGCTTCTGTTGTCGCACTTGGTACAACAACGGCTTCTTGGTACAAACGTAGATGCTCTGGGCCTTGGCTAACAGGCGGTAGCACAAACGAAAAATAAGGGTAATAAGGCATGAAGGTTTCAGGAAAAACGATGAGCTCTACACCGCTCTCAGCCGCTTCATCAATCATATTCAGTACTTTGCGCAGCGTACCGGCCAAACTCTCCAAATCAGGAGAAATCTGGGCGGCCGCGGCACGAACGATTGGGTAATCACTCATCGCCGCGGCTCCTATTACATTGTCCAGGTATCAATGATCAACGCATTATCACGACGATGCAGAAGTTTAAGATCCAATACATCCAATGGATTAATCGGTCTAATGCCTTCAATTAAAGAGCGTTCGCCGTGGCCATAAAGCGCTTGCAGAGCAAAACGACACGCGTAAACTTTCCCGCCTTCTGCCATGAATTTTTTCAACTGATTGTTGAAGTTCATGTGGCCTGGGAACGCTTCATCACCCAAAGTAGGAAAACCACGTTGTACCCCCAAATTCACCCCAGGGCCGTAAAGTAGAATGCTGGTTTCGTAACCTTTACGAAGTAGACGAGTGGCCTGCAGCATATTCACAAAACCAATGGAACCTTCAAACGCAACCGTATGAAAAGTCACTAAAGCTTTTTCACCCGCTTCTGCTTTTACGTCTTCAAACACTTTCTCTTCGTAATCAACTAAGAAGTCACCATCTTTGTTCAGTGCGTGTGTTACTTCTGGCATGTTATTCTCTCCGTTCAAGTTATTGTGCGTAGGAAACCGATGTGTTCAATTTCAACTTGAGTATTGCAACCGGAGTGCCAATGATTGCTTTTAAAAAAGCAATCAATATGCGATAAAGCAAAACATGATTGACAAAAATCGCGAGAATTTTTTTTATCATAGACAAAAATAGGCTTTAGGCTTGATTATTTCTGGCTCCTGCTTCGCACTATAAAGTTTCATTATGTCTAGAAAGTCACCAATTGAGTGCAAAAAAGCGAAAAACAAACAACAATCAATTCATCAAGAAGCGAAACACTGGTAGAGGTATTTGCCAAAAAAACGGTATAAAAAGAAGTGGTAAACACTTTCAAAGAAGAGTTAGAAAGGAGTAAAAAAAGGCAGATTCACAGAACCCACCTCTCAATGAACATTGTTGATTAGACTATTTCTGGAACACCACACCGAACTTTGGGCGCTCATCCACCTTAAGCTCAAAAATGTCTGGACGCGAGTAATGACCGGACACATCCAAGTCATAACGAGCCTTAGGAATATCCCCGAGATCAATCGACGCACTGAGCAAACCTTCTTTATCCTGCAATGGTCCAGCAAGAACATTGCCCATAGGATCGACAATAATACTGCCCCCACGAATTAAACGGCGTTGGTTATCCCAATGAGGGACATCAATAGCAAGTGCTTCTGGCGAAGGCTGAATCTGACACGCACTCACCACAAAACAACGGCCTTCGTGACCAATATGTCGCATGGTACTTTGCCAGATATCCCGCTCATCCACCGTAGGCGCGCACCAAATATCTACACCTTTGGCATACATGGCAGCACGCAATAACGGCATATGGTTTTCCCAACAAATAGCGCCGCCCAATCGCCCTGCTTGGCTTTCAACTACCGGTAAGGTTGAGCCATCTCCCTGCCCCCAAATAAGACGCTCTGTCCCAGTAGGCATGAGTTTACGATGTTTCGCTTCAAGGCCATTCTCGGGGGTAAAGTACAAAGATGTACAATAAACGGTGCTGCCACTGCGCTCAATCACACCAATCACAATCGCCGCTTTGGTTCTTGCTGATAACTCAGCTAAGGCATCTGTTTCTTCGCCAGGAACAGTCACTGCATTATCGAAATAAGCAGCAAACGTTTCACGACCTTCATCAATTCGATAACCTAAGTAAGTACCAAACGTTTCTCCTTTTGGGTAACCCCCCAGTAAGGCTTCCGGCATCACTACCAGTTTGGATTGAGATGCGATGATTTGCCCTTCAAACGATAAGATATGCTCTAAAGTGCGAGCTTTACCCTCTGGATGAGAACCAATTTGTAATGCAGAAACAACAAACACAGACATAAATACACTACCTCGTTAACGACATTTTCTTGATGAAAGTATTGGAGACAAAACCTCTATGCAGGGTAAAGTCTTTTGATACACTCCAACATCCCAATCCGTGACTAAGCATTATGAATGACATCAATATTTCATCGACTGACATTAATTTGTTAAAGGTATTTGAGGCCTTGTATATGGAAGGCAGTGCCAGTAGGGCGGCGAAAACACTTGGCCTCACACAATCAACGGTGAGTTCCTCTTTGCGCCGATTAAGAACACTTTATAACGATCGCCTGTTTGTAAGAGAAGGCAAGGGATTAGCACCAACAACTACGGCACATCAGCTAAAACCGCTGATTTTTGATGCTCTCGATAAAATTCGTGAAACCCTACAATTGGTCAATCACAACACCACCTGCTACCAAAACCGCACCATAGCAATTGGCTTATCCGACGACTTTGAAATTGCATTAGCTGATAAATTGATTGAAAAATTGTCCTTGGATGCGCCGTATTTACGCCCTATTTTTCGCCAAGCCTATAGCGCTATTGTGCCGGACTTATTGCAAGACAACGTTATTGATGTCGCCATCACTTCTGGCACAGGCAATAGTCGCTTTATTCGTCGTCAATTGCTGGGAAAAAGTCATTACAGCTGCATTATAAAGCACTATAATACTCAGCAATCTCAACCTCTAAGCTTAGAAGCCTATCTTAGCCTTGATCATGTTTTGGTGTCGTCTGCTGGTTACGTAGGCATTGTCGATAATACCTTGGCAAGAAATCATTTGAAGCGCCATATCATTGCTTCAACCACACATTTCGCTGCCTTGCCCTTTTTTCTACAACAAGAAAATCGTATCGCAACAATTCCAACCCACGCTGCAAACGCTCTAGAACAACTGAATGATTTTACTGTTTTAGCCTGCCCTCTTGAGCTAGAAAGCTACCCAGTTGAAGCGGCTTGGCGAGCAAAAGACGACCAAAGTCCGCTTATTCAAACCGTTGTGACTTCGATAAAAAGTGTGCTTGAAAGCATTTTGTCTTAACAAAGAAAATAGTAAATACTTGCGACACTCACAAAATTGATTGCATAATAAAACCCAATCAATTCATTCATTTTCAAGAGGTCACTATGCCAACCTCACTTCTGGCTACATGGAAAAAGGAACTCGATAACAAAGGCAAGTATCCAGCCTATAAACGCATTGCCGAGCTGATTAACGAAAGTATCGAGTCAGGAAAACTGCAACCCCAAGATAAGTTGCCGCCTATGCGAGATCTTGCGGCAGCCTTGGGAATTAATTACTCGACGGCTTCTCGAGCCTATAGCGAAGCGAAAAAGCGTGGACTCATCGACACCACAACAGGTGCTGGTAGCTTCATTAAAGGCAAAGTACCCGCCGTAAAACCGAGCCTTGCACCCTATGAAATGACCATGAATTTGGTGATTGAGCCATCGATTCCAACGCTATTAGAAGAGATAAAAGACGGCGCGTTAAGCAGCATTGCCTCAGCAGACTTATTAACCAGTATTCGTTATCAAGATTTTGGTGGTAGCCCAGAAACAAAACAATGTTTTTTAGGGTTGATAAAACGACGCGTGATGAATGCCACCTTAGATAGAGTTGTTTCTTGCCCTGGCATCCACAGTGGATTAGTCGCTCTGGTCACCCAATTGTGCAGTAATCAGCAAATCATCTGTGTCGATAGCCTTACTTATCCAGGCATTAAAAGCATTGCAGCTCAACTTGGTAAAACCCTATTTTCCTTGGAAAGAGACAGTGATGGACCATTAGTAAACGCCTTTGAAGACGCTTGTAAAACCTATGACGTTGCCGCTTTGTACATCAACCCAACTATGCAAAACCCCACTTCAGCCAGTATTTCAAAAAGTCGCCGAGAAGCATTAGCAGACGTTGCCTTACGCTTTAGTATTCCCATTATCGAAGACGATGCTTATGGTTTAATCAGCCATGATTCGGCTCCAACTTTTGCCACACTTACACCTGAATTAACTTATTATATCAGTGGCTTATCTAAGTGCTTTGGTCCCGGAATGCGAACAGGCTTCATATTATGTCCAACCCATCGCAAAGCAGAATACACCGCTGGAGCATTACGTTCCTTAAATGTGATGGAAAACCCTATTACACATACCATTGTCTGTCGATGGATAAATGAAGGAACTTTAGATCACATGATCCAAGCGATAAAAAGAGAAGCCAATGCTCGACAGTTGATAATCAAAGAAACGTTAAAAACACACAATGTATCGATGGACGAAAACGCCTTTCATTTTTGGATAAAACTGCCGAAACACCTAGGTTGGAATCCATCGGACTTAGCGACTAAATTACGTTCATTAGGGATTAATGCGGTTTCTAGCGCGGCCTTTGCGACAGATAATCATCCGCCACAAGCACTACGAATTTGTTTTGGAGGCCCATCGTCACGCAAAGAATGCCAAGAACAAATGACTATCCTATATGAAATGATTAGCCAGCCAGCCCATCTAACCAAAATAGCCTTCTAGCAAACACTGTCCCTAATAAATAGAGAGCTGGCTAGAACCTTTCTAGCCTCATCCTAAACAGAATATAGCTTTACAATAAGCGACTCTATTTAGCCTCCTAATTAGTGGCTTTTCATTCCTGCTAGGTCCATTGCATAGTGAATGACCAAAGAAACCAAAAATAAAGCGCCAACACTTAGAGACCAATAAATGATTAACCATTTAAACCGATGAAGACTTTTTTTCATCGTACTTCCCTCCAATATTACTGGCTAATAGGAATGACTAGCGCTCTGTAAGCGCCAGTCCTACCATCTTTTTCTAATGATAACCCTCTGTGTCGAGGACTTTACCGCGAAATACCCGGTAAGACCAAAAGGTATAAAGCAAAATGACTGGAACAATAAAGATAACGCCAACCAAGGTAAACATCAGGCTAGACTCTGGTGCAGCCGCCTCATAAATACTGATACCAGGTGGAATAATATTGGGCCATAGGCTGACACATAATCCTAAATAGCCCATAAACAACATACATAAAGCAAAAATAAAAGGACGACCATCCTCTTTAGAATGCGCCGAGCCGATTAATAAAAACGCAAACAGGGCAGTATAAACAGGCAATGGCACCAGATAGATAATATTTGACCAGTTAAACCATAAGTCTCTTACTCTGTCGTTGATTAGCGGCGTATAGAAACTAATTCCCAGCATGCAAAGCCCTAGCAATAAAGTTAATGGCTTAATCAAACGTCGCATTTTTTTCTGTAAATCATGCTCGGTTTTTACCACCAGCCAAGTAGTACCAAGCAAGCCATAGGCAAATAACAAGCTAAAACCAGTGAAGATGCTAAATGGACTCAACCAATCCAATCCGCCACCCGCAAATTCACCATTTTTCACTTGAAAACCAACGATCACAGCCCCCATTGCTACCCCCTGAGCAAAAGTCGCCATTAATGAACCAGCAAAGAACAATTTGTCCCACATTGGCCGATGAGACTCGGTTGCTTTGAAACGGAATTCAAATGCTACACCGCGAAGGATCAAACCAAACAACATGAGCAAAATCGGTCCATATAAAGCGGATAAAATAACAGAGTAAGCCATAGGGAAAGCCGCTAATAAACCAGCTCCTCCCAATACCAGCCAAGTTTCATTGCCATCCCAAACAGGAGCAACGGAGTTCACCATGATATCGCGATCCTGTTTGCCTTTAATAAAAGGAAAAAGCAAACCAATCCCTAAATCAAAACCATCTAAAAACACGTACATCATTAAGCCAAAACCAATAACCAAGGCCCAAATAGTCGGTAAATCAAAATGCATGGCAATGTCTCCTAAATTTCTACGCCATCAGCGGCGGACAATGGGCGAGATGGACGTTTGTTCAGGTCATCATCCTTCTCATCAGAGTAGTTCTCTGCTGGACCTTTCTTAATCAATGACAACATGTAACGCACCCCAATACCGAACACACAAATATAGATAACCACAAAGCTGAGTAAAGATAAGGTCATCGCGTTAACCGTATGTGGCGAGTTAGCATCAACCGTGCGTTGCAAGCCATATACAACCCAAGGTTGTCGTCCTGCTTCTGTGACAAACCAGCCCGTTAACATGGCGATTAATCCAGCAGGCCCCATGGCCACACAAAATTTAAGAAACCATTTTTTCTCGTAAATTTTGCCTTTTTTACGCAATATCAAGGCGGAAACTGCCAGCACGATCATCAACATACCGAGCGCTACCATAATACGAAAGCTAAAGAAAACAATCGGAACATAAGGACGATCTTCTGGTGCAACAGACGTTAATGGTGCGATGGTGCCATCCATAGAGTGAGTTAAAATCAAACTCGCCCCATGAGGAATTTCAATCGCAAAATCGTTTCTTTCCTGCTGCATATTCGGCCAACCAAATAGAACAAGCGGAACACCTTCACCCGGTTTGCTGTTGTGCCAATGACCTTCCATTGCCGCGACTTTGATGGGCTGATGCTCTAGAGTATTCAAACCATGTTGGTCTCCAACAAGCACTTGCATAGGCGCAATGATTAATAGCATCCACATCGCCATAGAAAGCATTTTTTTCGAAACCGCTACGTGAGTACCCTTTAATATATGCCAAGCACCAGACGCCCCCACCAACAAAGCCGTCGCCAAGAATGCTGCTAACCCCATGTGAGCTAAACGATATGGAAAAGAAGGATTAAAGATGATTTTAAACCAATCGACGGGGACCACACGGCCATCAACAATGTCGTAGCCTTGCGGGGTTTGCATCCAGCTGTTAGATGCCAAAATCCAGGTCATAGAGATCAAAGTACCGATCGCCACCAAAATAGTTGAGGCAAAATGCAGTCGTTCTCCAACTTTTTTCCAGCCAAACAGCATGACCCCAAGGAAACCCGCTTCGAGAAAAAAAGCCGTCATTACTTCATAGCTGAGTAAGGGGCCCGTGATCGCCCCAGCAAAATTGGAAAACTGGCTCCAGTTGGTACCAAATTGATAAGCCATGACAATGCCTGAAACCACTCCCATAGCAAAGTTAACAGCAAATATCTTCATCCAGAACCGACACAAGGTCATATAAATAGGTTTTCTTGTGTACAGCCATAGCCCTTCCAGCACAGCTAAATAACTTGCCAAACCAATGGTAATAGCAGGGAAAATGATATGAAAAGACACGGTAAACGCGAACTGTACCCGTGCTAAATCAATAGCGGAAAAATCAAACATAGTGTATTGCCTACCCTCTCAGTGCTAGCAAAACTTGAAAAATCACTCTTCTAGTCTACTAATTAGAAAAAAACAGAACAGGCACAAAAAAATAATTTAGAATAGGGACAGATTGTCACGTTAGGTGAACTAATGAATCAATATAAGTACTTAGAACTAGAAGCTATTTTGCGCAAGGACATTGCCTCAAACCATTTTTTGCCAAGTGGCAAATTACCCTCTATAAGGGAATTATGCCGCACACTAGGGGTTTCAAAAGCCACCGTAATGCATGCACTACATAGACTTGAAGCAGAAGGGTTAGTTTTTTGCAGACCTAAATCAGGCTATTTTGTGACGAGTAATAAAAGAATTGACCGGCCAATCCAGCAGGTGAAAACCCCAGCGGCTCCTAGAGCGGTAACAGTCCCTGCTATCTTAAAAGATATTATGTCGCGCAGTGCAGCCTTCGATATGTTACCAAGTGATGGGGTTTCTGATGATTCAAACCATCTGATAACACTTAACCGACATCTAGGCAGAGCCTTACGTTCTAAACCTACTCAAAAAGCTTTTTACTACAATAATTTAAGTGGTGACATACGTCTCAAAGAAGCTATTCTGGAGCATTATCAATATCGTGGATTAAATCAAGATCCTGAAAAAATATGCATCACCAGTGGTTGCCAACACAGTTTATTTATATCTCTAATGGCAACTTGCGAGTCTGGCGATACCATTGCCGTAGAGTCTCCTGCTTTTTATGGTGTTCTACAAATCATGGAACAACTTCAACTGAAAATCATTGAGGTGGCATCTGATCCTGAAGACGGCATTAATCTTGAAGATCTAGAAGAAAAAATTAGAGAATGGCCCATTAAAGCCTGTGTGGTATCACCCAACTTTGCCACACCAACTGGGGCTTTTATGCCAGAAAAGGCGAGAATTGCTTTAATCAATTTAGCCATAGAAAAAGGGTTTTGTATTATAGAAGATGATATTTATGGAGATTTAGCCTTTCCACCATTGGTGGCTGAGCCGCTCAAAAAATTCGACACTCATGGCCAAGTCATTCTTTGTAGCTCCTTCTCAAAAAGCTTATCTCGAGACCTTCGAATTGGCTGGGTACTTGGCGGTAAATGGCATGAGAAGATCACTCAGCTTAAATTAGTCACACAACTGGCCTCAAGCGAATCCATCCAAGAAGGATTGTCTACCTTTCTGAAAGAAGGTCACTATCGCCGTTATCTCTCGTATCAAATCAATCTTCTTAAACAGCAACAAAGCACCCTCATTCATCTACTGAAGAAAAGCTGGCACAATGATATTCGCTACACCCATGCACAAGGAGGTATTTCCCTGTGGGTTGAATTGGATGCATCCATTGATACCCAACAAAGCTATAAAAAGATATTGGAGCAAGGCATTATTATCACCCCAGGTTCCCTTTTTTCAGCCTCTGGACAATATAAAAATTTTATGCGATTGAGCTATCTTCATCCCATTACAGATAAGAGAAAAGCCGCTATTAAAACATTATTTAGTATTTTATTGGGAAAATAAAAAAGGCATCCGTTAATCGATGCCTTTGTATATATGAAGCTAATAAGCCATACTAAGAGCCCATTTTTTCACTGTCTAAATCCGCTAAAATCTTGGGGAAAATTTTATCTAATTTATAGAAACATAATACAATAAAGGTCAATACGGTAATGATTAATGGGTAGTAAATAGACACTGACAAAATGGCATTGAGTGCACTCTCTGGCTGAGCGGCACTAGAGCCAACATACCCACCAATACCTAAAATCCAACCAACCATTGCAGTCCCCAAGCCAATGCCAACTTTGGAGCCAAAACTACCAGCAGAATACACTAACCCTTCTGTACGCAATCCTGTCTTCCATTCACCGTACTCCACCGTATCTGCCAATATAGCAAAAAAAGACCCAATTAATGGAGCCAAACCAATGCCTTTAATAATATTTGAAGCAAAAACCAAATCCATGTTATAGGGGTCGATCTGAATTAATAGATAACTTATAGCCAAGCAAATCAAACCGAACTGGCAAGTTAGCCGCTTCCCCCATCGCTTAACAATTTTAGGCATTATAAACAGCGTTGGGAATTGTGGAATAATAAGACACATAATCAAGGTTCCAATGCTACTTGGATCTTTTAATATGTATTTACCGTAATATACGGGTGAGTTAAAGGTTAACCCCATAATCACAAAAAGCAGGATGCCAAACAAAAGCGCCAGCCACCAATATCTATTGCGCACTAACGCGCCAAGAGCTGGCTTTAGCTCATGTTGCTGGGCGTTGTGTGGCTGTACATTTTCCTTGGATGATAAAAACGTAATAAGGAACAACAACGTACTGATGATACTTAAAATGATAAACGCATATTGCCAACCTTCTTTCCCACCACCCAAAAAACCGACCAACGGCATCACGAGCTGACCCACTACAATCACACCCACATTTGCCATAAAGGCACGAGCAATATTTAGTAATGAACGCTGATATGGATTATTAGTAATCAAAGAATTCAGAACACCATAAGGAATATTGATAGCGGTATAGAATAGACTCACTAAGTTATAGGTGATAAAAATATACGCTACTTGTAGTGTTAAGTTATTTGACTCAGGTACAAAAAAAACCAACGCTGCCGAAACCCCGAATGGAACCGCCATCCAAAGAAGCCAAGGTCTTGCTTTACCAAAGCGACTTTTGGTTCTGTCTACAATCACTCCCATAATAATATCCGTCACACCATCAAAGAGACGGGATACCAACATGATCGTTCCCACAATCGCCGCTGGAATGTTTATGATGTCCGTATAAAAATATACTAGAAAAAAAGAAAAACCAGTAAAAATAAGATTGCTAGCAAAATCTCCTGCACCGTACCCTATTCTATTTTTAAATGGAACATTATTAACATCAATTTCTAGATTTTTCTCCATACCTTGTCTCCAAAGAGCCTTTTAATAACCTTGATTAGTTCAGGTGCTTTTTATTTTACGTTATTAATTAGTGTAAAAATCATAAAACCATATATTACAATCTTAATTATAATGAGAATAATAAAACAGTCTTGACTGATAGTGCCATCTAACTTGATTGATAAGATCAGAACCTTATAATAGATTCACAGATAGATTTTTATTAAAATTTTTTCGCTCTTATGAGGAAAAATGAGTTCTTATGAAAACATTAAAGAAAGAAAAAATATTAGATAAAGCATAATAAGATGAGAAACGATCTCTAGAAAAGAGATCGTCTTTTTCAATCAACAGTAGAATGGTTTTTAAAATATCATCTATTAGCCATTCATTACTGGTCTTTTGAAAAGGATACCTCTCGAACAAACTCTGATGCTGCGTTTTCTACGCGACTTTCATCTTCCAGATCAATGGGTACCACACAACGTTTTCGCTGTTTATCAAACAATACTCGATACACATCAGGACGGGAGTAATGACCCGCACAGTCTAAGAAATGTTTGCATATATCGACGGCATCGAGCTCAACATCGGCGTAAAGAATGCCCTCCTCATTCGGATCAAGCTTTTCACAGAGTGGTTCGCCACCTGGACCATAAATCACCGAGTGGCCACCACCAACCGAGATCAATTCGTGCTTTTCTGGTTTGTCACAGAGTTCATCAACCATGGCTTGTGAAACCAATGCCGATGGGGCGACCACAAAGCAGGCCCCTTCCACCGCATAGGAACGAGTGACGGTATTATTGATTTCCCAAGACATACCACTAGCAAATTCATAGGTTGTAAAACTTGGCCACGACGCCACATGAATTTGCTCGTTTTGTGAGAACATAATAAATTTATTGAGGGGCAATACATGTTCCCAGCAGTTCAAAGCACCTAAGCGGCCGAGTTCTGTATCATGCACGACCATATCACTGCCATCGCCTTCGCCAAAAATAGTACGTTCAACATGAGTCGGTTTTAGCTTGCGGCGTTTCCCAATGGTGGCGCCGTTACTATCAATCAACCATTGTGAGATATACAAAGAGCCGTTCTCGCGCTCAGAAAAGCCCAAAACAACGTTAATCTTGTATTCACGAGCGGCATCACTGATTAATTTAGCACGAGGATCATCGTAAGATAGGGAGTTTTTGTAGTAACGGGACACAAAACCCGAGGCAAGTGCTGCGGCAGGCGTATCAAGCCAAATCCACCAAGGATAGCCTGTTAACCATAGTTCAGGAAAAGCAACTAACTTGGCACCGGATTCGGAAGCTTCTTTAATAAATCGAATGGTTTTTTTAATACCCGCATCGAGATTAAGAAATTCTGGGGCGGCTTGGACAGCAGCCACTTTATATTGTGTAAGCATAATCAACCTCTTATTAAAGCTAAGTTAGAGGTTAATCTTTTTCAATTAAAAAAAGTGGTAAAATTAGGAATAAAAAATTGGATTTTATTACACTCAAAACCCTTTTAGCAAAAGTCTTTGCCTGTTATTTAGGACACAAGCCCTGAGACAACACTGAGTGTTTAAACTCTTTAGGGGTTTGGCCCACTTCAGACTTAAACAAGCGACTAAAATGCGCATTGCTATTGAACCCCCATTCAAAAGCCACCTCAGAGAGTGTTTTATAAGCACTATAAGGCTTACTAATTTCTTCTTGACAGCGTGTTACCCTCAGATGCCAAATATATTCATTGATACTCATCGACTCATTTTTAAAAAGTCTGTATAAGGTGCTTTTTGACAAGTTCAGTCCATTACTAATGTAGTCAATGTTTAAATCGGATTTACGAAGGTTAACTTCTATAAAACCTTTCACTTTACTGATCAAAATGTCTTGTCGTGAATCGACAAACGTTTGTTCAGGAGAGACAGACATCGACATAGTTCGGCAAAATACGTCCATTAAGATTGAAGAAATGGACCTTTCCTCAGTGTAAGATAAGCAACCTTCCTCTAAAAAGTTACTCTCAACGATATTTGCTAACATTTTGTTCAGTAAACTCTCTTTTCCAATTTTTTTAGCCGTTAAGTAGTGTGTATTCGGAATACGATGACTAATTAAGTCAAAAGGAATACGAATATTATATTTCACAAAATCATCATTAAGATATGCCTGATAAGGACGACGACTGTCATAAACCACCATGTCCCCGGGCATCAATATAGCTCTACGATTATCCTGTAAAACCTCCATACTTCCTGACTTTAACATGGTGAAAATCAGGTAGTCATCGTCTCGATATTTTTTGGAAGTACGCTCAACAAGCTGTGGCGTTCCTGATACTTGAATAAGATCTATATCACAGCGCTTAGAGTAGATAAGTTCAGAGTGAAAAGAGATTTCTTTTCGCTGATATTTGTCAAAAGAAACTTGAACAAAATAATCACAGACGACCTGCCGCCAAAAATCCAATTTATGTTTTTCTAAAAGCCCATCCACAGAAATATGCTGTTTCATTGGTTCTCCATAAAATTAATAAACTAGGTTTAGTAAGCAAAAACAACCCCAAACACTCACAAGATAACAGTATGAACAAGTTGGTAAATCGTTATCAACTAATGAGACAGTCTTTTGTTGGCGAGGAAAGTAAACGCCAAAAATATTTTTTCATTCTCAGCCACTCATGATACGACATCGATTTCCAAGACCCACTCTTTAAAAGAAAGAATGACACAAATAATCAAAAAGTATGAAGTAAATAATCAAAAATTTACAGAAAACACATTATAAGATGTAGCAGTCATAGATAAAGCATGCTCCAAGAAAAATCAAGATTTTGCACGGGTATGACAACATCTGCACATATCTGCAGACTAGAGATTATAAAAGAACAACTAAAAATGAAAGCGCTTTCTTCCCTAGCTTACAGCACCTTTCATAGCTTTTAAATGGGAAAGGCAAGCACTCAAAAAAAATACTTCAGTAAAACAAAAGGAAACCTTCATGAATCTTTTCAAGTATAAAGCACTACCTCTCACTTTAATTTTAAGCAGCAGCCTTTCTTGGGGTGTTGAGTTTCATGGCTATTTTAGAGCGGGTGTCGATACTACAAACAAAGGGGAGTCAGTCGACTATAGAGTCAATGATTTAGGACGCTATGGTAATGAAAATACAGGCTGGTATACTTTATTTTTAGGCGATGAGGTCTTTAATAAAGATAATCGTAGTGTAAACGTAGTTGCAGGTCTAGAAGGAAATACCGGGTTAACAAAAGCGTTTGAACCTAACGGTTTACCACAAGATCAAGGCAACCTTCGCGCTCAGGACAGAAGCTATAACTCCTTCACCAACTTATACGCTGATTTTATCAATTTTTTACCATTTGCCCCAAAAGCGCACCTTTGGATAGGAAAACGAAATTACGACAAAAAAGAACTCCAATTCATGGATTACAAAATCGTCGCTATTGGCGGACCTGGTGTAGGTGTTGACCATATTAAAGTCGGCGATGGGCAGTTAGCGTTAAGCTGGGTGCGATCTGACTCATCCCTAAGCAAAGCCATTAGCCCTTCTACATCATCGACCACTAATGATGGACTAGACGTTAATGTCTTCGACGCTCGCTACTCCTTCCCTATTTTTAGCAAGAGTAAGTTTGAGTGGATTGCTGACTACGGTATTCCAAGCACCACTACAAGCCAGGATACCAATGTATCGAGAGGACTATCTCATCCAGTGGACAATCCCGTTATGTTAACTGGGATTTTCACTACTCCGTTTTTAAACGGCTTTAATGAGACTGACTTACAATTTGCGTCGAAAGGTTGGGCGGCTAATATGACGGGGCTAGGTATTGATTTAAATACAAACTCAGATTTTTCACAAGCTACTGGCTATCGCTTAATCAACACAGGGGAGTTCTACCCAAGTTCTCATGTAATCATAGCCCACGCATTTACTTACGCACAAGCTTACAAATTGTCTAATCCAGAAAGTCGAGCACTGGATCTTCGTCAGGGAAATAGTGCCCATGTACAAGATCAGCGCTTGATATCATTGGCCGTTAGACCTGGATACATTTGGGATCAATACAATAAAACCACTTTTGAAGCATCTGTGTTCAAACGTGAAAACGACAATACCACTTTGACGGGGAGCAAACTCACCATTGCACAAGTGATCTCTGTTGGCGAAAGCATGCTGACTGTTCGACCTGAAGTTCGTTTTTATGCCACCTACCTAAAAGCAAATGATGAGAAACCATTTGATGACGGACAATCCAACTCACAATTCACCATTGGTGCTCAAGTAGAAGCATGGTGGTAAGTACTTACTAAGTTACAGTCATTCCCTTTTAATGTGGCTTTTAAGCCACATTTTTTCTGGTATGACGCAACCCAGAAATTAAAAATAGTCCATATTTTTACCATTGATACATTTGGACATATATTCAGGAGGCATGTTTCGTGCCGATGGCACATTTTTAAACCAGCTGAAAGACGTAACGAATAAAGAAGATGGAAATTCAGATAATAAAAAGGGGCCAAATAAGGCCCCTTGCTAATAACAAAACTTACGCTAAGCAATCCAAATCTGTTGCACATTAACAAATTCACGAATGCCCTGAGGGCCAAGTTCGCGCCCGTACCCCGAGCGGCCAATACCACCGGAGGGTAAACGGGGATCACTTTTCACAATCCCATTGACGGCTATCTGTCCCGACTGCAAATGATTGACAGCCAGATCAATGGACGCTTGGCTACGCGTCCAGATACTCGCTCCCAAGCCATACTCTGTCGCGTTTGCCAGCTCAAGCGCTTGCTCTAAACTTTGTATGGGGGTCACACTTAGCACTGGGCCAAAGGTTTCTTCTTCAAACGCCGCCATACCAGGTTGCATATCGACTAATAAGGTTGGTGGATAAAAAAAGCCTGAACGAGAGGGTAAGTCTCCTCCCACTAAACAGCGAGCCCCCGCTTCAATACTTTTTGAAACTTGCTGATGAAGCTGATCCCGTAAGTCTGCCCTTGCCAAAGGCCCTAGATTATTGCTTTCGTCCCTTGGGTCACCACATTTCAGTTTACTAAAGCGTTCACGAAGTGCTTCACATACCTCATTATAGATGCTCTGCTCCACAAATAATCGCTTCACCGCAATACACGACTGTCCAGCATTGATCATCCGGGACAGAGTAATCACATCAAGGGCTTTCTCGAGATCCGCATCCGCCATGAGAATACATGGATCCGACCCGCCAAGTTCTAATACTGCTGGTTTTAAACCTGCTGCAGCTTGAGAGGCAATGGTTTGTCCAGCTCGACTTGACCCAGTAAAAGACACGGCTTTGACTTTCGGGTGATCAATCATTTTACTGGCCACATCATTGGCAACGGCTAAGTTCGCCACAACGTTTTCTGGCACGCCTGCTCGATAGAAACATTCAACCAATCTACTTGCCGTTGTCGGCACATTTGGATCGGCTTTCATAACACAGGTGTTACCTGCCATTAAAGCAGGGGCTAAAAAACGCAGAGCCAGCCAAACAGGCGCATTCCAAGGTAAAATGCCTAAAACGGTACCAAGAGGAGGATACTGAACATAACTGTGGCTGGCATCCGATTCTAGTGTCTCAGGCGCCAAAAACGCCGCTCCATTCTCAGCGTAATATTCGGCACACCAAGCACTCTTTTCTACTTCTGCAAGGCCTTCTTTAACGGGTTTACCCATTTCCAATGCCATAAAGTCTGCGAGCACAGCTTTGTCTTCTCGAAGTTCAGCGGCCACGGCGTTGAGCAATGCAGCTCGTTCTGCCATGCTTTTCCCTCGCCATGAAACAAAGCCATCAGACACCTTGTCTATAACTGCATTGGCTTGTTCTAACGTCAATGCGGGAGAAGGAGGCAAAGCTTGGCCTGTCGTTGGATTAATCACTTCTAACATTACGCACCTCTTATTCGTTGACGGCCTTGTCAGCTGATTTCGCATTCGCTTTGGGCTTTTTCGCGTCTTCTTTAGCTGGCGTGCCAGATAACTCTATCGTTTTTGTTTCCGACTTAGACTCTGCCTTGCCTGGTTTGACGGTAAAATCACGATCCAAACTAAAAAATGAACGACAGCCGTCTTCAGTAATTTCGATTGTATCTGAAATACCGCAGGTCTTATTGCCTTCGATCCCCCACATCCAAGGAATCATGTGAAAGGTCATACCCGGTTTAAGTACTGCAGAATTTCCCTGTTTCAAGCTAATAATATACCCTTCATCCCAGCTTGGTGGAAACGCAATCCCGATTGAGTAACCGGAACGAGTAATCAAACTCGCTCCAACTTGGTTATCCATAATGATATTACGCACCATATTATCCACATCTGAGACGGTCATCCCAGGCTGAACCAGGCGATGAATTTCATTTAATGCCCGCTTCATGATTTCTTGAGATTGATACATCGCATCCGATAGTTCGCCTAAAATCACCGTACGCATCATCGCGGTATGGTAACGGCGGTAGCAACCTCCTACCTCTAAAAAGACGTGTTCATTAGGTTGTACGGTTCGACCTTCAAATGAAGCATGACCTATCATGGTTCTTGGCCCAGACGTGACATAGGGCATAACCGCAGGTGTCTCACCACCAGCTCGAAACATGGCTGCCGCAATTTCAGCGCCAATTTCATTTTCTGTGATACCAGGACGACATATTTCAATGCCCGCCTTCATACCAGCTTCTGTCGCTATTGCCGCACGACGCATGACCGCAATTTCTTCTTGCGATTTACAAATACGCCCTTCCTCGACAATACCAAAGCAATCCATCAATTTGGCATTTCTCAAGGTGGTATGAATGCAATCTTGTTGATAAGCAGGAAAGAAATAACTGTTTCGCTCATAGCCAATACGTTTGTCACCTAAACCAAACTCACGTAGTGCATCCACCAGCATTTGAATGGCATCCCCCGTATCTGGGTAAGGCCTTGTCACTTCCACCCAAGTACGAGCAAATATATTGGACTCTTCTAATGCCCGGGTGATCATAAAGGGCTCTTTTTCAAGAGGAATCACCAATGCTTGGAAAAAGGAATAGCCTGTCGTCTGGTAATCCGTTAAGTAAGTAATGTTTTCCGGATCGGTCACTACCACGGCGTCCAAACGGCGCTCAGCAATACGAGCTCGTAATTCTGCTAGTCGACGCTGATATTCAGCAAAGGTAAACGTCATATCATCGCGTTCAATCATGCGGCTTCCTCCATTACAAAACGTACAGCACTTTTCAGAATATCGAGACCTTCCATTAAATCTGCTTCAGGAATCGTCAACGGCGGGATGATTTTCAATACTCGCCCACCACTGCCACAAGCGCCAATCATCAGGCCATGTTGAAAGCAGCGCTGTACAACTTTAGCCGCCAGTTCACCCTTGCCCATATCCAATCCTAAAATTAGCCCTTTGCCACGTAACTCATGGGCACTTTTCTCAGCGACCAATGGCTCTAGAGCAGAGCGAACTTGCTCGGCTTTTTGCGCCACTTCCTTCATTAGGTCTGCGTTTTCAAAATAGCTAAGTGCCTCCGCGCCCGCAACAAAGGACAAGTTCTGGCCCCGAAATGTACCAGTGTGTTCACCTGGGGACCAATGCTTATCCAAATCAGGATGCACCAAGTTCATGGCCATTGGCGTACCAACCCCGCCGATACCTTTCGCTAGGGTAATAATGTCTGGCTTAATCCCCATGTCATCAAAACTAAAATACGACCCTGTGCGACCGCAGCCAACTTGGATATCATCGACGATCAGTACAGAACCAAACTCTTTCGCTAGCTTTTCAAGCTTTTGCATCCATTCCTTACTGGCAACATTCACCCCGCCTTCAGCTTGAATGGTTTCCACCATAAAAGCTGCTGGAGGCTTAATGCCACTGGAAGAATCACGATATTGGCTAGCCAATGAATCTAATGCTTCAAGGGCGGCTTTAGCGTCATGAGCTTGATCAAAACGTTCATGACTTACATGCAATAAAGGCACACCAGAAGCCTGACGGAAATATTCATTGGCTGTTGCAGCTAATGCCCCCAATGTCATGCCATGGAAGCCTTGGCTAAAGGCTACAATGTTATGCCGCCCAGTGACATTTCGAGCTAGCTTCATCGCGGCTTCTACTGCATTCGTGCCTGTTGGCCCCATAAATTGAATACGGTGTGGCATGTTTCGCGGTTTAAGAATGACATCAGTAAATTTTTGCATAAACTCCGATTTGGCTTGCGTTTGCATATCAAGACTGTGCAACACGCCGTCTTTTTCCATGTAATCAATCATTGCCTGCTTCATGCGCGGGTTATTATGGCCAAAGTTCAATACTCCAGCGCCGGCAAAAAAATCAATGTACTCCTTACCGCTCTCGTCTACCTGACGTGAGTTTTTTGCCGTAACAAAAACCGTTGGGTACGTGCGAGCATAAGCTCGAATGTTGGATTCTCGTTGTTCAAAAATACTCATAACGTCTCCTAATTAACCCTGTATTCAATTGCTTTGGTGTTGAGTTGTATGCGTTACCGCTTTGGTGGTGATTGATCAGCAAGGCCTACCAGTTGGCAAAACCAACGACAGACATCGGCAATCAACCGATCATTGAAATCGTAGTGTGGACTATGACATGACACGTTGTGACCTTCGCCGTCGTCACTGCCAATCAAGGCAAATGCCCCAGGTACAGCCTGTAAGTAATAGCTAAAATCCTCTGAGGCCATAATGGGTAAGGATTGACCGTGATTCAGCGCTTGCTCGCCATAAAGAGACTGCCAAACCCGTCTCGCCTGAGTTGCCTGCTCTTTGTGATTGATAGTGGCTTGATAACGAGTCTCATGCTGCACGACGCATTCCACGCCATAGGCAGCGGCGGTTTGCGTGGCAACCTGAGTTATATGATCATTAATAAGCTGTCGAGTCGCCTCATCCGGTACACGAATACTGCCACTTAATGTAGCGGTTTCCGGTATCACCGTCGGTGCCGTACCGGCATTCATTTGCGTCACACTAATCACCGCCGTTGCTTGCGGCGCAAGACGTCGACTCACAATTTGTTGTAATGCAAGATTGACGGCACTGGCCGCTAACAGTGGATCAGCACACAATTCAGGCTGACTAGCATGACCTCCATGGCCGTTAAACGACATGCTGAAAGTCCCGTTACCGCACATCACAATATTGTCTGGGCAAGCTAGGGTACCGTAGGGCAAGGCAGGCCAATTGTGCCAACCATAAATCGCACCAACGTTGTCCAATGCTCCCTCTTTGATCATTTCACGAGCACCATGAAAGCCCTCTTCCGCAGGCTGAAAAATGAGAACAACGGGCTGAGGTAACTCATGCTCAAACCGCTTCAACCAACGTGCCGTTGCCAATAGAGTCGCTGTATGGCCGTCATGCCCACAAGCATGCATACAGCCTGTATTTAACGACGTCCATTCTTTTCCAGTTTTCTCATCAATGGGCAAGGCGTCCATATCCCCACGAAGTGCAATTGCCGCCCCTTTAGCTTCTCCATTGAGCCAAGCGAGGGTGCCTGTAGCCGCACAAGCTCGCCAAGGAATATTCAATTCATCCAGTTGAGCACGAACCAATGAAGCTGTATTTTGTTCTTGCCAACTAAGCTCTGGATGAGCATGCAAATGCTTACGCAACCTTTCTGCATAAGCAATATTGTCCTGCCACGCATCCGACATCGATCACTCCGAGAAGAAAATAAAATGTAAAAAGAAATAAACTCTCCATTACATTAGTAATTAAACAATCCGGCTTTTGCAAGGGGGGAAAATGAATAAAAGTAAAATATAAAATATAAAAATGGCTAAATAAGAGAAAAAAACGCTCAAAACAAACACATAGAACACAAACTAAAAATAAAAATTTTTCTTAATTTTCACATTTCAAGATCAAAGAAGTGATGATTTTTTTGCGCCAAAAAAGAGCGTAAAAGCACTAAAAACAGGCATTTAAACAAAACACGGAAAGATTTTTTATATCAACTCT
>NZ_JAEMUI010000031.1 GCF_016461715.1 Marinomonas spartinae | reverse complement strand
GTATTTAGACCACCAGTGCATGGCATTAATGCCCATATTAGCCGTATTATTTGCTAAACCATTGGCGATGTTAGAGGCTTTGAGGAGAGAGCCAGAAGGATAGGTAAGCACTTTAATGCTACCATGGCTCATTTCTTTGATGTTTTTGGCAATGGTTTCTGCTTGATTAGCCGTAGCAGTATGCGGTGGCATATACCATGCAAACCGCACGGTTAAATCGGATGCGAAAGCACTCGTTGAAGTCAATCCTAAAATAGATATTACAGCAATAGACATGCTTAATAAAAGTTTAAGGTATTTATTTATCATGGCGAACTCCTTTTTATTATTTTCTTTTAGCTTATTGCAACAGATCATACTAAATTAATTATTAGTACCACCGAGTTTTTAATTAGAATTTGAATATCATTATTAATAATCCCATTACCTTCTATTATAAATACCACACATTTCTTAAATTACAGTTCCAGACATTTTTTATGTGCAGCATTAGTTTTTCATTACTTTTATGTACGATAATCACTGTTATTTAGTTATAGTTTTTATTGTTTGGCTTTTTTCTCTTTAAAACGCTCAAGATATGACTTGAAAAGTGCGGCACTACGATAGAAACCATGTGCGAATTTGCTGTATGGCATTGTCAGGAAGAAGGCCATGACAAAGCCAAGATGCAGCGCAAGCATGAGTGGCATCAAAGTGGTTTCTCTGACGCAAAGCAGCAATAAGCCAGTCAAGCTAATCATGAATAGCAGAACGATAAAGGCACGATCCATGGGACGCTGAGCTTGGTCCCCATGATCGGGATGTCGCTTATAGTTTAGATAAAGTAGTCCAGCAGGCCCCACCAGCAAGCCTAAACCACCGATGATTCCCAGCATGGCGGGTAAACTGAAGACAGGATATGGCGCTTCCCACCCAATATAGTGGTAAAGAGTCGCCACTGAGGTGGCTGCAAAGCAGAGCATGAAGCCATAAAAGGTCAAGTGATGGAAACGGCGACGAGATAATGTGTAGGCATCATCTTCATTATTACACCCTTGTCCATGGCCTCCATCTAAGTACTTAAGTGTTAAGGCCGCTTTACCAGCTTGTAGCATGGCAGGTAAAGGTTCTTGCTGCCGTTTCTCCTCTTTTGGCGCCACTTTTCGCCAGAAATGAACGACTCCCACTAACAATGCCAGAATAGAAAAAACAAACACTGAGCCAAACAGGGCAACTAAGGTGTTATGTGAGAATATATGGTAAAAATTTCCCTCTTCAATTTTTGTGAAGAGATTGCCTTGTATTAACAAAGTGAGAATCAGAAAAAGGCAGAGTGCCAACCCACTGGACAGGGCGAGAGTCACACCATTGCGCTGATATAGCGCGCCTAGTTTTTTGGGCCAAGCGAAGTCTATATAGGTTTGCAGACGTACTTTGGCCATAGCTCGAGGTATATTGACATCAAATTCATGTGGTGCCGCGTATTGGCAAGCATGCAAACAAGCTCCGCAGTTATGGCACAAATTGGCTAGATAATGAATATCGGCTTTATTAAACTCCAAGCGCTGTGTCATGGCAGGGAAAACAGCACAAAAGCCCTCACAGTAGCGACAGGCATTACAGATTTGCATCTGTCGGTTGACGTCTTCTTCGGCGGTGTTTAATAGCGGAATCAGGTTACTTTCGGCGCTCATGATAAATTCTCTTATTCTCTATTAGTCATGTATTCAGGCAATCTAAACGGGCTGTCTGTCCAAGCAGGATAAGGCTGCATTGCGGCCTGCGATGCGGCCAAAAGCGGTGCCAATCGACATACCAACACCTGCGGTATAACCCTTACCAAGTACGTTTCCAGCCATCATCTCCCCTGCGACAAACAAGTTTTTGCTCGGTTGATTAGCAAAACGTACGGCTGCGGTTGCATCGGTCTTGAGCCCTAGATAAGTGAACGTCACTCCCGGCCTGAGGGCATAGCCATAAAACGGTGGCGTATCGATAGGACGAGCCCAATGAGTTTTGGCAGGTGAGATTCCTTCTGTCGCACAATCATCCAATTTCGTATGATCGAAAGAACCGGAGCGACAGGCTTTATTGTAGCGTTGAAGAGTGCGCAAGAAGGTCTCGCGGGGAAGCTCTAGTTGATCAGCGAGTTGTTCTAATGAATCGGCTTTACTGCCGGGAAACACTGGTGGCATGAAGTGACCAACCGCTTTACTGTCTATGATAGAGAAACCTATTTGCTCTGGCTGTTGGGCCACTAGGCGCCCCCATATGGCATAACGCTTAGGCCAGAAATCTTCTCCCTCGTCGTAGAAACGCTCACCCTCTTTATTCACCACAACACCGAGGGATACACAGTCGATACGTGTACAGATGCCGCCATCGTATAAAGGAGCACGAGCATCAATGGCGACCATATGAGCTTGCGTTGGGTCTCCTATGCGGTCAGCGCCGAGGCTGAGCATGCGTTTGAGTAATGTTCCGGTATTGAACCGAGTACCACGAATCAAAAAGTTATCGGACGGGTATTCTCCTCGTTCATTTTGCCCCCAAGCTTCGCGTAACCAATCTCGATTGGATTCGAATCCACCAGCGGCTAACACGCAGCTTTTGGCTTCGATACGTTCCGCCGCAAAGTGAACACCATTTACTTGGCGCTCAGGAATGAGTGCGGCGACAAACCGTCCATCTTGGATTTCTAAATCTTCAACAGGGGTTTCATATCGGATTTGCACACCTAACCGCTCAGCGCTTCGATAGTAGGCGTTGACCAGAGCTTTTCCGCCCCCCATAAAAAACGCATTGGTACGTGCGACATGCAGAGCACCGGAAAGAGGCGGTTGAAAATGAACACCGTGTTGACGCATCCAATCCCGACAGGTGGACGATTCTCGGATCACCAATCGAGCCAGCTCTTCGTTGGTCTTGCCGTCTGTCACCTTCAGCAGGTCTTGCCAGAATTCTTCTTCTGGATAGGCGTCAACCAGTACATCTTGGGGGGCATCGTGCATGCACCTTAGGTTTCGGGTGTGCTGTGAGTTACCACCCCGCCACTCACGTGGTGAAGCCTCAAGCAACAAGACGCTAGCCCCCGCTTCACGAGCCATCAGGGCGGCGCACAAAGCGGCGTTACCACCGCCAATAACCAGAACATCGATCATAAGCTCTCCTATTACATGAGAAGCAGCATAGCTTTTCAGTATCGGAGAAATACTATTGTGCGAAAGCCGTCATCGACAGTGCGGTTTTGCAGGTAGGTATTTAGAAAAATTAAACCCCATTTTCATGCTAGCCGATCCAGTTTGCCCCAGACCAGATACCGCTATTCACTAAATCTTTGGTCACCTTGATAATGGTTGCACGAGCCGCCAGCGCACTTGGAGAAAGGTCATCATCTGGTAAACTGACCAGATAGTTTCGACGAATTAATTGGTTATCTTCAATGCGACGGATAGATAATCCGTTTTTACCAAAGCGAGCGGCAGCCGCTCCGGGTTGAATGGTTGCCCCAAAGCCTTGGTGAACCGTGTCCATTAGAAGCGTAAGACCATCAATTTCCATAATGATATTGGGATGAATATTATATCGCTCAAAAGCAGCCATCAAACTAGTCCGCAATCCATGTTGCCCACTTGGCATGATCAGCTTTATATCCGCTAAATTTTTGATATGTACGGGAGACAAGGCGCCAGATGCATTCAAGTCTTCTGGTGAAGAGATGAGAAATAACTCTTCATCGAGCAACGCTTTTGTACTCCAACGATGAACCGTCTCTTTATGAAATAATATTGCCAAATCTAGCTGTCGCGTATTCAGCATATTTTCTAAATGTCCAGATAGCATCTCTATTATATGAAGATGGATATGAGGATAGTTCTCTCGCATTGCGCGAATTAGAGGGAGAGCAAGAACGGTAGCCGTCGTCGGTGGCATGCCGATACTGACATAGCCACTGGTTCGCTCTTTTTGAGCCGCCATGGCTGCCTGCTCTGCTTGCCTTATGGCAAGTTGAGCATGATGCATAAATGCAATGCCTGCACTCGTCGGAAGAGCCCCCGTTGATGTCCTGTTAAGTAGCCGTGTGGATAGTTCATTTTCCAATTTTGATATTTGCTGACTTAACGCAGAAGTACCGACGTCTAACTCAAGGGCGGCCTTACCTAAACTGCCGCATTCAACGACCTTTAAAAAGTACCTAATCTGCCGAAGTTCCATCGCTCTTTCACCTTTGTTTTTATGCTTTGAAGCTTGTTTATTCCTTCTATCGTTCGGAGAAAGTTTTCTTCTCTTGCAGGATCAACAATCAACTACTTCAAAGCACTTAGAAAACGCCTATCCGCTGAACGTAAGACTTTCCAGCATATTTTTTCACCATTCGCTGCAATTGAACATGAAAACACTTTAAAGTCGACCTTTCAGCTACTTTCAGCTTTAGCAACTGAAGACAGACAATTTTACCACACTAAAGTCAACAAGTTAGAGGTAAGTCATTGGGTTTTGTCTTCGCCTCCACACCACTTACCTTCGCTCTGATTGCATTAGATTACTGACTCGGTGAAATTTTAGCGAAGACAAAACGCTGCTGTAACCCGCTACAAATGGGGGCTAAAAACACGGAAAAAATGAAATTCAAACGAATAAAAAAAATAATTTTAAATATCAATAACTTAATGGAAATAAAACTTACTAAAACATAGTGGTAAACCGTTCTGCTGATAAACGCCTACCTTTAAAAAAAGCGCAGCCTAACATTCGAGCATGCTAAAAAAATTTATAGATAAATAATCTTCTTCAGGTTATCAGACTATTTGAAGGATATGTAACCACAGTTGGTGTGGCTATAGCGCAATAAGCAATTACCAGCTAAAGTTAGATAGCATACTTCTGGTTTTGGCTAAGCAAACTGAATGCATAAAGAGAATTCAAAATTAAACGCATCACAGCTACTAACCATTCTTGATAACGCAGCGCTTTACGGCATTCACAGCGTAAAACAACTGCATTTTTTTATCGATGTAGCCATGCTCATTGAATCCCAAGCAGATCGTCCAACCTTAATGCAACTTTCTCATTCAGATGATGGATACGATCCAGAGTATAAGCGAGTTCAATCCATTTTTTTGAAACTCTCATCAGGTTCAAAAAGTCGAGATAGAGACGGCTTAGATCTCCTCTCCTTCTTGAATCAAGGCAAAAACAAACGAATAATCCTGACAAAGAAAGGCGCAGACCTATGGGAAGCTATTAAAATCTTGATTGGATAGGAATGGTAAAAATTACTGGACTTCATAAGACACTTTTTTAACTATACTCAAATGCTAATAGGCATCTAGTCAAGTAAGAAAAGTCCAGTTCCATCCAAAATCAGAAGAAAAATTTAATTCATTGACCTAACAAGACATACAGGATTGGATCCAATGATAGATGTGATGAGCAACTTCGTCAGAATTGGTATCCATCATTGGCACATGTGAATTACCATAGATTCCCAGTTTAGGGAGATCAATGACTTTTACATTACCACCAGTGCCTTTCAGCTCCGCTACGTATTGGTCAACTTGTTTCCTATACCCTTGCCAAGTAACCGATCTATCAATGTAATCTCCCCACACAAACAAATGAGGTACCTGATTGGCAAGTCCTAACTTGTCAGGTGCTGATGCAGGTTCAACAACGACCACTCCTAGAAATAGATCAGGACGTTTGGCAACAGCTTCAAGTGCAAAATTTCCGCCTTGGCTATGAGCTACTAGCCACACAGGACCTATTTTCTCTAATGCTGAGTAATATGCCTCTAATGTAATAGATGCATGATCCGTCCAGCGCGGCACAAATTGTGAACAGAAAAGGTCGAGACTATTTAACGGGAATTTTAGTCCCTCATATCCTTGACTTGGATCTGCATCACTTGAGTAGTGATCACTTTTACCGAATCTAAATAGTTCCCATGCTTCATTTCGCGTTCTGAAAATGGGGGCTGTATCGTATATTTCTGGATAAGGAGACCACCCCGCTCGCCCTCGTTCAACTGCATCACATACATATGTATCAAACCCTCTACGCAAAAAATACATTTGCCAGCCAGGTCGACCGTCTGGAGTAGTCTCCCAAGTCACTCCTGTCATCGCTCCACCATGCCAAAACATAATTGGACTATTACATTTCGGCTGAACTTGACGAACATATTGGACATAAATTTGCCCCGTCACATAGTCGCCGTTAAGATCGACTAAGCGAGCTTCCGCATTTCTTGCGACCTGTACTTTACGAGCTGGCTGCCCAGCCAGTGTAACTATTTTGCCACCTGAAAAAAAACTACCAATTTCAGCTAGATTGAGAGAATTTAACTCAGTGTTACCCATAATATTTCCCCTTCACTCAACATCACGAGCGTAAAGTGTTGTTTGATCAATTGAAAACGCGCGGATTCTAATCCCAGTTGGAGAGACCTGCCTAAATACACTGACAACTTGATCCATCGCTTCTTCTACAACAATGGATTGTCGATATTCAGTTGCCCTAAATTGCATATCTACATAAACAGGTAGAGGACTTACAAAAGTAGAACTCAAGAGCACTATCTGACATTTAGCAGGATTAGCATGCAAAACTTCTCGCATCATTCTCTCTAGCCCTTCCTGAATAAATTCCTGATTTTCTCGAATAGTTCCATCAAGCGTTTCTGCATAAAAAATTTTAATAACAGGCATACCTATCTCCTACCCATAAACTAATGCCGTGGTTAAGATACTTGCAGCAAGTAACCCAGCAAAAAAAACGTTTCATATTTATCTCTTGTTTTTATATTTATTCGATATGTCATTTAATTCTAATTTCACTAATGTATTATTAAAAATAATCTTTTATGCTAGTAGACATTATAATTGGTGATACCTATGTTTAGATCAAAAGATATCGCACTTCTGCACGACTTCGTTGCGGTATGTGAAGCTGGGAACATGACTCGAGCTGCTCAAACCTTAAATACAACTCAATCAGCTATCACTCAACGTGTGCAACGATTAGAATCAGCACTCAAAACAAAGCTCGTTAAAAGACACTCTAGGGGAATCATTCCAACTGAACAGGGGAAAATTCTTCTTCGTTACGCAGCTAGGGTAAATTCGCTTATAGAAGATGCTGTTGCCGAAATCTCAGCATGGGAAGGTTCTCCTGTTGGTGCAGTCTCCATAGGACTCCCACCATCGGTGTCGTCAGTTTTGATAAGCCCACTGATTTCAGCCGTCAAAGAGAGGCTACCAGGGGTTGAGCTAACGGTTGCAGAAGCTTTTTCTGGGTACTTAGAAGGCTGGCTTCAGAATAACGAAATCGATTTTGCTTTCCTGTTTAATCAGGTAAGAAATGACCAACTTAGCCTAACAGATATACTTTATGAAGATCTTTATTTGATCAGTAATACTGCGTTAGCAAAGGATATGCCTCGGGAACTTGAGATCAGAGATTTAGAAGGTATTCCATTTGTTGCTCCTAGTCGAAGACATGGCCTAAGGACTGAGGTTCAGAGTGAAGCGGTACGCCAAGGTGTTGAACTAAACGTTGTTCTTGAAATTGATGCTGGGCATCAGCTAATTAAGCAAATAGAGCTAGGTGTAGGTGTCGCTGTGTTAGCTCGTTCATCGGTTATGTCTGAACTAGAATCTGGAATTCTAGTAGCCAAACCAATCATAAAACCCAAATTTACTCGAACTGTATCCCTAGCTGTAATGCAGCAAAAATCGGACTCATTTCTACTCAACCGCGTCAAAGAAGTTATACTAGAAGTAGTTGGTGAATTAATTGCGTCGGAACAGTGGCTTGGAGAGAAAATTATTCACTCCTAATTGAACTTTTATGGACTCTGAAGCTGAAATTATAGACATCCAAGTGCACCAGATGCCTAGATCCATCAGTTATATTAAGAAAACTAAGATGGCAATACTAAGGCTAAATATTTTTATAGCCGAAGCGCTATCGGATAGCTGGAGATAAAATACAAAAGAGCCAAGAGTTCAGGCGTGCTTTTGGCTCTTTTAAGTTAAAAAAGTTTTAACACCTCCCTGTTTAGTCACCTTCAAATTTTGCTACCGAAGACAAAGCGCTTTAAACGCCTAAAATCAACGTTTTAGCAGCGCACAGCCGTGTTTTGTCTTCGCTCTAAAATTTCTGTCTTCGTTTTAATTTCATTAAATCATTACAAAAATTAAATCCCAGCCTACTTGTCAAAAAACAAACAAATACTGTATAAATAACCATATAAATATTTTCCTTTTGTGGAGCCGACTATGCTAACAAGCATCGCTATTTCCAATTTTGCTATTGTTGAGTCTCTTGAGTTGGAGTTTAAAAAAGGCATGACGGTGATTTCTGGCGAAACAGGTGCTGGGAAATCCATCATGGTGGATGCGTTGTCGTTGTGTTTGGGCGATAGGACCGATGCCGCCGTCGTGCGCCACGGGGAAAAGAAAGCGGATATTTCCGCAACCTTTGACATTACAGAATACCCACATGTTTATGAATGGCTGGAAGAAAGAGATTTAGAGCACGATCAACACTGTATTCTACGCCGTGTGATCAGCAAAGAAGGTCGCTCTAAAGCCTACATCAATGGTCGTCCTTGCACCCTTGGCGATTTAAAAGAGGTCGGCAGTTATTTGGTCGATATTCATGGTCAGCATGAGCATCAATCGTTATTAAAGAAAAGCGCACAGCGCAAGCAGTTAGACGAGTACGGTCAGCTTACCGAGCTTGCTAAGCAAGTGAGCCAGCAATACAGCACATGGCGCCAACTTAAAGAGGAGCTTTCTTTATTACAAAACCGCTCGGCTGAGCAGGATGCGAAAATTCAGTTATTGTCTTATCAGTCTCAAGAGCTGGAACAACTGGATTTAAAAGAAGGCGAGATCGAGGCGTTGGAAAACGAGCAGGCGTTTCTGTCGAATATCGCCGACTCCCAATACAAGGCTTATCAAGCCAGCGGGATTTTGGTGGACAGCGACGAAGGTAACGTTTGCTCTTTGCTGAACCAGGCACTCAACAGTGCTGGCCAAATTCGTCCGTCCACAAAAGCGCTAGAAGATGCGTTGGAGATGATGAACGCGGCCTTAATTCAAGCTCAAGAAGCCGCAGATAGCCTCCATCACTACCAAGACACCTTAGAACAAGACCCTGAACGACTCAGTGACATAGAACAGCGCTTGTCTGATATATATGACACGGCACGCAAGCATCGGGTATTACCTGAGGCCTTGATCGCACTACGAACGTCTGTAGACGCCGAACTTGCAACATTGCAAGGCGGAGAAGAAAGCCTTGACCATCTTAAAGAAAAAGAAGAGCGCGCTTATGAGTCACTCACCGCGCTGGCAACCACGCTGACCGAAAAACGCATTGCAGCCAAAGACAAGTTAGCCAAGCAAGTGGAAGAGCAAATACACGGCCTTGGCATGCCCCATGCGCGTTTCTTTATTGATTGTCAGCCACTAAATCAAGTGACGGCCCATGGCTTTGAAGAAATCGAATACATGATTGCCTCTAACCCAGGACAACCCGCTCAGCCACTACGTAAAGTCGCGTCAGGCGGTGAGCTGTCACGTATTAGTTTGGGGATTCAAGTCGTTACCGCCCATACGTCCATCATTCCGACACTGGTCTTTGACGAAGTCGATGTGGGGATCAGTGGTGGCATTGCCGAAGTGGTCGGTCGCATGTTGCGTTCTGTTGGACAACGCGGACAAGTTTTCTGCGTCACCCACTTAGCGCAAGTAGCAGCACAAGGCAACCAACACCTACGTGTTAGCAAAAAAGTGGCTGACGATGCGACCTCATCACAAGTTTCACAATTGAAAGATCAGGACCGTACTCAAGAAATCGCCCGTTTGTTAGGCGGCATAGAACTGACCGAGCAAACCCTTGCTCATGCAAGAGAAATGTTGGGGAACGTGCAACTGCAATAACAAAAAAGGCCCACCAGTGCAGTAATGAATACTGCCTTGGTCGGCCTTTTAATATCGAAATACACGTTTAAAAACAGCCCATTTCCACATTGTCTTACCGCACCCTCATATCCCAACCATAGACAAGCCAGAAAACGAAGGTATCGTTTATTTTTTCTTAGGGCGAACGTACATGATCAAGCTGTGATCTTCGATGTCAAAGCCATATTCTTCCGCAATTTCGTGCTGACGCTTCTCAATCACAGGGTCAACAAACTCAATGACTTTGCCCGTTTCTAGGCAAATCATATGGTCGTGATGATCCCCTTTTGCCAATTCAAACACAGCCGTGCCCGCTTCAAAGTGATGGCGCATCACCAAACCTGCGGTTTCAAATTGTGTTAATACACGGTACACCGTGGCAAGGCCCACATCTTCACCATGATCAAGCAGGGTACGGTAAACATCATCAGCACTTAAATGATGCTCTCCTGCGTTCTCTAAAATTTGTAAAATTTTGACTCTAGGCAGGGTTACTTTGAGTCCAACTTTTTTTAGTTCTTGATTTTCACTGGTCATGAGGCATTCTCTATTCGATCTTGTTAATAATTACTTTATCATTAGCACACCCGAATTAGGATGTTATCAATGAAAAAATCAATTTTAGTTATATGCGCCTTATTTTCGCTCAGCGCATGCAGTTTATTTCCACCGCCATATAAAGTGCCAGTATCGCAAGGCAACATAGTCACAAAGGATCAACTAGCCCAACTCAAAGTTGGCATGACACAGTCCCAAGTGCTTTACTTGCTTGGTACACCATTACTTCGCGATACGTTCAAACCCGATATATGGCATTACTTGTACACTACAAAATACGCAACACCGGATACACCCAAAAGTGCTGCGCCTAAGCTAACGCTCATTTTTAAAGATGGCACGTTAACAAAGATTCAAAACGACTAACTGTTTTTCGCGGCTCGGTTGGCTCTAGCTTGTTTAGGGTCAACTTTGAGTTCGCGATAAATCTCCACACGTTCCCCTTCTTTTAGTGCCTGCTCATCGGCATTACGAACCGCTTTGCCAAAAATACCCAGCTTTGCGTTCTCAATATCCAAGTCAGGAAAGAAGCTCGTGATATTTGAACGACGCACCGCCTCTCTAACGGAACACCCCTCTTCAACGTCCAAAGCAATAATTTTTTGTTTCTCTGGCAGCGCGTACGCCACCTCAACATGAATTTTATTCACCGTAGACAACCTTCGCTCGCTTACTAAACGCATCCACCATGGTGTTGGCAATCTGACTGAAAACACCACCAAAGGCAAACTTAAGCATACCGCTCAATTCAAAATCGATACTCAAGGCAATTTTACAACTTGTGGGTGACAATTCTGTAAATGACCACACCCCATGTAACTTTTTGAATGGTCCTTTCACCAACCCCATCACGATTTCATTTGGCTCATGCAAACGATTTTTCGTCGTAAAAGACTGACGAACAGGCCCTTTGCCGACTTCCAACGAAGCGACGATTTCAGTCGGTGTTTTTGAAATCAGGGTCGAATTCATACACCCCGGCAAAAACTCCGGATAACCATTAATATCATTCACCAAATCAAACATTTGCTTGCAACTGTACTCAACATGCGCAAAGCGCTCTATACGACTCAAATCAGACTCCTATCCAACCCGCAAAAGTGACCAACACCAATACAGGAATACTGACGTACTTCAAGGTGTAGTACCACCATTGGAAACACATACTTTTCTTCGCCACCATTTCGTTCTGCAGAACCGAACGGGGCAAAAACCATGCGACTAACACTGACAATAACATTGCCCCCAAAGGCAGCAAAATATGGGAGGTCAGCTTATCGAGCATCTCGAAAAAATTTAAATGGAACAGTAGCTTGCTGTCCCAATGATTAAACGACAACAAAACCACAATGCCGATCAACCAAACAAAAAACCCCAACAAAAATGCCGCCTTCATACGAGCGATATAATACTTCTCATGCAACCAAGCGACGAATAATTCCAGCATGGAAATCGCTGAGGTTAAAGCCGCAATTGTCAACAGCAGGAAGAAAAAGCCTCCCACTTCGCGACCCGCAGGCAAACTGCCAAAAATGATCGGCAAAGACACAAAGGTCAAACTCGGCCCAGATTGCACATTAATATGAAAGGCAAATGCCAATGGAAAAATGATCAGCCCCGCCAACAGAGAGACCGCCAGATCAATCAGCGCCACCGTCGAACACGCACTGGCAATCGACATACGTTTACTCATGTACGCGCCATAAGCAAACATAGCCCCCATCCCCACACTTAAGCTAAACAGCGCCTGTCCAATCGCCGCCGTCACAACTTTTAGCGTCATATCTTGCCACGACCAGCGGAATAAGAACTGAGCCGCCTCCCACGCATTGCCTTTATACAAAGCAAAACCTGCCAACATGAGCAATACCACGATCAGCACAGGCAATAAAATACGCACTAAGGCCGCTAAGCCACGCGTCACCGACTGTCCTACGACGAGCACGACCAACAGCATAAACAAAGTATGCCACAACAACATTTCTCTAGGGGAGGACAAAAGCGAGTTATACATACTCTGAGCGCCTAATTCTGAAATCCCCACAAACTGCCCAGATACCGCACGCTCAATATACGCCATTGACCAACCCGCGATCACGCTGTAAAAGGTCAAAATAAGAAACCCCGTCACCCCCGCGAGCCAAGGTACGAATACCCAAGCAGAATGAATAAGACGACGCTCGCTTAAATCGTTTACCGTATCAATCGGATTAGAACGAACTGTGCGTCCTAAGGCCACCTCGGCCATTAAAATCGGCAAACCAACCAATAACAAACAGACGCAATACACGAACAAAAACGCCCCGCCGCCGTTTTCGCCTAGTAAATAAGGAAACCGCCAAATATTCCCCAAACCCACAGCAGATCCGCTTGCCGCAAAAATAAATATCCAAGGACTTGACCATATACCTTGTAAACATCGACTTTCAGGCATAAATTTACGCTCTTGCTACATCAAAGTAGCCTAGATGAATGGACGACAGAAGTTGGCAAAATCATCAAAAAGCCAAACCGTCATGGCTAGGGAACGTCTTTGACCTCTCCCTAGTGTTTATTAAGAGCGAATTTTCTTACATTAAGACGCATACCTCAAGAAAAGCATAGGTTTTTACGTCTATCGACCGTATAATTTCCGACTATGAGTAAAGCAAAGAAAAAATCAAACAGTTCAGGAACCATTGCGCTCAACAAACGAGCCAAGCACGACTACTTCGTAGACCAAAAATTCGAAGCGGGCCTCGCCCTTGCTGGCTGGGAAGTCAAAAGTCTTCGTGAAGGCAAAGCGCAACTGGTTGACTCCTATGTCATTATCCACCAAAACGAAGCCTGGCTTATTGGTGCGCGCATTACGCCATTACTTGCCGCCTCGACTCACGTGGTATGCGAACCCTTGCGTCAAAGGAAACTGCTCCTGAATCGCAACGAAATTGATCGTATTATCCAAGTGACCGAACAAAAAGGCAAAACCTGTGCGGCCATGGCGCTCTATTGGAAAGGCAATAAAATCAAATGCGAAGTGGCCCTTGTGACAGGTAAAAAAGACCACGACAAACGCGACACAGAACGTGATCGTGATTGGGCCCGTGATAAAGAGCGCTTAATGAAACACAGTGTCTAACCATAATGACGAATCGAATGAGGTGGAAATGCGTTATAAAGGCCACTTTAAATACGCAGATTCCCTCTCCCCCCTAGCCGTGGGGAACGGTTTCAGTTAGAATGGCGTCAACTTTAGGGGGTGACATGGTTTCGACGCCGGTTGCAAACCCTGAGGTGCATGTCGAGAGTGATACGTGATCTCGTAAATCCCCCGTATCAATTTAATAGTCGCAAACGACAAAAACTACGCTTTAGCAGCCTAAACCCCTGCTAGTGTGCTGCCCTCAGGTTGCTTGTAGCCCGAGATTCCGCAGTATCATAAACTACAAGATGCTAACCGATGCCCCGCCTAGGGATAAGGTTCTAAGATCAAGTAGGCTCGCCATAAACACCCTGTCCTTCGGGCGGTTTGTGGTCAAATAATAGAAGCGACTAAACATGTAGAGCCGATGGCAGAGGACTGGCGGACGGGGGTTCGATCCCCCCCACCTCCACCACTTAAGTGGTTGTGTTTAAAAGGGTTTGCACTTTTTAAACTCAACTGGCACACAAACGACTCACTGCTTGTGAGTCAATAAAAAAGCTACCTTCGGGTGGCTTTTTTATTGCTCTGAAAAATTTAAAGCTATCTTTTTTGAGGTGGTATCTTCTATCGCTCAGCAATCACCAACAGCTTGCTTTCTAAGGCGCTTACCGTCTCGTAAGAAGTAGCTGAGTATGTCGTCCCATAGTTTTATAATTCGCTTCAAAGCAAAAGCAGTTGGTTGATTCAGTTTAGAAGATAAGAATTTTTGGGATGGGAGGCTAAAACACCTTTTAGAAGGTGTTTTAGCTTTCGTCAGGTACGCTTTTAAGGTGTTGTTGGTACTGTGCGATGTTGAGTTTGACTTGTGTTTCCAACCAGGCTTTTTCGTCGTCATCAGCATTTATCATAAAGTCGCGAACCAATGTCATGATACGTTCAAAGCGTGGGTCACTGCCGTATTCGCCATTCGGCTCGCGCACAGCTGAGTCATCAGCAGGCGCGAACATTTGCCCTTTTCCGCTGAGCAACCAATCAATCGAAACACCATATTTTGCGTGGATTTCACGCAGTAGTTTCGCACCTAATGGTTTTTTTTCATAAATACTGTTTGTGATCGTTCTTACTGTTACGCCTGTATCTTTTTGAATATCCTCAGGTTTTAAATTTAACTCGGCCAGAAGCAATTGAAACCGATAGATTTCACCTTCTTTTTTCTTTCCTATCCATTTTTTAGGTGTTAAAATTTGCTTTGTCATTGTTTGACCTCATTTGAAACCAAAGTATATCAGGAGAAAGAGGATGCAAGAACCAGCAACGAAACGAGTGCTACAAAAAAGACAAAATCGCGTCTCCGAACAAATCAGTTTTCGTCACAGTGAATCGGTGAAAACCAAGCTTATGGAGCTTTCGTTAGAAGAGAACCTTGGCATTGCAGAGATCGCTCGCCAGATCTTTAATGAGGGGTTAAAAGCCCGTTACGGCGTCATCGTACGCGGGAACCAGATAATCGAATAAAACCTCCCGACAGGATCGTCTAAAACATCGACTCAAACTGCCGAATACAATAAGGTTAGGGCCTGAATACACCTGTAATGATGAAGGACTCTAGAAGGCTAACAACCTTAATACAATGAAAGGACACAAAAATGGATACGTTAGGAATACAACGCCTCGCCGAGTACGCTCTTGGACTCACACCGGATCAGACTGATGCTCTGATCGATAATGGCGAAGATTATGACACACCGCTCAAAGAACGCTTTGGTATTGACTTAGAAACCTTTGGCAAAGTCGCCAATGCCCTTATTTCACTTACTCCGATGATTGAAGAACCTGACTCTCACCGACTGATACACGCCTTTGTGACATTTCAAAATGGCTGTGGCACCATCATTACGAAACAGCCGATCAGTCCTATGCAGGCTCTTGACGAAGAAGTATCCTAGCAACCAACGCCAAACACTAGGGGATTGCGCTGCGCCTGGGCGTATCCATATAAATGAGAACAGAGTATGGCGCAGCGTCACGACCGATATGACCTCTTTGGGTGTTATACAATCACCATTATTTTGACAATAATCAGTCATCTACTTTCAATAATCAGTCATAACATTGTAAGAGGGTAACTATTACTCGGCTTTGTGGCTGAATTATGCTCTCATAAAACAGTGGCGAATCGAAATAACGACTTTATAGAGGATGTAAATGTGAGATTGTTTATCACTACGGTTTTGCTCAGTGTCTTGCTGGCAGGCTGCTCCACTTCTGAGCTCATGCAAGGTCATCATGTGAGCAATGTTGACCCCGACGTACGCATTGCCAAAACCGCTAAAATCAAAATTCAAGGAAGCCCAAAAGGCGATGAGTTGACCAATAAGCGCTATATTCCCAATGTAATCGCCTCTTTCAACGCACTGGGCTATAAAAACGTTTCTACGGACTACAAGCACCCCGATTATATTTTAACCATCAATTTCCACTCGTCTGAGAAGAAGAAGGATCTGTCTGTCCCCATTTTTAATGATGTCAATGATGGTTACTACACAACCTGTAGCAAACCCAAAGGGACCAATCAGGAAGTCAACTGCGTCAGGACCGAACGAACCGTCACCCGTGTGACGGGCTACCGAACAGTCACGGCAATGGTCAGCGTTTATACTTTTGATTTTAATATCAAAGATAACAAAGGCGCACCTGTACTGGTCTCTAGTAGCTCACTAGAAAATGAAACCTGCTCAAAATGGAAGGTGTTTGCCTTTTTAGCCAAAGAGGCAGTGGCAAAAACCAGTTTTACCAATCCGATGGACCAGGGTTTTACGGTTAAAATGCCAGAAAACTACCAATGTAAGGCGGATGACAACTAAAAGTCCGGCCCGCTTTCATTCATCTAGAGCCGATGTTAATTTTATACATTGGCTCTAGAGCGCATTTTTCTATGCTTCTTTTGCACTTCCCTTCTAAATATAAGCCTTATTTATAGCTCATTGATTTAAATAAAGTTTGCCTTTTTTGTGCATTTTTTAATCACATTGAGCAGTTAAGGACGCACTTTTTATAAAAAAACGGTATGACCCAACGCTGCCGTACGCTCGTAGACATCTATACTGTGTAATAGAACACGCGAAAAGCTGAGCTGTGGTTCCGTGTCAAACAGTGTCGATACATTGTTTCCAAATTCAATTGTTTTTTTGAAAAACACGAGGGGAAATCTATGATCAATCACGTTTGGGGTTTAATTCATCATCCAGAAAAAGAATGGCGAAGCATTAACAAAGAACATGAAAGTGTCAGCCATTTATATTTACACCATGTACTACTATTGGCAGCCATACCTGTGGTGAGCACGTTTATTGGTACCACTCAGTTTGGCTGGACATTTGGTGGTAACGATACCATCAAGGTTTCTATGCTCAATGGTTTAAGTCTCGGTGTCCTGTTCTATTTTCTTATTTTAGCGGCGGTGGCCGTTGTGGGCAGTCTTATTCATAGGATGGCGAGGCAATATCCGAGTCGACCTAGTCGCCATGAGTGCATTGTCTTTGCTGGCTACATTGCGACACCGCTATTTTTAAGTGGGATTTTCGCGGTTTATCCGATTATTTGGCTATGTACCCTCGCCTGTGTGGTGGGCATTTGCTATACAGCTTACTTACTATACAAAGGGACTCCCAGTTTCTTGGGCATCAGCCATGAAAATGGTTTTATTCTTTCCAGCACAACGTTAGGCGTTGGTATTTTGGTGTTAGAAGCTGTATTAGCGGGTATTGTACTCTTGTGGAGCATGGGCTCGGAGCACAGTGTGGTTTGGTATTTCTTTCAATAATGCGTCCGCTTTTCCATAACACCATGTAATGACATCACTAAATAATCACTCACTAAAAAGAAAAAGCGCTTTTCAGCTCCTCCTGAGAAGCGCTTTTTACTAGCTGTTCTTTTTTTCTATCCGCTCTTATCGCACGTCATTTCAACGTTACCAGCGTTATCCTCTTCTCGAGATTGGGAAGCGTTTACGTTATGTAACAGTCCTGCCGCTTTCTTTGATAGATAATAGTTCATAAGACATCGCCATCTATAGAGATTAGCTGGCGGCGGCACATTAACAACAAGGTGCTGGGAGAGCGTATTTTCTCGACTCTCAACACTTTATCGGTCATTAGCCATTTTTATATTGGATAGGCGTTTTAATCATGAATATGACCGATAACTAGCCGCCGTAGTTTGGCTTCGATATAGTACGACCATGCATTTTATAGAAACGAGAATCATTATGTTGCTTATGGATTACTCCCTTTACTACCGTCACGTTTATAAAGGTGTTGAACAGTGAAGTCTTTAATCTGGTTACCTTTTTTGCCTTTACTTGGCACCTTGATTCCACTTATTACGTCGCGACTTAGCCGTACCGCCTGTGCGTTTTTAACCGCCGTTTTGCCAGCCTTAACCTTGTTTTTGGTGCTGTCACATACCGAGGCAATTTTTCATGGGGAACGTTTTTTTGCGTCCATCCCTTGGGTGCCCGCCATTGGTTTACAACTGGCCTTCCGACTAGATGGTTTGGCTCTGTTGTTTTCCATTTTGATTTTAGGCATTGGTCTGCTGGTTATCCTGTACGCGCGTTACTATTTGTCGGCGAAGGATTCCATCGGCAAATTTTACGCCTACCTCATCCTCTTTATGTTTGCCATGCTAGGAGTGGTGCTATCGGATAATTTGATCCAGCTCTGGTTCTTTTGGGAATTAACCAGTATCAGCTCGTTCTTGCTGATCAGCTTCTGGGGAGACAAATCCGAGGCTCGTAAAGGGGCTCGCATGGCGTTGACGGTGACGGGAGCAGGCGGTTTGGCCTTACTGGCGGGGCTGATCTTGCTCGGTCATACAGTCGGTAGCTACAGCTTACAAACGGTATTAAACAGCGGCGATATGATTAAAGCCAGCTCGGCCTACCCCATTATTCTAGTTTTAGTGCTGCTAGGGGCCTTTACCAAATCGGCCCAGTTTCCTTTTCATTTTTGGCTACCAAATGCCATGGCGGCCCCTACGCCAGTCAGTGCTTACTTACACTCGGCCACCATGGTAAAAGCTGGTATTTTCTTGATGGCACGTTTTTATCCCGCGCTTGCCGATACCGATTTGTGGTTTATGTTGGTCAGTTTAACGGGCTTGGCGACCTTCTTAACAGGCGCCTACATCGCTTTATTTCAGCACGATTTAAAAGGCTTGCTGGCCTACTCTACCATCAGTCATTTAGGATTAATGACGCTTTTATTGGGCATGGGAACGGATTTAGCTGCCGTAGCGGCACTTTTCCATGTGATTAACCATGCCATTTTTAAAGCTTCTTTGTTTATGGCGGCGGGCATCATCGATCACGAATCTGGCTCACGTGATATGCGCCAACTCAATGGTTTGTGGAAGTTTATGCCTTATACGGCAACACTGGCCATGGTCGCATCGGCATCCATGGCTGGGGTTCCTTTGATGAATGGCTTTTTATCTAAAGAGATGTTTTTTACTGAGACCTTGCACCAAGCATCGTTAGGCTCTTTATCTTGGATGGTCCCTGTATTAGCCACGCTCGGCGGAATATTTTCTGTCGCTTACTCCATGCGCTTTATTCACGATGTCTTTTTTAACGGCAACCCCATTAATTTGCCTAAAACGCCCCATGAACCCCCTCGTTATATGAGAGTACCAGTGGAGATTTTAGTCGCCTTGTGTTTACTCGTGGGGATTTTCCCAAGTGTGATGGTCGGGAACTTGCTCTATGCTGCGGCGTCTGCGACGCTCAATGGCTCTGTCCCCAGTTACAGTTTAGCGATTTGGCATGGTGTCAATTTCCCTTTACTCATGAGTATTATCGCGATGTGCGGTGGGTTGATTGTTTATGCAAATCGCCAGCACCTTTTCAAGTTCCAAGCACAGTTCCCTACTAGCGACCCTAAACTGGTGTTTGAAAGCGTTATCCAGTCTATTAACCAACGGGCGAGTCAGTTTATTGCGCTCACTGAAAATGGTTCATTACAGCGTTACGCGTTTTTGACCTTGTTATTAGCCGTGGTGATGACCACCATTCCGCTGATGAGGTTGAATGCAACGGCAGGACTGCGCCCTGAAATTCCCGTCGATGCGTTATCCATTACGGCAGCGGTTCTATTGTGTTTATCTGGTTTAGCAACGGTTATTTGGCATCGACGTCGCTTGCTCTCTCTATTGACCCTATCGGTAGTGGGATTGATCGTGTCATTGGCTTTTGCAAAATTCTCAGCCCCCGATTTGGCATTGACTCAGTTGTCTGTAGAAGTTGTCACCGTGATTTTGCTGATCCTAGCACTCTTCTTCTTACCGCAAAAAACGCCCAAAGAGTCTTCTCCACGCCGTGTGGTTCGTGATTTAAGTCTAGCGGCCTTTGTCGGTGGTACCGTCGGCACCATTTGTTATGCCTTGATGACGCGTCCGCTGGACACCATTTCGACCTTTTTTACCGAAAACAGTAAAACTGGCGGCGGTGGCACGAACGTGGTGAACGTCATCTTAGTGGACTTCCGTGGCTTTGATACCTTGGGAGAAATTACGGTACTGGGCATTGCGGCACTGGGTATTTATAAACTCATCGCCAGAATGCGACTTTATATGCCATCAGGAGATTATCAAGGCCGCCCCTGGGCGGAAGACAAGCACCCCATACTGTTGGCGGTCATTTCTCAAAGCTTGCTGCCATTGGCCTTGTTGGTCTCCGCTTACATTTTCTTGCGGGGTCACAATTTACCAGGCGGTGGCTTTATCGCGGGCCTGATCACATCGGTGGCCATTATTCAACAATATGTAGCCCACGGTGTGGAGTGGGTAAAAACACGTATCAAGCTGGATTATCAGATCATGATCGGCAGTGGTATTGCCATTGCGACCCTCAGTGGCTTAGGTAGCTGGTTGTTTAATCGGCCCTTCCTCACCACGTGGTTTGATTATTTCTCCTTACCACTCATTGGTAAGTTCGAACTGGCCAGCGCCATGGTATTTGACCTTGGTGTGTACCTCACCGTGGTGGGAGCCACCATGCTGATCTTGGCAAATTTAGGTAAGTTGACCACTAGCGAGCGCCCTACTCAACAGGAGCATGAATAATTATGGAAGGTATTTACGCATTTTCCGTTGGCCTACTCACCGCCTGTGGTGTGTTTTTGACGTTACGAGGCCGCAGTTTCTCTGTGGTCGTAGGCTTAACCTTATTGTCCTATGCCGTGAACTTATTTCTGTTCGCCAGTGGCCGTTTAAAGCTTAATGCCGCTGCGGTCTTAGGACGCTCTGAACAGTACAGTGACCCATTACCTCAAGCCTTGGTTCTGACGGCTATCGTCATTGGCTTTGCCATGACAGCTTTTGTGGTTATTTTGGCCATGCGTGCCCGAGCAGACTTGGGCAATGACCATGTTGATGGCCAAGTACCTAAACCCAAAACTCCGATCCTACAAAAGGGCAATACCTCTCATAAAACCGGAGGCGGTCAATAAATGCAGCATTTGAGCATTTTTCCTATTCTGATTCCTTTACTGTGTGGCGCCTTGATGCTGCTACCGCCCTTTTCGAAGACCCTTCAGCGACAGCGGATTCTATCTGTCATTGGCACCTTCGCCTTGCTGATATCGTCGGCCTTTTTACTGCATCAAGTGATGATGAAAGGCATACATTTATACGCACTGGGCGATTGGCGCCCACCGTTTGGTATCGCGTTAGTGGCAGACCCTGTCTCGACATTACTAGTGACCTTGGCATCTTTTCTAGGCTTTGCGGTCATGCTGTACGCGTTGAATGACCATGACAAAGGAGGCGCGTACTTCCATCCTCTGTTTATGTTTCAGTTGATGGGCATTAACGGCGCCTTTTTGACAGGAGATATCTTTAACCTTTTTGTCTTTTTCGAAGTTTTATTGATTGCCTCCTATGCGCTGTTGATTCACGGCGGTGGCAAACCCAGAACTCAATCGGCATTGCACTATGTGATTCTCAATTTGGTTGGCTCCAGCTTATTCCTATTTGGCTTAGGAATTATTTATGGCACCTTGGGCACGCTGAATATGGCGGACCTTGCGGTCAAAGTCGGCACCCTACAAGGTGAAAATGCTACGCTGGCGAAAACCGGTGCAGCGCTTTTATTGGTCGTCTTTGGGCTAAAAGCCGCTATGCTACCGATGCATTTTTGGCTACCTCGTACCTATGCCAGTGCCAGCGCGCCCGTTGCGGCCCTGTTTGCGATTATGACGAAAGTCGGCATTTATAGTATTTTTCGCGTATATGTGGTGATCTTTGGCGACCATGCAGGCGAGTTGGCGAACATCGCCACACCTTGGTTATGGCCTCTGGCGCTTTTGACCATCACCATCGGCACCATTGGGGTAATCGCCAGCCCTGGTCTGAAAACCTTAACCGCCAACTTAGTGATCGTTTCCAGCGGCAGTTTATTGGTGTGTGCGGCCATTCATTCTGAAGCAGCCACCTCTGCGGCTCTGTATTATCTGGTTCACAGTACCATTGCCTCTTCAGCCCTCTTCTTACTGGCAGATGTCATCGCGCGTCAACGTGGTCAAGCGGAAGATCGTTTTGTGCGCTCACGTCCATTTATGCAGCCCAAAATGATTGGTTTTGCCTTTGCATTTTGTGCTTTGGCTATGATCGGTATGCCGCCACTCTCCGGTTTCATTGGAAAAATCATGATTCTACAATCCGCCCATACGACGGCAGAATCTGCTTGGGTATGGCCGTTGATTCTGGTCAGCAGTTTAGCGGCCTTAGTGGCATTTTCTCGCGCTGCTACAACCATGTTTTGGCGCCACAATGGCAACACCAGTAGCGATGTGAATACAGCAAAGCCCCTAGAGATTATTGCCATTGGCTTATTGTTAATCACTTTGCCGCTGATGGTTGTGTTTGGTGGCGACATCACGGATTACACGCAAAACGCCGCGAACTATTTACACGATTTTAACGCCTCGGCTTATGATTTATTACCAGGAGCGACGCCATGAGAGTCTTTCCTATGCCCTTTCACAGTCTGCTACTCTTTGTGGTGTGGCTGCTCTTAAATAATTCTGTCAGTGCTGGCCATATTGTGCTCGCTGCGTTTTTTGCCATCGCCATTCCGTTGTTCGTCAATGGCATGCGCGATGAACATCCTAAGATCCTCAAACCTTGGCGCGCATTGCGCTACGTTTTCATGGTGATGTACGATATTTTGGTAGCAAACGTCGAAGTTGCTTGGCTGGTTATTCGTCCTATCAAACATTTAGAGCCTGGTTTTGTCGCGGTTCCTATCAATATTCGCTCCGATCTAGGCATCACCATTTTAGCCAGTACGGTTTCCCTGACACCGGGCACGGTGAGCGCTGAAATCTCTAAAGACAAGCAATGGTTATATGTTCACGCTCTACATTTAGAGGGAGAAGCCGACTTGATCCATTTGATTAAAACTCGCTACGAAGCCCCTCTTAAGGAGATTTTCGGATGCTAAATTGGACACTGTTTATTGTCGCTGTCTTCATTTGTATCGCTTTATTTTTGAACCTATGGCGTCTGTTTAAAGGGCCAACCATTTCTGATCGGATCTTGGCGTTAGATACCATGTACATCAACACCATTGCACTGATTTTAATGTATGGCATCTACGTGGGTACTAGTTTGTATTTTGAAGCCGCCTTATTAATCGCCATGCTCGGGTTTGTCAGTACCGCTGCTTTGTGTAAGTACTTACTTCGTGGCGACATCATAGAATAGGATTGATTATGCCGTTATATCTCGAAATCATTATTTGTGTTTTGCTGCTGATTGGTGGTGTGTTTTTGTTGCTTGGCTCCTATGGCTTAGCACGACTACCCGATATTTTTACTCGCTTACACAGCCCGACGAAAGCCAGCACGCTTGGTATTACAGGGGTTTTACTGTCTTCTATGGTCTTTCACAGCTATCAAAATGGCAGCCTTTCGGTCAACGAACTCCTCATTACTCTGTTCTTATTGATTACCGCACCGGTCGCAGCTTATATGATTGCCAAAACCGCCATTCATCATGAGACACCACCGTTAGATAAAACGAAAAATGCCCATTTGGTTAGCAAAATACGTGATCGACAAGCCCCAAAAGAGAGCGATGAAGCCTAACGGGGATTGAAGCCAACGACTTGATCGCACTATTCTAAGACCCAAAAAAAACCACGCTGTCACTGACACCGTGGTTTTTTATTTGAGGGCACTTGCTATACCACTATACTGTTATACCACCAGTACGGCTTCTCGATATAATGAGAGCCCTAATTAAGCGACAACATATTGGTTTTACTGATGCGATGACGGTAAATTTCACGCAGATATTTAATCGCATTTTTCACGTTTTTCATGTCCAAGCGAATGTCATTGATGGAAACAAAGCGCTCGCTATCTTCGATCAACTCACGGTATTTTTTCTCATACATAGGCTTGATAGCGTACCAGTTGGTATCGAGAATTTTCGCGGGGTTTTCGTATTCAAGGAAGTATTTTTCCACCTCTTCTTCATTGAACACATCACTCTGGATAAATCCGATGATGGCCTTATCAATATCATCGTTATAGCGATACTCATCACGAGCAAAACAACGCTTCATGTATGACACCATCAAGGTTAAAAAGTCATCACTCAAACACGGACTTTTGGCAATTAAGGTGGTTAATGACAAATTCGCCGACGCCCCAATCACTAAGGCATAACGTTTCAAGGTCGTATTGGGGAACAAGCGGTTTAACTGCACTTTTAAACGGTTCATCGCCGTGAAAGATAATTTAAAGTCTCTTGGTACTGAAATAATCGACACAATGGACGAACAATTTTTAAAGAAGTGTAGATTGTTTAATTTGCTGGAATCATACTGGCTTTTACGGAAATCCTGAATGCAGTTACGGTAGCGGTCAGACTCCACAGGCAGCACACTGATGCCCTCAATCGCCGAGGTATCATCGTTAAAGTGCGGGAGTTCAATGGAGCGACAAAACAGGTCATCAATGTCCACCTCGCTCATGGGGCCTTTCTTTCTGACCACACTCTCAGCATAAGCAACGGCCACAGGACCAGCTAAACTCATAAACAGGTCATTGGCATCCAAACGGATGGTTTCGGCGATGTCGATGCCAGCACGACGGAAGTAGTCCTCATCGTAATCTGTGGTAACAGCTTGGGCGGTTAGGATGTTAAAGATTTGTTGCGAAATATACTGGTTGGCGTATTTCTCCATGGTATTCACGTCAATATCTTCCACATCGTTGCCGTCTTCTTCCTCGGCATAGCGCATAATATCGTTCGATATCAGCATCATAGAGTTCCAAGGACGAATACGTTGCATGACGTTTTCAGGATCTTCGTCGTTATCTCGTTCTTCGTTATAGGAAAAATCCCATTCCTCTGAGACATATTTCGTCAACAAACGCCCAGCGTTAATGTGTAATGCTTCAGAAATATCAATGTCCTTACCGGAGATATTCGGCAAAATACAAATACCTGAGGTAAAAATCGGCTCAAATACAAAGCTATGGCGTTTATCCACCGCTTTGTTTAATTCTGCTCGATAATCAAAAGTTTTACTTAAATAGGAAAACTGCTGCGCCAAACCGAACTCAGATGCCATCCCCGATCCGGTTCCGCCACCTGCACTGAAGATATAAAAATACAAACGGGATTGATTCGCTTTGATGCCACAAGAGTCCACTAGATAAGAATGCATGTGACGCCAACTGTCGTTGCGGAAGCTGGATGTATCTTTGTTAAGAATGATCTTGGCGAGATATTGCCCCAAAATGGGCGCATTACCCGCACCACCAGCGTGCACTTCGGACAAATCCATAATCTGCAGTTTGCGGTAGGCTTCCAGGAATTGCGCTCGTCCTGTCTGACTAGAAAAACGAATACGGCCTTCGATGTCTTTATCCAAGTCGCCTAGCATGACAATAGGCTCAATCAAAAAAAGTGGTGTTGAACTGGATTTTTTATCGATGGAAAACTTCTTACGAATCCAATTGAGCGACTTGAGATCACTCTCTTGCGTTTGTTTCTCATGATATTCCACTTCGTGAAGGTAGCTGGTTCTTGCATTGTAAACTAAAGTAGCAACCTCCAAAGCAATATTAGAACCACAGCGTCCAAGACCAACAAGACATACCGAAGGGAAATTCTGTTCTACATTTAACTCTTCATCCGGTATGACAGGGTGGATTTGTTGGCGCACAACATCTAGGTTTTCAAGGATTTTTTCTAAATTAGGCTCGGTAAAAAAGAAATGTTCTATGGGTAGATTATCGCGGTTCATAAAATTTCCCTATTAAGATCACTGTATTCTGTAATCTTAGTTCATTATAATTTTTTTATCTTGAATAATGAGTGCAAGCACCGCTTACTCAGTGGTCGTTTTTACTCACTTGTCATTGTTTAGGACAATAGCACTATTTAAATACAAAGTAAGCAATGAGTAAAAATAGATATTTTCTCAATTTGTAACAAAAGGTAAAAAGCCTTAAGACGCCGACAACTCTCTAAGCAAAATCGTAATATCTTCCTTTAAAGCAGGTCGGTAAAAGTAATACCCTTGGTAAACCTGACAACCCATTTTTTTCAATAGCTGAACCTGCAGCTCGGTTTCCACCCCCTCAGCCACACAGGACAAACCTAAATTACTCGCCAGATGAAGGATGGTTTCACAGATGGTTTTATCTTCTCCATGCTGCTCACACTCTTCCACGAACACTTGATCAATCTTCAACACATCCAAAGGCAGCCGTTTCAGATAACTCAAAGAGGAATAACCGGTTCCAAAATCGTCTACCGAGATTTTAATGTTGAGTGCTTTCAGCTCAGCCATTACTTTGATGCAACTTTCAATATCGTTCAGCAACACCCCTTCGGTGATTTCAATTTCCAATAAATGCCCATCCACTTGATAACATGCCAACTGCTTAGAAATATAGCCAACAAAGCCTTCACTAAGCAGGTGACGCCCAGAAATATTGACTGAGACAGGGACTAAACCTAATTTCAGCGTTCGCCACTCGGCTAATTGCTTTAGCACATTTTCAATCACCCATTCGCCGATTTTAATAATAAGCACCGAGTCTTCAGCAATGGGAATAAAATCAGAGGGAGAAATATTGCCAGATGAAGGATGACGCCAGCGAATCAAGGCTTCTAGCCCAACAATATCGGGGGTATTTAGAACGACTTTAGGTTGATAGACCAAGTAGAATTGGTCCATAGAAAGCGCTTCATGCATTTCTCTTTCTAGTCTAAATTTATTGGTCACCACCTTGGCCATTTCAGGCACAAACGTTTGCGCATTATCCCGCCCATTTTCCTTTGCCCAGTACATGGCAATGTCGGCTTGCTGAATCAACTTATCCGCGTCCATAGTTAACTCATCAGACAAAGTAATGCCGATGCTGGTCGGAATATTAAACAGTTGCCCCTTTAGCATGAAAGGCTCACGCATCGACTGAAGTATTTGCTGGGCGCGCTGAAGCGTAGCGTCTTCTGTAACCTTTTCTGTCATCATCAGAATAAATTCATCCCCCCCCCAACGAGCAATGATATCGGATTCATCACACACTAAGGTGAGCCGTCCTGCCACTTCACAAAGCAACTCATCACCGGCTTTATGTCCTAGGGTGTCATTAATGTTTTTGAATTTATCCAGATCTAAAAAGAGCAAGGCCACTCGAGTGTGATGTTTTGCAGCAAACGATAAGGCGGATACCAGCCGCTCCATTAAATAAGTTCGATTATGCAAACTGGTTAATGGGTCGCTGTAAGCTAAAAAACGCAGCCTTTCTTGTAACTTATGCTGACGCGTCACATCACGAATATGCAAAGTGAACTCTTCCTGCCGTATGGACGACTCGGTTTTTGTTTTGGTAATGGTGATTTCAGCAGGAAAATGATTATGAAGATCACGCTGTAAACGAAACGAGTTACGTCGGTTTAATACCAAACCACCTGATGAGGAAAACCCCATTTTTAAACTTTCTAAAATAGCAGGACGGTCTTCTTCCAGAACAAAGGTATTGATAAAGCTGGTGCCCATTACTTGTTTTTTAAGGCAGCCAAATGTGCGTTCAGCGGCAGGGTTAAACTCGATTACATCGCCTTGATGATCAATCGTCACAATACAATCCATAGAGGAGTTAAGAATCGCCGTTTTACGCATTTCACTTTCTTGAAAGCGCCATAATGCTTCGTCCCGCTGGGCGATTTCCTGATTTACTCGATCAATAACTTGGTTGTACTTACGAGCAATTTGCCCTACCTCGGTAAAAGGCTCCTCAGGAACGGAGGATGAGAAATCGGCATTATTTTGTTGATACTGCATCGAGGTCAGAAGATCAAACAGTTCTGTTGTCGCTCTATGCTCTGCAACGTTCAAACCGTCTTCTTCATCTTGTTTACTAACCCTTAGAGGCATGACTTTATTCAGCCATACCATACACACATAGGAGACGACAAAGCTGTATAAACCAATGACAACAATACCTAATGCTTGTACCCCAAGCTGTTGATAAAACCCTAAGCCTGTATGTAGTTTTTCGGGATCACCAAAGAAAGCCACACTTAAAGTTCCCCAAATGCCCGCAAATAAGTGAGCGGGCACCACATCAAGGGCATCATCTAAACGCCACTTTTCCATTAATAAACTGCCGAAGTAGACTACCACACCAGAGCCAATACCAATGATCGAAGCCGACAGCGGCGTCACCACATGACAGGATGCAGTAATCCCTACCAAACCAGCAATGGTGCCGTTAAGAATAAAGCCCACCTCAAAATAGCCATCCCGTAGATAATTTATCAGTGAAGCCGTTAGCGCCCCCCAGACGGCCGACAAAAATGTATTCAAAATAATAATGGGGACATCATTGTTTAATGCTAAGGTGCTTCCCCCATTAAAGCCAATCCAACCAAACCAGATCAACAGAACTCCTAATGCGGAAAGCGGTAAATTATTACCAGGGGGCAAGTGAGTACCTTGCTCGAATCGTCCCCTTCTTGGGCCAATGATCATAATCGCGGCTAAGGCAATCCAGCCGCCGACGGAATGGACGACAGTGGATCCTGCAAAGTCCACAAACCCCATTGCTTGCAGCCAGCCTTTTTGCCCCGTCGGATCAAAGGCTCCAGACCAAGCCCAATGCCCTGTCACAGGGTAAATAAAAGCCATCAAAATCGCTGTGACCGCTAAATACCCCACGAAGCTCATGCGCTCTGCTACCGCACCAGAAGTTAGGGTAGCGGCGGTTCCACAAAACATAAGTTGGAAAAGAAAAAAACTGACTTGCCAAGGAGTGCTATGGTTTCCAAACACAAATTCGCTGGTACCAATGATCCCAAATGCAGAATGACCAAACATGAGGCCGAAGCCAAAAAGCCAGAAAATAATGGCTGAAATAATAAAGTCTGAAATATTCTTCGCGGCCACATTAATACTGTTTTTGCTGCGAATACGACCACTCTCTAGACACAAAAATCCTGCTTGCATCGTAAAAACCAACGCAGCAGTGATAAGAAGCCAAGCAAATTCGGGCATAAGACATTCCTATTACAACTAGGATAAGCAAAAGAAAAAGTACAACATAACTCAATGACTTTGAAAGCGTATTCAATACTCACGCCAACTTTGTCTTTTTGGTTTACAAAACAAGATAAAAAGGCTTTTACGCCATCCACATCAATGGACTTTAGAATGCGAAAATAAATAGGAATAGATACGTTTTGAAAAACCTGAATAGTTGTTTTTCGACAAAAACTGAACAATAATTAAACAAACTAACATTTGGGAGCTTCTTATGAGCGTCTCCTCAGTGTCTTACAATGACTGGTCAAAAATATTACCCACAACGCCAACCTCTGCAACGTTGGCAAATGACTCGTCTGGGCAAAATCTCGCCCAGTCACGAGAAAGCCTCCAGTTATCGACAAAAGCACAACTAATCAATCAGCAGTTACAAGCGAAACCAGACAAAGAAGAGCCAAAAACCGAGTCCATCCAAGTGACATCCAGTATTGGCAAATCGGCAACCGCTACCGGGCTGACTCGCAATGAAGCGATTGCCGTGTATCGCTCCATTGAGTCCATTCTTTAACGCTCGTTCATCGGGTTAGCTGAAAGTCAGAGTGTAGTTAACGGCGGACAAGTAATCGGCCTCACTCTGCAGGTTCGCTAAAGTGAGAGGTCGGCCATCCAACCAGCCGGGAAGAAAATCCGCATGCAAATGTTTATCGTCAGCTTTTAAGGTAAAAATAGGCATGTCGCCTTCTTTGCGATCATTATGCAGCAAGATCGCTAAGCGCAATAAGATAGATAAACGATCCAAATCCTGTTGATCGCTTTTCGTGAATCGAAAATCAAGAGATTGGGTGAATTTACGGCGATGACGTAAAATCAAGTTCGCCAAGGCTTGCTGTTCTTGTTGAGAAAAGCCAGGCATATCAGACTCGCTGATGATATAGGCACCATGCTTATGATAACGGCTATGGGAAATGCCTAATCCGACTTCATGCAACAACCCCGCCCAACGCAGCAAGTCCTCACTGGAAATACTGTTCAACCCCCAATCATCCTTGACTTGGGCCAAGGCTGATAAGGCAGTGTGGGTGACTAATTTCGCTTGCTCAGTATCTATATGATATTGGCTCAACATATAGTTCACAGTACGTTCACGAATATCCGATTCCGCGTAGCGTCCCATGATGTCATAGAGTACCCCTTCCCTTAATGCCCCTGTAGAGAAGTCCATCAGCTTAATATCAAAACATTCAAACACCGCTGTGAGAATGGCCATCCCTGCAGCAAAAGTGGTTTTTCGTTCTGGCTTTAAGCCTGGAAGGTCAATTTTGTCGGCATGACCCGCACTAAAGAGCGCTTTTTGAATTTGCTTAAGACATTTAGGGGTGATGCCTTTTTTACTCCAGTTATTTTCTTTGACGATATTAAAAACCGCTTTTATCGTACCTGAGGAACCAATGGCCACATCCCACTTTTCCTCTAGGTAATCATCTTGGATGCTTAACAACTCTAGTCGCGCAGCGGTAACCGCTTTTTGAAAATTTGATTTGGTGATGGTGCCGTCGGGGAAAAATCGCTGTCGAAAGCTAACGCAGCCCATGTGCAAACTTTCGGTGAGAAAGGGCTCTAATTGATGACCGATAATAAACTCAGTGCTCCCTCCGCCAATATCCACCACCAAGCGTTTCAAATCCCCATGATCCATGGTTTTTGACACGCCGACGTAAATCAAACGTGCTTCTTCTCGGCCCGCAATGATTTCAACGGGATGGCTCATGATATCCATCGCCTTACCAATGAAATCGTAGCGATTTTTTGCAACACGTAACGCATTGGTGCCCACAACCCGAACAGAGCCTGGCGGCATTCCCTCTATCACTTGAGCAAATTGGGACAAACAGTCCAGACCTCGTTGCTGTGACTCGTCATCCAATATGTCATTGTTTAAACCGGCGGCTAACTGTACTTTTTCACCAAATTCACCCGTAATTCGCAACTGTCCGTGCGTAACCTGAGCGATAACCATGTGAAAACTGTTTGAACCTAAATCAATAGCGGCAATTTTTTCAAACGGAAAATCATGTGACTGTTGCAAAAAGAGGGACTGCATCCGATAGCCTTTTTTCAGTAAAAATCTTGTTAAAAGAAAGTATATCAGTTGTTTGTGTCCTCTTAATAGAAGAGACGAACATCCCAACCAAAAAAGCACACTAAATCGCCAAAAAGAATGATATAGTCCTATAAATCTTTTGTATTGTTTGCGAAAAAAAGTTAGTTTTAAGGCGTTTTGATCAAAAAATTACCAAAAAAACCTTTTTTTCGCATGATTTCCTATAGACCTTACGTTTAAGTCGAACTATAGTAGTTACTGTCTTAATGCAAAAAGCTGTCGCTCTTGGGCATTAAGACTCCAATCAAATCGTTTCGCGCAGTATTGGCCTTACCCCTGTTTCGGGTTAACAAAAGCACTAGCTAGGATAATTTAACTGGCTGATGTTTTGTGCGGACTAATACTGATACTTTGTTAAATACTTCAGACATAGATTAGCATTGTTTAGAGGCTAGTCCCGTCAATTGTCCTTCAAGATGAGCTAATGCAAAACCCGTTTATGAACCTTACCGAATTAAAACAGAAATCAGTACACGAACTCTTAGATATCGCCGCAGAAATGGGCTTGGATAACATGGCCCGCTCGCGCAAACAAGATGTCATTTTCTCCATACTTAAGCGACATGCGAAAGGCGGGGAAGACATTTACGGTGACGGTATACTAGAGATTCTGCAAGACGGCTTTGGCTTCCTACGTTCTCCGGACAGCTCTTACTTGGCAGGACCAGATGACATCTACGTATCACCAAGCCAAATTCGTCGCTTTAACCTTCGCACAGGCGATACTATTGCCGGCAAGATCCGACCACCAAAAGATGGCGAACGGTATTTTGCCCTGTTAAAAGTTAACGAAATTAACTTCGATAAGCCTGAAAGCGTCCGCAATAAAATCCTTTTTGAAAACCTTACCCCTCTTTTTCCCGATGAACGCCTTGTCATGGAAGCGGGTAATGGCTCCACTGAAGACGTTACTTCACGTATCATTGATTTGGTTGCACCGATGGGTAAAGGGCAGCGTGCCTTGGTTGTCTCGCCACCAAAGGCGGGTAAAACCTTCATGCTACAAAACATTGCCAATGCGATTACTCGCAACAATCCAGAATGTCATATGATCGTTCTGCTGATTGACGAGCGTCCTGAGGAAGTAACCGAAATGTCGCGTACTGTTCGTGGCGAAGTGGTTGCCTCTACGTTTGATGAGCCACCAAGCCGTCACGTTCAAGTGGCAGAAATGGTCATCGAAAAAGCCAAACGTCTTGTTGAACACAAGCGTGATGTGGTCATCCTACTGGACTCCATTACCCGTCTTGCTCGTGCTTACAACACCGTTATCCCGTCTTCCGGCAAAGTCTTAACCGGTGGTGTCGATGCCAATGCCCTAGAACGACCAAAACGCTTCTTCGGGGCTGCTCGTAACATCGAAGAAGGTGGCAGTTTAACAATCATCGCAACCGCGTTGGTGGATACTGGTTCCAAAATGGACGAGGTCATCTTCGAAGAATTTAAAGGAACAGGTAACTCTGAGTTACACCTTGATCGTAAGATCGCGGAAAAACGCACCTTCCCTGCTATCAACATCCGTCGTTCTGGTACCCGTCGCGAAGACCTTCTGACGTCTGAAGACGAACTGCAACGCATGTGGATTCTGCGCAAGCTGCTGAATCCAATGGAAGATGTTGCCGCCACGGAATTCCTCATCGATCGTTTGCGTGTGACGAAAACGAACGACGAGTTCTTTGAATCCATGAAAGGTAAAAACAAATAGGCTCGACATATTCGGGACTATCGGAAAAACCACTTTTATGAAGTGGTTTTTTTTTACCTTCACACGCGGTATAAAACGAGATTATAACGATAATATGACTCAATTTTGACAATTGAGTTAGGCCATGGAGCAACACATTGAAAGACGTCATCGCAACAGTCAACTCAGTAGCATTAATAAACCATAACGTTTATGAAGTCACGTTACAGGTCGAGGAGATGACCTTTATAGCGGGCCAATATTTGATGATTGCTCTTCCCTCCGGTGAAAAGGTTCCCTACTCCATCGGTAGCGCTCCCCATGAACTGCCTAAGCTTTCTCTGTATATTTTGGTCTCAGAGCCCGATTCATTGGCACAAAAAGTCATTGAGCACATTAAGAACCAAGTGACGATTCAGCTTAAAATACCAGGGGGCGATTGCCATATAGCGTGCGATGCTTTTCAACAACACGCTCAACAAGCAAAACCCGTTCTATTGATCGCGGGGGGAACTGGTTTTGCGCAGATGAAGAGCATCTACGAAAGCTTGCAGGCACAAAACTACCAAGGAAACATCTCTTTTTATTGGGGCGTGAGAACACCAGAGGATGTGTTTATGACGGACTGGATTCAGCAAGCCCAACATCAACATACGACTGCTTCTTTTAATGTGGTCGTCAATGAAGCCAATATGGATTGGCAAGGCAGAACAGGGTGGCTATACGAAGCCATATTAGAAGACCACCCAGATTTAAGCGACAGTCTAGCCATCTTCAGCGGCTCGGTGAACATGGTTTACGGCACGCTGGACCAACTCGAAAACCACTATTTAAAAACAGAAAACTGTCTATCAGATGTGTTTGCTTTTGCCCCCCATCCAAACAAACCAGTGTTGTAAAGCTTCACTTACTTGCTATATGTCACAAAGATAAACAATGACCGCTAAGTCATTAACAGTCGTTGTTTATCTCAAGCAGATTGGAAAATCTAAATAAGAAAAGCTTAAACCGTTTCGCGAGTCTTATGCCACAAATTCAAAATTAACGTTTGATCGGCTTCGCTGACGTTTTCCGCCTCTAAAGTATCCCTTAATGTTCCTTCAAATGCTTCATCGAACTCAGCCTGTCCCTCACCCTCTGCGCTGCTATGCAGCCCTAATAGTCCTAATAGGTAAGCACAGTAAAAAAGTTCATCGCCTTCTTCTGCCTGGTGTTCTATCTCGCGCAGCGCATCACAAAGCTGATCAGCACGCTCAGAAAAGGTCATTGTCATATGATATTTCCCGTTGTTTTTTCCGTTATAAGTGTTGGTAATCCCCGATGAAACACCTCGCTGAGTAAGATTCTCTACTCATTAATCTCTAGCAATTACTCTCTAGAAATAGAAAAAAAAGCTGGACATAGAGTCCAGCTTTTTTAATCAGTAAGACGATGCTCTTAAGGTTTAAGATTCAAGGTTTCAAGTGTATTTTGACGAATCGATAATAACAGATCAGTATTTTCGACTAAAGACTCACCATAAGACGGAATCATTTCTTTCATTCTTGCTTGCCATTGCGGTGATTTCATCCGCTCAGGGAAGCATTTTTCCAAAATGCCGACCATGGTATTGACGGTTGTGGATGCTCCTGGGGACGCTCCCAATAGGGCTGCTAACGAGCCATCTTTTGTGACAACCGCTTCGGTTCCGAACTGCAATACGCCACCGCCATGTTGACCCTTTTTAATCACCTGAACGCGCTGACCTGCATAAGCCAATTTCCAATCTTCATCTTTCGCATCAGGGAAGAAATCACGTAGGGAATCACAGCGGTCTTTATGGCTCTTGCGTACTTCGCTGATCAAGTACTTGGTCAAATCCATGTTGTTTTTGCCCACCGATAAGATAGGTGCTAAGTTATTAAAGCGCATGCTCATTGGAAAATCTAAAACAGAGCCTTTTTTCAAAAACTTAGTCGTAAAGCCGGCAAACGGTCCAAACAAAATGGCTTTTTTACCATCAATGATACGAGTATCCAAATGAGGAACAGACATTGGCGGCGCCCCGATCGGGGCCGCACCATACACTTTCGCAAAGTGCTGTTTAACGATCTCTGGCTTTTCGCAAACAAGCCATTGACCACTAACGGGGAAACCACCGTACCCCTTTCCTTCTTCGACACCAGTGTTCTGCAGCAATGGTAATGCACCACCGCCAGCGCCTAGGAAAACAAACTTGGCATTGAAACGTTGTGTAGAACCATTTTGGTGAACCAACACATTCCAGGTTCCATCAGGATTTTTGTCAATGCGATTCACTTCCGCATTCACTCGTAGCTCGAAGTTGTCCATGCTTTGCAGCGTGTTAACCATATTACGAGCAATGGCCCCGAAGTTAACGTCTGAACCATGCTCAATACGTGTCGCCGCAAGGGGCTCTTTCGTATCACGATTGTTCATAATGAGAGGCATCCACTCACGCAACTTTTCTCTATCTTCTGTGAACTGCATTTCTTTAAAAGCAGGGTGAGCACTCATGGCTTCGTAACGCGCTTTAAGCATATCCACATTGTCTTGTCCCCAAACAAAGCTTTGATGGGGCACACGGTGAATAAACTCATTAGGCGCTGGCAGCTTACCTTCTTTTACTAGATAGGACCAAAATTGAAGGCTCACTTCAAATGCCGCATTAATGTTAATGGCCTTATCAATATTGACACTGCCATCTGCATTTTTAGGCGTGTAATTCAGCTCACAATACGCAGCGTGACCTGTCCCGGCATTGTTCCAGCCATCCGTGCTTTCTTTGGCAACACCGTCTAGGCGTTCTACCATGGTGATGGCCAGGTTTGGGTCTAGTTGCTTGAGTAACATTCCTAGGGTGGAGCTCATTGCACCGCCCCCGACTAATAAAACGTCTACAGAATTTGAGGTCATATGGGTTCGCCGTGTCGTAGCCAATTATGAATTTGAGAGTGATACGAAAGAAAGCTTTTGGCCGACAGTAATTGATGTAGGAATACTGTCATACTTTGCGCCACTCTCCTCAGAGCGACTCTTACTGTTAATCGATTGATAACAATTCGAGACGCACAACCTTATCCAGGATTCTGAGCAGGTATTCTTTAATTATACGGATTTTACCAGCAATGTCTTGGTAGCATACATTAAGATCGTCGCTAAAAGTGTTACTCTTTTTTCCTAGATCCGCACTTTTATAGGATTTTAGCCAAAAAATAACGATTTTTCTCTACATTTAATTAAAGATTTCTCAAAAACGGTCGCTATACTTATAAAACGATATTCAATATAAATAAAATCAATTCTGTTATGACGAAGCGTCGCAAAGGCGCTGATTTGCGCCTTGCTCATACCTGCGTGGAGGTGTGTCATGCTTGCAAAAGATATTATGGTTCGTGATGTGGTTTGCGTCGATATGGATACACGTTTAACGGAAGTTATCCGCCTCATGGATGAAAAAGGATTTCACCATCTTCCCGTTCTGGAAAATGGCGTGTTGGTTGGCATCATTTCTGATCGTGATTTACTCCGTATTATCAGCCCTTTTATCGGCAGTGTATCAGAGCAATCTCGAGACACGGAGACTCTCAATCATGCCGCCCACCAAGTCATGACACGACAACCTCTAACGGTAAAAGAGCATTCGCCGATAGAGGAAGTCATCTCATGGATGGGGAAAGTCGCTATCTCTTGCATGCCCGTGGTGGATGCAGATAACCATGTCGTTGGTATTATTTCATGGCGTGATTTGATTCATCATGCAACTTTTTAATAATCTTATACTGCGTGTTAACTGGCTAAGCAGATGATAAACACAAACTCAATTAGTGGGTTTGTGCTTGGTCACCTAATAAATCCACTAAATCCGCTTCAGTAAATTCGTATTTTTCGGCACAGAACTGACAATCCACTTTGATACTGCCTTGCTCAATCAGCAATTGTCGAACCTCATCGGTACCGATCGAAATAACAGCCTCCAAGGTACGCTGGCGAGAACAAGAGCAACCAAATTGCATGGGCTTTGTATCGTACAAACGAACATCTTCTTCATGATATAAGCGATGTAATAGTTCTAACGTATCTAACCCCAGTAACTCTTCGTCTTTCACTGTGGAAGCCAAGTGAGTAAAGCGCGCCCAAGCATCCTCATCACCAGTTTGTGCTTGCTCAGCAGGAAGTCGTTGCAAAAACAATCCGCCGCATTGCGCGCCATTCGCCGCCAACCAAATACGGCTTGGCAATTGTTCAGACTGTTGAAAGTACTGCTCTAAACATTCAGATAAAGACTCTCCGACAATTTCGACAATCCCTTGATAACGCTGACCATTACGAGGAGTAATGGTGATAACCAGATAACCACCAGCTAACACCTCTTTTAGCGAAATAACATCAGGCACGTCTTGCGCCTCATCCCATTGCGCTATGCCCCGTAGATTATGCCTTTCATCGCACTCAGCCATCAAAGCAGACAAATAACCATTGCCTTTGGCTTGAATAGATAGCACGCCGTCAATTTTAATAATATCGCGTAACAGTGCGATCGCGGCGACAAATTCCCCTAACAATTTTTCCAGACCCAGCGGGTAAACTTTTCGTTTAATAATTTCTTGATAGGCACTGGTCAATAACACACGCTCGCCACGGACGTTAGTCTTATCAAAAGAAAATCGCTGAATCTCGTTAATCAATCCACTGTTCACAAAATCACCTTACGCCTCTTTGGACGTGAGTAAAGTTCAAATAATATTGCTGCGCATTTTACCCTTGAGCCTACGAATCATCTACCTTAATACATGAAGTAATTATGATCTCAACAGGAAAACTTGCTGACGGCTATTTCGTTTCCCCGTGTCGCCCTCTAAAATGCATACCAAGACGCAAATGCACGACTTTGCCTTAATACCAATATAGCGATATTTTACCGACGTTTAGAGATTCCCTGTTTTATGATCCAATTTAGCGAAGTCAGTTTACAACGTGGCACACAATTTCTTTTGGAAGAAGCCGACCTCACCATTTTCGAGGGCCAAAAGGTAGGGTTGATTGGCGCAAATGGCGCAGGTAAGTCCTCTCTTTTCGCGATGATCCGCGGTGAACTCAGCGCCGATACTGGCGAGATCATTCTCCCAGGCCAACGACGTATTGCTTTTATGGCCCAAGAAGTCGAAGAAACGCAGCGCAGTGCCTTGGATTACTGCCTCGACGGTGATGACCATCTTCGCCTCATCGAAGCCAACATTGCCAAAGCGCAAGCACAAGACAATCACCACGATCACGCGCTTTGGCTTGGCGAGTATGAAAGTGCCCATGGCTATACTGCACAATCTCGCGCGGAAACGCTCTTGCAAGGTCTCGGCTTTAAAATGTCAGACATGCATAAACCCGTCGCCGATTTTTCTGGGGGATGGCGAATTCGCTTAAACCTTGCCAAGGCGTTAATGTGTCCATCTGATGTATTACTATTGGACGAACCGACCAACCACTTAGACCTAGATGCCGTAATGTGGTTAGAAAACTGGTTGCGCCAATACCCAGGCACTTTGTTACTGATTTCACACGATAGGGACTTTCTCGATGGCATTTGCAGCCACATTGTCCATCTCTACCAAAAAAAGTTGACCCTTTACAAAGGCAACTATTCCGACTACGAACGCCAACGCTCAGAACACTTGGCTCAGCAACAGTCTAACTTCGAACGCCAGCAGGCCAAACGTGCCCACTTGCAACAATATGTGGACCGTTTCCGCTACAAAGCCACAAAAGCCAAGCAGGCTCAAAGTCGTCTCAAAATGCTGGAAAAGATGGAGCTGATTGGCCCTGCCCACATCGATTCGCAATTTTCATTTTCTATCCCCGTGGCCGAAAAAACCTCTCAGTTATTGATCAACCTATCACAAGCCGATTTAGGGTACACCTCGCCATCGGGCGTGCAATCGATTCAACTTGGCAACAGCAATTTTGCCCTGCGGGACGGTCAGCGTGTCGGCTTACTAGGCCCTAATGGCGCGGGTAAATCGACGTTGATTAAATCCATTGTGGGCGAAATTCCGATTCTTGCAGGAGATCGCGTTACAGGGGAGAATTTAAACATTGGCTACTTCTCTCAGCATCAATTAAGCGCGCTAGATTTAGAAGCCTCGCCATTGTTGCATATCCAGCGTCTTACCCCGAAGGTCTTAGAAAGCGATATTCGTCGATATTTGGGTGGCTTTGGCTTTACTGGTGACGATGCATTACGCCCAGTAAAAGGCTTCTCAGGTGGCGAAAAAGCGCGTCTCGCCCTGTCATTAATCGCTTGGACGAAACCCAACTTATTGGTCCTTGACGAACCCACTAACCACTTAGACATCGAAATGCGCCAAGCGCTCACCGAAGCACTACAAGAGTTCCCAGGTTCCATCCTGTTGGTATCCCATGATCGCCATCTGCTTAACAGTACCGTCGATGAGTTTTATCTCGTTGCTGATCATCACATTCAACCTTTTGAGGGTGACTTGGCGGCTTATCATGCTTGGTTGCAAGCAAGACAAGCTAACGCGGCTCAGATCGAAAAAAATGAACAGAACCCAGATAAAATGGAGAAAGTAGACCGCAAAGAAGAGCGCCGTAAAGCGGCGGAGATGCGCGAAAAATTACGCCCTCTTCGTAAGCAGATAGAAAAATATGAAAAAGCCGTTCAGACTGCTCAAAGCCATTTAGACAAGATATCAGACGCCATGACGGATGCGACCCTATACGAAGCGGAGCAACGAGACAAGCTGCAGACACTCCTCAGTGAGGAAGCCAAATGGAAAAAAACCCTAGAAGAAAACGAAGAGGCGTGGTTTGAAGCGCTGGAAGAACTGGAAGACGCTCAAGCGCAACTAAGCTAGCCGCCGACTCAAAACAAAGACTTAATTGGGGAAAGTGGTTAGACATTGCGTTAATACACAGCAGTTATATCAACAATGACTTAAGATTGTCACATAAATCAAGTACATTCTTAACAAGCGAAAAGGAGATATTGGATGACCTTTCCATATACCCGTATGCGTCGCATGCGTAAAAACGATTTTTCACGACGCCTCATGCGAGAGCATCGCTTAACCGCTGACGATCTCATCTACCCCATGTTCATCATAGAAGGAAAAAAGGTGAGAGAGGCCGTTCCTTCCATGCCAAACATTGAACGAGTGTCCATTGATGTTTTGCTTGAAGAGGCCAAAGAAATTGTAGCACTGGGCATCCCTATGATTGCCCTGTTTCCCGTGATCTCTGGTGATAAAAAATCCCTTGATGCGAAAGAGGCATATAACCCCAATGGATTGGTACAACGCGCAGTAAAAGCCCTAAAAGACGCGTTTCCAGAATTGGGCGTATTGACGGACGTGGCGTTGGATCCCTACACCACTCATGGACAAGACGGCATCATCGACGACGAAGGTTACGTATTAAACGACATCACCGTAGAAACGCTTGTCAAACAAGCGCTTTCTCATGCTAAAGCAGGGGCTGACGTGGTAGCCCCTTCAGATATGATGGATGGGCGCATTGGTGAAATTCGTGATGAACTCGAAGCAGAAGGCTTTATTAATACGCTGATTATGGCATACGCAGCCAAATATGCATCCGCCTACTATGGACCATTTCGCGATGCCATCGGTTCTAGCGGCAATTTAGGGAAAGGCAACAAATTTACCTATCAAATTGATCCGGCAAACTCAAACGAAGCCATTCGTGAGGTGATGTTAGATATAGACGAGGGCGCCGATATGGTCATGGTCAAACCTGGCCTCCCCTATTTGGATATCGTTCGTCGCGTCAAAACCGAGTTAGAAGTACCCACTTTTGCTTACCAAGTCAGTGGTGAATACGCAATGCACATGGCTGCGTTTCAAAATGGCTGGTTAGACAAAGATTCCGTTATTTTGGAATCCTTAGTGGCATTTAAACGTGCTGGTGCCGATGGCATCTTAACGTATTTTGCAAAAGACGCAGCCCGTTTGCTGAAAGGATAATGTCCCCCTCGTCCTGATCTGGTTTCCGATAGGTACATTCCGCCAGCTTACATGAGGAAAATTTACCCAAAGCAACATAGAACTATAGGCTTCTAGGCTGCGTTAGTGTAATTTGTTAGTTAATGCCTACTCTTTCTTAGATGGGCATTAAAGCAAGATACCAATAATATGAGAAGACGGTATTTGGGAGTTATGAAAGCGCATGTCTGAACAGTCTGTGAACGAAATGGAAAAACAGGAAGCGGTTGCAACGCCATTAGTAGAGGCCGAAGAATTGGTATTAGAACCCATTCCGGAGCAGCCTCAAGACCCTAATAAAGTTGCCATAGAAGAACGCTTACCCGAACAAATTGACTTGGCCGATCCCGAGTTGTACTTCAACCGTGAACTCAGCCATCTGCAATTTAATGCCCGTGTGCTTGAACAAGCCATGGATGAAAATCACCCTATTTTTAATCGTCTTATGTTCTTGTGTATTTTTAGCTCGAACATGGATGAATTCTTTGAAATACGTGTTGCTGGCCTAAAAAGTCAACTTGAGTACAGCCGTGAAAAAAATGGTCCAGACGGCATGCACCCGAAAAAAGTCCTTAGCTTAATCAGTGATCATGCGCACAAGCTGGTTCGTCGCCAATATCGTATTCTTAATGATATTATTTTTCCCAAACTGGCCAATGAAAACGTTAAATTTATTCGCCGTTCTGTCTGGAATGAGAAGCAAGCCGCATGGGTAAAACGCTATTTTAGAGATAACGTTCTGCCCATTATTAGCCCCATTGGGCTTGACCCAGCTCACCCATTCCCAAGGCTCGCTAACAAGACTTTTAACTTTGTGGTGGAGTTAGAAGGCCGGGACGCCTTTGGTCGTGAGAATGGCTTAGCCATCGTGCCTGCTCCTAGTTCATTACCTCGTTTGGTCAAATTGCCCGATGATGTGTGCGAGGGTGGCAACAATCTAGTGTTCCTATCGTCTATCATTCACGCCCATGCGGATCAGTTGTTTCCTGGTATGACGGTAAAAGGCTGTTATCAATTCCGCTTAACTCGTAATGCTGACTTAGAAGTGGATTCAGATGATATCGGTGTCGACTTGGCTGGAGCACTGAGAACCGAACTCCAAAGCCGTCACTATGGTAGCTCAGTACGTTTAGAAATCGCTAATAACTGCCCAGCACATATTATTGATTCCTTACTCAAGCAATTCGATCTTGAAAAACAAGATTTGTACCGTATCGATGGCCCAGTGAACCTAAGCCGCTTATTGGCCGTATTAGAATTGGTCGATCGTCCAGATCTAATGTACCCACCATTTTCACCAGGGTTACCTAGAAAATTAGCCAGTTCAGGCGGTATTTTTGAAGCCATTCGCCAACGCGATTACCTGTTGATGCACCCATTCGAAAGCTTCTCACCGGTTATCGATTTGTTGAGCGACGCTGCCAAAGACCCTAATGTTGTAGCGATTCGTCAAACACTTTATCGTACTGGTGCTCGTTCCCCTGTTGCTAATGCGTTAGTAGAAGCGGCTAGGAACGGCAAAGAAGTAACGGTGGTTATCGAGCTACGGGCACGATTTGATGAAGCAGAAAACTTAGCCCTTGCTAGCCGCTTACAAGACGCTGGCGCGATTGTTGTTTATGGCGTTGTTCGTCATAAAACCCATGCGAAAATGATCCTCATCGTTCGTAGAGAAGGTGCAGAACTAACCCGCTACGTTCATCTAGGAACTGGTAACTACCACGCGGGGAACGCACGGCTTTATACCGATTACAGCTTCATGACGTGTGATAAAGAGATTGGCGACGATGTACATCGCGTCTTCCAACAGCTCACCGGAATGAGCAAAGAGCTGAAGGTCAAAAAACTGCTACACGCGCCCTTTACCTTACGTGATCGTCTATTGGATATGATCAATCGTGAGGCCGAAAACGCCATCCAAGGCGAACCCTCGCGCATTATCATCAAAGTTAACTCCTTGACGGAACAACGGCTTGTTCAAGCGTTATATAAAGCCTCTCAAGCGGGCGTGAAGATTGATTTGATCGTTCGTGGGATTTGTACACTTCGTCCTGGTATCAAAGGTGTGTCGTCGAATATACGCGTACGCAGTATCATTGGTCGTTTTCTCGAGCACACCCGAGTTTACTACTTCTACAACAACCGTAATCCACAAGTATACTTATCCAGTGCCGATGGTATGGATCGCAACTTGAATAACCGAATAGAAGTTGCCTTCCCTCTTCAAGACGTCAGTTTATCTCGCCGTGTGAAAAAAGAGCTGGAATTATATTTATCGGACAATACTCAAAGCTGGATTCTACAGAGCGATGGTTCATATCAACTCTCAAAACCTCGCAAAGGCGAATACCGCAGCGCGCAACGGGCTTTGCTAAGCGAATTGGCCGACAATACACGATAACGCTATCTTTATCTTGTTAGGCATATAAGGCTCTGATCGACCCAATCAGAGCCTTTTTTACTTGCGTCTCACCCTTGAATTTCGGTAATCCCATCCCATTTACATTAGTATATTCTAATAGGAGGCACACTATGAATATCGCGTGTCCACACTGCTTCACCACCAACCGCATCCCTGAGGGCAAATCCCATAAAGCAGGCAAATGCGGTAAATGCAAAAGCGCTTTGCATACCACTCACCCCGTAAACCTCACAGAACAAAACTTCCAGCAATACATTGCCAATACCGATTTGCCAATCGTGGTCGACTTTTGGGCCGAATGGTGTGGACCATGTAAAATGATGGGGCCAGTTTTTAGTCGCCTTGCGGAACGCTCAGAAAAAGCTTTGTTTGCCAAAGTCGATACTGAACAATGCCAACGTATTAGTGCGCAATTCAACATCCGCAGCATCCCAACACTGATCGTCTTTAAAGGCGGCAAAGAAATAAACCGTCTAAGCGGAGCGCTACCAGAGGCCCAATTAGAACAATGGATTAATCAGAATATCTAGACACTTTTCGCTGCAATAACAGATTAGATAAGTAATTTAATAGAGAGACCTTTGCACAATGTCACGTTGCTTGGCCTTGTTAGAAGGCCTATCGCCCATAGGCCTCTCGTACATCATCTACCAACTGGGCACATTCCCGCAGTAAAACCAACGGGGAGCGAACTAGCCTTTCGTTCCGCCCTGGTTCCGATTCACCATCTGGGAGGTGTTTGCCACCGTGAAATAGATTATTTCTAACGGTTCGAACCATCAGTATCAGTTGCTGAAGTTGGCATTGTGCTGGATCAATTTCAAAATCTCGAAAGCGGACTCGCTCATCGTCAGCAAAGAACTGTTTACGGGGAGGAAAGTTCCAAAGAAAATCAACGGCTGCTTTCAACTCCTCACTGGTTTCAGCATGGAACCGTTCATGAGCCTCATTGGCAAATCGATCCCACGAGGCAGAAACATCGTTTCGATTCCGAAGCGCGAATCTTGTCGCTTTTAGTGCATACTCCATCCGAGCAAACACCGCCAGAAACTCACACGCCAGATCACTTGGCATATGAAGGTGCCGTAACCATGTCTCTCCTTCAACGCCCGCATTTGCGGCTGATTTGAAGCACAGCGGAAAACCAGTCCGATAACATGCGCTTGTTAAACCTCACGGTCAATTTGGCCTCCAGAGATTGAAGCACGGCTATTTAATCTTTTTTGGCTTTCCATAATTTGATTAATTTCTTGTTCTGCGTAATGCCTAATGCCTGGATGAACGCCTTCCCGATTAAGTACCTCGGAAGCTCTAGATAACTCAGTCAAATTTCTAGCGCGTTGTTCAAGCAAACGGTTTTGGTGCTCTAAGGTGTCTTGTCGCAATCGGATTTGCTCTCGTTGATCTTGTCGACCGGCAGAAAATAACTCAGATAATGCGCTAAATATTCCACCTATATCGAATATTGGTGGTGAATTAACTTCCATTTTTGTGACTTTAAACTCTTCATCGCCACTTGGATCGAATACTGGTACATAATTGCTGTCTTTCTTGTAATAAACAACAGGTCGTTTGTAATTCCTAAGAATCTTCCAAAATTTCTCAGCGTCTTCTCCTTTGCGCTGTATATCAAGTGCTAAATGCTCTTTAAAGACACCGTAAGAAATACCTTCCTCTTGAAATACATCAATAGATTTTGCAGATATAACAAAATCAGATTGCTCTACACCTTCAGCAGTTAATTCACACATTTTGCAAATGGTAACCAGCTTGTGATAGTGCGAAGATGTCTGATCCAAATAATGGGATATGTCCCAGATTGGTAAGGTCCTATCACCTTTTATAATTATCGACATTGGATTTTCTTAGGACTCCTTTGAGGTTCAACGCCCCAATAAGGAGCTGATAATAGCTTGCTAAAATGTGAAGCGAAGCAGAACCGAGCAAGCTGTTAGCAGTCCCGTCTTAATTGGCTTGTTAGCCAGCTTTACCACCTATCTTTTAAATAGGTTTTCTTTAAAAAAGCCCATAGTCTTTTCTTTACTGCCCCAAGTTTTATTTAATGGCATTGGAACACCAGATATTGATAACTGATAATTTTTAGGACAATCATCTTTATAACATTCAAGGTAAGACAGCATAAAAGCCAAACCCCAAATTAAACTTTTAGGAAATATGATTTTATTGCCTTCAGGGCCGAAACGCCCCTCATCAACAAATTCAATTTCATCTGAAAGCTCAGCTTCATGAAGTAAACTATTTCGAACCAGCTTGTAAATTGACTGCCCTAAATTGATATTTCCTTTGTTTTCACGAGCGAACACAAGATCTGCACCTTCTGCCATTACAAACATACCACCTGTAAGCATCCAGTACAGAAATGCATTGTTATCAGACATAACTTTTTTGAAGCGTTCTCCGGGCTTTTTGATTCCGTATAGCTTTTTCCCCGCGCCATCTATTAACGGACAAATCAAGGTTAAAGCAGTACCAAAATCTTCAGCACAAAGTCGTTCAAATATTTGTTTGAAACGTTCATCGAATTTATTCAACACTCGATTCCTTCGAGATGGCTAATAGTTTAATAGTGCATATGCGCATTTACACATCATTCAAATCTTCTTAATTTAACTATAAGCCACTGACTCTGAAGCCATTAATAGAGATATCAACAAAGACTAAAATTAGAAAAACGAGCATGCGCATTATCCCGTTTATCCGCAGCGCGTTATTTCGGCTATGGATTTGCTTAATGATTGATCTTAGAGCATATTTTCAATTTTCGCTAAGAAAAACGAGAAAGTTTTATCGACAAATCGATCCATCGGCTGTGATTTATAGCAATAGCAGGCTTTTTTAGTCACCTTGGCGGTTTGATTCGCGCTGACGCGTAGCTTGCGAAACAGGCGCAAGCGAATTGAATGGCAAGGTGGACTGGTATAGGCTAATCGTGATCCGAGATTGATTCCTGAATACCAATAGGATCAGTCTCATTGATGTTAAGAATTTTGCGTAAAGAGCCATCAATGTCCCCATTGATTGCGCTATCTAAGCATATAGTCAACATTCACTTCCCGAATCTCAGACTTATGTCTAACTTACTCGCTAAGACAGAAGCCTTATAGTAAGTCACCTCTTCATTTTTATCCGTAATATAAATTTCGCCAAAACTGAGGCCTAGGAAATAGGCTCCGTGCTCTAGTCCAGAGAACTGGCTACAGAGCGATTTATATTATCTAAAGTAGATCCTAATTAATAAAAACAGCATAAAGGTTTCAGGATGCAATTAGAGCGAATTAGACATGCAGGCTTACATGAAAAAGTCATGTCAGCTGAGCAAGCAAGTGAATTTATCAAAGACGGTATGACCGTGGGCATGAGTGGTTTTACCCGTGCAGGGGAAGCCAAGGCCGTTCCTAAAGCACTGGCTGAGCGAGTGAAAGAACACCCACTAAAAATCAATTTAATGACCGGTGCATCGCTGGGGAATGACCTTGACAAAATTCTAACCGAATCCGGCAGTCTCGCGCGTCGTATGCCTTTTCAAGTGGATACCACATTACGAAAAGCCATCAACAATGGCGAAGTCATGTTTATTGACCAACACCTTTCTGAAACCGTAGAACAGCTGCGCAACCATCAATTAAAACTGCCAGACATTGCCATTATTGAAGCCGTTGCCATTACAGAAGAAGGCCACATTGTGCCAACAACATCCGTGGGCAACTCAGCAAGCTTCTCGATTTTTGCTAAGCAGGTAATTGTCGAAATCAACACGTCGCATAAACCAGAACTTGAAGGCTTGCACGACATCTACATACCATCCTATCGCCCAACACGCACGCCAGTACCACTGGTTAAAGTGGATGACCGAATTGGCAGCACAGCGATTCCAATTCCACCGGAGAAAATTGCGGCAATTGTTTTCACTAGCCAACACGACTCTTACTCAACCGTTGGGGCGCCAGATGTAGACACGGCCGCCATCGCCAAACACCTCGTTACCTTTTTAGAAAACGAAGTCGCTGAAAAACGTCTAGCGCCAAACCTAGGACCGCTACAAGCGGGCATCGGCAATATCGCCAATGCGGTGATGATGGGCTTATTGGATTCGGACTTTACCGACCTTACCATGTACTCTGAAGTTCTACAGGATTCGACATTTGATCTGATTGATGCGGGCAAAATGAAGTTTGCCTCAGGCTGTTCTGTCATCTTATCAGAACGTATGAACTCAAAAGTCTTTGATAACCTTGAACATTACAAAGACAAACTGATTCTGCGCCCACAAGAGATTTCTAACCACCCTGAAATCGTGCGTCGCCTCGGTATCATTGCTATCAATACCGCGCTGGAGTTTGATATCTATGGTAACGTGAACTCCACACATGTCTGCGGCACTCGAATGATGAACGGCATCGGTGGCTCTGGCGACTTTGCCCGCAACGCCAACATGGCTATCTTCGTCACAAAATCCATCGCCAAAGACGGCGCCATCTCAAGCGTTGTCCCCATGGCCAGCCACGTGGATCACAACGAACATGATGTGGATATTCTAGTGACCGAACAAGGCCTTGCTGACCTTCGTGGTTTAGCTCCTCGTGAACGTGCGGTGCAAATCATCAAACACTGTGTACATCCAGACTATCGCAACCAAATGCTCGACTACTTCGAGCGTGCTTGTGCTCGCGGTGGACATACACCACACCTTCTAGATGAGGCTTTCAGCTGGCACATCAACCTAGAGAAAAATGGCACCATGAAGTTGCTTTAACTAAAACAGCAGAACCCGAAGTGGCGACTTCATGGAAGTATACTCTCCTCATGATTTGAAAAGATAAATAGGAATACATTGAGGAAACTAACGGCCACCTTGCGATTGGATTCGCTCTGACGCGTTGAGCCTGCGAAACAGGCGCAAGCGAATTGAATGGCGAGGTGGCAATCTGCAAAGGCTGTAAGGCCATGGATTTACCACCTTCGCGGTAATGGCGTTGTGAATACAGGTGCTGTAGGAATGACAACCCTTGATCTCACTCTCTATCTTTGAAAAGATTAACTCAGATCAATCGTCACCTTGCTATTGGATTCGCGCAGACGCGTTGAGCCTGCGAAACAGGCGCAAGCGAATACGATGGCAAGGTGATAATCTAAGGCTGCAAAACAATAGATTACCGCCTTCGCGGTAATGACGTTGTGAATGCGGGAGCTGTAGGAATGGCAAGAGACGCTCTCACGGACCCGAACCCAATTTTTTAGGGAGGTTGACTCCCCTTTTTATTTTTTTTGATTTTCTGTAGACGAAAAAAAGCCCAACAGCATAAGCTATCAGGGCCTTCCTATTAAAATCTTGATACGACCTACTTTCACATGCTTGTCTGTCATAGAGAGCACCACACGACCATCGGTAATGGTGATGCTCCAGAACGAAAAAACCCCACCCTGCTGAGCAGGATGGGGCTTCTCTTAATTAAATCTTGATAACGACCTACTCTCACATGACTTTCTAATTCAATCAAGCCCACACTACCATCGGCGATGGCAAGCGCCTGCGGCGAATAAAGTGCCACTTCTGAGTTCCGAGATGGGATCAGGT
>NZ_JAEMUI010000030.1 GCF_016461715.1 Marinomonas spartinae | reverse complement strand
AGGTGCCTTTCCTTACGCCATGATGGGATTGTTAGGTTTGACTCTAATTATGATATTTCCTGATATCGCTATATGGCTACCAAGCCTTTCAAAAAATTAAATACGACTTTAGACGACCTACTAGGTCGTCTAAAGAGTCAAAAAATGTACTTATATAGCGCTAAAGAAGTCAGGCGAGCGACTTCTTATCAAATTAGACAAAGTATTGCATCCTTTCTGACCCTGTACTCAAGTGCAAAAGGAGGAGTTGTTCATGAGGGGGTTAAAAGGCTCTCAAAAGGTAATCAAATAGCCATTAGTGTTATCTATTAGGAAGAGGTTTTTAAAAATTATGCTTTTGTTCTGTATCTCCAGCTTTCTATGGACTATTGGCTGTGGTTTGTCTGTTTTTTTTGTACTGCTTGTTGTAGGCGTCGAAGCGACAGACGAAAATATGAAGTTGATTGTGTATGGAATGATTGTTTATATCTTAGTACTCCAAACATTTTTCATTTTAATGCTTCGCTATTTTAATTGGGCTCGTTGGTTAATGGTTGGTGTGAGTTTTCTTTCTATTATTCTGATGATCTTTGCTATTATCAAATTTAGTAGTTTAAATCCTGACATATATTATCCTTCTATATACTATCTTGGCAGTGTGAATCTTATAGCAGTCACTTGGTCATGCTTTTATTTTTCTTCTTCTTTATGGGGCAAGTTTATCCGACGACAAGCTGCTAAGTACCAAGCTGTACACGGTTACGATCCTATTCAATGGCGAAAGGATAACCCTAGAAGGCTGTTCTGATAGTAAACGTTTTATTAATATGCAAGGGTGATGTTGCGAGGAAATGATGTTTTTATACAGTGTCACAGCCGTGTTATGGACAGTAAGTTGCGTTATGGTTATACCATCCCTCTTTGCTATATCTCACTTAGAACTCACGGATGATTCTATTTCATGGCTTATGTTTGGAATGATTTTTTATGTCGTTATTCTTCAAGCGCTAAATATTTTGATGCTTAGATACTTTAGATGGGCGCGACGGACAATGGCGACTCTTAGTTTTCTTTCTGTTATTCTAATGGTATTTGCTATTATCAATTTTACGGGGCTAAACGCAGCTGTACATTATATGACTTACGCCAACCTTATCGCTGCTGCATGGTCATACTTTTATTTTTCTTCTTCTTTATGCGTCAAATTACTTAAAATTCATGCTCAAAAATACCAATCTATCCATGGCAATGATCCTATTCAATGGCGAAAGGATAATCCTAGAAGGCTGTTCTGAGAGTTAACGTGTTATTAAAATGTAAGGGTGATGCTGCGAGGGCGTTATGTTTTTATTCTGTACCACTGGTGTGTTATGGAGCTTGAGTTGCCCTTTATCGATTATTTTTGTCATACTTACTTCAGGCGTTGAAGCCACAGAGGAGAATGTGGAGTTTATCGCATATGGAATACTTTTTTATATGTTGATTCTCCAAACATTAAATATCTTAATGCTTCGTTACTTTAGGTGGCCTCGATGGTTCATGGTCGGTTTTAGTTGTCTTTCTATTATTCTTATGATCTCTGCCATCATCAATTTCAGGCGGCTAAATCCCGACATATATTATCCCTCTATATACTATGTGGCTAGTGTGAACCTTATTGCAGTCGTTTGGTCTGGCTTTTATTACTCTTCCTCTTTATGTGTAAGGTTTATACGCAAGCAAGCAGCGAAATACCAAGCTGTGCACGGCTATGACCCTATCCAGTGGCGAAAGGATAATCCTAGAAGGCTGTTCTGACGATAGGATAAGTGGCTGACATTCACTTAAGAATTGCCACCGTAAAAAGGTGGCTTTGCTTAGGTTGAAGTCTGTGATTTTTTACCTTGCCCAAGGCGGTTTAGCCAATGGGCCAACGCATAAATGATTAGTAAGGCGATGATCAGTTCCACGGCACGTAGGGCAATCGAATGTAAGCCAAAATCGTTACCGTTTTTTGCCACATAAAGTTGATAGGGAATCAAAAAGCCCATTAACGCGTCCGCGTGAATCGCTCTGTCTCCCGCTTCAGAATAGTGACTCCAGTATAAAATCAAATACACCAATAGGAAGGAGACAACAAAATAGGTGTATACATCCACCTCGGTACCGGAATAGATCAGTGAAGCGATGACCGCTAAGCTGCAGCCTCCGACTTGGGCGAGAATCTTTTCAATCGCATGTTGTTTCATGTGCGCGTGCGTTGGTTGCATGGCAGAGGTGATCAAAGGAACGAGGCAAAATACGGCGCTGGTGACTTCATTGATCATGATGAAGGCCAAGCCGCCCCCGACCAATATCAGCATTTTTAGGCGATCTGTTCCATAGACGGGTTGGGGCACAACGACGGGCTTGGGAGGTTTTGCTTTTACTGGCATCAGATGATTGACCAAACTGGCGACTAATGCGGCTAAAAAAGCGCTTAGCACCACGTCGCGAATAATGTTCGGAATGGCTAAAATGTACCCAGAGCTGTTGCTATAGGTGGTAATAAAAATGATCATGAATAAAGGCAAGGTGGCCATGCGAATCCGTAGGTTGTTATCCGCATGACGGCGCACATGATCAAAATACACGATGCAGCAAGTCCAGATAATAAAGGGGTGGTCAGCAAAGAGCTGGTTTACAAACACGGCCCCCACTGCCGCCGCCACAGAAGGCATTAAACGTTGTAATAGATGTGTTAGATGTTTAGAAAAACTGGTGGTCGCCACGACAATGGCGAAGAGCACCACATAGACGCTGACATTTAAATGCAGCATTTTACTCAGCATCAAGCACAGTACAATGATTAGTGTTTTACGAATCAGCTCGTACATTAATAGACGTACCTCATCCAGCTCAACATCGTCATCCAAATATCGGAAATATGATTCTTATCACGCACCATGACACTGGCTCGGCTACCTGCTACCAGCGGAGAGGGCGCATGATCTACCTGAATGCGTACGCGGATTTGTTGTTGTGGGCGAATCCAACGGGTTTCACTATCGACTTGTGCAAGTGAAGTGGCGCTTTCTGCTCCCGCTAATATCGCTGGGTCAATGGAGCTAATATGGCCGTGAAACACGCGATCGGGATAGGCATCAAAGACAATGTTGACTTCACGATTGGGGGTTAAAACGGGTAAACCTTTTTCGGTAAAATCGGCGGCGAGCCAGAATTTTTTCCGGTTAATAATGTGTACCAGCGTTGAAGATGGCGTGACATACATGCCAACTTGATAGGCTAAATTCGTCACTACGCCAGGTTCAGCGGTGATAATCTTGGTATGGTCTAGATTACGTTGTGCTATCTGTAAAGTGGCTTGTGCCGCTTGCACGTTAGCCGCCGCGCTTTGCTCGTTGGCTGTGGCTTCATCCAATTTTTCTTTGCTGGTCAAAGAGGATTTATTCAAGGTTGCTATTCGTTTTAAGTACAGCTTAGTTTGCTGCCATTGGCTTTGTGCTTGATGTAGGTTGGCTCGAGCTTTGTTGACAGCCAGCTGATATTGGCTGGGATCTAGTTGAAATAAGGTTTGTCCAGCGCTAACTGTTTCGCCTTCTTTTACCAAGACTTTTTCAATGTTGCCTGAGACTTGAGGAGATAAATTTAAGATCGAGGTTTTAACTCTGGCCAGCGTGGTGAAAGGGATATCGTTATCACTGATTACCAAAAAGACGCTGAAACCAATCGCTAATATCAGGACAAAAGAGGTTAGATAAGCATAAATATCGCGTTTCATATAAGGGCCTGTGTGAAATAAAAATCCCCTCGCATGTTGGCTATACCGTAAACAGGCGAGGGGGATTACGCTGGGTATGACGTCAAGCGCCAGCGTCTACCATTGCTTGATGTTAGCTATTAAAGAACGCTTCTAGGTCAGCCATCTTATCTGCGTATGGGGCCCGTAAACGTAAGTTTGACGTGCCTTGTTCGCTTTGCGTGACGACTGGTTTCGCATGGGAAAATTGGCGAAAACCATGAATGCCGTGATACGCGCCCATACCTGAGGGTCCTACACCGCCGAATGGCAGTTCATCAATGGAAACGTGGGTCATGACATCGTTAATGACTAAGGCGCCGGAGGTTGTTTGCTGGGCAAATCTCTCTTGGGCTGCGGTGTCTTCATTAAAGTAATAGGCTGCCAAAGGTCTTGGATGCGCATTGATGTAGTGAACGGCATCGCTTTCTTCTTGATAAAGACGAACTGGCAACAGTGGGCCAAAGATCTCTTCTTGCATAATGGCCATGTCGTCGGTCGCACCAAGTACTAAATGCGGTGCGATTTTGCGGCTATTCGCATCGTATGCGGGCTCATTTTCTGCTCCTAGATTGACCACTTCGGCGCCTTTTTGGCGGGCATCTTCCAGCAAATTCACCAAGCGTTGATAATGACGCTCATTAATAATGGCAGTGTAATCAGGGTTTTGCTGAATGGTTGGGAAAGTGCGTGCCATAAAGTCGATAGACAAATCTTTGAATGCCTGACGCTGATCTTCATGCAGTAAAACATAGTCTGGTGACAAGCAAATTTGCCCAGAGTTAAAGGTTTTAATGGTCAGTGTGCGCTCTACGGCTTTGGTTAGGTCTGCTTGCTTCGCTACCATCACAGGGGATTTACCCCCTAATTCTAGGGTGACAGGCACTAAGTTTTCCGCTGCGGCGCGCATAACGTGTTTGCCCACTGCAGTGCTGCCGGTGAACACCAAATGATCGAAGGGTAAGCCACTAAACGCTTGACCCACATCGGCGTCCCCTAATACGACGGTTAACTCGTCATAGCTAAAGTAACGGCCTACCAATTCAGCCAGTAACTCAGAGGTCTTGGGGGTTAATTCAGACGGTTTGAGCATGGCGGTATTACCCGCGGCAAAAATACCGGCTAAAGGGCCAAAGGCTAGATTGATTGGAAAGTTCCATGGGCTGATGACGCCAATGACACCTAAGGGTTGAAATTGAATTTCTGTGCGCATTTCTGGGTCGGGTGCCGTGGTTTGCTCTGCTTGCATCCAGCGGTCTAGGTTGTCGATGGCATGCTGTAACAGGCCGCAGCTAGTGGCTAGGTCTGCAATAGTGGTTTGGTAAGCGCTGCGATGACCAAAGTCTTCATTCATCGCATTAACCAGTGCTTTATGGTTGTCGCGAATCAGCTTTAAGCTACGTTGTAAGCGGTCTTTACGCAACTGAGCGGACGCTGGGCCTGCGTTTAATTGTTGACGTTTCATACTGTTAAGAACCGTCTCAAGCTCGCTTTTGATTGTATCTTTTGACATACATCCCCCTTCATTTGGGTTGCTTGTTTTCGATGGGGGCATGGTAGAGGTGATTGTGGTCTAAGGGGTAACAATGTTATTTTGCATGGGGTATAAATAAATTTATGGGGTGATAAATGTCATTACCGAGAATGCGAACCTTTATGGAGGTGTTTCGTCAACGTTCGATCAGTGGTGCAGCGCGCTCATTGAATTTAACGCAGCCTGCCGTGTCACAACATATTGCAGGCTTGGAAGTCGCTATTGGTCGGCCTTTGTTTGAGCGTTCACCCACCGGGGTTGAGCCCACGTCCGCTGCCGTCGAGTTGGCGATGGATATCGGTGACAAACTGGATGCCGTTGAAGCCGCTTTGGCCTCGGCGCGAGCCCGATCCATGGACATTTCTGGTGTGCTGCAAATTGTTGGTCATGCGGATTTTATGGCTGAAATTCTCAGTGAGCGGTTATTGCCTTTGTTAGAGGATGGCGTGAAAGTGCGTATGCACACGGGCAATGGCAATATGGTGTCCAGTATGTTGCTAGAAGGTCACTGTGATTTGGGTATTTCAGCACACCCTGTGATAGATAGTCGCCTAAAGAGCGAACGGATTTATACCAGTCGAGTATTGCCTGTCGCCTCACCACAGGTTGCTGCGCGTTTAACATCGGCCTCGGACTTCGCCACTGCCATACGCGCGGAGCCTTTATTGGCCTACAACTTGGAGTTGTCCTTGGTGGATTCATGGTTGCAGAAAAACCATATTAGTATCGAAGGATTGGTGCCAGCGATGGTTGGCCAAGACTTACGTGCCCAGCGTAAGTTACTGTCTCAAGGGTTTGGCTGGTCGGTCATGCCAGAGTTTTTATGCCAAGAGCAAATTCTCAGCGGTCAATTAATGGAAATTCCCTCTCCCGTTGGGACGCGTGATATTCAATATTTTTTAATCTGGCTACCCAGTGCTTTACGCCAAGTGCGTGTCGCGCACGCAAGACAAGCTCTACTTACGCCACTGCGAGAATCGTAATTACCCAGTCGCTTAGGCAAATCTCTAAGGTGTAGGAGCGGCTTATGGATCATAAAATGTTGATCAACGTAAATGTTTAGTCAATTAACATTTTTTGATTTATTTTATAAACTAAACGTTTAGTATCTAAATTATCCATGGCGCAAATATGAGGTCTTGCTAATGATTAATACTGACAAGAAAGTTTGGTTTATTACTGGCGCTTCTCGAGGACTGGGCAAAGAGATGGTCGTGGCGGCTCTGGAAGCCGGTGACTCGGTCGTTGCTGGTGTTCGTAATATAACCAAGGCCAATGACTTACCTAAGAATGATCAATTGAGAGTCGTTCAGCTTGATGTGACGCAACAGGCGCAAGCGCAAAAGGCGGTTGAAGCCGCTATGAATTACTTTGGTCGCATTGATGTGGTGGTCAATAATGCGGGATATGGTCTCCTCGGCGCGGTGGAAGAAACTTCCGCTGAGCAAGTTCGCGATATCTTTGCCACCAATGTTGAAGGCCCACTCAATATTATCAGAGCAGCTTTACCTATCCTGCGACAGCAAGGTAGCGGGCACATTATCAATATTTCCTCTCTTGGGGGCTTTGCTGCCTCCGCTGGTAATGGAGTTTATGGTGCATCAAAGTTTGCGATTGAAGGTATATCGGAAGCCCTCGAAAAAGAAGTTAAGCACTGCGGTATTAAGGTAACCCTTATCGAGCCTGGCATGTTTAGAACGGAGTTTTTGAGTGGAAAGTCTATTCAATTCGCGGCAAAACAATTCATTGAATACGACCGTGTCATTAATCGAAACAGAGCCAAAGAAGCCCATGGTTCTCAATTAGGAGACCCTAAAAAAGCCGCTGCCGTTATAAGAAAGGTTGTATCCTTAGCTTCTCCACCATTAAGGCTTCCACTGGGTGAAGATGCCGTTAAAAGAGTTCGAGATAAGCTTAACTACGTTGAGCAAGAGCTTGAGTTATACCGTTCGATGAGTTTATCGACAAATATTGAGTAGAGTTTATATATGAATAAAAGTGACACGCCTAATCGTGGGCGCCCCCGAAGTGAACAAGCAAGACAAGCCATTTTAACCGCAACATTGGCGCTTACTCGCCATGAAACCTTGCGAAGTATCACGGCCGATGCCATCGCTAAAGAGGCGGGGGTAAGTAAGGCGACGCTCTATAAATGGTGGCCAAATAAGGTGGCAATATGTCTTGATGCGTTTTCTGAACTTATGGCAAAAGAAGTCACCATACCAAACCATCATTCTGTTCGTCTGGATTTTATCGAAGAACTACAAGCAATGATCCGTTTCTATTTATCGGATCAAGGGCGCCTTTTCAGAGAATTCATTGCAGAAAGCCAATATGACCGCCAGATACAGCAGGAATTTCGAACACGATTTCTAGAAGGGAGACGAAAAGCCTGCAAAGTGATTTGGGAGCGGGCGGTTCAGCGCGGTGAAGTCAATGAACAAATCGATGTCGACATCGCGATGGATCTTATCTATGGACCGGCTATTTTTCGGCTGTTTACCAATCATGCTCCCCTTAATCACTCAATAGCAGAGCAAATAGTCAATGCTGTGTTTTATGGAATTAAACGCTAGGATAGTAGCCCAATAGCCATGTCTTGCTTATAACCCATTGAATAAAATCTATTTTTCCATATCACGTTAATGGCATATGTTTGGCTTATCCATTCTATGGTTTGTCGGTGGTTTTGCCTTATTTTGGCTTTTGCTCCAATGACCGTAAATTCCCCCTAAATTTATACGGTCTTGGTGTTGAAAGGTTAGAAGCTGGCCCCATATACCCAGCACAGAGAAAGAATTGTTTCTGTTATTTGGAGTAAATATGAGTGATCAGCAAAAAAATCCTAATCTAGAAGCGGAGCAAGATTTGAAAAGCGAAGCGCAAAACGAAACAGTAGAAGAACTTTTAGAGCCTGAAGCTGAGGTGTTTGAAACCGAGCCAGCAAACGACGAGCTTGCCAAAGCACTTGAAGAGGTCGCGCAATACAAAGAAGCGGCTCTCCGTGCTCAAGCAGATGCCCAAAACGTGCGTCGCCGTGCTGAGCAAGATGTAGAAAAAGCACATAAGTTTGGTGTGGAAAAATTTGCTAAAGCCATTGTGAATGTGGCAGACAACCTAGAACGTGCTTTGGCGTCTGCGCCAGCATCAGGTGAGCCTGACCCTGTTCGCGAAGGGGTTGAGTTGACGTTGAAAGACTTGCTTGAAACCCTCGCCCGTTTTGAGGTGAAGATGGTTGACCCACATGGTGAACCCTTCAACCCTGAATTGCACCAGGCGATGACTATGGTGCCAAATCCCGACCTTGAGCCCAACACAGTAATGGATGTTGTGCAAAAAGGTTACACGCTTCACGGCCGCTTACTTCGTCCAGCGATGGTCGTTGTTTCAAGCGCAGCATAAAGACCGTCATTTTTTTGACACTGATCGGTTGAAAAGCTCAGAAGCGTACCCAAATACAGAATTATCATCGTCATAAACGAATTTATTGGAGATACAGACCATGGGTAAAATCATTGGTATTGACTTAGGTACAACAAACTCTTGTGTTGCCGTATTAGATGGCGACAAATCTCGTGTTATTGAAAATGCTGAAGGCGACCGCACCACACCTTCCATCGTTGCTTTCACTGAAGACGGCGAAACCCTAGTAGGTCAATCTGCTAAACGTCAAGCTGTTACTAACCCTACAAACACTTTGTTCGCGGTTAAGCGTCTGATTGGTCGTCGCTTTGACGATAAAGTCGTGCAAAAAGACATCTCTATGGTGCCTTACAAAATCATCAGCGCTGACAATGGCGACGCTTGGGTTGAAGTAAAAGGCGATAAGAAAGCGCCACCACAAATCTCTGCTGAAGTTCTTAAAAAAATGAAGAAAACAGCGGAAGACTACCTAGGAGAGAAGGTCACTGAAGCGGTTATCACAGTGCCTGCTTACTTTAATGACTCTCAGCGTCAAGCAACAAAAGACGCCGGTAAAATTGCGGGTCTTGAAGTAAAACGTATTATCAACGAGCCAACCGCCGCTGCATTGGCATACGGCCTAGATAAAAGCTCTGGCGATTCTACTATCGCGGTTTATGACCTTGGTGGTGGTACATTCGATATTTCTATCATCGAAATCGCCGATGTGGATGGTGAGAAACAATTCGAAGTATTGTCTACCAACGGTGATACGTTCCTAGGTGGTGAAGACTTCGATATGCGCGTTATCGAATACTTGGCCGCTGAATTTAAGAAACAGTCTGGTATCGATTTACACAACGATCCGTTAGCGCTACAACGTTTGAAAGAAGCGGGTGAGAAAGCGAAAGTTGAGTTGTCTTCTTCTTCTCAAACAGAAGTGAACTTACCTTACATCACAGCGGATGCCTCTGGTCCTAAACACTTGAACGTGAAATTAACGCGTTCTAAGTTGGAGTCTTTGGTAGAAGATTTGGTGTTGAACTCTCTTGAGCCTTGCCGCCAAGCCCTTAAAGATGCCGATCTTTCTGCTTCTGACATCGACGAAGTTATCTTGGTGGGTGGTCAAACTCGTATGCCTTTGGTGCAAGCGAAAGTAACTGAGTTTTTTGGAAAAGAGCCACGTAAAGATGTGAACCCAGACGAAGCCGTTGCTATTGGTGCCTCTATCCAAGGTGCGGTATTGGCTGGTGATGTGAAAGACGTTCTTCTTCTAGACGTAACGCCTCTGTCTCTTGGTATCGAGACAATGGGTGGGGTGATGACGATTCTGATCGAGAAGAACACAACGATCCCGACGAAGAAATCACAAACCTTCTCGACTGCTGAGGATAACCAGAACGCAGTAACGATCCATGCGTTGCAAGGTGAGCGTAAACAAGCGGCTCAAAACAAATCTCTAGGTCGTTTTGACTTGGCGGATATTCCACCTGCACCACGCGGTGTGCCTCAAATCGAAGTAAGCTTCGATATTGATGCCAACGGTATCTTGAGCGTTTCTGCGAAAGACAAAGCAACCGGTAAAGAGCAGTCTATCGTCATCAAAGCCTCTTCTGGTTTGAGCGATGAAGAAGTAGAAAAAATGGTTCAGGATGCGGAAGCAAACGCGGAAGAAGATCGCAAGTTCGAAGAACTTGTACAAGTTCGCAACACTGCTGATGGCATGATCCATGCAACTCGTAAAACCTTAGCAGATGCTGGCGATAAAGCGACTGCAGAAGAGAAAGAAGCAATTGAGAAAGCGATCACCGAATTGGAAGAAGCGCTGACTTCTAATGATAAAGAGAAGATCGAAGAGAAAACCAATGCGTTGACTCAAGCGTCTGGCACTTTGGCTCAGAAAATGTATGCCGAAGCTGAAGCAGCTCAAGCGGGCGGTGCCAAACCAGGTGCTGACGACGCTGCTTCTAGCAAAACTCAGGACGATGCTGTTGATGCAGAGTTCGAAGAAGTAAAAGAAGAGAAAAAATAAGCCGTAACGCTTGTTTTTGTTGCCTTACTTCTAAGGTACATATGGCGGAACACGGTTTTAGGACCGTGTTTTGCTATTTGTAGCCCTCTAAAGTAATGGCAAATGATAGAAAGTATTGACCACTCAGATTTTTTGCATTCAGGCTTTGATGAGAGACGACTCATGAGGTTTGAATCAAGACTTTTATTACTAAGATTATTTGTATTCAGGAATGCCAGCGATGAGCAAAAGAGACTATTACGACGTTCTTGGGGTAGCCAGAGGCGCGGATAAGAAAGACATCAAAAAAGCTTATCGCTCCCTTGCGAATAAGTATCACCCTGATAAGAATCCAGACAATCCTGAGGCGCTGGATAAATTTAAAGAAGTAGCCGAAGCATACGAAGTTTTATCTTCCGATGAAAAACGCGAAGCTTATGATCGCTTTGGTCATGACGGTGTTAACGGTCAGGCTGGTGGCTTTGGTGGTGCTGGTGCAGGTGGTTTTAGCGATATCTTTGGTGATGTGTTTGGCGATATCTTTGGCGGCGGAGGTGGTGGCGGTCAAAGTCGTACACGCCGTGGTTCTGATTTACGCTACACCTTAGAGTTAGATCTAGAGCAGGCGGTTTGGGGGTGTGAAGAAAAAATCCGCATACCAACGCTTGTTAACTGTAAAACCTGTGATGGTTCTGGCGCGAAGAAAGGGTCTAAACCAAAAACCTGTGGCACCTGTGGTGGTGCGGGTCAAGTTCGCATGTCACAAGGCTTTTTCTCTGTTCAACAAACCTGTCCAGAGTGTCACGGTGCGGGTCAAGTCATTAGCGATCCGTGTCCTGACTGCCATGGTCAGGGTCGTGTTCAAGAGTACAAAACGCTCAATGTTAAGATTCCTGCGGGCGTGGATACGGGGGATCGTATTCGTTTGTCAGGCGAAGGGGAAGCTGGAGCCAACGGTGGACCAGCAGGGGATTTATTTGTTCAAGTATCGGTAAAACCTCACCGTATCTTTGAGCGCGATGGTGCGAACTTGTACTGTGAAGTGCCTATTAGCTTTACCACTGCCGCGCTGGGTGGCGAAATCGATGTGCCGACATTAGATGGTCGTGTGCGCTTAAAAGTCACGCCAGAGTGCCAAAGTGGTAAGTTGTTCCGTCTTCGTAACAAAGGCGTGAAACCTGTGCGTGGTGGTCCAGTGGGCGATTTGATTTGTAAGGTGGCGGTAGAAACGCCCGTGAATCTAACATCTCGCCAGAAAGAGCTGTTGACCGAATTAGCCGAAAGCATGGGGGAAGGAACGGATCATTCTCCGAAACAGAAGAGCTGGTTTGATGGAGTGAAGCGTTTCTTTGATGATATAAAAAAGTAATCTCCGATACACATAAGTCGCTGTAAGCATACAGCGGCCAATGTGTATTATCGCATAGTAACAATGTGCGAAAGAACGATTAAAAAAGGCATCATTTTAGATGCCTTTTTTATTGGGCTTGTCAGCGTGTTCTAATTGGCGCCTTTCTTATTGAGCAGGGAGTCAATGTAGCTGCTAAGAAGATTGGCTGCATTGGTGAAGCTCTTATTATTTGGGATGATAAAATCGGCTTTCTCGCGAATATCCAAGGTTTTGAGGGAGGCTTGGCGTACGTGGCGCATGTATCGACTGGTGACTTCGTTGACATTGCGAGCTCGTTCAGCGATATCTCGCTTTAAGCGGCGTACAATGGCAATGTCCATATCGGTATCGACAAACAGTAGATAGTCTACTGCATCGCGAATGGCGGCGTCTTGGAACATCATATGTCCTTCTACGAGAACAACATCCGTTGGTGCTAAGTTACGATAGCCAACACGCTTGTGTTGTGAGTGATCGTACACTGGAATTTCATTAGGTTGCTGCTTGTTTTTGCAGTTATGAATGGCAAGGATGATACTTTCTAAATCTAAAGAGCTTAAATCATCAAAGTTGTAGACGTCTGGGTCAATGCTGCCGCAGCCATTGTAAAAGCTGTCTTGGCAAAGGACGGTAATGCGATCTTCTTTGCCTTCGGCCAAAAGAGAACATAGTCGACTTTTGCCACTGCCAGAAATGCCTGTTACGCCAATAACAAGTGCCATGTGTAATGTACCTCAATAATGTCTCGTAATCGTCTCTAAAATATTCTAAGTTGAATGTCTTAAAGGTGTTTGTTATGCCATTTTTTATTGCGTCTTGAGCGGGGAGAGAGATGCAATTTTTGCGCATTTTAGCAGATGTTCTGTAGTGTTGTCTGCTAGGTTATTGACGCTGAAAAGGATTCGCCCAGTGGTGTTTTATGGCGATCAAATTTTTGAATGGTTTTGTATATTTTATGTTATGAAAGCGATAATTTATGTGTGATGAAGACACAAAACCACACAAGGAATGACCACCTACAAAATAGAATTAAAGGTACAATAGAATAGAGTGGTTTTTGTTGGTGGCCGAGTCTATTCATCGGCAGATTTAGATAGGTGTGAAGTGATGCGTTTGTGCTGGATTTCTAGGGTATTAGGCTGTGTTATGATGCTTGGTTTAGGCTCGTCAGCTGTATTTGCTGATGCTGCCTCAGAGCTTGAGAAACAGGCAACACCTCAGAATGGTGGGGCTGAGTTGTTTGGTCTCAAGGTGAACGATTTAAGTAAAAAAACGCTGGAGAAGCAGTTATCAAAAATGGGCTTACAGCCTTATCCTTCCTATAAAAAAGATGTGGTGTCTTACAGTCTTGGCCCAAAAGGTATTTTAGGGATTAAAGAACTGGATATCACCTTTAATGATTACGATTACATTCGTCACGCCAACTTGGCTGGGGTGGTTGAGAATACCCATGAGCGTCAGAAGCTGGGTGAGTTTCTGGAAAAAAAGTATGGCGAACCCAATGTCGGTTTTATCAAAAACGGCTATGGGCGTGCGAGGTGGTACTTTAAAGATGGCACTTATATCGAGCTGCATAACACGACATTTGATGTGTCGATCAGTTATGTCGATGAAGACCCTAAGGTACCATCAGAGTCCGGTACTATTGACGTCGAAGCCTTGTCAAAGCAAACTCAGTAAATTATTAAACGGGCCTTTGTATAAGGCCGCTTTTATCTGAGCTCTTGTCATGTTTCTGTTAGATTTGAATTTGCGTTTAGCGTATTTCCTGCAGCCTTACCTGCATTCTATCTCAGTTGCTCTGGTGGCAACTTGTCTGGTGATTTACGGTGATAAAGTCAATGGCTTTTTAAAAAGAGCAGTTGCCTCTTGGGTCTTTGTGGCTCGGGTGGCAGCGTTTATTTTGATGTGTGCCTTTGGCTATGGTTTATTAGCTTTGTGGAGTCAACCTTTGGTGTTTTGGTTGATTACGAGAATTGACCTAACCTATCGTCCTGTTGTGTTGTTTGCTTGCTTTTGTTTATTGGGCATTTTGGCGGAGCGAAAGCGTCAGTTATAAAAAATAACATGAAATTTTCTCTCTTTTTTGGTTATCAAATTACGGAATTATCCTGTCATTTTCAGTCTTCTCTCCGTGAATGGCTTGTGAATGTAGTAAAGTTTCTAAGTGTCTGTTGTTTTCTCGTTATTTCCATTAAAAATTGAGTTAAATATCGGATTTTAAAGGGATTTCGTTGCCTTTTTACAATTTGTTTTTAGACGAAAGCGACGGTAGACTGCCCCCAATTCGACTCAATAGTGTCTTCTGGGGAGCCTGATATGACAAACACTTGGTTACAATCTCTTGCGCTGGTGGAATCCATGATTCCGCTTTTGGGTAAACTTGGCCGCGAACACTCAGTCAAGGTCCAATTGGCTGGTCAGACATTAATGGCGGATTCCGTCACAGGTCTGATGGGCATTTTTGACAAGCACCCAGAATTGGATCTGACGCAGGTGTATCAAGTGCTGGAACAAGCCTTGGCAAGCCCTTCAAAGCAACGCGTATTGGCATTAGAAGCTTTGCTGGCTGAGGCCGATGTTAACTCTATTTTGTCAGCGCCGTCGTCAGAAGGGGAAACGACTCCCGTCGTACTGTATGGCTTTGGTCGTATTGGCCGCTTGTTGGCTCGCCGTATGTGTGCACTAGGTCATACCACTCCTGGTATGTACTTGGCGGCCATTGTGGTTCGTAAGGCCTGTGATAACGACCTTGCCAAACGCGCCAGCTTACTCAAATACGATTCCGTCCATGGTACCTATGATGGTTTGGTTAAAGTGGATGAAGCGAACCAAAGTCTGATCATCAATGGGCAAGTGGTGAAAGTGATTTATGCGTCTGATCCTGCTCAAGTGGATTATGCCTCTCATGGTATTAAGCGTGCTTTGTTGGTTGATAATACTGGCCGCTGGCGTGATCGTGATGGCTTGAATGTTCATTTACAACGTCCAGGTATTGAGCGTGTTGTGTTGACCGCCCCTGGTAAAGAAATGAAAAACATCGTATTTGGCGTCAATGATGGGGATCTTACGCAAACGGATCGTATTGTGTCAGCGGCGTCTTGTACGACCAACGCGATTACGCCGATTCTCTCAGTATTAGAGAAAAAATTTGGCATTGAATCTGGTCATGTGGAAACTGTGCATGCTTACACCAATGATCAAAACCTGATTGATAATATCCACAAAGGTGACCGTCGTGGTCGTGCCGCTGGCATGAATATGGTGATGACCGAAACAGGTGCAGCAAAAGCAGTATCTAAAGCGATTCCTTCATTGGAAGGCAAGCTAAGCGGCAGTGCTATTCGTGTCCCCGTTATTAATGTGTCGATTGCTGTTTTAAGTTTAACCTTAAAAGAAGCTACGTCGGTCGAAGTGATTAATCAACTCTTACAAAACGCTTCTAGTTCCGCAGAGTTAAGCGGTCAGATTGGTTTCAGTGCCGAAGCGGATGCTGTTAGTTCTGACTTTATTGGTTCTGAACAGGCGGGTATTTTGGACTCTTTGTCGACGAAAGTACGCGGTAACCAAGCCACTCTATATGTTTGGTACGATAACGAATACGGTTACAGCTGCCAAGTGGTGCGTTTGATGGAAAAGTTATCACAGGCTCAGTTGATAACTGAGCAAGTCCGCGAAGAGCAAGCGGCATAAGAATGGAATGACCGGATACACAGCAATGTGTATTGTGTGCGGCGACCCTTCGGGTCGCCGTTTTTTTTGTTTTAGTTTCGGGAAAAATACTAACGATTGCTTTGTAAACCTTGTATCATCCGCTTTTATTTTTTATTAACTTGATAAAGGGACGATTTCAAGAATGAAAAGCCTCATTATGTTATGGCTAGCCTGTATTTCTTTTTACACCTTCGCTGCTGAGTCGGACAATGACAATATGACCGCTGAGCAGTTTTTGCAGCAGCTCCATCCCCAGTCTGGTCATATTACACTTGCGAATGGCGTCGCAGAGCTAAATTTAACAGATAAATTTGAATATCTTTCACCTGAGAGTGCTGAGCGTTTATTGGTCGATGGCTGGGGCAATCCACCTGGTAATAAAACCTTGGGCATGCTGATTCCTACTGATACCAACCCTCTTAGCAATAATGGCTGGGGAGTAGTGATCACCTATCAAAAAGATGGTCATGTCAAAGACTCTGATGCCAATGAGATCGACTATAACGAACTTCTGCAAAAAATGAAGAAAGAAACACAGTCAGAGAGTGAAGAGCGGGTGAAACAGGGTTATAGTTCCATTGAGCTAGTTGGTTGGGCGCAACCGCCTCGCTATGATCAATCAACCCATAAATTTTATTGGGCGGAAGACTTTAAGACAGGTGCGTCTCGTGAAGATTCGCTCAATTACAAAATTCGTGTTTTGGGACGCGAAGGGGTGTTGGTACTGAATGTGATTGGCGGTATGAGCCAGCTTCATGACATCGAAAAAGAAACCCCAGCTTTGCTCGCGGTAACGAATTTTACGAAAGGCAATCGTTATGCGGACTTTAACAGTAAGACCGATCATGTGGCGGAATATGGACTTGCGGCGTTGGTTGCTGGTGGCGTGGCAGCGAAAATGGGTTTGTTTGCAAAACTGTTAGCGTTACTTATCGCCTTTAAAAAGGTCATTATTATCGGTGTGGCTGCATTTGGTGGCGTAATCATGAAGCTATTTCGCCGTAAAAAATAGGTTCTATGAATCATGATAAAACTGTTTTTGCTTCTCTTTAGTGCCGCCAAATTTGGCAAGCTCTTAACAATGGGCGGCACCATGTTGTTTTCCATGTTGGCTTATTCGTGGATATTTGGTTGGCGCTATGCCGTTGGGTTTGTGCTGCTGATTTTGTTTCATGAATTAGGGCATTATATGGCCGCGCGTCAGCGCGGTCTCAACGTTGGGGTTCCAACCTTTATTCCTTTTGTTGGTGCTTGGATTCAGATGAAAGAGCAGCCAACCAATGTGGAAACGGAAGCCTATATTGCCTTTGCTGGGCCCGTTATTGGGACGCTGGCTGCCATGGGGTGTTACTGGTTGGCTCGGGAGAGTGGTAGTCAGCTGATGCTGGCGCTCGCTTACGCAGGCTGTATGATTAATTTGTTTAACCTGATCCCCTTATCCCCTCTAGACGGTGGGCGAATTACTGCCATCATTTCACCTAAAATGTGGCTATTGGGGTTGCCGTTATTGGTCGGACTGTTTTTTTATAATCACAGTCCGATGTTGATATTGATTGTTATTCTGGCTTACCCTCAAATTAAGCAGGCCATTTGGCCTAATCCGAATGCCGTTCCCCAAGGGTATTACGAGGCCAGCTTTAATGAACGGACAAATTACGCCGTACTCTATTTGGGGTTGGTGGTATTCCTATCGGTAATGACCTATCTATTGCATACTAGTTTGGCAGGATAAATAGGCTGATATTTGCCTATCGATATTGGCCACTTTCTAAAGGTTTTCTTTGTGCTATCCAGCACCCCTTAGCAAGCAAAAAAAACCGGACATGAAGTCCGGCTTAAACAAAAGTAACTAGCAGTTCCAAACAAAATACCTCTGTGGGGAAGTATTGTGTCCTCTCAAATTCCAACTGTGGGAGTGGTCTTTGAGCTGGTCATCAACATAGTAAGGGCTACGTTGAAAGATCTAGATCAGGTCGCTGTTCAACCTAAGAGATAAGGCTTATTTTAGGTTTTTTGCCAGGTCTTTCAAACGATATAATCTGATCAATTGCATTAGAATAGCTAATCCAAATGATCCCTCGCCTGCAAAGTTTGTTATGATCTCTATATTGCTTAGCGTGCCAACTTTTTCTGTGACATCTTGATTTGTGGGGCATGTCAGAGCAAACGAGCATGCATTTTCACTAAAGTGTCATCATGTTTTGCTAAGAGGTTTTGGGTGTTGATTGTATTTTGCAGTAGTCACAATAGCTCAACAGAGGACAAGCTATGAAGCCAATTCCATTATATGGCTTAGAAACGTTTGCGATTGCCGCGCGTCACTTGAGCTTTACCAAAGCGGCCCAAGAAATGCACCTGACACAAGGCGCCGTGAGTCAGCAGATTCGTCAGTTAGAAGAGCGTTTGGGGCTCACCTTGTTTATTCGTTACCATCGTCGTTTAGAGTTGACCGTGGCGGGGGCGCGTCTTGCTGTGCACATTAATCACAGTTTTGCTCAGATCCAAGCCCTAATTTCTGAACTAAAAGAGGAGGAGACATCGAATATTTTGACCGTATCTGTCATGCCTTCTTTTGCAACGAAATGGTTGATTCCTCGTCTTGGCAGTTTGCAGAGACAGTACCCAGATTTACAGTTACGGATTCAGGCGAATGATCGAGAGGTCAATTTTCAGCGAGATCGCATTGATGTGGCGATTGTGCACAGTCATATTCATGGTCGCAATAGTTATATTGTACCTTTAATGAGAGATCAGGTTTTTCCCGTGTGCAGTGCCTCATTTGCCCAAGAGCAGGGGTTGATCGAGCCCAATCAGCTGGCAGCAATGGCATTGCTTAATGATGATTCCGAATGGCGTTTTTCCAGCCCATACGCGGAATGGGAAAAATGGTTGCAATTGGCCAATGCTAGGGGAGTAAAACCGTCGAGAGGCATCAGTTTTAATCGTGGGGATTTAGCGGTGCAAGCAGCCATTGCGGGTCAAGGCGTTGCGTTGGGGCGTACCCCGTTGGTAATGGATGACATACAGCAAGGCCGTTTGGTTAAACCCTTTTCTGAGGTATTAGATGAAGGGCATCGTTATTTGTTTGCCTGCCCTGATGTCCAGCGCCATCGAGAACCAGTACAACAATTACTGGCTTGGCTGGTTAGTGAGTGTTATCGCTATTCGCCAAAAGACTGTTTAACCCTGCCTGATGCTTTGCCGCATTTTTGAATCTATACCTATAGCCTTATATTCGTTATAGAAAATAGGGGGCTAAAAAAACCGATGAAAGACAGTGTGTCTCTCATCGGTTTTTTTAAGTAGGTGCTTTTATTAAAGAGGGCAAAACACGGATGTTTATGCCGCGATAGCCAATGATTTCTCTATGTATTCTTGAAGTGCTTTGACTTCGTTTTGCGACATTTCTAGGCCAAGCTTTGTGCGACGCCAGAGAATATCTTCAGCACTATGGGCCCATTCGTGTTTGATCAAATAGTCGACTTCTACCTGATACAACTCGTTGCCAAAACAGTGTCCTAGCTCTGCTTCGTTGCTGACCTTTTCCAACATGAGGTGCGTGAGGGTGCCATAGCTGTTGGCGAAGCGTTGTGCATTGTGTGCACTAATAAAAGGGTACTGTCTTTGGAGTTGGATGCCAAATGCGTCAAGAGGCATGCCTAAATCGCCGCCTGGCAGTGGCTTACTGTGTGTCCAAGGGGCGCCCATGTTATCAAAGTAAGGGGTTAATTTACGCATAGCCGATAGGGCTAATTGGCGATAGGTGGTGATTTTGCCGCCAAAAATACTGAGTAAAGGCGCTTTGCTTTCTTCATCTTCTAGGTGCAAGGTGTAATCACGGGTCACCGCAGAAGGGTTGTCTGATTCGTCTTCTAACAATGGACGAACACCGGAGTAGCTCCAAACAATGTCATCGGGGGTTAGTTGTTTTTTAAAGTGATCGTTTGCTACGCTGAGAATGTAACTTGTTTCTTCTGCAGAAATCGCTACTTTATCTGGGTCGCCTTTGTACTCCACGTCCGTTGTACCAATGAGGGTGTAATGTTCACGGTATGGGATAGCAAAGACAATGCGTTTGTCGACGTTTTGCATGATAAAAGCATTGGATTCTTTGTAAAGTCGTGGTACCACAATGTGGCTGCCTTTGATCATGCGGATACCATAGGGCGCTTTGCGTTCCATCTTGGTTTCGATGAAAGAAGAGACCCATGGGCCAGCGGCGTTAACCAGTGCCGTGGCGGTTACTTCTGTGATCTGATGGGTGAGCTGGTCTTCTAGTTCAATGCGCCATAGGCCATGGTCGCGTTTGGCGGCATTGCAGCGGGTTCTGGCAAAAATACTGGCACCGTTTTGTTGTGCGCTCAGCGCGTTGATAACGACTAAGCGAGCATCATCCACCCAGCAATCTGAATACTCAAACCCTTGCGTGATGTCGGCTTTTAGCGGACTGTCAGCGTTGTATTTCACGCCACGAGAGCCTGCAAGGGCTTCACGTTTGCCAAGATTGTCATACAAAAATAAGCCGATTCGAATCAACCAGGCAGGGCGTAAATGGGGACGATGGGGCATTTGGAAACGCATTGGAGTAACAAGGTGCGGCGCAACTTTAAGCAATACTTCTCGCTCGTTAAGTGCTTCGCGTACAAGTCGGAATTCATAATGTTCTAAATAGCGCAAACCACCATGGATTAATTTGCTGCTTGACGATGATGTTGCATGAGCGAGATCGCCCATTTCACATAAGCCAACTTTAAGTCCGCGTCCAGAGGCATCGGCTGCGATGCCTGTGCCGTTGATGCCACCACCAACAACAAATAAATCATAATGTACTTGAGTCATGGTGCTCCCCGCTTAACCTTACTCGTTTTTGAGTGATATGTTTTTCGTGTCTGTTGTTTTATGTTCATATGAAAATTTTTATGTTCGAAAACGAACATTCAAGACCTCATAATAGACCTCATGGTAACCAATGACAAGGTTTGAATATTAAAATCTGATGAAAAAACAGACAAACGCGGCTTAAGGCGGTTAGGAGCGGCATTGATGCAAGGTGCTTGGAAGGTGATAGAAACGCCTTACATCTGCCAACGGTAGAGAGATTCTTGATCGATCTGTTATTCCTGGGTTGCACAAAGTTCCAAACGAACTTTGTGCGCTTTCATGATGGTGAGCAGGCTTTTGGGCGGTTGCTCATTGGTGAACAATCTGTCCACTTGGGTGAGGCTGCCCAATCTCACCATGGCGTTACGACCAAATTTATTGGCATCAGCGGCTAAAAAGACATGGCGTGAGTTGGCTATTATGCTTTGGGCCACTCGCACTTCTTGGTAGTCATAGTCTAGTAAGGAACCATCGTTTACATCAATACCACTGATGCCAATGATGCCGTAATCCACTCTAAATTGATTGATAAAATCAATGGTGGCTTCTCCCATTATTCCGCCATCCCGCGAGCGTACTCGGCCTCCTGCGATGATGACGGTAAAATCTTCTTTGCCGCTGAGTATGGTGGCCACATTGATGTTGTTCGTGATGATTTGTAAGCCTTGATGTTTCAAAAGGGCGCGAGCAACGGTTTCCGTTGTTGTACCGATGTTAATAAAGAGAGAGGCGTGGTCAGGAATTTCTGCGGCAATACGATTGGCGATTTGCTCTTTGGCTGAGTGCTGTAGGATTTGTCGTGTGGCGTAGGCAACGTTAGTGGTACTGGAATCGTAACTGGCGCCACCATGATGACGACGAATCCGTTCGGATTGCGCTAATACATTGATGTCTCTACGAATCGTTTGTGGAGTGACGTTAAAATGACTGGCCAATTCATCAATCGTTACATAGCCTTTTTCTTTTGCCAGAGCGACGATTTTATCTTGGCGAGTTTGTTGGGCCATTGACGTTTTCTCCTTATAAAAAAGCCATTTGTTTGCTTGCGGGGCAAGACACATTGTTGTTGATTGTTATGGTTGACTATGAAGGTTAACAATAGCAAAAAATGTGCGCTAATAAGTGGATTTTGTGTGGTCTTTCATGAATTTATAAGAGCTAATCAGGTGTTTATAAAAATAGTAGAGGGTACCGAGGAGGGGATTTTGTCGTGCTGACGGGAGTGGCGTGATTTTTTTTACGATTTGAAACAGCCATTCCCTTGTATCCCTCTCTACTTATGACTAAGTTAAAGATTGATTAGGTTTCTTATGAAAGGATTTTACAACGATGTCAAAACAATTCGCCGAAGTGCAGCAAGATGATTTTATGAAATTTGGCGGTGAGCGTCCTAGCTATTTGCAGATAGAAGACTCTCTTATGGAATTAGGGGGGCATGGTGTGAATGGTAACGCATTTAAAAACGAAATGGTGAAATTAGCTGGCTGGACGGGTGGGGCGTTAACGACTTATGCCCAGCGTCCTGCTGTGGCGGTGAATGCCTTTAATCGAATTCGTAAAGTGTTACCAGAAGTGTCGACGCCAGAAGAGCTTAGAGAAGCATTAGTCCAACTGAAAAAAAATAGTCTTTGAGCATGAGCTAGAAAAAAACCGCTTTAAGCGGCTTTTTTGCATGTTTTTACGACCATTTTTTAGGGAGAGCTTTTACTAAGCAAAGACGTTATTCTGCGTCGGCAACGGCTCGAATATTATATTCGTCATCAAGAATGCGACCTATTACATTATTGCCTGCTAGGTGGTGAGCGTATTGCATGTGTAGACAGCGTACTTGATCCCAATTGGCAATCCCACCAATGCCTAATTTTTCAAACAGAGGCTTGAATCCTTTTTCCTCGATGATGGCTTTGTGTTCTGAGCTCATTACTTCCCAGCGGCGGGCAATATAGTCTTGATGGGACTGGTGATAGGCTTCACGCAGCGCGACGTCTTCTTTGATCCGCTGTTCTAACTCTTTTACCACACCTTGGCTCTCTATTTTGGCCAGCGCTTTGTCTATGGCTTTGCTTGATAGCCAGTATAGGGTGGGGAATGGTTGGTCAAACACCCAGGTTTCCATTTCAAGTACTTGAGGAATGCCGCTTGGAGAATGATGGGCGATGGCTCTAATGCCACTAGGTGTCCTGCCAAGTTGGCTGGTAATAATGTCGATATCGTGCTGAGTAAGGGTGTTTGTCATAGGAATAAAGGGATAGCGATAAAGGATACAAGAGCCTACATTAGGCGATGAATGATGGGAAGCTGGCGGCGAATTTCTGAATCCATTCGGCAGCAGCTTCATTATAATTAAGACGTCTACCTTGGGTTTTTGCTTGACGGCGATAATGTTCTATCTGAGACAATTGCTCGACCATGCGCACGCAATAACACTCGTCTTTAATGGGGAACTCAATGGCCACACGGTATTCCCCCACTTCTCGATCACACCATACAATGCGACCTGTCACGCAAAAGTTAGGGTCAATTTCTTCTAAAGTGACGCGCACAGATCGACCGCACTCATAGTACTGAGAGGCGAGACAGGTTATACCGACAAATCCTAACTTCTCTTCTGTACTCACAGGGAAGGGTTGATCCTCTATAAGAGTGATCTCCAAAGGTAGGTCTTTCGGGTGTGCAACAAATTCCATCGCAACGAGCCAGCTTATTCAGATAATCTTGTTATCGACCAAAGGGTCAGGGAGTTTAAAAATTACGCGAATTGTACGCTTTTTGTTCTCGCTGTACAGACGAATTTTAAGATAGCAGACCTTATATTCATAAACTTAACTTATATAGAAAGATTTGCTGCTCCATCAACTTAAAGGCTATGTTATTTTTTTCTATTTACCTGATAAAAATAGGTAAATTTATTGTAAATATCTAACGGGAGTCAACGTCAGCGTGAAGCTCGAATAAGGAGACCCCGTCTGTAGTGACAGAGGGTGACAGTATGCTTACTCCCTTTAGCATCCATTTTGTACTTGTTGGCAAGCCAGTTTTCCCAGTTGTTTTAATGCCTCATGCGTGCTGGTGTTCCATGTTAAGGCATAGTTGAGGCGAAAGTGATGTGGATACTGACCGGTTAGGCTAAAGGCCAACCCAGGGAGCATGCCAATGCCAATACTCAATGCTTGCGTATGCAGAGTCATGGCATTGATGTCAGGAGGCAGTGTCACCCAGAGTAAGAAACCGCCCGTTGGGGTGGAAGTACTGGTTCCTATCGGAAAGTGCTGCTTGATAGTGGCTTGGTAACGGATCAGGTTGTCATGATAGGCGGCTCGGGTTCTACGTAAATGTCGATCATAGGCACCATTTTCTAAAAAATTGGCAATGGCGGTTTGTGTGAGAGTTGGTACAGCGAGCGATTGAATATAAGCAAGGTGTTCGATTTGCGCTTGATGTTTTCCTGCTACCAACCAACCAACCCGAAAGCCTGGCGCGATGCTTTTCGAGAAGGAGCTGCAATAAATCACAGAATTTGTTTGATCATCTGCCTTGAGAGCGTGCTCTCGGCGATTATTGTAGTTCAGTTCCCCGTATACATCGTCTTCTATTAAGGTGAACTGATGCTTGTCAGCCAGTGTGAGTAGGTGTTGTCTCGCCGTGTGATTAAGTGTGGCGCCAGTTGGGTTTTGATTATCTGGTGTCACAATGCAGGCTTTGATTGGCCATTGCTGAAGCGCTTGTTCTAGCGCATTGAGATTGATGCCATGTCGGCTATCACAGGGAATTTCAATGGCTTTCATTTGTAATACTTCAATGACTTGCAGAACACCATGATACGTCGGGCTTTCAATGGCAATGGTATCGCCTGCTTTTGCAATGGCTTGTAGTGACAGCATTAAGCCATTCTGGCAGCCCATGGTGATGGTTATGTCGTCTGGCTGCAGCTGGCATCCTGTATCAAGCATGCGAATGGCAATTTGGCGGCGTAAGCTCAATGACCCTGGTGTAAAGGCGTAGGCGGCACAAATTTCAGGCTCTAAGCGCATCAGGCGCCCAACGGAGCGTTGTAACTGACGAATGGGTAAAAATGGGGATTGCGGTATGGCCGCCGCAAACTGAACGATATCCGCCCCTTGTGAGGCATGTAATAAACGGTGCAACAAGGCATGTATACTGCCATCGTTTTCAATGGGCTTAAGCATATTGTGAGGGGAGCTAGAGGGAATATGATCTTGTACAAAATAGCCTTTTTGTGGGCGAGCTTTAATAATCCCTCTGTCTTCTAATAGACTATAGGCTTGCAGGACGGTAGCCACACTGATATTGAGTTGTTTACTTAATTTTCGGACCGACGGTATTTTTTTCCCTGATAAGAAAATGCCGTCACGGACCTGTCTCTCCACTTGATTGGCAATTTTCTCGTATAAGGGGTGTTCCATAATATTATCGTCATACTCGGTCACTATTAATTGAATAATCTAGCAGATTGAAAGGCCGAATGAAATTGATTGCCATCTATCATATTCGCTTGGATGTTAACAGCCTGTATGAGCTGTATTCCCTCTTTATCACATAAGATTACATAATGTAAAATGCCGTTGACAAAACATAACTAATGAGTCAGTTTTATCTCACTTCCTTGAGAAATGACGCATCCATATAAATGCTTAGAGGTCAATTATGTCGTTATCTGTTGTTCAAAGGATCTTGGTAGGCTTTGGTGGATTGTTAGCCTTACTGTTAATTGTTGCAGCGGCCGGTTTCATAGGATTAGAGAAGGTTGAGAGTGGGCTAGAAAAAGCAACGGGCAATATTGCCAACATTAATAAAATAAGTAATCAAATAAACCAAAACCTTGCCAAAGCGGATACCACGGTTTTGCAATATTTGTTGAGTCGTTCGCCGGATACGTTAAAGCGACTAAAAGTGTCGTTTGAAGAAAGTAAGAAAAAAATTCAAACGCTATTTACCAACACTTCGGAGCAAGTACAAGATTATCCCAAGCTGGCTAAAATACTAGAAAAATCAAAAGCAGAAGTGACTGCCTTTTATCAGTTTACTGATATGGCGTTTAAAAATCATGAGCGCATGTTGCAATTACAAGCGAAAATTCCAGATGGTAAGTTTGATTTAAAAGATGACCTTTCCTATTTGATAGATAACCTGAATAGAATAAAAAAGAATCACCCAAATGAACAAAAAGGATTTGCAGCGTCTTATTTGGTCGATCAGTTTGAAAGTTTAAAAGCGACTATGAGTGATTATTTTGATTCAACCAATCTAAAGGACATGCTTGGCCTGAAACAAACGATGGCGCAAAACTTTTCTAGTATGGGGCAGAACCTTACCTATTTGGCTGACAGTGATACCAACGACTCCGTCAAACAAGTGAAGCAAGAGGTGTTGGGCGACAACAGTGTTGTTGATAATTATTATAACTTCATCAGCTTGGATCAACAGTCTGAAAGTATTGCCAGTAAGCTGGTGGACAAGATGGACGCGATCAGTGGTTTATCGAAACAAACGGTTGAAATGACGGAATTGCTTCGTGAAGAAGCGAAAAACTCGGCCAAGCAGGCAGCTTACTTCTCTAAAGTGTTTATGGCCATCGTTGTGTTAGTGTCGGTATTGATTGCGGTGCTGATCACCCTATGGGTAAGCCGTAGTATTCGTAAGCCATTGGCAAGTGTTATGTTGGTACTAGGGAAAATCACCGATGGAGACTTTACGCAACGTTGTCAGGTCTCGAGTAAAGATGAGTTTGGGGAGTTATCCGGTTGGGTTAATCAATTGGTGACGAAGCTTCAAAGTGTGATGCAAGATGTTAATAAGGCGTCAAACGATGTGGCGGACTCGGCAGAGAGAAATGTTCGCCTTGCAGGCGAAACGAAGACACTGATGAATACACAAAGTGACCGCTCCTCCAGCATTGCCACAGCGATGACGGAAATGCTGGCGACGGTTCAGGATGTTGCAAAAAATGCCGAAATTACCCTAAACCAGGTGCAAGAAGTGGATACGCTGGCGGTCGAAAGCCGCAGTAAAATGAGCTCAAATATCCATGAAATTGAGCAGCTGGTGGCGCAATTGGAGTCATCCGAAGGCGTTGTTAATGAGCTGGATGAGCATTCGAAAAACATTGGAAAGATTTTAGAGGTGATTCAGGACATTGCTGAGCAAACCAACTTATTAGCACTGAATGCTGCTATTGAAGCCGCACGTGCAGGGGAGCAAGGTCGAGGTTTTGCGGTTGTAGCTGATGAAGTACGTTCTCTGGCGAACCGTACTCACGCCTCAACGGAGGAGATCCAAAGCGTTATTAATTTGTTGCAAGGTGGGGTATCGAAAACGGTGGCCGCCATGCAAGAAAGCAAGGATAAAGCCTATTCTAGCGTAAAAGAGACGCGAACGGTTGGCGAAGCATTAGACACCTTGCAAACACGGATGGTAGAGGTGAGAGATTTGAGTACGCAAATTGCCACGGCTGCAGAGCAGCAATCACTAGTAGCACAGGATATAAATAAAAGCGTGCATGAAATCTCAGCAATGTCTGAGGAGGCGACTAAGAGTGCGGATTTAAGTGAGAAAGACAGTGAGCAGTTGTTTGACTTATCGTCTAATACTAAGCGACTGTTGTCTCAGTTTAAAGTCGTAGCGTAATTCAAATGCACGGCTGATTTTCGTCATTTACCAAATTGGGAAAGATTTTTCTGAGGCGGTGTAATGCGTCTTGCTGTTTATTTGTTGTAGGATAGCGTTCGTTAATTCTTTGTGGAGAAAAGCATGGCAATTCAAATCGGTGATATGTTACCCCATGGCCAGTTCCAAGTAATGGGCAAAGAAGGTCCAGAAAATATAGATGTGACGGAGTTCTTCTCGGGCAAAAGAGTGTTGATGTTTGCTGTACCAGGTGCGTTTACTCCAACCTGTAGTGCTAGCCATTTGCCAGGTTATGTTGTGCATTATGATGCAATAAAAGAAAAAGGCATTGATGAGATTGTTTGTCTTTCTGTAAACGATGTGTTTGTTATGAATGCTTGGGGAAAAGCCAATAATGCTGAACATCTGGTGATGGCGGCAGATGGCTTAGCTGAGCTGACTTGCTCGCTGGGTTTAGAATTGGATATCTCATCGGCGAAAATGGGAATTCGTAGTCGTCGTTATGCCATGTTAGTCGACAATGGCATTGTACAGCAGCTTTGGTTGGATGAGCCGGGTGAGTATAAAGTGAGCTCCGCTGAATACGTGTTATCTCAATTATAAGCAAGTGTTTAGACGGCGATAGAAGCGTCTATACCACTCACATCATTGAAAAAAACCGCTTCATGAGTAAGCGGTTTTTTTATGTCTGGTTGTTGGGTAGTGCGGTGACTTTTGATAGGTACTATGTGTGATCCGCTCAGTATTAGAAAAATGCAAATTAACGCTATATCAAAATGCAATACTATTGTGTTCAAATTGAAATAGCCAAAGGCGCTCCAGAGCGAAATACTCTTCGTTAAGTGATGCATTGGTTCAAATGGCTGAAGGATGGCTTCATCACAGCGAATCAATGCTTGTTATCTTAATATAAGAAAAGAGAAGAGTAGCATGATTATAGATTGCCATGGACACTACACCACCACACCTCCTGGCGTTGGTGCTTATCGAGATAAGCAAAAAGAGCAAGTCGCGAAAGATCCGGCTTTTGTTGGCGAAAAAGGTAAGGTGGTCGTCTCTGACGATGAGATCCGTGAGAGTATCATTAATAATCAGCTTCGCTTGCAAAAAGAGCGTGGCACAGATCTGACGATTTTTTCACCGCGTGCTAGCTGGATGGGCCATCACATTGGCAATGAATACACTAGTCAATATTGGACTGAGCACCAGAACGATTTAATTCGTCGTGTTTGTGACCTTTTCCCTGACAACTTTGCGCCAGTGGCACAATTGCCTCAGTCTCCGGGAGTGGATCCAGCGAAGTCGGTCGGTGAAATTGTGCGCACGGTAGAGCAAATGGGCTTTATTGGCATCAACCTGAATCCAGATCCAAGCGGCGGTTATTGGCAAGACAAATCCTTAGCAGATCGTTCCTTTTACCCCATCTACGAAAAAATGTGTGAATATGGCATTCCCGCTATGATCCACGTCAGTGCTGCTTGTAATGATTGTTTTCATACTACAGGTTCTCACTATTTAGGTGCCGATACCACAGGTTTTCAACAGCTGATGATGTCGGATGTTTTCAAAGACTTTCCAGATCTAAAAATTATTATTCCACATGGTGGCGGTGCTGTGCCTTACCACTGGGGACGCTTCCGTGGCATGGCGCAAGATCAAGGGTTTGATCTGGCGGAACGGGTATTGAATAACATCTATTTTGATACTTGTGTTTACCATCAGCGTGGGATCGATCTTTTGTTAGACATTATTCCAACGAAAAATATCTTATTCGCTTCGGAAATGATCGGTGCTGTGCGCGGTATTGACCCAGAAAGCGGTCACTATTATGACGATACTAAGCGTTATATTGATAACAACACTGTGTTGAGTGCGGCACAGAAACAAGAAATTTTTGAAGGCAATGCGCGTCGCGTCTATAGCCGTTTAGCAATTAATGGCTAGTCATCGTAATCCGAACAGATGAGGAGAAGATCATGCGAAATAATATTGTAGTGCAGCATATTGAGCGTGCAGACCAAGAAGTGATTGACGGTTTGGCAGAATGCGGCGTGGCGACGATTCATGAAGCGCAAGGGCGTGTGGGGTTGTTAGCCCATTATATGCGTCCTATTCAACAGGATGTGTCAGTGGCTGGGTCTGCCGTGACGATTTCCGGCGCAGCGGGAGATAACTGGATGATGCACGTTGCGATTGAGCAATGCCAAAAAGGAGACATCATGGTATTCGCGCCAACATCGCCGTCTAATCATGGCTTTTTTGGCGATCTATTGGCTACATCTGCACAATCTCGTGGTGTGGTGGGCTTGATTATTGAGGGTGGGGTTCGTGACACACGAGATCTACGCAAAATGAAATTTCCTGTTTGGTCCAAGGCCATTTTTTCAGAAGGGACGATCAAAGAAACCGTTGGCTCGGTCAACGTTCCCATGGTCTGCGCTGATGCCTTGGTGAACCCTGGTGATGTAATTGTTGCTGACGATGATGGTGTGGTAGTGGTGCGACGTGAAAGTGCAGCGCAAGTGCTAGAGCTGGCACGCAAGCGTATGGCAAATGAAGAGGCTAAACGTGTTCGCATGGCCAATGGTGAACTGGGATTGGATATTTATGAAATGCGCCCTCGTTTAAAAGAAAAGGGTTTGAAATATGTCTAAGGCAGCCAATCTCATAGACAGCGCGCCTTGCATGTGGATGCGAGGAGGCACGTCAAAAGGCGGCTATTTTTTAGCCTCTGATTTACCAGAAGAAACCGCCGCTCGCGACCAGTTTCTACTTCGAATGATGGGCTCGCCAGATGATCGTCAGATTGATGGCATGGGGGGCGCGGATCCCCTTAGCTCCAAAGTGGCAGTGGTGAAACCGTCCCAGCGAGATGATGCGGATGTGGATTATTTGTTCTTGCAGGTCTTTGTTGATCAGGCCATCGTCACAGATGCACAAAACTGTGGCAACCTGCTTGCTGGGGTTGGGCCATTTGCCATTGAACGAGGCTTAGTTGCTCCTCAAGAAGGTGAGACGACAGTTCGCATCTTTATGGAAAATACGGGGCAGGTCGCGACAGCACAAGTGTCTGTGAAAGAAGGAAAGGTGTGCTACCAAGGTCGAGCGAGAATCGATGGTGTACCTGGTTTTTCTGCCGCTGTGCCTATTACTTTTAACGATACGGCAGGTTCTAGCTGTGGGGCGTTATTACCGACTGGCAATGTGGTCGATGTGGTCGATGGCATTGAACTCACCTGCATTGATAACGGTATGCCCGTTGTGGTGATGCGCGCCTCGGATATGGGGATTACTGGTAGTGAAACACGGGAAGAGCTGGAAGCGAACGAAGCCCTGCGCACTAAGCTCGAATCGATTCGCTTACAAGTGGGCCCAATGATGAATTTAGGCGATGTAAAAGACAAATCGGTACCGAAGATGACAATGGTCAGCGCGCCAATGAATGGGGGCGCGATTTCCACTCGGACATTTATCCCTCATCGTTGTCACGCGTCGATTGGTGTCCTTGGCGCGGTGAGCGTCGCCACTGCCGCTGTGCTGAAAGGTTCTCCGGCAAATGACGTGGCGACCTATGAGTCAGGGTCGACTATGTCCTTGGATGTGGAGCATCCGATTGGTTCCATGACTGTGATTTTACATCAGCAAGACAATGGCGAAGTGAGCTCTGCTGCGATTTTACGCACAGCCAGAAAATTGTTCGATGGGCAGGTGTTTGCCCATGACAACGGTTTATAAAGAGTAGCGCCCTGTAATGAAAAGCCTTAAACAAATATTAAAATAGGTAACAGATCATGATGGATAAAGATTACATTCCTTTTCATCCTAACCCAAGTAAGCCGAACTTTCGTGTGCCTGAAGGTTCGGTAGACGCCCATTGTCACGTGTTTGGTCCAGCGGATAAATTTCCTTATCACCCAAAACGCAAATATACCCCGTGTGATGCATCGAAAGAACAGTTATTCGCGTTACGGGATCATTTGGGATTTTCCCGCAATGTAATTGTTCAGGCATCGTGTCATAGTACGGATAACTCTGCCTTGATTGATGCGCTTAATTCAGCCGGAGAGTTGGCGCGAGGTGTAGCATTCGTGGATGACAGCATCACCGAGGAAGAGCTGAAAGTGATGCATGAAGCGGGTGTTCGCGGCGTACGCTTTAACTTTGTAAAACGCTTAGTAGACAGTACACCTAAAGAGGTTTTCTTTGCAATTGCAGATAAAATCCGACCTTTAGGTTGGCATATTGTTGTCTACTTTGAGGCTGCGGACCTTGAAGAACTGATTCCTTTCTTAAAGGAGTTAAATACCACCATTGTAGTCGATCATATGGGGACGCCAAAAGTTGCTAATGGTGTGGATCATCCGGATTTCCAGCGTTTTGTGAACTTCATGGCAGACAACGATAATGTTTGGTGTAAGGTGAGCTGCCCTGAGCGTTTAACGCAACATGCCCCGGATTACTCTGATGTCTACCCATTCGCCCGTACCTTGGTAGAGAAATTTCCAAATCGTGTGTTATGGGGAACCGATTGGCCTCACCCAAATATGAAAGTGGAAGCGCCGAACGACGGGCATTTGGTGGATGTTATTCCTCACATCGCGCCCACCAAAGAGCTACAACAGGCCTTGTTAGTGGACAATCCAATGGCGCTTTATTGGGCAGAATGATTCCCAGGGGTGAGTAAGGCGTGCTTTGTCGTGTGGATGGATAAAGCACATAACAGAATAACAAGAGGTGTGAATATCATGGCAGTAAAAGATTCAACTCAGCCTGTCCCAGGAACTTACCTGTTTGATGGCAAAATGGCCAAGAAAGGCTACGGGCTGAACAAAATGTGCTACTCCTTTAATGAGCAAACGGCTCGTGATGAGTTTAATAAAGACCCTGATGCTTACTGTGCTAAGTTTGGTTTGACTGAAAAACAGATCAAAGCCATTCATGATCGCGATATCATTGGTTTGCTTCAAGAAGGTGGCAGTATCTATTACGTGGCGAAGTTTGCCGGTCTTCTTAAGCTGAATATGCAAGATATCGGGGCCATTCAAACGGGGTTAAGTTTGGATGAGTTTAAGGCGTTGCTGGTTAAAAATGGCTCAGGAGAAGCATAATGGCGAATATTATTGGCGCAGTGACCACCTCTCATATTCCAGCCATTGCCAATGCAATGGCAAATAAGCAAGAAGATACGCCCTATTGGAAGCCTTTTTTTGATGGTTATCCACCTGTACGTAAGTGGTTAAACGAAAAGCAACCAGATGTGATTGTCTTGTTTTATAACGATCATGGTCTTGAGTTTTTTATCGACAAAAAGCCGACGTTTGCCATTGGGGTGGCGGATGAATACCATAATTCCGACGAAGGGTGGGGCATTGCAACCATCCCTCCAGTGACGGGTGAATCAGAATTATCCTGGCATATTGCTAATAGTCTGGTGGAAGACGGTTTTGATATGACGATCTGCCAAGAAATGAAGGTTGATCACGGTTTGACCGTTCCTTTGAGCCTGATGTGGCCGGGTAATAATTATGGGCATGTGAAAGTGATTCCTGTGTGTATCAATTGTGAGCAACATCCGATGCCTCAGCCGTGGCGTTGTTTTGAATTAGGTAAAGCGATTGGTAAAGCCATTGAATCTTATGATGAGGACATCACTGTTGCCATATTTGGTACAGGCGGTTTGTCTCACCAGTTAGATGGAGAACGAGCAGGTATTATCAATCGAGAGTTTGATATTGAATGCATGGACAAACTGGTCAGTGACCCAGAGTCGTTAACCAAGTACAGCAATTTAGACTTGGTTAAGATCGGTGGGGCGCAAACCGTTGAGCTCAATATGTGGATTGCCATGCGTGGAGCGCTACGAGGTAAAGTCACCGAGCTCCATAGAAATTATCATGCCCCGATATCCAATACAGGATCAGGCGTGCTTTTATTAGAACACGAGATGCCTAGCAAATAGGGACGTTCTCGCGCTCTAATAAATAAGCATGCATGATGGAAAGTGCGACTAAAAGCACAATGAAGCAAGATGCGATAGGTCGAATAGACTTATCGCATCTTTTTTAGCGTGTTTTTCTTTGGTGAGTGTGAAACCGTAAGGTCACAACTACCGTGATGTATCAAGCAATCGGCTAACAGTACTGGATACATGTTCTGCCCCTTTGAGGATTTCGTCGATAATCCCCGCCGCTTCATTAATCAGTTGAGCATTCTCCTCTGAGCGACCATTTACCTCACTCATGCTGGCTTTGGCTTGGCGAGTCAGGACGCTGTTCTGTGCCACCATCTCTTCGATTTCTACCGTCGATTTACTGGTTCGAGATGCTAGGGTCCGCACCTCATCAGCCACTACCGCAAAGCCCCTGCCATGCTCTCCTGCTCGAGCCGCCTCAATGGCCGCGTTAAGAGCCAATAAGTTGGTCTGGTCGGCGATCGAACCAATGGTGGTGACAATTTTAGCAATACTTTCGGATTGCTTGTTTAGCTGCTCAATTAGCTCTGTCGAGGTGTCGACATCCTTAATAATTTGGTTGGATGTATCAACGGTACGTTTGAGTATTTTCGCTCCATTCTCTGAGACTTGAGCCGTTTCTACCGACGTTGCGTGTGCGACTTCAGCCGCATGTTGTATGGCCATTTGCTCGTTGACTCTGTCGGTAATGTCGGTCGCAATTTTAATCACCTTAGTCACATTACCATCGTCATCAAAAACAGGGTTATAAGTCGCTTCTAACCAAACAGACTGTCCTTGTTTGTTAATGCGCTCGAATTGACCTGAGTTAAAATGGCCTTGACTCAAAGATGACCAAAAATTGGGGTGAGTATCATAAAATTTATCGTTACAAAAGATGCGGTGTTTTTTCCCTGTAATCTCTTTTAGTGAATAGCCCATAGTTCTAAGAAAGTTGTCATTGGCCGTCAATATGGTGCCATCTGTCGTGAACTCAATCAAAGCGGATGAGACGTTCAAAGAGGCAATGATCGCTTTTTGATCATCTGCTTCATTTTTCTTTTGTGTCACATCAGTGGCAATTTTCACCACTTTTGTGACCTTGCCATCAACTGTGACGGGAAAGTAAGTGGCCTCTAGCCAGATTGTTTGGCCTCCTTTGGTGAGTCGCCTAAAGGTGCTCTGATGGCTTTTTCCACTGTTCAGTTTTTCCCAAAACTCTTTGTATTCGGGGCTTGATGTGAATTTTTTGGTACAGAACATGGCGTGTTTCTTACCGACAATTTCATCTAAACCGTAGCCTACGGATTTAAGAAAAAGGTCGTTCGCGTTGAGTATAGTGCCATCGGGAGCGAAACTAATGGTCGCGCAGTATCGGCTCATCGCATCTAAAAATGCCGAACCTTCAGCGGCGATTTTCTGCGTTTCAAAGAGTGCTTCCTGTTTTTGTTGTTTGCTCTTGCTATTGAAAATCATAGTATCACCTTCTTTAGGTTTGCATGGCTGTACTGCGTCTTGTAGGCTAATTCCTACACTCAGTTTACGTGTTTCGACCTTTTTTTCAGTTAACTAACGTAGGACATTTGTTATTAGTGTGATGGAGAAGTGTAAAGAGATTTTTCTCTCTTCACTGTTACGCGTGAAACGGGAAAAAAGATTGGTTTTGTGGCTATCGTTTAAAAAACCAATCTTATGGCTTCGCTTAGGCGGGTAATGTTATGGATACTGTATAATCCTGTGGCAAGATGATTTATCACAAGTGAACGAGAGGTCGCCAATGCGAACCATGGCTGTCAAAGAAGAGCAATTTTTCTATGTTATCGAACAAACATCCTTGGGCCACTGTTTATTATTAGCAAGTGATAAGGGATTACGCAATGTGAGTTTTGCTGATGATATGTCTGCTTTGCAACAGGAGTTGCATCTTACTTTGCCGAGTGCAGCATTGAAAAATGTTGGACAGTATCAAGAAGGATCTACCATCGGGCCGTATTCCGCTTGGTTTGATTGTCTTCTGGATTACTTTAGTGAGAAGGGAAACTCAAGAGACAGTTCAATTCAGCATTTACCTTTAGATATCCAGGGGACGATCTTCCAAAGACAAGTATGGCAAGCCTTAAAAACCATTCCTTACGGGCAAACGCAAACTTATAGTGAGTTGGCTGAACGAGTCGGCCGGCCCAATGCTGTCAGGGCGGTTGCTAATGCTTGTGGAGCAAATCGTCTGGCGGTGTTGATTCCGTGCCACCGCATTGTGCGTAAAGGCGGAAATCTTGGTGGCTATCGTTGGGGAATAGAACGTAAAAAACAGCTGCTCAATCGAGAGTTATCTTACGCTTAAACATCTGCTCAAACTGCCCTATATTCTGCTGTACATAGTCAATAAAAGACCGCATGGTGGGCGTTGGATGTTGCCCTTGTGGGCTGACCAAACACCAGGATCGACGTAACGGGAAATCCTTCATGGGTAATTCTACTAAACTTTTCAGTTTTAATTCGGCCAGTATTCCAAAGCGCGGTAAAACCGCGACGCCTAAGCCTGCCATTACCGCATGTTTAATAGCTTCGTTGGAACCGATTTCCATTTGATGGGTAAAGCGAACGCGCTGCTTTTGACAATGTAATTCCAATGCTAAACGGCTGCCTGAGCCCGTTTCGCGTAGCAATAGGGTCTGTTCTAAAAACTTTGCCAAAGTGATCTCTTTTTCTTGCAACAAGGGGTGGTTAGGCGGGACAACGGGTACTAGCTCATTGTCCAAAAAAGGCAGGCTCAACATGGGCTTATCGTTAGGTACCATGCCCATAATGGTCAGTTCGTCGCGATTTTTTTCGAAGCGTGCAATGGCTTCGGTTCGATTGACCACTTTCAGTGAAACCGTCACGTTAGGATGAAGGCTGGTATAGGCACGTAATAAGTGTGGGACTATGTATTGGGAGGTGGTTACCGCGACTAATTTTAGTTCCCCAGAGACTAAGCCGGTGTCGTTCATCAGATCATTTTGAAAACGTTCAACTTCATCAAACACAGAAAGGGTGCATTGTGCCAAGCGTTTGGCGATGGCAGTACTGTATAGCTGGCGACCTACGTATTCAAATAGCGGTTGCTCAATGGCCTGTTCTAGTTGTCGAATTTGGTTACTGACTGCTGGCTGGCTTAAGCCAAGCATGTCCCCAGCACGGCTATAACTGTTCAGCTCATAGACGCACTTGAAAACTTGTAACTGTCTAAAGGTAAGTCGACTGGCGAGATAATGGACGTTGGATGACATGCTTGCTCCCATTTTATTGTTATCTATCACGTATACCTTATAGATAAGGCCTGAAATATCAATTTTTACTTTGGTTATTCTTTGAGTAGTCTAGTGATTCAGAGGCCTTTGCACGGTGACTCTGTTTGCTGAATCTAGACTCGTCTTGGTTTCGCCCACAACGTTTTACTCAGATCTCATATAACAAGAAAGGAGAGATCCATGTTGAAGAAAGTGTTGATTGCCAACCGTGGAGAAATAGCGGTTCGCATAATACGTGCGTGTTCAGAGGCAGGTATTCGCTCTGTGGCGATTTTTACTGAGCCAGATCGTTATGCTTTGCATGCTAAGCGTGCTGATGAGTCTTACTCACTAGGGGATGATCCATTAGCGGGGTATTTAGACCCATTACGACTTGTCAATTTAGCCGTCGAAACCGGCTGTGACGCCATTCACCCAGGTTATGGCTTTTTGTCTGAAAATGCTCACTTTGCGCAGTTGTGTGAACAAAAGGGCATTGTCTTTATTGGGCCAAAATCCAGTGTCATTCATAAAATGGGCGATAAAACTCAAGCCCGTGATAGTATGCGCGCCGCTGGTATTCCAATTACCCCTGGCTCAGAGGGTAATCTGGCCGACTTGGAAGAGGCTTTGTCTTTAGCGGGTAAAATCGGCTATCCAGTTATGATTAAGGCGACATCAGGAGGGGGCGGTCGAGGTATTCGTCGTTGTGATACGCCTGAAGAACTAAAAAGCCAATACCCACGAGTGATATCAGAAGCCACTAAAGCGTTTGGGTCGGCTGAGGTCTTTCTGGAAAAATGCATTGTCGATCCTTGTCATATTGAAGTGCAAATTTTAGCCGATTCCCAAGGCAATGTGATCCACCTTTTTGAACGTGACTGTTCCATCCAACGACGCAATCAAAAATTGATTGAGATCGCTCCCAGCCCACAACTTACCCCAGAACAGCGCCAGTATATTGGTAATCTCGCCGTCAAAGCCGCCAAGGCGGTGGGTTACGAAAACGCGGGAACGGTTGAGTTTTTGCTATCGGGTAATGAAGTCTACTTTATGGAAATGAATACTCGAGTGCAGGTGGAACATACCATTACCGAGCAAATTACAGGGGTGGATATTGTCCGTGAGCAGTTACGGATTGCTGCTGGGTTGCCCTTGAGTTTTCGCCAAGAAGACATTCATTTCCGAGGTTTTGCGATGCAATTTCGCATCAATGCAGAAGATCCTAAAAATGATTTTTTGCCAAGCTTTGGGCGTATTACCCACTACTATGCGCCGGGTGGTCCAGGGGTGCGCGTGGATACGGCGATTTATACTGGTTATGAAATCCCCCCTTACTTCGATTCCATGTGTTTGAAGTTGGTGGTTTGGGCACTCACTTGGGAAGAAATGATTGCCCGTGGTCGTCGTGCGATAGACGATATGCGTCTGCACGGGATTAAAACCACGTCGAATTATTATCAAGAAATACTCAAGCACCCAGATTTTGTCAAAGGCCAGTTTAATACAGGCTTTGTGCCAGCCCATCCAGAGTTACTAAATTATTCCGTCAAACGTCACCCTAGCGACATTGCACTGGTATTAGCCGCTGCCATTGCTGCACACGTTGGTCGATAATCCGCAGGAGGAAGGAAAATGAGTCAAGTAAAAAAAACAAAAATCGAAGTCACTGACGTCACGCTGCGTGATGCACACCAATCTCTCATTGCCACTCGCATGCGCACAGAAGACATGCTGCCAATTTGTGAAAAGCTTGATCAAGTGGGCTTTTGGTCTTTGGAAGTTTGGGGTGGGGCGACCTTTGATGCGTGTGTGCGATTTTTAAAAGAAGATCCATGGGAGCGTCTGCGTCAGTTACGGGCAGCACTGCCAAATACTCGCTTACAAATGTTGTTAAGAGGGCAAAACCTACTAGGTTACCGTCATTACGCCGATGATGTGGTCGAAGCCTTCGTACAAAAATCAGCAGACAATGGCATTGATGTGTTTCGTGTTTTTGATGCGCTTAATGATCTGCGTAATATTGAAACTGCCATGAAAGCAGTCAAAAAAGCCGGTAAACATGCGCAAGGGACTATTTGTTATACGACCAGCCCAGTACACACTTCGGCGCTGTTTGTAGAACAAGCTAAAGCCATGCAAGGGATGGGGGCGGATTCCATTGCAATTAAAGACATGGCTGGCTTGTTGACGCCTTATGCAACTTACGAATTGGTTAAAGCGATTAAAGATGCAGTCGATCTGCCATTGGTTGTACACAGCCATTCAACGTCAGGCCTAGCGCCTTTGTGCCAGTTAAAAGCGGTGGAAGCAGGGGCAGACCGAATTGACACGGCTATTTCTTCTTTTGCGGGTGGTACCAGCCACCCAGCGACAGAATCCCAAGTCGCAGCGTTGAAAGGCACTGATTACGACACGGGATTGGATCTTGTTTTACTGTCAGAGATTGCTGACTATTTCCGTGAAGTTCGGAAAAAGTACCACCAGTTTGAAAGCGAATTTACCCGTGAAGACGTGTCTGTGCAGATCAACCAAGTACCAGGCGGCATGATGTCTAACTTAGCGAACCAGCTAAAAGAGCAAAATGCATTAGATAAAATTCGTGATGTCTTTAATGAAATTCCTCGGGTGCGGGAAGATCTTGGCTTTCCACCTTTGGTGACTCCGACGTCGCAAATTGTAGGGACTCAAGCGGTCTACAATATCCTGGCAGGACAGCGCTATAAAACCATCACCAATGAAGTGAAACGGTATTTGCTAGGCGGCTATGGTAAACCCCCTGCGCCAGTGAATGCGAGTGTTCAGAAAAAGGCCGTGGGCAATGAGCAAGTTAACGAAGCTCGTCCAGCGGATGCGTTAGCGCCTGAGTTATATAAGTTACGCAAAAAGATTGGTGATTTGGCCAAAAATGAAGAGGACGTGCTAACGTTTGCCATGTTCCCAGAACTGGGGCGTGAGTTCTTACAGCAACGCGCCGATGGCACATTGCAGCCCGAAGTGCTTCTACCGCCAGAACAGGCGGGCAATGCGGCATCGTCTGGTGGGCTTGCCACGGAATTTAAAATCGACGTTCATGGTGAAGTCTACGATGTGGCGATTACCGGCGTGGGTGACTTTGGGGTAGGTAAGCGCAAGCTGTACCTTTCTCTTGATGGCATGCCAGAAGAAGTGGTGTTTGAGTCGTTGAATGAGTATGTTTCAGAAGGCAGCAGTGGTCGTTCGAAAGCCACAGAGCCAGGTCATGTCAGCGCGGCCATGCCGGGTAACATCATTGATGTGCTGGTGGCGGAAGGGGACACCGTAAATGCGGGTCAGGCTGTACTGGTGACGGAAGCCATGAAGATGGAAACCGAAGTTCATGCCAATGTGGCTGGGACAGTGAAAGCGGTGCATGTCAAAAAAGGTGACCGTGTTACTCCTGGGGAAACGCTTATTGAGATTGTTTAGATTACAGACCCAGACCCCCTCCCAACCTCCTCCTCAATGAGGGGGCGTAGTAAACAGTTCTTACCCGCTCTGATTAGGTGGAGGTGTAGTGGTCAACCCCTTTGGCAGGGAGAGGATCTTAAACGTTCCCTCCCCTTTTTAAGGGGAGGGCTAGGGAGGGGTAATTATTGGGTAGCGAATTCTTCTGTATCGATATCCGCTTGCAGGGCTGGGCTATAGCGAGGGCCAAATACGGTATTTTGGTTAATCATCTCATCAAGCTGCTGCATTTGTTTGCTATCAAGGTTAATGCTACCCGCATCAAAGTTGTCTTGCATATGATGAGCAAAGCGGGTGCCTGGAATCGGAATAATGTGTTCACCCTTCATGCAAGTCCACGCAAGGGCCAGTTGGGCGGGGGTGCAGCCAATGCCTTTCGCCATGGCGAGGAAACCTTGCAATAGCTCGATATTTTTTGGGTAGTTCTCTGGGCTGAAGCGAGGCATCTTGGTGCGAATGTCGTTTTCTACCAGTTGTGATATGTCGGTAAGTTCTCCGCATAAGTAACCACGGGCCAAGGGGCTAAAGGCAACGAAAACAATATCGAGGGCTTTTGTGGTGTCTAGAACAGCGATCTCTGCGTTACGAGACCAAAGAGAGTATTCTGTCTGAACGGCCGTGAGAGGGTGCTCTTTATGGGCTTTTTTAATAGTATCAGCAGACACTTCCGATAAACCAATGCCACCGATTTTTCCTTCTTTAACTAAATCACCAAGTGCACCAACGCTTTCTTCAACAGGGACATTAGGATCTAAACGATGTAAATAATATAGGTCTATGTAATCAGTTTGTAGGCGCTTTAGGCTCTCTTCACATTGTTTGCGAAGGACGTCAGGGCGACCATTGATAGCACGTTTACCGTCGACACTGGCCATACCGCATTTGCTGGCAAGGAAAAATTCATCCCGGCGATCCTTTAAGGCTTTGCCTACCAGCGTTTCATTTTTTCCAGCACCATATAGGGTAGCGGTATCAAAGTGGCGATAACCCATTTCAAAGGCTGCTTGCAGGGCTTTTATGCCGTCTTCTTCTGGTAATGATGTTCCATAACCGTGGGAAAGGTTCATACAACCTAGGCCAATACTAGGGTTCATTAAGTGTGGGTGCTTCGACATTCCTTACCTCTCTGTTCGTCACTAATGGCACTATGTTGAGTTTTAATTTAGCGCTTTAGTATACAAATAAAAACAGGGAGCGATGGCTCCCTGTTGTAAAAACGCACTTTATCCTTACTCTTCAAGGCATTTTTCAAGGCGATAAAGGGTTTCCATGGCCTCAATGGCTTGGGTGACGCACGCATTAGGGGCGCGGCCTTCTTCAATAGCAGAGATAAATTCGCGATCTTGCAGCTCGATTCCGTTGTTGGAAACGGCGACACCGCTTAAGTCGATCTTATTATCGTTACCATCAAAGAGGTCATCGTAACGAGCGATATAGGTGCCATTGTCGCAAATATAACGGAAGAAGGTACCAAATGGACCATCATTGTTAAAAGATAAAGACAGGGTACAAATGGCGCCATTAGGCACTTTCATGCCAATGCTCATGTCCATGGCAATACCAAGCTTAGGATGGATTGGACCTTGCAATGCTTGTACTTTGCTGGCTGTTTCGCCTGTTTGATATTGGAATAAATCCACCGTATGGCAGGCATGGTGCCACAAAAGATGGTCTGTCCAAGAGCGTTCTTTACCTAAGGCGTTTTTGTTAGATCGACGGAAGAAATAGGTTTGCACATCCATTTGTTGGACATTTAATTCGCCAGCATCGATTTTGTTACGAATCCACTGATGAGACGGATTAAAGCGACGAGTGTGTCCTGCCATGGCAACAAGACCGGATTTTTTCTGAGCTTCAACCACTTTGCGAGCATCTTCAATGCTGTCTGCCATAGGGATTTCGGACATGACGTGTTTGCCTGCTTCCAAACATTGAATGGTTTGTGAAGCGTGTAATTGGGTTGGCGTGGCTAAAATGACCGCGTCGACATCCTCTCTGGCTAAGCTTTCTGCTAAGTCGGTTGTGTAGTGAGGGACGCCACGCTCTTCGGCGAAGGCTTTGATGGCGTCGATTTTCGTACCGACAACAGAAACGACTTCAGATCCTTCTATGGCAGCGATGGCGTCCATGTGTTTCATGCCAAAAGCACCGGAAGCACCTGCGATACAAATTCTCATATTCTACTCCTGACTTGCGAGTCGTTGTATTGTGATTTTAAACGATCGTGTAAAGGTCTCCGTATATTAAAAAAAGAGACGATTTGGAGATCCGCTGTTTCGTTAGTTTTTTGCTTTGTCTGACTTTGCTTGCGCTATCAGGCAATGATTTTAGAGTAAAACTCCGTCCCTTTTACTTATCCCAATCAATTTAACATTCAGCGTTGTGATGGGATAATCAAATAACCGCATGAGGTATTCAATTTTTGCAATGCATTAGTGGGTGACATTAGCGGAATGCTTCGCACACGTCTCTCAACATGCTTAAGAAATGTGACTGAGTTGTGGTGGGAAGCCAGTTTTTTCTAAGACAAAGGCCAATGGGTCGGCGTGTATGTTCTAGTGGATAGGGGAGGATTTTTAATAAGCCGATATTGATTTCTCGCTCCATCTGATGGGCAGAAATAAGCGTCAGTCGGTCACTTTCGAGCAGTACTTCGCGGGTCAGAATCTGCGAACTGGACTCCACAAAACGAGTGGGGAGGGCCACATTAGCGTCTTGAAAAATGTGTTCAAACGCTTGCCTTGTGGGCGTACCTTGTGCCGGAACCACCCAAGCATACTGAGCCAGCTCCTCGGCCGTGACTTGGTTGCCACGACGAAATAATGGATGATCTTGTTTGGCAATAATGGACAGTGGCGGTGACCATAGCTCTTCTTGAACCACATCGTCGGCGGGAAGCGGGTAACGCAAAGCCCCCAAAATCATATCGATGTCACCCTGACGAAGATGATGAAGTAAGTCATTATAGGGGCCTTCGGTAATATTGACATTCACATCTGGGTGACGCTCATTAAAACGCAAAATGGATTTTGGCAAGATGGTGGTGCGTGCTAATGGCATGCTACCAACGGCAATGGTGCTGACATCTCGACATTGTATGGTATTGATTTCATATATCCCCTGACGCAACTCACTGAACGCCAGTTTGCTCGCTTTAGATAAATGGCGTGCGGCTCGGGTAGCATGGATGCCTAGGCTGTTTCTTTCAAATAAAATGACCGTTAGCAGTCGTTCTAAATCTCGTGCTGCCCGGTGCACGGAAGATTGAGAGACCCCTAGGTTACGGCTGGCAATACTAAAGTTTTGTGCTTCGCAAACGGCAACCAGTGCTTTTAGTTGAGTCGTGCTGATCAGCGCCAGCATGTGCTTTGGATCGGCTTCTTTGATATTGTTTTCTTTTGCGATATCAATGAGAGCCATGAGTATGTGATCCACAGCTCTTGACACTCGATCATTCCAAACTTTGCCGCAATCCGTTGGATACATGCCATCAGAGTGACGCTCGAATAACGCGGCCCCCAGTTGACTCTCAAGTTTCGCGATGGCTTGGGTTATCGCAGGTTGGGATAAAAAAATGTAATCAGAAGCACGCGTGATACTTTTGTACTCGGTCACCGCCAGGAAGACACGTAAGTGTCGTAAGTTTGGGATAGGCATTTCCATACATTCATCACAGGCTATCAGGATTAGATGCAATTACTATATCAAAAATGAATAGCAAAGATACACAAAGATAAATGACCTTACACCAGGTTGTTATCGTAACGATCAGTTTTTGATTCTTAACGATACCGAAATTTTCATGATTCACCTGCGCTGCTTAGTATATGATTTTACTATCGTTATCGATGGTTAGAGAGTCGCTTTCTTTCTGTTTATAGAATCGCTTTATTAAGGTAAATATATGATAAATCTTGGTCTCATCGGGCAAGCCATTGCCGCATCTCGCGCTCCCTCCTTACACATGATGCTGGGGGAATTGCATCAGCTACCGGTTGATTATCAATTACAGGTGCCAGAAGACAGTACAGCGCAAGCCTTTCGAGCAAAACTGGCTGAGATTCAAGCAAAGGGCTTTGTCGGAACCAATGTGACCTTTCCTTACAAGCAAATTGCCATCGACAGTGCCGACGAAGTCAATGAGGCAGTAAGAAAAGTGGGGGCGAGCAACACTTTATTACTAAAAGATGGCAGGGTGTGCGCTTTTAATACCGATTACACTGGGTTTATTCGCGGTTATCAAGGGCGTTTAGGAGCACTGCCAGCAGGCCAAGTGTTGATGATTGGCGCGGGAGGCGTCGGGCGAGCAATTGGCTTTGCCTTATTTGACGTGGGGGCGACGGAATTGCTGGTGACCGACTTAAGTGAAGAAAGCGCCTGCTCTTTGGTTAAGGCGCTTAATGAGTCTGGCTATAAAGCACGTTACGTCGCTATAGAGGACGCCTCTACCGCCGCAGCGCAAGTGGATGGCTTGGTGAACTGTACGCCAGTTGGTCACCATAAGACACCGGGATTGCCGCTTGAGGCTAACGCCATTGGTGGGCAAAAATGGGCATTTGATGCCGTTTATACACCAATGGATACTGAGTTTTTAGTCGAAGCTCATCGTAAGGGGTTACAAATTGTTTCGGGCTTTGATTTATTTTTTTACCAAGGGATCGATGCGTTTGAAATCTTCACTGGTATAAAAGTGACGGATGTGATGCCTGTATGGCATCAGTTTAGAGAAACCTTCAATGTTACCAGCGAGTTAATTTAAAGAGCTTAACAATCAGGCCATCACCACAGTCTGCTTATCAAACCCGTGGAAAGTTGGTTATTATGCTTGTCTTTATGATCGCGCCACTAGCCTATAAGGAATGTGGATTATGGATGCTGTGTTAAACATTACTGCGCCAATTTTCTTTTTGATTTTGCTTGGCTATCTTGTGGTGCGATTTGAGCTATTGCCCGCCTTGTCGCTGCCTGGCTTGAGTCGCTTTGTTTTGTATTTGGCGCTACCGGCGTTAGTGTTCACTAAGTTATTAAATATGGATCTGGCGAAATCCATTAATATTAGTTATATGGCAGTGTACGCAGGGAGTGGTTTGATCACATTAACCACCACTATTTTTGTCTGTCGTTGGTTTTTTAAGGACAACTGGGTCTCATCTGGAGTAAGAGGGCTGGGGGCGACCATGCCAAACAGCGCCTTTATTGGCTTTCCCGTGTTATTGCAATTTTTCCATCATCCGCCAACACAAGCCTTTGCCATGAGCATTATGGTAGAAAACATTATCTTGATGCCGCTAGGACTGATTTTTATTGAAGCGCTGTATGGCAAAAATAGCATGGACGGTAGTCGAGTTGTGTTACCCATTCTCAAGCGGGTGATTTCGAATCCGATTATTTTATCGGTGTGTGCCGGACTGATTGGCTCATCGATTGGTTTTTCTTTGCCAGTATTTTTGTCCCGTGGGTTGGATATGTTGGCACTTGCTTCCGCGCCTGTGGCATTGATTGTCATCGGCGGTTCTTTGGTTGGAGTGTCGGTCAAAGGAAGTCTTAAGCAAATTGCCTTGGTAGCAACAGGGAAATTGATCTTTTTTCCATTAGTGGTGATGATGCTGCTATCACTGACCCCGAACTTACCGAGCGAATTGAAAACCGCCGTGATTGTATTTTCTGCCGTTTCTATGTTTAGCATTTATCCTATTATTGGCGATAAATACGGTGAGCGCAGTTTTTGCGCCAGTACTTTATTGATCACGACGGTGGCTTCCTTTTTCACATTAAGTATTATCTTACGTTATTTTGTTTAATTGACTGGGAGTAACAGCGATGTCGACCATCATGGTGTTGAATGGACCAAACTTGAATCTACTAGGTAGCCGTGAGCCAGCGCAATATGGTTACGAAACCTTGGCTGATGTGGAAGTCATGTGTCGAGATGCGGCGAGTGCGTTAGGTCATGACATCGATTTTCGTCAATCGAACCATGAAGGGGTTTTAATTGACTATATTCATGAGGCGGGACGACGCATTAAAGAAGGGGATGTGCTTGGTGTGGTGTTTAACCCTGGTGCTTATACTCATACTTCCATTGCCTTACATGATGCGATTAAAGGCGCAGAAGTACCTGTGATTGAGGTGCATATATCCAATGTGCATGCTCGGGAGGCATTTCGTCATCATTCTTATATTTCGCCCGTGGCAGCAGGCATTGTCGTCGGCATGGGAGTGCAGGGGTATGTGTTGGGCATCCAAGGGCTGGTTCATAAGATGAAGCAGGCCTAAGGCGTGGCTTGGTCTGTTTAATCTACAACTTGGTCTGTTTAATCTACAAATAGTATGGACGTACCGTGCACTAATTGTTCTGTGAATATAAGTGCGGGTACGCCCAAATAGCCGATAATCAAGTTTATGGTTTTTTACGAAATAATCTTGGCTTGAGCATTTTTGTCCAAATCGGCGTTTGCGTGAAGAAAATCAACACAATGGCTAAGAAGAGGACGGTAGACAGCGGGCTTGTGAAAATATGAGCAAAGAATGGACCCAAATCCCCACGTTCACTTAAGATAGCGCGGCGCCAATTTTGGTCTGTTAGTGAACTCAAAATTACCCCTAGAATCACTGGGCCTACAGGGAAACGGTAAAGGCGCATAAAATAGCCTAATATACCGAAGGCCAGCATCCACCAGATATCGACAATCGAATTGTTGATGGCGTAAGACCCAACGATCGACAGTAAGAAAATAATCGGAATTAAAATACCTTTTGGACACTCGACAATCTTAGAAAAAATCTTAATGCCTGTTAGGCCAAAGATCAGTACAAAGATATTCGATAGGGTTAAATTGCCCACGGTGAACCAAAACATATGGGGCTGTTCAGTCAATAATAACGGACCTGGATTTAAACCGTGGATAAATAGGGCGCCGATAAAGACCGCCGTTACAGCATCTCCTGGGATACCTAATGTCAGCATGGGAATATACGCCCCACCTACGGCGGCGTTGTTTGCCGATTCCGGCGCGATTAATCCCTCTTTTGCTCCTTCCCCAAAGGGCACTTTGGGGTTTTTAGTAATACGTTTTGCATGGTCATAGGCCATTAATGCGGCAATATCGCCCCCTGTGCCAGGTAGGGCGCCAATGATAACGCCTAACAAGGAACTTTGTAGACTTAAGGGTAGGTATTTTTTAAGGTCTGACAATTTTGGTAGGATGCGATTAATCTTTTGTTTGACCACCATTTTGTCCATATAGTGCAGTTGATGCAGTGCTTCTCCTACACCAAACATGCCGATCATTACCGCTACAGGATTGATACCATTCCAGAGGTCCACATCGCCAAAGGTAAAACGCTCTTGTGCGGTCATCGGATCCAGCCCTACCGTACCGACCAACAAGCCAAGTGCGCCAGCAAAAATTCCCTTGGCTAAGCTACCACCAGATAACGAGCCAACCAAGGTGATGCCGAGAATGCCCAGCATCATATAATCCCGAGGCTGGAAGGTGATGGCAAACTTACTGACGGTTGGTGCCGCAAGGGCAAGCACAATGATGCCAACAAAACCACCGATCACTGACATGACGGTCGATAAACCTATGGCTTCACCCGCTAGGCCTTTCTGAGCGAGCGGATAGCCATCCAGTGCGGTTGCAATAGCAGAAGGGGCACCTGGGATATTCAGCAAAATCGCGGTTCGAGAACCGCCATACACGCCGCCCATGTATACACCGACCATCAGGCAAAGGGCGTTATTCACGTCCCATGAAAAGGTAAAAGAGATAAGAATGGAGACGGCCATGGTCACAGAAAGGCCTGGAATGGCACCAATATAAATCCCTAAAAATGTCCCTAATGCTGTGAGTCCAAATAATTCAGGTGATACCCATGAGGTAGCGAAATAGCTTAAAGCATCCATTGTGTGATTAGCTCCACAGTGACTTGATGACAGCGATGATTCGATCTTCTGGGACAATACCTTCGGGAAGAACGACTTGGAAAATCAGTCGGAATACAATATACACCACGATGAGCGTAATAAGAGACAAGGCAAAGGTATAGAAAGGGCTCCGTCGATGCAGTATTTGTATACAAATAAACAGAAAAGCAAAACTGGTTAAGGTAAAGCCGACACTATCTAGCAATACGGCGTATATCAGGATAATGGCCATAATAATGGCAACAACGGGTGGTAAGCAGTGGTAAAAAAAACGCATGCCTTCTGCTTTAGGGGCTTTTAGCGTTTTCACAAAAATAAAGCAAGATGATAACAGCATCGCGAAAGACGCAGCCATAGGGAAGGCCCCAGCTGAGCTCATGGAGGAGAAGCCAGCGATTTTGTAAGCTTGCCAAAAGACAAATACACTAAAAATAACCAATAACAAGGCAAAGATTAATTCGCCTGGCTTACGTAGGGACGGACTGGACATATAGACTCCAGGTTATGCCAATACAAGGAGAGTCGTGCAAGAGCGACTCTCCTGTTAGATGATGAGTGAGATCGTCAGCGTGATACCTCACCTCGTTCGCAGTATTAAGGTTTTGGAATATCGAATTTAGCAGGGGATATTTTCGCGACTCCGCCATCGTATGCTAACCAAGAGGAGGTTGAGCGATAGGAATCCAAGAAGGTTCTCGCTTTTTGACCACTGATATTCAAAATACTGTAACCACGTTTATCCATAAGTTTAACAAAGTCAGGATTCAACGCGGCTTTGTGGAACGCGTTTTGTAGTTTTTCAACTGCTACCTTAGGTGTACCTTTTTTCACGAACACGCCAAAAAAAGGCCCCCAAGGCAGATATTTTTTCATTCCTGGCAAGGTGTCTGTCACGGGTTTTATGTTGGGAAGTAATTTATTTGGCTCGTTATCGATCAGCCCAATGACTTTCATGCGACCTGCTTTCACTTGCTCAATGGCTGCACCTAATACGGCAGGCATGACATCTATAGCGCCACTTTGAATCGCGGTTAACGCTGGGCCGTCACCATTGTAAGGAATACTGATGTAACTCATCTTAGTTTGAGATTTGAGCATGGCAAGCACGAGTGACGTCATTCCTCCTTTGCCTGTTGAGCCTATCTTTACTTGATCTGGGTGGTTATGAAGATAGTCCAGAAATTCTTCCATGTTGTTATAAGGTGCGTTGTTATTGGCAACAATGATTGGTGTGCCACGGGCTAAGATATCAATGGGGATCATGTCGCTGTAATCGATATTCCCTAAGCCTAAGACTTTATACATCTGTGGGTTTTCTGCCCCCATAAGCAGAGTGTAACCATCGGCGCGTTTAGCATAAACATACTTGGTGGCAATCGCCCCCACGCCACCTGTTTTGTTGGTGAGAATAATGTCTGTACCAAGGAATTTTTCGACATGAGGCGTTATGGAACGCATGACTGTATCCGTTGAGCCGCCAGCTCCCCATTGGATAATGCCTTGAATGTCTTTGTCTGGGTAGGCTGCAAAACTTGCCGCTGAGGATAGCGAGAGGGCCGTGAGTAGGGTAAGTACTGTTTTTTTCATGGTGTCTCCGGTTAGCCTTATGCAAAATAAATGAGCTAAGGTCAAAACGTTTATTATTATTTTTATTTACCCAAATGGGGCAAATAATCGGCAACGTGGATTACTTTAGCTTACGAGTCGTGAATGAGAAAAGAGTTTATCGATTCCAAAACCAACGAATTTTATACTATTTTAGTTATGGATAATCGATAAACTCCCACATTTTTAGTAGAAAATTCATCATAATCGCATCAGAAGATGTCATTTACTGCGATTTGCAGTGGTTCCAATCCCTTTGGCTAACGACCACAAGCGAGACTATTACTGATGCTCCAGAATCGCATCGCTTGTGGTTTATAAGGTTTAATGATCTACGCTTCGTATTCAGAAAAGGCTTGTCGGGTTAAGTTAACCGACACTTCGTCTTTGACAACGATGTTGTCCTCAATACGAATACCACCGTAGGGAATGAATTGTTTAATGAGTGCCATATCACACCCGTGCTGTGGTATCTCAGCCTGCATTTTGTCCAACAGCATGGGGATAAAATATAGACCGGGTTCGATGGTGAGCACCATGTTTTCCTCTAATGTACGAGTCAGCCTTAAGAAAGGCGCATTCGCATCAGGTTCACGACGTGTGCCTAACACATCCTGATGAAAGCCGCCTACATCGTGCACCTGTAACCCTAACAAATGTCCAAGGCCATGGGGGAAGAAGGTTTGTGTAATGCCTTTTGCGATTTGTTCGTCCACACTCAATGAGCAAATTTTATGGTCATGGAGAATACCAGCGATGGTTCGCAGTGCCCCTTGGTGGAGTTCAGGATAGGATGTACCAGACAAGGCTTTTTTTGCCATCTCTTGCTCTGCACTGTCCAGACTTTTGACCAAAGCTCGGAACTCATCGTCTTGTTTGGTAAAGGTGCGTGTTATATCACTGGCATAACCGTGCTCCGTGGCGCCAGCATCAATCAGCAAGGTTAGTGGATTGGCGCTACGATCAAAGTCCTTGTGTTCATAATGCAGCACCGAAGCATGTTCGTTGACGCCTATAATGCTAGGGTAAGGTTCTTGGTTGGCGGTTTGTTGGCTGGCTTGTAAATAGGCCAAATGAATTTCAAATTCACTCAAGCCATTTAAAAAGGCATCCCTTGCGGCAAGGTGACCTTTTGCACCACGGACGCTAGCACGTTGAATAGCGGCTATTTCATAAGGGGTTTTCACCGCTTTGGCAAAATCCACATAGGTATTGAAACCTGGGATAACATGAGCAAAATCTTGTGGTTCGGGGCCAAGCCAGGCACATTTTTCTGGTAAACCTTGGAACCATTTATCGTCACGACGGGCGGGGGTAATGTCCCAGCTATCCTGCCACTCACCAGCGGGAACGGGATTTGGTGCGTGCCAAAAATCATCACGAACCGGCCACACAATACGCGGTTTTTTACCTGCTTCAATAATGAGATAGGTTTCCGCGCTTAAGGTAAATGGAAGCCATTGTTGGGCACCTGAGTAACTATGAAAAGGCGCTGTATGGTCGTCTTGGAAGTAATATTGTTTATGACCTGACGCCAGTACTACGGCATCACATTGGAAGTGTGTTAAGGCGGCTTCATAGCGTTGTTGTAATACAGTGAGATGGTCCTGATAGAGAGTTGTCATCGTAATCGGCTCTTATTCGTTTAAAGGTATTTGCTACGTATGCTTAAAGCGTAATGCTCGCTACCCTTGATCCATCAAGAATGCTCAGCATCATGTGTTGGGGGCGTTAGTAATGAGCATACTCTAAAGGAATAGGGCACTTCTATCTAGAACCGCAAAAAAGTCCCGAATATGGGCATGGTACAGGGGAAGGGCTCTATTGTTGATTAGACCGAAGTTTTGCCCACAGTTTGGTTTTTTCAACCTGTTTATAGACAACACCTGCGATTAAAAAACTTGAGGAAACGGCCAAAAAACCTAATAGCCAACTATTATTTATATGGAAAAGATGTTTAAAAATGTAGAAAAAGGCAATCGTAAGTATTAACTCAAATGCGCGGTCTATAAACCAGAGCTGGTGGTCAGAGATCATCATTTTTCATCCTTAAAGTGAGTAGATATTAGACTTCTTCATTTTCGATTTTACCCTTAACGAATAAAAAAGCTACTTGATTGGTAAACATACCTTTGTAACGTACTCTTTTGGGCTGTTGGTTTGGCCTGGTCCTATTTCGTAGACCTCTACGCTCGGGTGCTTTTTATCCGGTCGATGGCCTTGTAAGCGCATCATGTTGTGGATCACATGCCATGCCAAAGATAAGTGCTGATAGCTACCATGGTAGAGTAATTGCAGGTATGTCCCGTTAAGGGTGATCCGTTCTGGGTGCAGGTCGCAGGGTTCTACATTTTGTACTAATACCCCCAGAACGCCTTCAAAGTCATGATGAATCGGGTCGGCTTTGGTATAGAGGGTAAATCGATGACCCGTTGTTGGGTTTTGTGGACCAAGAGCCGTGAATAAATCGTGAAAGCCCTGTTCTATTTTTTGTGAGATGGATTGATCTTTTGCCGTAAAGGGGCGAGTAACCGCATCGAAATGACCAAGTTGCTTGGTTTCTAAAAATGTGTAAGAAGGGTCTGCAAACTCGTAATCCGTGCGTTGGCTGTATTGAACCAAATGGGCGTTTAATCGTAATAGGGACAGCTCAAGGTCTTTGTTAGCACGAATTTTTAGTAGGGCCGTTTTGTAACGCAATAGAAAAGGGACGCTTCCCGTGAGTTGCAGGTTAATTCCCGTATGGGAGCCTTGTTTAGTAAGGTCGATACTAAGAAACACATCCTTTGGATAAAACGCATTGGCCTCGATAACGGCATGACAGTAGCTGGCGCTGGGGCGAGCCGGTTTCATGAGAATATACCCTTCTTTAATGAGTTTACCTTTCCAACTTAAGCATGAGGGTAATAGGGTGGTTTCTCCAGCGTGGGAGTAGTCATAATGCACTTTTGTGTTCGGCTCAAAGAGCAGCCAAGGTATCCATTGTGGCCAGTTGCTTAGATCTTTTAGGTTTTCTGATACGATATCAAAAGGCAGGTCAATAACGAGGTTTTGCCTAGCAAAAAAACGGCGTTTAAAAAGATAGCAGTAGATGATGATCAGACAGACCAAAACAATAATAAAGAGAAAGCCTAGCAACATGGTGTCACTCCTTGTTATGTGGCGTTGTTATGTCATGTTAATAAAGAAAAGAGAAAAAGCGTCTAAGCTTAATAGGCAAATAAATACCATGAGTGGAATGAACTTATGGCGGTTTTTTTGTCTACTATGAATATATTTAGCAGGGTGATGGTGCTTGCCAATACCTCAATCAAGATACGCCCGTTAAACTGCCTTCGTTAAAAATAGTCTGATGATGTATTTTTAGCGAACGAATGCGGTTATTGCATAGGAAAAAAACAAACATGAAATCTGAATTAGTATGGGATTGGCCGATTCGAGTCAGTCATTGGTTGATGGCGCTTTTGTTTACGGGATTGATCATAACTGGCAATGAAGGAGGTGACTGGCTCAAATACCATTTTTATATGGGGTATAGTTTGTCAGCGTTAATCGTAGCCCGTGTTTTATATGGCATTTGGGGATCTCATTATGCGCGTTTTGGACAGTTTGTACGCTCTCCTAAGGTGGTCTTCTCTTATTTGAAAGGATTGCTTACCGGACATCATGAGCACTATGCGGGCCATAATCCGATTGGCGCATTAATGGTGGTCGTATTATTTCTTGGGTTGAGCCTCCAATGGTTGACGGGACTGTTTACCAGTGATCAGATCTTTTGGTTTGGCCCTTTCAATGGTTATGCTTCCGATGATTGGCTAGATCGTATTTCAACCATTCACCATACATTACCTAATATTTTATTGGCATTAGTCGCCTTACACATCTTGGCAGTTTTGTTCCATGAAATTCATCTTAAGGAACGGTTATTTCTCGCCATGCTGCACGGCAAAAAGAAAGGTCTAACGGGGCCTGTGCAAGTACAGACGCCTCGCTTGGGTATCGTTCTGTCACTGGTCATCGGGCTTGCTTGGTTGGCTGTATTATGGATGATGCCGATATAATCGTCGGTATTGTCACAAGAAGAAATGCGCATGTTAGCTTTAATTGTCTATACAAGTCTATTGTTTGATGCTTGAGCGTCGCGATATAATAGCACTTCATTCATCAGCAAACGGATATTCCATTGTCAGAAGACACTCTATCAATGCTTGCGCATTTATTTGATGATATGCCCGATGCGTCACAGCCCATTTATGCCAAACTAAAGCAGGCTATCACCCAAAAAATCAGTCATGGTCAGTGGCAAGTGAATCAGCGCGTCCCATCCGAGGCGGAATGGGTGAAAGCCCTGGGGGTGAGCAGGATGACGGTGAATCGTGCATTGCGGGAATTAACCGCTGAAGGGATATTGGTTCGTCATCAGGGCCTTGGAACATTCGTGGCAGAAAAGAAAGCCCATTCTGCTTTGTTTGAAGTGCATAACATTGCCGAAGAGATTATTGCTCGTGGTCACCAGCACCGTTCAGAGTTATTGGTGCTGGAATCTGCTAAGGCCAATGTGGAAGAAGCTATGATGCTGGGGGTGCGCACCAATCATGGTATTTTTCGTTCCGTGGTGATCCATTATGAAGACGATCTGCCGATTCAAATCGAAGAGCGCATCGTGAATGCCAGTCGCGCACCCGATTATGATAAGCAGGACTTTTCCAAACATACCTCCTATGAATACCTAATGACTACTGCTCCCATGACGGAAGGAGAGCATTTGGTCGAAGCGGTGTTACCAACCCCAACGGAGTGCGAACGTTTGCAGATTTCGCCTACCGAGCCATGCTTACAGATTAATCGTCGTACTTGGGCGGGAGACGATATCATTACCGTGGCGCGCTTGCTGCACCCGGGGTCCCGCTTCCAGCTGTTTGGTCACTTTGGACGTTAATTAAACGTCCAAAATAGTGATAAAAATGCCGTGCCCCTGCGTCAATGTTAGATGTATGTCTTTTGATAACAGCATTATGCTGTGTGCCTTTAGCAGCAAGAGGTCGCCATTATCTTTTTCAACGACACTGTCCTCAGAGGCATAAATACCGCAAAACACAGTATGCTCGTCAGTTGGCAATGCTATGGAGTAAGGGGCTTTAACCACCTCCACATTGGCTTGGGTGTCGGCTTCTCGCACCATAATATTGAGGTCTTCAATAGCCCCCTTGATCAGTGTTGCGTGGGTTTTATCACCTCCCGCAAAACGTGCTATACCAAGTGGCTGAGTCAGGCGATGAGAATAGGGCGGCGTGTTGACTCTCTGGTGAGTTAACATCATTCCCTCACCAGAGAGCAACACCAAGGTGCGATGCAACCCGCTGAAGTCAGAAAACACACCATCTTCTACAACTGAGGCTTGGCTGATACGAAAACGTAGGCCGTTCCTATCTTCATGACGTTGAATCTCTAACGTTTCGCCAAGACCATTTTTCCATGGCATGCGTTGGTAATCGCTCTGTGAAAGAATCTGGTAAGGCAACCGAGTGTTAGGCGTCATACATCACCTTTTTAATGACTTGAATAAAGGCCAGACGGCTGTTTTCTTCTTGCTGGTGGTGGAAGTTTTTAATGATGTGGTTGCCTGCTACGAAGACGTCTTTAACAAGGTTTTCATTGCTGGCAAACAGCCAGCGATTGAGCAGATCTTTGGGTTCACTTGCCGCCATAAAAGGGTGAGACTCGTCGAGTACCATAAAATCAGCCCGGTTACCTTTTGTTAATCCCAATGACACATCACAGGCTTGATTGCCGCCCCGTAAAGCTTGTAGGTAAAGGTTATCGCCAACGCGGGTTTGATCTGCGCGATACAAGCGGTTGCGCTGTTGGTCGCGTAGACGCTGTCCGTATTCATAGGTTCGCAGCTCTTCGACAATTGATAGGCTCACATGGCTGTCAGAGCCGATGCCCCAACGGCCATTGTCTTGTTCAAAGGCGACGCCAGGAAAAATACCATCCCCTAAATTCGCCTCCGTTGTCGGACACAATCCAACGACGGCTTGGCTTTTGGCAATGGCGTGACGCTCGCTCTCGGTTAAATGGGTGGCATGAACCAAACACCAACGCTCATTTAGACCAATTTCGTTATGTAGCCATTCCACAGGTCGCTGACCACTATAAGCCAAGCTGTCTTGGACTTCTTTTTGTTGCTCTGCAATATGAATATGGATTGGGCATGTGTCGCGATACGACGCATTAAGGGTGTGGAGTACCGTCTCAATTTGAGGCTTAGTCACAGCTCGCAATGAATGAAAACAGACGCCCAATTTATGATGTGGGTGATTGTTAAGCTTAGACTGGCAAGCCTGATGCAGCTTGAGATACGACTCTGTCGAGTTGATAAACCGCGCTTGGCCTGCATTGGGCGCCTGACCACCAAAGCCAGAATGGGAATAGAGTACTGGCAGTAGTGTTAACCCCATGCCTGAGTCGTCCGCCGCCGCAATAAGCTGGTTCGCCATTTCACCCACTTGATCATAGTGCTTTCCACCCAAACCATGGTGTAAATAGTGGAATTCGCCCACTTGGGTGTAGCCCGCCTTTAGCATATCAATATAAAGCTGAGTCGCGATGACGCGCGCGTCGTCAGGCGTCAGTTTCTGCACGATTTTGTACATTAAATCGCGCCAACTCCAAAAGCTATCGTTGGGATTAAGGCAGACCTCCGCCGCCCCTGCCATTACCCGCTGAAAGGCATGAGAATGCAGGTTGGCGATTGTTGGTAGGACGGGGCCTGTCAGTCTCTGACAGCCTGTCGTTGGTGTACTGTCACAGTCAAATGAGAGGAATTGACCGTTTTTGATAGAAAAAAGCACATTATTTTCCCAACCAGAAGGCAATAGCACCCGTTCAGCAAAATAGGTTTGGGGAAGGCTCCTGTTATCAAAGAGATCCGTCTGGTTGTGGTTGGGCATAATCAATTCCTGAGTTGGACAGGGTTACAGTGTGGTTGACAAGTATGAGTGTAATGGAAAATA
>NZ_JAEMUI010000003.1 GCF_016461715.1 Marinomonas spartinae | reverse complement strand
TGAGGCTAGATTGGCCGACAGAGTACCGCTGACGGTCTGACTCGCCGTCTTGGTGATCCAGTCACTGTTAGTACCGCCGTTAGCCGCTGTATCAGCCGAAAAGGCCGCTGAGGTAATTGTCTTTGTTGGTGCACTTGTATCCAGCACATATGCTTGGCTATAAACTGCTCCGTCGTTACCAGCCTTGTCAGTCACCTTGACTTTTAAGGCGCTTGATTCCGTTAACGTTTGTCCTGCTAAAGACCAAGTATTCGATCCCACGGACGCCGTCGCCACTGTCCAGCTCTCCCCATTATCAAGGGACACGTAAACGCTCTCTCCCGATGCCAAGTTAGCTGATAAGGTGCCACTGACCGTCTGCTCAGCCGTCTTGGTTATAAAATCGCTGTTAGTACCGCCGTTAGCCGTTGTATCAGCCGAAAATGTCGCTGAGGTAATTGTCTCTGTTGGCGCTGTTGTATCAATCGTTACCGACTGGGCAGAAGTAGCAGCGCTGTTGGTTCCACCGACGGTCTGGATCGCCTTGATGTTGTAGGTGCCAGAGGTCAGGGCCGAGCTGGTGGTCAACTGGATGCTGGTGCCGTTGGCGGTCTCGGTGGCGAGGGATTCGCCGCCATCGACAGTGCCGTTGCTGTTCGCGTCGTTGAACAGCGTAACCATCGCCCCGTCGGTGACACCCGCGATGGTGAAGGTGGGCGTGGTGTCATTGGTAATATTATCCGTACTGGATATACCGGTATCAGATGCCGCTGACAAATCCGGTGTTGATGGGGCATTAGGGAGCGCACTAGCCGCAGTGATATTCGTTAACATAACCGAGTCAAAGTCTATTACAATCCCTGCCGGATCAGAAGATGTCATGGTGATATTAGAAACACCTTGAAATCCAGCACTAGGTAGATCAATAGTAACCGTTTGACCAGAACTTATAGTTGATGTGGTAAAAGCTGCTCCGTCATTAGCAGTAAACGTAAAAGTAGCATCGGCATTAGCGTTATAAATATTGATTTTGGTAAAATCGAAGACCTTCCCCCCCTCTACCTCAAACTTAAGCCAGCTCGCAATCGGGCCACCATAGGTTGATACAGACTTCGCTTCATCTATAGAGGCATTAACACTATCACTATCAACAAGATTCTGATCCGCTGTCACCTTTAGAATTTCACCACCCTTATCTTGAGTCACTGTTTTCGTCCCAAGACCTGAGACACCAGACTCAAACCCAAAAGTAACAGCTGCCAACGTGCCTTGATAATGCACATCCTGTAATGCCGCCACATCAATCTGGCCAGTGCTTTTTTCTAGAACCCAGTCACCGCCTTTACCAGCTGCACCAGTGATATCATTAGATGCGGCCACATCGGCTTGGGTTAGCTGTGCGATGGAATCAATAAATGCTTGCCCTTCGCCACTTGCCACATCACAGCCATAGAGCAGCAAATCCCCCTGTTCATTCAATGCCGAGCCCAGTTGCGCTAGATCTGAAGTACGACCGCTAATATCAGAACTATCCAGATTCAGTGCGCCAAGATTGACACTACCTTCCGAGCCATGGCTAATAATATGAATCGCATCATAATCGCTGTGAGTTTTCGCCCACTCAGTCATCTGCGACAAACCATCTTGGGTAGAATCGAGCAGCACGACTTCCACACCCGCTTTTGTACCATTCACCAAGCTTTGGTAATCCGCGACATTGGTTTCAATAAAAACCACTTCTTTGCGGCCGTTATTTTGTGCAGGATCAACAGCTCGGACTTCGGTCGGCGCAATGACAAGGGATTTGGTGGTGTCTTTATGACTATCAGCAGTAACGGTATGATTAGAATCCGTTTGTGTCGCATCATGGTGTAGTTGGGCGTCACTGATCACTTCTACTGCCGTAGCAACGGCCGCACCATCCAACAACAGGCGAGGCTCTAAAGCCGTAATCAGAGGTTTACGCGCTTGACTTTTATGATCTAGAGAACGGCCACCTGACATTTTTTTGCCTAATTTGTTGGAATAGTGCTTTTTCATACTCGTCACCTCGATGGGTAATTCTTAATAAGCAGGTTCGCTCTGCTTTATTTAAATATAGTCAATTTATTGATTTCAGCTGCACGCTTAATGTGCTTTTTAATCCAAAATATTCACCGAAACTCAGCCACCACACTCATGCCTGGTAGCACCTTGGCCGGTACTTTTTTGATGGTGGCACGAATTTGGATGGTCTGGCTGGTCGGGTCGACACTGGGCCCAATATGACTGATCACTGCTTGTAAACGCTGTTTGGTTTCTTCTACTTGCAAAACAATCGTCTTATTTATAGCTAACCAAGTCATCCATTGAGCGGGGACAATAATGTCGGCTTCTAGGCGCTCATGGCCCACTATTTTCATCAAGGCTTGGCGCTGTTGCACTATCTCAAAAGGATGAATATCCAGTTGTTCTACACTGCCGCTAAAGGGCGCTTTAATGTCACAGCGCGCCACATTGAGTTGCGCCATAAGCCGTTCGGCTTGGACTTTTTGCAAGTCGGCCTCAGCAATAGCGACGTCCAATGTACCAATGGAGTTTAATCGGTTCAGTTGTTGCACATTATCTAATTTCGCCCGAGCCGCTTTTGCCTCTGCATCGACTTTTTCCAGCTGAGCATTAAACAAGCGACAATCTAGTTGAATTAAGGTGTCACCTTTTTTAAAAGTCTCGCCCATTTGCTTCGGCACAGCGATCACTTTTGCAGCCAGCTCACTGGATAAGGTCGCTTGATGAACCGCCACTAAAATGCCTCGGGCATTTTCCTGAACAGCAGCACAAACAGCCCCCGGCATAAAAAAAATAACCAATAAAAACAAACTCAGGTACTTCTTCATCCTGCACTAGCCTTATGATTCCACTTTATTCTTTGCCATAAGCGCTGACTGCATGGCTTCTTTGCTCACCACTTGAATATCCCCTTGCTGCCATTTCGCTTGCAACGTTTTAAAAGCGTTTGATAGTTGAGCTATATTCATATTGCCAAATCCTGCTGGCAATGGATCTAACCCCATGGAGACTAAAATTTTGCCGTAGTCATTTTGTAGGTCTGCATAAGCGACGTCGCGGCGTAACTCCGCTAATACTGTATTCAAATCTTCACGAATGACTGTTAAATCGCCAATACTCTGTGCTGATCGGCTAGATTCCACTTGTTTTTTAATACGTTGCGCCACATCAAAATACTGCTGTGCTAGCTGGTAGCTATCACCCGCTTCTTTGTACTGGATATCGGCAATATGAACTTGCGAGATCACCGCCATGGACGTCGCTAAGGCTTGCTGCTTACTCGCTGCTATTTTCAATTTATTTAGCTTCTCAATTTTTCCGTAACGGAAAACGTTCATTAGGTTCCAGTTCACTCCTACCCCTGCAGACGTCCAGTTATTGTTACGCAAGTAATCCGAATCGTTATAATTAACTGCCGTACTGAGGTTCAAGCTAGGAAACAACGAAAGGAAAGCGGAATGCACCTCCTGCTGAGTAATACGCTCTTGGTATTGCGCTTCACGCAGCTCTGGACGTAACACAAGTGCGGTGCGCTCCATAGTATTCATATCAATATTGAGCTTAGGCGTCGTGAAATTCGGATTATTTACATCCGCTAATTGAAAATCGGTCGATGGGTTGAGCCCCATTAAGGTGGCTAATTCCGCTTTCGCTGGCATTAAGTCTTTACGAATATCTTGTAGCGTGCGCAAGGTTTCTAATAAAGATCGCTGATAAGTTAATGCTTCCATCGGCGATTGAGCGCGCAATTTTTCCAGTCGGTTTGAATCCGATAAAGCCATGCGAGCCTTGGCAATTAAAGGGTTAATTTTCGATAATAGGCGCTCAGCGGATACTGCCCGGTAATAAGCACTACGAGCTTGCTCCATGATATTATGCACCACTTTGCGCTCACGTTCTTTGGCAATCAAAAATCGATCCGCTTGCTGTTTGGCACGGTAATAAGACAACCCAAAGTCTAAAATATCCCATGTTGCGCCGATGCTCGCATTGACCGTACTTTTGTCTGATGACACTGAGTAACTGGGGTTGCTGCCAAGCGCTGCTGGCTGATCGCCAACAAATGACACCGACGCTGAGGCGGCGTAATTATTACGATAGCTATAACCTGCAGCCGCTGCCAGCTTAGGCAACATATCAAATTTATCAACGGACAGTTGCCCCTCGGATACTACGGCTTCAAAGGCTTTTAATTGAGCATCTCGGTTATATTTAATCGTGCGAGCAAAGGCTTCATTTAAGTCAATCGGGCCTGTAATAGGCGCCACATCTTTCGCTAATATCTCCGCATTTTCCGCTGCATTGGTCATCACTTCCTGATTGGTAAGTTGCTTTGGTACCACCGAGCACCCTGCTACGGCCACAGATACAAACACAGCCAATGTGGTACGACCCAACATTAATCGAGAGGACATAAGAACTCCTTGGAAAGAATAAAACCAGAAATGGGAAACACAAATTTATGCGTGGAAAGAACACAAAAAACGAGCATAAGTAACTTCAACGTCCTTTTGGTGCAAAGAAAATGCTTGAAAGTCCAAATATGCACAATAATAAAACAAATTGCGCATAAAAAGAACAAAAAAATCGTATTTTTTTGTGATATTCTGACAAATACTTACGTTTAGGATCAGTAGAAAAGGAAAAACTGAACGGAGCCACTTTAATGTCAAAGAACTCCGCCCATACGAAGACAACCTACCACCCATCACCCTCTTGGTGGATAAATTCCTTTAACAACAATACAGTAACGCATCGCTAGCCTAGGTCCTACGATATCCATAGGCTTACTATTCCCAGTGTTATCAACGATAACAGCCCCACCACTCTTTTCCCCTGTCACAGGAAGGGTCACTTTACCTGTCGCTGTCCCTTTGACAGCTCCCTCCGGCCCAATGGTCACATCCCTTACTGTTCCAGGAGCACTATATACAGTCACTAAAGGTGATGTTGCAGGACCAAGCACGGCATGATTCGTTGGTGTTTTTGATGGATTAACCGCAACGGAAGACGCAATCGTTGCCGATGCCGTTACAGGTAAAGTGACAGTCCCCGACGCAACACCAGTCGCTCCTCCATAAGGAACAAATTCAGCAGCATGCTTGTGAGCTGCTAATTGACTTGCCGTCTGCACAATCTGCTCACTACCATATTGTTGCCCTACTTCTCTATAATAAGGCAATGTAGCTCCCTTACCATAATGTACTGGTGCTCTGCCACGTAAATCTGGTAGGGCGAAAGTCGTCTGACAATTCCCACCATACGTACAACCCAGCACAGAGAATAAGGCATTAAATTCATTTATACTCAACACCCCACCTGAGGCCTCCATTGTATTTATAGGACAAAAATTCGCAGCGGTTAGACACACCTGTCCCATATACGCACCCTCTCCACAAGCTTGAGCTTTTTGCGGCCATGACACAAAAAGAGCGCTGAGTAATAGAGCGACAGAACTAGAAGAAAACGACCATAAATGTATTCTATTTTTCATAATCAATCCCTAACTTGAATAAATAAAAAGGTGTGCGCAGTGAATTATCTACACACCAAGTAAATGACAACACTGACAAGTTTACTGTTAAATCTAAGCCAGTAAATTACACTTTAGTACACAAAACAAAATGCAGAACAATAAAAGGTTCATCTGTTATTTTGATGGATGTTTAATCTCCCACCCCAACTTCCTTTATTGATGTGAAAATAATCGATAAATTGTCATGGTATCCGACTATAATACTCGGGATTTATAGCCATTTTTTCGCATAAATTTTCATGGTAGACGCAATAATTTAACCACGAATAGTATAAAGATTTATTTTATCTAAAGAGACGTTCAAGACGTATGAAACACACCCAAGACACAACAAAATCCGGTATGTCTGCAAAAGAGTTCACTGTTTTGGTTGCGGCATTGATGTCCATCGTAGCCATCTCCATTGATGCCCTTCTGCCTGCACTCGGTATGATAGGCAAAGATCTAGCGATTACGGATCCTAACCAACCTCAATACCTAATCAGTATGTTATTTTTGGGCGAGGCCATTGGCTTACTCGTCGCAGGCCCTTTTTCCGATGCCTTAGGCCGTAAGCCTATTCTCTTTGCTGGGTTTGCTATCTATTTGACAGGCACACTGGTTTGCTACTTTTCCTCCTCCCTTGAAGGGCTGATGTTGGGGCGCCTTTTACAAGGTTTAGGGGTCGCTGGGCCACAAATTGCCGCCATGTCCTTAGTTAGGGATATGTTTAAAGGGGCGCAAATGGCGCGCACCATGTCTTTGGTTATGATGATTTTTGTACTCGTGCCGGCGATAGCGCCTACTTTAGGGCAAGCGGTGATGCTATTCAGCCACTGGCGCGGCATTTTTGAGATGTATCTTTGTTACGCCTTAATATTACTGGTTTGGGTTAGCTTGCGCTTAAAAGAAACCTTGCCCAGAGAGAAACGCATCACATTAACAGCCCGCAGTTTTTACGATGGCTTTAAGGAAGTACTGACTCATCGAGCCACAGCAAGCTATACCATTTGCATGGGATTATTCTTTGGTGGTTTTATTGGCTACCTAAACTCCTCACAGCAAATTTTCCAAGTACAGTTCCACACAGGCACACTCTTTAGTGTTTACTTTGGCGTCTTAGCTTTGGTACTCGGTTTCTCATCTTTGATTAATTCACGTATTGTTGAGAAACACGGCACTAAGACTATCGCCTTCCGAGCCATTGTGACGGTTGTTCTTGCCTCTATAGTCTTTCTAGCGCTACATGCTTTTGTCGACATTACACTGTGGATGTTTATGGCCTATGCTGTTGTCTTTTTCTTTTGCTTTGGATTACTGTTCGGCAACATCAACGCTCTGGCAATGGAGCCTATGGGACATGTGGCAGGGATTGCATCAGCCGTGATTGGCTCTTTGTCATCAATTATGTCGATGTTGATAGGCACACTGATCGGTCAACTTTATAACAATACCTTAATTCCGATTACGGTTGGCTTTATTATCGTGGGAACGCTAGCACTAGGCATTATATTGTGGGCTGAAAAAGGACAAGATGCATCGATAGAGGTCGCCCCGACCTAGTAGGCTTCACTAGAAAGATCATCAAGAAAGCGAAAAACAAAGTAAAAACGTGACCGAATCCTCCCTAATTGGCCACGTTTTTTTATAGAATCCAGCTCAAATGCGCTTTTAGCGCATCATCTGTCACCAATTTTTGATTCATCAAAGAGGGCATTAATAGTGCCTCTTTTGTGATGGCTTTCAGCGCAAACAAGCGTTCATTAGAGACCGAAAAACTGGCCAGCCAATCCAATAAAACCATTTCTAACACTAACTCTAAATTAGCAAACAAGGACACCGTTGAGGCCTCCATTTTATGTTGCTCTCCTAGCAGAATGCGATAAGCAGCCAAACGCTCTGGCAACGCGATCCATTGGCGCCAAAGGGCGATCCAGCCTGTAATCATATCTTGACTGGTTTCCTCTATTGTAGAGAGCACAGACATCATTTCAGCTTTAGTCTGTTCTGTTAACGTTTCTAACACCGTCTCCCACAATATTAATTTGGTTGGAAAATTACTGTATACCGTTGGCTTAGAAACATTCGCTTCTGTCACCACTTGATCAATACTCGTGCCTTGATAGCCTTGCTGAGTGAATAATTGACAAGCAGCCTCCACAATAACGCTCTTTTTTGTTGGTCTACCTCGAGCCATTTAATTTCTCCTAAATTACTCAGCACATTAGTCTAAAGCATTGATTAAACGATGCTTTCAAAAAATTGCAATCCTTTCCAGCAAATAATCGCTAAAAAAGGCGCTTGACGTCAGTCTATGTAATCATTAAATTAACTAAACGGTATAGTTAAATAATTAATTTGGAGCACGCCACAATGCAAAGCAATAATGGTTTCTATGGTGAGTTCGGTGGAAGTTACATTCCTGAGATTCTCTACGCCAGTCAGCAACAAATCCTTCATGCTTTTGAAGAGATCAAAACCGATCCTGAGTTTATCGCTGAACTAAAAGAGACTTGGCAGAACTACTCTGGTCGCCCTACGCCATTAACCTTTTGCAAAAACTTAACAGAGCATTTTGGTGGTGCCCAGATTTACTTAAAGCGTGAGGACTTAAACCAAAGTGGCGCGCACAAAATGAACAACGTCATTGGCCAAGCCTTGCTGGTTAAACGTATGGGCAAAAAGCGCGTGATTGCCGAAACTGGCGCTGGACAACACGGTGTTGCAACAGCACTAATTGCTGCACGCTTAGGCCTCGAATGCACCATTTATATGGGTGCGAAAGACGTGAAACGCCAATATCCTAACGTGTTTTGGATGAAGCAACTTGGCGCCACCGTCGTGCCCGTCGCGGAAGGTTCGCAAACCCTTCGTGATGCTTTAGACGAAGCTCTTCGCGACTGGTCTTCCAGCCATGAAGACAGCCACTACTTGATTGGTACTACCTGTGGCTGCGCCCCTTTTCCTGAGATGGTCGCCTTCTTCCAGTCTGTTATCGGCGAAGAAGTAAAAGAACAGAGTAAAGCGCAGTTTGGGCAATATCCAGATCGTCTTTACGCGTGTGTCGGCGGTGGCTCTAATGCTTGTGGACTTTTCCTTCCTTTCTTGGAAGAAGAGAATGTTGAAATGATTGGTGTTGAAGCGGGTGGTAAAGGGCTAGCGTTGGGGCAACACTCCATTCGCCTTTCTAACGGATTAGGTGAAAAAGGCATTGCGCAAGGCTTTGCCACCATGTTCCTACAGGACAAGAATGGTCAGTTACAAGACACTCATTCAATTGCCGCAGGTTTAGATTATGTGGGCGTATCACCCATCATTGCGCATCTAGCACAAATTGGCCGTATTCAAATGACTTATGCCATGGACGATGAAGTGATCGATGCTTGTTCTTTGCTACTTAAAAAAGAAGGCATCATCCCTGCACTGGAGTCCTCGCACGCGTTGGCTGGCGCATTCAAAGATGCGGCAAACTTACCAAAAGAGTCTCGCATTGTGATCAACCTATCGGGACGTGGCGATAAAGATATCTTTAACGTGGCAAAAGCCATGAACGATCAAACCTTCCCTGAGTTTTTGGAAGATTATCTAGCCGATTACAAAGAACATTTGAATAACGACGAGGAGGCCTAATCATGAGTCAGTTAGCGAATTATATCGCCCAAAAACGCCAGCAGAAGCCGATTTTATCCATGACTCATGTGGTGTATGGCTATCCAACAGTGCAAGAAAGCCTATCTTGGATGACACGTCTCTTAGAAGAAGGCGTTGATTTTATTGAAGTACAGTTCCCTTTCTCTGATCCCGTGGCAGACGGCCCCAGTATTGTCGAAGCCTGCCATGTGGCGTTAGAGCAAGACCTAGATGTGGACACTTTCTTAGATGATATGGGCAAACTCAGCCGGGACTTTCCGGACAGTCGTATCGTACTGATGAGCTATTTAAACCCGATGTATCGCTATGGTTTGCAAAAACTGGCGAAGCGTGCCGCTGAGATTAATATACTGGGCTTGATCCTACCCGATCTGCCGATCGAAGCATCCGCCGACTACATTGCCGCTTGTAAAGAAAACCAAGTCGACCCAATTTGGCTAGTAACACCTGTGACACCAAAAGCGCGCCTAGAAATGTTAGCCAGCCAGGCATCCGGCTTCCTCTACTGTGTGGCGCGATCTGGCGTAACCGGACATTCAAGCCATGAAGCTAAAAGCAAACAAACGGCAATGGATGAGTATCTAGTCCATATCAAAGCCCACGCCAGCGCCCCAATGGGCGTTGGATTTGGTCTTCGTGAACGTAGCCACATCGAGGCTTTGCTTGGCAAAGCGGACATTGCTATTTTAGGCTCCGCTCTTCTAGACGCCTACAACCAAGGTGGCCAAGAAGAAGGCATTAAGCTGCTAAGAAGTCTATTCTCTTAACGAAAGCTCGCCGGAAAAGTTTAACAGAAGAAGCACAACAAAGAGCCCCAAGTCTTCGTAAAGAAGACTTGGGGCTCTTTTGATTTTGCCTAGTGCATTTATCAATAAGGCCGAGCCTGATTACCTAACCAGTCAAAGAAAACTGAAGCTTCATGGGAAAGCTTAACACCCGAGCGACACACCAAATAAAACGACTCACTGGCAGGCACTCGCTGATCAAACAATTCAACTAGACGACCGTCAGCTAACGCATCTTCGACCATAGAGGAACGCGCTAGACCAACACCTAGTCCAACCTCAGCCATTTTGATGGTGGCAAGCAGTGTATCCAGTTGCATACCTCGCGAAGGATCCACAGAGACTTCATTCACCATAGAAAGCCAGTAGCCCCAGCCTTCTTCATAGCCCATTACGTGAAGCAAGGTGTGCTCCGCTAGATCAGCAATGGACTCAATAGGTTGTTTCTCTATCAAGCTTGGGGAGCACACAGGAAACAAGGTGTCCCAAGTTAAGCGCTGAGACAAGAGTCCTGGCCAATGACCATTTCCCCAACGGATTTCCAATTCGTCTTCATCCCCCATATCACGCACCCAAAGATTGCTCAAATATCGCAAATCAATATTAGGATGCATGACCTTAAAATCATTGAGTTTAGGGGCAAGCCAAAGTGTCAAAAAAGACAAGCTACCGCGAATTTTCACCAAAGACCGATCTTCTTTGCTAAATAATTCACTGGTTGCCGCAGCAAGACGTGACACTGAATCTTGTACCACAGGAAGATATGATTGACCTTCCTCGGTCAAGCTCAACCCCCTAGGCAAGCGTTTAAACAAGTCCACCCCTAAATGACTTTCTAACAGACGAATTTGCTGGCTAACCGCCCCTTGAGTGAGATTCAACTCTTGGGCGGCACGAGTAAAATTTAAACTTCGTGCCGATACTTCAAACGTGCGTAGCCAATTCAGCGGTGGTAGGGTTTTGCGACTCATAAGAGGACTCTTTAAGGTTCAAGACCGTATCGAAATACGTTTTCTATTAGGGTACCTCACCCCAAATGGGTTGCAAGAAAAAGTCGGCATAACGAATCAACAGGGCCATCGCTGCGAGACTTGATAATATACCGACTAGTGCTATCTCTGCTGGCGATCTCTCGGTTAATAATCCCTGCTAACGCTTTATCACTTGCCCTCCCCACTTTTGACCAGAGGTTATTGTCACCACGTTTGAGTCAAGCTAGCTTGAGTCGCTTCAAAGGCTTGTTTAAGATCACTAATAAGATCCTCGGTCTCTTCTATTCCAACCGAAATACGCACCAAACCTTCTGATATCCCCAACGCCAAGCGCTCTTCTAAGGTATTTTCTACATGACTTGTGGTTCGAGCGGGGCCGTAAATAGTCTCCACCGCCCCAAGATTTCCCGCACAATGGGCGTATTGCAGCTTAGGTAACAAGACTTTCACTGTCTCCATACCGCCTTTTAGAACAAAGCTCACAATGGCACCAAAGCCCCGCATTTGCTGCTGGGCAATGGCGTGGTTCGGGTGTGCTGCCAATCCGGGATAATTCACACTTTCCACTAATGGTTGAGTCAGCAGAAATTCGGCTAACACTCCTGCACTGTGCTGTTGTTGACGAAAACGCAGCGCCAAGGTTTTTATGCCGCGAATGATCAAATACGCCGCAAACGGGTCGAGTGCTGCGCCATTGATTTCACGATAATGACGCACCTGATCCATTAAGCTTTTGGTACCACAAGCAATCCCACCCATTGCATCACCGTGACCGCTCAAATACTTCGTGGCACTGTGCAACACCACATCAACCCCCATAGATAGTGGGTTTTGATTGATTGGTGTAGCGAAGGTGTTATCGGCAACAACCAGCGCACCGGTTTTTTTCGCGGCGTTTACTAAACGTTGGATATCTAAAATTTTTAGCGTGGGATTGGTAGGCGTTTCTAAATATAAAAGATCACACCCTAAGGCAATTTGACACTCGATTTCATCATGATCCAAGGTATTGCACAGCACAACCTCAACTCCCATTCGAGGTAGAAACTCCTCAAATATTTTGTTGGTGCCACCATAGCTGTCTTTTGTCGACACCACACGTTGCCCTTGGCATAAGAAGGTATAGAGCACACTGCTGATCACCCCCATACCACTGCTAAAAGCGACCGCCGCCTCCGCCTTTTCAAGGACACATAATTTCGCCTCCAACACTTCCACCGTTGGATTGCTCATGCGGCTATAAATGTGTCCTGGCTGGTGACCTAACGCCACGTCATACCATTCATCAATGTCGCTGTACGCATGAGCAGCACTGGCCACAATCGGCGTCTGCGTTGCCCTATATGGGTGACCCAATTCTTCACCCCCCCAAACGGTTAAGGTTGCAAGTTGTGCTTGATGTAACGTCTTATCTTGTCCACTTTGCTTCATATGTTGCCTTTATCGCTAGAGAGTCATTTATTATTAAGACCCAATATAGCCAAAAGAACACCACTCTAGAATCGATGCAATCACGGCCTAAGACCCTGTTTTTTTAATTGATGATGTCATTTATTTCTCAATTTAAGGTGTTTTAATACAATTGACAGCGATTTTATAATGAATAGCATTCACTCAAACACAAAATATGGCTAGAATAACCCCATCAAAATATGACTTGGATTAAAGACGATGCAGACTACAACCATTTTAGATGGCGGTATGAGCCGCGAATTGGAACGCCATGGCGCCCCTTTTAGGCAACCCGAGTGGTCCGCTTTAGCAATGATTGAAACACCAGAGATTGTGAAAACAGTTCATAAAGCCTTTATTGAAGCTGGATCCCAAGTCATCACAACCAACAGCTACGCCTTGGTACCTTTTCATATTGGTGAAGAGCGTTTTCAGCAAGATGGTAGCGAGCTGGTAACACGAAGTGCTCTTGTGGCGAAAGAGGCAGTCAAAGAAAGTAAAAAAGACGCGAAAGTAGCGGGGTCTATTCCACCTATTTTTGGTTCCTACCGAGCCGATCTTTATCAAGCAGACCAGATTGAAACGCTAGCAAGCCCCATCATCAGCGCCCTAGCACCTCACATTGATATTTGGTTAAACGAGACACAAAGTTTGCTGGCAGAGTCTCTGGCCATTAAGACGTTAGTAGATAAAATAGACCTTCAGAACAAGCCCTATTGGGTATCCTTCACCTTGGAAGATTCCGAAGCATGCGACCAACCTCGCCTTCGCTCCGGTGAAACCGTTGTTGAAGCGGTTAACATCATGATGGCACAAAAGGTTGATGCGATTCTCTTTAATTGCTGCCAACCAGAAGTTATTTCAGAAGCCATTAGAATTGCCAACAAACTCATTCAATCAGCCGATCACCCCATTCAAATCGGTGCATACGCTAACGCCTTTGCTCCTCAGCCTAAAAATGCTACGGCAAACGAAGGACTTGATGAAGTTCGTAAAGATTTAACACCTGACAGTTACTTAACATGGGCAAAAGAGTGGCAAGATTTGGGGGCAAATTTAATCGGGGGGTGCTGTGGCATAGGCACAGAACATATCAAGGTGCTTGCAGAGTCCTTAACTGAACTCTCCTAGCACCTTTAGTTACCTACATTGGACATAGCAAAACAGTTGGCAATAAAATCAAGAAATACACGCATTTTATTCGGCATAAAGCGCATGGCATTAAATTGCATATAAATGCCCCCCTGAAATTCACTGTGTACTTGCCAATTGGGCAACACTTCAATCACTTCGCCCTTCTTTAGAGCGGATTGCACAACAAATTCGGGAAAGATACCAATGCCCAAATCACGTTTTACCCCTGCTAAGCGCATCTCAGAGTGATTATTGATATAACGACCGTCCACCGTAATAGAAACTTTTCTATCACCCTGACTCAAAACCCATTGATTATCGCCGTCAAAAAGCCCTAACGGTAAGCAATCATGTTCTGCCAATTGTTCTGGAGATTCCGGCAAGCCGCGTACTCTAAGATAGCCAGGGCTGGCGCACAATACAGAACGTATGGTGCCAACTTGCTTACTGACAAGATGCTCGTAAGGTTGTTCTGCGACTCGAAATACAATATCCACCTCATGATAAGCTGGATCAAGTCGTAAATCAGTGACTTGAACATGCAACGAAATATACGGATAACATTCGGTAAACGCCAATAAAAAAGGCTCTAATACTTGTCGTGCAAAGGCTTTGGGCGCCGCAATGCGTAATCGCCCCTTCGCTTCATTGGCATTCTGCTCCGAGGCCTGCACGGCTTCTTTGGCACTGTCGAGCATATTTCGACATTGCTCATAGACAGCAAGCCCGACCAAAGTCGTGGTTTGTCTCCGGGTGGTACGTTCAATGAGTACCGATGACAATGCCGTTTCCATTCGGGACACCTGACGACTAACCCCTGAAGGGGTAATACCAAGCTTTTCAGCCGCTTTAGTAAAGCTTCCCGTTTCCACAACCGCAACAAACGCTGCCATATCTGGCAGTAAGCTAATGAGTTTATTTGTGTCCATGAGTCATAAGTATTGTGATTATTTGTCTAATTATCATTCATATAAACACAAGTTAGCATGCTTTATCGAATCACTCACCCTTTTATAGAGAAAAAGCATGTCATCACAAACGTTAACTAACTCATCCGTTTTTTCAAAACTTCCTATGGCTGAATTATCGCTTCTATTAACCGCCTTCTTTTGGGGAACCAGTTATGGCATCACAAAAGACGCCTTAGTCTATACTGGCGTGCTCGCATTTATTGTGATCCGCTTTAGCGTCACCTCGATCTTACTCGCCCCTATTTTTATCAAGGAGTTACGTTCAGGGTTAGCAAAAGATTGGCAATTCGCCCTACCCACAGGGGGCATTTTGCTGTGTATATTCCTAGCGGAAATCTATGGCGTCTTCCATACCACCGCCTCAAAAGCGGCGTTTTTAATCAGCCTGTGCGTGCTCATCACACCATTTGTAGAAGCCATCACAGAACGAAGGTTACCCAGCGTTAATATTGTCTTATTTGCCTTGCTGTCGTTATTCGGCGTCTTCTTGCTCACCACACCCAACACATCCCAAGAAGCACTTAGTTTTCATTCTTTTGATGTACTTTCTTTGGAGCTCAATAAGGGAGACTGTTTTATTCTACTTGCCGCGTTTTTACGTGCCTGCATGGTAGTCACCACCAAGACGCTCTTAAAAGGAAAAACTTTATCCGCCCTCAGTACAACAAGCATCCAAGCCAATGTGGTTACTCTAGGGGCTTTGTTGATTTTTGTTAGCGAAGGCCATCCGATAGAACAGCTATTTCCAGCTCATCTGGCTTTTTGGTTAGCCGCTTTTTATCTCGCGCTGTGCTGCACTGTTTTTGCCTTGTTTGCACAAAACTTTGGAGTGAAACATACCTCGCCATCACGCGTTGCCTTGCTTACAGGGTCTGAGCCAGCCTTTGGCGCTTTATTTGCCTACTACTGGTTAGGTGAGTCATTGGGGGCTATACAAATGCTAGGGGCGGTTTGTATTTTAGCGGCGACAATCATGGCAACTCTAAGAAAATAAATACCGTTTAAGCAAAAAAAGTCCCAGCAAGACTTTCATCATACTGGGACTTTTTTATTTTGTTTGCCATCGGATAAGGTCAAACCAATGGCAATAGATCACTCAAAAAGCCCTTAATAAAGTGTTTTCATCGGCAAATAATAGCGTTTTATCGTCTTAGGCCTTGGACAGGTTGGCGTCATCGCTTTTTCACTCAATAAAATCCAATCCTTACCGTGCGCCCGGCCTAAATCTTTCGCTTTGCTTAAATCAAAACATTGAATATTCTTGTCTCTTGCCGTCATCACATAACGATCGGCCTTCTCACTCATCCATAGCCAAGCATTTCTATCTTGCTCTTGAGTACTCGCCAAGTAACTAAATTGAGTAAGCGGTATCGGCGAGAAGAGCAAAAACTGTTCTTTAAAGCGTGTCATGCCAAGCTGACCATTGGGGCCAATATCATGGGCAACCGCCGCCATAATGCCTTTTGCCGGGGTTCTGATCGGATTAAACAACACGTATCCTACCGTACTGTACAAGATCCATGTAATCGCAAATGCCGCCCAATAAGCGCTAAGATCGACTTTATTACGTTTCCATAACAAAATAACAAACCAGCATAAAGACGCCGCCAAAAACAGCATACCAAATGGAAGAGTATGATCTCCCACCTGTTTAGTTACCGCATGAGATTTAGTAAAACACATCACCGCCGCAACCATAAAAAGCGAGCCCAGCAGAACAAAACCCACTTGTAAGACACGCTTAAACCAAGTTTGTAATCCTGTCTTAGTAAAATGCCCCCCCATTACCAAAGCCATTACTGGCAATGCAGGCAAAATATATAAATTACGCTTACCAGGACTGATACTGAAGAAAACAATCACTAGTACAACCCATAGCAACATACTGAATACAACAGGAGAAACCTTCACCTCACGCCAAAAAGATTTAGTAAATAAAAAGGTATAGAGCGGAAACCAAAGCAGAGGAATCACATCGACTAAAAAATAATACCAAGGCTGAATATGGCCCCAAGAGTCTGCATAGCGCTGACCTGTCTGCTTAAATAAAATATTATCACGATAGGCAATAAAATCAGGATTATTACTATGATCAGCAATATACAGCATAGGTAATAACCACGCAGCAACGACCAATAGCATCATTAATGGGCCAATTAATAACGACCAATTTATCTGTGCTTTTTCAAAGCGATGTTTCCCAGTGAAGTGCAAAAACAATACAGGAACAAGCAAGAATAACGGCAAAAAGCCAACCCCTTTGGTGATAATCCCTAGTCCCATAAAAGCCCAGCTTGCTAGATACCATTTAAAACTGGCTTGATAAAAAAAATGTCGTAACAAGCCATACATGGCAATCATAATCCAGCAAGCAACAGTGGCATCAATCTGAGCAGACTTTGATTGGATAATGAATTGTGGGGTAATAAGCAACAGCAAACAAGCATTGCGGGCCGTCTTAACATTCCAAAGTTTTGCCGCAATATCGAAGACGCAAAACAAAGAGACTAAACTCGCCAACGCATCAGGAATCAGGAACGTCGCCTTTAAGCTGCCAGTCAACCAATACAAAGAGGCCAGCAACCACATAAAAACAGGCGGCTTATCAGGGTATAACTCTCCGCCGCGCATGGGGAAAAACCAATTGCCAGAGTTCACCATTTCCTTTGCTACTTCCACAAACCGAGGCTCATCGGCTGGCCAGGGATCACGTAACCCAATTCCGGCTAAAATGACCACGGCAGCCACTAAAAATAACAACCAAAAGGTTCGTTTATAATCATAATCCGTGTTATGCATCGATTGAGGCGACATCATAAGTTACTTTCCACATTCAGTTTTGAGAGTTTATGTTTCAAATGATCTCTGTAAATTAAGCCTGTTAACACAAAACTTAATAGGGACAACCCAACACTAAGATAAATCATGCTTTGGTTGGCAGCATTAATACCGCCACCAACCAAAGCAAACACCAATGTTTGCGGAAAATACCCCAATACACTGGCCCCTAAAAAAGCGGTCAATGGCACACCAACACTGCCCGATAATAGATTGGTGACCAGATTACTCCCGACGGGTAACAAGCGAAGCGTCAGAATTTTCATGAAAGGAGCGCGGCTCGCAAATTGATTAAACTTATGCATGCGAAGGGGGAAACGGCGTGCAAGCACATGAGCGAAAACCACCCTAGCGGCCAAATAATTCCCTAAAGCAGCCATCAAGCAAACACTGATAGCAATTACAAGACCCACAGTCACCCCGTAGATGTACCCAAACATAAAAGCGACGGCTTGCCTTGGGCCGCCTAAACCAACAAACAGCATCGCCGCAATCGCCACTAGGGCATGACCAGTCCAACCATGATGCTGCAAATACTGGGACAGCCAGTTTTTATCAGATAAATGCTCCAATATGGGGTTGAGGCCTCCAGTCAATAACAAAGCCACTAACAGAGCGACAAGTACCCACTTTAGCCACTTCATGGATTAGTCCTGATTTGAAAAAGTCTTGGCAATAACTGGGTGTTTAGCTCGTTTATTCAACCAGATAACGCCCATAATATCGACAATCCCAACCCAAGCACGGTTCCATGCATTGTAGTTAGAAACCCCCGCGTTACGATCCCGATGGTTCACTTGGCACACCACCACTTCACCATCTATCCGTTTAATCAAGGCTGGCAGGAAACGATGCATATGATCAAAGTAAGGCAATGTTAGAAAGGTCTTCTTAGGAAATAACTTAAGCCCACAACCTGAATCTGGCACCCCATCATTGAGTAATTTTTGACGAATGTTATTAGCAACTCGAGATTGAAAACGAACCCAAGCGGTATCTAGACGCTTTTTGCGGTAACCAGCAACACAGAAATGTTCACTGTTTAACTGGGCAGCTTGCTGAATAAGTTTAGGATAGTCATTTGGATCATTTTGGCCATCCGCATCAGAAGTAATAATCCACTCACCCTTTGCGTGCTTGACAGCTGATAAAACGGCCGTGCTCTGACCGCAGCTTCTGGCGTGATAAATCACTTGCAGGTGACAACCAATCTCTTTCGCCGTATCGATAGCAACCTGTGCAGTGTTATCGTCACTCCCATCGTCTGTCAGTACAATTTCAAACGTATACTTAGAGGAGAGGCTTGCATATATTTCTCTTATCAATAATCCGATATTACCCTGCTCATTTTTAGCGGGTAATACAACGGACAAATACGGTACCATACCAACCTCATCATTCAGTCTTAATGAGCCTAGGGGGCTCGCACAAAACCCCCGAGCTAAACTTATTAATATAAAAAAACTGGCTAATGATCCCATGAATACAGTGAAAAAGCACAAAGCTTGACCGAAGATCAAATATTTTCCTTAATCTATGGCTTTTTCACAAATAGGAATAACGTTCCACTGTAATGCAAAAAAAAAGAGTTAGAAAATTACTTTTTAATTACATATTATTTGCATATTAAGTATTATATAAAATACTCCTTCAACTTAAATAAACTATATACAAATAAGATCGGAGAACCTTTGGCAAGATATGATATTTTATTATTATAAATATAACTAAAAAATATAGTTTATTATTGAGAGTAGAAAAACATGGCGCTAACAAAAGAGGATAATAGATCACCAGTGATGATTCTAAATTCACTATTAATTGCCGCCATGGGGTATATCTAAATTTAGCTATACAACGTTATTCATAGCAGTATACTGCACACCATCAATCCAAGTGGCCTGAACAAAGAAATCGTCATCCAATGCTACCACACTGGCACGAAACCCTGGCTTGATACGCCCAAAGTGATCGTCAATGCCTAAAAATTCTGCCGGCCTTAAGGACGCCATCTGCAATGCTTCTGTTGGTGTACGACCAATCAAAGAAATCGTATTGCGAACCGCTGTTGCCATATCTAAATCCGAGCCCGCTAGCGTGCCATCTTCTGTTGTTACCCGTCCATCGCTACGTAAAACCTTCTTCCCTAAAAAGGCCATTTCTTTTTCATGAGATCCCACACTTTGAATCGCATCGGTTACCAAAAGCATATGTTCGCACCCTTTCGCGGCCATTGCTACACGCATAGTGGCAGGGTGAACATGATGGCCATCGGCAATCAACCCACACCAAGTCAGCAAATCCGTTTGTAATGCAGCCCCTACCACACCTGGTTCACGACTCACTAACGGCGTCATGGCATTAAACAAATGGGTAAAACCACGTGCTCCGCTTTTTACTGCCTGCCTCGCCTGCTCATACGTGGCCGCTGAATGCCCGATACACACAATCCCCCCTTCGGACACAATCCATTCAATAAACCCATCAGGTACTTGCTCCGGCGCTAAGGTCATCATTAATTTGCCAAATTGGCTAACCTCTAACAATGACGACAGCTTGTTTTCTGTCGGTTTACGCAATTTAGATTCATTATGCACTCCTTTGCGAATGGGATTAAGATAAGGCCCTTCATAGTGAAGGCCGAGAATACCGCTCATTTTTTCTTTAAGCGCTTGACAAACCGTTTGATGCGCCTGAGACATAATCTCATAATCATCTGAAATCAAAGTCGGCATCATCGCAACGGTACCAAATTGAGCATGAACCAATACCATCCTTTCCAACGCCTCTAGAGTCGGCGTATGATTAAAAAGGCTTCCTCCTCCTCCATTGACATGTACATCAATAAAACCTGGCGCCAATACCGCCACTTGTTGCACTTTATCCGAGGACGGCACATCCATAGTAATAATGGATTCAATCACATCACCTTTCAGAGTGACTTGTTGATTTGTCAGCCAGTTTTCCCCATCAAATAATCGTTTGGCAAATAGAACTGTTACCTTATGTTCCATCATATTGCTTTCCTTCCTATCTGAGCTTTGGCCATTAAAATAGCACCAGCCATGGCATCACCTTGCGGCGGATAAAAGTAAGGCGAAAAACGCTCGGGCAAATACGCTAAAATAGCCTCTGACACACCTCCAACCAAGGCGATCTTCTGTGCCCCTTTGGTGATTAACGCGTCTAAATACTGGCTAATCCATTCCACTTGTTGCTGAATAATTTTTAGGGCAATAGGATCTTTTTGTTGAGCAAACTGAAACACTTGAACAGCAAAGGCACCGTATTCTTTCGGCAGTGGCGCACGGTTTTGATACAACACATACTCTTCTGCTGATAAAGCGAATTCAGCATTAATACTGTCAGTCAATGGTGTGGAAGGTGAAATGCCATCCAAAGCCGCTAATGAATACTCCAGGGCAGCAAGACCAATGCGTGCCCCACTGCCTTGATCAGACAAAGGAAAACCCCAACCGCCAACAATGCTGAACCTTTCGTTTTGATACACCACACCGCAGCTGCCAGTGCCCAATATCAATAAAGCGCCATCCCCACCGTTAAACGCCCCCAAACACGCTGCGTGAGCATCGGTTAATAAATAGCGCTGACCGAAAGGAGATTTTTGCGTAATAACTAACTCCTGCTCCAATGGTTGATTCGCACCCGCCAACCCCAAACCTAGCGTAATTTTTGCGTAGGCTTCAGGAGAAATATTGCCTTGGCGACACACTTCAAGACAGGCATTAATTATATTCTGCCAGGCTGCCTCAATTCCGATTCTTGGATTACCAGAACCCCCAACGGCTTCACCCAATACATTGCCATCACCATCAACCAAACGGGCTCGACAAAAAGTGCCCCCGCCATCTACACCAATGTATAAGCTGCTCATACCCAACTTCCCTCGTGCAATTGTTGACGTTTTTGTTCACACCATTGGTAATAGTCTTTTAAAGTAAGCTCACTCGCCGCCTCTTCATCCAATACAATGGTAGCGGCTGCATGCAGTTGCAAAGCAGACGCGGGACACATAGCGCTCAATGGCCCTTCAATCATGGCTTTTACTGAATTCGCTTTGCTTTGTCCTGTGGCCATCAGCAAGACGGCTTTGCTTTCCAAAATCGTACCAATCCCCATGGTTAGCGCCAGATGGGGTTGAAACTCATCGTCAGAAAAAAAGCGTTTATTCGCTTCTACAGTGGACTCTGCCAAGGTTTTAATGCGCGTACGAGAGGCAAAACTGGATGTCGGCTCATTAAAACCAATATGACCATTTACACCTATCCCAAGAATTTGTAGATCAATGCCTCCTGCGTTTTGTATTTTCACTTCATACTCTTGGGCATTACGCTGTAACTCGCTGACATTCGTGGTTTCCGCTAAGGGAACATAGGTATTCGCCAGTTCAATATCAATCTGTTCAAACAGATGGTGATTCATAAAGGTTCGATAACTCTGTGCATGAGTATCAGGAATACCAATGTATTCATCTAGATTAAAGGTCACACTTTGCTGAAAAGACACCTGACTGGACTGATAACGCGCGATAAGCTCCTGATACAAAGCAATAGGAGTCGACCCTGTCGCAAGCCCCAATACTGGGTTTGAACGGGTATTCAAGATATCCACTACACGATCAGCGGCATAGTTCGCTACGTGCTGAGCGGTTGGGAGAATGATAATTCGCATAGAAAGCTTCCTCTTAACAGATACCAATATAATACCAAATAAAGAAAAAGGTCAAAAAATATTCACTAATTTGCCATAAACATTTGCTTGACAGAAAAATTGGTGCTAATTTTCACAAAATAACGATACCTAAAAAATACCAATATTGGTATTTTTTAATAAAAACAAAACCAAGAGAACCACAAACAATCACAAGAGAACTGCAAACAATCGGAGAGTAACCATGTTAAATGTTCGTTCCGTTAAGCTCATGAGTAAATTCACATGCGCCACTGCTTTACTGCTTGGCAGCATAGGTTTAGCGCAAGCTGACAGTACGCTATCCATCGAAAGTTGGCGTAGCGACGATGCCAATATCTGGAATGATGTCATCATCCCAGCCTTTAATAAGAGCCACCCTGATATTAAAGTGACTTTCGCTCCAACACCTCCAACTGAGTACAACTCAGCATTGCAAGCGAAATTGAAAGCAGGCTCTGCAGGTGATTTGATTACTTGCCGTCCTTTCGATACCTCCCTTGAACTTTACAAACAAGGCTACCTAACCAACTTAGACAATCTAGCTGGCCTGAAAAACTTCCCGGAGGTGGCGAAAAGCGCTTGGCAAACAGATGACGGCAAAGATCAATTCTGTTTACCCGTTGCTTCAGTGATTCATGGTTTTATCTACAACAAGGAGATCTTTAAGCAGCTCCATCTAACACCACCAAAAACACGCGCTGAGTTCTTTAAGGTACTAAAGACAATTAAAAACAAAAGTCGTTACATCCCAATGGCAATGGGCACAGCGGATCAATGGGAAGCGGCGACAATGGGCTTTCAAAATATCGGACCGAACTATTGGAAAGGTGAAAAAGGCCGCAAAGCTCTATTAAGCGGCAAAGAAAAGCTGACGGACAAGCCTTATGTGGATACTTGGAAAGAGCTTGCGGAATGGAGGCCATACCTAGGTCGTGGTTTTGAGGCACAGAAATATTCTGATTCACAAAACCTCTTCACGCTTGGTCGTGCAGCCATTTACCCAGCAGGCTCTTGGGATATTCAAACCTTTAACAACCAAGCTGACTTTAAATTTGGTGCCTTCCCACCACCCGTCGCCAAAGCCGGCGACACCTGTTACATCAGTGATCACACTGACATGGGTATTGGCATCAATGCCCACTCTAAAAACCAAGCAGCGGCAAAAGTCTTTCTCAATTGGATGTCGAGCAAAGAGTTTGCAACGCTTTACGCAAACGCAGTACCAGGCTTCTTCCCACTGTCTAAATTCAAAGTGGATATTAAGGACCCTGTTGCACAAGAGTTCATGAGCTGGCGTAACAAGTGTAAGTCAACCATACGTAATTCGTACCAAATCCTTTCTCGCGGAACGCCTAACCTTGAGAACCAGTTATGGAACGTGAGTGCGCAGGTTATTAACGGCACCATGACACCAGAACAAGCCGCCAAAGAAACGCAAGATGGCCTAGAACAATGGTACAAACCTCAGCAGAAATAACAGGGAGCTAAACCTGATAGGAGACCGTCCTTCCCCAGAGACTGTCTCCTATATTTTGTCGCTTTTCGAGAATGTACTTTTACCGAGATACGTTATGACTTCATCCAACCAACATGATGAGAAAAAACCGTTTCCTTGGCACCTGGTGTTTTTCCTTGGGCCAGGTTTGCTCATCTACGTCGTTTTCAGTGTGTATCCTCTACTGGATACACTTGTCTTAAGTTTATATCAGGAGCAAGACGGCCATAGCAGCTTTGTTGGCCTACAAAACTTTATTACACTTATCACCGATGACACTTGGTCACATGCCTTTTGGAATGCCTTGGCCAACAATTTTGAATTCTTTGCGATTCATATGCTACTGCAAAACCCAATCGGCTTGATTTTAGCGGTTTTGCTGAGCTCACCTAAGTTACGTTTATCCAGCACCTATCGAACCCTTATTTTTATGCCAACCATGTTGTCCGTGGTCATTATCGGCTTTGTTTGGCAATTACTGCTCAGTCCCATTTGGGGAATTGCAGAGAATTTCCTTTACGACATTGGTCTGGGTCAATACTTCGATGCTTGGCTAGGCAAAGAAAGCAGTGCCCTAATTACCTTAGGCTTTATCTCAGTCTGGCAGTTTGTGGGCATTCCTATGATGCTAATCTACGCCACCTTACTGAATATTCCAGACGATATCATCGATGCAAGCGTGGTCGATGGAGCGAATTCATTCCAAACCTTCTGGCATATCAAACTACCTTTGATTTTGCCAACCATTGCCATGGTGTCAATTCTTACTTTCGTCGCGAACTTTAACGCGTTTGAACTCATCTATGCGGTGAAGGGAGCCCTCGCTGGCCCCAACTTCTCCACCGACTTAATGGGAACCTTCTTCTACCGAACCTTCTTTGGCTTCCAATTACAACAAGGTAGTGCCTCGATGGGGGCTGCAGTGGCGACGCTCATGTTCTTAATCATCTTGGTCGGCGTTATGTTGTTCCTATTCTTTATCCAACGTCGCATTCAGCGATTCCAGTTCTAAGGAAGTTATTATGAAACTGATTCATCGCCTTATGCCTTCTAACGGATTACGTCAATTACCTAAAAGTGTATCGGTTCATGCGGTGTTATTAGCCTATACCATCATCGCTCTGTTCCCAATTTTGGTGGTGGTGATTAACTCTTTTAAAGATCGCCGTGCTATTTTCCGAGACCCATTAGGTTTACCCACTCATGATTCGTTCACTCTTGTTGGTTTCCAACAGGTATTATTACGCTCAGACTTTGGCCTGTATTCATGGAACAGTCTAGTCGTCACGATTCTCGCCGTAGGCTTGGTTCTATTACTCGGCGCCATGGCGGCTTGGGCATTAACAGAATACAAATTCAAAGGCAATTTACTCATCACCTTTTTGTTTGCTATGGGCATCATGATCCCTATTCGTTTGGGTACCGTGAGTATTTTGAGTTTGATGGTGGATTTACATTTAGTGAATACATTGACAGCTTTGGTCTTGGTCTATATTGCCCAAGGTTTACCGCTCGCCGTCTATATCTTATCTGAGTTTGTACGCACCATTCCCAAAGAGCTGACCGAAGCAGCACGCTGTGATTCGGTAAGCGAATACAAAATTTTCTTCTGCATCATTTTGCCACTGCTTAAACCCGCGATGGCAACCGTTGCTGTCTTTACCATGATACCCATTTGGAATGATTTATGGTTCCCATTGATTCTTGCACCAGGCGAGTCGACTCGCACTATCACCTTGGGTGTACAACAATTTGTCGGCCAATACGTGACTGACTGGAACTCGGTTTTATCAGCTTTAACCATGGCGATTGTTCCAGTACTTATCCTATACACCATTTTTTCAAGACAATTAATCCGCGGCTTAACCAGCGGTGCGGTCAAATAATCTACTTAAACTGACCGCAGGAGACCCAATTTATGGCTAGTGTAAAACTGAATAATATTAAAAAACGATTTGGCAATGTCGACGTGCTGCACGGCATCGACTTAGATATTAAAGATGGTGAATTCGTTGTTCTCATCGGTGAATCGGGGTGTGGTAAATCCACGCTACTGCGTCTTTTATCTGGCCTTGAGGACATTTCAGAAGGCGACCTTTACATAGATGACGAGCGAGTGAATGGCCGTTCGCCCGCAAAACGCGGTATCGCCATGGTCTTCCAGTCTTACGCCTTGTATCCGCATATGAATGTGTTTAAAAACATGGCGTTTGGCTTGAAAATTTCAGGCAAGGACAAAAGCCATGTGAACGAAAAGGTCATTGAAGCGGCGAAAAAACTAAAAATTGATCACCTTCTGGATCGTTTACCACGGGAACTTTCTGGCGGCCAACGCCAACGTGTTGCCATTGGCCGCGCTATCGTGCGTGATCCTAAGGTATTTCTTTTTGATGAACCATTATCCAACCTAGATGCCTCCCTTCGAGTTCAAACTCGCGTAGAACTTGGCAAACTGCATCAGGAATTAAAAGCCACCATCATTTATGTGACCCACGATCAAGTGGAAGCTATGACATTAGGTGATAAAATCGTCGTGATGAACAAAGGTCGCGTAGAACAAGTGGGCGCACCATTGGATCTTTACCACCATCCCAAAACCCAATTTGTAGCAGCCTTTATTGGTTCACCGAAAATGAACTTTTTACAGGGCAAAGTCCAACAAGCTGACTCAGAGAATTCTCAAGTTGTGTTAGAATCTGGCCGCGTTATTCGAGCGTCAATTGACACATCATCGCTTAATGAAGGTGATACCGTCCAGTTGGGGCTGCGTCCAGAACACATTGCTTTGAACTGCAGTGAGAATACCTTTGAAGGCACAGTGACCTTGATTGAACACCTAGGTGAATTGTCTTATTTATATGTCGACGTTGGTCAAGAAGGTGAATTGGTCCTAAAGGTCAATGGTGATAATCAACATCAAGCTGGTGATCGAATTCAATTTGGTATTAAACCGAATTATTTGTATCTTTTCGACCATGAAGGCAAAGCATTAACGAGAATCAATGCTCATCAGTCTCCCTCTATTCCCTTGTAGAGAGACGAATGCAGCAACCCAGTTTTAATACGGAAACTCCATCCGTTTAGGAAGTAACCATGAGCAAAAATCGGGTTAACGAACTATTTGGTACAGCCGATGCTTTGAGAGAAAAAGGAATGCCTCTCTACATGCAGGTGAAAAAAGCCATTCAGGCTTCGATCACGGCTGGGCGCCTTTTAAGTGGAGACACACTCCCACCTGAGCGAGATCTTGCGAAATATTTAGATGTTTCCCGCGTCACCATTCGACGTGCTATTGATGAGTTAGTAAAAGAGGAAGTTCTGACTCAACGCCAAGGTGCGGGGACATTTGTCAGCGAACGGGTTGAGCAACCACTCAACCATCTTCGTAGCTTTACTGAAGTTATGATGGCGCGGGGTAAAGACATCACCTCTAAATGGCTCGACCGATCCCTCGGCATGCCCCACGACGATGAATGCAAAGCTTTACAGCTATCGCCTGAACAAGAGGTGGTGCGCTTTTATCGCCTTCGTTTTGCTGATGGCAAACCCATGGCGTTGGAGATGGCGACCATTCCCAGCCGCTATATTGTGAATCCGTTTGCCATGGAAGGGTCCCTATACAGCTTGCTCGAAAAACAAGGTTGTCGCCCGGTTCGCGCTTTCCAGCGCTTACGGGCTATTAGCATTGATGAGCAAAGAGCGAGCTTACTCGATATCCCAGCGCTTAGCGCGGTACTCTATATCGAACGTACCGCTGTCACCCAAGATGGCACCCCGATTGAATTTACTCGCTCTTGGTTTCCTGGAGACTCTTACGACTTTGTCGCCGAAATCCACAACACCATTTAGTGAATATGCTTAACCATCAGGTTGTTAACTTGTCATGTTCGACAACCTGATATTGGGCTTGATCACGATGCTTTAGCTTTATAACGTTCCTACGCAGGTAACCATTTAAAATATTCACCAAGCCCAGCCAATATATTGGTTGTCGCAATAGCGGACAAAATCAACCCCATCACACGACTCACTACGCTCGCACCACTGCTACCGATCAGTCGGTGAATAACGCCTGCAAGCAACATAAAAATATACGCTACAACCAGTACAACCAACATCACTAAAGCAGTTTGCGTCTGCTCCCAAAGACTAAATAGATTATTCTCTGTCAACAATACTGCCGCAAGCATTGCCCCTGGACTAGCAATAGAAGGCACCGCAAGTGGAAAAATAGCCGTTTCTTTATGATCCCCTTGTAACAACTTAATCTCTTCTTCTGGCTTGCTATCCCCAAAAATCATATTTAACGCAAACAAGAAAAGCACAATGCCACCCGATATTTGAAATGCAGGCAAAGGAATGGATAAAGCTTTTAGTATTAACTCCCCCATCACAACAAAAAAGATTAAGACACCAGCAGAGACCAACGTCGCTAGCAATGCAATACGCCGCTTCGTTTTTTGATCATATTGATCCGTCACCGCGATAAAAACAGGAATGGTTCCAATCGGATCAATTACAGCGAAAAAAGTTATAAATACAGCAATAAAATCTATCATCCAGAAAACAGTCCCTCTAAATGCTCATATTAGTCGACAGAATCATGACTTCTTTACTTCTCATCCAAGAAGATTAGATGCCACCACCTTCACTCACCTTCTCTTTCGCCAGTTTTAAAAAACGCTTATGAATTTGGTGTGTTGCCAACCACACTCCACCCACGACAATGGGAACGGCAATGCCCATAGCCAAACTTTTATCAAAATGGACTCCTCTGTCATAAAGCGCTTGAATAAGAAACTTTAACAACCCAATGCTGTAATAACTGATCGCGGCAACCGATAACCCTTCCACTGTGTGCTGCATCGCCAATTGGATTTTTGAGCGACGATCCATTGATGCCAATAGCGATTGATTTTGTGATTGAATCGACATTTCCACTTGGGTTCGCATCATGTCAGACACTCGATCAATACGTCTTGACAGGTTTTCTAAATGCTCGCCCGTGGCTTTACAGGTTCGCACGGCAGGCGTAAGTCGGCGAGTCATAAACTCGGTAATGGTTAAATGCCCCGACACTTCATCTTCTTTGAGCTCGTTTAAGTTTTTAATCACCAAATCATGGTAGGCATTAGTCGCACTGAAACGAAACGTGGTTTGTGCTCGGGCAGCCTCCACCCAAGCCGCCATATTAATAAGTTCGGTCAACAAAGCCTGTTCGTCTAATTCCTCTTTGGCATCTGCTAAACGCGCCGTCATCATCGCCAACTGTTGATCCATTTGTGCCAATTGAGGGTTGTATTTGCGTGCGATAGGTAACGCTAATAGGGCAAACAATCGGTAGGTTTCTATTTCGACCACACGCTGTACCATCCGGCCTAATTGGCTATCGCTCATGTTTTTGTTATATATCAAAAAACGACCACAACCATCACTATGAAGCTGGAAAGTAGTCCAAACTTGCGCATCACCATTTTGTGGACGACTTCCCACTAACCTCATCTCTTCGAAATAGCCCTTTACCTCAAATAAATCAGGCTCTGGCTGAGTACGGGCATCGGCAACCTCCACATGGAAAGCCGCGATGACGGTACCTGGTATCGCTGCCAACCAGTCTTTGGGTAACAGTCCTAAAGGGGTGTCAACAAAATGACCATTGGGTGAATCTTTTGTGGTGATCACCATGTAAGACGTAAACTCTAAATGTTTATCACGACGAATACGAAATTCGCCAAAATCAACATCGAAGCACACCCCATCTTCCAAAGGGGGAACTTGACCAAAATCCTCATACAGAGCACAAAACACATCAAATTCTTTTTGCTTCTGCTCAGGGCTAAGCAAAATAGCCAGATAACTTACCTGTGCAGGACTTGGTAATACTTGAAATGGTCGTGAATGCATTTCAGCATAAAGCGTTTCACGAGAGGGATGTAAGGTTAAGCCATAAACATTATTCGCAGAATTCACAAAACGCCCCAAGCTAGAGAATGACACCCTTACTTTAACAAAGGATCATTAAATGAATAAACGGTTATTGACCGTCAAGCAGAAAAATAGGAATGAAAATGAGTGAATACCTCTCTTTAATCAAAAAAGTTAATTATTTTGATCTTCCAAGAGGCTCTTCAGGTTTTGACTGTCATCGTCACGGGTCCAACAGACTCGATTTTTGCCTTCCTTTTTAGCAAGGTACAACATTTTATCCGCTGAACGAAAAAATGTGTCAATATCATGGGAGCTTGATGGCCGACAAGTCGCTCCCCCGACACTTATGGTGACGATCCCAACACGCTGATCATCACTATGGTAAGGCAAATCTAATTGTTCTACAGCCTTAAGACAATTACACATAATGGCCAAGGACTCTTCTTCTAACAAGCCTGGCAAAAGGACGACAAATTCTTCTCCGCCATAACGCGCTACTAAGTGCGTTTCATGGCTAAACTGCTTAGAAAATACATCCGCCACTTGTTGGAGCACACGATCACCGGCGGCATGGCCGTGGCAATCATTGTATTGTTTGAAATTATCAATATCGATGATGGCCATGGAAATCAGGCTTTGGTTACTTATTGCTACATCCCACTCCATTGAAATGACATCTTGATATTTACGACGGTTGGCAAGTGACGTTAAAGGATCAATATTCGCTAAACGCTCTAACATACGTTGCTGCTTCACTAATTTTAAGTGCAACTGAATACGAGCTCGGACAATATTTGTATGAAGAGGCTTCTGGATGTAATCACTTGCACCTAACAATAACCCCTTTTCCTCATGAATTTCATTGCCCAGTGCCGTGATGAAAATAATTGGAATAGCGCAGGTGCGAACATCATGACGTAACTGCGTCATGGTCTCAAAACCATCCATACCAGGCATCATTACATCCAACAAAATTAAGTCAGGTATCAGCTCAATGGCTTTTCTAATGCCCTGCTCGCCACTTTTCGCTAATATCACATCCACATCATCACGTAATATACTGCTAATGACTTTTAAATTAATAATTTCATCATCAATTACTAAAACTTTTTGTCGTTCAGTCATTTAAGGGTCACCTAAAAATTTTTTGAAGCAGCTAACGGACCCTGTCTGCGGCCTTTTTATATTCTATTTTCGTTTACATCACTTCGAAATTTATGATCGCTCCGCCTGATCCATCATCAATGTCTGACGGAGGGATTCAAGATCCCCTTTCACCAATAATAAGTTTACCAAAAAGAAGATTTCTTCTAATAACCATTATATTGGCACTAAACCGCTTCTCTTTAGCTCATATCCTGCCTTTTTATAGCCACTACGGCTATAGCAGATATTAGGTTATACCGACATAGAGAATAATGAACGGATGATTACTCGTTTTCTAGACAAACCGATCCAGAAGTGGAAGCAAGTCCAGAAGAGCAAAAACACTTACATAAGTTGTATTTGATTTGACCGTAAGATTTATGTCAATACAATGGTGACAATTCGTGAACAGAATAACCTATTATCCTACCTAATCCTTGTTACATATCAGTGGAATTAAGATAGACTTACCCCCGTATTATTGTTGGGTAGAGACAATTATGAAACGCCATATTTTATCTTGGTCTGTTAATGGCTTTGCGACAATTTTTATCGGCTCTCTGATCTCGATTAGCCATCCAGCTGACGCCCTTGATCTGGTCGACTTTGGTCGCTCTTGCCTCAAACAAGAGCAAGCATTAAATGCTGACCGAAAGGCAATAGAAGCCAGAGAGTTAAATAGACTAGCAGAAGAACAACGTCAAAATGGTATACCTGAGGACGAATACACTCAGGCACTGGCAGACTTAAAAAACACACTCGACGACTGTACAGAAACCGAGCCAAACAGTGGCTATTGTCATCAGGTACGTATGCAGTACAACGAACTACAATATCGTGCGGAGAAAGCTAGAGAAGACAACTTTACCGAACTAAACAGCGATACGCTAGCCAATACCGACTCTCTTTATGAACGCGAATTATTTATACAAAAAAAGGAGCGATTTGAAGATCTATGTCGAGACAGTGACGCACACTACGCCCTAATTAACAATCCACAAGCCTATCAAACCGTTTGTAGTTCGGAGAAGGCGAAACGCTCTATCACTTGCGCATTCACAAATTAACATGAGCCAGCACATTACTAATTCAATTGCTTAGAGCGATGCTAAAGTCAACATCGTATTAACATACGCCTGCTGCCGACCACGTTAATGGTCTTCTATTTGGTTGTCTTTCCCTTTTTTTAAAGATCCTGCTTTTTCATTTTTTATGCAGGTAGCAACTACTACACCACCACTTTTTCTTCTAAGTGTCACATTCACTTTGCATACTAAGGCATTAGACAAAAGCTTATGGTGACCATTTGGAGGCTTATTCCTTGTTTAAACGAAATCGGCTGATACGTTGGCCCCATCGACGCAGTGTGCTGCGTCAAACACTAAAACCTCAAAGTAATAACGTCATCGTTAACCTAAATCAAACTGGCACTATTGCTCAGGTAGATGATAAATACCTTTCCTTCTCTATCGACATTTCTGTTCTAGCGGGTGGCTTTTGGTGGGAAGGGAGCACCAGCAGCCAACAAGGATTGGGGACTCAAAAAATACCACCGTTGAACCTGCAACCTGGAAAACTAGACAAATTAGTACAAACCTTAGGGCCCGCCTATTTAAGGGTTGGAGGTTCTGAAGCAGATAATATTCACTATTTCGACACAGGAGAGGCTATCAGTAATACTCTCGTATTACGTAAAACTATGTGGGATGACTTACATAAATTCTGCGAACGCCTAAACCTATCCCTTATGTTCACATTTAAATATGGCCTTTTTAACCGCCAACAACACGGTCATTGGCAAGCTGACGAGGTCATCAAGTTACTCAAATACAGTCAAGACAACCATCAACACATCGCTATTTGCGAGCTTGGCAATGAACTCAATGCCTACTGGGCTTTTCATGGTATTACCTCTCAACCCAGAGCTCGTCTTCTTGCGAAAGATTATGACACCTTTATTCGCACCGTTAGACAACACAGTCCGAACAGTAAAATAGCGGGTCCCGGCAGTGCTTTTTGGCCTAGACTAGGAGAAACCATAAAACCCTTTAGCAACATCACTCCAAGCTTTCTGTCCTCTTTAACCGAAAAACTCGATATTGTTGATTGGCATTATTATCCTTTTCAAAGCAGTCGATCCCCCATTCGTACTCGTGCCGCGACACTAAGAAACACCTTATCTGCGCGATCTTTACTCGACTTCCAACGCTATTTGACACAGCTCACAACCTACCGAAACAGGTATCAACCACAAGCAGATATATGGACAGGTGAAACTGGCTCAGCACAGTGTGGTGGGGAAGCCAAACTATCTGATCGATTTGCTTCTTCTTTTTGGTGGGCCGATCAGTTAGGAAGAGGGGCACGCCTCGGTCAAAAAGTAATGATCAGACAGAGTTTGATCGGTGGAGATTATGCCCTGATTAATCGACAATCTCTTAAGCTCAATCCTGACTATTGGCTTAGTTGGCTCTGGAATAAGTTGATGGGAAAAGAGGTGTATGACGTAAGAAGCAGTGATCCAGACGTGCTTGTCTACTGTCACAGTGCGCGAAAAGAAGGCAAGTGCACTCTCATGATTCTTAACATGTCGGCACGCCATAAAATCATCCAGTGTCAGGGGTTTGGAACAAAGAAAAGACGTTATGAAATGACAGCGGACTCATTGACATCAAGGAAAATCAGAATCAATGGTATTCGCCCAAAATTTAATGGTGGACAAGTCAAATTAAAAGACTTCCCAGCCCTATCAAAGCTAAATGTTGTCAGTGCTTATAGCATTAGTTTCTGGTGTTTTAGTTTATAACGAAATCATGCCATTAATAACAAAGCCCTTTCATAACGGGCATTAAATTGGCGAGCCCTGTGGTATCAAAAACGGCGTTGACCGACGGCGCATGATCTGTTGTCGCCTGAACCATAAACTGTTTTGACTTAGCCAGCTCGCGAATAAAATCCATTGGCTTAGAAACCTCCAGAGATTCGCGGCCAACAGCGGTATCCCACTTCGCAGACTGATTTGGGCCATTATCAAAATGATAGATAACAGAAGGAGAACCCTCTTTTAGCTTCACTCCCTCCCAGTGAATCTGGAAATTGACTTTCTTATCTTTACAACGAATGGTCATTTCAACAGGACGATCAATATAGTGCACACTTGATGAAGACAATAATGTCGCGATAAACACATTCGGTGTATCGCTGTCTTTCGTCGCTTGAATGGTATACACCCAATGTCCGTTATTGATTGTTTTCGGAACAAGCTTCAGCCGCTCAGAATGACTCAAACAAGCGATCAAACTGTTCATGTCATGTATGTCGCATGAAGGGAGGGAGGCAAAGGCCACGCTTGACACAAGCAACAACCCCATCAGAATAAAACGAAACATTTTCTTCCTACAAATAAAAAGCTGTGCATAGGATACAAAAAAACGACACAAATTAAACGTGACAAGTACATGCAAACACTTTTTTTACATTTTTAACGGATCATTAAACAAGCCATTTCATTTTTCTTCTGATAAAACACCGCTTTGTGGTCTTTTCAGTGCAATAACTTCTTTCATAATTTTCCTACACATCAACACAGACTCTTACAGTAAGCTAGTGAATATCCTTATACAATCAGCCTAATCAAAATCAGTACGCTCACAAAGGAACACGTCAGCACTTCAACGTAAGGCCACCGTATGGGACCACATTATAAAAGCGATTTAATCGAGCCCCAAAAACAAACGATGCTTAGTATCATCTCAGGACAATCGTCCGACACGACGACCTCCAATGACCCAAGCTACGATCTTGACTACCTCATTAATGCCGTACGTATTCATTTAGGAATGGATGTTGCGTTTCTTTCCCGTTTTCATAATGGTCAGCGTGAAATATGCCAGATCGACATCAATCATGATAATGAAACGGCCCTTAAAAGTGGCCATGTTGACCTCTGTGAACAAACTTACTGCCAATTAATTGCTGACAACATTTTGCCAGAAGTGATTCCAGATACCTCACTCAATGCCATCACAAAACGTCTCAGCATCACCCACCAGCTTAATATAGGCAGCTATATTGGCGTACCGATTATTTTCTCTGACAAATCGATATATGGCACGCTATGCTGCTTCAGCAAAAAGCCGGATCCTACGCTTTCTAAAAAAGACGTATCGTTAATGAAGCTCTTTGCGAAAGTCGCCGCTCGCAACTTAGAAGACAGAATAAAACAAAACACGATCAAGCAAGCACTACGTAGCCAGATCACCACCATTATTCAGAATCAATTACTATCTATTGTTTTTCAACCCATATACGATATTGTTAATAAGCGCGTTTTAGGGTTTGAATGCTTATCACGCTTCAATATCGAACCCGTTCGAGCACCAGACTATTGGTTTGACATAGCGGAGCAGGCAGGACTTGGCGAAGAGCTCGAGATGTTTGCCATTGAAACCGCTCTAAAGCATCTTGAATACATCCCTGACTGCTTTTATATCACCCTAAACCTATCTCCTAAATACATCTATTCCGAGCGCTTTCGCGAGTTATTAGAGCATGCTCCGTTACAGCGAATTATATTAGAAGTCACAGAGCGAGAAGTCATCGATGACTATCAAGCCTTTCAGGACACCCTTAAGCCTTTTCGAAGAAAAGGCTTGCGCCTTGCAGTTGACGATGCTGGTGCCGGCTTCGCCAGCTTTCATCATATCCTAGAATTACAAGCAGACATAATTAAACTAGACCGAAGTTTAATTAACAATATCAATGCGGATAATGGTCGCCGTGCCCTGATTACTGCCTTAACCAGCTTTGCTAAAGAAACCAGTAGTAAAGTGCTGGGAGAAGGTGTTGAAACTCAAGAAGAAGCAGATACCTTGACATACTTGGGAGTGGAAAAAATGCAGGGCTACTACTTATGCCACCCAATCCCTTTAAGCGAGGCGCTAGCCTTTAGCTTCGAATTGAATGTACAAAACGAGCAAAAGGCCGAATAACCCTTCCTTTTTAGGAAAAACGATGAAGAGCGATTAACTCAACGCATTGACAGTGCTAGTCGCCGATGTGCCAGCCATTCGTTATCGGATACCGACGATCTCGTCCGAAACCTCGTGCCGTGACACGCACTCCCGTTGGTGCTTGACGACGCTTATATTCGTTCACATCTACAAGGCGTAAAACGCGATAGACAGTGTCACGATCAAACTGTTTAGTCGCCAAAATAGCCTCGGCACTCAAATCTTGTTCGATGTACATGTGCAAAATTTCATCAAGCACATCATAGCTTGGCAAAGAATCTTCATCGACTTGATCGGGGGCTAATTCTGCGGAGGGGGGACGACTGATTACACGCTCGGGAATCACATGTCCTAATGAATTACGGTAATGACAAAGCTTAAAGACAAGCGTTTTAAAGACATCTTTTAAGACAGAGTAACCGCCAACCATATCCCCATAAAGCGTCGCATAACCAACCGCCATTTCACTTTTATTGCCCGTTGTCAGCACCATCAAGCCTTTTTTGTTGGAAATAGCCATTAAGACCACACCACGAGTACGTGCTTGCAAGTTTTCTTCTGTCGTATCTTTTGAAAACCCATCAAACTCAGGTGCTAGAGCATCGCTAAATGCGGACACCATAGGCTCAATAGGCAACACACTGTATTTCACCCCCAATAGATTCGCTTCTTCTTCAGCATCTTCTAAACTCATAGAAGAAGTATAAGTATAAGGCATCATCACCGCCTGAACACGATCCGCCCCAATGGCATCCACCGCCACCGCCAAGGATAAGGCGGAATCCACACCGCCACTTAAACCAAGTACAATGCCTTTAAAGCGATTTTTATTAATATAATCACGCAGCCCCAAAACCATCGCCTGATAAACACTGGCCTCGACATCCAGTGCCGGAGCGATTTCTCCTGCAACAGGCATGACTTTATTCGGTTGGCTTTCATCAACGATCACATCAACACAGTACAAGCCTGCTTCAAACCAAGGGGCTTGCGACACTTTCTCACCGCGCGCATTCACCACAAAAGAGCCGCCTTCATAGACTAATTCGTCTTGGGCTCCCATATAGTTAACATAGACAATAGGCAGGCTCACTTCCGTCGCTCGCTGATGTAGCAAGGCTTCTCGCTGACCCATCTTTTCAATATGAAACGGCGATGCATTTAAGTTTAGAATGATTTCAGCACCGGCTTCTTTAGCCTGTGCAATGGGGCCTGGATGCCAGATGTCTTCGCAAATGGTTAAGCCAAATTTGACCCCTTTAATATCCACAATGCAGGCGTCACGACCTTCCCTAAAATAGCGTTTTTCATCAAATACTAAAAAGTTTGGCAACTCTTGCTTAGCGTATTCCCCCAACAACTTTCCTTGATAGATAACACCTGTACAGTTAAACAAGTCACCATCAATGCGACGTGGGTAACCAACCACTACATAAATCCCCTGAACTTCCTCAAGAAGCTTTAATAAAGCAGATTCGATACGGCCATCCAAACTCGGGCGCAATAGTAAATCTTCTGGAGGATAACCCGTGAGCGTTAATTCTGGAAAAACGATCACATCTGCTTGGTCCCTATCACGGGCTTGGTTGGCCGCATCAATAACAGCTTGTGTGTTTTTTGTGATGTCACCAACTAGCATATCTAGCTGTGCCATTGCGATTCGTAATGTCATACAGTTGCTATCTCGTAAACTCTGTTAGAATATGCATCTTATTGTCTGGAATTACCCAACCTAGGTAAAGTATATGATCGTACGTTTGATCGTTTTTATTGCAATTTTCCTTATTGGCTGGTGGATATATCGCCAATTCATCGCTTTTAACCGAGCAAAAGCCACCTCAAACATGAATCGACCTAAGAAAGGCCAAACAACAAACGATGAAGAACCCATGGTTCGTTGTGAACAATGTCGAACCTATGTGCCTCGCTCACATGCTGTTCACGACCAAGAGGCTCATGCTTTTTGCACAAAAGAGCACTTACAACTGTTCCATAAGCAAAAAAACTAATCACTCAAAAACATCATTGCGCTGTGGTAACGAAACCATGACTGACGATGTGATGGTTTTGCCACCACCAACAATGAAATCGAAGGTGGATCAAATACGCCGTCTGATGTATGGAGTTAAGCTTGCGAGCGCAAAGTCGATAAAAATGTTTATCCGCTCCCAAGGTTATCTGATCAAACTGATAGCGGAGCTGTGTCCTTTGATAACGCCACAAGTGATCATGGGAAATAGAGGCATTATTCGACAACGCGCAAAATCCTGAACATTGGCTCTTTTGAGCCGACGACAACGCAACATGCTGCACAACTTGTTCAGAGAAAGCCTGCCAAAGTCGCTGATTCTGATCGACCTCTTGCCGCTTTTCGCGCCACGCCAAGTGGGTTTGCAAGCGTTGCTGGTAGGCAAAGGATAACCCTGCCACCACGACCAAAAACACAATAATAGGCAATGAAATCCAGCCTCCTTGATGACCGATGAACCGATGTTTCACACTATATCCTTTGCTTTTCTACCCTATCCAACCTCTAGCCGGTAAACACAACGATAGTATTGGCAACCCCTTCGCAGGGAGCGTTATATTGCCATTGTTCCCCACGCATCGAGTGGTACGTTCGTTGACGTTGTATGGACTTTGCCACCTCACAATCATTTAGCTGATAAAGATATTCCACCCACAACCCTAATACCTTACTCATATCATAGGTACCATAGTCTTTATCAATCGCATCCACTTTTCCGTCCTGATTGTTGTCCAATAAAGGAAACACCGCGAGTCTCTTTAGTCCCAACCAAAGAGCCAACGAACGCCCACTAAAAACCGGCGTACGCCAAAATGCGGGCTGATCGTTTTTACCCCGCCCCACATACCAATAAAAAGAAGCTCGACTTTCCAGCACTCCTGTCTGTCCGACTAAAGAAACAGCCTTATTCGAGTCTGTGGACATCACCGTTAATGAAGACAATTGAAACGTTGTACTCTGTGCTGACACTCGGGAGACTCGAGCATCGACATTCCCCAAACATGTCGACACATTCGCCCTTTCGCCTGGCGAAAAGCCACATTCATTGGTTAACGTTAAAGGATTACTCAGTGATCGAATAGAAAGTCGACAAGCACCACTGTCCGTCGCTTGTAGCCAATCGGAATGATCATCCACATCTCGACTCTGCAAACGCTTAGTCACCTCCCCACCCTTACCGATCCGTAACTGACTATGATCATTCGGAGAACAGCCCGCAGGACGAAGGCGTGACCATTGCGCGCTAAACTGAGACGCTAATGCAGAGGAAAAAGTTTCTTGCTCTGAAAACATCCTCGCCAGAGCATCATGTGTTTGGAGTTGCCAGATAGCACGGCCGATCAAAGGCACAATAATAGCGATCAAAGCACAGGCGACCATCACCTCAAGCAACAAACCACCATGCAACCTATATCGCTTATTCATGCCACCCACCTTGTTCTTCCTTACCACCTGCGAAAGTATTCAACGAAGCACTTTGTGCGGCATCAAACCACTGCCGTAACCCTTCGCCAGAACAATGCTGGCAAAGTGGATAGGTCTGTCTATGTGAAGAGGAGAAACCAACATGTTCACGCCAAGTGTCCTGACCAGTCAGGCTTACCATTGCATCGGCTCTGGAACGATTTTCACGCTTTATTTGGTTGGCCTTTGAGTGCTCAATGGTTTGCCATTGCACAACAATTTGGCGCTGGGCTAAGGTCAATACTAAGCCTAATAAAGCGAGACTTATCAGGATTTCGAAGATCATCCAACCTGCTTGTCGACTTCGAGTACATTTGCCTTGACATGATGCAAAACGACCTTGAGAGCCTTTTTTGAAGGAGGAAGAGTGAGAAGGGGAAGATCGAAACCGACTCATGGCAACTATTACACGCATGACTCATCTGTTCGACGAACTTTAGAGCGATAAAAACGCCCACTTTGATTCAAAATAATGTCAGCCGTCCAACGACCAAAACAAAATACAAAAGTACCATTTTGGTAACTAGACAGACCATTAGGGAGAAACTCAATACGCGACTTATTCGATGGGAATCCTTGCCAATGAACGGTTACATCATGATCGAATTGAACCCGACGGTATTCTTTGGCATAACCTTCTTGCTGCCGGACTTCAAAACCTGACGACCATATCCCGCTACAATTCTCTCCTCCGCAAACAAAACTCATTGCGCCGGATTTAATCGCCATTTGGCGAGCTTCAAGCAGTGCTTCAGACAAACTATCCATGTCTTCTTGCAGGATTTGTCTGTCTTGATGTTCCTTTTGATAGACAAAAAAATGAGTGGCGCCGAAAAAAGACAAAATGGATAGAATGGCGAGAACACATAGCACTTCAATAAAAGCAAAACCACCTAAGCGGGGCTGATTCATATGGAAACCTCCTTGTCTCCAACTCCGTAACAGTCTTGTTTAAAAATCTCCTCACAGCAAGCCAGATGCTAAGCGGGGAAAAACCATTTATCAACGAGTTTGGCAATTTGTCGTGGTTTTTGGAAAGGCAAAGAATGATCACAACCACTGAACACCTTATGATGCCACCCCTCGTAGCGCTCACTCAACAATTGATAATGCTCTTTGAGTGCTGCATTGCTTAGCTCCCCAGAGAGCAAAAACACTTCTTTCGCTGCCTCGATCATCGCCTGTCTGTACTCAGGGGCAGCGGCAATAACTTCCACATGGTTTGTTACCGCATCCAAAGCAAAAGCAAAACCCAATGGACGATGGGCCAAACGAGATTGCGTTGTCGATTCAGCGGCGGGGTTCTTGCGGCGATTGGGCGAAACGGTGTCCATAAAACTCGCCACTCCCAGCTCAACATCACCCGTTTCACGAATCGTCTGAGAGGCTTGCCGATATTTTTTACGCACTTCAATAAGCGCCTGTAGATCTTCCCGATCAAGAGACGCCGGCTCAAGCAAAGCCATTTTTAATGGTGTTAATCCTGCCATCACTCGATGATGATTAAGATTAAGCGCAACCAGTCCCCCTAAAGAATACCCCACCACATCAAATTCCCGCCAATCTAGAGACAGTAAAAGCGCCTCGACTTCACCTGTAAGCTCAGCAATAGTAACAGGAGCTTCTTTACCGCCATGGTGGTAAGACGCTCCCATACCTTTTAAATCAGGCATAAGAATCCATCGCCACTTTTTTAAAAATGGCAACATAGGTGAATACGTAATATCCCCATCAACTCCAGCACCATGTAACATTAAACAGGCTCGATCTGCATCCGCCTCAGGATTTTCATGGAGACGATAGGCAATACGACCATTCTTTAAAGAAAGAAAAAAAACATCAGACACTTGTAATAACCCTGTAGGAGCCCCTATTAAAGACTACAATATTTTGTTTTACATGAGCGGTTGCCCTTATTATGCCAGAAATAACACTGATAGACCTACCATATCAGAGCTCATTATTGCCCTTCTTCCAAGCAATAAGACACTTACCTTACCCAGCCATACTGGACAGCAACCACGAACATTTTCCAGATACGCAATTCGACATACTCGTCGCCAATCCACTTGCTCGCATTCACCCCAAGTCCCATAACACACTAATCGATTGGCGTGACAAGGTGTTATACAAACTCAGTGATACTGACAATCCAATGGCTCTTCTCAACGAGCTATACACCCACATTGTACAGGAAGGTTGGGCGAAAAATGCCCCCACAGACCTTCCGTTTACTGGCGGATTACTAGGGTATTATGGCTATGAAAGTGGTCATTATGTTGAACAGCTGCCCGACTCAGTCAATCACGACATACAACTTGATACTCTTAGCATGGGATTATATGGATGGGCCGTCGTGACAAACCACCCTCGCCGTAGCACTCAGTTAGTCATCACCCCTTGGTGCTCTCTTGAAGAATCCCACTCAATCCTTTCTCTATTGCAAGGAGCACAACAAACAACAGAGAACCACCAAGGGGCAGCCTCAGAATTTAGGCTGAATAGTCGATTCACATCGAATATGAGTGCTACTTCTTACGCCGCGAAGTTTGATCGAGTAAAAGCCTATATTCAAGCAGGTGATTGTTATCAAGTAAACTTAGCACAACGGTTTTCGAGTACTTACCATGGAGATCCACTCACCGCTTATCAACAATTAAGAGCTGTGTGCCCCACTCCTTTTTCAGCCTATTTAGCGCTATCACCAGACCAGGCAATACTAAGTCACTCCCCAGAGCGGTTTTTACTGTGTGATAAGGGACGTATAGAGTCTAAACCGATAAAAGGGACCATCGCCCGAGGTGAAAACCCTCAAGCGGATAAACAAAATGCCGATACTCTACTAGAATCAAAGAAAGATCGTGCCGAAAACCTTATGATTGTTGATTTATTGCGGAATGATCTTGGGCGCACCTGTTTAACAGGTAGCATTAAAGTACCGTCACTATTTACTCTTGAAAGTTACGCTAATGTTCACCATTTGGTATCAACGATTGAGGGTAGAATAGGCTCGCGAGACCAGGCCATTCATGTTTTTCACGAAAGCTTCCCTGGCGGTTCTATCACAGGTGCACCTAAAATAAGAGCTATGCAAATTATTGATGAGCTTGAACCGGATGAACGTTCCGCCTACTGTGGTTCCATCGTGTATTTCAGTACCAATGGTCAAATGGATTCGAGCATTACCATCCGCACTCTGGTGGCCGATCAGGGAAACATCCACTGTTGGGCGGGTGGTGGTCTTGTCGCAGATTCAATCTGCGAAGAGGAATACCAAGAAACCTTTACCAAGGTAGGCAAATTGACCCATACTCTTGAACACGTTTTTTTGAAGTAGGCCGTATTATGCCCCATATATCGCAGTTTTTAGACGCCTTACCCCTTCAACCTTCTATGGATGAGATACGCGCAGCTTTAGACCATACACAAGATGTTCATCCCATTTACAATCCCGACAAGGATCTATCGCCAAGTGCTTACAAATTAAAATACCGTTCTGCTGCGGTGTTGATTCCTATTTGGCAAAACCCAGACGACGAACAATTGTATGTATTACTCACCAAGCGCGCCCTTCATATGCGCAATCATCCAGGACAAATAGCTTTCCCCGGTGGCAAGCATGACCCGACAGATGCCAGCATTCAATACACAGCATTGCGAGAAACTTTCGAAGAAATCGGCCTTGCCCCTGATTGTTTTGATTTGATCGGCGAATTGGGTGAATACTGCACCATTTCGGGGTTCTGCATCAAACCCATTATTGCCGAAATGACTCGACTCAGCAAAATGAGCCTGTGCGAAGACGAAGTAAAATCGGTTCATTGGGTACCACTTAGCCACCTCCTCACCCCCAGTAATTATCGTTTTCGCAAAAAGAAACTCGGTAATGTTTCGCGCGGCTACTTTGAAATAGATTACCAAGATATTCGCATATGGGGAGTCACTGCGGGCATTTTGTACGGTCTTTACGAGACTTTGGCTCAATATAACAAGCAACTTTGCTAACGGACATAAAAAACTTACGCAAAGAATAAGGTTAGCGTGCTTTCGTATTTTGCATACAACACACAACTTGATATGGTAGACCCAACATACATTTGACGGTGGTTACAATCCTATGTCTACTTTTGATTTAGCGTCTTTTATTGCCAGCAATAATGAAGACCAAGCACAAAAAATCCTCCACAATGCGTTAAAAGCATTCGACAACATCGCCATTTCGTTTAGTGGTGCAGAAGATGTCGTACTCATTGATATGGCGGTAAAGGCTAAGAAAAATGTTCAAGTTTTCTCTTTGGACACAGGGCGACTACACCCAGAAACATATCGCTTTATTGAGCAAGTCCGTAAGCATTATCAGATTGACATTGACATTATGTCTCCAGATCGTGAGGCGTTAGAACACTTCACCAAAGAGAAAGGGCTATTTAGCTTTTTCGAGGACGGTCACAAAGAGTGTTGCGGAATACGAAAAGTCGAGCCATTAAAACGCAAACTTGCGCAATTGGATGCATGGGTAACAGGTCAACGCAAAGACCAAAGTCCAGGCACTCGCAACGTGCTAGCTTTTGCAGAGCTGGACAGTGCCTTTAGCAAAGAGAACAAGCCGCTTTATAAATTCAATCCGTTGGCCAATTGGTCCTCTGAAGACGTCTGGAACTACATCAAAATGTTTGACGTACCCTATAACAAGCTTCATGCTAAAGGATTTACTAGTATTGGCTGCGAACCATGTACTCGACCCATCCTACCGAACCAGCATGAACGCGAAGGCCGCTGGTGGTGGGAAGAATCCGAGCATAAAGAATGCGGATTGCACATCGGCAACCTGATTCCAACCGCGCAGCAATAACAGACTCAATACAGATGTCGTTTAACCAAGTTATGCGGTAAAACGACATCTACTATAGCCCCTATCAGCCAACAACCAACTGATCCGCTTCTTTTTTCGAGTTTGCAATACGCTTGTCCCACTGACTAATAAAACGCGCATAGCAGTTTTCCAGCTCATTAATATGCTGAACCAGAACTTTTCCTGCAGCCGTCAACTCTGTCGTTCGCCCATGACGTACCAACAAAGTCGCCCCAAGTCCTTGCTCGAGCTTCTTAATATGTTGACTCACTGCAGGCTGAGTTAACCCTAAACGCTGTGCAGTTTGCGTAAAACTGCCCGTCTCAACCAGTGTTTTAAATGTTTCTAAATGATGTGTATTAAGCATAACGATTCCTTATAGTAAGGTTATTATACGAAGCCTATCATTCAGAGCATTGACCTAAGTCGTGTTTTAATGAAAGACTGATCACTCCTTGGATAATAAATTATGAGCAAGATGAAAGAGCAGTATTCAGCGTTACCTTGGCAAGAAAGGCAATCAGGTCCCAAGCCCGCCCGCGAAAACGATTATCGAACCCCTTACCAACGAGATCGCGCTCGCATCATTCACAGCGCTGCTTTTCGTCGCTTGCAGTCCAAAACGCAAATTTTAGCCATTCGCCAAAATGACTATAGCCGAACACGCTTAACACACTCTCTCGAAGTCGCACAAATCGGTAATGGTATTGTTCATCAACTAAAATACAGCGCACCAGCAAACGCCGACTTTCAGGCTTGGCTTGCGGAAGATGCCTTAATAGAAACCGTTTGTTTAAGCCATGACATTGGCCATCCACCTTTTGGCCACGGTGGCGAAGTCGCGCTGAATTTTATGATGCAAGATAACGGCGGATTTGAGGGCAATGCACAATCCCTTAGGATTTTGGGCAAACGCGGCTCTTACTCGCCGATATATGGCATGGATGTCACCAGAAGATCCTTACTAGGTATATTAAAATACCCTGTGCTCTATCAGGATGTGGTCGGTCACTACCCCCCAAAACCGGAACGGTTCCGTCAATTTAAAGCCTCGCAATGGGCACCACCAAAATGTGTCTATAAAGAAGAGCAAGACTTGCTTGATTGGATTATTGCTCCTTTTAGCGAAAGCGACAAAGTACGATTTCAAGCGATACGCCGCCCCAGCCCTCATGCCCATGCCAAAGCCAATCACGCCAGTTTTGACACCAGTATAATGGACCTCGCTGACGACATCGCTTACGGCGTCCATGATCTAGAAGATGCCATCGTACTTGGCATGGTAACAAAAGAAATGTGGCTAGAGCATTTGGAACCAAAACTAGCGGATTTAGGAAGCCAATTTCTAACGAACAACCTCACCACACTTCGTCATCAATTATTTAGCCGAGAAAGCCATCTCAGAAAAGAGGCCATTGGCAGCTTAGTTAGCTGGTTTATCACCTCTTGCCAAGTCGAAGAAGACACATCCTTCGAGCATCCATTGTTACGCTACCAAGTCACCTTACCCGAAGGCCAACGGCAAGCACTGGCGTTATTGAAAGCGTTTGAAATGCAGCACATTATTCAAAAGCCTGAAGTACAAATGTTGGTGTATAAAGGTCAGCAAATGTTATTAGAAATGTTTGAAGCACTAGCGGCTGACCCAAGTCGATTATTACCGAAGGAAATCGCAAAAGAATGGCATCAAACAACCCATGAAAAAGGTCATGATGGTATGAGAATTATCTGTGACTATATGGCATCCATGACCGATGAATACGCCAGCCGCATGTACAACAAACTGTTTGTACCAAGCTTTGGCTCCGTGTTTGAACCGATGTAGTCAGTCTTTTCAAAACACTCTCCCTAATAGGAGTACATCTTCTTGATCCCCTTGGCATGAGGCGATCTTGGGGAGTACTCCCCAAGACTCAAAACCCTGCTTTTCGAAGAATCGCAAACTGACCATATTTCTTGCGTAGATATACGCCACCAAATGAGAAAAGTGTAGCGCATCTTTATGATCAGCCAAGTATTCTATAAACGCCGCTGCTGCACCTTTTCCTCGCCATTCAGGCAACAAATAGACACTCACTTCCGCAGCCATATCAAACGATGGCAAGCCGTAAAAGGGCTCTAATGCCCCCCAACCAATCACCCTCCCCTCAACATTCACGACAAACATAGGACGCTCTGGTGTGGCACTTTCGACCCACTCCATTACGTCTATTAAATTAATGTCTTTATTGCGATCACCAGAGAAAGCAAAATCATCACCTTGCTGATAGATAGCCAAAATATCAGGCGCATCATCAATGGTCGCAACGCGCAGGCTAAACACCATGGACTCCTTAAGTGCTAGAGACAGGGCGTTAGCCCTGCTGTAGCAATCGACGCAGATCGATCAAAGCCGCATTGGCACGAGAAATATAAGACGCCATCACCAAAGAGTGGTTTGCCAATAGGCCAAAACCACTGCCATTGAGAATCATTGGCGACCATACTGTATCTTGGGTCGCGTCTAATTCATGAATAATCTGTCGTAGACTAACCAAAGCATTTTTATCTTTTAAAGTCGGCGCAAAGTCCACTTCAACGGCTCGCAAAATCTCAAGTAACGCCCAAGTTGTACCACGAGCCTCATAGAACACATTATCTATCTGCATCCAAGGGGTGCGCTGATACGCCCGTTGATGGCCTCCATCAGCGGCATCCTCGTCTGATACCCCAGCAGGCGTCATGTTTTCATCAACAACACTTGCAGATAAACGTTGTGCCAAACTACCAAGACGGGTATTCACATCAGACAACCAATCCACCAAGTTATCCGCACGCGCATAAAACTTCGCAGGATTACCAGAACCCGCCGTACCAGACAGACGATTTAAGTAATCCATCAATTCTTTATTACCTCGGCGATATTCACTCTCACTAGAAGGTAATGCCCAGCTTTTGTTATCAAAATTAAACTGAGGTTCAGCAATTTTGAGGTTTACATCCTCGGTTGATTGAGACTGTGAGCGGCTAAACTCTTTACGCATCGCGCGGGACAAATCTCGAACCTGAACCAATACGCCAAACTCCCAAGACGGCATATTGTCCATAAAAACCCCTGGCGGCATCACATCATTTGAAATATACCCACCTGGCTTATTCAGCAGGGTACTCACCAACTCATGCAATGTACTACCGAGTGTGTAGCCAACCACCAAAGGTTTGTTGGGATCATAACCATGCTCGGTAGCTGTTTCTCTGGCCACTTTATTGACATCAAACTGAGCAGGCTCATTACTCCAATACATGCCGACCACAGTGAGCACGACCACCAATAACAGGATCAGTCCTAATACGGTCTTCCACAACCACGGAGAATGCTCTTTTCCTCTAAACACCGAGCCCAGTTTATGCATCATACTCGCCATTACGTCACCTTAATCCTTTTGTAATTCTATTAAATAGTCGCTGCGATGATAGATCATAGCGCGCACTCTAAACTCACTGATTCGACTGTTAATAATCTGATATAGCAAACGTGCTTGCTTATCATTTGGCCAATAAATGATTACTTCACTTTTATCTTTTGCCACTTTGTCAATGATCGGTTGTATTTTCGCAAGTATTTCGTCATCGCTCAAACTAAATAGGTTTTTTGGTAAAAAGTATTGACCTTCTTTCGCTTCTTGCGCTTTTTTAGCCGTCCTGTCAGTCGTATTCGCTTCCTTATGCTGAGTACTGGTCTGATGTCGTACAGGTTCTGCCTGATGATATGTCGCTTGTTGACGCCGCTTTTTAAGCCCCTCAATGCGACCTTTCATCTCGTTAATCACTGGATCTTTAGGATTAACTGAGTATGCAGAACTGAGATAGGCCGTCGCTTGTTTATAATCCCCTTTAATCGCTGTCCGCCAAGCCCAGTCAACATAGGTATCAACAATCTTCTTAATCCCCATAGTTGCTCGGTAATTTCCTGGGTCACGACTGAGCGCTGCTTTAAAATACAAATTGGCATTATCATCCACAGGCGTGAGCAGACGTTCTTTGGCTAACGCTTGCTCTCCTTTCCAAACCAAGCGTGCTATCACCGTTTTATCCGAATTAAGCTTCGCCTTCGTATTCTGGTGTGCTGACGCCTCAATAGGCCGATTTTTTTCACTTGGATTGACCGCTTTACTGGATTCTGGAACCGAAGCACCTTGTGCTGTTTGTTTAATATTTTCTTGGCACCCAACAAGGTAAACCACTGAAAACAATAAAAATAATGCTTTTATTTTCAATTTAACCCCTTTTAACTAGCAACTTTTTCAAGGATTGATAGTCTATATAGGCTGTCAGCGTGAAGGAATAGGGTCACGCGTTCAACTCATTTTATGTAGATTATTATGCGCTTAATTTGTCTGTTTGTTTTACTCTTTCTTCAAGGCACTGCCTACGCCTTCAATTTCAACTCCCCTCACAGCAGCAGTTTAGAACCTTCTTTTTTAAAAGCACAAGACGCTTTTCAACTGTCCTTCGATGCCCCTCAAGATGGCAAATTAGTTGCCCACTGGAACATTGCGAACGGTTATTATTTATACCAGAGCCGAATTTCACTTTCTGGCCCTCAAGCGGACAAACTAAAAATCACCCAATTTCCAGATGGCGAACACAAAACCGATCCTTATTTTGGCAACGTTATTATTTATAAACATTCCCTCTCTTTGCCTATTGATTATGACACGACATTGACCCCAGGCACGACAATCCATGCCACACTGCACTACCAAGGCTGTGCAGACAAAGGGCTTTGCTACGCACCACAAACGGTTCCGGTTGACTTCACCGTTCCAGACTCCTTAAAAGATCAGCTTGCCCTGCAATCGCAAGCCATACAGCCGCCCTCTGTCAGCAAGGGAGGAGCGAGCCAAGTGACATTATCAGAAGCCAATTCGATTAGCCAAACCATAGCAGAAAGCTCTTTTGGGGTCGCTCTGTTCGCCCTATTTGTTTTTGGTTTATTACTCTCTTTCACTCCTTGTGTTTTACCAATGGTGCCGATTGTTAGTGCCATTGTCGTTGGGGCTCGCCGCTCCAAACTAGGGGCCTTTTATTATAGCGCCATCTATGTGCTAGCCATGGCCCTTACCTATGGCGCCATTGGCGCATTAGCAGGATCCTTTGGCGTAGGGCTAAATCTACAGGCACAATTACAAAGCCCTATTTTATTGAGTATTAGTGCTGCCTTATTTATTCTCTTAGCCTTGTCTATGTTTGGAGTCTTTGAGTTACGTCTACCTGCCGCTTGGCAAACACGCCTGCAACAAACGAGTAATAATCAACATGTCAGTGTTAGCTCAACGCTCAATACGTTTTTGGCTGGCATTCTTGCCACATTAATTGTTTCCCCTTGTTTATCTGCTCCTGTTGCGGGGGTGTTACTGTATATTTCAAGCCAAGGCGATATCTGGTACGGCGCACTCATGCTGTTTGTAATGGGGCTTGGTATGGGGGTTCCTCTTTTATTAGTCGGCTTATTTGGCGCCCAAATACTGCCTAAAAACGGGCCTTGGCTGAATGACATAAAAATCATCATGGGATTCGGCTTGTTATCCATTGCCATCTGGCTGCTTGTCCGTTGGCTGCCAGGCAATTCTGACTTGTTTTTATGGGGCGCGTTAGCGCTAGGGATCGCCAGTTACTTTTGGCATCAAATACACATCAACAACTCACACCCCGTTCGTTGGTTCTTTGCTCTTATCTTTACCCTAATAGGGGCCATAGAGCTTTATGGTGGCACAACAGGCGCTAACTCTCCGTTAACCCCAATAAAAAGCGTGACGAACAATCGGACTCAAACCGTCCCCTTTAAAACCACTATCCACAACCTATCAGACTTACAATCTGTGATTAACAATGGCGACAAGCGGCCTATCGTACTAGATGTCTATGCTGACTGGTGCATTAGTTGTCAAATAATGGAACATCAGATCTTCCAAGCGAAAGAAATACAGCCGTTACTCAACCAAGTTCAGTTGGTTCGGGTGGATGTCACCGACAACACCGAAGGCAACAAAGCGTTTATGAAGCACTTTCATCTTTTTGGTCCGCCAGCCTTACTTTTCATAAACGCTCAAGGACAAGAACAAAAGTCCCTTTCATTGATTGGTGAGTCCAGTAAACAGGACGTATTAACACGACTTAAGTTTGTAACAAATTGAAAAGAAAAAAAGAAATAATCTCTTAAAATAAAGGCTTACAATTGATCAAAAATAATACCAACCTCTATTTTATGGGTTTTTTTACTGCATAACTGGACAATATCGCGTTTTTTAACGATAATTTCCCGTCACATAGCTCTGCCCTTCACGCTTGAGCCTTGCGTTATAATACGGATCGAACAAGGTTTTGATTCTATTTTTACGAGGGCTCTTTATATTCAGAGCATGCCAGATTCTTAATGATTAGCGCTTTAGCAAAAGCGCTAAACAATAAACACCGACAGAAGAGAGTAACAATGGATATTCGCAAAATTAAAAAACTAATCGAGCTTTTAGAAGAATCAAATGTCTATGAGATCGAAATCAAAGAAGGCGAAGAAGCAGTTCGTATCAGTCGTGGCGGTGCTCCAGTTCAAATGGCTCCACAAATGATGGCCAGTGCCCCTATTCAACACGCCCCAGCACCAGCTCCAGCGGCCTCTTCTGCTGCACCAGAAGCGGCGGCCACCATTTCAGGCCACACAGTCAATTCTCCAATGGTTGGTACTTACTACAAATCTTCCGCACCAGGCGCAAAACCTTTCATTGAAGTAGGTCAACAAGTCAATGTAGGTGATACCATCTGTATCGTAGAAGCGATGAAAATGATGAACCAGATCGAAGCGGACAAATCCGGTACCATTGGCGCCATTCTTGTTGAAGACGGCGAGCCCGTTGAATTTGATCAACCACTTGTTACCATCGTTTAATCCACAGCAATAGGTTTCATCATGCTAGATAAGGTATTGATTGCAAACCGAGGCGAAATCGCGTTACGTATTTTACGTGCGTGTAAAGAACTCGGCATCAAAACCGTTGCGGTTCACTCTAAAATCGACCGCGACTTACTTCATGTTCGCTTAGCAGACGAGTCTATCTGTATCGGACCCAACCCTTCCACAGACAGTTACTTGAATGTGCCTGCGATTATTAGTGCTGCGGAATTAACAGACACCTCAGGCATTCACCCCGGATACGGCTTCCTTGCTGAGAATGCAGACTTCGCAGAACAGGTAGAACGTTCTGGATTTGCTTTCATCGGCCCAAGAGCAGAAACCATTCGTCTAATGGGCGATAAAGTATCTGCGATTAAAGCGATGAAAGAAGCAGGTGTCCCCACGGTCCCTGGATCGAATGGCCCCGTTCCTCACGATCCAGAAGAATGTCTTCGCATTGCTCGCGAAATAGGCTTTCCGGTTATTATTAAAGCCGCTGCTGGTGGCGGTGGTCGGGGTATGCGCGTTGTTCATAATGAAGGCAGCCTACTTAAGTCTGTTGGTGTCACACAGTCTGAGGCAGGCTCTTACTTCGGTGATAGCACGGTTTATATGGAAAAATTCCTAACTAACCCTCGCCACGTTGAAGTTCAAGTGCTCGCAGACGGGCAAGGTAATGCGGTGCATTTATTTGACCGTGACTGCTCTTTGCAACGTCGCCACCAAAAAGTCATTGAAGAAGCTCCAGCTCCCATGCTCGACGAAACTTCTCGTCAAGCATGTTTACAAGCTTGTGTTGATGCTTGTATTAAGATCAATTATCGCGGTGCAGGTACCTTTGAGTTTTTGTACGAAGACGGCAACTTCTACTTCATCGAAATGAACACTCGTGTCCAAGTAGAACACCCTGTTACAGAAATGGTGACGGGTGTCGACATCGTAAAAGAGCAACTGCGCATAGCAAGTGGTATGCCTTTGTCGATGAAACAAGAAGACATCAAGCTTAATGGCCATGCTGTCGAGGCTCGAATCAACGCAGAAGACCCAAAAACCTTTATGCCAAGCCCCGGTAAAGTCAATTACTTCCATGCACCTGGTGGCATGGGTGTTCGCGTCGACTCGCACTTGTACAGTGGCTATTCTGTGCCACCGACTTACGATTCCATGATCGCGAAAATCATCTGCCATGCCCCCACTCGTAAAGAAGCACTTAAGCGTCTTTCCGGTGCTCTTGATGAAACCTTCATTGATGGTATTAAGAGCAATATATCCATGCAAAAAGAATTAACGGAAGACCTTAATTTTATTGCTGGTGGCGTTAATATTCATTACCTAGAGAAAAAACTCGGGCTATAAGGCAAGGGACGAACAAGTCCTCTTGTCTCAGTTTGTCTCTCTTAATCGGCCCTTGGTGATTAAAATCATTAAGGGCCGTCATTTTCTTCTCGCGTCCCCCTTCGTGCTTCGTTATTCTATTCACTGATTTGTTTTATTTGGATTGCTTTTTTATGCCTTGGCTGCAAATACGTCTACACACTACCCCTGATCATGTTCCTAGCTTTGAAGATACCCTTCTTGATTGTGGCGCCATGGTTGTCACATTCGAAGATGTTCATGACGACCCAGTATACGAACCAGACCTCAATACCACCCCCCTTTGGAAACACACCAAGGTCACTGGCCTTTTTGAAGCCGATGCAGACATTGAACACATTCGCCCTGCAATTGAGCACAAAGCGGAAGCCCTTGGCGAAACCGACATCGATATAAAAATAGAGATCGTCGAAGACAAAGATTGGGAACGAGAATGGATGGACAGCTATCACCCTATCCAATTTGGCAAACATCTTTGGGTTTGCCCAAGCTGGCGGGATGTACCGGATGAGAACGCTGTGACATTGATGCTGGATCCCGGCTTAGCCTTTGGCACTGGCACCCATCCAACCACCGCACTATGCTTGCAATGGCTAGATTCAATTGATTGCCAAGACAAAACCATTATCGATTACGGGTGCGGCTCTGGCATTCTTGGCATTGCTGGTTTATTACTTGGCGCGAATAAAATGGTTGGCATCGACATTGACCCTCAAGCAGTGCAAGCGACACAAGCAAATGCTGAGCGTAATCATATCGACCCAAACCGAATCGAGGTAAAATTGCCGCCATATGAATCAGACTTACAAGCCGATATTGTCGTCGCCAACATTCTTGCTGGACCATTAGCTCAATTAGCAAACACTATTTCGGCTTTAGTCAAAACTGGCGGACAACTTGCACTATCTGGCATTTTGGCGAATCAAGCCGAAGAAGTTATTTTGGCTTATCAAGACTGGTTTACCATTGAGTCTATTGTCGAGCAGGATGAATGGGTTCGCATTGTGGGCACAAAAAATTCCGAATAAAAATTCGGAGCACAATGTCTATCACATTGTAAAATTTGACTTTTTAAGCGAATATTGACATCTACTCTAGAAATCGATTACTGGAAGGCTGCACCCTAATGACCGAAAGCTTCATCACTCGTTGTCCAAAGTGTTCCACTGCATTTCGTGTGAACAATGACGTATTGAGCATGGCTAAGGGCAAAGTACGTTGTGGTCAGTGCTTCCATATTTTCGATGCCAAGCAACATATTAACTCAGCAAAAAAAACCACAACTCCAACACCTCAAGAAAACAGACCTTCTGAGACAACCGTAGAAACACCGCAACCTGCACCTCAAAACGCCCCTGAACAGCCCAAAACCAGCACAATGCTCTTTACGTCAGCGGACGAAGAACCGGTTAATCCTGAATGGCTGCAGACCTTGTTTACAGAAGATGATCTGGCCCCCGGCTCATCCGAAGATTTTCGCTTTTCACACGAATCGCGACAACCAACACAAGAAACTCGAAGATCGATCAATTCGATTTCAACCAGTCCAACGAAAAAAGAAGCACCGACACAGCAAAGCACCTCTGATATTCAAGCGACAGTATCGGAACAAGCGGAAAAAGACCTCGCCCCTTGGGAGCGAGAATTGGCAGAAGTCGAGCAAGCCATTCGCACCAAGCCTTCTGGTACGAATACACTCCCTCCTAAAAAGGAAGGCACGCTAAAAAACCTACAGCAAAGTGACCTCATAGACAAAATAGACAGTCGAATTAATGCACAGCCGAATCAGCCAGAACCTGATTATATGCAAGCCCTGCATTCATTGGCGCAAAATGTCGCTGAAAGCGCATCTACTGGAGAAGCAACACCCTCTTACGCTCTCAATAACATCAGCACTTACGATGCTACAGACCCACTAATGGGCGATTACTATATCGAGCAGACAGATAAGAAAAAAGCAACCAAAACCTGGATTTGGACATTGGGCTGTTTCCTTGGCTTGGCGTTATTAATAGCACAAATGACCTCCACTTTTTTTGAACAAGGTAGCCGTTCTGAGACCTTTCGAGGCTTTTATCGTACCCTTTGTGCCTATTCAGGCTGCACACTCCCACCGTTTGAAAACATCAAAGCCATCAGTATTGAGCACGTTCGTATACAAAGTCACCCCAACCAGCCTGATGCCTTGCTTGTTAATGCGATTATGACCAACAACAGTCGATACGCCCAACCTATGCCCAAACTTGCCTTAGAGTTTTTTGATCTCAATGGTGCACCAGTCGCAGCTCGACTCTTTGCCCCCCATAATTATCTGGATAAAGATTTTCTAGACATCACTTACATGCCACCTAATACGCCTATTCATATCGTCATTCCAATACAAGATCCTGGTGATCGGGCGGTGACTCATCAACTAAGAATTTTCCCATCGGACACTCGCTCCTATTAGTTTTGTGCTTATTTTGCTGCAGATGCAAAATAAGCACAAAATTTAGTCAATTTTTTCTCTGTCAAGACTTCAAAAATCTCTATCGACTAGGTATTATTCACGCCCGCTCGACAGTGTCGCCGATCTTTAACATTCGATTTAGTATTCAGGAACAATATGGCATTTGCTATTGGCCCATATCGCGTTGACAAACCCGTTATTCTTGCTCCGATGGCAGGCGTAACAGATTTGCCATTCCGCCGTCTATGCCGCCAACAGGGTGCTGGATTGGTAGTGTCTGAAATGGTCACTTCCGATGTTCGTTTATGGAACTCAAATAAGAGTCGTCATCGTCTTATTCATGATGATGAAGTCTCCCCGAGATCTATTCAGATAGCGGGGGGGGATCCAGAAATGATGGCTCAAGCGGCTCAACAAAATGTTGAGTTAGGCGCGCAGATCATTGATATCAATATGGGCTGCCCCGCCAAAAAGGTATGCAATAAAGCCGCTGGCTCAGCATTACTCAAAGACGAATCACTTGTTCGAGAGATACTAGAATCGGTTGTAAATAGTGTTCACGTTCCTGTCACATTAAAAATTAGAACAGGCTGGAGCAAAGATCAGAAGAATGGTCTAGCCGTGGCAAAAATGGCACAAGATATTGGCATCCAAGCCCTAGCCATTCATGGACGTACCCGAGAATGCAAGTTTCAGGGTCATGCCGAATACGATACGATAGCAGAAATCAAGCAACATCTGTCTATCCCAGTATTTGCCAATGGCGATATTACTGATGCAAAATCTGCTAAATTTGTGAAGGATTACACTCAAGCAGATGGCATCATGATTGGTCGTGCAGCTCAAGGAAGACCATGGATTTTCAACGAAATAAATCACTATTTACAAACCAACGAGCTGTTAGCACCTCCTTCTCTTGATGATGTGCAACAACTTGTTACCAACCATGTGAAAGCCTTGCACCAGTTCTATGGTGATTACCTTGGTGTGCGTATTGCTCGCAAACACGTCGGTTGGTATTTACAAACGTTAGCGGACAAAACACAATTTCGCAGCCAATTTAACCGTATAAATAATACGCGCGAACAGCTCGATCAATTGAACGAATTCTTTGTTTGTCATATGACAAACGAACCTTGTACTTGATGTAGCGCTACGATGGTCAGCGGCCACAGGCTTGTTGATCTATCATAACAATACATTAATAAATGGTTAGCTTTAAACTAGAAGGTCATTCTGTGGTAGAACAAACTCATACTCAAACGTTTCAAGCCGCTTCTTCGGAACAATCACAAACACTACGTGATAATGTTGAAAAAGCCCTGCAAAACTACTTCGCTCATCTTGATGGGCAGCCAGTGACTGACTTATATCAGTTAGTCTTAGCCGAGGTTGAGGCACCTCTGCTCGAGTCTGTCATGAGCTACACAAAAGACAATCAGACTAAAGCGTCAACAATCCTAGGGTTAAACCGAGGCACGTTGCGCAAGAAACTGAAGCAGTACGGTATGTTATAGTGATACTTTAAAAGGGCGATTTTCGCCCTTTTTTTGTTTATATCGCCCCCCTCACTTGTTTAATTAGTAAAAACCAATTGCGAGAACCATGATGGCAAATCACAACACAGTTACTCCAATCAAGCGCGCGTTAATCAGTGTTTCCGACAAAACAGGCATTGTCGATTTCGCTCGTGAACTAACCGCCCAAGGCGTTGAAATCTTATCAACAGGTGGTACTTACCGCCTACTACTTGATAACGATGTCAAAGCGACTGAAGTATCCGATTACACAGGTTTCCCTGAAATGATGGATGGCCGAGTCAAGACGCTACACCCAAAAGTTCATGGTGGCATTCTTGGTCGTCGCGACATGGACAGCGCCATCATGAAAGAACATGGCATCGACGAAATCGATATGGTTGTTGTGAATCTTTACCCCTTTGAAGCCACCATTGAGCGTCCTGATTGTGATTTACCAATGGCAATCGAAAACATCGACATCGGTGGCCCTACTATGGTTCGTTCAGCAGCCAAAAATCATAAAGACGTTGCCATTGTCGTTTCTCCAACTCATTACGAAGAGATTCTAACCTCATTGAAAGAAGCGGGTGGCCTGACTTACGAGCAACGTTTTGACCTTGCAGTCAAAGCATTTGAGCATACTGCCCACTACGATGGAGCAATTGCTAATTTCCTTGGTAAAAAAGTCAGCGGTGGCAGTGAGGATTTCGCACGCACCTTCAACTTACAATTCAATAAGCAAGAAGAAATGCGCTATGGCGAAAACCCACATCAAAAAGCCGCATTTTATGTCGAAGCAAACCCAAAAGAAGCTTCTATTAGCACCGCGAAGCAACTTCAAGGTAAAGCCTTATCTTACAACAATATCGCCGACACGGATGCAGCCCTTGAGTGTGTTAAGAGCTTTGACAAGCCCGCTTGTGTGATTGTTAAACACGCCAACCCTTGTGGCGTAGCAACGGCTAACAACCAATTAGCTGCCTATGAACTGGCTTTCCAGACAGACCCAACCTCAGCATTTGGTGGTATCATCGCTTTCAACCAAGAGCTGGATGCGCAAACAGCCCAAGCTATTGTTGATCGTCAATTCGTCGAAGTGATCATTGCTCCAAGCGTAAGCAAAGAAGCAGCAGAAGTCGTGGCGACTAAACAAAACGTACGCTTGCTTGAATGTGGCCAATGGTCGAATGACAAACCAGCCGCACTCGACTACAAACGCGTTAACGGCGGTTTGTTAGTTCAAGACCGCGACGATGGCACCATCACACTTGATGACCTTAAAATTGTTTCTAAGCGTCAACCTAGCGAAGCAGAATTAAACGATTTATTGTTTGCATGGAAAGTTGCAAAATTCGTTAAATCCAATGCTATTGTCTATGCCAAAGCAGAACAAACCATCGGCGTCGGCGCTGGTCAAATGAGTCGAGTTTACAGTGCCAAAATTGCTGGCATTAAAGCAGCGGATGAAAACTTAGAAGTGGCCGGCTCCGTAATGGCCTCCGATGCCTTCTTCCCATTCCGTGATGGTATTGATGCAGCGGCTCAGGCAGGCATTACCGCTGTCATTCAGCCAGGCGGTTCAATGCGTGATGCAGAAGTCATCGCTGCGGCAGACGAAGCTGGCATGGCAATGGTCTTTACTGGTATGCGCCACTTCCGTCACTAAAGAGACGTCACAAAAAAGACACCACGAAAGAGCTGTCTTAAAGAACGCTATTGAATGACAAGTCAGAGGCCGACACTCACCTCTGACTGACAATATAAAGGATAAAGTAATGAAGGTTCTTATTATTGGTAACGGCGGTCGCGAACATGCTCTAGCATGGAAAACTGCCCAATCAGACGATGTCACCACAGTGTTTGTTGCGCCTGGCAATGCTGGCACTGCAGCAGAAGACAAAGTCGAAAATGTTAATATTGGTGTGACAGACATTGCAGAATTGGTTGCTTTTGCGAAAGAAGAAAGCATCGATCTGACCATTGTTGGCCCGGAAGCCCCCCTAGTTATTGGAGTGGTTGACGCCTTCGAAAAAGAAGGTCTAGCTATTTTCGGACCAACGGCGGCGGCAGCACAACTAGAAGGTTCTAAAGCCTTTACTAAAGACTTTTTGGCTCGTCACAATATACCAACCGCAGCCTATGGCAACTTCACAGAAATTGAGCCTGCTGTCGCGTACATTAAAGAACAGGGTGCACCAATCGTTGTCAAAGCGGATGGCCTAGCCGCTGGTAAAGGGGTAATTTTGGCACAAACCGAAGCCGAAGCCATTGCTGCAGTGGAAGACATGTTACAAGGTAACTCCTTTGGTGATGCAGGCAGCCGAGTTGTTATCGAAGAATTCTTAGTAGGTGAAGAAGCCAGCTTTATCTGTATGGTGGATGGCGAAAGCGTCCTTCCTATGGCCAGCAGTCAGGATCATAAAGCCCGTGACAACGGCGATAAAGGCCCTAATACAGGTGGCATGGGTGCCTATTCTCCTGCCCCAGTGGTGACGCCTGAAATCCATGATCGCATTATGAATGAAGTCATTATGCCAACCGTAAAAGGTATGAATGCTGAAGGCAACCGTTACCGTGGTTTCTTATATGCGGGAGTGATGATTGCCCCTGATGGCACTCCTAAAACGCTAGAATATAACTGCCGTTTTGGCGACCCTGAAACACAGCCAATCATGATGCGCTTACGCTCAGATTTAGCGAAAATGTGTTTAGCGGCCATTAATGGCGAACTGGACACCGTTGAAGCCGATTGGGATCCTCGTGCCAGTTTGGGCGTGGTATTAGCGGCTGGAGGCTACCCGGCTGATTACGCAAAAGGCGATGTAATCTCCGGTCTCGACACCTCTCTTCCTGCGCATCAGAAAGTGTTTCAAGCAGGTACAGCAATACAAAATGGCAAAACCGTTACCAACGGCGGCCGTGTACTATGCGCCGTCTCTCTAGGCGATACCGTTGCAGACGCTCAAGCCGGAGCTTATGAAGTGGTTAACACATTGTCTTGGGATAATGTCTACTTCCGCACAGACATTGGTCATCGTGCCATTGCTCGCGAACAGAAATAACATTCGCATTCGTAAAAAAAGGCTCGTCATCCGACGAGCCTTTTTTATTGGTCCATTTTTATTGGAGTATTGGGCAACGACAAACACCTAGGTTACCCAATAAACAAAACTACCAAGGTTTAGCGAATAGAACACAGTCAATCAATGGTTGAGGGTATACCCCTAAGATAACCACAACAGCGGCAGAGACAAGCAGCACCAAAGCACCTGCTTTTGTCGAAAAACCGCTTGTTTCAACCACGTCTGCAACATGACTATTAAGAGAGGGTAAGAAAACACTGATGGCCACTCTCAAGTAATAGTAAAGACCAATGGCACTACCCACCACCACAGCGGCACTTAACCACCAAAGTGAACCTTGCATCGCAACAGCAAGAACATAGAACTTACCGATGAAACCAAGCGTCATGGGAATACCAGCCAAAGATAACATCATAAGGCTCATAACCACGGCAATAAGTGGGCGACGCTTAAAGAGGCCTCGGTAGTCGGAGATCTCCTCAACATCCTGACCTCTGTTAGGACTGGATAGTAAACTCACTGCCCCAAAGCTACCCAAGCTCGCGAATAGATAGCCAACCAGATACACACCCGTTGTTTCAATCGCCAATTGACGGTCTTTAATAGCCACAAGCACAATAAGTAAATAGCCTAAGTGTGCAATGGAAGAATACCCCAATAGACGCTTAATATTCGTTTGCGAAACTGCCATAAAGTTACCAAACAGAATCGAAGCAATTGCTATCACACTCAGAACTAATTTCACTGATGGCAAATCAATCAAAGGCGCTTCAATAAAGATGCGTACCAACACAGCAAAAATCGCAATCTTACTACTGGTTGCTAAGAAGGTTGCAACAGGAGCTGGCGCACCTTGATACACATCGGGTGTCCATAAATGGAATGGCGCCAAGGACAGCTTAAAGCAAATCCCTACTAGCAACATACCGATCCCCACCAACAGCAAAGGCTGTTGAGCCACACCTTGGCTTAAGCCACTTGCAATACCAGCAAAAGACAAAGACCCCGTATCGGCATACAAAAGCGCCATACCAAACAGCATAAACGCCGAGGCCCCAGCCGATAGCAACATATACTTTATCGATGCTTCTAACGAAGGCTTCTGCTGGAAAACATAACCAACCAAACCAAACAAAGGCAAAGAGACCAACTCAATACCTAAGAACAGTGTGGCTATATGATTTGCACAAGCCAGCAAAATAGCGCCACCAGTTGAAATTAATACCAATAAATAAAATTCGTCTTTATTATCTTGATGTTCTTTCAACCATGAATAGCCAAAGATACAAGTAGCGAGCCCCGCTATTAGCACTAAACCTGAATAAAACAGGGTAAAGCCATCCACTTGTAGCAGTGACGTTAGATGAGCCGGAATCTCACCGGAAACAAAAAACAGTGACAATATCGCGGCAATAAGCCCAATTATACTAAGACCAGCCGTCATTTTATGACAACGTCGCCAAGCAATGGCAAGCATCACCACAATGACCGATAGATCAACGATCAAAAGTGGCGAGAAAGCGGCCAGCTGTTGAATACTAATGCTCATGGAAAATTACAGCCCTGTGGTTGATGTACCTGTGATTGATAGAGATGAAGCCGTCATAAAATAATGCTGAATATTGGCAATCGCAGCATGAGACGTCTCAAGCACACCTTGCGGAAAGATACCCAGCAACACTAACAACACCACTAAAGAAAGAATCATTGAAAACTCTCTTATTGACATAACTGCCAATGGTGCGTCCGATTTTGCTTCACCATAGTATGCACGATGAATCATGACGAGAGAGTAAACCGACGCAAACACTACGCCAAACGTCGAAATAATGGTAATTAAAGGCACAACCTTATAACTACCAAACAGCATCATAAACTCACCAACAAAGTTACCTGTTCCCGGCATACCCAGAGAGGCGACAGCAAAAAACAGCGACAAGCCGGGCATATAGCGTAAACGACCCCACAGGCCACCCATCTCTCTCATGTCTCGTGTGCCTATACGCTCGTAGAGCTGACCACAAAGAATGAATAGACCAGCAGCAGACAAACCATGAGCGATCATCATGACAATCGCACCTTGATAAGCAAGCTGGCTGCCAGTGTAGATGGCCACCATAACGAACCCCATATGGGACACACTACTGTATGCAATCAAACGCTTAATGTCGGTTTGAGAGAAGGCCAACCAAGCTCCGTAGAAAATACTAATGACCCCTAACCACATCGCAATCGGCGCAAACTCGGCGGAAGCATGTGGAAAGAATGGCAACACAAAGCGCAATAAGCCATAAGCCGCTGTTTTCAGAAGCAAACCAGCAAGATCTACTGAACCGGCAGTAGGCGACTGAGCATGAGCATCCGCTAACCACCCGTGCAATGGGATCAAAGGCATTTTCACTGCAAAAGCAACAAAGAACCCAAGCATCAATAAGTAAGCTACTGGACTGCTCATCTTGGTGCCAATCAGATGGTTATAATCAAAGGTCCAAACCCCTGTTGCACGATAATGCACAAACACCAAACCGATGATTGCCACCAACATAACCAAGCCGCTGACCTGGGTGTAGATGAAAAACTTAATCGCGGTTGCAATTCGTGTACGCTCATCAGATCCCTTATGACCCCAAAGTGCGATCAAGAAGAACATAGGAATCAGCATCATCTCCCAGAAGAAGAAGAATAGGAACATATCGATCGCTAGGAAGACCCCCATTACACCACCGACAATCCACAACAGATTGAGATGGAAAAGACCTTCTCGCTTATCCACTTCGTTCCAAGAGCACACGATAGAAAGCAAGCCTAGAAAAGCCGTTAACACCACCATCAGCAGTGATAAGCCATCCAACGCGAAATGAAACGAAATACCGAATCGAGGAATCCACGGCAAAATAAACTCAGATTGCCATTGCGGGATACCCTGGGGCATGGCCAATGAAAAATGCCCCTGCCCCCACATCATCAGTGATAATAATAAAGTTAGCACCATGGAGAGCACGGCTATCCAACGAGGTAACGCTCGACTAAAGCGTTCGCTCTGCCAACACAACAAACCGCCAATAAAAGGCAGGAGAATGAGCCAAGGTAATAGCATGGCGTTATATGATCCTCTTCAATTGATAACTCTCACTAAAGCCCATCTGGATTAGCTCCAAAGCAATAGGCCTAACACGACCACCGCACCCATTCCAATCGATGCGATATACCAACGAACTTGGCCATTTTCACTTAGAGCTAGCCCCTTATTAGAGCCGATCACGAGAAAACGAAGACTGTCTATCGTTGCGTTAATAGGGTCTCGGCGAAGCAGACGAGCAATGCCTAAGTAAGGTCGCACAAACAACTGGTCGTACAACCAATCGAAGCCCCATGCATGAAACCAGTATTGTCCCAACAATCGACCCAGACCAGTCTTGGCAATTTTACTCACCAAACTTCTATCACCTAGCCATAGGAAGGCGGCAATCAAGACACCAGCAATAGCACAGCCACCAGAAATCAACTGCACCACCATAGACTCATGCCCTGGCATCGCTGGTAACGCTTTTTCAAGAGGCTGCTTAATCAGAGCACCAACAAAAGTAGACAAGACCATCAAAACAAGCAGAGGAAGGTAATGAGAAATACCACGTCCCGGAGTGGCCTTGATCTGGTCTTGACCATGGAAAGCAATGAAGATCATACGGAAAGTATACAAGCCTGTTAAAAACGCCCCTACCAAACCAGCAGTCAATAAATTGATATGCCCAGTGGCCAGCGCACCAGAAAGAATCTCATCTTTACTGTAGAAACCTGCCGTGACAATCGGAAGTGCCGCCAGGGCCCCACCACCGACTAAGAAGCAGGTGTACACGAATGGGATATGTTTGCGTAACCCGCCCATTTTGAAGATATTTTGCTCGTGGTGACAGGCGATAATGACCGACCCTGCAGACAAGAACAATAACGCTTTAAAGAAGGCGTGAATCATTAAATGGAAAATCGCAGCATCCCACGCTTGTACCCCTAAAGCCAAAAACATATAACCGATTTGACTCATGGTGGAGTATGCGAGTACACGTTTAATATCGGTCTGAACCAACGCGGCAAACCCGGCAATAACTAAGGTAATTGCGCCGATAATACCGACTAAGTGCAACACTTCTGGCGACAATAAGAACAAAGTATGCGTACGTGCAATCAAGTACACACCTGCGGTCACCATAGTCGCAGCGTGGATCAAGGCAGACACTGGCGTTGGACCTGCCATCGCGTCAGCCAACCAAGTTTGCAATGGTAACTGAGCAGATTTACCCACCGCTCCACCAAGCAACATTAAGGTTGCCCAAAACATAACCGACGAGCCCACCGCAACCTGGCCAGGCGCAATAGAGGCCAATTTTTCGATATTTAACGTGCCAAACTGGGTGTACAGAATAAAGAGCGCAAAGGCTAGAAAGACATCACCAACACGTGTCACGATGAAGGCTTTTAATGCCGCTGCGAGATTATCACGACCTTCATAATAGAAACCAATCAGTAAATAACTGCATAACCCTACGCCTTCCCAACCAAGGTAAAGCAGTAATAAGTTATCGGCTAACACCAATATCAACATGCTGGCAATAAACAAGTTGGTGTAAGTAAAAAAGCGAGAATAGCCCTTGTCGCCACGCATATACCACGAAGCGAACAAGTGAATAAGCGATCCCACACCTGTTATCACACACATCATAGTGAAAGACAAACCATCTAAATGCAGCGTTGCCTGAACATCAAAATTCCCTTGGTGAATCCAAGTCCACAAAGGCTGGTTGAACGAGATAATCTGACCATCATAAAGCTTCGGCAAATAGTCGAGTCCAATATACACTGTGGTCAATGCGGCCAACATCACCGAACCGACACCAATGACAGCGGAAAAATTCTCCGACCAGCGACCACGAGAAAACGCCAGCAATAGGAAGCCGATTAACGGCAACAGAATAGTTAAGTAAAGTAAATTCATCCGCGCATCTCACTGACAGTATCAACATTCAAAGACTGGTTACGTCGATGCAATTGCAATAACAAAGCCAAGCCAATACTGGCTTCAGCCGCAGCCAGACTGATGGCCAAAATATACATAATCTGACCATCTGCTTGCTGCCAGTAACTCCCCGTTGCAACAAATGCGAGCGCCGCCGCATTAATCATCACTTCAAGAGAGATCAGCATAAACAATAAGTTTCGACGAACTAACAAACCGCTAAGACCCAATACAAATAGTATTGAGGCTAGAATCAACGCATGGGATAACGGAATCATGCCTCTTCCTCCATAGAATCCAGCTTGGTTTTATCTCGACCCACATGAAATGCCACAACAAGCCCAGCCAAAAGTAACAGTGATGCCAACTCAACGGCCAAAACATAAGGGCCAAATAAGCTAACACCGACACTTTTACCCCCCAACATATGGTAGTGAATCGCACCATGTTGAAGGCTATTGATACCATGCACTAAAGCGACCAGTAGCAGAGCAGAAATAATCCCAGGTCCAATCCATAAAGAGGGACTCAACCATTGGCGCTCCTGTCTAATCTCTTCGCCACCAAGGTTTAACATCATCACCACAAACACAAACAACACCATAATGGCGCCCGCATAAACGATGATCTCCAGCGCTCCGGCAAAGTTTGCACCCATAGAAAAAAACACAACGGCCACCGCCAGTAACGACACAATCAAGTACAACAGAGCATGCACAGGATTTGTGTGGCTGATGACTCGAACGGTGGTCAGTACGGCAATGGCCGCCGCAACATAAAAAACAATATCCACAACAGCGCTCCTTACGGCAACAAACCTTTCACATTAATCGGTTCCGCTTCGTTCTCGGAAGAGCCTTTTGGTCTGCCCGCAATAGACATACCCGCCATCCGATAGAAGTTATAATCTGGATACTTACCTGGGCCTGAGATCAACAAATCTTCTTTTTCATAGACCAAATCCTGACGGTTGTATTCACCCAACTCAAAATCAGGCGTCAACTGTATCGCCGTCGTTGGACAGGCCTCCTCACACATGCCACAAAAGATGCAACGTGAAAAGTTAATACGGAAAAAGTCAGGGTACCAACGTCCCTCTTCGTCTTCCGCCTTTTGCAATGAAATACAGCCTACCGGACAAGCGACTGCACATAAGTTACAGGCCACACAACGCTCTTCGCCATCGGGATCACGAGTCAAGACAATGCGACCACGGTAACGAGGCGGTACATACACAGGCTCATCTGGATACATCTGCGTTTCGCGTTTCGCGAACGAGTGCATCCCGATCATCCAAAGGCTGCGCACTTGCGTGCCGAAACCAACCAGTAATTCTTTCAGTGTCATGGTTGTCCCCTAAATTAATTGTTTTGAATCAGCACGATGGCTGCGGTTACCAGTAAATTGATCAGCGTAATCGGCAGACATATTTTCCAGCCAAACGACATCACTTGGTCATAACGAGGACGCGGCAACGCAGCCCGAACCAAGATAAACATCACCATGAAAAAGCCTGTTTTCAAAGCAAACCAAACAATTGGAGGCAACCATGGTCCATGCCAACCGCCAAAAAATAAGGTCACAATCAATGCAGAAACGGTCACAATACCAATGTATTCACCGACAAAGAACAAACCAAACTTCATACCAGCGTATTCGATATGATAACCATCGGCCAACTCCTGCTCAGCTTCTGGCTGATCGAAAGGATGACGGTGACAAACCGCAATACCCGCTATCACAAAGGTCACAAAACCAAAGAACTGCGGAATAATATTCCACATATGTGCTTGGTTATTAACAATATCCGTTAGCTGGAACGAACCGGCTTTCGCCACAACGCCCATCAGAGATAACCCCAAAAAGACCTCGTAGCTCAATGTTTGTGCTGACGCACGCACCGCCCCTAAAAGAGAATATTTGTTATTACTGGCCCAGCCAGCAAAAAGCACAGCGTAAACCCCTAACCCTGCCATCATCAGAAAAAATAACAGACCGATATTTAAATCGGAAACGATCCAGCCAGGGCTGACAGGCACGATGGCAAACGCCAATAACAAAGAGGTAAAGGCAATCAAAGGTGCTAAGGTAAAAATAAAGCGGTCTGAAAAAGGTGGAATCCAGTCCTCTTTAAAAAACATCTTGATCATATCGGCAACGAGTTGCAAAGAACCGCCCCAACCCACTCGGTTCGGGCCATAGCGGTTCTGGAACAAGCCGAGTAAACGACGTTCACCAAAGCTCATAAAGGCACCACACGCTACCACAACCATCAAAATAGCAAACGCTTTACCAATGGCAATCAAGGCAGCGATAACCTCGGGAGAAAAGATGCTCATGCGTGTCCCTCCTGCAAATTATCAATCATTTGACCGGCAAGGCTGGCGGGTAAACCATTCGTACCCAGCGGCAAGCCAATGGTACCCACACTGATGTGATCACTAAATGACAAAGGTAATTGCCATTGTTGACCACCCCAAGCGAAACTCACCATGGCATGCTCATTCACCCCCAATGTTTTCGCGTCTGCTGGATGGATGGTTACCGTTTGCTGTCCCGCACGCTCTTGGATCACCGCACTGCGTTGTGATAGTTCATCACTACCAAACAAACGGTAATTTGCAGCAACTTGCCACTGACCTTCTGTCGCCACAAAAGACGCTGGAATCTCAGCGAAGTATTCCCCTTGATTAGAGGTTTCAATCAAACGCACACCTGGATCACCATTGCGCAAATGCCCGCCTACTTCGTCTTGGAATTTGTTCCAAGCTTGTGGAGAGTTCCAACCTGGCGCCCAAGCAAAGGCTACTTCATTGCGATCTGCTTTCGGGTTATTGTTGCCTTCCATAGAGAAGGCAAATGGCGAGTCTTGGTCTTGCGGTTGGCGTGGTTCATGAACACTAATATTGGCACGCATGGCAGTACGACCACTGTAACGGTGAGGTGATCGAGCCATTTTCTGACCATGAATTCTAAAATCAGCATTTGGCGCTGCCCCAACAATTCCTGCCAGTTGTGGCATTTCACTTGCTAGAGCGGCAATCAACTGGTCAAGCGTACCAGCATCGGAAGAGTGAGCGTTTTTCGCAGAATTGACCAAATACAACCAACGCCATGCGGCAAAAACAAGCGTACCCGGCTTGTAATAGCTTGGGTCATATACTTGGAAGAAACGCTGAGCACGTCCTTCCAAATTGACAACCGTTCCGTCAGCTTCTGCAAAACTGCCCGCCGACAACACCAACTCTGCTTTTTTCGATGTGGCAGAATATTGATGATCGACAACAATTAGATGCTTCAATTGATCCAAAGCTTGATCTACCCGTTGTGCCGACATTCGTTGGTACAAGTCATTTTCCAATACGATGGCAGTGTCAGCCCCGTCAGATATAGCAGACAAAGCCTCATCCAATGATTTACCGCCCAACATGGCTAAGCCCATGCTGTTCACTTCACGAGCAACCAGCGTCAAACCAACCTCATCAACACCCTGAGATTTAAGGGCTTTGGCAATATTTGCCGCCGCATCAATCAGCGTTATTTCCCCAGCTTGGCTACCAGAGATAATCAGGGGCTTACGAGATTGTTTTAGCGCAGAGGCAATAAAGTCAGCTTTTTTCTGTAACTCGTCATTAAGATCTGCCACAGCTGGTGCGCTTGAATCAATAGCGTGAGCAATGGCGAAGCCTAAACGTGCTTGATCCGCTGCTGGGGCACTATAATGCCAAGCTGTGACATCATCTAATCGAGTACGATCTGTATGCGTGGTAAAAATCGGATACTTTGCATGCTGACCGATATTTTGGATCGCCGCAATTTGCCACTCAGCCACACTCTGCACAGCGGCCATTTCACGCGCTTTCCCTTTTACCGCTTGTCGTACAGACAAAGCGACGCGAGCAGCGGTTTGCGTAATGTCTTCACCCAAAATAATCACGGCATCGTATTTTTCAATTTCGCGCAGCGTTGGGGTATATACACCAGACGTTTTCAAAACCTGCAACATTCGTTCGAGACGCTGCTGCTCACCAGCCTCAATACCCGTAAAGAAGTTGTCTGCTCCGACCAGTTTACGCAAGGCAAAATTACTTTCTAAACTGGCTCGTGGCGAACCAATACCAATCACCCGAGTCGAGCCTTTGATAATATCACTGGCGCTTTGAACGGCTTGCTCAGTATTAAGAGTAACTTGCTCTTCACCTTGGTAGGTAAACGGCTGTTTTGGACGTGTTTCTAAATTAGTGTAACCATAGCCAAAGCGACCTCGGTCACAAAGGAAATAGTGGTTCACATCACCGTTGTAGCGGTTCTCAATGCGACGGACTTCACCGTAGCGTTCACCGGGGCTGATGTTACAACCCACACTACATTGCTGACAGATACTCGGTGCAAATTGCATGTCCCACTTACGGTTGTAACGCTCTGTATGCGTCTTATCAGTGAACACACCCGTTGGACACACTTCGACCAAATTGCCGGCGAACTCACTTTCTAAAGTACCCGACTCTGGGCGACCAAAGTACACATTATTATTCGCCCCATAGACCCCAAAATCTGTGCCATCAGCGTAATCTTTGTAATAACGAGTGCAACGATAACAAGCGATACAGCGGTTCATTTCATGGGAAACAAAAGGCCCAAGCTCTTGGTTTTCGTGAGTTCGCTTAGCAAAGCGATAACGTCGAGAATTGTGGCCTGTCATTACCGTCATGTCTTGTAGATGGCAATTACCACCTTCTTCACACACTGGGCAGTCATGGGGATGATTCGACATCAACCATTCCACGACGTTTTCTCGAAATGCCTTCGCTTCTTCATCTTCAATCGAGATATAAGCGCCATCACTCGCAGGTGCCATACACGACATCACCAAACGACCACGTGTATCATCGGCATCTTTATATTGTTTCACTGCACACTGGCGGCATGCGCCGACACTACCCAGCGCCGGATGCCAGCAAAAATAGGGAACATCAAGTCCTAGAGACAAACAAGCCTGTAATAGGTTGTCTGCTCCATCAACTTCATATTCTTTGCCATCTACATGAATGGTTGCCATAAGTCTTATGCTTCCCACAGGCCCATCGATATTCGATAGGCGTAAACACACAAAATAAAACTGAATAAATTACTGTTGATTCGGTTGAATACCGCGAATCTCACGCAAATTATTAGCTTGACCTGAAATACCCGCTTCAAATTCTTTGCGGAAATATTTTATTGCACTTTGTAACGGCTCAACGGCCCCCGGTGCATGAGCACAGAAGGTATGACCAGGTGCTAATGAACGACATAACTGCTCAAGTGTTTCAATGTCGCCTGGTTGCCCCTCGCCATGTTCAATTGCTCTAAGAATTTTCACACTCCATGGCAAACCATCACGACAAGGCGTACACCAGCCGCAGGATTCACGAGCAAAAAACTCTTCCAAGTTGCGCACCAAAGAGACCATATTGATTTTATGATCCACAGCCATAGCAAGCGCCGTTCCAAGACGACTACCTGCTTTTTGGATATGTTCAAAATCCATTGGCAAATCCAAGTGCTCCGGCAATAAGAAATCAGTGCCCGCACCACCTGGTTGCCAAGTTTTTAAATCCAAGCCTTCTTGCATGCCACCCGCGTAATTTTCCAATATTTCACGCGCTGTCGTACCCATAGGCAATTCCCATAAACCAGGATTATTCACCCGTCCCGAAAAGCCCATTAATTTGGTGCCGCAATCGCTACTGCCGTTAGTAGTCAACCCCTTGTACCAATCCACGCCGCGATTAAGAATGCTTGGTACGTTACAAATGGATTCCACGTTGTTGACGCAAGTCGGTTTCCCCCAAGCGCCTGATACCGCAGGAAATGGCGGTTTGGACCTAGGATTGGCACGGCGACCTTCAAGAGAGTTAATCAATGCGGTTTCTTCACCACAGATGTAACGCCCTGCACCAGTATGAACAAACAGCTCAAAATCTTTGCCACTGCCTAAGATGTCTTTACCAAGCAACCCAGCTAATTTAGCCTCTTCAATGGCCTTACGAAGGTTTTCCGCCGCTTCAACGTATTCTCCGCGCAAGAAAATGTAACCACGGTAAGCTTTGATAGCATGAGCAGCGATAATCATGCCTTCCACCAAAAGATGCGGCATCTGCTCCATCAACAAGCGATCTTTGTAGGTACCTGGTTCCATTTCATCCGCGTTACAGATCATATAGCGGATATTCATTGATTCGTCTTTCGGCATCAGACTCCACTTTAGTCCCGTTGGGAAACCTGCCCCACCGCGACCACGTAAACCTGCGTCTTTCACCAAGCTAACCACTTCATCAGGATGCATAGCTAACGCTTTTTCAACGCCAACATATCCTTCTTTGCGACGATACTCATCTAACCAAACAGGTTGTTCATCCTCGCGAAGACACCACGTTAGCGGATGACTTTCAGCCGTCTTATTGATCGATAGGCTCATTGATACTGCTCCAAAATGTTTGCCAGATTAGAAGGAACCAAACGCACGTGAGTATCATCGTTCACCATCATAGTTGGCCCTTTGTCACAATTTCCCAAACAACAGGTAGGAAGTAAGGTAAAACGGCCATCCGGCGTCGTTTGACCCGGTTTGATCTTAAGTTGTTTTTCTAACTCAGTGACAATTTCTTCAAATCCAGTGATATGGCACACCACACTATCGCAGTAACGAATGATATGTTTCCCAACTGGCTGGCGATAAATTTGGCTGTAAAAGGTCGCTACGCCCTCAACATCGCTGGCAGGTATTCCCAGAAGGTCAGAAATCGCTTTGATGGCACCATCAGGCACCCAACCATGACGTTTCTGAACAATCTTTAGAGCTTCGATGGAAGCGGCTCGTGGGTCTTCGTAATGATGTTTTTCATGTTCAATGGCCTGAGCATCGGCGTCACTCAAAACGAAATCATCACTGTCATCACTTACGGTGACTATTTTAATCGGTTGATTCATGGTTAACGGTCCACATCTGACATAACAAAATCAATACTGCCCAGGTACACAATAAGATCGGATACCAAACTGCCACGAATCACCGATGGAATTTGCTGCAAATGAGGGAAGCTTGGTGTACGAACACGGGTACGATAACTAGTAGTGCTACCATCACTGGTGAGGTAGTAACTATTGATCCCTTTTGTCGCTTCAATCATTTGGAAAGATTCATTAGCTGGCATCACAGGTCCCCAAGACACTTGCAAAAAGTGTGTGATCAAGGTTTCTATGTGCTGCAAGGCACGCTCTTTGGGTGGTGGCGTGGTTAACGGATGATCCGCCTTAAACGGACCAGACGGCATATTGTGATAACACTGAGTCAAAATTTTCAAACTTTGACGAATTTCTTCTACTTTGAGCATAACGCGGTTATAACAATCGCTCACACCGCCACCGACAGGGATCTCAAAATCAAAGTTTTCGTAGCCTGAGTAAGGTCGCCATTTGCGCACATCAAACTCTATGCCAGTGGCTCGCAAACCTGCGCCTGTTACCCCCCAAGCCAACGCTTCTTGCGCGTTGTAGGTTGCTACCCCTTGAGAACGCGCTTTAAGCACAGTGTTTTTAAGCGCCGCTGTCACGTATTCTTCAAGACGTTTTGGCATCCAATCTAAGAAAGCTTTTAATAGTCGCTCCCACCCTCTTGGTAAATCATGGGCCACACCACCGATGCGGAACCAAGCCGGGTGCATACGAAAACCGGTAATGGCTTCCACTAAATCATATATCTTCTGACGGTCCGTGAACGCGAAGAACACTGGCGTCATGGCACCCACGTCTTGGATAAAGGTTGAGATATAAAGCAAGTGACTGTTGATACGAAATAATTCGGACAACATGACGCGAATCACTTCCACTCGTTCAGGTACTTTAATTCCCGCCAATTTCTCAACAGCCAAAACATAAGGCATTTCATTAACACAACCGCCTAAGTATTCGATACGGTCGGTATAAGGAATGTAACTGTGCCAAGACTGGCGCTCGCCCATCTTTTCAGCACCACGATGGTGGTAACCGATATCAGGCACACAATCGACGATGTCTTCACCATCGAGTTGCAAAACGATACGAAACGCCCCGTGCGCAGAAGGATGGTTAGGCCCTAAGTTAAGGAACATAAAGTCTTCATTTTCCTTACTACGCGCCATCCCCCAATCTTCAGGGTTAAACGTCAGCGCTTCCATTTCGATTGCTTCTTTTTGACGAGTTAACTCAAACGGATCAAACTCTGTGGCACGAGCTGGGTAATCTTTACGTAATGGGTGGCCTTCCCATGTGTCAGGCATCATAATGCGACGTAAATTAGGGTGTCCAGAAAAGACTATACCGAACATTTCCCATGTTTCACGCTCATACCAATTGGCGTTAGGGAACAAGCTAACGATACTGGCTAGCTCTAGATCTTTTTCACTTAACCCCACCTTAAGCATAATGTCATGATTACGCTCCATCGAGATCAAATGATAGAAAACCGTATAATCAACCCCTTCTGGTATCTCTTTTCGATGGGTCCGAAGACGCTCATCCACCCCATGAAGGTCGTATAGCATTGAGTAGGGTTTGGAGGTGTTTTTCAAAAACAATATAACGTCTTTGATTCGTTCACGAGCGACCCACGCAATGGGCATTCCAGTTCGCGTTGGCTGTAATCGAAAGACGGACTCACCAAACTTTTCGATAAGCTCACCAACCACAGGATCATTGCGGTGGTCACTGGTCTGCCAAGACTCAGGTACGAGTTTACTTGTTGCTTTTGTCATTTTTGCTCACTATCTTGATAAGCCTAAAACAAATCTTGCCCGATTAAATTTCGTCCGGCGTTCTTAGGTTGGTGATGGCAATACGGTCATCGCGTTTACGTTCACGCTCAGGCGTCATATTAGCCTTATAAACGCCCTGATCTCCAACCACCCAAGACAATGGACGGCGCTCTTTACCCACCGCTTCTTGCAGTAGATTGAGGGCTTGAATATAGGCTTCTGGACGTGGAGGACAACCAGGAATATAAACGTCGACGGGTAAAAATTTGTCCACGCCTTGAACAACAGAGTAAATATCGTACATGCCACCTGAGTTGGCGCAGGCCCCCATGGAGATGACCCATTTAGGCTCTAACATTTGATCGTATAGACGCTGAATAACAGGGGCCATTTTGGTAAAGCACGTACCCGCAACCACCATAAAGTCGGCTTGTCTTGGTGACGCTCGCAATACCTCAGAACCAAATCGTGCCACATCGTGAGCTGCGGTAAAGGAAGTGGTCATCTCAACATAACAACAGGATAGGCCGAAGTTATAAGGCCAAAGTGAGTGTTTACGTCCCCAGTTGACCATATCATGCATCGCATGCTCAAGTTTGCCTAAGTAAACACTACGGTGAACATGTTGCTCTAACGGATCCCCGACAATTTCTTTGCTTTCTAATGGATAGCGATCATCTTCGCCGTCCAGATCAATGCGTGTAAGCGTATAATCCATGTTTTGACCTCGTGATTATTTGTGTGAACCGTCAACGATTTTGATGATTTCAGATTGCTTAATAAGTTCTTTTGATCGGGTAGGAGCCCAGTCCAGCGCTTTTGTTCGAATCAGATAGATCAAACCAACGAGCAACACGATGACGAAGGTAGTGGCTTCGATGAACCCCGTCCAACCACTCTCACGTATAGAGACAGCCCAAGCGTATAAATACAAAGCTTCAACATCGAAAATGACAAAAAACATCGCCACCAAATAAAATTTGGCAGACAGTCTAAGACGAGCTGAACCAACCGATGCGATACCTGATTCGAAAGGGGTATTCTTAGCACGAGCTTGCGCCCTACCGCCTAAGAAAGTCCCTCCTACCAACATGGCAGCACCCAAGCCTATAGAGACCACTATAAACACAGCAAATGCCCAATGATGGGCGATTACATCAACAGGTGTAGACATAGAAAACAACACTTAATAAATTGTTAGACAAAAACATTGACCTGTTGGGATAAGCCAATGCCATACTTTTATTGGAGGTTCGATTCAGACAGAGGCACGGAATATTGCCTTGCCCAATTCATTATTTGCGGCGCAACAAAATGTTTGCAAAATTAGATGATAATCATTACCATTTGATAAAGATTGCAGTAATCCGATCCATGGGCTAACAACTTTTGTGCGTCACATTGCTGAAAATCAGATGTTGTAAAAAAACATCAACAGCAGACGGTATTATCCTACTCGCATTCTCTAGATCCCGTATAGCGCCATGACAGTCAGACAACAAAGCACCACAATCTTTCCTAGATAGAGGATATTCTGTCCTTTTTATTTATCAATATTAAACATAAAATTTGTAAAGATTTTGTAAATTAAATAGAAACCCACTATTTAAGTCGGAATTAAGTTTGCAAAAAAAAGATGTAGATGAATTTAAACATCCCATAAGCAAAGCCAAGATAGTACAGCGAAATACCTTATATTTCGCACATCAATAGTAATTCCAATGACATGAAAACGAACTGAGAATCAAAAAAAAGACCGCCTCTTAAGAAAAGCTATTACTTTTTTGAATACCGTTTAGTGCAACAACATTACATGATCGATATAACGTGTCATCATGTTAAAGTGCTGCCATGTCTGACGTATTATCCTAGCTAAATCGAGAACCTATTTCTTCAGCTGCTGCTCCTTTTTATCTAACCAGCCTTTAAAATAACGCCCTACTTCAAGAACAATGAGTCCAAAGATCACCCCAGAGACCCACTTAAAACCGAGCAAAAAACCAACAACGCTAAGCAAAGCATAACCATATAAATAGTTTCTTCTTGCTTCAGGGGTTTTCTGTCGGGTAAACCAGGTAATGACCAAGAGCAGTAAAGCGAATACAACATAGTATTGCTCTAAAATTGGATATAGCATTTCATCCCCTATCTAGTTAATAATGGTGATCTTATAATTAAGACAACTGAGCTAGCGTTTTGTTTTCGAAACTGATTCTACTATTTTTATTACTGACTAGCAGCACTCTATGGGCGGCTAACGACATTGCGTTACTTGATGACAACCATCAAGACTTAAATATTGCTAGGTCAGCCCAATACTTAATCGACGAAAGTGGCCGTTTATCCATCCAAGATATCGCATCAGAAAACTACTCTAAGCGCTTTTTACCGATTAACTCGGACTTTCTGCAGCTAGGCCTAGTCAAAGGAAACGTCTGGGTGCGCATTAATATTGCCATTCGTACAACCAAAAATGTGCCATCGCTTTTGGATATTAACGCCCCTCGCCTTGAATATTTGGATCTTTACTTACCGACTATGTTTGGTGATCAAGTGCAGGCTTTGCTTGGTGAAGCACGCCCCTATAGCAATCGACTCATTGAGCATCCCGATTACTTTTATCCCTTGCCGACGAATGCTCCCCCCGTTTTCACTGTCTACCTTAAACTGTCGTCCCATTTGCCAATCAATGTTCAATTGCATTTAAAAACTTTATCTAAAGCCACGGTCGACTCGCAGAAAGACTTTTCTTTTACTGGGATATTGTTAGGTTTTTTAGCCATTCTGTTTATTAGCAATGTCTTTTTCTATATCAAAAGCACTCATCCCATGTACATTGCGTACAGCGTATTACTGATCTGCATTGCACTGTTTCACCTCTCTCTTCACGGGCAGCTTTATCAGTTTTTCCCTAATAAAATTGGCATCCAAGAACGTATCTACAATTTCACCGCTCTTGCAGGCACAGCCGCTATTGTCTTGTTCTCCAAGCTTTACCTAGATACACGATCACATTTTCCCAAAGTAGATAAATGTTTAATTGCTCTGACCTGCATTAACCTTTTTTTTGCCACTATCTATAGCGCCTACCCAAATTCACTGAGCATTAGCTACTTATCACTGTTATCATTTACTTCCATCTCGGTTTTAACCGTACTAGCCATTTACGCCTTTGCCACAGACACCCCGTTTTCTGGCTATTATCTGATTGCTCGAATCACCCTATTGCTTGGCTATGCCGCTTGGTTTCTGTCCGCTTATGGCATTATATCCAGTGCTATCATTTACGAATGGGGTCTGACGGTCGCCATTGTGCTAGAAGCCATGATCTACTTTATAGGCATGATCGCGCAACTCAGCCCGTTACTTAAACGCCACGCCAGTGTTGTGAACCACTCACAAAATGACTTATATGAACTGATCGCTGATATATCCAGCCGCCTTCGCCGCCAAGTCAATATCATCGATAACGGATTGAAGCATGTTCAAAAAACCCCCAATCGAAACATCTCGAAAAACTTCATTTTCAACGGACAGACAGCAAGCAACAACTTAAAAAACTTACTCGTCCGATTAGATAACATCTACTATGCACGAGATAAAAACACCTTTTCCCAACAAGAGTCCTCTCCCCTCTTTTTATCTAAATTAATTGATAACGCTTACAACCACTTTCAACAACTAGATCAAGACAACGCGATTGTTGAAATTACCAGTGACAATACCAACCACTTAGAAATCCTACATAATGCCGAAGTCATAGAGCACTTGATTGAAACCATTTTACAAGAATGCAAGCACTTCACGGATCAAACACTGACAGTTGACATCAGTCGTCGTGATCTGAGCCATGAAGGAAACACCATTCTGGAAATAAACTGTTTCCCGTTACCGACTCATCTCACACTGAATAACAATCTGTTTGATATGGGTATGAACTACATTCACATTCTCGTCAATTCTTTAAATGGTTCTTGTGTGACTTCCGAGGAGAATGGCTTTCACCGCCTCACGATTGAGCTGCCTATTACATGGCAGATACGCCACACTAACCTCAATACGCTGGATAATGACACCTACTCCATCATTGTTTTTGGTGAACACAGTAATGACCTGAATCAAGCACTGGGAATTCTTCATTCTAATCTTAACGCCATCGAGCACTTTAGTGACCTTGACGACTTACTGGATTACTTAGATAAGCCAGATCAGCGCAAAACCATCAGTATTATCTTAGCGTTTGATCATGAAGGACAAATCCCTCACATCATTCACAAAAAAATACGCCCCTTGATGAAGCTGGAAGATCAATGCTTACTGATTTCAGATAATGTTAAAATGTCGCGGGAATATGCTAAAACAATCGGTTTCGATGACCTGTTGCCTGTCAGCAACTTGGACAGTCACCTTGAAACGCAATTATCGCGCCTAATTCGTAAGGGCGAGCGCTTAAGAGACGCATCTTTGTCAAGAGTCAAACGTTCTTAAGAAGTGCCTTGCTAGACTGAACGCAATATCAATAATAGAGACAAGAGGACAATATGGACTGTTTATTCTGTAAGTTAGTTAATGGCGAGATCCCTGCTACCATTTTGTACCAGGATGATGATGTCATTGCCTTTGAAGACATCATGCCTCAAGCACCCAGTCATTTTTTAGTGATACCCAAAAGACACATTAGTACGCTAAATGACTTAACCGATGAGGATGCAAGCATTGTTGGTAAATTGCCCATTGTTGCAGCCAAAGTTGCCAAACAAATCGGCATTAGCGACGACGGTTATCGGGTCGTCATGAATTGCAATCAAATGGGAGGTCAAACGGTTTACCATATTCATATGCATGTGCTTGGTGGCCGCCAAATGACTTGGCCTCCAGGTTAAACGAGGAAATAAAATGTATTCTTTTTTGGATAGAGCAGTACTGCAATTTGATCGCGCATTACAAACGCTGGTTCCCCACGTTGCTAAAGAACATCGCCCATCACCAGCGAATCAATATTCCGAAGCGACGTTGAGTGAACAAGAACGTAAACACGCAGCCGGCTTAATGCGCATCAATCACACAGGTGAAGTCTGTGCACAAGCGTTGTACGCAGGTCAAGCGACCACCGCAAAGCTAGAGACGGTTCGAGAAGAGATGGAACACGCAGCGGAAGAGGAAATAGATCACCTTGTCTGGTGTGAAAAGCGCCTGTATGACTTAAACAGCCGCCCTAGCCTACTGAATCCATTTTTTTATGGTGCCTCTTTTGCTATTGGCGCAAGCGCTGGACTCATCAGCGATAAACTGAGCCTTGGTTTTGTTGCTGCAACAGAAGATCAAGTCTGTGTTCACCTTGATAAACATATGCTGGAACTGCCTCATCAGGATAAAAAAAGTCAAGCCGTACTGACACAGATGCATATTGATGAAGCCAAACACAAACAAATGGCGCTCCAGTCAGGCGGTTATGTGTTTCCCAAACCCATCATGGCGCTCATGACACAAGTGTCGAAAATTATGACCCTGTCAACCTATAGGATTTAATTATGAACCGCGATCTACACTCTATTCGGCGTGACTATCAATTTGAAGATCTATTAGAAGACAGCGTCGGCAAGGATCCGTTAACGTTTTTTGATGGCTGGTTAGAGCAAGCGATTGCCTCCAACCAAGAAGACCCAACCGCCATGACGATCAGTACAGTGGACGAGTCTGGCCAGCCCCACGCTCGTGTCGTGTTACTTAAACAGCGAGACGATGCAGGCTTTTGCTTTTTCACCAACTACGATAGTGACAAAGGCCAACAGCTAGCGAAAAATAACAAAGCCTGCCTGACTTTTTTTTGGCCAGCACTGTCTCGGCAAGTACGGGTCGAGGGCGAGATCAAAAAAATCAGCCGCGAAGACTCTGAACACTACTTCTCGAGTCGCCCTAGGGGCAGTCAGCTAGCCGCTTATATTTCAAAGCAAAGCACCACAATCAATAATAGGGAGACACTGAAAAACGCTTATAAAGAAGCAGAAGATAACTTTGCTAACCAAAAAGTCCCTTGCCCAGACAACTGGGGTGGGTATGTGTTAACCCCAAGCTACATTGAGTTCTGGCAAGGCCGCCCGAGCCGCTTGCATGACCGCCTGTGTTTTACCAAGCAGTCAGAAAGCTGGTTACGCGAACGTAAAGCCCCATAATCATCTGGGTGCTGAAGCTAGTAGATATTGTCAAACCAAAGGGTATCCTATGGGTTCAACAGAGTGCGAAAAGTTAAACTAATGCGCTCTTCTTGAACCCGTTTTCTTTTTGGTAAACAATGCTGCCACAGCACTTGTGTTGATGCTGACATCACTAGCCAGCTGCCGCCCTCCAATGCAATACTATGTTTAACACTATGATTCTTTTTTAAGCGAAAGAGAAAGTCTCGTGTTGCTCCTAAACTCAACATAGCAATAACAGGAGCGGGGCCCAATATTGTTTCATTATCGGCGTGCCACCCCATGTAGTCATCACCATTTTGATACCAATTGAGTAACACAGAGTTGAAAGACTGACCTGCTAAGTATTCCGCTTGCTTTCTGATTTCTGCTAAACAATTTGGCCAGCCTTTTCCATAATGATCTTTGCCCGTGTAGCGATAACATAATCCTCGGTCCGCAATAAAAGCCACTCGCCTTGGCACCAATACATCACGACCAAACATTAATAACGATTCCTGCTCCCAAACTAACGCGGATTTTAGTTGCTCAAAAAGCCGCGCTTGCGCCAACGGAGTCAGCTCACTGCTTGAGCAGGCCAAAGAGTAACGGTATGATGGCTCCACTTCATTCACCTTTGCATAATGGTCGACAATGCCCGAAAATTCTCTCTCTTTGAAAGCCCTCCGCAGCTCCTTGTTAGATACCTATCGCGGTCTTGGGGTACTGCTCATGATGATCTTTCACTTCAGCTGGGACCTGGGCAATTTCGGCTTTATTGAGTTTTCCCTCGCTAACCCTTTCTGGAATCACTTTCGCGACATTATCGTCACCATTTTTATTTCCGCCGTTGGTTGGTCTGCTTATCTTACGATGCAAAAGCATCATTCGATCATCCTATGGAAACGTGACCTTAAGCTTTTGCTCGCCATTATTATGATTTCTCTGGGTACTTACCTTGCCTTTCCCAATAACTGGATTTATTTTGGCATTTTGCACTTTATCTTCCTACTGACGTTTCTCGTCCGCCCCATGACCAAATGGCCAATTATATCGTGTATTATCGGCGTCATCATTGTACTGATTTACAACACAACTAACTGGCTGTCTTTCCCCAATGTGCTCCCTTATATCGTCCATACATTACACCTTCCTACCAGCACACTGGATATTGCTTTCCCATTCCCTTGGATTGGTGTTGCTTTGATCGGCATAACACTCGGATACTTTAAGATTCATCAATGCCCTATTCCTGAGCACCTCATTACCCGTATACTTGCCTGGATGGGACGCTACGCACTACCTATTTACTTACTGCATCAGTTAATTTTATTTGCCCTAGTCGCGAGCGCCAGGATGGTGCTTAGTCATTAATCCAGATCAATGTTTGGGCAAGAAAAAACCACCATATAACTTATAAAAAAACATAAAAAAAAGCACATCACATCTTGCCTATCATCGAGTTTCCACTACCCAAGGGCAACAGGGTAAGTAGCTACTTACAGAAAGGTTTCACTCCTATTTTAGCGTAATTTTCAAGCCTTGATTTTCAAAGCAATGCACACTATTGTTCTCGTCATCAGGATTGATAAACACTACATCTAGTATGTTAAATACCAATCACCCACTAGATACAGTTATCATCTCTTTTTTTACACATTGCACGAATGGGAAGTTAAGCCATGAGCACCCTCACAGTTACTAAGCGTAACGGTAAGACAGAAAACATCAATCTTGAGAAGATTCACAAAGTCATAACATGGGCGGCGGAAGATCTAGATAATGTTTCTGTGTCACAAGTTGAGCTAAAAGCACAAATACAATTTTTTAATGGCATTCGCACTACCGATATTCACGAGACCTTAATTAAGTCCGCAGCAGACTTAATCTCTGAGAACACCCCCGATTATCAATATTTAGCAGCTCGTCTGGCTATCTTCCATTTGCGCAAAAAGGCCTATGGTAACTTTGAGCCACCTCATCTTTATGATCATGTTAGAAACTTGGTTGAACAAAACCGCTATGATCAAAGCTTGCTGGAGAACTATACAAAAGCAGAATTTGATGAGCTAAACAATATTATTGATCACTCCCGCGACATGAATTTTTCCTATGCGGCTGTTAAGCAATTAGAAGGTAAATACTTAGTTCAAAACCGCGTCACAGGTGAGATCTATGAAAGCCCGCAGTTCATCTACATTTTGATCGCCGCCTGTTTGTTTGCGAATTATGATAAAGCCGCACGTTTGGATCTGATTCGTCGCTTCTACGATGCTGTGTCTAAATTTAAAATATCACTCCCTACCCCAATCATGTCGGGCATTCGTACACCAACACGCCAGTTCAGCAGTTGCGTATTGATCGAGTGCGGCGACTCACTGGATTCCATTAATGCGACATCCAGCGCAATCGTAAAATACGTCAGTCAACGGGCTGGTATCGGCATCAATGCGGGGGCCATTCGCGCTCTAGGTAGCCCTATTCGCGGGGGAGAAGCATTCCATACAGGCTGTATTCCATTCTACAAGCACTTCCAAACTGCGGTTAAAAGCTGTTCTCAAGGTGGTGTCCGTGGCGGTGCAGCAACGGTCTTTTATCCAATCTGGCATTTAGAAGTCGAAAGTCTATTGGTGCTTAAAAATAACCGTGGCGTAGAAGAAAATCGTGTTCGCCATCTAGACTATGGTGTTCAGTTTAACCGCTTGATGTACCAACGTTTAATCAAGGGGGGCAATATCACACTGTTCAGCCCATCAGACGTGCCTGGGTTGTACGACGCCTTCTTTGCAGATCAAGAAGAATTCGACCGTCTATACACTATGTATGAACAGGATCCTTCCATCCGCAAACAGACCATTAAAGCATCAGATTTATTTACCTTGTTCGCATCTGAGCGGGCGAGTACGGGTCGTATTTATCTACAAAACGTGGATCACTGTAACACCCATAGCCCATTTGACCCAGCCGTTGCCCCTGTTAAACAAAGTAACCTTTGTCTTGAGATTGCTCTGCCAACCAAACCACTAAACCGCGTTGACGATACTGAAGGGGAAATTGCCCTATGCACTTTGTCGGCTTTCAATTTAGGCGCACTTGAGAACCTAGACGAACTGGAAGAGCTGTCTGAATTGGTTGTTCGCGCACTGGATGCTTTGTTAGATTACCAAAACTATCCGATTCCTGCTGCACAACGGGCCACTGAAATGCGCCGGACACTTGGCATAGGTGTGATCAACTACGCCTACTACTTAGCGAAAAATGGCGTCAAATATTCAGACGGTAGCGCGAATGATTTGACTCATAAAACCTTTGAGGCGATACAATATTACTTGCTGAAAGCGTCTAACAAACTGTCTAAAGAGTTTGGCCCATGCTTAGCATTTGATGAAACCACTTATGCAAAAGGTATTTTGCCAATTGATACCTACAAAAAAGAAATCGACAACATCGTATCCAATGAGTTGATCTATGACTGGGAAACGCTGCGTAAAGACATCGTAGAACATGGCCTTCGCAACTCTACTCTGAGTGCGTTGATGCCGTCTGAAACCTCGTCTCAAATTAGTAACGCGACAAATGGCATTGAGCCTCCACGGGGCTTCGTCTCTGTCAAAGCCAGTAAAGATGGTATCCTAAAACAGGTTGTTCCTGAATTTGAACGCCTTAAAGAACAATACGAATTACTGTGGAGCATCCCATCGAACGATGGTTACCTACAACTTGTAGGTATTATGCAGAAGTTTATCGACCAATCCATCTCAGCGAATACGAACTACGATCCACAGAAGTTCGAATCGCAAAAAGTACCAATGAAAGTCATCTTAAAAGATCTACTAACGGCCTATAAACTGGGTGTGAAGACTCTTTACTACCATAACACACGGGATGGGGCAGACGACCAGCAAGATGATATGGATGATTGTGCCAGTGGTGCATGTAAAATCTAAGTCATAACATAAAATGCCCAACAAGACCTCATGGAGATGAGGTCTTGTTTCGTTCCATGATCTGCCAACTTGCTTTTCGCAAGGCCGTGTTAACAGTAGAATAGCGCCAGATATACAAACTTAAAACGATATTAAAAAAACAAGCGCCACAGACAGTTGCTGGCATCCGTTTTTTTAACGCTACCTAATCTAAGGAAACTGCCAAGTAATGAGTTACTCGACTTTCAACCGCAAACAGTTCGATAGCATGAAAGAACCGATGTTCTTTGGTGAAAACGTCAACGTTGCACGCTATGACCAACAAAAGCACCCTATTTTCGAGAAATTAATCGAAAAGCAATTGTCTTTCTTTTGGCGCCCTGAAGAAGTCGACCTATCCTCTGACCGCAAAGACTTTCAAAAACTGGAAGAACACGAACAACATATTTTTTTGAGCAACTTAAAATACCAAACACTGCTCGACAGTGTGCAGGGCCGTTCTCCCAATGTCGCCTTGTTACCCATCGTTTCTTTGCCAGAATTAGAAACTTGGATCGAAACTTGGTCCTTTAGCGAAACGATTCATAGCCGTTCTTATACACACATTATTCGCAACATTGTGAACGATCCAACGAAAATCTTTGATGACATCACCGTTAACAAAGAAATCACCAAGCGAGCAGACAGTGTATCTGTTTACTATGACCGCTTGATCGAAATGGTTAGCCTATACAATACACTAGGGCTAGGAACACACCACGTGCCTGAGCATGGCGATATTGAAATATCCATGCGCTCTCTCAAAAAGGCTCTCTACCTGACAGTGGCCTCTGTAAACGTACTTGAAGCGATTCGTTTCTACGTCAGCTTTGCCTGTAGCTTTGCCTTTGCTGAGCGCACCTTGATGGAAGGCAATGCTAAAATCATTAAACTGATCGCCCGAGATGAAGCACTGCATTTAACCGGTACCCAGCACATGCTTAACCTGATGGCATCCGGTAAAGACGATCCAGAAATGGCCATCATTGCACAAGAATGTAAGGAAGAGATGCGTAACATCTTCATCGAAGCCGCAGAACAAGAAAAAGATTGGGCATCCTACTTATTCAAAGATGGCTCCATGATCGGCCTCAATGCGCAAATTCTTGGCCAATATGTAGAATACATCACCAATGTTCGCATGCAGGCCGTTGGACTGGATACCGCCTTCGGAACCAAGCATAACCCAATCCCTTGGATTAACGCGTGGCTAGTCAGCGACAATGTGCAAGTTGCCCCTCAAGAGGCAGAAATCAGCTCTTATCTTGTTGGGCAAATCGACAACGATCTAAGCGAGTCTGATTTTGACGACTTTGACCTCTAATAAACCGGACAAAGTACGAGACAAGGTTCATCGCGTTCTACTGGGAAAAAAACAAATTCTGGTAACAGAAGATGAACCTTTACTTGTGCAATTAGAAAGAGAAGGCATCCACGTCGAATACCAGTGTCGAGAGGGTTACTGCTCTTCCTGCTCCATCAAACTACTATGGGGCCACGTTGAATACCCTTTTGAACCCCTCGCTTGGGTGCAAAGTGGTTATATGCTGGCTTGCTGCGCGATCGTCAAAAGCGATATTGAAATTGCGTTTTTCAGTGATTAGCTACCTAAGACACTAAGCGCCTCCTCATCATATAAGACACTCAGCTCTTTTTATTGCGCTCATTGCAACGTGCGGTAACCTGCATATAAACGGGTTGCCGTCGTTACCCAACACATCAGACCAAAGACATAGGCTAATATGGAAAAGTGCAAAGGATAAAGACAAACCAACACCAAAAACGCAATTGTCTCTGCCCCTTCTGTTAACCCACCTAAAAAATACAAAGACTTTTTTCCATAATCCAAGCGCACGATTCGACGCTTTTCGGCCATAATGGCAAACGCTAAAAAGCTACTGCCGGTTCCCATAAAAGAAAAAATCAAAAAGCTTGCCGCCAAAGCATTGGCGTTAGGGTTCATCAGAGCAAAACCAAACACCACTGCCGAATAAAAAATAAAATCTAGGGTAATATCTAAATACCCTCCAAAATCTGATGGGCCTGTTATCCTTGCTACCGCTCCATCTAACCCATCCATTGCTCGATTGATCAACACAAACACCAATGCCAGAGAAGTATTACCAAAATACAAAGCAGGCAATGTCAGCATGCCAATCACAAAGCCAATCACGGTAATCCAATTCGCTTTAACACCACATTTGTCGATCACCATGGCCATCAGTCGCAGTGGATGCTTTAAAACGTTGACAAAAAAGGGATCTAACATACTCAAGCGACCTTAATTCTATTGGGAGGTGAAAAGACTTGATACAATAGCCTGCATTAACTCGTGCCATATTAAAACACAAGGTGACTATGATACACGCAAAACAATACGGTGAATCCGGCCCAGCGCTCGTTGTTCTTCATGGACTGTTTGGCAACGCAGACAACTGGCATTCCCTCGCGAAAAACTGGTCCGAAACATTTCGTGTCTTTTGTATCGATCTGCCGAACCACGGCCAATCCAGCCCGATGAACCATGCTTCCTACCCCAATATGGCGAAAGCAATATTGCAATGGGCCCAGGAAACAAGCTTAGACAAGTTCTACTTACTTGGTCATTCCATGGGTGGGAAAGTTGCCATGCAAATGGCTGCCCTTGCACCAGACAATATCATCAAATTGGTAGTCGCAGACATTGCTCCTGTTGACTATCCCCCAAGCCACACACAAATCTTCAAAGGGCTAAAAGCCATTGATGAAACGGATCTTACATCCCGAAAACAAGCGGATAGCCTACTTAGTGAATACGAACCGTCCCTACCCGTGCGTCAATTCCTGCTTAAAAATCTAGAACGCACTGACAACGGATTCAAGCTCGCTATTTCGCTCGACAATATTGCGCAAAGCTATACCACTATTTTAAAAAAACCAGAAATAGGCAGCCCTATTCAAACTCCCACACTGTTTATAAAAGGAGAAAAATCAGACTATATTGTTGCGGATTACCAACAAGACATTATAGGTTTTTTCCCCAATGCAGAATTCAAAATGATTCCCGACACCGGACATTGGCTCCATGCAGAAAAACCCATTCCCTTTAGCAGCCTTGTCAAACGTTTTCTCAATAAATAATCCATCTATGGGTAGCAATAAAAATGCCCTGATAAAACAGGGCGTTTTTATAATAAATAGCCTTTATCAGCTACTTTTCTTAACCACCTCATCATCCCTTAGATACGTCCATTTTCCCCTTGGCTTATCCAGATACTGGAAGTATTCATTCGTGAAGGCACCTTGAATACAAACATGCCCACGCTTCTTCGCATTAACACTTTTCCCTTGAAGCACCTCATTAAACGCAGATGGGCCCGTGGTATCGTACACTCGCTTATTAACCAGCTCTGAATGATGGTTAATGTTATAGACTATTTTGCTTAAAATGGCGTGATAATCAGGGTTTTTCGGTACCGTTGCCAAAAAGTAATTAGTAAATTCGCTGTAGTCTTTTTTGAATTTGATATAGAGGGCGTCATCATCATACTTAAGCGTCTTTCCTAGGGGCCACACCAAAACTGCATCAATATCCATGTACACGCCACCATGCAGATAGAGGCATGTGACTCGCCACAAGTCCGCTTGAGCTGCACCATCATTTAACCTTAAGTAGGCTTTGTACACCTCTTGCGGCGCATGATCGCGCATAAACACTTCACGTTCTTGCGTGCTAACATAGCGATACTCATACTCAAGCGACATTAGACGATTAAACAAATAGTTCACATAAATGGGCAAAGCACAGCGATTAGAGTAGTTCGTCTGCCAAATGATCCTCGGGATAGACGTATCACAATGGCTCGCTATTTTTGCTGGAGAATTGGCGGGAATCGTGAAGCGACAATAGGGCAAAAGAAAGTGAAACAGATAGGATACAACCTTCACCAGATTACCCACTAAGCGAATACATCGATTAAAAATAACCTTAAAAAGACTGCTCATCTGCAATATTCCCTAGCGCCAACCAAACATGATATAGCGTCAGGGTAACAGCACTCAGTTACACATTTCTTACACTTATTATTTTCCCAGACAGTTTCGTATTATTTAGACTGCTGGAAGCGAAACTCATCCGCATAATATGTCCCCAATATACGGATATCCTCAGAAAAAAAGCGCAACTCCTCAAGCGCCCGCTGCATAGCAGGGTCTTGAAAATGCGCTTCGACATCAATGTAAAACTGGGTGGCTGTAAAGTGTCCATTCACCATATAGCTTTCCAGTTTCAACATATTGATACCATTGGTGGCGAACCCTCCCATGGCTTTATACAAGGCAGCAGGAAGGTTACGGACTCGAAACATAAAGGTCGTAATATAGATCTTTTCCGGCTCAAATACGGGCATTTTTTGCTGCTTTGAAAAAACTAAGAACCGCGTTGTGTTGCCTTCTCGGTCATTAAAATGCGTTTTTAGAATATTTAAACCATACAGCTCAGCCGCCAATTCAGAAGAAATAACAGCGAAGCCTGGTTCATCATGTTCGGCAATGAACTTTGCCGCGCCTGCGGTATCATACATCGCAACATTTTTGGCCCCCAGCGCCTTAATATTATCATCACATTGGGCCAATGCTTGAGGATGACTACCAATGCGAGTAATCTGCTCAATGGCAACACCGTGTCGTGCAATAAGGCAATGATTAACCGCCTCAAAATGTTCTTTGACGACATGCAACTGAGTTCGCTTGAGTTCACGATAAATTTCTTCAACGCGACCTGCGGTGGAATTTTCTAGGGGAATCATTGCGTAGTAAGCCTCTCCATGCTCAACCTTCTGCAACGCCTCACCAAAGGTAGCACAATGGATGGTTTTAAGATCTGGAAAGGTATGTTTACAGGCGAGATGAGAATAAGCCCCAGGTTCCCCTTGATAGGCAACAATTTGTGATGCTTCTAACTGAATTTGACCTGTCATAAAATCGTCTTTTTAAAAGTAATCGTATTATTAGAAAGCTTGATAGAATATCTATGGGGAAAAATGGACACCGCTCCCCCTATCAAGATGAATAAATAGCAAAGCATTGGATATGAGCATAACGATAGCAAAGAGTACCCTCTATGATTAAGCGTTTTTTTTTAATACTGGTGAAGAGCTACCAATATGCCATTAGTCCGTTATTGGGAAACAACTGCCGCTTCTACCCTAGCTGTTCTCATTATATGATTGAAGCCATTGAACGTTTTGGTGTCATCAAAGGCATTTATCTTGGCCTCAAACGTCTAGCAAAATGTCACCCTTGGCACGAAGGCGGCATAGACCCCGTCCCCCCCTGTCCTTGTCACACAAAGAAACACTCATCAGACAAGACCTCAAAGTCATAGCCCCTGTATTATCACGCTATAGGGCGAAGCTCGCTCCTGAAAACGCATTTTTTTACACTCTAGATGCCCAATAATGCGAGCATATTCCTCAATAAATCACTACACTAAGGATAGGCTCACAAGGCCGATTCACCTTTTAAAGGCGCGTTTAAAGACGTGCACTAATAATAAAAACAATGTTGCGCATGATCTGCCAACAAAGCGAAAAGAGGTAGTCTTTTATGCTAGCGAATAACATCACATCCACCCCATTTTATTTAGAACTTGGCCAACTCTCTCCAGACAGTGTGGAACATCTGGCCCCTACCTTTAATGATTTGCCAACCAATCCCTATGCGGACGGTCAATTTCGATTGCGCAGATATTCTTGCTTTACCCTGCATCAAGAGAAATTGTCTCGCTTACCCGCCAAAGAGTTTGTGCAAGATGACAGCATTAACCACTTCCAAGGAAATGTAGTCAGACGTTATCCAGAAATTGAAGAGCAGACCTTTCAAGACCCAGGCTTCGTTGAGCTCTTTAAGCATTTTCGCGAAATGGCCAATGTCAAAGACGGTACACTTATTGAGGTGCACCAGCTACGTATTTTTGCGGATCATCAACTAGCAGAAGTCGCGCCGGAGGGGGTTCATCAAGATGGTTTTGATCGTATTGGTATTTATGTCATGCAACGTCATAACATAAAAGGTGGCAAAATTAACGTTCATTTAGAAGAGAACAGCCCAGCCATCATCAGCCACGCGTTTGACCATGGAGAATTTGTCATTTTAAATGATCGGAAATTTTTCCATAGCGCTAACCCAATTCAGCCTATTGATGGGGAGCTCGGCTACATGGATATTTTTGTATTGACCGCAAATATTTACTAGGCCTCCAATACCGAACCTTAGATCAGGATAAAAAAGAGCGGATATAACAAGAGCATCATTATATTCACCATGATGCTCTTTTAGTTCAGACAGACATTTAACGTGCCACACAAATACGCAAAAGGTTACAAGGCAAGTTGCCAATAACCAACGGATATCCATTGATCAAACTTAAAGCCAACGTCTTTAAACTCGCCCGCTTTTTTAAAACCCAGCGATTCATGTAATCCCACGCTGGCGTCATTCGGTAACGCGATCAAGCCTATTAACTGTTTAATCCCTTTTTTTCTCAGCTCTTCGATCAAAGAAGAATAGAGAATTTTCCCTTGACCTTTTCCCTTTGCCTCTTGTGCTAAGTAAATGGTTGGCTCTGCCGTAAAACGATACGCACTACGTCCATGCCAATTCCCCGCATACGCATAACCTAACACGTCGCCATCCTCTTCAAGAACCAACCATGGCAAATGGGCTTGGGACACTTTATCGATACGTGCCGCCATCTCGTCAGAGGTAATAGGGTCTTCTTCAAAAGTAATAATGGTATTTTCAATATAGCTATTATAAATATCCGTGAGCGAGGGAACATCTTTGGTTGAAACAGATCGAATCAGCATAGCGCCTCCACTGGCTTTCTAAAGCCCAATTACATTCGCTTAATCAAACGCACAATAAAGAGCAAAATAATGGCCCCGCAGGTGGCCGTGATAATAGAACCCAAGATACCGTGGGCAAACAGCCCTAATGCCGCAAAGACGAAGTTACCAACAACGGACCCGACAATACCAACGATAATATTGCCAACAATGCCAAAGCCTCCGCCTTTGATAATTTTTCCAGCTAACCAACCAGCAATGCCACCAATTAACAACACAATAACAAGTGCCTGAATATCCATCGATTTCCCCCTCAACAACGAGTTACATTAAGTTTAGGCAATTTGTCGAGACATGATATAAAAATCCTCAACATAACCTAATTTTTGGTAGAAGGCTTTATCCCGCTCATTAAATATTGATTCGCGCGTTGATAAAACCAATCACTTTTCCTTCTTGCTAATCTCCCAAAAACAATGCTCTCCATTTTCCAACAAAAAGCCTTTCAAGGAGCGGCAAAAGGCCAACGAGGTCAACTTCTCAATCCATCATTCTGCGCTCATCCAAACATTGGTAGGACCCCATAGAAAATTCTCGGCAGATCCATGGTCGATGTTCATAGATGGTACACATGTGCGTATTACGATCGACAGCGGAACACCAACCATCCTCTAGTCTCAACATGGTCTCACCACCCCATTCATCCACAGAGATGTGTCTTTCTGGCACCCCCGTCTCCGAAATAATCATAACTTCTAAACGACAGCAACAGGCATGGCATGTAGAACAAGTCACATCGGACACCACAGAGTTCGATGAGGCAGATAATAGATCGGTCAGCGGAATGCTCATAAAAATAGATCAAGACTCTAAAAGGAAGAATGAAACAAAGCAAAAAAGCGCTTTACTGTTGCTATTCACTTATATTGACTAAAAAATGCAGTAATATCATCCAAAATCGGCGCCTTACTGTTTAGAAACCAAATAAAGGTTGAGACCATACCGACATGATCGACGCCTGCATAGGTTTTATGCTCTTCTACGCCCCCTTTTTCGTGAATCTTCGCCACCAGCTTATCCATGTTACTTTTTCCTACCACATCATCATCCGCTCCCCAAAGCAGCAACATTGGTGGTTCTTTACCATTGATAAAGGTCGGCACCTGCATCTTTGGGTAATTTTCGGGAGGACCAAAAATAGCGATATAGTCTTTCTCATAAGGCACAAAATCATAGGGGCCAGATAACCCGGCAAAGGCTTTGATAATGCTGCTATTCTCTCCTTCTGCCGATAAATAATGTGAATCTGCCGTAATTAAGGCACCAATATGAGCCCCAGCTGAATGACCCACAATAAACAATTCACCTGGGTTCCCGCCATACTGCGCGACATGACGATAGGTCCATGCCACCGCTTTGGCACCATCTTCAACAAAGGTCGGAAACGTCACTTGAGGATACTTACGGTAATCGGCAATAACCGTGATATAGTCTTTCTTGGCAAACGCTTCACCAACAAATGGATACATGCTTTTCGAACCCTCTTGCCAACTGCCACCATAAAAGAACACCACAACAGGAAGCGGCTCATGGGATGGGTTAGGCGGGATATAAAGGTCTAACGTTTGCCAAGACTGCGCGCCATAGGCAATATTCTTAATGGTTTTCGTGTCACTAAACTTATTCGGCAAATTAGCAAGCTCAAGACCCGCCTTAGTACAGGCCACCAACAACAAAGAACTTAATGTCACGAATACTTTCTTCATTACGATACAAACTCCTACGTCAGAACAATACACTTCCTAAAGCTACGCCACAAACGTGAAAATAGACCAATGTAAAAGACAAAAACGCGTAAATAAAAGCGTAAAGACAAAAACTAAAGCGTTATTTTATAGGAATAAAACAACGAATTTGCTAAAGTTACCCGCTAGTCAAAACATAGGTAGCACTTCGGTATTATGCCCAATAGACACTTACTCGATCCTATCCCTCATTTCGCAGTCCATCCAGAGCGTATTACGATTTTGCATTCTGCTCGAGAGTATCGAGAACTTTTGTTAAGCGCGATTAAACAGGCGACCAAACGCATCTATATTGTTGCCTTGTACCTTGAAGATGATGAAGCAGGCAGAGAAATACTCTCCACTATTTATCAAGCAAAACAAGACAACCCTGACTTGGATATTGCCATCTGTGTTGATTGGCATCGTGCCCAACGGGGTTTAATCGGGGCAGAAAAGAGCAAAGGGAATGCCAGCCTCTATCAAGAGTTTGCCAAGGAATATGATCTTCCGATTCCGGTTTATGGTGTCCCGGTGCGTAATCGTGAAGTCTTTGGTGTACTACACCTGAAAGGATTCATCATTGATAGCACAGTTGTCTACAGCGGTGCCAGCTTAAACAACATCTATCTGCACTACCATGAACGTTATCGCTTTGATCGTTACCACATTATCGAGCACAAACCGCTAGCCGATAGCATGGTGCATTTTATTCGCAACAACATGATTGCCGATCCTGCAGTTCATAATCTGAATGATACAAACCTGCCAAGTACCAAAGACATTAAACCATTAATTCGACAATTCCGTGCTACTTTATCGAAAGCACACTATCACATAGCAGATGAATCAGTCGGTGAAGATCAAGTTGCCGTCACCCCCTTGGTCGGAATTGGTAAACGTCGCAATCAACTCAACCGAAAAATCATTGCCCTTTTGAGCAATGCCAAACAAGAAATTTGCCTGTGCACACCTTACTTTAACTTGCCAAGAGCAGTCATTCGCGAAATTACTCGAGCAATAAAACGAGGGGTTCAGGTTCACATCATCGTCGGTGACAAGACCGCTAGTGACTTTTATATTGCGCCAGATCAGCCATTCAAGGCCATTGGTGGATTGCCTTATCTTTATGAGCTGAACTTACGCAAATTCACTCGCACCAACAAAACACATACAGCATCAGGTCGCCTTGCTGTTCATCTATGGAAACACGATGCTAATAGCTATCATTTAAAAGGACTTTGGGTAGATCGCAAGACCATGCTACTAACGGGGAATAATGTAAACCCAAGAGCGTGGGCACTGGATTTAGAAAATGGACTGCTCATCCAAGACCCAAAACAGTTACTTGAAGACAAGTTCACAGCTGAGTTTGACAATATATTCAAACATACAGAACAAATCCGTAGCTACAAACAACTAGAAACAGTAGGACAATACCCCGAAAAGGTACAAAAGCTCATACGACGTGTACTGCGTACACGAGCTGATCGTTTGTTAAAACGAATTTTATAAAAAATCAGACGAACAAACGGTACATAGGCACATTAGGACGGTGTTTGTTACCCAACCATTAGTCAATATAGCCTGATGAAGGACGCTTCTATCAGGCATTTGGGAGAGCAGAGCAAGCATGACTCACCGTTAAGGTGTATTCAAAAACACCTGCCCCCCTCCCCCTTCTACATCGCGCTATAATGGTTCAAGTATTTACAACAGTGGGCCATATATAAAACTTTTGGCCATAAAAGATTTCAAATTTACCCAAGGTTATGTAAAACACCAAGGAAAAGGGTGGCTTTATCCCCTCTTGACTTATTAACAGGGAGAGAAAACATGGAAATATCCATCAGCAATACTCAGTTTAATGCTTTGGAGATCAAACGCCGTAATCATATCAACATCCTAGGCGAAGGCGAGAAAGTCATCCTGTTAGCCCATGGTTTTGGTTGCAGTCAAAATATGTGGCGGTTTTTAACACCTTACCTAGAAAAACAATACAAAGTCATTTTGTTTGATTATGTTGGCAGTGGCAATTCAGACGTTCGAGCCTATCAAAAAAACCGCTATAGTCAGCTGGAAGGCTATGCGTTAGATGTGATCGAAATCTGTGATTCCCTGGATTTCTCCAATGTTCTCTTTGTCGGGCATTCAGTCGGTGCAACCATCGGCTTGATCACGGCCCATCTACGACCTGATCTAATCGACAAACTGGTGATGGTGTGCCCTTCCCCCTGCTTTTTAAATTTGAATGATGGGTATTCTGGTGGCTTTGAAAAAAGTGATTTAGAAGAGCTAGTCAATTTAATGGATAAAAATTACATCGGGTGGGGCAACTATCTCGCCCCTTTGGTTATGAACAGCACCCCTTCGGAAACGGATATTAAGCAAGAAACGGATGATGCACTGGTGCAAGAATTACTCACCAGTTTTTGTTCGACAGACCCGACCTATTCTAAGCCGTTTGCCATAGCAACCTTCTTTTCTGACTATCGTCACTTACTGCCGAAAATCCATCACCCCTGCTTAGTTATACAAAGCAAACAGGATGCTTTGGTGCCCATCGAAGTAGGCAAATATACGCAAAAACAGTTCCCCAATGCTAAGCTAGATATTATTAACGGTAAAGGACACTGTTTGCATATGACGTACCCATTACAAGTACTTAACAGCATTCAATGTTTTCTTGATCAAACCCAATAAGGAGATCAGTCAACAGATGGAGATGGACCCTCATATATTTCCATGTGGTCTTATGGTCAGTGATTTTCAGGAACAGAAAATCCTGCAATTCAATGCGTATATCGAGAACGAGTTTGGCTTTGCAAAAGACAGTTTAATAGATCAACCCATTACGGCTCTTTTTACCAAAGCCAGTGTTCTCTTTTTAGAGCATTATTTTTACCCAATGCTCTTACAAGATGGCAAAGTATCCGAGCTACAAGTCATGCTGCTCTCGGCGAAGAAAGAGCCAGTTCCTGTTACTATCAATGCGACCCTATCCCAGCAAGGTAAAATCTATTGGGCCTTATTCAGCGCCATTAATCGAGACCAACTCTATCAAGAACTCATCAATACGAGGGATAAACTCGAAGACAAAACCAAGGCTCTAACCATCACCTCTGCTACTGATGAGCTCACAGGACTACTCAATAGACGAGAAGCCACAAAACGAGCAAATGATATGATCCAGCAGACCAAACGCACCAATGTCATGTTGTCTTTTATTCTGTTAGACATCGATTATTTCAAGAGGGTCAATGATACCTTTGGTCATCAAGAAGGGGATAAAATACTCATCAAAATGTCAAAAGTACTGGCAAGCACTGTGCGCTCCTGTGACATTGTGGCACGTTGGGGCGGAGAGGAATTTTTAGTTGTGCTTTATAACACGTCCATAGACAAGGCCCATATATTTTGCCAACGCCTTCACGATAAGATTAATCAAATTGCAATAGGCCGCGACACTTTACATGTCAGCATTGGCATGACAAGTTACCCAATCAATAACCAAACCTTGAATCTTGATGAAATCATTTGGCAAGCAGACGAAGCCTTGTATGATGCCAAAGAAAGAGGACGTAACCAGACACGCCGATTCAAAGAGGACCTGTTACTGGACAAGAGATAACCATCAGCCAAGGAAATAATGAAATGCCCATCCAATCTGAAGTCGAGTTAAGAGAGATATTTGGTCATGCTAATGGGCGTGCTGCTCAAAAACAACTTTCTCAGCTAGAAACGCACAGCATACGGTTCATTGAACTGTCTCCTTTCATGACCATCTCAACATTTAATCAGTCAGGCAAGCTAGATTGTTCTCCTCGCGGAGGCGTCGCGGGCTTTGTGAAAATTCTCGATGCCAATCGCCTCCTTATCCCAGAAGCAAAAGGTAATAACCGATTGGATTCGTTAGTCAACATAATCGAAACGGGCACGATTGGCTGTCTGTTTTTGATCCCAGGTGTCGATGAGACACTGCGAATTAATGGCAAGGCAAGCATTAGTACTTGCCCAGACCATCTCGCTTGCTTTGCAGAAGAGAAAAATCCTCCTAAAGCTTGTATCGACATCATCATTGAAGAAGTGTTTTTACACTGTGCTAAATCACTGATGCGAGCCAAGCTTTGGTCAGAATCCACTAAAATAGAACGCTCCAAGCTGCCAACCATGGGACAAATGATCAAAGATCAATTGCAACTTAGCGAAGAACCAGAGAGCCAAGAAGCGATGCTCAAGCGCTATCAGCCACTGCTATAACGCCCAAAACATCCTTAAACAAAAACAGCCAACGATTAACACTCTGGCAAGCGCACAGAAATATTCACTGCAAGACCACCTTGGGAGGTTTCTTTGTAACGGCTATTCATGTCTTGTGCTGTTTGCCACATGGTACGCACCACATCGTCTAGCGAGACTTTGGCATTGGCAGCTTCCGTGTTCAATGCAATATGTGCGGCTGTAATTGCCTTGATCGCGCCCATGCTATTACGCTCAATACAAGGGATTTGCACCAAGCCACCAACCGGATCGCATGTCATCCCCAAATGATGTTCCATAGCGATTTCGGCCGCCATTAAGGCTTGCGCAGGGGAGCCACCTAAGCCTTCTGTTAAAGCGGCTGCCGCCATCGCAGACGACACGCCAATTTCAGCCTGACATCCTCCCATCGCAGCAGAAATGGTCGCACCGCTTTTGAAAATACTACCAATGGCCCCAGCGACCAATAAAAAGTGAATGAGATCGTCCTGAGTCACTTTTTGATCGGTAAAATACAGATAATACATCATGACAGCGGGAATCACCCCAGCCGAACCATTGGTTGGTGAGGTTACAATACGCCCTAAAGCCGCATTCTCTTCATTCACCGCCAACGCAAAACATCCCACCCACTTTAACGTATGTGAGAAATCTTTATGACAAGACCCTATGGCCTCAAACCAAGCCGTTTCATCTAATTCATAGGAGTTGGGCATCAGCTTAGTTGCCAATTGAGCCGCTCGGCGCCCTACCTCTAGCCCACCAGGTAACACCCCTATCGTGTGACAACCTCGAAAAACAGCACTTTCCATCACCCGCCAAATGGCCAGCAATCCTTCTTTTGTTTCAGCTTTCGGACGTAATTGCTCTTCTAGCTTTAACATAGCTTGCGAGATGCTCACAGACGCCCCACCATGATCGCACAAAGCCAACAAATCCTTACCCGTTTCAGGAAAACCTAAACTTGGCTCGTTGATAACGTCTTCACCTTCCTCCCACAGAATGGCTCCCCCGCCAATGGAGTAAGCCGTTTTCCGTAAAACTTCTTGCTCCTGTTCATCGTAGGCAATCAACGTCATACCGTTAGCATGCATCGGCAATCGTTCGCTCATATGATAAACAATGGCTGACGCCGGAGGAAAATGAACGTCTCGCTTGGCGGACAATAACAGTCGCCCCGTCGAAGTTATTAATCTAGGAATATTGTCCACATCCTCTAGGGGCACCGTTACAGGATCCGCTCCCGACAGCCCCATCATAATGGCAATATCAGTACAGTGACCTTGTCCTGTCAATGCTAAAGAACCATATAAAAAGACTCGAACACTATGAACGTTATCCAACAGCCCCTTATCTTCCAGCCCTTGAGCAAATGCTCGGCATATTTGCCAAGGCCCTAGAGTATGCGAACTGGATGGCCCAACGCCAATTTTTAAAATATCAAATACACCCACTGGCTTCATAATGATCTCTTCAATAAAAGACTCTACAGCTGGCTAGTGTGACCATAATAACGTACATACAATTGAGCAAGACAGACATATTATTCTCTAATTGCGACGCTTTAATGCAAATTCACCACATTCTTTCAGCCATCCCATTTTTCTTGCTGTAATCGATTGAATAGTTAAAAAATGTCGTTAGAATCCTGCCTACTTTGCAGATCAGGTAAGAAAAATGACAGATATCACCATTCTTGATGGCGGCATGGGCCGTGAACTTGAGCGCCGTGGCGCCCCTTTCAAACAACCTGAATGGTCTGCTTTGGCCATGATGGAAACGCCTGACATCGTTAAAGACGTCCACAAGGCCTATATAGCCAGCGGTGCTCGTGTCATCACCAGTAACAGCTATGCGTTAGTGCCTTTTCACATCGGCGAAGAGATATTCAAAACACGGGCCTATGAATTAGCCAAATTAGCCGGAAAAATGGCGCGCGAAGCGACGGATGAAAGTCGCACTCACACCAAAGTAGCCGCTTCGATCCCCCCAATATTTGGCTCTTACCGTGCGGATTTATACCAAGCTGAACGGGTCGAAGAACTCGCCACACCATTAATCAAAGCACAAAACGATTATGTGGATATTTGGCTATGCGAAACACAAAGTGTGATAGATGAACCCACCAAAATCAAAGCCATCGTCGATAAAATCGACACGGAACATAAACCATTTTGGGTAGCGTTCACGTTAGAAGATGCCGAACCAACGGAAGAGCCACTTCTGCGCTCGGGAGAACGCGTTGTAGAAGCTGTAAAGGCCATGGAAGTCATCGGCGTTAACGCCATATTATTCAATTGCAGCCAGCCTGAAATCATTGGTGAAGCCATTAAATTAACCAAAGCCATACTGCAAAATAAAGCCATTCAGATCGGCGCTTATGCCAACGCTTTTCCTCCTCAACCCAAAAATGCCACGGCAAATGAAAGCTTAAATGCCTTACGTCAAGACCTAACACCACCCGCTTACCTACAATGGGCGCAACAATGGATACAAGACGGAGCGACTATTATTGGTGGTTGCTGTGGGATCGGACCAGAACACATCAGAGTCTTAGCCAACGAACTGACTAGCTAAACGATGTCCGATGCAGACACAGCCTCATCTTATACATAGGGTTGTGTCTGGCAAACTTTTTTATCTTGATAAAGGCCTATCTGGATAAAAACGGTAACGGTTTTTATTGACGAGCTGCTTTATCAGCGCCTCCCTCTCTTGATGTTTTCTCTGCTCATCCCATGTAAGTTGCTTGGCTGCCACTTGGCTAATAGCCTCTATATCTTTTAGGGTGACCTCACCGGTCACCGCAAGCGTGGTACGACGCATAACAATATCGTCCAAATGATTAACCTGCTCGTTTTTCACGATCCAATCAATTTCCGCCAAACTCACATCATTCGAATCGGGTAAACGCTGGTCATCTTGCCACTCTCCTTGATGCAGGGCCACGTTTTGGGCATGACTGCCGTATCGCTCTAATAACTGATCTACCCGCTCAATCTGCAATCCTGAGCGCTCACTTACCTGTGTTACCCACTGTTTTCTTTTCGCGACAGATAAGGGGAAATCTCGCCCTCCGCCTATAGGTAAATCTTGTGTGGAAACACGACGGGATTTGTGAAGTCGCTTCAACACATCATCCGCCACCTCTTCTGCAAAGCCTCGAAAAGTTGTCCACTTCCCACCAATGAGAGAAATAATCGCAAAAGGCCGCTCGTGAGTTGCCTCAAACACAGGCGCTGAATGATCTCGACTGATTAAGCCTGGAATAGCCGCATCAGTAAGAGGTAATGGGCGAATGCCACTGTAAGCATAAACAATTTGGTCCCGCGTAAAAGACAAGCTGGGCATAAGCGAGCTTAAGCTCTGAAGAAAATAATCAATCTCTTCTTCTTCACATTTTACTGTATCAGGATCATCAGCTTTACTGTCTGTCGACCCCACTAACGCTCGACCTAAATACTCAAACACCAAACAAATACGCCCATCATCCGCTTCAAAATAAATCATGGCGCCATCCAGCGCCCTAATCAAAGGAGCATGATCCAATAAAATGTGCGAGCCTTTGGTTCCCCCAATCATTCTAGAGTCAACGCCTAAAGATTGATTCACTTTGTCTATCCAAGGCCCTGCAGCATTGATCACAATATTGGTGCTAACACGAGTGACATGTCCATTATCCTGCTGGAACGACAACACACCCTGCTCGACTTGTCGTAACGCTGTCCCATTGAGTGCCAGAGATTGCTCATTCGCCGCTAAACCATCTTTAACTAATTCCCATACCAAACGTTCTGGTTGAGCTATTTTGGCATCGTAATAGTTCCCCAATGCCACAATGTTTCGATTAAGAATTGGCAACAGTGCCAAAGCTCGACGGCGGAATAAAAATCGATGCTTCGGCATGACACGTTTACGAGCACCATAAAAATCGTAAATCGCCAAGCCCACTTTAATCAAAAGAGCACCTCGGCTGCGAGGTGCTGTCGTTGATCCACATAGGGTTCGTAGGGCCGCAAAAACCCCTTTTGTCCAAGAAAAGGTCGGAATAAAGGTCGAGAGCGGTGTCACATAATGGGGCGCATTTCGCAGCAATAAATTACGCTCTAACGTGGATTGCGCCACCAACCCAAGTTCCGCCGTTTCTATGTACTTAAGACCACCATGAATGAGACGAGAGGGGGCGGCACTCGTTCCTGCTCCGTAATCCTTTTTTTCTACCAGTAAACAGGATACACCTTGCTCACAAAGATCCCGAAACAAGCCCGCCCCATTAATACCCGCACCGATGATCACTACATCGTAATGAGTGACCTCAGCCGTAGGATCTATACCGCCCACCACTTCATCGTTAACAGTGTGTTCATTGTCCATACATTGTGTTTCCATCTAGGCTCTATCCTGCTGTTTAGCAAAGCGTTCAATATCTAGCCAAGCATTGTTTAAACTGATCGTTAGTTGGTGAAACAATTGAAATTTTTCTTCGTAAATCGGCTTTTTTTGAACATCTGGGTAATAACTGGTGGTTAAGGCAGACAAATCTCGAGGATCATCGTGGGGGTGTTTGTAAACTCCCGCCCCCACACCAGCACACAGTACTGCGCCAAATGCTGCTGATTCATCTGTATTAAGGACATGGACAGGCAAACCTAAAATATCAGCGAACAATTGAGCAAAGACAGGATGACGAGACACTCCACCGGTCAATCTTGCTTCATGAAATGAAAAGGCGGTTTTTAACGCTTCCACATGAACTCGGTGATTAAAAGCAATGCCTTCGAGAACGGCGGCAAGCATGTGACCTCGATCATGCCAGGCACGCAAGCCTAAAAAACTGCCACTCGCTTCATCACCATAGGGCGAACCAAATAGATAAGGATGAAACAAAAGCGACGATGGATTGGTCAAAGCAGGCTGCATTTCTGCCGCTATGCTATTGTGAATATCCGTGCCTTCGGTTGCTGCAAGCGATTTATCCGCCCCACATAGCGTGTCCAAAAACCAATCATAATTTGCAGATGAAGCTGGCGAAATGGCCATATTGTTCCACTGACCATCACTAAGTCCATTACGACAAAACCACTGTCCATCAACAATGGGGGCCTCGGAAACAATTTCATTGATAGAATAGGTCCCTGCGACAATATCCACCATATTACTCTTTTGGCCACCTATTCCTAATGCCGAGGCCGTCACATCATGCAGTCCAGCAACCACGGGGGTGCCTAGACACAGCCCCGTTAACTGGGCAGATGTTTGCGTCACCTCTCCCACGATTTCTGACGAATCATGAATATCTGGTAACGCCGATTCAATGTGTTCTAGACCATACAAAGACATGGCCGCCGAAGAATACTGCTGAGTATGAACATCTGTAAATGACGTACTGGCTTCCGTTCTATCGGTTCCAATCTGAGCACACAAACAATACCTTAGCCAGTCCTTACAACTAAGAACATGTGCTATACGCCGATAATTATCTGGCTCATAGGCTTTGATCCACGCCAATAAGGCAGAAGGGGCTGACACATGGGGCACTTGTCCAGTCAGTACTAAGGCAGACTGCGACTTCCCATCGGATTGCCATGCTCGAACTTGTTCTCCTGCACGGCTGTCTAAGGACAAAATACCTGCTCGAACAGGCTTGCCATCGCGATCTAAAAGATAGATACCATCACCATGAGCCGTTACTGATACACCTAAAATATCCCGAGCAGAGCGATGACTTTTCTGTATCGCTTCACGGATCGCTTCCGCTGTCGCGAACCATAAGCCCAACATATCTCTCTCAACCCACTTTGCTTTAGGAATATGTTGCGGCACACGCCGTCTCGCTACGGCTATTTGTGTGCCATCAACATCAAACAACACGGCTTTTGTCACCGTTAATCCACTATCAATACCAAGAAAACTAGGCATTAAGCCTCTCCTTTTATTGTTTTTGTTGTAAGAAGAACTCGAAGGCAATCAGTGAGTAGCCTTAAGTTTAAAGTCGAATGGCTATAACCGAGAAAGCACTAAAACGAAATAGACTTATGAGGTGGATTACCTCACGCGATACGTTTCATCAACACTGTTAATCGCCCGAACATTTCCAGCAGAGCGGCCGTTTTCATCAAAGACTTCCTTCAAAAAGGCATCTGCAATGGATTTTGCCAATTCTTGACCAATAACGCGTGCCCCCATGGTGATAATATGAGCATTATTTGATAACGCAGCCCGCTGCGCCGAATAGGTATCGTGAGTTAAAGCGGCACGGATACCGGGAACCTTATTGGCTGAAATACTCACACCAATTCCCGTTCCACAGATCAAAATAGCGCGATCATATTTGCCATCTAAAACCGCCTTAGCCACCCTTTCAGACATATTGGCGTAAAATGGATCCGCCCCTTTTTCCGTTCTAGAAACCTCCTCGACTTCATAGCGGTCACTAAGGTAGTCTGCCAATGCTTTTGCTAACTCTTCGCCTGCGCTATCACCTGCAATTGCAATTCTCATGATGATCTCCTGTTATTATTGTTGAGCACTTGAACACAATTTTAGAATGTTGAGGTAGCCTTCAACACGCCACGCCGAGCGACCAATGAACAAGCCATCAACGTGTTCACAGCCGATCAATTCTTGACAATTTTCTGGGTTTACCGAGCCGCCATAAAGACAAGGCACTCTTCGCCCTAACACAGCTTCAGCCGTTTTGATAATCTCCGATTGACGCAAGTCCGCATAATCAGCAGAGGCTGGGACCCCCTTTTCACCAATCGCCCAAACTGGCTCATAGGCAAACAAAAGGGGCGCGTTTTTTTGCTCTTCACTTAAGTACTGCAATGCCCCTTTAACTTGTTCCGCCAAAACACTCGCAGCATGACCACTCTCTTTATCTGCTAGGGTTTCACCAATACAAATCAGTGGAATCAAATGATGACGAATAGCAGCCTCAACTTTTCGCCCTACGGTTTCATTGGTTTCAGCAAAATGCTCACGCCTTTCAGAGTGCCCTAATTCCACCAGGTCTAAACAGCAATCTGTCAACATCAACGGCGAAACTTCCCCTGTCCATGCACCACTGTCACACCAATGCATATTCTGGGCGCCCACTTTGACCGACGTGCCCTCAAGCAGCGCTTTCACTTGCCTGACCGCTGTAAAAGGCGGGATAACAAAACGCTGTATCCGCTCATCCACATTGACTTCGTCCTGCTTCAGAGCAGTCGCAAACTCAAGCGCTTCTGACAAGGTTTTGTTCATCTTCCAGCTTGTGCCAACCCAGAACGTTTTATTTTTATTCATACCCTATCCTGCGCGTTAGTAGACCTAATGTGCTTAAAAGCAAGCGTCCTAGACTATTGCCCTTTCGTTAACCTGTGTCGCTAAGATGGCTTTTGCTGACTTTTCATCAGTGATCAACCCGGTTAATAGCTGCCCCTCTAATACCGCTTTAATGGCTTCTATTTTTTCCTCCCCACCTGCAACGGCAACCACATCGCCATTGGGATTACCATCAATGGATACCGATAGCATGCGCTCACTCAACGCGGTTTTAATGATGTTGCCTTTATCATCAAAGAAGTGCCCCATGGCTTCTCCAACTGCGCCAGCTCGGGCGATTTCGACAATTTCTTCTGGCTTAATTGGACCCGATACGACCAGTTGTGCCGTCTGTGCAACCGTGCCAATACCGATCAATTTGATCTCCGCATGATTGGCCATAGCAAATACGTCTTGAACCCCTTTTTGTGCCATCAAAACCACTTTGTCTTCTTCCGAATTTGCTAATAAAGGCACTGGCATGGTGTAAGACGGAGCACCCGTTTTGGCGGCAATCCAATGCAATACATCATCACGGTTAACCGAGTAATCCCGTGTTAGCCCACCAAGCAAAGACACAAAGCGCACATCTGGTGTATCCATAGTCGGTAATTGATCGACCACCGCCGATAGCGCACGCCCTAACGCCAAACCAATGGTGATATTTTTCCGGTTCGATAAAATAGAACGCAGAAAGGAGCCACCCGCTTGACCAAGCGCTTTCAGCGGAATACCTTCTTCCCCTAGGTCTGGAGCAACGATACAATGTTTCAGTCCATATTTTTCAATCAGCTCATTTTCCAGTTCTGCACATTCGGTGATGCGGCCATCAATGGTCACTTTGACTGCCCCATCGGCGACGGCTTTGGCAATTAAACGATGGGTTTTGACCGACGTAAGCCCCAAACGCTTTGCCACCGCGGCTTGAGTTAAACCACCCACGTAATGCAGCCACGCGGCCTTAATTGCCAAGGAGCTCTCATTGTCATGCTGCATGGTTGTTCACTCCTCTTCCCCATCTCACCTTTTCTAGTACTGCCATGGTAGTTCCTTTAACTGTTTCATTTAGAGCATCCGAGCAGACTTATTCAAACCACTCAGCAAACCCAAAATATTAAATATGTAGATCATCAACCCCGGTATTAATAAAGGGCGCCCAAAAGGCCACGCTTTCCGCTATTTGTGGCACCACTTCACGATCCGTCGGCTCACGCTCTTTAAAGCTGAGCTCCAGACAAATCTGATTATCTCGTGCGCCACCCAACTGCAAAGCGGCTAATAAAGGTTCAGGTTGAATACGACCCTTTTCGTTGTAGGGCGAAGCAAAAGGCCGATGCCCGCCTTTGTCCATCAAACTTTGCTTAATATGAATAATGGGGGACACTCTCGGAACCGCTTTGGCCCATGCGTACGGGTCGTAATCATCAGGGTTCTTAGACATCACATCCCCATGATCGATATCCGCCATCATCCACATTGGAATGGCCATATTGGCATCCATTAGTCGTTGCTGAAGATCGAGTGCGGATTGAATCGTATCGCCAAACTCACGGCCGATGCTCATTGGCTCCCAGTAGACATATTCCAACCCAGCGGCCTTAGCGTGTTCAGCAACTTCCGCCCAACAATCAATCGCAATCGAGATTAACTCTTCACGACGAGTTGCATCATCAAAATCTTGATAGGTCATAATAGCGAACTGAGTTCCTACCGAATTCCCTCCTAAATCGGCGGTAATCTCGGCAAAGGTTTTGAACCATTCCACATAATAACGCCGTACATCTGCATCAGGATGACCGAAGTGATTAAGGCGACCATAAGGTCCCGTCATACCAGACGTCACTCTTACTCCTGTTCGCTCTAATGCTTGTTTCATCTCTCGGGTTAGGCGACGGATGACAGACGCAGGCCAACTGGGGTTAATAAACTCGTGAGTCAGTTGTAAATCGCGTATTTTAATTTGATGTGCGACGGTATCAATCAAGTCATTTGGCTCGGCAAAACGATTTACCAAAGGATTAGTATTAAGCGCTAAGGTTAACGGCATTGTTCACCTCTTCTGACGTTGTAGTGGAATGATCCGCCGTAATGTAAGCTGGGTTATGGGACGAGATATGTTCTTTAAACCATTGATAAAAAGCTTCTTTTTGTGATGCATTAAAGCGCAGACCTTCTTTCGTCCGGCGCGTTAAAATGTCATCCGACGTCATCGCCCACTCATGGTTCACTAAATAACGCACTTCCGCTTCGTACAAATTCGCCCCAAAATAGCGCCCCAGTCCCTCAAGCGATGTCGCAGAACCAACAATCTGGCTCATTCTGGTACCGTAATGGCGTCCCAAATGCATAACGAGCTCTCTGGGTAGCCAAGCGTATTGATCTTTCATGGACTGAATAAAGGTTGAAAAGTCTGCATTAGCAATATCGCCCCCAGGTAACGAGGCGTGACTCGTCCAATCTGGTCCAATTTGTGGAAAAAACTTATCAATTTTTTGAATAGCATGTTCTGATAGCTTACGAAATGTCGTCAGCTTGCCACCAAAAACATTGAGTAATGGCACTTTGTTGGTTTCATCCAAATCAAATGTATAATCACGGGTGACAGCAGATGGGTTGCCTTGCCCATCGTCAAATAAAGGTCTTACCCCAGAAAAGGTTTCAATCACATCATCGCGCTTTAGCTGCTCTTTAAAGTAGCGATTAACGGCAGCCAACAAGTATTCAATTTCACTTTCGTCGGCAGTCACATCTTCTACACGCCCCTCATAAGGGATATCAGTGGTTCCAATCAGCGCTTTATTTCCCTCATAGGGGTTAATAAAAATCACCCGTTTATCATGATTTTGCACCAGATAAGCCTGCTGACCTTCCCAGAATTTGGGAACAATAATATGTGAGCCCTTAACCAACTTCACATTACGAGCACTTTTTGAAGAGGCCACACCATCAATAATATTACGGACCCAAGGGCCTGCTGCGTTAACCAGTACCTTGGCTTTAAAAACCGTCTCTTTGTGTGTTAACTCATTACACACCGTAATCAGCCAATGGTCTTTCTCTCGTTTTGCTGAGACACAGCGCGTTCGGGTTAATACCTGCGCCCCTTTTTCCGCCGCATCCATGGCATTTAGCACCACTAACCGAGAGTCATCCACCCAGCAGTCTGAATACTCAAAGCCTTTTTTGTATTTGTCTTTAATGGCTGCGCCTTCTGGATCTCTTTGTAAATCCAACGTACGTGTGCCTGGCAAACGCTTACGTCCACCAAGATGATCATACAAAAACAAGCCTAAACGCACTAACCAAGCAGGACGGTCTTCTTTACTGTGGGGTAACACAAAACGCATCGGCCAAATAATATGACTGGCAGAATTCAACAAGACTTCTCGCTCAATGAGTGCTTCCCGCACTAAGCGAAATTCATAATATTCCAAATAGCGCAAACCACCGTGTACCAATTTACCTGAACGGGATGAAGTGCCTTGACCCAAATCGTCTTTTTCGCACAAAGCAACTGACAGGCCACGCCCTGCTGCATCGCGCGCGATACCTGCGCCATTAATACCGCCACCAATGACAAAAAGATCTAATGTCTGCTCATTATTCATATTAAAACTCCGACTTGTTTAAAGCAGATTTTGCTTCCACTTGGTCCGCTTTTATCGCTTCAAAACTCGCATTTGATGACTTACGTAAAGCATCTATTTTTTGCCAAGTGCCCGATAGTCGATAGCGCTCTTCGCAAAAAGCATCAAACACATCATTGTAATGATTGGCTAACGATAAACTTGGTGCTTCTTGCTCTGCGAGAAGTGGTGAAACCCATGTATTGATACAACTCTCCATATTGGCATAAGCGCCAATCGCAACAGCCGACATCATGGCTGCTCCTGCGGCTCCTGCCTCATCGCGCAAAGACATTCTGACGTTGGCACTCACCGAGGCGCCAAGAATCTGACGTAAGATTGGTGACCTGACAGCCCCACCGCTCAAACGCACTTCCTTAGGTAAGGCCCCCATTTCGTTATAACAGTCACGCATGGCCATTCCCAACCCCTCTACAACGGCTCTCACCAAATCAGGAAAGCGATGTCTTGAGGTTAATCCAGTAAAACTGGCGCGAGCTGAAGCATTGATAAAAGGGCCACGCTCACCCGCATCAGAAATATAGGGATGGTATAAAAGTTGCCCTGGCATGGTTGCTTTAAGCCAACCGTCAACCTTAGATACCAGTTCATGGCTCGATAGAGAGCCCCCAAATTCACCGAGTAAATCCGCCGCAACGTTCAGAAGCCAATCTAAATTCAATGCCGATGCCATATTAGTTTGCACCTGCGTCACACGGTTTTGAATGGGCAATACAATCACATACCCCGTCCCCGCATCGTTTAGATAAACCTCCTTGGCATCAACGGACTTCATATGTACTCCCGTGGAACCAACCACGGAGCAGGCCACCCCTTCGTCTCCGGTATGAACTCCCGCCCCTAATGCCGTCATTACCATATCAACATAAGCAAGTGATACAGGAATGCCTGCACGTAACCCTGTCTGCTTTGCCGCCTCATTAGTTAAAGGGAAGGTCTGTTGTGAACCATCGATGATAGGCGGTAATAAATGGGCATAATTAGACAACCCCAAACTATCAATCACCCGTTCGTCGTATTCTCTCGTTCGAAAATCGCCAAATGTAAAACTGGCCTCTGAAGGATCAGTCGCCCTCACCCCAGTCAATTTAAAATACAGCCAATCCTTACAATGAAACGCCGTTGTCGCGGCGGCCAAAAAAGACGGATGCTTATCCTTCATATAGGCTAACTGAGCGCCCTGCTGACAGGTATTCAACCCCGTCCCCGTTAGTTCAAAACGTAACCGATCTGTATGGGAATAGCGCAGTATATCGACGGTGGGAGCGGAGCGGCCATCTAACCATAGCCATGCATCACCAACGGGCTCCCCCTGCTGATTCATCAACCAAGTACCATCCCCTTGGCCTGTCACCGATAACGCACAGACACGTCGAAAAAAATCAGGGATTTGCTCTCCCAGATCACGTACCGCTTGAGCACAGTCTGACCAAGTTTGCCTCATCGGCTGTGTTGCCGATCCATCTAAACCTGTTTGATAACGGTTTCTAACGCTGGAAACCGCCACTTGCTCACCTTTTAGGCTAAAGGCAACCGCTTTAATCACCGACGTTCCTGCATCGATGCCAACAATAAGATCAGTCTTCACAGGCCACCTCTTACTGAATCAAACGAAGAGCACAGTCTTATGAACGCTTTAGCATGATGCAGACAAACACTTAGCATACTGATTCCCCATGAAGGTAAGTCTATTTTAAGGGCATCAACACCACTTAAATACGACCATCCTTTTTTGTAATTTTTTTCTTTGTTTGTTAATTATTTCCATCAAACTCCATTCTGTCAACATAGATTTTTCTCAAAAAAGACAGTAAATGAAGCATATTCAAAAGAAGAAGCATTAACAGTTTTCAGGAAATTCATTGAAAATCAATAAGAAAATAGACGTTTTATAGAGGCAAAATGCATTAATAAGACGACTCTTAAATGCAAAATAAAGTATTGAGATGAAAAAAGATGATTTTTTAAATCTTTTATGAAATAAATTTCATTGACAGGCGACCGTTTTTAAACCATTGTTTGACTATTCAAGGTCTCTACCTAATAACAAAAACAACATAATCGACTATGGCTAGATCGCTACACGACTCTTCGACGCGATCACTAATAAAAAGAAAAGCCGGAGAAAAACAATGATAAAAACATTGCACAATCAAGCCGATCAACAGCAAATGCTGTACCAGTCACTTGTCTATCTGATTAATCAAGCTAAACGACATAGCGCCTTTTCTCATTCAGACATAAACATCTCCTTCATCAAACATATGCAACTATCTTCTACTTATTCAGCCATGAAGGGGCGTTTCTATGCACACTAACCTGTCCAATCAAAGGGTATCCAGAAAGCGTAAATGGGTACTTGGAACAGCGGTCTTTACCGCCATTTTAGTTATCGCCATGGGGCTTAATACAAAAGTAATCGTAAACGGTTCTAGCGAAGACTTGCGTCAGCAAAGCTTTTCTCCTGATAGATACGCCCAAAAAGAATACCCATCGATCCGTGACTTTGTCCTCAATAAAGCGGTGGATGCCGAAACACTCCTGACAGCACTTCAAACCAACAAAAAAAGTGCCATTGAAAAATACGGGGTGAAAAGCGGCATAGGGGCCATCATACCAGTCAAACTTGATGCCGTTGTAGAAAGCGGCCGCTCTGGTATTTATACCCTTAAGGTCACCAATATGCCGGAGAAACAAACAATCCGAGTACAAGTTGGTCCCGCGATTAATGGCACGGCGTTACGTGATGCGACAGGTAAAATCTCATTCGAACAGTTTACCAATCAAATTCAATATCAAAATGTGGGCGCAGCAATTAACCGAGTCATGAAAACTGATGCACTCCAGCACGTAGATCAGACAACACTGGTAGGTAAGCAAGTCTTTGTTGTCGGTGTTTTTAGGCTAATCAACCCAAAGAACTGGCTTATAACGCCAGTAAGGTTTGATGTAAAATGACGGTATCCATGATGCAAGCTTCAACCAACGGCAATAATCAGGCTACAGCAAAGACTGCGACAAACGACGTCGTCTTAGCGGCCCGCCATATCACCAAGACCTTTGGCAACACGCAAGCATTAAAAGCGGTTAACTTCGACATTTATAAAGGTCAGGTCACCACGTTATTCGGAGAAAATGGCGCGGGAAAATCCACCTTAATGAAGATTCTTTCTGGTGTCATCTCCCCGACTTCTGGCGATATTTTACTGGATGGCAAAGCCATTCATTTTAATAGCGCGGCAGAAGCTCGTGCACAAGGTATCTCCATCATTCATCAAGAATTGAGTCTCGCCCCCAACTTAAATGTTCGTGACAATATTTTTATGGGACGGGAAATCACGAATTCTAAAGGGGTTGATTACGCGGAAGAAGAACGCCAAGCCAAAGCGTTAATGGAAGAATTGCAGGAGAGTATTGACCCACTGACTCCCCTTGAAGAGTTACGGTTGGGACAACAACAAATTATTGAAATTGCCAGAGCCATTTCTCAAAAATCTCGCATCTTGATCATGGACGAACCCACCTCCGCACTCAGTGCCACAGAAGTGGAAGTCCTTTTTAAAGTCATCAATGATTTGAAAAAGCGTGGGGTCTCGATTGTCTATATTTCCCACCATCTCGAAGAAGCATTGCAAATAACCGATCATGCTGTGGTTTTAAGAGACGGTACCATGACAGCTTATGCTCCCAGAAAAGACATCGACCTAGAGTGGATTGTCCGCCATATGGTGGGTGAGAACTTTGATCTTGGTTCACCACCGACAGGTTATGAAATGGGTAATACCGCTTTGGAAGTCGATAGTTTAGTCATTCATGATCCCAAAGGGGGTGCGTTCAATGTAGTCGATCACCTTTCTCTCAAAGTCCGCGAAGGAGAAATCGTTTGCATCTATGGTCTTATGGGAGCCGGACGCTCGGAGTTTATGGAATGTGCTGCAGGACGCCTAAAGGCCGATTCAGGACGAATTCTACTCAAAGATGAAGAAATTTCCTCACTCTCTATTGCGGATCGTATCGCAGCAGGCTTGGCCTTGGTGCCGGAAGACCGACAAAAAGATGGACTGGTACAAACCATGAGCGTCGGTCAAAACTTGTCTCTTGCTAGCATTGGCGAGTTTACCCGTCGATTTTTCACCTCCAATAAAGCTGAAACCCATCTAATCAATCAGTCCATAAAAGATGTGACAGTTAAAACTGACAGTGGTGATGCCCCCATTGGCTCACTGTCTGGTGGCAACCAACAAAAAGTCGTCATTGGCAAGATGTTGGCCACTCATCCAAACGTTCTATTATTAGACGAACCCAGCAGGGGCATTGATATTGGCGCGAAAGCGGAAGTTTTTAGATTACTTGCGGAACGCGCAAAACAAGGACTCGCCGTTGTTTACTCTACCTCAGAAGTCGCAGAGTGCTTAAGTATCGCCCATCGTATTATCGTCATGAACAAGGGCAAAATTGCGGCCGAGTTTAACGCCAACGTCAGTAAAGAAAAAATCATGGCCGCTTCAGGCGAAGCCATAAAAGATTAAAAAAATAACAATATTCTGGAGTGTGATCATGTCAGCACAACAAGAACAAACCCTAAATAAGGCAACCTCCCCTGCCAAGAAAGTTGATATTGGTCGGTTATTATTAGAAGGCCGAGCCTTTTTTGCCTTGATCGCCATCATCGTCTTTTTTTCGTTTATGTCACCAAACTATTTTACGGTGAATAACTTTTTAATCATGTCTTCACATGTAGCGATTTATGGCTTACTGGCGATGGGCATGCTATTGGTCATACTTAACGGTGGAATTGATTTGTCGGTTGGCTCTACATTGGGGCTAAGCGGTGTGTTTGCTGGCTTTTTGATGCAAGGAGTAAATATCCAAGCACTGGGCATCACATTATATCCCTCCTTATGGGTCGTCGTTGTTTTAACCTGTGCCTTAGGCGCGTTCGTCGGGCTGGTGAACGGCGTACTGATTGCCCGATTCAATGTACCCGCCTTTGTTGCCACATTAGGTACTCTCTATGTTGCTCGTGGTGCGGCACTGTTAATGACGAATGGGTTGACCTTTAACAAATTAGAAGGCGATCCGTCGTTGGGTAATACTGGTTTCGACTGGCTAGGATTTAATCGAATTGCCAATATTCCAATTAGTGTCATCATTTTCATCGTCGTCACCCTGCTCTGCGGGATCATGCTTAGTCGAACCGCCTTTGGCCGTTGGCTGTATGCATCCGGTGGTAACGAACAAGCAGCAGACTTATCTGGTGTGCCGATTAAACGCGTCAAAATAACCGTTTATGTACTGTCTGGTATATGCGCAGCGATTGCAGGGCTCGTTCTATCATCACAGTTGACCTCAGCAGGACCAACAGCAGGTACTACCTACGAGTTAACAGCCATTGCCGCTGTTGTCATTGGCGGTGCTGCCCTAACAGGAGGACGAGGTAATGTACAAGGCACCTTGCTTGGTGCGCTTGTCATCGGCTATTTATCAGATGGCTTAGTCATCATCGGTGTATCTTCCTATTGGCAAACGGTATTTACGGGGTCCGTGATCGTTTTGGCCGTACTCCTAAACAGTTTGCAATACGGTAAAAAGGGAAAATAGTTCGATGATACTTAAATTTTTATAGCAAATTTGTCTCAAACGAAACACAACTTGCTGTAAAGCACCTGCCGTTACTCGGCAAAGACAATAACAATAAATTGGAGCACTATCATGTTAAAGACGACGAAAAGTTTACTGTTAGCTTCTGTAGCAGGCTTAGGTTTAATGGCAAGCCATGTATGGGCAGGTGGGTTGATGTCTATCATCGTCAATGACCCATCTAACCCATACTGGTACACAGAAGGGCAAACCGCCAAAGCGGAAGCAGAAAAGCTCGGTTACACGGCAACAGTTTCCGCCCATAAAGGCGATACCAATACAGAAAGCAATCTAATCGATACCGCCATCACCAACAAAGCGGTGGCTATTATTCTTGATCCGGCTAATGCGGATGGGTCTATCGGCTCTGTTCGTAAGGCGGTAAAAGCGGGTATCCCCGTGTTTTTAATCAATGCCGAGATCAACCAAAAAGGGTTGGCCAAAGCGCAGCTAGTATCAAACAACGCACAAGGGGCTGCCCTTGGTGCGGCGCAATTTGTTGATAGCATCGGCGACACAGGTAACTATGTTGAGTTGTTTGGCGCGCCATCCGATAACAATGCGGCCACTCGCTCTAATGGTTATAAAACCGTATTGTCACAATACCCTGATCTGAAGAAAGTGGCTGAAGAAGTGGCTAACTGGAACCGCACACAAGGCTACAACAAAATGCAGTCCATCTTGCAAGCGCATCCAAATATCAACGGTGTCATTAGTGGTAACGATGAAATGGCGTTAGGTGCTATTGCTGCACTAAAAGAAGCGGGCAAACTAAAACAAGTCACCGTTGGCGGTTTCGATGGTTCACCTGATGCGGTAAACGCGATTCTCGATGGTGAAATGGCATACACGGTTCTTCAACCTGTGGCGATCTTCTCAGCGAAAGCCGTTGACGAAGCGGATAACTATATCCGTACAGGAAAAACAGGCGCAGCGACTGAAAAACAACTGTTTGATTGCTACTTGATTACCAAAGATAACGTGAAATATTACACCTCACCTTTTGTATTATCTAAATACTAAGTTCGGTACTTTTTTCACCTTTCAAAAGGATCATTAGCATTGGCTAATGATCCTTTTTATTATGGACATATCAAAGTGAAGAATACACCCGCAAATATTCCGACACAGCAACACCATCGGCTGCAACATCGATCGGTGCATTCTGCATATCATGCCAAAACACCGCCGCCGCTTCTAATGACTTGATCTCACCTGTCCAACTGGGTATCACATAATAGTGAATCAATTGTAACTCGTCCGTAGGATGATACAGACTGCACAAATAGCGATGGGAATCAGGTACCACATCCAATTCTTCTTTCAACTCTCGAATCAGTGCCTCAAGCTGGCTTTCCCCTGACTCTATATGACCACCAGGAACAGCGATTAAACCAGGATCAGAAGCTTTATCATCCGCTCTTTTTTCTAATAGTATCTGCTCATCTCGAATCAAGAGAAACGAAACACATTCGCTAACCATGATACCTCACAACGATCTTCATAGACAAAAACTAACAATAAACACTTGCTTATTTCTCTGCATTATTTTTCTCAACAACGCCCCTTTAATCAGCAACCTCAAGGGTCTTCACCATGGGGTCGATTACTTTTTGAAACCACACTTTACCAAGGGTTTGCACAAGGGCTGGATAGCCGCTTTTTGGCAAACGCCCTTGGGCAACAAACTCTTTTGAAATCAGTATCTGCCCCGAAGACGAAATTAGTCTCCAGCGCCCCGCAACATGAACCTCCCCATTAAGGTCGCCATAGAATGAATCAACATCTATGCTTAAACGCTCTGATGAAGAGACCAAATCCTGTGGTCCAAACCACTCAATATTTGGCATACGCTTAATCAAGGCTTGCAAGGTGAGTCGACTCAATTGAGGCCCTAATGGCTCTGCCCACAAGTTTTGTTGAGACCGAAACACTTCGCCTTGTTTAGACACTAGCACCATTTCATTGCCCGCAAGGTAGTCAGCCACCCGAATAGGTAACAACTGAATTTGTACAACCTGTTGTTTTTTATCAGGCTGCTTTTTACTGAACGAGTCCGACGACATTGATGTCGTAGCTTCGCCATCATGATCCATCAAGAGATATTCATTACTTGGCACAACGGCTGTCGCACAGCCCGTTAACAAACAAGATAGTGCCACCGCTACACAGAGATAATATCGACTGAGCATATGTTGATTTTCCTATTATTGGGTTCCGGCTCTGGGTTGAATGTCTGGCTGTGTTTTCTTATCAAAAATCAGGACATTAGGATCTTTTCTTAACTCTCTTAATAAAGGCTGCAACTCATTAAGAGATCGTTGTAATGACTCAATACTCTCCCGAGCAGGCCCGCCTATTTGACCATCACTTTGATAGGTAACAAGCGTTTGCTTGAGCTCTTGGACCGCTTCTAACAATTGCTTCGGCAGTGCTTGGGTATCTTTTCTCTGTAGCAATGCATTGAGGTCATTTGTTAGATTCTTGATACTTTGCAATGTGTTATTCGCTTCGACCATCGCACGATTTAGATGCGAAAAACTTTCATCAATAGGTGCTTTTGATAATTTATCTAGGACAATCGAGACTTTTGTTTCAATATTCGCCAAACTATTTGGCGTTGTTGGAAACACATCAATCCCGTTCAATATTTTATTCTTGATCGGTTGAGCATTTGCCACAATGTTCAAATCAATGATCTTCGCCCCTGTTAGTAAGTTGCTGGTTTTTAATGAAGCCCTAAGGCCTTCATGAATGCTCTTCTCAAGCATACTTTTAAACTCTTGCCGACTCATACCATTGAGTTGATGATCCAGCCGTTGTGGTTCTATTCGAGCAAGTACAGGAACTACAGGGTCGGTCATCGAGGTAAGAGCACGTATATCTAATCCATCATAAGGCACTTGCATCACGGTACCGATGCGTAATCCGCGATACTCAACGGGGGCCCCAACTTCTAAACCACTGATATTTTCTTTGAACAAAAATAAATAATTAATAAACTCGTTATACACATGGTTTTGCGCAGCTTGTTTGGAGGAATAAAGCTCAAACTGCGATAAATTTTTTACCGGATGCCCTATTTGTTGATCTTTCAGCATACCAAAGCTGATCCCACCAGAAAGCAAGGTTTCAAGAGAGTCCAATCTTACTTCAAAGCCTCGTGCAGAGCTTTGTAACGAAAACCCTGGCGTAATCCAGAAATGGACAGCACTATTGACTAAAGAATCATAAGGCGCACGAATAAATATCTGATAAGTGATGGCATTTTTCTTAATGTCGAACCCCACTTTTTCAATGAAGCCTACATCATAGCCACGAAAATGTACTGCCGTACCAACATCCATTTTTGAACTGTCGGTACTGAATAATTTTAGATGAATACCTTGGCTTTTATCCGTCGAAACAGGGGGGTTAGAGAGAATAGAAAAACGCGTCTTCAGCTCTCCTTTTAGACTGGGCTCCATTTCAATATAAGCACCTGAAAGCAGTGTCCCTAAGCCACTGACTCCAGCCTTACCAATACGAGGCTTAACGACCCAAAATTGTGCATTCGCATGCAACATTTTACTGGCGTTTTTATTCATTCGGACGGTAATGATGGCTTGATTAAAGTCATCACTCAAACGAACAGCCGTCACCATGCCCACGTCTACATTACGTGCTTTGACCTTGGTTTTTCCAGCCTCAATGCCATCCGCATTTTGCGCAATCAAGGTCACTTCTGGCCCTTGATTAGACCAGTTTTGGTACACCATCCATCCAGCAATCAGCAAAGCGATTAGAGGAACAAACCAAATAGTATTAAAGCGGATCTTACGTACCTCTTGGAGGTTATCATTCTCAGTACTCAAGCCAAAATTCCTCAGTTAATCTCGTATGATGCTTTTTGTCATCACTCATCATGAGCAGGCTCTTCCTTATCCCAAAGCAATCTAGGGTCAAATGATTTCGCCGCTAACATGGTCAATATCACCACACTGGCAAAACACAAAGCCGCTTTTCCAGGGTAGATTGTTAGCAGCCCTCCCAACTGAACCAGTCCGGTTAAAATAGCCACAACAAAAATATCGATCATGGACCAGCGACCAACAAACTCAGTCAATCGATACAAGGTGAGTTTTTTCATAATGCCATAGGGACTTGGGCGGTAAGATTGCCAACACAACCAACTCAGCGCTAACATTTTCGCAATTGGAATAAACACACTTGCAATCAAAATAATGGCCGCAACAGGGTAAGACCCCTCCGACCACAACAGCAGTACGCCGCCAACAATCGTCGAGGGCGTAGTAGAACCAAAATACGTAGTCTCCATCATAGGAAAGACATTAGCAGGTACATACATGATCAAAGAAGCTATCAACAAAGCAATCGTGACTTTAATACTTTGCGGTTTCCGACTATCCGCTTCATGACCGCAACGTCCGCAGTGTGTATCATCAATAAGGAGAATGGCGCCGCAGGTTTGACAACCTTTTACGCCTTGAGAGCGCGCCGTTTGCGAGTGTAAAATAATACTTAGAGACGGGGCCGTTACTTGGTGCCAAAACCACCGAACATCCACCATCGACACTGTCTTCAATAAACAAATAACAAACCCACAAAACGCCCAAAATGACAAGCCGAGATCAATCGAGACGCTCCCTTGCATCTTAATCAAAGCAACAATGACTCCCACCAAAAACACATCAACCATTAACCAGGGCTGAACGCCAACCAGGATACGGATCAAATACGTTTGTAATCTTTGATAGCGACTTCTTTTTAAAAACCAAGCTAATAATATGACGCAAAATAGATACAGCGCCGGTAATATTAATAAGGCAATTAGGATTAATACCCCTAAAAATGTGAAAGAATTCAGCAATAAGGTTGATACCTCTTGCCAAAGACTGACTGTTCTACCAACTCCAGCCACTGAAAAGCTCAAAAAAGGGAAGCTTAAAGAAAGTGCCAACATCAATATTGCGGATCCCCCAAAAGCCAATAGGTTATTCAACCTTTGCCTAGGCTGATAAAACAAAGTACTTCGACATCGAGCGCAGCGTAATTGTTGCCCTTCTTGTAACTCAGGGATAGGCGTCACCCAATCGCACTCTTTACAAACCGTCGCATGATGACTTAAAAATGAGGGTTTCATATAAAAAAGGTACCAACTGTAAACATTGCTTTCATTCAACCAAAAGCTAAAAGATTATACGGTGGCTAAGATCCCAAATGTAACAAAAGAATACATTCTCGAGCCATGAGTCAATATTGCTTTATATAAACATATGCTTTATTGGACTATAGAAAAGAACATAGAATCGCAAGCAAATTCTTTTCAAAAAATATACATCAAAAACTAACTTTATGAGATGCAAATCATTATTATATATAGATAATTGCTTGCATCACTCAAAACACAATAAAATTAAAATAAAAAAAGATCCAAGCCTGTTTCCTCAGTCTTACCCTTTTCTCCTCATGAAGACACTTACATGAAGGTAAGTTATAAAGGATATCACTGAGGTAAAAAACGCTTTGCATCATGCTTTGTTTAAATATACGGCGTAACTATCATCCTCTAACGAAAGTTTTATATTACTATGAAAAATTTGACAACGTTTAGATACTTATATCTCTTATGCCTGTTGGCCCCTATGTTTTTTTGTTCTATTGCCCGTGCTGACAACACTGACCCAGCTCAAAAAGAAGCAGCGCCATCGCAACAAGCGGCGCCACAAACAAATAAAACAGAAAACCAGCCCAAAGCCTCTACAAAGAATAAAGAGCAGCAGGCTATCGACGAATCCGTCAAAAAAGCACTACAGGATCCCAAATCTGGTTATCAATTCACGGATCAAACGGTAATTGATATGGCCAAAAAATTGGCGAAATCCCCTATGGTGCCCCCTCTTAAAGCACCAAAAGCGCTCACGGATCTGGACTACTCGACGTACCGGAAAATAAACTTCCAACAAAACCAAGCAGTCTGGGGTAATACACCAACGCCTTTCTCCATCCAACTTTTTGCGCCGGGCTATCTTTATAAAGACCTCGTCGATATCGATGTCGTTGAAAACGGTAAAGCCTTCCCTTTAGAAGTCTCACCCTCTTCTTTTTCTACCCCCAATAAAAAGTTGGCTGAATTAATTGATAAAGTCGGAAAATTCGCAGGATTACGTTTACACTACCCCATCAATACAAAAGACCATAGCGATGAGTTTATTGTTTTTCAGGGAGCGACTTACTTCCGTGCTATTTCTAAAGGCCAAACCTATGGCCTATCGGCTCGTGGCCTTGCAATCGATGTAGCTCAACCAACGGGGGAAGAATTCCCCATGTTCAAACATTTCTGGATAGAACGTCCATCAGTCACACAAAAAGCCATCGTGGTACACGCATTACTGGACAGCAAAAGTGTAACCGGTGCCTATCGATTTGGCATTTACCCAGGGTCACCTACTCGTATTGTCGTAAAAGCAACGCTTTTCCCCCGACAAGACGTACCGCATGTTGGTCTTGCTCCACTGACATCTATGTTCATGTTTGGCACCATGGATCGTTCAGACGAACCAGATTTCAGACGCCGTGTTCACGATTCTGAAGGACTACAAATACAAACTGGCCATGGTGAAATATTATGGCGCCCTTTAAATAACCCAAAAACCTTACAAATCAGTTCTTTCTATGACAAGTCTCTTAAAGGCTTTGGTTTAATACAGCGCCACCGTAACTACAGTGACTATCAGGATTTAGAAGCCAACTATCAGACACGTCCATCCGCTTGGGTAAAACCGCTTAATGACTGGGGCCCAGGCCATGTTGAGCTTGTTGAGATTCCATCAAATTCAGAGGGCAACGACAATATTGTCGCCTATTGGCAACCAAAGGGTGGCCTTAAAAAAGACCAGCCTTATCGCTTTTCATACCAATTAACTTGGCCTAATGACACTCCTGTCTTAGCCAATAAACCACATATTGTAAGAAGTGCAAAGGGCACTAAACTGTTTGGCAAATATAAAGGAAACCCTGAAGTCGTTATCGACTACAGCGATGTAAATGTTGATGATATTAAGAAACTACACATTAATGCGTCTACCAGTGCAGGGAAGATTCTAGAAACGCATCTTGTAAAAAACCCTCATATTAATGGTATTCGTGTCTATGTGACGTTCGATACAGACAATGCAGACGTAGCGGAACTACGAGTTGCATTATCAGAAAATCACAAAGAAATCGCCTCTACATGGCTTTACCGATGGTTGAAACAACAATGATGATGAGTAATGTTCAAAAGGCAGACATCGGCACCTCTTTACCCGAAGAGTCGCCGCTAGAGATGCCAAGACACAAGGTTCAAGAAGAGCGACAACCTGCAAAAAAGCTGTCTAATCAGCCCCTTATAAGCATCTTTCTGGCACGTCTTTTTGTATTTTGTGTCACAGCCTATTTATCATGGTACGGCGCAACCGAAATGTTCGCCGTGCTAAACACTAACTCCATTGCTGGAATGCAGTGGGCTTTCCTTGTTTTGTTTTGTATTAACTTCACATGGATTTCCTTTGCATTTTCACAAGCAACATTGGGCTTTTTCAGTCAAATAAATCCCTTTCGACGCAAAATCAAAGAAGCCGAACCAGAAACGGTCACCGCGATATTGCTACCGGTTTATAATGAGGATCCTGTTCGTATACGCGCCAGCATTGAAGCAATGCATAGTGACCTCGTTGAAAAAGCCCCAGGAAAGTTCGCCTTTTTCATTCTCAGCGACAGTAACAAAGCCAATTCGGCCGTGAAGGAAAAACAAACCTTTTACCCGATTCTAAACAATGATACTGACAAGTGTCCGGTGTATTATCGCCGCCGCTACAATAATGCCGAAAGAAAAGCCGGCAATATTGCTGATTGGGTGACACGCTTTGGCGGTGCTTACGAGAGCATGATTGTACTTGATGCTGACAGTTTGATGAGCGCGGACTGTTTGATTACCTTATCCCGTCGGATGGCCGCTGAACCCGGGATGGGCTTAATCCAAACCCTCCCGACCATCATAGAGGCCAATACTTTGTATAGCCGATTGCAACAGTTTGCAAACCAGTGCTTCGGTCCAATATACGCCGCAGGCTTATCTGCATGGCATGGTAGCGCTTCCAACTTTTGGGGCCATAATGCCATTATACGCACTAAAGCATTTGCCTCAGCTTGTGGTTTACCTATTTTATCAGGTAAGCCCCCTTTTGGCGGCCACGTAATGAGCCATGACTTTATGGAAGCCGCAATGTTACGACGTGCTGGATGGGGTGTTCGCTTTGATAATGACCTACAAGCCAGCCATGAGGAAGCACCGCCATCACTGATTGATGTCATGGTACGTGACCGTCGTTGGTGTCAGGGCAACTTACAGCATAAAGCCTTTTTGCTCGCGAAAGGGTTTCACTTTGCCACACGCCTCCATATTATTTCAGGCATCTTTGCGTATTTAAGTGCTGTATTCTGGTTCTTGCTCATTGCCGTGGGTTTTGCCTTGGCTTTACAAGCTCACTTTGTGCGCCCCGAATACTTTGCCAACCCCTCACTGTTTCCAACCTGGCCGGTATTCGATTTTGAAAAAGCACGTTTGCTATTTGAAATCTCGATGGCATTAATACTCGCCCCCAAAATATTTGGTTGGTTAAGTGCTATGGTGAATCTACGCCGTTGTCGAGAATTTGGCGGTCCTATTTTTCTGACCATCAATAGCCTCTTAGAAATCGTTTTATCGGCAATGTATGCACCGATTTTGATGTTTTCACAATTTCTCGTCGTATTTGATGTCTTAAAGGGTCGAGACAGTGGCTGGTCTGCTCAGTCACGAGACGATGGTGCGACACCGTTAAAAACGGTATGTCGTGCTCATTTGTCACACACTCTATTAGGAGCAGGGCTAGCTTCTTCTACATTATACCTTAGCCCTCAGCTATTTTATTGGTCGTTGCCAATCAGCTTTGGTCTTACCTTCTCTATCCCTTTGTCATGGCTAAGCGGTGGAGCAAAACGCGGAAACCTACTGTCAACCATAGGTTTTCTAAAATCCTCCCAGGAAAAAAGGCCGACGCCTATCGTAAAGCGACTCCATGATGCGCAACAGCAACTTAACCGTATCGATACACAAGATGATCTATCCGCTTTACATAGAATGACCCAAGATGAGCATTTCTATCGTTGGCACTTGGCACAAATGCCCGAAGAAGATTTGGCGTCCTTAAGCCGTCCTCGAATTTGTGCAGAGTGGCAGATTAAAATGAATGACAATCTGGACGATTTGGTTAAAAACATCAAAGAAGAAGAATGTTTAGCCATTCTGAAAAGCCGCTCCTTAATGGAAGCGATGGGTAAATTTCTTCCCAACAAAGCGGCTTAGTCAGAAATAATACTAAAACGAACAGGTCGAGCCCTCGCTCGACCTGCTACGTTAAAGCATTTTGCGCATAAATACTCGGGAATAGCCTTCCTCTTGGCGACGCTCGTACTCGCGATATCCTTTGCGAGAATAAAGAGCCTGATTGTCCATCATCTTCTCATGGGTATAAAGATAAATAGAGTCATAACCCAGCTGGCGCGCTTGTTCCTCTGCATGACGCAGCAATGTCCCACCACCCCCTAGACCTTGGTAATCCGGATGAATAGCCAGATTGTCTAATAGAAACCCCTCTTCCGTTTGCTTCAGGACAGCAAAACCAACCACCTTATGGTGATATTCAGCCACCCAGACCTGATGCTGCTGAATAATTTGAATATAGTCCTCCAGCATAGGAGCTGGCTGTTGGCCAATTTGCTCAACATACTTCTTATAAGAAAGATGCGCACAATCCGCTAGACGAATCGCCTCGTTTAAACGAGCCAGACGAATCAAGAATATCGTTTCATCATGCTCAACCATCTACCTGTTCCCCTTGTTAGCCTTCGTCGGTCTTGGAGAACGTTTGGTTGGTCGAGACTTTCCAGCGCCATTGGGTTTCCCTCCCTTTTCGGATTTGTTCGGTTTATCGATAGGCGTTCGTCCCGCACCTTTAGAAGAATTGTTCCCAACGGGCTTATGACGACTCACGGGGGTAACTTTACTCGACGCAGTATGCGGCTTTTTCTTTACAGATGTACGCCCTCCTGACGACGGTTTAGCTTTGTGGGGTTTCCTCTTAGACGTCGTATTAGCTTCTGATGAAGATCCCTCAATGGCCTTAAATAAACGATCTATTTCTTTTGCGGTAAAATCTCGCCATTCGCCAACAGGTAAACCTTTTAAATCAATATGCATGATACGAATACGCTCAAGTTTGACCACCTCGTAACCGAAGTACTCGGCCATACGACGAATTTGTCGATTCAGCCCTTGCACTAACGTAATACGAAAAACGTTATTGGCTTCCTTAGATACCTGACACTTTTTCGTCATCGTCCCCAGTATCGGAACCCCATTCGCCATGCCACTGATAAAAGACTCAGTAATCGGTTTATTAACCGTCACCAAATACTCTTTCTCGTGATTATTCCCAGCGCGAAGTACTTTGTTAACTAAGTCTCCATTATTGGTCAAAAAAATCAGCCCTTGCGATTCTTTATCCAAGCGACCAATAGGAAAAATTCTCACGCCATGACCAACAAAATCGACAATATTATCGCGCTCTGTGCTTTCCGTGGTGCTAACAATACCTACTGGCTTATTTAACGCAATCAGCACAAAATCCTCAGCTTCCTTTGGCTCAATCAACTGTCCATTTACTCTAACAGTATCGCCAGTAGCGACTTGATCTCCCACTTTCGCCCGCTTGCCATTAATAAACACATTCCCTTGCTCAATGAAGCGATCTGCATCACGCCTAGAGCAGATACCACTTTCGCTAATGTACTTATTCAAACGAGTTGTTGACGTGTTCAGCATAAAAATATCTTAGTGTCTTGTGATTAAAAATACTAAAAAACGAACGGAGACTTCAATCAATAGCCAATAGATAAAAACCGATCTATATTCTTAGTAAACATACACTAACAGTATATAGGAAATGCAATAAACACGCGCTACTTAGCAGAAGATCTAATGGCGTTAGGGCGAACAACGTCCTCAATCTTTTTTTCACACTTTGATTGCTACTATTCGGGCATTATCAGATTAAGAGGGAAACCATATGTCGTCTAAGACACCATTGCCAAATACCCCCACCTACAACATGGCACAAATTTTTCTGCATTGGGCCATAGCAGTTTTGATCATCGCAAATTATTTTATCAGCGATGGTATGGGTCATATGCTGCGTCAGCATATTGAAGATTCAGCGAGTACCCCAAACTGGGTGGGAGATTTTCATATTTACGTAGGCTTAGCCATACTCGGATTAATGGTTGTACGCGTTTTCGTGAGGTTGTTCAGCAAAACACCAGAACAAAAAACAACTGGAAATGGAACCTTAGACAAGATATCCCATTGGGTGCACATCGCCCTATACTGGTTGATGTTCCTAGTGCCCGCTTTTGGTGCTGCCTCTTGGTACCTAAAAATTCATGTTTTGGGGGATATCCATCAAATCACCATGAACATCATGATGAGCTTAATTCTCCTCCATGCATTGGCCGCTCTATTCCATCAATATGTATTAAAAGATGGCCTCCTTCTTCGCATGTTAGGACGCTCCTAAATCTAGGCAAAAGCAAAACACTTAATATCGATTCAGGCCATCGTCAACATTGCCTGAATCTTTGCTTTTTTAATGGGGAAAAATAGACGTCCCCTGGACTTCTAGAACACTTTTTACCTCTGTACGCTCAATAATTTTTACTAACGCCGACTGAATGAACTCGTCCTCACGTACATCCCCTTTGCTAGAAAAGCGTTGTTCTTGAGGAGGCTCACCATCCTCTAACACCAACGTAGCGACAACATCACCCGCAAGATCTGCGGATTCCCCAAAGTACGCCAAGGTGAGCTGTGGGTAACCTTTAAAGCCCATCTTTACTCGTTTGGCAATGCGTTTTTTTGCTTTCTCTACATTCATTTGTGATTTCCTGTTTATCAACACAGATATTAACAACGCGGATAGAAATACTGTTAGCAAACCAAGAGTAACACTAATGCCCACACCAGAAAGAAATAATGCGCCAAAGGGAATGAAAAGAACCTTAATAGAATACCCCTCGCTCAACGACTCTCATCATAAACCTGACAGGGAACCATCATTAAAGGTAGACCTTACCGCCAAATTACTAGAAAATGACGACTATATTCGATGGCATTGCAAATTGAATCCCGTACCACTGATCTAAAAGTGAGCTAAAATGAACCCTTTGTTAGAACACGCCTTGACTGTGTTTATGGCTTTTTTTGCCATTATGAACCCCATTGCTAATACAGTTGTTTTTGCTGGTTTAACAGGTCATAAAAGCAAGTCAGAACAACTCAAAGTCGCCAAAAAAGCATTACTGTTGACGTTCTTAATCATTTTAGTCTTTTCTGTTTTAGGAAAAGCCCTTTTTCATTTGTTTGGCATTACCTTACCCGCCTTGAGAATAACAGGTGGGTGTTTGATCTTTTTGGTGGGCTATCAAATGCTTCATGGGGAAAGTTCAAAACTCCACAGTCCGGAAGATAATGACGACTCGAACGAATCAGATGAGGCAGTTTCCCCCCTAGCGGTACCACTACTTGCAGGCCCAGGCACCATCGCAACCGCAATGAATTATTCTGCCACTGGTGGCTGGCAAGAAATCGTTATTACCGTGTCAGTCTTTCTTGCTCTGTGTTTTATTACTTTTTTCTGCTTTATTTTCAGCTCAAAAATACTCTCTTTAGTCAGTCAAAGCGGACTGACTATGATCACTCGCTTAATGGGGCTGATTCTTGCCGTTATCGGGGTACAGATGCTCATCACAGGAATAAACGTAGCAATCCACATTAGCTAAAAATACCAGCAGTACCAAGCGTTAGGTAACAAAGGGGACTGATTTGTATCTTTATGATCACTCCCCAATATCCCTAGAGTTACATGGCGCTGACTGGTAAACTGCCTGTTCCAATTTTCTGTGGACAGAACTTCATGCAAACTTCAACTCTACATCGTTCAAAGTGCCCCTCTATTATTGGGTTAACCGCCATTATTTTCGCCGCCAGTTTGCTAACTGGCTGCAGCAAACCACCGCAAGAACAACATATTGAGGGCTATGCCCAAGGTACCACTTACCATATCACCTTTTGGTCGAAGAAGAAGGTACCAACTGATGAGGTGGAATCTTCTTTCAATACTACCTTGGCACAAATCGATAAAGAATTATCGACTTATCGACCAGACTCCTACATTTCCGAATTCAATAGCAGCCCATCAACAAAATGGCAGCCAGCTTCCCAAGATTTTATTGACTTGATCAACATCGCCAAAGACATCAATAAAAAATCAGAAGGTTGTTACGACCCAACAATCGGTCCCCTATTTGATTTATGGGGCTTTAAAAAAGACACTCTCCATGTACCAACGGACGCAGAAATAGCGGCAACAAAAGCGGATATGGGACTGGATAAAATCCAAGTTGACGAAAAAGATAAACTTATTCGCAAGACAAACCCGTTAGTCCAATTGGATTTCTCTTCCATGGGTGAAGGCTACACCATAGGTAAACTGAGTAAGATACTTGAATCGAAAGGAATCAATAACTATCTCGTTGAATTTGGTGGCGACATGAAAATCAAAGGCCACAAACCAGATGGTAAAAAATGGCGTATCGCCATTCAACGCCCTATCAAAGAAAAAGATGGTTCACAAAAAGTGTATAAGATCATTACCATCGAAGATGAAAAAGGCGTCACACTAGATACATCCGGAACGTATAACCATTACTTTGACGATAAAGGGGTAGAATACTCACATATTCTGAATCCAAGCACTGGCCGCCCTGTTACTCACGATTTGGTTTCTGCCTCTGTTTTCGGTACAGATCCAAGAATCAGCGATGCTTGGGCAACCACAATGCTATGTCTTGGACCTATCGAAGGGGCTAAAATAGCCAAGAAACAACATCTCGAAGTGTTCTTTATCGAACATAAAAATGGCAAATTTGTAAACTCAGAGAGTGAAGCCTTATCTTCTAGTAAGCGTGTCAAATTCGACAAATAACCTGAGTCACAATAAGAAGTTGAGTAAATGAATTTACTCAACTTCTCTTCATAACCGAACAATTCTTACAAAAGATACTTCCATCTAGCATTTAACCTAATCAGAAAAAAAGCGGCCACAAGTGTCAGTGGTATTGTCGGCAACATCAGTTTTATACCGCTAAGATTGGTCTCACTGCGTAGGATATTTAAGAAGAACAAATGAACAAAGAAAACAGCTGAAGAGTATAAAGCGATTTTTTTACTATCAAATGGCATTGTCATTTTCATACAAAGTAGAAAAATTGCCGGACAGACAATAATCAAAGAGAGAAAATTATCAAACCCCTTTTGACCATGAGTTAATAAAAAATCAACATAGGACTCAGCCAATAAAGCGAGTACACCACATACACTTAAAACAATAATGAAACGTAAGGAAATTGCGCGATGCAATGCGTGCTTGTGAATCAAAAAACCAATGCTTAAAAACGGAAAAGAAAGCAGTAGTGGCCCTCGGTGAAGCGGTGTAAACATCAAAATTTTATTAATATAAGCACTATGAAACCACTGATAATTGGCAGCATATTGGATAAACACGCCGAGCAAAAATGTCACAATAACACAGGCCAACAAACAAGCACTAGAGGCATACCTTAAACAGTATAACAACCCAGCCCCCAGCAACATACCGGACAAATACCAGAGATGATAATATCCAAATATCAAGGTCTCAGATAACCGTAGAAGACTTCCCCAAGAACCGTCAGGCCGTTGCCACCAAAACACAGAATATAAGGTCATCCAGAGGATGTAGAGAATGGCGATTCTTTTAAACCAAGATGGATGCTTATCAGTAGAAACAACCGAAAAGAAGAAAAAACCATTAATCACCAAAAAAACGGGCACAACCATTCTAAACAGTCCTTGAACCGTTAAATAGCTCATTAATGCATTCACCTGAGATAAAAAACCAGCGTGTAATGCAACCACCATAAAAGCCATCACTAATTTTAGAATATCCAGAGAAGCATTTCGTTCCAAAACCATAACCTATGTATTTTTATCAATCTATATACTCTATTTTCCGATGGTCATGGACGCAATCAAGGACACGTAAAAATGAAAAAGGAAGATGTAAAGTAAAGGGAATAAAATTTACTGCCCTGAAACAGCAGTGCTTACTTCTGAATTTAGGCATAAACGGCTGCTCTAAAAAAACCGACACATTGAAAATTGAACAAGTGTTCATATTTTCTTATATTTTACTCAAATCATACGAAATAATGACAATTTACCATCATTTATAGCACCAAAAAAGAGCAACACCTCTCCATAAAACGCTCCATGTTAGGGCAAAAACAAATAATGAAGCGCTATTTTGACACGTTTTATCCTTTTGATCCCTAGAAAACATCATGGGTTGCTTTAATTTTTATGTAAACAGCACATATGGCACGGTGTCTGCTATAGGAATAATTAGTCACATAAAAACACATTTCTTTGTCGCGTTAGAAAATAAGAAATCTCAGGAGGCATATATGAAACTGCTTATTGCTATCATCAAGCCATTTAAACTTGATGAAGTTCGTGAGGGACTCTCCGAAATAGGTGTTCGTGGTATTACCGTAACAGAAGTCAAAGGCTTTGGACGACAAAAAGGGCATACAGAATTGTATCGTGGCGCCGAATATGTCGTTGATTTTTTGCCAAAAGTAAAAATTGAAGTCGCCTTAGATGACGCATTAGTTGATAAGGCTATGGATGTTATCTGCCAATCAGCTAATACAGGCAAAATTGGCGACGGCAAAATCTTTGTATTGACACTTGAGAAGGCTATTCGGATCCGCACCGGAGAAACCGACTCTGATGCTCTCTAATAATCAATAACACATCCCCCTACCATAAATATAGCTAAAACAGAGGCAATATTGATGAACATTAAAAGACTAATACCGACCATAGGTGGAGCTCTATCTCTACTTAGTCTATGGATGATTCCCTCCCAAGCAATGGCTGATACACCTAGCCTTGATAGTGGGAATACCTCGTGGATGATGGCATCAACAGCGTTGGTGCTATTGATGACTATTCCGGGTGTTGCCCTCTTCTACGGCGGTATGGTGCGCCGTAAAAACCTACTGTCTGTTGCCGCCGCGACTTTCGCTATAACCTGCTTGATTACCATTATTTGGTCAATCGCTGGTTACTCGCTTGCTTTTAAAGGCGATGGTGCGTTTATTGGTAACCTAAGTGCACTGTTTCTAAACGGTATTGGTTATAAAACGTTAAGTGGCTCTATTCCTGAATCGGTATTCATGACCTTTCAGATGACCTTCGCAATCATCACACCAGCCTTGATTATTGGTGCCGTTGTAGAACGAATGAAGTTTTCTGCCATGCTATGGTTTATGGGTTTGTGGTCCTTGTTAGTTTACTCCCCTATTGCTCACATGGTTTGGGGTGGCGGTTGGCTCGGTGGCGACGGCGTGCAAGATTTTGCAGGCGGTACCGTTGTGCACATTAATGCGGGTGTCGCGGGTTTAGTGGCAGCACTAGTACTTGGCAAGCGTAAAGGCTATGGAAAAACAGCAATGCCTCCCGTTAACCTTGTCTATACCATGGTTGGTGCGTCTCTTCTGTGGGTCGGCTGGTTTGGCTTCAACGCGGGTTCTGAGTTAGCAGCAGACGGTACAGCGGGCATGGCGATGGCCGTGACGCAAATTGCAACAGGGGTTGCGGCAATGGCTTGGATGTTTGTTGAATGGGCAGCTCGCGGCAAACCAACTCTTCTCGGTATGAGTTCAGGTGCGGTTGCCGGTCTTGTAGCGATTACCCCAGCATCAGGCTTTGTAGGACCAATCGGTGCGTTCGCAATTGGTATCGCAGCAGGTCTTGGTACTTTCTGGTCTTCTGTCTACCTGAAAAAAATGCTTGGCTACGATGACTCATTGGACGCTTTTGGTGTTCATGCGGTAGGAGGCATTATTGGCGCACTACTAACTGGCGTATTCTCAGCGGCCATATTCGGCGGTGCTGGCCTGAATGATAATGCACACGGCAGTATTCTTAGCCAAGTGATTATTCAGGCAAAAGGCGTAGGCTTTACCATTATTTACGATGCGATTATGACCTTTATCATCATTAAAGCAATTGATATGGTTATGGGCATCCGAGTAACTGAAGAAGAAGAAACCGAAGGCCTTGATACATCTCTACATGGCGAGCAGCTATACGAATAATCACTGCCAACACAAATATCTAAAGGGCGCTTACAAGAGCGCCCTTTTTCTTTTTGTTCAGTAATTTATAAAGTGCGAATTTAACCTAAAGGGCCGCCTAAAATAGTATCCTTAAGACCAGCTATAATGTTTTCACCTGTCTCTTGTCTTAATTCATCATACCAAGCTTGCGTTACCAACAAGTCTTTTCCATGGGTCACATCACAACGCTTACGGGCCTTTAACACTAGATCTTTGGCTCTCTCATGACGTAAGCTTTGATACTGTAATAACGCTTCTTTTATCTCCTTTGTTTTAGCAAAACATTGCCCCAGCACGACGGCATCTTCCATAGCAGAACAGCCACCTTGCCCAATGTCTGGCGTAGTGGAATGCGCAGAATCTCCCAACAACGCAACACGACCTTTAACAAAACTACTAAAAGGTTCAATATCGTGGATTTCAATACGATTTGTCGTTTCAGGATCAATTCTCTCGATCAAAATCTGTACCGGATCGGCCCACCCTTCGAAGTAGTTTTTTAGATTCTCTTTTACTGTCGCACGGTCTTCTGGTAAGCCAAGAGGTAATGGGACATCAAAGAAAAAGTAAAACTGCCCTCCTGCAATCGGCATCACTGATACACGCTTCCCATCACCAACAAAGGTCGTCCATTGCTCTAATGGCGCTATTTCTTCATCCGCTTTCACCAAGCCATTCCAATTAACGTACCCTGCGTAACGTCGCTGAATTTGATAACCAAGGACATGGGACCGAGCAACAGAATGTGCACCATCGGCGGCAATCATAAAATCCCCATGAGCAATACTGCCATCAGTAAAATGAGCGACCACGCTGGTATCGGTTTGTTCAACACGCTCCAGTCGTTTGGCAAATTGCACCTGATCTCTTCCCCAGTGATCAATCATCTGTACTTGCAGCCCAGCACGAGCAACAGGACAAGGTCGTTCTCCCACCGCCTCAATCAAGGGCATGAGACTAAACTGGGTCATGACCTCTCCAGACTTGCCATCTTGGTACGCCATCGCTCGCATAGGCCCACCAAGATCATCCATAATGTGCCCCATCCCTAAATGATTCATACATTTCACCCCGTTAGACCAGACTGAAATGGCTGCTCCAACAGGCTTAATCTCTTTTACTGCTTCAAAAACATCACAATCAACACCTTGCTGCTTTAAGGCGGCTGCAGCTGACATACCACCGATGCCCGCGCCAATAATCAATGCTTTCATGCTTTCTATCCTCTTATGACCGATATCCTCACAAAGCACAATGCGTTCCAACCACTTACTGATTCAGCGCACCTGAATGAAAAAGATATTTATTTTTAATAATTAGAATTCCGAAACATTTGTTTCCATAGTCTGACGATAACGCAAATCTAAGGAAGATATAAGTGCCTTACATCAAGCAAACTTAGACTAATATTATTTATCTATAAATAAAAACTATCGAATTGATTTTTCCCATAAACCCACTTGCTAGTTTGGTCAAGTCATGGCAATTTAAACTTCGAAGGGTTAACAGCACTAGAGGACAAAAATAACAATGACAGTCCATGAAAAGAAAAATCGAAGTCTTTATCGAGACCAGTTAATCAAAGAGAAAGTAGGTCTGGAACGGTTGCGGACGTTGCTCGACAATACGGGCAATAGGCTACTTCGCATTCCACAAGTCTACTTTGCAGATAAAGACACCATTAGCATGCAAGCGATTAAGCAAACCCATGCCAGCGAACAACAAATGGCTCAACTAGGCAGAGGCCTTGCCATGCTTCATTCTCATCCACTAAAACGTTACGGCCTCGATCACGACAATTATATTGGACTTAACCCACAATATAATAATTGGTCGGATAATTGGGGGGCTTTTTATGTTTCTTATCGTCTCGAAGCTCAAATTCAAATGGTCAAAAACGCCAGTGTGGCTGAGCAATTTCAAAACCAACTAGATAAGCAAAAAGCGCATTTGATTGATTTTTTAAATCGACATTGCCATCAGCCAACGATGCTCCATGGTGATTTGTGGTCTGGCAATGTTCTGTTTGATGAACAAGATGTGTGGCTAATAGACCCCGCTATTTACCAAGGTGATAACGAGGTCGACATTGCCATGACGGAACTATTTGGCGGCTTTAGCGAGGAGTTTTATCGCTCATATCACGCAATACTTCCCCGTTCTGAACACTACGCAATCAAACGTGATATCTACAACCTTTACCACTATTTAAACCACTATAATCTATTTGGTGCTAGCTATTTAAGCGACTGTGAGCGTTGTTTTCAATCAATTGGTAGGCTGAATCTATAGTGGACTCGGCTTGTTTCAACGTATTTAAATCGCACCTCCTGTATATCAGGAGGCGAAAGTCTCTTATCATTCCTCAACTAATCGCTGGCTTTTACCATCTGGGTGTTTTTTATCACCTGGATGCTTTTTACCATCTGGATGCTTTTTCAAAATCGTGTACATGTAAGCAACGACAATCAAGTTAATACCCAATACAGCCCCAGTCACGAGATTCGGATCTTTTATGATTTCATAAAACTCAAAAGGCAAATACACCGCACCACTCAAAAAGGCAAACCATTCAGTCCAACGCATTTCGTGCCACAAACCATAAGCCTCTACAAAACGCACTAAGGCATAAAATACAGCAATCACAGTCACCAGCGTAAAACTGGAGTGAGTTAAACCATCAACCGCATGCAATATCATCTGCGCATAATGGCCATCAGCATTCCAGTGCAAATGGGTTAATAACTTTAACACCTCAACATGTAAATTAACGCCTTCCAAGATATGGATACCAATTGCGAGCAACAAGGCTGCCGCCCCTTTTAATGCCTCAAGAAAAGCAATGGTCTTAAGACCTGAAAATTTCATATACGACTCTTACTATCAAAAAGAATGCTCAAAGGCAGAAAAATATAGGCGCTCATTCTATAAAGAGACGCTTACCGTCAAAAAGAAAAAACCACAATTTTACATAAAACACAATCAATCATGACACTTTAATAACAAACCTCTCTTAGAAAGCGGGGTCAAAAAAGCCCAAACTCATTGAAATGAGTTTGGGCTCTAATCTAACCACGAATGACGTGAAAGAAATATTATTAATCAGTCTTTTACGCGCTTCATTGAAGAGAAACCATAAAAAGACACAACGAGGAAGCAAATACCCGGCACAATATAAGACATGGCAGCACCATAAGAATCAATCACCCCGCCTTGAACTACCGGCATAATCGCCCCACCAAGGATCGCCATAACAAGGCCAGCAGAGCCAAATTTAGCATCTTTACCTAGGCCGTTTAATGCCACGCCGTAAATCGTTGGAAACATCAAAGACAAACTGGCAGAAATCATGACAATCGCCCATACACCTGACATACCAGGGTTAATTGCTGCATACACACACAAAGCGGTACCTAATAGTGCCATAACACCCAACAAAAGCGTTGGACGGAAAATACCGATCAACCATGTCATGACAAAGCGAGAAACAAGAAACACGAGCAAGCTGTACTGAAGATAATCACTGGCATGGGTAGCACTGCCCCCCATCGCAGACTGAACATATTGAATAGTGAAGGTCCAAGTACAGGTCTGACCAGCAACATTAAAGAACTGAGCGATCACCCCCCAGCGATAGTTTGGAAGTTTAATCAAACGACCCAAGGTGGCAATAAAACCATAATGATCTTTATCGGTAAGATCGACTTTTTCAGCCACTTTTTCAGACTTGGGTAGCTTAACCAACGCAATCATAATCCAGATAATAATCAGGAAGAATGCCATACCGACGTAAGGGGTCATCACCGCATCCAACTCAGAATGCTGAATGGCAGCTAGAGCCTGAGGTGCCATGGCGGCACGCTGCTCAGCGGTGGCAGGGTTTAAGTTTGGCAAAATCAAAGTCGATGCTAACAAAACACCAATATTGGTCCCCACTGGGTTAAACGCTTGAGCAAGGTTTAAACGTCGAGTAGCCGTCAGCTTTGGCCCCATCGCCATCACAAATGGGTTTGCCGACGTCTCGAGAATAGACAAGCCAGCCGCTAAAATAAACAAGGCAGCCAGAAAAGCGCCATATGTCATTGAGACACTAGCAGGGTAAAACGATAACGCGCCAAGCGTCGCTAGACCAAGACCAGTCAATACACCCGTTTTATAAGAAAAACGTACGTTAATAAATGCAGCAGGTAATGCCAGACAAAAATATGCGCCATAATAAGCAAATTGAACCAGTGCCGACTCAAGATTACTCATGGTAAAGATTTGGCTAAATACTTTTACCAGAGGGTCTGTCATGTTTGCAGCCACCCCCCAAGCAGTGAAACAGGTAATCAATAAAATGAAGGCCAGTTTCATATTGGAATACACAAAAGGGGTTTTTGAGGTTTCAGTTTGTAGATTATTCATATTGTAATAAACATCTTCTCGAGGTTCTTATTCGCTAGTTTGTTGCGGTATTCAGCTCATCATTAGAAAGCAAGAGGTGATCAGATCATCCTCTCTAATACAGGTAACATCACTAACACTTAGGCTACTTATTCGTACCTTACTTACCTATGGCCAAGCGTTATTTTGCTGTCCTAGGGTATTTAGAGGCTGGACTATACAAGCCCAGTTATTACACAAGATGAACAGAGCGCCACGAATGTGCAAATAAAAAGAATCCATATAATTAACAACGACTCGGTCAGCGTGACCTCCATAAAAAAACCCACTAAGACGAAACCTAGTGGGTTTTGATTGGTTAGTTTTTACCCTATTATCATTTTAAAGAGTAAAAGCCGATTAAAATGAGCCCAATTAAGCTAGATCAAAGCGATCCAACTCCATAACTTTTACCCAAGCTGCAACAAAATCATTGACGAAACGATCTTCAGCATCAGAAGAAGCATATACCTCAGCCAATGCTCGCAACTGCGAATTGGAACCGAAGATTAAGTCCGCACGCGTTGCGGTCCACTTAACCGAACCTGACTGGCGATCACGCCCTTCAAATTCCATTTCATCATCGGAAAGCGATTTCCACGTTGTGCCCATGTCCAACAAGTTAACGAAGAAGTCATTGGTCAATGTTTCAGCACGGTCTGTGAAAACACCGTGTTGGGATTGGTCTGTATTTGCGTTCAACACTCGCAAACCACCTACCAATACGGTCATTTCTGGTGCGGTCAATGTTAGCAGTTGAGCACGATCGACCAATAACTCTTCTGTTGTAACCGTAAAACGACCTTTTTGGTAATTACGGAATCCATCAGCAATTGGCTCAAGTACATCGAACGACTCAACATCAGTCTGCTCTTGAGTAGCATCCGCGCGGCCTGGCGTAAATGGCACAGATACCGTTTTTCCAGCTTTTTTCGCCGCTTGTTCAACACCAACATTACCAGCAAGCACAATCAAATCCGCCAACGAAATTTGTTTGCTTGTGTTCGCGCTGTTAAAGGCTTGTTGAATGCCTTCTAGCTTGCTCAATACTGTTGCCAATTGAGCTGGTTGGTTAACCGCCCAATCTTTTTGAGGTGCTAAACGAATACGAGCACCATTGGCACCACCACGCATATCAGAACCACGGTAAGTCGAAGCAGATGCCCACGCAGTGGAGACTAGCTGAGCCACACTCAAACCAGAGTCCGCAATCTTAGCTTTAAGATCGGCAACTTCCTTATCACCTACCAACTCATGAGTCACCGCAGGAATCGGATCTTGCCAAATCAACTCTTCTTTTGGCACCAAGTGACCAAGGTAACGACTGGTTGGCCCCATATCACGGTGAGTCAATTTAAACCATGCACGCGCGAATACATCAGCAAAATACTCTGGGTCTTTATGGAAACGCTCAGAAATCACTTTGTAAGCAGGATCTTCTTTCAAGGCGATATCAGACGTCGCCATCATTGGTGCATGGCGACGAGTAGGATCATGAGCATCAGGAACAGAATTCGCTAGAGCACCATCTTTTGGTGTCCATTGGTAAGCGCCAGCTGGGCTCTTAGTCAATTCCCAATCGTAACCAAGCAATGTATCGAAATAACCGTTATCCCATTTAATTGGGTCTGGAGTCCAAGCGCCTTCTAGACCACTAGAAATGGTATCAACCCCTTTACCAGAGCCCATGCTGTTGCTCCAGCCTAGACCTTGTTGAGTAATACCAGCCGCTTCTGGTTCTGGACCAACCTGAGCAGCATCACCCGCACCGTGCGTTTTACCAAATGTATGACCACCAGCAATCAAAGCAACAGTTTCTTCGTCATTCATTGCCATACGGGCAAAGGTATCACGAATATCAACAGCGGAAGCTAATGGATCTGGTTTTCCATCAGGCCCTTCAGGGTTCACATAAATTAACCCCATTTGTACCGCTGCAAGAGGGTTTTCCAGATCACGCTCACCAGAATAGCGACTTTTTTCACCACCACTCAGTTCTAACCATTCTTGCTCTGCTCCCCAGTAGATGTCCTCTTCTGGTTCCCAAATATCGGCACGACCACCACCAAAACCAAAGGTTTTAAAGCCCATGGATTCCAATGCACAGTTACCAGTCAAAATCATCAGATCTGCCCAAGAGATTTTGCTGCCGTATTTTTGTTTAATCGGCCAAAGCAAACGACGTGCTTTATCCAAGTTAACGTTATCTGGCCAGCTGTTTAATGGCGCGAAACGTTGAGATCCCGTCGCGGAACCGCCACGGCCATCTGCAGTACGGTAAGTCCCCGCACTGTGCCAAGCCATACGAATAAAGAAAGGACCATAGTGACCATAATCGGCTGGCCACCACTCTTGAGAATCTGTCATTAGATCCATTAGATCTTTACGAAGTGCCTCAAGGTCTAAAGTTTTGAACGCTTCAGCGTAATTAAAATCTGTCCCCATTGGGTTAGATTTATTAGAATGTTGGTGAAGGATACGAAGGTTTAATTGGTTAGGCCACCACTCCTTGTTAGACGTACCACGACCTGTTGAGCCATTGCTGCCAACTGCAGTATGATTAAAAGGGCATTTGCTCTCATTAGACATTGGTTACTCTCCTGTTTTTTGTTTTCGCTTATGTATTGCTCGACTCGTTATTAAGCAACTCTGCTTACGTTGCATCTTGTATAATAGTTATAGCCTTTCAAAAAAAATACATCTAATAAATTTAGACTAATAAGTTAATAGTCTACCTGCCGTAGGTTACAAATAGAATCTAAGGATAGTCGAGCGAGCGTCAATTCGATGTAAAAAAGCGTAAGAGCACGATGCTTATTCCATGCGCACTATCACGCTAGAATAGTCTCCCTTGTTGAAATCGAAGTAAAAAAAACCTCGCCGAAGCGAGGTTTAAAGTTTAAAAACAAGAAGATTGCTAAATTCTTTCAAAGACCGTCGCGATACCCTGCCCCATTCCAATACACATGGTCGCCAGACCAATGGTTGCATCTTTTTCTGTCATGACATTGAGCAAAGTGGTCGAAATACGCGTACCAGAGCAGCCCAATGGATGCCCAAGCGCAATGGCACCACCATTCAGGTTCACTTTTTCATCGACTATATCCAGCAATTTCAAGTCTTTTAAAACCGGAATAGATTGAGCCGCAAATGCCTCGTTCAGCTCTACAATCTCAATGTCGTCTATGGTTAGTCCAGCGCGTTTTAGTGCTTTTTTCGTGGCAGGAACAGGCCCATATCCCATGATAGCTGGATCGCATCCCGCCACGCCCATACTGCGGACACGAGCAATCGGTGTCAGTCCAAGCTCTTGAGCCTTCTTAGCCGACATCATTAACATGGCCGATGCCCCATCCGATAAGGCCGATGATGTTCCTGCCGTCACCGTACCGACTTTCGGCATAAAAACTGGAGGCAGTGACGCTAAGGATTCCATCGAGGTCTCAGGACGAATGACCTCATCCACTTCAACCAGTATTTTATTGCCATCAGCATCATGGCCCTCAATAGGCACGATTTCGTTTTTAAAGCGACCTTGTTGGGTTGCTTCATAGGCCAGCCGATGGGAGCGAACAGCAAAAGCATCTTGAGCCTCTCGGCTCACACCATGCATTTTACCAAGCATTTCGGCGGTCACCCCCATCATCATAGAGGCTTTCGCCATATGTTTGGATAATGCTGGGTTAACATCAACACCATGCATCATGCCAACGTGGCCCATATGCTCGACACCACCCACAACGAAAACATCACCTTGCCCTGTCATGATGGCTTGCGACGCTGTATGAATGGCTGACATCGACGAACCACACAAACGATTCACGGTTTGAGCCGCCGTTGTAATCGGTAAGCCTGCCAATAATGAAATCGCACGAGCAACGTTAAACCCCTGCTCTAAAGTCTGATTGACACATCCCCAGATCAGATCTTCCACCTCTTTCGGATCCACTTTCGGATTGCGTTTGAATAATGCCTTTACCAAAGCGGCCGATAGGTTCTCGGCTCGGACGTGACGAAAAACACCGTTTTTCGTCTTGCCCATAGGGGATCGAACTGCGTCAATAATGACTACATCATTTGCATTGAGTTTCATAAAATTCTCCTTAAATCGTTCAACCGTGGGGCATTATTCGCCGTAATACGTTTCGTTGTTGGTTGCCATTTCACGCATTCTTGCGGTGGGCTCATACAACGTACCTAAGTGGCTGTAGTTATCTGCAAGTTGACAAAACGCTTGCAGCCCCATTTGGTCTAGATAGTGCAAAGCACCGCCCAGATAAGGAGGGAAACCAATCCCGTAAATTAACCCCATGTCCGCTTCCGCAGCACTGGATACGATGTTTTCTTCTAAACAACGAGCGGTTTCGATACACAGTGGAATCATCATTCGAGCGATGATATCGTCGTCGGATAATTCTGTTTTAGCGTCCACTGTTGACGCCAAAAGAGCGTTGATTTCTGGATCAAAGAGCTTTTTCGGTTTGCCTTTACGATCAGGCTCATACATATAAAAGCCTTTACCATTTTTCTGGCCAAAGCGCTCTAATTCATAAAGACGATCAACCGCATTCACGCCTTCATGCTTCATACGATCTGGGTAACCATCTGCCATCACTCGATCAGCATGATACGCAGTGTCTATACCCACCACATCAAGAAGATACGCAGGTCCCATTGGCCAACCAAATTTTTCCATCGTCTTATCGACTTGCTGAAAATCTGCTCCTTCTTTCATCATCAAGGAGAAACCAGCGAAATAAGGGAACAGGACTCGGTTAACCAAAAATCCTGGGCAGTCATTCACGACAATTGGCGTTTTCCCCATCGCCTGAGCATAGGAAACCGTCTTAGCGATCGCTGCATCACTGGTTTTCGCACCACGAATAACTTCAACTAATGGCATGCGATGAACAGGATTAAAGAAGTGCATGCCACAAAAATTTTCTGGACGTTTTAGGTCTTTCGCCAGTTCTGTAATGGAGATGGTCGACGTATTGGAGGCTAAAATAGTAGTATCAGCGATATACTGTTCGGTTTCAGCCAACACGGCTTTTTTGACTTTAACATTTTCGACCACGGCTTCCACGACTAAATCAACATGACCAAACTCACCATAACTTAGTGCTGGCGTGATGCCATTCATGGCTTTCAACGCTTTATCAGCGGTTAAACGGCCTCTCTCAATTTGACCATTAAATAGCTTATTCGCTTCACTCAGCCCAAGTTCAAGCGCTTCGGGTCGAATGTCTTTCATAATAATTGGCGTGCCTTTGGAAGCGGATTGATAAGCCACACCGCCACCCATTATACCAGCGCCTAACACAGCGGCTTGTTTGACAGGGGTCGCATCTTTTGCGTATTTGCCAGCTGTTTTCTTGATGACTTGATCACTTAAGAACAAGGTCACCAAGGATTTTGCTACCGTACTTTTAGCGAGTTTAACAAAACCTTTGATTTCTGTTTCAGCCGCTTTTTCCATGTCTTGGCTAATGCCTTTTTCCATGGTTTTAATGGCCGCCATTGGCGCAGGATAATGCTTACCAGCTTTCGCCCCGACTACCCCTCGAACGGACTCAAACACCATCATCTTTTCGATTGGCGAGAACTGCATCGGCGCCCGTAGTATATCTCGGCGAGAACGATAGCTAAGTTTGCCATCTTGCACTTGCTGAATAAGATGTCGAGCAGACTCTTGTACCTTCTCAACGGGCACAACAGCATCCACCGCCCCATCTTTTAATGCTTCTTCGCTGCGTTTTTGAGCACCACCGCAGATCCATTCACAAGCATTATCAGCTCCGATCAAACGAGGTAAACGCACTGTTCCACCCCAACCTGGGTAGATGCCTAGTTGAGTTTCTGGCAAACCCACTTTAGCGGAATCCGCCATGACACGATAATCACAAGCAAGGCACAACTCAAAACCACCGCCCAGAGCAATACCATTGATCGCCGCCACAGTTGGACAACACAGATTCGAAATTTCCTTAAAAATATGGTGAGCTTCACGAAGTTTATCGGCTAAGTCTTCATCTTCTAACTTAAACCAAGCCGTAAACTCTGTGATATCTGCTCCAACAACAAAGACATTTTTTGCACTGGCAAAAATCACCCCTTGTAAATCATCGGTGGTCTTTAACATGGCAACGACTTCAGATAATTCTTTGAGTGCTAATCCATTAAATTTATTAACGGATTCACCTTCAAGATCGAGTGTAACGGTCGCGATATTCGTATCGTCCATCGAGACCTTTATTGCTTTTCCTTGGAACATCATGTTGCTCTCCCATTATTTTTATTGTGTATACGACGAACACTTTGCCCGTCGTATACAGTCGGATGCTGATAATTATGACGTTATACTAATGAGTACGGTGCTATAGACTTTTTTCTAACTCAGGCACCGCATCAAATAAATCCGCCACTAAGCCATAGTCTGCTACTTGAAAAATTGGCGCATCTTCGTCCTTATTGATCGCGACAATCACTTTAGAATCTTTCATACCTGCCAAGTGTTGAATCGCACCAGAAATCCCAACAGCAATGTACAAGTCTGGCGCAACAGTTTTCCCCGTTTGACCCACTTGCAAATCGTTCGGCACAAAGCCTGCATCAACCGCTGCTCGTGAAGCCCCGATCGCCGCGCCCAATTTGTCCGCAATGCCATCCAACAACTTAAAGTTATCACCACTGCCCATGCCTCGACCGCCAGAAATGACCACACTCGCGGCGGTTAATTCTGGGCGATCAGACTCCGCTAATTGCTCACTCACGAAACGACTCTTTTCTGAGGCAATCACCTGTGATAGGACCTCTGTTTGAGCATCGCCACCTTCATCAGCAGCGGCATCAAAACCCGTCGCACGTACCGTAATGACTTTTACTGAATCGCTGGATTTAACGGTCGCAATGGCATTGCCTGCGTATATTGGACGCACAAATGTATCAGCCGATTCCACTTTGATAACATCGGACAATTGGGCGACATCAAGCAAAGCCGCAACACGAGGTAAGGTGTTTTTCCCCGTGGTGGTCGCAGGTGCCAAGATATGGCTGTAGCCCTCGGCGACATCTACCACCAACTTAGCAATATTTTCAGCTAATTGATGTTCGTAAACAGCATTATCGGCAGACAACACTTTACTGACGCCAGCCACTTTTGATGCCTGTGCAATGACTGTCTGGCACTCAAACCCCGCCACAAGTAAATGAACGTCTCCACCAATCTGCGAAGCCGCAGTAATCGTATTAAGCGTCGCTGGCTTTAGAGACTGATTGTCGTGTTCTGCTAAAACTAAAATACTCATGACACCACCTTCGCTTCGTTTTTCAATTTATCAACTAACTCACTCACCGATCCTACCTTAATCCCTGCAGCACGTTCTGGCGGCGGTGTGACAGAGACGATACTGACATTCGAACCTACTTCTACACCAAAATCCGCTGGTGTTTTCACATCCAGAGGCTTTTTCTTAGCTTTCATAATATTAGGTAAGGAGGCGAAACGCGGTTCGTTTAGTCGCAAATCGGTTGTCACCACTGCAGGTAAAGTAATTGCTAACGTTTGTAGACCACCGTCTATTTCACGAGTGACCTTAGCTTCGCCATTTTCTACTATCACTTCCGATGCAAAGGTAGCTTGAGGGTAATCCAAAAGAGCGGCGACCATCTGACCTGTTTGGTTATTATCAGAATCGATGGATTGTTTACCCATAATAATAAGATCCGCCGCTTCGTCCTTGGCAACACCCGCTAACAGTTTCGCCACGGACAAAGAGTCCAACCCATCCTCTGTCTCTACTTGAATCGCACGGTCTGCTCCCAATGCCAAAGCAGTACGCAAGGTCTCTTGGCAAGATTTTGATCCTACCGATACAACCACCACCTCATCAGCGACACCTTTTTCTTTTAAACGAATCGCTTCTTCTACAGCGATTTCACAAAAAGGATTCATCGACATTTTGACATTGGTAAGATCAACGGCGGAATGATCTGCTTTCACACGTACTTTCACGTTGTAATCGATCACCCGCTTTACGGATACTAGTACTTTCATAAGCCCTCTTTACATTCTTTTTACTTTATTAAGGTTCAATCCAACGGTTTGCTGTCTATAGAGTCCAGTCCACTCCAGACTCAGTCAAACCATGACACCTGCTTGTTAATAGTGCGCTTAAATAAGTAGAATTTGTACTACTAATAATAAGTTACAAACTTTTTCCATCAATGACAAAAAAGCCCCAGTTAACTAACAAAAAAAATCACGCAATCAAACAAAGTCAGAAAGCATGTGATTTGGAAAGTCTATTATAGTCGGTGTGGATAAACCTTTGTTAACTAAACAGTGAAAAGATAAGGGCGAAACAGAATCCAGCTTTAATCCATAGAACGCGTTCGCGATAGAAAAGCGGCAAACGCCTCACGAGCTTCTTTGGATTTCAGTCGATCCTTAAAAATACGCCCTTCACGCATCAGTGCCATTTGAACGTCATCTTGACACCGATATTTCAATAAATCCTTACTTAACATCACCGCTTCTGCCGGCAAATTCGTCAGCTTTTGGGCGTATTGCAACGCCACCTCATATGCCTCACCTGAGTCACAAAGATGATTCACTAAGCCCATAGCCTGTGCCTCTACACCACTAAAAGCGTCCCCTAAAATAAGTACCTCAAAGGCTTTTTGATAGCCCACTAGCTTGGGTAATAAATAGCTAGAAGCCGCCTCAGGCACGAGTCCCAAAGGCACGAAAGGAAACTGAAAAGTTGCCTCTCGAGCACTTAATACTAGATCGCAATGGAGCAACATGGTCGCCCCCACACCGACAGCCCTCCCTTCAACCCCCGCGACCAATGGTTTTTTATAGCCACTTAATGTTTGTAAAAATGTAAGAGCGGAGGACATCTTGTCTGGATTTTGAGCAACTTGTAAAAACTCATTGATGTCGTTCCCGGCGGAGAATTCACCATTGGCCCCATGAATTAAGGTGACTTTGATCGAGTCGTCCTGCTCGGCTCGCTGTAAAGCAAGTGCCAAGTTGTCATACATTTCTAAGGTAATGGCATTTTTTTTATCAGGGCGATTCATTTGTAAAACCTGCACTCCCGACAAACAGGTTTCAACAACCATATCTGTAGTCAACTCGCTCATTTACACCTCCTCTTCAGGTAGGCGAATCACATCCTCTGTCACTAATTTGCGTACCATTGGGCCATCATCAGACCAACCATGGCAAGAATTCACAAGTCCCTGTAACGTTTTAGAGATCTGTTCTGGGTATTTATCGCTTAATGGGCCCCACATCATTTGATAAGCCGTTGTCGCAGCCACTGGCAGCAATTCAAGTACATGAGTACAACCGACTTTGCCTTTAAACTCTTGTTTTAGCCAACGGCTCCAACCAGGACCAATTCGCGTTCCTTTGATCACTTCAAAGCTTGGTATTGCACCACTACAGTTTGGAAATGGGAACGCATCCATATGAACATGAATATCAATCACCTTAAACGAATCATCTAATGTCATGGTAAGGCTGATATCGTGAAAAGGGCTCCCTTCTGGCACCTTGCTTCCATCAAAATCCCGATAAACATCATAAGTCTTAAGGTCTTTCATATGAGCTTCTATATCCCATAAACCATCATCACGACGATAACCATTTGACTCAACTCGCCGCCGATGCATTAGCTCGCGTTTTGTTTTGCTTCCAACCGCCTTATCAATCTCATGACCGCTATTAGCATCATCTTGTTCTGTCTGTATTTTTTTATTTGATGACATAAAACTAAGACCTCTCTCATTTCCAATTGCTCGGACTGCAAATCTTGCGCTTCTTAGGCCTTTTCATCGCGTAATGATCGACGCAACACCTTACCGACATTGCTCTTAGGAAGCTCTTTGCGTACCTCGACGTATTTAGGTACTTTGTAGGCAGTAAGGTTTTCTTTGCAATAAGTCCGCACCGCTTTTAAATCGATGGAAACATTGGGATCTTTTAATACAATAAAGGCTTTAATAGCCTCGCCTGCTTTTTCATCAGCCACGCCAATAACAGCGGCTTCCAAAATATCTGGATGCGCAGATAAACATTCTTCGACTTCAGTCGGATACACATTAAATCCCGACACGATGATCATATCCTTGGCTCGATCAACGATTTGTAAATAGCCATCTGGATGCTCCATGGCAATATCGCCTGTAATGAAAAAACCATCCTCTGTCATGGCCTCTCGTGTGGCATCTTCACGCTGCCAATAACCCTTCATCACTTGGGGACCTCGCACACATAACATCCCTGCCTCCCCTTGTGCCACAGGCTTCCCACTGTCATCAAGGATACTGATTTCCGTTTCACTAACAGGCAAACCAATGGTACCAATTCGCTCTTTACCATAAGGGTTAAAGGATACAACAGGGGATGTTTCCGTTAATCCGTAGCCTTCAACAATTTTACAGCCAGTGACATCGAACCATTTAGCCGCCGCAGCACTCGTTAAAGGCATACCACCTGAGCAGGTTAATTTGAGTTCGCTAAAATCCACCTCGGAAAATTCAGGGCGATTGCATAGACCCACAAATAACGTATTCAACCCCGCAAAGCCAGTAAACTTCCACTTTTTCAATTCTTTAATAAAGGCGGGTAAATCCCTCGGATTCGGAATCAAAATAGAATGGCCGCCACGCGACAGCAAACTGAGTCCATGAATTAAAAAAGCATAAATATGGTAGAGAGGAAGTGGCGCAATAAAAATCTCTTTCCCCTCATGCAGAACACTCTCTAAACGAAAGTTCAGCTGATACATATTCGAAATCAAATTGGCATGAGTCAGCATTGCTCCTTTGGCAATGCCTGTGGTACCTCCGGTGTATTGCAAGACAGCAATATCTTCTGGGGTAATGTTCACGGGAGTTACTGTGTGATGCCGGCCTTTCGCAAGGGCCTCATTTAAAGAGATTGCTTGAGGCAAATGGTAGTTTGGCACCAATTTTTTGATGTACTTCACCACACCGTTAATCAGCAAGCGCTTAGGAGCGCTGTGAAAATCAGCAATCTGAGTGATAATGACGTGTTTCAGCTCGGTTTTATGCAGAATTTTCTCGATGTTATGCGCCATATTCGCAAATACAACGAGAACCTTTGCCCCCGCATCATTAAATTGATGCTCCAGTTCATGAGGGGTATACAAGGGGTTCGTGTTCACCACAATCAACCCCGCTTTTAGCGCACCAAAAAAGACCACTGGGTATTGAATAATATTCGGGAGCTGAATCGCGATGCGATCCCCTTTTTTGACACCCGGCAATTGCTGTAGATAGGCGGCAAATTGGTTTGCTTTCTCTTCCAATTGACGATAGGTAATTGTGTGGCCAACACTGCTAAAGGCAGATAAATCGGCAAACCGTTGACAAGATGCATTGAACACATCCAATAACGATTGGTAATGATGTGGGTTCAGTGAATCCGGAATATAACTACCAGGCGTTTTGGTGCCCAATGCATTACCATCAGGAACACGACTACCGGATACATTTTTCATGGTTTCACTCTCCCTGAGAACAGAGCCAGCTGAAGACTGACCACCCTCATTTTGTGTAGAGATCGAATTGTCCATCTGCATTCTTAACTCCAATTATTGTTTTTGTCAGGAGAATGTGCATTGCTTGGAACTCGCGCCAAATAGTGACTATTTGGCGCTCATGTATGCTATGACCAGCAAAGCTAAAGGCTAATGAGGAAAAATCTGCGTCAACTTAGTTGCCAGCATAATATCCCCATCCGCCCGTATTTTTCCCTGCATAAAGGCCGCCATTCCATCCAACTCGCCACTCATCACGTCTTTTAACGTCTGTAAATCCATTTCAAGAGTAACCGTTGGATCATCATGTTCACCTTCAGCAAGAGCACACTTACCATCCTCGATACTAAGGTGATAATGCTCACCTTCATCCATATCAAATTGGAAGACAGCGCTCATATCATCCGCTTCGTCTGCATCAAAACGTCCAAGCATAGCATCAAACACTGCTTTTACTTCACTCATTTCCTATCCTCCAGTCTAGTCTAAAAATACCATCATTCTATTGCGCCTACTCACTTTATAAGCAACTTTTACTCGGCACAGTCACTTCAGCTAAGCATTCAGAAAAAGAAAGTTGTCTTCTTCCATAGCTAATAGGTTACCCGCTCCGGACAACATGGCTTCCGCATGCATTTTTGTCCGTGGCAATAAGCGCTCATAATAAAAGGTCGCCGTTTGCAGTTTCGCTGTGTAGAAACCTACCTCATCCGTTCCTTCGTCGAGTTTCGTTTGCGCAACAACAGCCATCCGAGCCCAGAAATAGGCTAATACAACATAACCAGAGAACATCAAGTAATCGACTGAAGCCGCACCAACTTCCTCTTTGTTTTTCATGGCCTTCATACCGATTTTCATGGTCACATCCCCCCACTCGCTGTTCAATTTATCCAGCGCAGAGATGTAGGATTTAAAGCGTTTGTCGCCTTTGTGTTCCTTACAAAATTTATGAATGATTTTGGTGAAACGACGCAATGTTGCCCCTTGAGTCATTAAGACTTTTCGTCCTAATAAATCCAACGCCTGAATCCCCGTTGTTCCTTCATAAAGCATGGCAATACGACAGTCACGCACGTTTTGTTCCATTCCCCATTCCGCGATGTACCCATGACCTCCATAGACCTGCAAGCCGTGGTTCGCTGCTTCAAAACCAGTTTCTGTTAAAAATGCCTTCGCAATCGGCGTTAGCAACGACATCAACTCATCCGCCTCAGCTTTATCTTCCTCATTACCGTGCTTCATCTTATCCACCAGCATAGAACAATAATGAATAAGTGCTCGTCCTCCTTCTGCAAAAGCCTTTTGTGTTAACAACATACGACGAACATCAGGATGAAAGATAATCGGATCGGCTGCTTTATCTGGCATTTTGGCACCGGATAGCGCACGCATTTGCAGGCGATCTTTTGCATAAGCAACCGAGTTTTGCAACGCCCACTCTGCATGGGCCAACCCTTGAACTGCCGTTCCTAAGCGAGCAACATTCATGAAGGTAAACATGCAGTTAAGGCCACGGTTTGGTGGACCAATCAAAAAGCCCTTAGCACCATCAAAGTTCATCACACAAGTCGCATTACCATGGATGCCCATTTTATGTTCAATAGAACCGCAGGAAACTTGATTGCGTTCGCCCTTATCTCCCGCATCATTGACGGTATATTTAGGCACGATAAAGAGGGAAATTCCTTTGGTACCCACCGGGGCGTCAGGAAGACGGGCTAAAACGATATGAACAATATTTTCCGCCATATCGTGCTCACCTGCGGAGATGAATATTTTGGTACCGGAGATGGCATAACTGCCATCGCTCTGTGGTTCCGCTTTGGTTTTCAACATCCCCAGATCAGTACCACAGTGGGGCTCAGTCAGACACATGGTGCCCGTCCACTGACCAGAGACAAGTTTGGTTAGATAGGTTTGTTTTTGCTCCTCGGTACCATGCTGCTCAATCGTGTTCATGGCCCCATGACTTAAGCCTGGGTACATCCCCCACGCCCAATTCGAGGTGGCAATCATCTCTGTCACCAGCATCCCCAAAGAATCAGGCAAACCTTGTCCCCCCATACTTTCAGGGTGAGATAAAGAGGGCCAGCCGCCTTCGACATACTGGTGATAAGCTTCTTTGAAACCCTCGGGCGTGGTCACCACACCGTCTTTGAATTGACAACCTTGCTGATCGCCAACACGGTTTAAAGGAGAGAGAACACGCTCAGCAAATTTAGCGCCTTCTTCAAGAATCGCTGACACCATATCGGGTGTCGCCTCTTCTGCTCCTGGCAATTTGGCATAATGACTCTGAAAGTCCAAAACCTCATCGGTAACAAATTTAATATCTCGCAAGGGCGCTTTATATTCTGGCATAACCTATGACCTCTTATTGTTTTTAGTCACATCAAACTCAAACAGAGCGATTAACATACCATAAAGAGTCGTCTATAAGTCGCATTCTCTCAATAACAAAACGAACCAAAATCAATGACAAAATTCATCACGAGAATGAGAGAAATGGTTTTTTCATATAGAGAACGGAGTAAAAACTTTTTCAAAACAAAGCATTGTTTATGACACTCATGAAGTTTTGTGCATTTTGGCCCGTATCAAACAAACATTCAAAACGGCTTTCTTTTAGTACTTCAGCGGTCACAATGGATTGCTCAACAGCACTTACATTAACTTGAACAGAGTGCCCATCCGCCGTATTGATAACCCCTTTGGCCCGCCAAAAACCAGGTTGAGATTGCAAATTCGACAACATGTCAACCAGGGCATCAAGGGCAAAAACATAACGATCCTCCATTACCCATCCCAAGCTGCTTAGTTCGCTATCGCGTTTATGAAATACTGTCACCCCTTGCTTAGGCTGACTGGTAAACGACTCGACTTGATCGTGGTGATCGTGGTGATCGTGGTGATCGTGGTGATCGTGGTGATCAATCTTACAAGACTGACGAATTGGCTCAACATTTAACCAATCCAGATCCACAATACCATCGCTAGAAAACCCAATGACGGCTTTTGCAGGCTCAAACTGCTTAGCAAACTCGATAAAGCGCACTTCTTCAAACTCATCATAGGTATCTTGTTTGCTGGCAATCAACACATCGGCCATATTGATTTGGTCGAAAAAGGCCGGATGCCCTAAATAACGAGGATCCGATAAGTTTCGTGCATCCAGCAAGCATATACTCGCTCCAACTTCTAGCACGCCATGGTAATGGGATGCGTTCAGTTGCTTCACTATTTGGTCTGGATGGCCTATCCCTGTGGGTTCAATAATAATCCGGTCAGGGTTTGCTATGGTAATCAGCTCGTTCAGCCCCGTTCCAAACGCAGCCGATGTAGTACAGCATAAGCAGCCCCCTGGCACCTGCTTAACCTTAATACCTTTGCCTTCAATTAAAGCGCCATCAATGCCGACATCACCAAACTCATTAATCAGCACTGCCCAATGTTCGCCATCCGGTACATGAGATAGTAAATGCTGAATCATAGTGGTTTTTCCTGCGCCTAAAAAACCGGTGATTAGCGTTACTTTAATACCTTGATAACGGTCATGGCTTTTACTCATTCAACTCTCCCATTCAGATTAATAAAAGAACGGTTTTCAAGGCAGTTTTACGTCTTACCTGCCTAAAAATAGGATACCCTTGACAAGGTAAAGTATAAAAAGAGCAGAATAATAGCACTCTTTCAGCATATTACGCTGATAATCAATTTTGCTCTCCGCCCCGCATTGCAGTTCTCATAAAAACGGCGCTATTCTGGTAAACAAACTTCAAGTCGGATGCTGTTTATGAGCTTTATCAAAAAATGCGGTCTTACTTTACTCACTGCTGCCACCTTTCAAACCCAAGCAGCCTCTGTCTGGAAGGTGTCCTCGGGTGATCACACCTTGTATATAGGCGGTACCGTACACATGCTCACCCCAGATGACTACCCGTTACCTCACGCTTATGAACAAGCCTATCAAGCTGCAGACAAAGTGGTCTTCGAAACCGATATAAATGCCATCAGCAAACCCGAATTTCGCCAACAGATGCAAGAGCAGCTGTCTTTCACAGATGGCACCACCATTGGCGATGTTATTACCCCAAGCACTTACGGCGCACTAAAAGACTACTTAACCACACGCCATGTTCCCATTGAAGCCATTCAGCATCTAAAGCCCAGCTCCATCGCCATGACATTAACCACCCTTGAGCTCAAACATATGGGATTCATCAGCGAAGGAGTCGATCAATTTTATGCCAATAAAGCCTTACAAGACCATAAGCCACAAGCCTGGCTAGAGACACCAGATGCACAGATTAAAATGCTATCGGACTTGAACAAGGAAGATAGTAACAGCATGGTTCAATACGCCTTAGATGACATAAAAGACATGACAAAAAGTATGAGCCAGATTAGAAAAAGCTGGCGTGAAGGCGATCTAGCGGCTATGGAAGCACAAGAGTTGACCGAGTTTAGGCAAGAGTATCCAGAAATCTACCAAGAGCTTCTTGTCAAACGCAATAATACTTGGATGCCTCAAATCCAAAAAATGCTCACCGACAAACCCGTCGAGTTTATTATGGTCGGAACCTTACATTTGGCGGGGCCAGATAGTCTATTAGCCAAACTTCAAGACAGTGGCTACCAAGTTGAAAAACTCTAAATCAGAGAAGGGCATCAATGTCGGCTTTTTGTTTTTCAAGCTGTTTAGGTAAATCATTAATGCAATAGTTAATGTAATACAGAGTGAACAAAAAGGTGTAAATCACATTCATCTTATACACCTGCTGGTGCTCTACTAGAGCCACCTGCTGCAACGCCTTTCTTGCCTTAAATGCCCACACTTCATAAAGAGCCAACAGGCTCACTGAAATAGCCAAACTCAGAAGCGCCACTAAAGGATAAATACTCTCTGAAAAGACACCAGCCCACGCAAAACAAACCGACATAACCAGTAAAAATGGCTGCCCCACCACTTTAATCCCAGTATGACATTGGATTTTATTGGTTGTTGTAAATATCCAAACCAAATTGTAAATTCCAACTGTCACAAGAGTCAGTAACAATAACTGCCATGTTTTCATGTTTACGTCTTTCTTTAATGCGGCAATATCAGACATGCGGTCACTCACTCTAAAACAGGTTTGAAAGCGCGCATCTTAACGACTAAAACGAATAAAAACCAATACATACCTGAAAAAAATCCATTCAATAAGTATCGTTCTCGGAGCGAACATAAATGGACGGCGAGCCATCAAATGCCATCTCAACATTAAAAACAATTGGGCGGCAACAAACTTGACAGTCTTCAATATATTCTTGGCTCTCTTCTAACACTTCAACCATCACCTCAATCGCCTCTCCACAATAAGGGCATGAGATATCGGTGGTGAGTAAATCGTTCATACACAGACTCCATACAAGCATTACAAATATACAATAGCCTAACGACTTAACATTTGGACGCCAAGCAGGTAAGCAAGGAATCATTTTTGTTCATCCTTATTTCATACCAGTGAAGCACAAAACGAGGTAAATGGCTCAATTCAGTTGTCAGCACTTATTCAGTCGGTGATAATGACTGTTTTGATCAGCAATTGTGGATAACGAAAACTTATGATGTCGAATAACCCTAATAAGAATGACCTTCCAGTAATTATTGCAGGTGGCGGTATCGGTGGCTTAACACTGGCCTTAACACTCGAACAAATAGGCATTCAATGTGTTGTCTATGAAAGTGTCGCCGAGCTAAAACCACTGGGGGTTGGCATCAATATTCAGCCCAACGCAGTACGAGAGCTATATGATTTAGGGTTAGACACAACGCAACTTGATAAAATTGGTCTACAAACAAAAGAATGGGCGTTGGTAGGACTAAATGGAAAGGAAGTCTATTGTGAACCTCGTGGCACAGATGCGGGCTATCATTGGCCTCAATATTCTGTCCATCGCGGCAAACTGCAAATGCTCTTATACCATACGGTTTTAGAGCGACTTGGCGAAGAGTCCATTCAAACAGGCCATAAAGTGACGGGCTACCAAAATACGGATCAGGGAGTGACCGTTCATATTACCAACAAAGAAGGTGAACTGCTGGAAGTCCAAGGCGCCCTACTGATTGCGGCCGATGGTTTACACTCTGCCGTTCGTGCGCAAATGCATCCCTCCCAACCACCTATTCATTGGGGTGGCGCGGTTATGTGGCGCGGCACCACCCAAGCTAAGCCGATTCGCACTGGCGCATCTTTTATTGGTTTAGGGACACATCATCACCGTATCGTGTTTTACCCGATTACACCAGCTGATCCCGTTACAGGATTAGCCACCATCAACTGGATTGCTGAAGTAACGATGGACAATTCACAAGGATGGACAAGTGGTGATTGGAATAAAAAAGTCGATTTGAACGATTTCATCCACCACTTCGAAGACTGGGACTATGACTGGGTCGACATTCAGGGCCTACTTCGCGGAGCAACGGAAGTCTTTGAATACCCCATGATTGACAGGGATCCTATCCCCACTTGGATAGATAATAACGTCGCACTAATGGGCGATGCCGCTCATATTATGTACCCAACAGGCTCGAACGGTGCCAGTCAGGCCATTGTAGACGCCCGTATTCTTGGCGCCGCACTATTGGAGCATGGTGTCAATAGTTCAGCCCTTAACGCATTTAACAAGCAACTTTGTGAGCCTATTTCTAACGTCGTATTACGTAATCGAGGGGCAGGCCCATTTGTTATTCTAAATGAGCTGGATAAACGCTGTGGCGGAGTGTTTGAGGATATTGAAGACGTTTTTCCTGAGGCTGATCGCCAGGAGTTAATGGCCAACTATAAGGCTGCGGCTGGTTACGCAATCGATGCCCTCAATACCGCCCCACCCACCATTAAAATGAAGAAAAAAGTGGCTTAGCTTTATAAATTGGGAGATCGCACATGCTGCAACATTACGTTTTTATCAAATATCAAGAAGACACATCGGATGAACATATCCAAGCCTTTAAAGACAAAATGCTCGCACTCAAAAACACCATTAAAGAAATCAGACGTATTGAGGTAAGCATTGATGAGCTTCACGAAGAGCGAAGCTGGGATGTTGTCTTGAATATGCAGTTTGACTCACTTGAAGATTTACGCACCTACCAAAGGCATCCAGATCACGTTGCAGTCGTACAGTTTAATGGCCCGAAAGTGGCTCAGGCTGGCGCACTGGATTGCCACATTTAGAACGTTTGCCAAAAAACATACACACTTAAAACACAAAAAAACAGCCCAGCCTAAACCAACTGGGCTGTTTTTCTCACTACACTCTTTTTCCTAATGCTCTCTTTTTACTAATGCATAATATGGCAATGCTTAACCCTACGTCCCAAAAAAACGCCAGCCAAAAACCTCACCCTCATTTTATCAAAAAATGTTTATTTCAAGGTTCCCATGGCTAACCAAAAATAGTCACTCTCTTCAATACTGACATCATGACAAAACTCCTCCATCAAAATCTCTAATTCTTCTTGGTCAGGGAAGTTTTTTAGTACCTCATAGCTACATCCATCCGAGAGTACTCTCGTCTGATAAGTATCGCCATGCTCGCTACGAGATGAGATCGGCGTGCTACAGCCTTCAACATAGCGATTATCAAATAAAATCACCCTAGAACCGGGCTTCATAGCTCGGTCAATGCCTTTCATAAAGGTTCGACGCTGCTGTATTTTTATATGAGAAAAGAAAAATCCTGCTAAAAAAACATCAAACTCACTGCTATCGGGAATCTGAAATGCATCCATCACCCGATAGTCAACATGCCCGCCTTCACAACTCTCTAACGCACTTTTAGCCAGTTTTTCGGATGCATCTGTCGCCAGTACATAAAGCGCCGCATTGGCTATTCGTCGTGTCCAATACCCGGTACCGCAGGCCGCTTCTAACACTCGTCGACCAAGAACCGATGCTTCAAGCCTACGTTGCAACCACGCCAAATCGTCTTGTCTTTCAATAATAGAGTAGATTTGTTCATATTCAGGTTGTCGTTGTTCATAATACTCAAGCATCCAGCAGCCCTCTTACTATTCAAATCAATTAAAACGGTTATCCGAAGAAGCGTTGTAAGACAACCTATATCCACGGCCAACAAAACACGCCCCTCTAAAAAGGGCAATTATATCAAATCACATATTCCTGCCCACCCATGATGACGCACTGGCCTCCTCCGATTTCGGCAGGATTCATATACATTTTTTACGATTTTTCTCCCCAAATCCTCCGTCTTTTTTTATACTAGCCGCCCCTTGGCATAAAACTGACCAAAAAATCAGTTTTACTATCTTATCTTGGCGTGTTGATGATGAATAATAACAACCATTATCTAACATTTAGGTTTCACATCACGCCACCCCATTAGCAATAAGGTTTCTCTATGTTTGAACGTTATTTTCAGCTCAAGGCGCACAACACCACGGTGCGCAAAGAAGTCATTGGTGGTGTTACCACATTCTTAACCATGGCTTACATCATTTTCGTCAACCCATCCATTCTTGCGCAAGCAGGTATGGATCAAGGGGCTGTCTTTGTTGCCACCTGCCTTGCCTCCGCAGTAGGCTGTTTGATCATGGGGCTATACGCCAACTACCCCATTGCACTCGCACCAGGAATGGGACTCAATGCTTTTTTTACCTACAGTGTCGTATTAGGCATGCATTACACTTGGGAACAAGCATTAGGCGCGGTGTTTCTATCCGGTATCATCTTTATTCTCATCAGTATTTTTAAGATTCGCGAATGGATCATCAACGCCATACCCAACTCATTAAAATTAGGCATTGCAGCGGGTATTGGTCTGTTTTTGGCCATGATTGCACTGCAAAATGCGGGCATTATTGTTAAAAACCCAGCTACGGCTGTTGGTCTTGGCGATTTATCATCCCCTTCTGCCCTCTACGGATTACTTGGCTTCTTTGTTATTTGCGCTTTGTCCTATTTGAATGTGACAGGGGCTGTGATGATCGGCATTCTATTTATTGCAGTTCTTTCAATGATCTTTGGTCAAAACCACTTTGCAGGGATCGTGTCAGTTCCACCATCTATTGCGCCTACTTTTATGGCCATGGATGTTGAAGGTGCTTTTCAACTCAGCATGATCAGTGTGGTGTTTGCTTTCTTATTCGTGGATCTATTCGATACCTCAGGTACACTTCTTGGCGTGGGTCAACGCGGTGGATTACTTGATAAAGAAGGCAAACTACCCCGCTTGAAAAAAGCCCTTTTAGCGGACTCTAGCGCTACAGCCATCGGCGCAGCACTCGGCACCTCTTCGACAACCAGCTATATTGAAAGCGCATCAGGCGTGGCCGCTGGAGGGCGAACTGGCTTAACCGCTGTTGTTGTTGCTGGTTTATTCTTAGTCAGTTTGTTCTTTTCTCCTTTGGCTGGCTCTATTCCAAGCTACGCCACTGCTGGCGCACTCTTATATGTTGCCGTATTAATGACAAGCAGTCTGGCAAAAGTAAACTGGGATGATATTAGTGATGCGGCTCCCGTACTCATTGCCGCCTTTTCGATGCCATTGACTCACTCAATTGCCGATGGCATTGCTTTATCCTTTGTTAGTTATGCCATTATCAAAGTTTTATCTGGTCAATATAAGCAAGTAAACATCGCGACCTATGTACTGGCCATCTTGTTTATCTGTAAATTTGTTGTGTTTATCTAAGTGACATACACCAACCTAAGTTGAATAGAAGAGCCCTAAAACGAGTATCAGGATGCCTGATACTCGTTTTTCCTTGATGAACCATTCAATACGCTCCTAATATGAGTGATTTTTAAAAGAGTATTCATGCCCCATAACGCCTTATACACAGACCTTTCTGGCTACTATGACCTGATGTGCGCCGATATAGACTATAAAGCACAAAGTGATAGTGCCCATCGCATGCACCAAATTTTTGGTAATGGAGGAAAACGCCACTTAGATTTGGCCTGTGGAACAGGACCACATATTCAATATTTTTGCGCCACAAACTACGACTGTTCTGGCTTAGATATCAACCAACCCATGCTTGATATCGCTCAAGAGCGCTGTCCCCAGGCACAATTTTCACTCGGCAACATGTGTGCATTTCGTTACGAAAAGCGCTTTGATTTAATTACCTGTTTCTTGTATTCCATTCATTACAGCGGCGTTCTTAAAGAACTGGCAGGGTGCATCGAAAGTGCTCACGGTGCATTAGAAAAAGGCGGTGTATTCTTTTTTAATGTGGTGGATAAGCATCAGATCAATAATGACTTATTTATTCAACACAGTATCAACCATGAAGACAGTTGCTTCACCTTCCGGTCAGCCTGGCATTATGTTGGCAACGGTGAAAAGCAAACATTAAACTTAAGCATTAACAAAGTCTCGAACGACTCTCAACAAACTTGGCAAGATGCGCATCCAATGGTGGCGTTAGACTTTGATGAACTACAAGACATGCTATCACCATATTTTGAAGTGCATATCTTTGAACATGACTATGAAAAAATCATACCGTGGCAAAGGCAATCAGGAAATGCGATCTTTGTGTGCGTAAAAGCTTAGCGAATATAAACAACGAAACGATAAACAGATCTGCGACTTATGCCATCGAGCGATATTTCAAAATCAAGCTGATAATCTCATGATCACTCACAGTAGAAGATAAAGACTCATTCACAGACCGTCTCTGAGGGAGGCGGATATTAAATTTACTTTTCAATATCGCAATGACTTGAGAGTCGGAATTAGGGTCAATAATCTGCCCCGCAAAAATACAAATTCGTTTTAAGAAGAAATCTTTGTTACCAGTAACCATAATTTACCTTTATGCTGTATTCAAAAGAGACGTGTGGAAACACCGTGTGACCCCTAGCCAAAGAAAAATGACAAGAGCGAATGTGGTATATGCGTCATAGGGAGATTAGAAAATATATCGTCCTCCCACTCTACTCCAAAATACTAGGATTAGATAATGCTTTTTGCCAAAAAACCTAGGGATTAGGTAAAGTCTCCATCCTTTCTCCTCATAATCCAAAGCGTTTGCAGGCAACCCAACCAATAGACAGTGACGAGCAACCTCCCTAGCTTTTTACCCCCTAATTAAAAATCACGAAAACCTCATAAGAGATCACTAAAACGATACCATACTGACAATGACCATGTTATAAAAAGAAACGTTGTCTAAAGCACATAAGAGATTGCATATCGTTAACAGGATGTTAAGGAAGTTTTAGTATGGCAATGGCCAATTTGGTTTCTATCATTATGCCCGTTTATCAAGGACAGATGACCCTTATAAGAGCGCTCAACTCCCTATTTAAACAAACTTACTCAAACTGGGAGTGCATCCTCATCGCAGATGATGGCTTCGATTATAAATCGTGGTTGAAGCAACAGGGCATACAAGATGTAAGACTGCGTTTTACTCAAACAGAGCAAAAACGGAGTGGCCCTAATATTGCCCGAAACGTCGGCAAGAAACTCGCAAGAGGCGAATGGATTGCCCCCTTGGATGTGGATGATCTCTACTACCCCACTCGCTTAGCACGACTTATTCCCCTTGCTCAGACATCAGGTCTCTCACTTGATAATGTCTGTGTGGTGAATGATGACTCTCAACGAACCATTACCATGGGGTTCAAACAAACGCCCACCCAACTTTCGATTGACGACTTTTTTACTACGAATACTCCTTTGCTTTTTTTATTTCATCATAGTTTAGCCCAACACAGTTGGGAGCCCATTGCCAGAGGAGGCGACACTCTCTTTAACTTAAGGGCATTAGAAACTGCTAGCTATGCCACATTTCATCAAGAAGCTCTACACGAATACCGAGTACATAAACGATCTATGTGCCATGCTCCCAATGTAGGTAATATTTTTGACCAAGCTTATCAGGAAACCTTGCAGCGCCTCTATATGGATGGACTTGGTTTTCAAAATACCCAGTTTAAAAATAAAGTCATCGAGCTTATCACCTATAAAAAAACACTGAATTTAGCCTTCGAAAAAGCCATAAAAAATGGTTTTAATGGCGACTTTCAAGCTTTCAGTTCAGATGTTCAAAGCAAGAGTAAAATGCGTTTGAGCAACAATAAAAGACACCTTATGAGCACGCCTCTTTAGCAAGAGCAAAAACGACCACCTCTCCCTCTAGAAAGTAAAAAGCCAGAGCATAAACTCTGGCTTTTCGAAAATCAGGGAAAGCCCCTAACACATTGAGGAAAATACATTAAACAATCTTGGTTAGCCAATTATGCTTATCTTGCGCATTTCCCCACTGGATATCATTTAGCGTTTTACGCAATTTCTCTGCGATTGGACCAGGCTCACCGGATCCTACTTTGAACTCTTTGCCATTATGGATAAAAGTCCCAACAGAGGTCAGTACCGCAGCGGTTCCTGATAGAACCGCTTCAACGCCCGGCTTAGCAGCACGTTCTAGCAATTCACTAACGGTCAATTCTCGCTCACTAACGGTCATGCCAAGATCTTTTGCAATCGTCAAAATGGAAGAACGTGTCACGCCATGTAAAAAGCTCGAATCCAACGCTTTGGTAATAATTTCATTACCGTCAATTAATAAGAAGTTCGCTGCTCCCGTCTCTTGCACATCCCCATTAGGACAGAACAATATTTGATCTGCCTGAACGTCTTCTTTGGCTTTCATGATCGGTCCAAGTGCACTGGCATAGTTACCGCCACTTTTAATCATTCCCATATGAGGCGCACAGCGCTGTCCATTTTCTTCAAGAAGAATGCGTAAAGCATGCGCACCACCTGAAAAATAATCTCCAACCGGAGACAACAAAACATACACCATAGAGGTTAAACTGGGGGCCGCCGCTTTACCGATAATGGCTTCTGTACCAATGTGCGTTGGACGAATATACATAGAGCCTGGTGGCTCAGGAACATCATTAGCAAACTCAGCCACAATATCTTTGATCATTTGAGCTACTTGCTCTTCATCTACTTCTGGTAAGGCTAATAAACGGCTGCTTTGTGAAAAACGTTTGATATTTTGATCCATACGGAACACATGAACACTACCATCAGCATGACGAAACGCTTTTAAGCCTTCAAAACAAGTACTAGAGTAGTGCAATACATGCGCACCTGGGTGCATTGGGATACTATCAGATGGGACAATCCTAGATTCACCCCATTGGTTATTATCAAATGTTGCTAATGCCATACGAGGCATAAAAATGCTACCAAAAGCCGCCATTATTATTTCCTATACAAATAAATGATTGCGATCATCAATCGCCACTAAATACAGTCAATTTTTCGACCAACTCTGACCGATTCTTTTCACGATATTAAAGCAGAAAGCACCAGCAAGAAAGACTGTTTCGTCTCTAGCAACCAAGCAAACGACTATTTATCGTATTTTTGCGTAATTACTAAAGAAAATGGGCTGGACTGTATTGAGAGATTGGTGGGCTTTCTAATCCCCTGCATTGAACACTGACACCTGACTGCCACCTAATTTTTTCGCTTGATACATGGCAAGATCGGCCTGTTGAATCAGCTCCAATACAGTTGTTACATGATTTTTTCCACTAGAAAGACCAATACTAGCAGAGACATGAAACAACAACCCTTCAATATCAAAAGGTTTACTAATCTCTAACACCATATTTTGCGCAATAATCAACGCATCACTGGCGGAAGCGTCATCACCTAATAATACAAGGAATTCATCTCCACCTTGGCGTGCCACACACCCTGATTCACCAACGCAATGCTGTAGTCTTTGGGCAATTAGTTGTAATAACTTATCTCCTATACCATGACCATAATTATCATTCACTTGTTTAAAGCCATCAATGTCCACAAACAACACATCAGGAGAAAAACCCTTCTCATTTTGACGGCCCCGCAACAACATCTCTTCTAAGCGCTCAAGAAAAAAAGCGCGATTAGGCAAGCCTGTCAATTGGTCATGTGCCGCCATATAGACAAGACGAGACTCCATAACCTTACGTTCTGTAATATCATGGGCCACCGCAATTCGCACCTGGTGCTCTTCAGACCACCGAGCCGACCACAAAACGTGGACAATACGCCCACTCTTGTGGATCCAACGGTTTTCAAAACGGGGTTGAATCTCTCCATTTAACAGTGTTTCCACCACCTTAGTGGTTTTGAACTTATCTTCAGGAAACACCATGCTTTCCATTGACTGACCAATTACCTCACTTGGTGAATAACCAAACACATCTTCAAACGCAGCACTAACAAAAACAAAACGCCCAAAACGGTCGACAACACATACCGCATCAAGCATCAATTCCAACACATCAGAAAGATCAATCAACTCACTCGCTTTCATTTACTCGAATCGCCTCGCTCAAAAAACACCCTCTATTTGCCTATCAAACGAACAACCCACCCATAAAACGAACAACACAATAGGTTAAACCTAAGACAGTATTATTATATTAAGCCCATAACAAGATATAGATACTTCTAGGAGCTATCCCTCTTCAAACAAGCCACCATGGCGAACAAGCCAGTCAAGAAGAAAAACATAACCAAATGTTCAAAAAACACCCTCATTTTTATCGTTATAACGCCTTATTTTGTAACAGAAAGTAACGTTTATGCATCAATATGGCGCCCGACTGATAACTATGGCTAATTTATGAAAGTTTCATCAAAAATAAAAACACACAAAATTGAGTAAATAATAGTCAATAAAATTCTTATTTGAGACATTTATTTATTAAATATATCCTTTATTTACATATTGGCACGCATTGTGCTTTTAAGAATCACGTAGGGTAAACAATGATGATGTTATGTAATTAAATGTATTGATTGCTTTGTAAGCTTTGTTAGAGGGCAGAAAAGTAACCATCAATACTGACAGTAAAGTCAGCCTAGTGATTGTTCTACATGTTTTTTTGATCACTTTTCGACGTCATGAAAGGTATTTTATGCACCAATATGATGCAAAAAAAGAAAGACTTTGTCCGATTTTAGGACGAGGTTGGTCTTTGTCAGGGTGAATATTGGTTCAACTTATATGCAAGCAACATGTAAAAAATACCTAAGGACACAAAGCAGCCGAAAAGTCCCTACTCAACTAAAGCAGAGAAACAAAAACACAGGCAAAAAACAGGAGGATAGACAGAGACTCAACAGAAAAATTGGAACACTAAAATAAGTTTAACTTTACCTAGTATGTGCACTTATCAATTCAATAGAAAGCACACTTGATACAATAAACAATGAAGGAATGCATTTCATGAAAAAAGCGATATTCACCCTAGCTACTCCCTTACTGCTAGCAGCAACAGCAGCAAATGCGGCTAGTATCATAAAAACAGATAATTCCAGCTTGGATATCTATGGTCGTGCGAAGTTCACTGCCACAAATAACTCCGTAAGTGGTAGCTCATCCAGCTTTAGCCCTCGCTTAGGCGTTAAAGGTCAAATTAAAGATGAAAGTGGCACTAGCGCCTTTTTTCAAACTGGCTGGGACATGCAATCTGCTTCAGACAAAAGAAGTTCAAACCTAAGAAATGGTGGAGACAACCTTAAAGCTCGCTACCAGTTCGTTGGACTTGGGTTTGAGGGTATTGGTAAATTTACTTTTGGCCAAAATGACACCCCATTTTACACCTTAGTCACCAGCGCGACTGATATTTTTAACTATGATGGTCTTGAAGCTTCAGCTGGCACTTATGGCTACGACTGGGCCCCTAACGAAGCTCTATACTCTAATACTTTCGGCAAACTGTCTGTTGAAGCTTCTTACCAGTTTAAGACAACAGAAGGTGGCAAGTCAGACAATGGCGATATTTTGGATGTTTTTGATGCTGGCTTAAATTCAGCGAATTTCAAAACACAAAACAACGCCTATAGTGCTGCTGCCGCTTACGCCCTAACGGATGCTTTAAATCTACGTGCTGGTTACGCCTATCAAACCTTTACCAATAACGCGAACAAATCAAATTATGGTTTAGCCGCTGATTATACAGTTGGCAACCTATACTTTGCTGGTGTATACACACACAACAAAGAAGACGATGGACAAAACACAGCTTCTCGCAATGGCTATGAAGTGGCCGCATCTTATAATATGGATAAATACACCTTCACCACAGGTTATGCATACGGCACACAAGACAGTGATATAAAGGCGAGCGATGACATCGCCTATGCTAAAGCCTTTAAACTAGGTGTGGCGTACCATGTATTCAGCAACGTTACAACTATTGCTCAGGTCACACATAACACAAATGGTTCAAACTCTTATTACGGCGGATTAAACTACTCGTTTTAATTTAGGCTATTCGCTTAACTAAAAGGATATAGTTAAGCCGAATTAGTAAGTATTACGTGTTTTTATAGCCTTTTCAGTCCCCCCTTCTGAAAAGCGCTCATTACTGACAATATAGAAAACATTGCTTAAACAAGGATTGCTGTCTAGACAAAAGAAAAAAGAGGCCGGAGCCTCTTAGTGGAAAAGTGACAAAAACGAGTCAACTAATAATCAGTTTTTATCACCTGAAATTCGACTGCCAATGGCAGAGTTTTGGTCTTTATATTTTGCATTATCTCGTTTGTTATAGGGTCGATCTGCCGCCCCCGACATGGTTTCAAAATTAATGGCACCAATGGTCATACCTGGGCTCAAAGCAATCGGCAACTTACCGCCATTAAGGAATTCCAAGACAATGCCGCCGCTCCAACCCGGATCAATACGGTGTGCAGTCACATGTACCATTAAACCAAGACGAGCCAAAGAAGAACGACCATCCAGCCAACCAACTAAATTATCGGGCAAAGTCACCGATTCTTTCGTCACCCCCAACACTAACTCCCCAGGATGAATAAAAAACGGGCGACCATCATCAACGAGAATTTCATCACTCATTACAGACTCAATCACTTTGTTAAGATCTGCTTTTGAGCTACTCAAATCCAGATACGGCGCAGGGTGACCTTGAAATACTCGAAACGAGTTACCTAATCGTAAGTCAACAGACACACCACTGATCACACTGTTATCAGGGCGCGGATCAATCACTATAGAACCTTCGTCTAGAGCGGTAATTATATCTCGATCACACAAACGCATTACTTTTCCTCAATCATCGCTCATGCCAATGGTTGGCATGGCAAACTGTTCATTCTGTGGGGACGCTAGAGTAGCACCAAGTTTGCGAGCAATCGACTGATAAATAGCAGCAATATCACCCTCAGGCGCACTGACCACTACAGGGGAACCAGCATCACTCTGTTCTCGAATGGCAAGACTCAAGGGTAATTTACCCAAAACGCCCACATTATATTCTTTCGCCAAGGTGACACCACCTTCCTCACCAAAGATGGCTTCATGATGACCGCAATTCGAGCAAATATGTACTGACATATTTTCTACTAGCCCTAATACAGGAATATTCACTTTATTAAACATCTCAATACCGCGACGTGCATCTAATAAAGCAATGTCTTGTGGAGTCGTCACAATAACAGAACCTGCCACAGGAATTTTTTGTGACAAGGTTAACTGGATGTCACCAGTACCTGGGGGCATATCCACAAACAAGTAATCGAGATTACTCCAATCCGTTTGTGTCAGTATTTGCATCAGCGCCCCTGTCACCATCGGACCACGCCAGGCAACAGGCGTATCTTTAGTCGTCAAAAATGCCATGGACATCACTTGAACCCCATGGGCAACAGGCGGAATAAACATCTTTTCATCTCGCACCTGAGGACGGGTACCATCTGCAAAGCCCATCATCATACCTTGGCTGGGCCCATAGATATCGGCATCAAGAATCCCAACGCGAGCCCCTTCTCGAGCCATCGCCAGTGCCAAATTCACCGTGGTTGTGGATTTACCAACCCCACCTTTGCCTGAGGCAACCGCAATAATGTTCTTCACACCCTGCAACCCAGTGAGATTACCTTGGGTTGCATGGCGCTCTACTTGGCAATCAATTTCTAACAGCACATCACGGCTATCATTTAATTCACACTTGATACGAGCTTCAAGCGACGCTTTCTCTTGCTCAGCAGGGTACCCCAGATGCAAGATGAGCATGATACGCTCTGCGTCCGTCTTGATTGTCCAAATGGGACCATAAGCATGACCATTATTTTCATCAATAAGGCTTTCTAAACGAGACTGTATTTGGCTGTCTAACAGTCGCTGCTTAGGTTGATGATCATCAGTATGTGTTTGAGTTGTCAAAGGAGTATCTCCAACAGACCATTATCAACACGTTTGTGCGAAATGATCCTTGTCATGTGAATTAATAACCAGAATAGAAGCCAATTTGGGGGCAATTTGCAGAAAAGCAAGCCTACCCCTTGCACACAAAGGATGGGCACTTATAATTAGCCGACTTATGATTACCAATAGTACAACGCTCGCTTTTTCAGAAAAACCTATGCAATGTCTCTATCTGGAAAGGCACCTCACTTCCTATTCAGCGCCCGCTACTATTGATAAAATACTCTACCCTTTTTAATCCAGCAGGCTGATCAATAATGGCACAAACGCAACGCAAAATTTTAGTTACCAGCGCCCTTCCCTATGCAAATGGCCCCATCCATTTAGGGCACATGCTGGAACACATCCAAACTGATATTTGGGTGCGTTTTCAGAAACTTCGCGGCCACCTTTGTACTGCTGTGTGCGCTGATGATGCACACGGAACCGCCATTATGATAAAAGCGGATCAACAAGGCATTACTTCTGAGCAACTAATCGATCGTGTTCGTCAGGAACATATGGCCGACTTTAAAGACTTCTTAATCGGCTACGATAACTATTATTCAACACACTCAGATGAAAACCGCGAATTCTCTAATTATATTTATAAGCGCTTGCGCGATAACAATAAAATAGCTGTCCGTTCAATCACACAAGCCTATGATCCAGAAAAAGAGATGTTCTTAGCAGATCGATTCATTAAAGGCACCTGTCCTAAATGTAAGGCTGAGGACCAATATGGCGATAACTGTGAAGTCTGTTCTGCCACTTATACGCCGATGGAGATGATTAACCCTCGCTCGGTCTACTCAGGTGCCACGCCTGTAGAAAAAGAATCGGAACATTACTTCTTTAAGCTACCAGAATTTCAAGACTTTTTAGCAAAATGGACACGCAGTGGTACCTTACAAGACCAGGTAGCAAACAAACTCTCTGAGTGGCTAGACGCGGGCCTAAAAGAATGGGACATCAGCCGTGACGCACCTTATTTTGGTTTTGAAATCCCCGACGCTCCAGGCAAGTACTTTTACGTCTGGCTAGATGCCCCTATCGGCTATATGGCCAGTTTCAAAAACTTGTGTGATCGCACTGAAGGGTTAACCTTTGACGATTACTGGGCTAAAGATTCCGATGCTGAGCTTTACCACTTTATTGGTAAAGACATCATCAACTTCCATGCGCTGTTTTGGCCCGCCATGCTGGACTGTGCAGGCTATCGCACACCAACAGGGGTTAACGCCCATGGCTACGTCACTGTAGACGGCACAAAAATGTCTAAATCGCGTGGCACCTTTATTATGGCGCGCACCTATTTGAACCATTTGGATCCACAATATTTACGCTACTACTTTGCGGCTAAATTAAACGCCAGTGTTGATGATATCGATTTGAGCCTGTCAGACTTTGTGCAGCGAGTGAATTCCGATGTAGTGGGTAAAGTGGTTAATATCGCCAGCCGTACCGCCAGCTTCATTAATAAAAAGTTTGATGGTCAGCTAGCAAGCGATGTTAGTGAAAACTCTATGATTCAATCCTTCATTGACGCAGGCGATGTCATCGCACAACATTTCGAAAGCCGCGAGTATGGCAAAGCGATTCGTGAGATTATGCATCTAGCCGATCAAGCCAATGAATACATTGCAGATCAAGCACCATGGGTTTTGGCAAAAGACGAAGCAACCCTACCTAAAGTACAAGAAATTTGTACCGTGGCTCTGAATCTCTTTAGTATATTAGCTACCTATTTAAAACCAGTTATGCCGCAAATGGTTGCCGATGCAGAAGCCTTCCTTGGCAAAGTACTCACTTGGGACAATCGCAGTGAGTTATTGTTTGGCAAAACCGTGAACGCCTTTAAACCATTAATGGCTCGCATTGATCAAAAACAAATTGATGCCATGATAGAAGAAGGAAAAGAAGCCGCCGTCGCTGCAGCAGAAGCGGTCGAAACGTCACAAGCGACGACAGAAACGGAACTCAGCAAAGACCCGATTGCAGCAGAAATTTCTTTTGATGACTTTGCAAAAGTCGATCTGCGCATCGCCCTGATTGCCAAAGCAGAGCATGTGGAAAAAGCCAACAAATTGCTAAAGCTGACACTCGACCTCGGCGGTGAAACACGTACCGTCTTCTCTGGGATTAAATCTGCTTACAAGCCAGAAGACCTAGAAGGCAAATTAACCGTCATGGTAGCCAACCTTGCTCCACGCCAAATGAAGTTTGGCCTATCAGAAGGAATGGTGCTTGCCGCTGGACCAGGTAAAGATGAAATTTATCTATTGGAACCACACGCTGGCGCGAAACCTGGCCAACGAGTGATGTAACCCACTCTTTAGTATAAATAAATAGTAGAGACAAACCTACGCCGATTAAATGTCTCATTTAATCGGCGTATTTCGTGATATTAAGAACATAAAAAAGATTAACAATAAAATAATATTATATAAGTTTTACCTATTAAATATATTCTAAATTAATCTATTTTTCGACGAATTTTAACTTGTTAGTTATAAGCAGCTTGGTATAGTTACGCTCTTACGCAGCGTATGCGTACTCCTCGATATTTAACATACTCACAGCATATTTATTTGGACATGAGATGACTGATTATCTGTTGATACTGGTCAGTACCATACTAGTTAACAACTTTGTATTGGTTCAATTTTTGGGGCTTTGCCCATTTATGGGGGTTTCTGGAAAACTGGAAACATCCATTGGTATGGCAATGGCCACTACGTTTGTCTTGACTCTTTCCAGTCTTTGCAGCTATCTCACGTTCGAATACATACTTCAGCCTTTTGGTCTTGAGTACCTTAAAACCATTGCTTTTATTTTAGTGATAGCTGTTGTTGTGCAGTTTACCGAAATGGTCGTACATAAAACCAGTCCGCTACTATATCGCGTATTAGGAATTTTCTTACCACTGATTACAACAAACTGCGCGGTATTAGGTGTCGCCCTGCAAAACACCAGTAAACAAAATAATTTTGTCGAATCCATATTATATGGTTTTGGTGCAGCGGTTGGCTTTTCTTTTGTACTTATTCTGTTTTCAGCCATGCGTGAACGGATTAATGTCGCCGATGTCCCCAGCGTTTTTAAAGGCTCAGCCATAGGCATGATCACAGCAGGGTTGATGGCCCTTGCCTTTATGGGCTTCACCGGTCTGGTGCAAATCTAGGAGCCATTATGTTGACTGTTTTGCTCGCTGTAGGAATTCTATTAGCCCTTTCCCTAGTATTTGGCGCCATTCTTGGCTATGCCAGCGTTCGCTTTCATGTAGAAGGTGACCCTATTGTCGATCAAATTGATGCCATCTTGCCGCAAACACAATGTGGCCAATGCGGCCATCCTGGTTGCCGCCCCTATGCGGAAGCCATCGCCAACGGTGAAGCAATAAACCACTGTCCGCCCGGTGGTCAGGCGACAATTCAAGCGCTCGCTGATTTACTCGACGTAGAAGCGATTCCCCTCGATGGTGACCACGGCACAGAAACCGCCAAGCGCGTGGCGGTTATTCGTGAAGACGAATGTATTGGCTGCACTAAGTGTATTCAAGCCTGTCCAGTAGATGCCATTCTTGGTGCTGCAAAACAAATGCACACCGTCATTTCTGACGAATGTACAGGATGCGACTTATGTGTTGATCCTTGCCCAGTAGATTGTATTGATATGGTAGAAGTCGGCGTGACATCAAAAACCTGGTCTTGGGACAAACCCCAAGGTGTCGCAGCAACCTCAATGAACATCATTGCCACGGATCGCAAAGCGGAGGTGGCACACTAATGCAAACAACCAACATCTTCTCTTTTCATGGTGGTATTCATCCGCCAGAAAACAAAGCTCAATCACTGACATTACCCCTTGGCCACCCAAGCTTGCCAAAGGAGTTGATACTCCCCCTGAGTCAACACATTGGCCAAAGCTCTCGTCCGCTAGTCAGCCAAGGCGAGCAGGTTCTAAAAGGCCAAGCCATTGCCATTAACAACGGTTTTTTAAGCAGCTTTTTACACGCTCCCACCTCAGGTTCCATTACAGCCATTGAAGAGCGCGTCATTGCACACCCTTCGGGATTAAGCGACCTTTGCATTGTGATTGAGCCTGACGGGGACGATAACTGGACAGAGCGCAAACCTCTTAACGACTGGCGTAGGATAAGCAAGACAGATGTCTTGTCCTACCTTGCTGAAATGGGCATCGTTGGTATGGGAGGCGCTGGTTTTCCAACACAAGTGAAACTACAGGGGGCACACAAGCACCCGCTAACCCACTTTATTATCAATGCAGCAGAGTGTGAGCCCTACATCACCGCTGACGACATGCTAATTCGTGAAAAAACCGAACAGCTAGTGCTTGGTATCGAAGTACTACAACATCTCGTTGAAGCGGACCAAGTTATCATCGGCATTGAAGACAATAAACCACAAGCGATTGCCGCACTTAACAATGCTCTAGCGCAACACAATAGCACGATCCAGGTTGCCGTTGTGCCGACCAAATACCCATCAGGTGGCGAAAAGCAATTGATCCAGTTGCTCACAGGCAAGGAAGTGCCCAGTGGTCAACACCCAGCTGATATTGGTATTTTATGCCAAAACGTCGGTACCTGTGTAGCGGTACATGACGCTATTTATTTAGGCCAACCCTTAATCACTCGCTTTACCACCTTGACTGGGGATGCACTCAAGGCCCCACAAAATGTCGAGGTATTGCTTGGCACACCAGTTAAGCATCTACTGGATTATGCTCAGGCAACCCACAAAAAAATCAGTCGCTTGGTCATGGGCGGCCCGATGATGGGCTTCACACTGAACTCTATCGATGCCCCCATCGTCAAAACCAGCAACTGTATTTTAGCGGCAAGCAAAAAAGAGTTGCCCGCTCCCGCTCCAGAGCAAGCCTGTATTCGCTGTGGCATGTGCGAACAAGTTTGTCCTGCCAGCCTGTTACCTCAGCAGCTTTTATGGTTCAGCAAGAGTCAGGAGTTTGAAAAGGCCGAACATTATAATTTGTTTGATTGCATCGAATGTGGCGCTTGTTCTTACGTCTGCCCAAGTAGCATTCCACTTGTACAGTATTACCGACATACCAAAAGCAGCATTCGCGAAGCACGGGAAGCCGCCGTGAAATCGGATCTCGCTAAACAACGTTTTGAAGCAAGAAAAGCACGCCAAGAAGCCGAAGCGGCAGAAAAAGAAGCGAAACGTCTAGCACGCCAAAAAGCCTCCGCCCAGAAGACAGAAGGTAAATCGACGGCGACAGAAGCCAAGAAAGCAACGCCACCAGCAGCAGAGACAAAAACGGCCATCCTAGATGAAAGCAAGAAACTTAAGGTGGATATCGCGCTTGCTAAGAACAAACTGAAAAAGCTTCAGAAACAATTAGTTGAAGCTCAAGAAAATGAACATGTAGAAGAAATTAATCATTTACAGTTACAAGTCACTGAGCAAGAGAAGATCCTTACCTCGCTTGAACAACAGCTTGAGAAAATGGCAACGACACCTGCGGAAAAATCTACTAAGGCCGCACCAGCTCCTGTTAATGAGGAGTTGAAAAAAGCGAAGATCGACGTCGCGCTGATCGGTGCAAAACTGAAAAAGGCGCAAAAGCAGCTAGCGGAATCTCCCGACGATAAAGAACTAAAAGCAAACGTTAGCGAACTCGAAAAAGGCCTCGTGCAAGCACAATCACTGCTTGATAGACTGACTCCGTCGACAGCTGCCCAGAAGGCAGACATGCTACAAAAAGCGTCATCTAAACCCACAGTCAATGATGACCTCAAAAAAGCAAAAATCGACTTAGCCATTGCCAAGGCGGCCGTAAAAAAAGTCGAAAAAGCTCTCAAAAAAGCCGAAGAACTAAAAGCCCCAGAGGCAGACACCCTGCGTCAGCAATTATTGGAAGCACAGCAAAGAGTAGACAGTTTAGAAAAGGCTTTATCAAATCCACAGACTCAGTCTCCAATGACAGAGGCGACAGAATCAAACGCATCAACGGATGAGAGTGCCGCCAAAAACGAACAAATTAAAAAGCAAAAAATTGCCTCTGCTATGGCCAAAGCCGCCATTAACAAATTGAAAAAACGCCTCGCCGCCGAGCCAGATCAAGCGGAGAGTATCCAACAAGAGATTGCCGCAGCGGAAAAAAGACAGCAAGAAGCCGATGCACTGTTGGCACAACTCACACAATCGCAAGACACTATGTAAGAGAATGGTTAAATGGCACTATTGAGGATTACCTCTCCACACACACAACGGGCTGGGCGTCGCACTTCTTGGGTGATGCTCATGGTTATTTTGGCAACGATACCCGGTATCGCCGTGCAATCCTGGCTATTTGGCTGGGGCACCCTAATCAACATTGCTATCGCCGCCATCACAGCACTGCTTTCTGAAGCGGCGGTTTTATCGATGCGCCGTCGCTCCGTTGTGTTTTTTTTAACGGATTATAGTGCCCTACTTACTGCCGTCTTGCTTGGCATTGCCTTACCTCCTAGCGTGCCTTGGTGGGTAACAGTGACAGCCGTAGCCTTTGCAGTGATTTTTGCAAAACAGCTCTATGGCGGTTTAGGAAATAACCCGTTTAACCCTGCGATGGTGGGTTATGCCATTGTCCTAGTATCGTTTCCTGTTCCGATGACCCAATGGGTGGGTGCTTCTGACATGGTGTCATCGGGCTCTATGATGTCCCTATCACAAAGCCTGCAAGCCATCTTTCACCATTTGCCCAGCATTGACTCTTACACTATGGCAACCCCATTGGATGGGTTCAAACATAAAGACAGCCTCTCTAGCGCCGCTGCGTTTAACAGCATCGTCTCATTAAAAGGCGCCAATCTGAGTAGCTGGCTCTTCATAAACAGTGCCTATCTATTAGGCGGCTTAATATTATTAGTATTGCGTATCATTACTTGGCATACACCAGTGGCTGTACTCTCCTCTTTGGCCGTCATCTCTGGTGTTTTTTACTTGATTGATCCCAATCATGCGGCAACACCTTGGTTTCACCTAACCACGGGTGCCGCCATGTTTGGTGCTTTCTTCATCGCCACCGATCCAGTGACGTCCTGCACCAGTAACCGTGGAAAACTGGTCTATGGGACTGGAATCGGCATTTTAATCTATGTGATCCGTACATGGGGTGGTTATCCAGATGGCGTCGCTTTTGGTGTATTGCTGATGAACTTTGCTGCCCCTTTGATCGACTATTACACGCAGCCTCGCACCTATGGCCATAAGAAAGCCAAAAAGGGCCTAACCATTAAAGAGGATAACTAAGTGGACTTAATTGCCTCTATACGTCGTAACAGCATTGGTTTGGGCATTTTTGCCATTCTCACCGCAGGCTTGATCGCCACCATTCACTTGGTGACCAAAGACACCATCGCCAATAATGTGCTTAAAGCGCAGATCGCTGCATTTAATGATATTTTACCCGCTAATCGCTATGACAACGATCTCACCAAGGACACCGCTATACTGCCAGCAGACAAACTATTAGGCGGGGCACCTGTCAAAATCCATATTGCTCGAAAAAATGGCCAAGTCAGTGCCATTATATTCGAAACCGTCGCCCCTGGTGGCTATAATGGCCCTCTTGGATTATTAGTATCAGTAGACAGAAACGGTATTGTGACCGGAGCTCGAGTCATTAGTCAAAACGAAACCCCTGGCCTTGGCGACAAAGTGGATATTAAAAAATCTAACTGGATCTTGAGCTTTAATGGCCACTCTTTGGGTAATCCAGGGTTAGCTGGCTGGAACGTCAAGAAAGACGGCGGTGATTTTGATCAGTTTACTGGCGCCACTATCACACCACGAGCAGTGGTTCGCGGTATTAAAAACACTTTGATCTATTTTAAACAACACAAAGACTCGCTATTAGCGCGTTAGGAAAAGACATGAGTGCAGACGAGCAAATCTTAACCAGTGACGCCACACCAGACAATAAGCCAAGCGCTAATTACACTGAGATCATCTACAACGGCCTGTGGAAAAATAATCCCGCCTTGGTCCAACTCCTAGGGTTGTGTCCAATGTTAGCGGTCACCAGTACCGTAGTGAATGCCCTTGGTCTTGGTCTTGCAACGACTGCCGTATTAATGGGTTCGAATATGGCCGTGTCATTGATTCGAAACTATGTCGCTGATGCGGTTCGACTACCCGCCTTCGTGATGATCATCGCCTCTTTCACCACTTGTATTCAGATGATCATGCAAGCTTATACCTACGAGCTGTATCAGATTCTCGGCATCTTTATCCCTTTGATTGTAACCAACTGCGTTATTCTTGGCCGTGCCGACTCATTTGCCAGCCGAAACCCTGTGCTCCCCTCCATTCTAGACGGCATGATGATGGGGCTCGGTTTTACCTCAATATTGATCGTCCTTGGTGGGATGCGTGAGTTAATTGGTCAAGGTACCCTATTCTCTAATATGCAACTACTCTTCGGTAGCAGCGCCGCTCACTGGAAAATCATTGTCTTTCATGACTACCCCAATGTACTCTTTGCCCTGTTACCTCCTGGCGCCTTTATTGGTCTAGGCATTTTAATTGCGATGAAAAATTATCTGGATGAGCGCCAGAAAAAACGTCTTGCCGAACAAAAGTCAACTCAAACTCCTGTTACCACTAAGCGCGTTCGAGTGACTGGTCAAGCAGCGTCTTAATCTTATATAAATAGTAAAGAGAGTTAATGACAATATTATTGGCAAAAACAGCATTAATGATAAGATTCGTAATGATCAAAACAGACTTGATGCCAATTTAAGAGACAGACAGTGAATAAAGAAAAACGCTACGAGATTTTCGCTCGCCTTCGCGCTGAGAACCCAAACCCAGTGACAGAACTAGAATACAATTCGCCGTTCGAGTTGCTAATTGCAGTATTGTTTTCCGCGCAGGCCACCGACGTAAGCGTCAACAAAGCCACTAGAAAGCTATTTCCCATTGCGAACACCCCTGAAAGCATGCTTGCATTGGGAGTTGATGGTTTAAAAAGCTATATTAAAACCATTGGCTTATTTAACGCCAAAGCAGAAAATGCCATCAAAACCTGCCAAATACTTGTCGAAAAGCACAATAGCGTAGTTCCAGACACACGCGAAGAACTCGAAGCCTTACCAGGCGTGGGCCGAAAGACCGCGAATGTGGTCCTTAATACTGCCTTCCGACAAATTGCTATGGCAGTGGATACTCATATCTTCCGTTTTGCCAACCGCACCAAGGTCGCCCCCGGAAAAAACGTGCTTGAAGTGGAGCAAAAACTCCTAAAATTTGTCCCAAAAGAGTTTTTATTGGATGCCCACCACTGGATGATCCTTCATGGACGTTACATCTGCGTGGCACGCAAGCCTAAATGCACCGCCTGTATCATCGAAGATTTATGTGAGTTTAAAGAGAAAACGTCTATCTAGCTAAGCACAGCAGATACGTTAGACGTGAATTTACACTCCAGAACAGCATAAAAAGGACAAAATATATACTTCCACCTGAGACGACACACAATAAAACAGGTACTATAGCTCACATATAACGTCTCATTAGTCGCTTTCAAGGAGGAAATAGATGCAGTCCATAAAGACGTTTTTTCATGCAATCTATAGCCATGTCAAGCGATCATGTGTAGAAAGCACAGAGTATTTCTTACCCCATCACGCTTTTTACATTGGCATGATTGGACTATTTGGATTTCCTTTGTACTATTTGATATGGACATATGTGTTTCCACAACCCTACGAAAACATAACATTACGCCTTTTGGGTAGCCTTTTATTTGGGGGAATCAGTCTAATACGTTTCTGGCCACAATGGATGCGACGGCACATTCACCTCTATTGGTTCGTTACAATGATTTATGCACTACCCTTCTACTTTGGATTTATGTTACTCAAAAATAATGGCAATCTGGCTTGGTCAATGTCTATGATGGCTGGTTTGGCCTTACTAATATTGCTAGCCTATAATTGGGTGTTATTTATTACCCTATTTTCTATAGGATTCTCACTGGCTCTGATTGCGTACACTGCCACTTCAGATGACATTATGCTAGAAAACTATCTTGGTCAGTTACCCGTCTATTTATTCCTAATAGTCACAGCCAGTATAACTTTCTATTTTCCATACAAACTTAAACAAGAAAAACTTAAAGTGCTCGCATCGGTAGGAGCTGAAATCTGTCATGAGCTACGCACTCCTCTAATGACCATTCAGAACAATACATACGGCTTACATAAGCACCTCCCTAAATTGCTACATGGCTATGAGCTAGCTAAAGCCAATAATCTCGCCATTAACTCGATAAGACCAGATGCATTGAAGGCCTTAGAACAGTCCGTTCATCATATTGAAAAAGAAGTCGTGCACTCAAATACCATTATCGATATGCTGTTAATGAACTTGAGAAAAACAGAACCAAATACTGATAACTTTGGCTATTTTTCTATGGCAGAAATCATACAGGAAGCTCTGTATCGTTATCCGTTTGATTCAGCTAGAAGCAAACAAATCGTTAAAACAGACCTGACCAACAACTTTACATTTTATGGGTCGAATATACTGATGATGCATGTTATTTTCAATTTAATAAAAAATGCCCTAACCTTTACAAAAGGAGCGGCAGAGTCCAGTATCGAAATCGTTCTAGATAGTGATACTAGTGCAAACCATGTTCATTTTAGAGATAACGGTAAGGGGGTTTCCCTACTGGATAGGATGTTAATATTTGATAACTTTTACTCTTCCGGAAACCAAAGTATAAGCTCGGGAACCGGAATAGGGTTGGCTTTTTGTCAGAAGGTATTAACCAGTTTTAATGCCAAAATTAAGTGTTATTCTGAGCTTGGGGAATACACAGAGTTTGTGTTGAGTTTCCCTAAGCAATTGAAAAAAGATGGAATTTAAATGATGCTTAACTTCAATAAAAAAATGATTGATGCCTACTACCACCCTACTACTGTGGTGTTTTTAGACGACCATCAGGCCTTTCTAAACAGCATCCCATTGGCATTAGAAGCCAATGTGGCATATCAAACTTTTGTCGATCCTAAAGCGGCAATAGACTATATTAACACGCGAACTCAGTATCGCCCTTTGGTTGAAAACGACAAAGGCTGGCTGAGCGATACTCCCTACTCATATCATTATAAGCTGGACGTCGAGTCCATTTTACATAAAACCCATGATGGTGATCGTTTTTCCGAGCCATCCATCCTTGTTACCGACTACGCTATGCCGGGACAGAGCTACAATGGCTTGGATGTCTGTCAAGCGATTAATAATCCATATGTAAAAAAGATACTTCTAACAGGAGTTGCCGATGAACAAATTGCCATTGAAGCCCTAAACAATAAGGTCATTGACTATTACCTGAAAAAGAGTGATCTAAACGTTTTTGCTCAAATAAATCGGCTAATTGACCGTTACCAGCAAGAGTATTTTAATGACATGACACGAGTCATTCGAGAAAGCTTAAAAGTAAGCTGCCCTCTAATTGACGACCCTGCGATTGTGGAATACTTCTTTTCTATTATTGAGCAAAAAAACATTGTAGAGTACCATCTTAATATCCATTCCAACTCCGCTTCATTGGATTTTCTGTTGCTGGACGAGTGTGGCAATACCCATAGGCTATTGATTCTAAATCAGGATGACATCAAAGCTCATAGTGAGCTGGCCTCCGACAGTAATGCACCAGAGATGCTGATTACCGCCTTGGAAAATTACGACAAAGTCCCCCTGTTCTCAAGTTTGGATGGTTTTTATCATCCAGATAGACAAGAAGACTGGCAAAAATACTTGCACCCCTGTGTCCAAATTGTCGGACAGGAAACCTATTTAGCATCCTTCATCCATGCTAAAGATATTCCTTCAACGTTTCAGACAGAACAGTGTTTTTCTTTCCAACAGTATCTGCAAGGTGATTTGCCTGCTAAATTCTTATAGCAATGAAGAGTCTTCGGGACTTTTATCAAAAGCCCCGAAGATAAAAGCTAAGTCATAACGAAGCTTTTGATAGCATCATATAAAAATCAAGCAACACAAAGTGGCAGCATATTGGTTTGTTTTTGAGTGGAACGCCATTGGTCTAATCCAACTTCTTCCCGAATATCCCTAAAAACACCGATAACATATCTTAACTCATCCATAGTTAGGTAAGAGTTAACAGATAAACGCATTAACGCTCGATTTTTAGCGGTTGCAGGCGCACAAAATACTGAGCCAAAGACATCTCTAGCCTCTAAAACATCTTTCAGCACTGTCGTTTGCTTCTCTGTTCCCACTTCAAGGCCTATTATCTGTGAGCTTGATACACTTGTATTGTAACCTAACTCGCTAAGCGCTCTCCTTAGATAGGCAGCGTTACTATGAAGCCGCTCACGTCGCTCATCTGCAGTAATAATTAAATCTAATGTCTTATCCAAGCCTGCAATTTCGTATGGCAATAAAGCAGAACTAAAAATCGCAGGGTTTCCCGTGCATTTAAAATAGTCCGCAAAACCAGCTGGACAAGCAACAATGCCAGCTCGTCCAGCAAAAGCTTTGGCCAAACTGGCAGTTCGGAACATAACCTTATCTTGTAGGCCATAATCAACCACCATACCTCGCCCCTGAGGCCCGTGTGTTCCCAATGAATGGGACTCATCAACCAATAATATACAGCCCTTGTCGTAAGCTGCCTCCACTAATGCTTTTAAAGGGCAGACACTACCATTGGTACTGTATACTGAATCGACAATAACCAAACCGGAACCATGGCGTTCAATTAATGACATTAAATGATCTATATTATTATGGCGAAATGGGTAGACTGGAGACGTACTAAATTTTGTGCCATCCCACAAAGACATATGTGCCATCATATCAATATAGACAGGGGCATTGGTATGCTCAACAATTGATTGAATTAATCCAATATTGGCATTATAACCAGACTGGCAAAGCACCGCTTCATCAGACCGCATAAAATCCGCCATACGAGTTTCAAAACGCTGTTGAGGATTATCCCCATGCATATAGATAGAAGACATGATAATTAAATTATCCGAATCATCTAACACTTTCCGCTGCGCTTCAATAATAGCTGGATGATTTGCTAGTGACAGATAATCATTACTAATGAACTTAACTGATGATGCTGTTGCTGTAAGCCCATGCAAAGGATTACGCCCCCCCAAGTCTTCACATCGCTGGACGTGTTTATTCACTTTTTCAGCTAAATAATTAGGGTAGTTATTGATATTGTTTTTCATTACTCTTCTCCTTATGCCAAAAGCGGCATACTTGAAAAACTCAAAAAAGAGAAAAGAGCCAACGAACAGGAAGACCAGCCATCAAACCTTTGTCAGCGTGTCTTAGTAGGATAAGGAAAAAGTGTTATCACCATACACAAATAGAACATGAGCTTAACCCTCCTTCTTGCTCCTTATTGGTGACAGGCCACAATAAAAATTTGCTAAAACTGACCAATGCTCCTCGCATGCAGCTTTTCAATTTTTTGAGAGCCATTACCATCCCCATACAATAGGGACAGCAATTCATTGTAATCCGTTATCTAGTAACAAAAAGTAATGAAACCTGACAAAGGCCGATAAGGCAGAAAGACACCCCAAGAGAAGGCTCACTTATAGTTTAATAATTACTAAACTATAATTAATTAAGATTGAATTTATTAAACATTATTCACGGATCATGCTTCTCTTATACACATTCATGATGAGAGAGACCCACCTTTATGAGCCAGATCGCAAAAACCAAACTTACCCAAGCTCAATTAGACGCCCACTGGATGGCCTACACGGGCAACAGACAATTCAAACAAGATCCTCGCATCATTGCCTCAGCCGAAGGTCGTTATTACACGGATATCGACGGCCGAAAAATCTTTGATGGGCTCTCTGGTTTATGGACATGCGGTTTAGGGCACAGCGTCCCTTCTATTAACGAAGCCGTCGCGAAACAGGTAAAAACACTGGATTACTCCCCCGCCTTTCAATTTGGCCATGAAAAGTCCTTTTTATTGGCTGAGAAAATAACGGAGTTTATGCCTGCGCCACTCAATCGTATCTTTTTTACGGGTTCTGGTTCTGAGTCCGTAGATACAGCATTGAAAATCGCTCGCGCTTATTGGCGTAAAAAAGGCAAAGGCACAAAAACCAAATTTATTGGTCGTGCTAAGGGCTACCATGGCGCAGGGGTTTCAGGCTTTAGTGTGGGTGGTATTCCTGCCAATCGTACTTTATATGGACAAGGTCTTGAGTCTTATCATTTACCCCATACGCAAGTACCTGGCACGGAATTCTCAAAAGGCATTCCAGAAAAAGGCAAAGAGCGCGCCGAAGAGTTGCTTAACTTGATTAACATGCACGATGCCTCCAATATTGCCGCCGTGATCGTTGAGCCCATGTCAGGCTCCGGTGGTGTGATTATTCCCCCCGTTGGTTACCTACAACGCCTCCGCCAAATTTGTGATGAACACGACATCCTATTAATTTTCGACGAGGTCATTACTGGTTTTGGCCGCATGGGCGCAAAAACAGGGGCAGAAGCCTTTGGAGTAACACCCGACGCTATTACCCTAGCCAAACAAGTCACTAACGGAGCCATTCCGATGGGGGCCGTGGCGTTCAAACAGGAAATATATGACACCTTTATGGAGACAGGGGGTGCTGATTATATGTTGGAAGTCCCCCATGGCTATACCTACTCAGCCCACCCCATTGCGTGCGCCGCCGGTTTGGCTTCCCTCGAAGCAATCACACAACAAAACTTGATTGATCGGGTAAAGAAAATGAGCCCTGTTTTGGAGGAATGTGTCCATCAATTGAAAGCCGCTAGTCCACTCATTACGGATATTCGAAATTATGGCTTTGCTGCGGGAATGAGCATTGCCCATATTGATGGTGAACCCGCTAAGCGACCATTTCAAATTGCTATGCGCATGTGGGAGAAAGGCTATTATGTGCGCTACGGGGCCGATACGATTCAGCTAGCGCCGCCATTTACCACAGAAAAGTCAGAAATGGACAGTTTGATCAATGCGTTAGGTGATACCCTAAAGGAACAGCACTAACCGATTTAGCCTAAATGGTAAACAAAAAGTAAAAAATCCGAGCGGAATGACCGTTCGGATTTTTTTATTTCATAAAAATACCTATATTGAACACTGGTCGTAGGATGTGTTTTCCCTATAATACTTGTCAGCGTAAACTTTCGTAAAAGCACAAGAGAAAAAAAATGAAAGCACCATACATAAGATGTTTTTGGGCTGGAAGACTCTATTTAACCAATGGCATGGTGATGTCCGTTCACTGTACTCACATATCCTCTGAGCAAATAGAAGTGGAAGCTCCCTATGGTTCACAAGGTTCAAAACTGGTAAAGCTGGAACTAAACGCCATCCATGAAGGCAAAACAGCTCTCATAAAAGCACTTTGTAAACCTTTGGTAGATGTATTAAACGAACATAATAAGCACTACATCCGGCTCAGTTTTCACAAAATAGCTCCCAAAGACCTAGCGTATATAAAAACCTTTATTGAAGATAACTCTTAGTCCAATAATTATCACACTGCATCTACTCTACATCCATAATCTCGATGCGACGTGAAACATTTGCATTTTATCCTAATACTTTTCCTTCTAGCTCGTTGCTACAACGATTATAAAAGCAATCAAAGACTAGGCATGAGGCGAGCATCATGCCTAGCACTTTCAGATAACGCGACTTGACGACTTAGGACAAGGTTGTCTCAAACAGTTTCAACAACTTCTCACTGTCAACTTCCATACAAACTTGCGTCATCGGCACATTATTCCAATGGGGTTCAGGGAAATCCACACCTTGTGGTGCAAAAATCGTCTGACCAATGCCAATTCCTTCACAAGCAACACGCACCGCCCCTAATTCCACACCGAAGATACTTGGATCCATGGCATAAGCGATCGTAGAGGCATCGTGAAAGTAACAACCATTGACACCAAAACGACTACTATAGAAATTGATATAATGCTGTGCGCAGTCGTACAAGAATCCACCCTCTTCAGGATTGGCAGCTTTTATACGCCCAAGAACATTATTATCCAGTAACACCTGATGAGTCACATCTAAACCGATCATGGTCACTTGCCAAGGCGCAGTAAATACAACATCTGCTGCATGGGGGTCATTCATAATATTGGCTTCTGCAACAGGCGACACATTACCATATTCAATCGCTGTACCCCCCATCAAAATAACTTCGTCCACCAGCTCCGCGATCTCAGGATCTAACTTCAGCGCTGCGGCCAAATTACCCAATGGTCCCAATGCAATAATGGTTACCTCACCTGGGTACTGACGAACCGTATCGATAATAAATTGTGCCGCGCTTTCTTTGACGGCTTTACCTTTGGGAGCAGGCCAATTGATGTTACCAAAACCATCTTTACCATGAACAAAATCTGGATGCGGGCGCGGCTCAATCACGGATGGCACTGCAACACCTTGCGCAACGGGAACATCTACTTTCGCAATTTCCGTTAGAGTAATGGCATTTTGCGTTGCTAGCTCAACAGGCACATTACCAAATGTGGTAGTAAGACCCAGTACATCCAATTCTTTCGCTTGGAATGCAAAAAAGATCGCCATAGCATCATCAATGCCTGGATCTGTATCAATAATAATTTTACGAGCCATATTCGACTTCCTCTTTTTATATAAATTTAGTCTGCCAATACATCGACATGACAAACTAAGCTTGTTCGGCTAAAAACTCATCGACTTCTGAAATACTTGGAATGGCACTTGAAGCTCCCATTCTTGTGACGCAAATAGCAGACGCCGCACAAGCGCGTGTAAGCGCTTCTTTCATATTTAACTGATCCATTAAGGCGGATAGGCAAAAACCGATAAAGGTATCTCCCGCAGCAGTGGTATCCACCGCTTTCACAGAAAATGCTTCAACAAATAGATTTTCATCTTGATTAAAATAACGCACTCCGGCTTTCCCTAGTGTCATCAGCACAGCTAATTCAGGGTAAGCTTTCGGCAGACCGTAGATTGCCGCATCCACATCGCTAACACCAATTAGGTCCATTGCTTCTACTTCATTAACAATCAGAAGATCAACAAAAGGCAGAACTTCCTTCGCTAATTGAGCATCCATTGGCGCGGGATTAAAGGCAACTTTCAGTCCTTTTGCTTGTGCTTGACGCATAATATATTGGATTAGGTTTGTCTCATTTTGTAGCAACACCCAATCTTCAGACGAGACTTGGGACAAGACCTGATCAACTTGTTCCTCCGTCAATGCATGGTTCGCGCCTTGAAATAAAATAATGGCATTTTCTGCCTCTTTATTCAGTTGAATAATCGCATGACCCGTCGGCACATCCAGCCTAGCAATCAAGTCCGTATTCACCCCAAGGCCAGACAATTGTGCCAAAATTTGCGCATCATTTTGATGAACCGCACCAACGTGCTTAACATCAGCCCCCGCTTTCGCCAAGGCAACAGACTGATTCGCCCCTTTGCCACCAAGCAAACATTGATAACTGTCCGATGCCATGGTTTCACCTGGTCGCACAAAGTGATCAAGTTGATAAAGGTGGTCGAGGTTAATCGAACCAAAATTATAAATTGCCATGTAATCTTTCCTTCTGGATGAATAGCGTTCAGTGGTCTGGGAATGACCCTTCAGTCATTATACGCAAGCTTAAAAAATAATTGACCATCTGTACAAAAATAAAAAACGCCCTATTCAACCTGAATAGAGCGTTTATAGACATAGACGACGAGTAAATCCAGACTTTACTGGATTACTTATCAGAATCTAAAAAGCCACGTCCTTTCTGCGCTGCGATTCGCATACGCAATGCATTAAGTTTAATAAAGCCAGCCGCATCTTTTTGATCGTAAGCACCAGCATCATCTTCAAAAGTCGCAATAGAGCTATCAAACAAACTATTGGGCGATTGACGGCCAACAACGCTCACATTTCCTTTATACAATTTCAAGCGCACGGTACCAGAAACGTATTTCTGAGATGTATCAATCATTGCCTGCAGCATGCGACGCTCTTCAGACCACCAGAAACCATTATAGATCACTTTTGCGTAACGAGGCATTAGTTCATCCTTAAGATGCATGGCCTCACGATCCAGTGTGATGGACTCCATCGCACGGTGAGCACGCAACATAATGGTGCCCCCAGGGGTTTCGTAACAACCACGCGCTTTCATACCAACGAAACGGTTTTCTACGATATCGATACGACCAATGCCGTTTTCACCACCGATTTTGTTCAAAGTTTCCAAAATAGTGGCTGGCGACATTTTTTCACCATTAATAGCAACTGGGTCACCATGCGCGTATTCAATTTCAATATAAGTAGGGGTTTCCGGTGCTTGCTCAGGAGCCACCGACCAACGCCACATATCTTCTTCTGACTCTATCCAAGGATCTTCTAACTGATCACCTTCATAAGAGATATGCAACAAGTTGGCATCCATGGAGTAAGGCGACTTTTTCTTCTTAGTTGAAAAGTCAACGGGGATCTGATGCTCTTCACAGTACTTCATTAAGGTTTCACGAGACGTTAGACTCCACTCACGCCAAGGTGCAATCACTTTTACACCAGGCTTAAGAGCGTAAGCACCAAGCTCGAAACGCACCTGATCATTACCTTTACCAGTCGCACCGTGAGCAATAGCATCGGCTCCGGTTTCATTAGCAATCTCAATCAAACGCTTAGCAATCAGAGGACGAGCAATTGAGGTACCTAGAAGGTACTCACCTTCATAAATAGTGTTTGCTCGGAACATGGGGAAAACAAAGTCTCGGACAAATTCCTCACGTAAATCTTCAATGAAGATTTCCTTAACACCCAACGCTTGAGCTTTCGCGCGAGCAGGTTCCACCTCCTCACCTTGACCTAGGTCAGCGGTAAAGGTCACTACTTCACACTGATACTCTTCTTGAAGCCACTTCACAATTACCGAAGTGTCTAGGCCGCCTGAATAAGCCAGCACTACCTTCTTCACGTCAGACATTCTTTCTGTTCTCCTCAACGATGTCACGCAACCACAGTAAAACAGCGGCGCAAAAATTAAAAAAAGGGGCTATCTAGTGTAAGATTTCACTACTTCCTTAGCAAGTAAAAAGCCCAACACGTCATTGAATTTAATGGAATCGTTGGGCTCTTATGAAGACTTGGCAGAATAACCAATCATTACTTACCAATTTTTTCTAAACGAATGGTCACACGACGGTTACGCTCACGGCCTGCTGCCGTACGATTACTGGCCGCTGGGTAACGATCACCATGATAACGGGAAATGATTTTATCGACTGGTACACCTTGTTTTAGCAAATACGCCGTTACTTTTTCAGCTCGCTCTTTAGACAGCTCCCGATTATCACGTCGTGAGCCAACGTTATCTGAATGACCATCAATGTAGATGTATTCAACTGTCGGGTCATGCTTCACATACAACGCCACCAAATCTAAACGTTGCTTAATACTGTCGGTGAGCCGCACTTTTCCAGACGGAAATAAGGCCGCCGTACGAGCAATCTGATCGTAATTAACCGGTAATAGAGACGACAGACATTGGCGAAATTGATTATAAGCAGGTTCAAAATTAATATTAGACAAGCTCACTTCCACCACTTCACGACGATCTTCCCAAGCCGTACCGGCGACCATTGGTTGTCGACCATGATCCAAACTGGTTAGCATTCGTTCCGCCACTTTACCCCCTACCTCAACCGTCAACCCGTAACCTGGGTAAGGCAAAATATCAAGCGTTTCGGGTTTGATGCCAGGAGACCATTCCGGCGCCTGAGAAATGATATAAACCTGTCCCGGCCCTAGTTTCTCATTATTGGGCTTAAGCACAAACTTCATAGGCTCGCCCGCTTCTTTTATAAAATGTCCAACGCCATAATGCGGCACGGGATGACTCAAGCTGCATGAAAAAATATCACCCGATAACAGCCATTTCGAATCCGTGATGCCAGACTGATACAGTATGGACGCCTGAGAACAGGCCACAAACATACTGCTTGCGAACAGAAAACAAGTGCGTGTTATAAATCGTTGGGTAATTCCCATTTAGAGATCTCGTTCAAGCATTATCAATTGTGTTATGATCCGATCTATCTACCCCATCATTATTGAGAAAGTGGCAGAATTAAGGAACTTCTTTTGTCAAACCATGAAATTAAAGATCGATTCCGTGGCTTCCTACCGATTGTTATCGACGTTGAAACCGCAGGCTTTAATCAAAAAACCGATGCATTACTAGAAATTGCGGCCTGTATCCTTCGTATGGATGAAAATGGTGAGCTATATACCCATGAAACCTTGTCATTTTTAGTCAAACCTTTCGAAGGGGCGAATCTAGAAAAAGCAGCGCTGGATTTCACTGGTATTGACCCATATGACCCTAACAGAGCGCATATTGAAGAAAGTGACGCGCTAACGCAAATTTTCTCCAAAGTACGTAAAGAATTAAAATCAGCAGGCTGTAAACGTGCCATTCTTGTTGGCCACAATGCTGCCTTTGACCATGGTTTTTTAAACGCCGCTATTGAACGGGCACAAATAAAACGCAATCCATTCCACCCATTTTCCAGCTTTGATACCGCCAGCTTAGCAGGCTTAATCTTTGGACAAACGGTGCTGGCAAAGGCCTGTGAAGTCGCCTCTATTCCCTTTAGCAATGCAGAAGCGCACTCTGCCAAATACGACACAGAAAAAACTGCTGAGCTGTTTTGTGAAATGGTAAATCGATTAAAGCGTCTAGGTGGCTGGCCATTGAAAACATCAGAAGCTGACAGCTCCATGGAGGACATCTTTAATGCAGGAAAATAGCAAGACGACAAAATAGTCATTCAGAAAATAATATCGCCCTCAAAAAGCCAGCTAAACTAGAGAAAATATGGCAAAGTTTATCTGTTCGTCTCTTTATTTCGCAGGACTTTTTTGGGCTGGCTATCTTTGCAAGCAAGGTTAAAATAACACATTCATTACCACTCAATGTCACGGATCAGTCTATGCAGGGGAAACGAATTGCTTTACTTATCTTGGGTTGGCTGTCATTGATTACAGGCATTATCGGTATATTTTTGCCTTTACTCCCTACCACCCCTCTGGTACTTCTCGCGGCATGGTGTTTTTCTAAATCCTCCGAACGCTTCCATAATTGGCTGATGAACCATAAATACTTCGGCCCGATGGTTCGTGATTGGCAATCAGGTAAAGGCATCCCAAGAAAAGCGCGTAACCGAGCTATTATTCTGATGTGGATGGGGATGGGGATTTCTATGATTATTATCGGTCGTCTTTGGGCGACCATTTCTCTTATTTGTATTGGCGTCGCGGTATGCACTTACCTATTACGCCTGCCAGTACGACCAGAACAACCAGATGACACATCGATTTAACTCCTCAAGGTAGAGAATATGGCGCTTAGCAACATCACCAAAAGACCGTTACGCAATCTGTTTATTATTCCCAGCCTAACCCTTATTGGGATAATTTTTATTGTCTGGCTAATTACGCCGTTTGTAGCAAGACATTATTTACAAGAATACTTTCAGTCACAAGGCGAAAACGCTTCACTACAACACCTTCGTGTCCACTTTTTTCCGCCAAGAGTGACCATAAAAGACTTAACCATCACTAAAGAAAAACAGGATACCTTAACCCTTAAAGAACTGGATTTAGGAGTCAATATTTCCCCTCTACTTTCTGGCACTATCCAGGTTTCTCACGCCAAAATTGATGGACTGACCCTGTCGGTTAAACAACAACAAAACGACTGGATCATTGCAGGTATCAACCTTGCTCAATACCAATCTAAGACGGCACAAGAGCCGACAAACAATACACCCAAAACAGAAAAAAACAGCACGCCTTGGTCAATCAAAGTCCCACAGTTTTCGTTCGTTAATAGCCATATCAACTTAAGCCGACAGCTAGATGCCAGCACACCCGTACAGCAAGACACTATCTCAATCAATAAGTTATCGATTAACGATTTGATAGGGAAAGGCATGGACTGGCAAGGTTCCGTCCAACTAAACACAGACATTAATACCGCCAAGATTGATCTTGCTAGTCAGTTTCATTACACACCAATAAAAGGCCAAGCAAGTCTAACGATTCAGGATACCTTACTTCCACTGCAAGCCTTCGCCCACTTTATTCCAGCCCCTTATCAAACAGGTAAGGGGAATATCGGCCTGAAAGGAACTCTGACTGCCAGCCTGCAAAAAAATGATGGTACAACATCGTATCAGTTTAATAATTCTGCGCTCACAGTTAGCCTTAAAGCATTGGATTTCCAACTGCCAGAACAAAATCATGTCTCTCTGGATTCCAGTACTTTAGCGCTATCAAACCTATCCGCCTCTTATGACTCACAAAACAACATCAGTGCAAAAGGCAATGTGGATATTCAAGTGAATGGATTAACAACCAAACTAAAAGATAAGCAAAGTGCCAGTGTCGCCCAGCTATCCGTTAACACGCCTTTCGATGTAACACAGCACGACCAAACACTCACCGCCAATACACCACAGGCCAACATCAACCTTCATCAATTAACATTGGCGCTCTCTTCTCTTGCCTTGACGAATGAGCAAAGCACCTTGGCTCTTAGTCAGTTACAGTTGAGCAAATCCACTACTGATGCGCTTCAGCTCTCAGTAAAAAGTCAGCTAGACAGTCACAACCTAAGCGCAGAACAAGCGGATATAAAAACCCACTACGACACTCTCAGCCTGACGAATACCAGTTCGTTCTCACAAACACCGAGCAAGGGTATAAAAGTCAATAATAACGATATAAAACTGGCATTAGCTGGTCTCACGGCTCAACAAAAAAATAAAGCGGATGTCTCACTAGGACAACTGCATATTACGGCGAATACCCTGAACCTAGACCTTAACGACCAACAAACACCCCATGTAATAAGCACAGACCTAAACCTGATGACTCAAGCCTTTGATGCGAAGTTATCAGACACAAAACGAGCGGCATCATGGCAAGATGCTTCACTCTCTCACGTTAACCTTAACCAGCAAGGTAACAACTTTAACGTCTCTCTTAATAAGTTGAACATTCAAAAACTTATCGTTTCTGAGCCTCTTGTGCCTAAAACAAATCAGCCCGCCTCTCCAGCCCTTGCTACCATTGATGATGTGTCTATTGATCAAATCCATGCAAACCAAGATGGCATTCGCATCAAACAGATCGATACCAAAGGAGTTAAAGGCAACTTGCTATTAGACAGCAAAAAACGCATTGAAAACTTGGTATTTGTCGACACCAACGAACAGCAAGCACCCTCAGAAAAAGCCAAACCAATCGACGTACCGAAACAACAAGACATCGCCACACAACAGAGTTCAACCAACGCTTCTGCAAACACCGCATTTAAAGCCCCTTATTATGTGATCTTAAATGCTTACAACATGACAGGTAAGTCTAGCTTATATATTCAAGACAAGAGTATTGATCCCGCTCTAAAGCGCACGCTAACCATTGAAAAGTTTGCTATTCGCAACCTCAACACTAAGGATAAAGAGCAAAAAGCCACTTTAGATTTCCAAGCTAGAAATGACAAATACTCCACTCTTTCTGGTGAACTGACGATACTTCCTCTCGCCAAAAAACTCACCATGTCGTCACACTTAGTGGTTAGCCAAGCCGAGTTACCGCCTTACTCTCCTTATATCGCGAATGTTTTGGGTTACCAAATTGATTCTGGTCAATTGAATCTAAACCTTAAATTGACCTCGAAAGAAGGTGTTATCAGTGGCACAAGTCATATTGTACTAAAACAATTTGACCTTGGAGGGACATACAAAAGCAGCTCAGTGATCAAAACTGGAGTAATTCCTCTGAACATTGCAGTTAGCGCATTAAAAGACGGAAACGGTAATATTAATCTCGATATTCCCCTCTCCGGTAACATAGATAACCCTCAGTTCGGATGGGGAGATCTCCTCGTTTTGCCAATCAAGAAGGCCTTATTTAAAGCGTCCACTAATTATTTACTGCAAACCTTTGTGCCTTATGCGAATGTCATTTCAATTGCGCAGTTCGCAGGTGAACAGTTGTTAAAAATTCGCGTAGAGCCTTTGAAATTTCAGGCGAAACAAACCGACCTTTCGGCAGATCAAGAAACTTTTTTAAAACAATTAACAGATCTTATGAAAAACAAAGAAGACAGTGAGCTGAGAGCCTGTGGTGTAGCAAGCTATCAGGATTTAGGCCTAGAAAAGCCACCAGTCACCATAAGTGATGCAGCCCGTCAAACTGCCAATGCGATAGCAATAAAAAGAGCACAGAGCCTAAAAAATTACCTAGTGAACCAAAAGATTGACTCCTCTCGAATTTTTATCTGCGCGCCTGAAGTTGATCTTACCCGTGGTAGCACGCCACGCATCGATTTAAACTTTTAATCCAATTGCCGCCAGCTCATCGCGAACTGGCGGCAAGTTAAACGACAAAAGAATCAGTTACCTCGCCATAATCCTTATTAACCAATATGGGGGTATCTGCTCACACATGCGCCGTCAGCGATTAGTAAAAGCCTCTTCAAAATGCCTAAAAGCCAAGTAATAAATGCGCAATGCCTTGTGATGATGAATTCAATGCGCCATAACTTTACTAATGCGTTTTTTAAAAAACGTGATCGGTATCAAGACATCAAACTCGCAAATAACCTAGCCTAATGATTAGAGAGTGAAAAAAGGAAAATAATATGCCTATCGAAAATCATAATTTAGCCCTTGAGTTACCAGAATTTAAAGACGACATTCATAGTCTTAAAATGACGGATGACCACTTTAAAAAGCTATCGGATGAATACCACTACCTGACGAACGAAATCAAAAAAATGGAGCAGGAAATTCTTCTCGTTTCAACGGAAGAAGAAGAGACCTTTAAAAAGCGTCGCTTGCAACTTAAAGACACCTTGGTTGATTATCTAAAACAGTCTCAGACTGCTAACCAGACAAGCCAAGTGCAACTTTAATTCCATGAAGGCGTAATGAGGCAGAGGACTGAGCGGATCTGATCATTGCGCCTTTACTATTCCGACTTGCTCTTCTAGCAACCTTCCAAAAATATTCTTGATGAACAATGCTTTACGAGCTTTGTCTCTTTAATCCTCGCTTTTTCATCCAATAACAACCAATCCACAAAACCTTTTGGTATATTAAAACAACTCAATATTGCAAATGATTATCATAATCACTATCATATTCCTTCCATTTTTTTGACCCTTGGTTTTGTTATGAAGCTCAACCCCTTTCTGATCGCAATGCAAGCTTGTGGTGCGCTTGCTTTTTCTACCAATACCCTTGCCGACACAACAGACACAAACGTAAAACTAGACACAATGGATGTGAAAGGACGCGCTTTGTCCTACTATAAAGACGACGAAACAACCTTCGCCACACGTACTGAAACCCCTATAGACAAAACACCACAGTCCGTGCAAGTGGTGACTCACACCATGATAGAGGATCAAGCTGCACGGCAAATAACCGATTTGTATCGCTCAATATCAGGATTATCACAAAACAACGTTTCTACTGTTACCCTACGCGGCTTCAGCCAAGACGAGATCCTCTACGATGGATTGAAAGGCGATCCTTATGGGGATTTTTCAATTCCTCAACTTTTCACCATTGATCAGATTCAGGTCTTAAAAGGGCCATCTGGTGCCCTGTATGGCGCGGGAGAACCTGGCGGTGTGATTAACTATGTCACCAAGAAACCAACCTATGATCCGCGCAACACGATCCAAGCCACGGTGGGCAACAAAGACTTTCTAAGCGGTAGTGTAGAATCCTCTGGTCCACTTAACAAAGAGGCTTCAAAACGCTACCGAGTGGGAATTTATTCGGATGGACAACATTCATACCGCAATAATGTGAAAGAACAAAACCGTATTATCGATCTTGGCTATGCGTGGGATATTAACGATAACGACACACTGACCACTCAATATACAAATATTCACCAGAACATAAACGGCGCTCGCTTACGCGGGATTCCAACGGATAATAATGGCAACTTCCTAGCGCCAATTTCTTGGAACGATAACGAAAAAACAGACTATCAAGAGCTTAACGCACAAGTCTTTCAAACTAAGCTCGACCACACCATTAATTCATGGTTGGATAGTAATCTCGCCGTTCGCTACTTCGAAAATACCGAGACTCAGAAATATCACGAAATAAACAAACTGCTTGATACGAATGGTGATGGCATTCCCGATACCAGTAAACGTCAATACCGAGACCAAGTTCGTAAACGCAAAGGCATCACCTTAGCAGGTAATTTAATCGCGGAGCTTGGCAAGCATACTGTGCTAGTAGGAAGTGAGTATTACCACGAAAAGAACCGTTTTACCTACTCAAGGGCAACCGGTCCAGCCGATGGCGTCTCTAATTTAAGTCTTATCCACCCTGTTTATGGAAAAGACAATACCAACAATTACATCATGCACGAGCATACCAACGAAGACACCACGTCTGACCAACTTGGTCTGTATGCACAAGACCAATGGGCAATCACCAACAAACTGGAGCTCACATCGGGTGTGCGTATTGACCGGATTAAGCAAGCCTATCATGACCATCTAAAGGACTCTTCGACCGACTATTACGACACAGGCTACTCGACACGCATTGGCGCCACCTACAAGATCAATAAACATCTCAAACCCTATACGTCCTTCTCAACAGGCTTTGTTCCACAGGATGCAGAGAACCAACAAACCAGTGTAGGCGGACCTTTCGACCCAGAAGAAAGTCGACAAATAGAAGTGGGAATGCGCAGCTATTGGTTGAATAATCGACTGAATGTAAATCTGGCGACTTACCATATTATTCGCAAGAACATTCTCCAAGAAGACCCAAACGACACCGATAAAAAAGTTGCTTTTGGCAAAGTAAGAAGCCAAGGGGTGGAACTAGATATTATGGCCGATATCACCTCGCGCTGGGTCGCGAATATCAACTACGCCTATAACGACACCATTGTCGAAAAAGCGTTTAATGGTATCCAATATGCCAATGGCAAACGCTTTGCCAATACACCACATAACCAGCTTGGCGTTTGGACACGATATGACTTTCCACACATTCGTTCATCCATTGGATTGGGAGCTGATTATGTCAGCCAGCAAATCAATCGCCAAGGGCAAAAAGTCAAACCCTACACGGTATACGACGCCTCATGGCAGACCCATTGGGAAAAGTGGAAATTTCAGCTGAACATCAAAAATCTGTTCGATAAAAAATACGCCGTGAGTGGTTTTACCAAAACCATCGGCTCGTTCGTGGGTGAACGCCGTCGCGTTTATCTAAGCGCCACTTACGATTTCTGATTTGTCTTAACAAAATAATCAAGACCACAAAAAAAGGGTGATATCCAATAATAGATAATCACCCTTTTTATAAAGTCGACCTGTTGGTTAAATAAACGTCAAATAGCAGATAAAGGATGAATACTCCTTGAGCCATCGGAGCCGATAAAGACTTCACAATGCACACCGTAACTGTTCGCAATTTGTTCTGCCGTCAGCACTTCATGGGTATCACCAAATGCCGAAACTTTACCTGACTCAAGAATCATCGTTTGATCAGCAAAACGATGGGCCAAATTCAAATCATGCAACACCATAAGAGTGGTGATATTTTGCTCTTGAGTATAATCACGAACCGTTTGTAAAAGCTGTAACTGGTTCGCTAAATCCAACGCCGATGTAGGCTCATCCAGCAACAGCAATCTTGGTTTACGAATCAGCGCTAAGGCTAAGGCGACCATTTGTCTTTGACCACCTGACATCTCATTCAGCATACGCTCGCTTAAATGTGCTAGTCCAAGCATGTTGAGCATTTCTTGTGCTAAAACAAGACTTTCAGGTGACGCACGTAACTGCATGTTTTGACTATTCTGAGCCAATAACAATAACTCAAACACACTCAAACGCACATTGCTACTAGAGAAGTCTTGGGCCACATAACCAATAATCCGACTGCGCTCCTTTTGCGTCATATCATTAAGGCTCACACCTTCTAATTGAATGTCTCCTTTGGCTTTTACTAGCCCCGCTAACCCTTTTACCAACGTCGATTTTCCAGCCCCATTGCGCCCTAACAAGGCCAAAGATTGCCCTGTGGTTAATTCAAAACTCACTGGTTTTAGAATATCAACTCTACCAATCCGTACAGACAATTCATTAACATTAAGCATTATCGTCTCCCCATACTACGGCCGAATACCAACCAAACAAAAAATGGTACGCCCAACAAGGAAGTCACCATACCAATTGGTAAAATAACGCCTGGTATCAACATCTTACTGACGATGGAAGATAAGGTCATAATTAAAGCGCCAACAATCATTGTCATCAATTGCGCAAAACGTTGATCCTCACCAACCAGCATACGGGCCACATGTGGCGCCACCAGTCCAATAAAGCCAACGACCCCAATCGTCGCCGTAATAGCACTTGCTAACAACGCGGAAAAAGTCAATAACAACATACGAAGGCGTGCCACTGAAATCCCTAACACTTGGGCTTGCTCACCAAAGCCTCGTAGTGCCGAAATTTGCCAAGACAATAAAAGTAAGATGGGAACAACCAGCACAATAATCACTGCATTGATCCCCACTTGTGTCCAGGTACTTTTCTGCAAAGACCCCATCATCCAAAAGACCAAAGACTGGAGTTGATCCACATTCGCAACATATTGCGCCAAGCCCAGTAGCGCCGAAAAGATGAAATGCACGGCAATCCCCAGCATCACGATCATCTCAACTGACAATCCCTTGCGAGCCGCAAAAATGCCAATAAACAACACAGTCACTAGAGAGAAAATAAAGGCATTCGCCGTCAGTAAATAATCAACAGGAAGAAAGCTCACTAAAGACGTTTGGAAGACAATAACCAATGCTGCACCAAAACCTGCAGCAGAAGAAATGCCTAAAGTAAAGGGCTCTGCCAATGGATTATCCAGCACAGTTTGCATTAACGAACCCGCAATCGCTAAACCAATACCGGATAATACCGCCGTGATGGTTACAGGCATACGCAAATCCCACATCACCACATGCACCATGGGAGAGGCCTGATCTGGATGAAACACACCATTAAGCGCCACATGCCAAGGTAACGTCCCTGAACCACATAATAAATCGGTTATAACGGCAAGAACCGTTAAGATAAAGAAAACAACAATCAACAGTAATTTACGACGCACATCATTTTTGTAAACGTGCGCGCTGGGCGCTTGGCCCAGCGTTTGTGAAACAGTATTCATTAGGAAAAATTATTCCTTGGCATGAGCAAATAACGTTAAATTTTTATCACTCTTAATATCAGTAAAGCGTGTCAAAATCGTTTGATAGGTCTGTGTTGGATTGAGATTTTTAAACTCTTTTGGATAAAAGTCTTTTGCTAACCCTTCGACTCCAACAATATTATAAGGATGGTTGTAAAATTGGTGATAGGCACCATAAATTCGATGGCTCTTATAAGCCGATAGTTGTTTGAAACCTGGGCGAGATAATAAACGATCAAAGGCTTCCTGAACTTGCTTTGACGTCACATCATACCCCAAAGGAAGAGCAATGGATTTACTACGTCCTGGCCACTGAGATCCTGTCATCACATACACATCGGGCTTCATTTCTAGCACTTTTTCCATCGCCACTACGCCCGTTGGCCCTTTTAACACTTCAGAGCCTAAGTTATTACCCCCAGCGGCTTCCACTAAATCTGCCCAACCAAAGTTGTTATGCGTAAAACAACAATCATTTGGCCCTTTGACGCCCGCATGGGCTTCTATAAACACATTAGGACGTTTGCCTCCTTGCTTTGCTACAGCGGCTTTCACCCCATCGTCTACGATTTTAAGCTGCTGCTGGTAAAAGTTGAAGTACGCATCACCATTCTGTTCTTTATTCAACACTTTACCCAATAGTTTGACGCTGGCAGGAGCATCCTTAATCGGGTTCTCAGCGGTATCAACAAACAAAACTGGGATGTTTAATTTAGCCAAGGTTTTAATCACCCCGCCTTGCTCTAAAGCCGGTTTAGAACGCAACTCTGCGACTAACAAATCAGGTTGATGGGTTAAGACTTCTTCTAAGTTTAACTGGCCACTATCGCCAAAGTTCATATCCAAGATTTTTTTAGCGCTTGGCCACTGTGTGGCTAGTCGATGCCAAAGCCCCGAATCACTTTTCTTGATAATATTATTCCAAGCAACAACGCGTTTAAATGGATTCTTTTTATCCAATACCGCCAGCATCAACACATCTCTACCATCTTGTAACACAATATGTTTTGGCTCTGATTTAATCGTCACATGGCGCCCCGCCATATCAGTGACAGTCATCGGATACGTCGCCGCATAAACGCCCAACGAAAAGAACCCCATGAAAAGAAAAACAAAGCGCGACGCCAAATAACGCATAAACAACCCCTGTTAAAAAACCTAAGAACGGAATACAAGTAAATGAATATTGTATTGTTTAGTAAAGAGCAATGTAAACAAAAAACATTCTCATTCAACATCTGTTCTCAAATTATCCTCAGACAAAGGATGTATTCACTTCTTTCAAACAAAATATTGACGATTACCGTACATATATAGAGTCATTATGCTGCCACCGTCATTCTGATAGAGTTCTGAGGTAAAAATCTGTCGTATCATGTTTTGGATTTGGAGAGTCGTAGTGCCAGCCAAACTTTGCATAATGAAGCAACGCTCGTTGATTCGTGCGGCTAACAGACAACAAACAATACTGGCATCCTTTCTCCATCAAGCGACGAGCAATAAAACGCTCTAATTCGCCAGCCAAACCCAGTCCACGATACTCTTCAACCAAATAGATCAGATGAAGATAGCCGGTTTCTTTACGGGACGAGAAACAACGAAACTCAAGCTGACCAATGATTCTACCGCCATACCAAAGATGAAAATAAAACCAGTCAGGGTGATGGATTCGTTCTAGCAAGCGCTCTTTATAGCCGTCTATCAACGTCTCGAAGCCTTGATAAGTGGCAAAACTACAGAAATAAGCATCTTTACGAAACTCGCAACACGTCTCATAGTCTGTTTCCACATCGATAAAACGATATTCAATGTTCATTAGCGCCCTCCGTTAGAGTCTTTAGCCAATCATAGAAAGCCTGCGCTTGTTGTGTTAACTGTTGCGGTGCTAAGGCAAGATAACAATGTCCTGATGGGACAAAGCCAAATGGCGCAACCAGGTGGCCTCTTTTTAAATCATCCATAACCAATGGGTAAGAGCCAATCGCCGCCCCCAAACCATCTGCCGCAGCTTGCAAGCAAAAATAAAAATGCTCATAAGTGTGTTGCGGACTGCTTGAAAAATTAGCAAACATCGCCTTATCTGATGCTTGGCAGGCCAACCAATCCTGCCAAGCATCAGGGCGGGTTTTACTGTGTAAGTAAACAACTTGGCTCATCGTCTCTTGTACACTCGACCAATAGGCAGAAGAAAAAACGGGGCCAACACATTCCTCCAACAAAGGTAACTTGAGACTGGGAACCGACATCACAAAATCTTCTCGGCGAATGGCCAGATCAATTCCTTGAGTGACAAAATCAACAGGACCACCCGCCGTGGATAAACGCACCTCAATGTCTGGGTGTGACTCATGGAACTGGGCAAGACGAGGCATCAACCAACGCATCGTCAAAGTTGGCTCACACGATACCGTTAGCACATTGTCTATTTTGGGCATTAAGGCTGCCGTTCCCTGTTCCAACGCTTGAAACGCTTGTTGGGTAAAGCCTTTTAACACCCGCCCTTGCTCGGTCAAGCGAACATGACGCCCCTGCTTATAAAACAAAGCCTGCCCTAAATAGGTTTCAAGAACCTTAATCTGTTTGCTCACTGCTCCATGTGTAATACAAAGCTTGTTTGCCGCCTCAGTGTAACTCGACGACGAGGCAGCAACGTGAAAAATATGGAACGCTTTTAAGTGTCGCATTAGTGATTTTTTCTCACAAATTGAAGGAGGAAATATCGATTATAAAGAGTGACAGCATGACATACCATGTCAAGTATCACAGCAATTCATTAGGAGAAAATCATGTTTGAGGAAAACATCACTTGGTTGAGTTTAGGGCTGTTAGGCATAATCATTGTTATTAGTCCAGGGGCAGACTTTGTATTAGTTGTTAAAAATAGCCTATCCCATGGACGACGTGCCGGTGTTTGGACTGCCATTGGCATCGGCCTCGCCATCAGTATTCACATTACTTATTCATTAATGGGAATACGTTACTTGATCTCACACAATGCATGGCTATATCCTATTATCCAATACGCTGGTGCAGCCTACTTAATCTATCTTGGCATAAAAGAGATGTTCTTCTCCAAGAAAAGGCCTTCTGAGGTACAAGGGACCATTAGACCAGTTTCCATGTCTTTTTTTCATCATGCTCTTCAAGGCTTTCTTTGCAATGCTCTCAACCCAAAAACCATGCTATTTTTCCTGAGCATTTTTAGTCAGGTCGTGGCCCCAGAAGGTGACCCCAATTTAGCGGCTTACCTTTACGGTGCCTATATGATTCTATTGCATGCCCTTTGGTTTGCCTTAGTCGCTTGCATTATCACCTCACCTCGCCTGCAAAACTACCTAGCCTCAATGAAAACTCGCCTTAATCAAATCTGTGGTGTCAGCTTATTCCTCTTTGGTTTGGCGCTTATTTTTCGCAGCTGATCCAGACGAAGCCACAAAATAGCCTTTATTTGCGCATTCTTTTGTGATGAATACAGGTAGGCTTGGTATTGAATAAACAGGATGAAAACTTTCATCTTATAAAAATGCCAACGATTCGAGAGGAATAATATGAGTCACATATTAGATTTAACGGTTAAAAACATTCAAGGTGAAGATACGGATTTATCGGCTTACCGTGGTAAAACGCTATTGATCGTTAACACGGCATCGAAATGCGGTTTAACACCACAATACGAAGGTCTAGAAGCCCTCTACAAAAAATACCAAGACCAAGGCTTTGAAATACTTGGCTTTCCTGCAAACGATTTCGCAGGACAAGAACCCGGTACAGACGAAGAAATTCAACAGTTCTGCAGCCTTACTTATGATGTGTCTTTTCCGATGTTTAGCAAAATCGTTGTCACTGGTGACGAGAAGCACCCACTGTACAAAGGCTTAATCGAAGCAGCCCCTGAGACACCGAATCGTGACGCGATGGTGACTATGCTAGCAGGCCATAACATTGAAGCGACCAAAGCGCCTGAGGTGGTATGGAACTTTGAAAAATTCCTCATCACTAAAGAAGGCAAGGTGATACGTTTCTCTCCAGATGTCACACCAGACAACGAAGCCCTTGTGAAAGCTATCGAAGCCGATCTATAAACGTCACTACACCAATAGAAAGCTCAAAAAAACGGATCCATATGATCCGTTTTTTTATGTCACTCACCCATTAATATTCCTTTCTCGTGCTCTTATTCAGTGACATTACAGCACCACGCCTCTGCGATGCCTCATCAAAAAGATAAAACCGAGACCGCCCACTAACCCCGTTAAAATACCAATAGGCATGTCTTCAGGCGGCATGATAACCCGGGCAACAATGTCCGCACTTACCAGAAACACCGCCCCCAGTAACGCAGACAAAGGCAGTACTTTTCGATAATCTCCGCCAACCAGTAAACGCACAATGTGTGGAACCATCAAGCCAACAAAGCCAATGACTCCTGAGAACGCCACCGCTGCGCCAGTCAATAAGGCGCACACCACAATGACCGACAAACGAAAACGATGCACAGGTACCCCCAAAGTACTGGCGGTTTCGTCACCTAGCATCATGGCGTTTAGAAAGCGTGCTTTATAAATTAAATAAGCCGAACAAAAGATCAGGGTCAAAAAAGGAAACCACAGTTGCCCCCATTGAGCTAAGCCCAAGCCACCTAACATCCAGAAAATCACCGTATGGGAAGCCCGGTGGTCCCCCATAAAAATGAACAAATTACCAAACGCCGTCAATACAAACGCAACGGCAACCCCCGCAAGTATTAAACGCCCTGCACTATCGGCTGCCGAAAAATTCGCGACTAACAAAACTAGCCCCATTGCAAATAAAGCGCCTAAAAAAGCAAACACAGGTACCGTCACAGATCCGAGAATCATACCCGTATGCAATAAGGCAATGATAGCGCCTAACGCTGCCCCCGATGACACACCAAGCAAATGCGGATCCGCTAAGGGATTACGTGTTACCGACTGCAATGAAGCGCCCACCATCGCCAACGACGCCCCCACAATGGCGGCTAAAATGGTTCTGGGAAAACGTACCGCCCAGACAATATTTTCTCGCCCCATGGACCAGTGTGGTGTTAGCCAAGAGACCTCCCCCACAGCGACTGATATTTTATGAAAAATAATGCCCCACACAGTCGTTTGGCTAATTGGCACGGATCCTACGCCGATGGCTACCCCCATCATAAGTAAAAGCAGCAGGCATAATAGGAGCAACAATACGGGTAAAGGCATAGCAACTAACGCCGCCCTATCCATTTGTCTTTTTCTCGTTTTCATACAACTGGAACTCAAGTGTCGTTCTCGCTTATACACTATTCAACGAAAACGATCGATAATAAAGTACGCACTTTAATGTCATACAACGCTGGTCAACGCCCAATATTCAAGTTTTTTATGTCTAAGGCGAGCCATAAAGCCAACTTAAGATTCATCATCTCTAAAGGCTCTCGCTAGCTTCTTAATCGCTTCGATATTACGAGGTCCAGGCGTGGCTTCCACATATTGCAGCACCACAAAATGATTTTTTTTCACCGCTGTGATATCGCTAAAAGCCGGATTACTCTTTAAAAATTGGATTTTCTGCTGAGCGGTAACGTCCCCATAATTCACAATAACAATCACATCGGGATTTCTGGCAATCACCGGCTCCCAGCCAATCTGAGTCCAGCTCTTTTGCACATCATCAACAATGTTTTTACCGCCAGCCGCCTCGATTAAGGCCGTTGGCATGGCATAACGCCCTGCGGTAAAGGGTTGCTCCTCACCAGAGTCATAGACAAACACTTTCGGCGTTTTTTTCAAGGGCGTTAGTGTCGCCTGAAACGTCGCTAATTCTTTCTTATAACCATTCACCAATTTTTGAGCACGATCTTCGACATTAAAAATACGCCCAAGATTAAGAAGATCCACATACATATCATTCATCGATACCTTAGACTTGTGCATGATATGAATACAGCTTTCCGTTAGCTCATAAACCTTAATACCCAACGGCGCTAACGTCTCTGGCGTCACACCGCCACCCACGCGCATACCATAGTTCCACCCGGCAAAATAAAAATCCGCATTTGCCCCTAATAGCACTTCTTTCGTAGGGTATTTAGGCGAAAGTTCAGGCAACTGTCGAATCCCATTGCGCAAGCTTGGGTCCAAGGTTTTCCAACCTGATACGCCAGTAAAGCCAACCATATGATCCTGCAACCCAAGTGCTAGCATCATTTCTGTCAAATTCACATCATTTGAAACAGCCGCTTTGGGGGCATGATCAAACGTCACTTGACGATTACAACTTTGTACCGTAACGGGGTAGCCCGCAGCATGGACAAAGGTTGCTAGCAATGTATTTAGCACGGCTCCTGAAATGAATGCTGCTGTCCGAACACTTTTTGTTGAAAAAGTCATTTTCCTGTCCCTAAACTCAATCGTTGATGTAAAAAGAAAAACGCGTTTTTTGAGTAATAGGATGCGCATCGATAACGGTATCCACATCAAAAACTTGCTTGATTCGAGCAGGGGTAAACACCTCACTAGGTGATGCATAAGCGGCTAATTGGCCAGTGTGCATTACCATCACCCTATCCGCGTAGGCAGAGGCCAACGCCAGATCGTGTAAAGAAACAATCACAGTGCAAGGCAGTGTTGACAACAAAGCCAACACATCCAACTGATGGCGAATATCCAAATGATTGGTCGGTTCATCAAGAATCAAAATATCAGGCTGTTGGACTAGCGCCCTTGCAATCATCACACGTTGGCGTTCACCACCGGATAAAGAGCTAAAATCCCGATCCGCCAAATGCTCTACATCCAACATAGATAGCGCCCATTCAATAAGATCGGCGTCCTCATCTGACCGCCCCCATTTGTTGGCATTGGGGGTGAGACCCACTTCAACCATTTCAAACACGGTTAATCCAAAATTTGCGGGGGAATCCTGTAGGACAGTTGCAATACGCTTGGCACACTGCAATGGATTAAGCTGCCAGAGATTTTCCCCATCCAGTAAAACTTCACCACTCGTTGGCTTATTCACTCGGTACAAGCATCGCAATAAACTGGTTTTACCTGAACCATTGGGACCAACAATCGCGACAAATTCGCCAGCCTTGATTTTCACTGAAATCGACTCAAGCACCCGATTATGAGCGGAAGGAGACCATGAGACCGTCCTCAACTCCAAACCAGCAGGTTGTTTATCCCATACACGAGACGCTATCGCCCTTGAGCCAGACTGATCACTTTCAATCATTCTCTCATGCCTTTTAACTCGCCACCTTAAAACGTTATAATATAACAAAATATTTTGTGTGTAAGCCATTATTTAACAACTAGGCCCTTGTTCTGGGTTACAAACAAAAGACGTCGAAGGATGGGACTATACTGGCGTAAGAATCAACGGACAAGCGCTTCTTAGGGGGAAATATTCATCTTCACATGCAGCAACTAGGTAAAGAATAATAGCGATGAAAGTTAGGATTTTACCTATGGGTCATTTTTATGTTACCAAAAATGGCGGCTGATAAACGTATAGATGCATCAGTTCTTCACATGTCATTAAACCAAGCTGCTGCATTTCACTGCTTTGATAGGCAAAACCCACCTTCTTCAAGACATTACCCGAGGCAGGATTTCGATCAAGATGGCGGGCCGTTAAGCGCTTTAGGCCAAAATCGCTACAAGCGCCACAAACCAAGCGTTTAGCTGCTTCCGTTGCAAAACCTTGCCGCCAAAAATCCACACCATACCAATACCCCAATTCAGCCTGATCATCGTGAATATTCATTAATGAGATCGAACCAATCAATTGCCTCGTTTGTTTTAACTCAACGGCGAAACAAATAAAGCGACGTGCTTGCCACCCCTCTAAATGGCTTTCTATCCAGCGTGCCGACAAGCCCTCAGGATATGGATGAGGAATACTGGCTGTCATATCGGCCACCAAAGAAGTATTAACCAAATAAGTCACCACATCCGCATCACTTAATAAAAAAGGCCGTAATATTAATCGCTCAGAATACATAACAGGCTGCGAGACTTGCCGCACAGATCGGCGGGCGATCCTAGGAAGATGTCGAGAAAAGAAATGACTAAATAAACTCGCCATTAATGATCACCCTTCTACAAGGAAACAACTTTTTAAAAGCTTCTTTTTACACTGTAGACCTGAACTTGAAAAATGGGCAAATCAATACATACATTTTAGCCCTTAGCAAAAAACACTTCTTGCATGGTATGAGGGGCAAAGACATTATTGGCCTCATAAGGTTGTAGCCCAGCACAATCTTTTAACTCAGCCACCATTTGCCTGTTAAATGAATGTATATTGGCATCATTCAAGTACTCATCCATTGGCATCCAACGCGCTTCAGCCACTTCGTCAGTATCCGTAATGACAATCTGCTCACTCAAGGGCGTTAAGCGGCAAACAATATACATATTGGATTTGCCAAACTGTACAGGGTGACGAGTGCGAATACCCAGCACACCTTCAAATTGTGTCTCAATACCCGTTTCTTCGAGCACCTCACGAGTCACCGCCGTCTCAATTCTTTCCCCCTGCTCAAGATAGCCACCAGGCAATTTAAACCCTCGATAGTTCGACCAAGTATCACGCATCACCAACAATTCGTTTTTCTTATTGATCACAATCGCCCCCGTTCCAATGGTATGCGTGGGAGCAAAAGGAGCAAAGCTCTGATCTGACAAACGACAGATTAAAGTGACCTCTTGAGCATGACAATTGTGGAACTCAAAACCAAGTTTCAGCGCCACAGGAATCCATTCCCCCTGTTCACTCGACAAGGTTAGCCAGATTAAATTTTTCTCAGCGTCGCGAGCGACCATCAATAGATCTTGTAGACCTTTCTCAAAATCCAAAGCCGAATTGGATAAGGCAGAACTCTCTACGATGACACCACCAAATTGATCCAACTGGTGAGGAAGACTAACGGGCATAACAACCTCGCAGCATGATGTGGAAAGGCACTATCATACCGCCATATGGACAATAAAGTGAGGTCTAATAGCACCCTGAATAACGTTAAAATGGGGAAATATAACCAGAAGATAAGAGACTCAAAAGAAAAAACAGGCTGGCGTGACAACACTCGGTACACGCCAACTTCAGCCTAAAATACTGCCTATTTATCGTGGAGGGAGCTTTTATAGTATAGATGCTAACCCATGATTTTCCAGACAAAATAGTATATAGACAAACACAGTCAGGTGAGACTATTAATACGTTTTTCTAAACAATAAGTTACGCCGACTGAAGAATTTCAGCCAAAGACACTTGCATTATCAGCTCACAGGTCTCTCAGCATATTGTGGCTTGTCGTCGTTGATCTCATCCCATTCGGCTTTGGAATCCACAAAGATATGCATAGACGGTTTGGTGTTGATTGGCGTATCAAGCGTGCCAATACGTAAACGCAATACTTCTGGTTGACTAGGGCGGCGGCTATAAAGTGGTGACGCACATTGTTTACAGAATACACGAAAGACACCGGGAGTGGATTCAAACTCAGCGGTTAACTCTTCACCCTTAAGGAAACGAAAACTCTCACTGGCAATGGGCGTATTAGTGGCAAATGCCGATCCATTAGCTTTACGACATTTTTGGCAATGACATTGGACGATTTCGCCTAAATCCCCCTGAATTTCATATTGAATTCCATTACAAAGACAACTTCCTTTCAACATAACGACTGCTCCTCTTTAGTGACGCGGTTTCTCTCAAATCGAATGAGTACATCTGACATCATGCCTGATAAATCACATCAGATCCATAACGAACCTCTAAGCCCTCACGCACCGATTTTTTCATGCCTTTCACCACCAAAGCATAGGAGTGATCAATCTGTCGTTGCACTTCACCGATTGGTAAATTGCCATCCAAAATAATGGAGTTCCAATGCCGTTTGTTCATATGATACGCAGGGATGACTTCCTCAAAAATATCCCGTAATTCTCTGGCGTCAAGAGGATCGCATTTGAGGTTCAGCAGAGGTTGCCCTTGCCTTGTGATCAACAAGGCAAACATTTTATTCTGCACTTTAAAAACCGCTGTTTTATCATCAAAAGGGTACGTCTCTTGTGCTTCTGGTTTAGACAACAAATACTCTTTGATGGCATCAAAATTCACAACGTCCTCCACAACTCGCTCTAGCACACAGTCATCTGCTAAAAGCCTGAGTGAAGAAACAACCAGACGCAAGCCTTTCATCAGACATTTTTCAACTACCACCTAGCAGATAAAAACAATCAGCCCATTATCACATCGATTGGTTCGCTAGATACTCGTCATAAGTACCTTGGAAATCTACGACTTTTTTCCCTTTGATTTCGATAACACGGTTCGCCAAGGAAGAAACAAACGCCCTATCGTGGCTGACAAAAATCAGCGTGCCGTCAAAGTCTAACAAGGCATTGTTGAGCGCTTCGATGGCTTCCATGTCCATATGGTTGGTTGGCTCGTCCATTACCAAGACATTTAAGTCCATCATCATTAACTTACCAAACATAAGGCGGTTTTTCTCACCACCAGAACACACTCGCACTTTCTTATTGAAATCATCCGCCGTAAACAGCAAACGACCCAGCATCGCGCGAACTTTTAGATCATCATGCTTAACCGTACGCCATTTAGACATCCAGTCGAACAAGGTCAGGTCACAATCAAAATCGTCGGTACTGTCTTGTGGACAGTAGCCAACAACAGCGTTTTCCGCCCATTTAATTTTACCTTGCTGCGCCTCTAACTCTTTCATCAAGCAGCGTAGAAAAGTGGTTTTCCCCACACCATTTTCCCCAATAACCGCCAGCCTTGAGCCAGCCTCTAAAATGATATTGCCCCCCGTAAACAGCAACTCATCGTAGCCGTGACCAAGATCTTCTAGAATCAAAGCATGTCGATGCAGTTTCTTATCTTGTTTGAAAGACAACGACGGTGTCATTCGGCTGGACTGTTTCACTTCCGCCAGTTCAATTTTTTCCAGCTTTTTCGCTCGAGAACTCGCTTGCTTTGCTTTTGAAGCGTTAGCAGAGAAGCGATTTACAAACGCTTGTAAGTCGTCCATTTCAGCGCTTTTTTTCGCATTTTCAGTCAATAGTTGCTCACGAATAAGAGATGATGCTTTCATAAAGTCTTCGTAGTTACCCGGATAAATCCGCAGTTCACCAAAGTCGATATCAGCCATGTGAGTACAAACAGAATTCAGAAAGTGACGGTCATGGGAGATAATAATCATGGTGCACTTACGTTGATTTAGTACCCCAGCCAACCAATTAATGGTATGAATGTCCAAATTGTTGGTAGGCTCATCCAATAACAAAATATCGGGATTCGAAAACAAGGCTTGCGCGAGTAAAACACGTAACTTCCAGCCGGGAGCCACTTGGCTCATAAGGCCAAAATGGTAGGATTCATCAATGCCCGCTTCTAATAAAATATCACCAGCACGACTTTCCGCACTGTAGCCATCCATTTCAGCAAATTCGGCTTCTAGCTCACCAGCACGCATGCCATCTTCTTCACTCATTTCCGGCTTAGCATAAATAGCATCGCGTTCTTGCTTCACTTTCCATAGTGCCACATCGCCCATGATCACCGCATCAACCACCGAGTATTCTTCAAAAGCGAACTGATCTTGGCTTAGGGTGCCGACTTTTTCCCCTGGTGTGATGGACACATTACCAGAGGTTGGCGTTAACGCACCACTGAGAATTTTCATAAAGGTGGATTTGCCACATCCGTTGGCACCGATTAAACCATAACGATTGCCATTACCGAATTTTGCAGAGATATTTTCAAACAATGGCGTTGCGCCGAATTGCATGGTGATATTAGCCGTGGAGATCAAAGGAAAAAGCCCTAAACAAAGAGAAAAGAAAAACGTTTATACCGACCACAAGAGGATCAAAAGACAAACAGAAAGAGGGGCGAATATAGAGATTTAAGCCATTAAAGTCGAGGCTTAAGTATCATTTTTTGCACAAATATCGCTAACGACAAAGTCAGCGTTTGATTCTATATTCCTTGATCAAGACAGTTAGACCGTCGTAGAAGCGCTTCTTGAAGGGCTTGCTGGGGAATCTTGAGAAAACGGCTCCGTTTGTGGCGACGTTTCCTCTTCTGCTGGGGGTGTTTTTTGTGGATCAGCCGACATATACGCCATGACTTGACTCGATAAAAAGCTCAACACCTCTTTCGTTGCCCCATTGAGAAGATTTTGTCTGGCTTTTTTACTAATGTCACATTGCGTTGTCGCGCCAAGCACAAAGCTCGCGATCAACCCTGCTGGGCTCACAGCCATGGCTAAGATACTGTCTTTGGCTTTGTTGCGAGAGGTCGTCGCCTTCTTTTCCAACTGCTGAGTTTTTGCGAAGAGACGATCACGCTCACGTTGCATTTTCTTAAGACCAAACATAATTTACTCCTCTTGGGATGGAATAATGGCATCTAAAGTACGCGTAAAACTCATGTTTTTTAACGTACGTCTTACCAAATACAACAGAACCATGGCACTGACAAAAGTTACCAATGTAGCGGTTGCCAAAATACCGACCAAAGAAAAACCATAACTCCAAGCAATCACGGCGCTCGTCGCGATGATTAATAACCAGGTTGTCAATAATAAAAAAATCACACCACACATCAGAGCAAGGAGCTGGGCACTGGAAGCGACCCATAACTTCGCTTCCAGTGCCCCCAGTCCTAACACACTCTTGAACCAATGCTTGTGATCATTAATCACGACGGATAAGTCCGCAGTCTCTTTGTCTGAATCTGAGTGCGATGATGTCTCCATTTATAGTCGTCGCCCTTGTAATAGACCTTGGTACTATTTACGCTTACATAAAAAGCTTGCGGCTAAAGCCCCCGCTAAAAAAGCAATGCCTATGGTCTTAACAGGATGCTCTTTGGCGTATTCACCAATGGCAGAGGTGACTTTTTCGGATTGATTTTTCGCGGTATCCGCAATTTTATGGGCTTGCTCACTAATTTGCTGGGCAACCTCTTCGATACGCTCTTGGCTCTGTTCTTTCGCTTGTGCCGCACTGTCTACCCCTTTATGCGCAGCCTCTGCTGCTTCATCCACTTTCTCATGTGCTTTGGATTGGGTCGTGCTTTTGGTTGCTGTAGCCATTCTATACTCTCCTTTGAATTCAGAAATGTTACTAACGCTCAACGCCACTAACGATTCAATACCATGTCATAGCGATAAAAGTAAATCGTGCTTACAGACTAGCGCATATTTTAAGAAGATGCGAATATACTTTGTTCTCTAATCATTTTTTCTTTTTGTTGACAATCTTATTGCCATTTTCTGAGCTTTCCCCCTAAATTGCGCGCATAAAAAACGGCCCTACCACCATAGAGCCGTTTTCTCTTCTGAAAAATGCTTTAACAAAATCGTTACTTATTAGGCTTAATAGCGCTTAGAAGTAATGGGCATAGCGCAATATATAGCGATTTCCCTCCGCACGGTTATGGGCATCTTGTTCAAAGTAAACGTTGGCTGTAATGGAGTCATCTTTACCTATCGAGAACAAAGCCCCAGGGCCAATCGCCCAGACTTTTTCTTTACGGCCCGACACACTTCGACCATCTATTTTGGTATTTGTTACTTGCTTCAACATATAGCCATTAATCCCGATGCTCACCGTTTTACTAACGGCATAAGCCGTCGCAAAGTTCATGTGAAACGCCTGACCTGCCTGAATGCTACTACTCGCACCAGTAGAAAAGTTTGGATCATTATTTTTGCTATTCCACAAATACATAAAACGGGCAGAAGTGGTCCATTTTGGGGTGACCCAATAAGTAAAAGCGTAATAAGGTTCAACACTCCAAGCATGGCTACCTGGATTGACAATTTTATCTTTATCATATTGACCGGTCGGACCGGTAATATCAACTTCAACACGTTGCGAGAACTTAGGCCCATTTTCTCCCATAATAGGATCAAATTGTAAGAAACCGCCCAATGTCAGATCCCCAACACCGGTTTGTGATGGGGATGATCCATTGTCAGCTTTAGCAATCCATGGCAGTAAAGCAGTCCAACCTGGAGTAATATTCCCCCACTTTTTATGAGATACATAAATAATCTGAGAAAGGGGAACAAACATATCAGTTTTTGGATTCGCCACAGGTAAATCTTTCCCATTATTACCTTTTAAAGTATCTGCACGAATCGATTGTAAGTATTCTAAAAAATACCAACCTGGGCCATTTGGCGCGGGTGCACCATCGTAAAAACTAGAGTCTCCCATATTAACCCCAGGCAGATCGTAAGCCATTGCAGAAAAAGAAGCTAACGCGATACCACAGGCAAGTACTGTTTTTTTAAGTGCCATTTTATTACCACCTTTTATTGTTATTTTTGATACAAGATTATTAAAAATAAGACCATCCCAAACTAACTCTTACTAAGTCTGTGACCTGGCCTCACCGTCTTTATAAATAAGTTGATTCCAACCCCCCATCGACAGGAATATTGGCGCCACACACCCATCGTGCAGCGTCTGAACATAAGAAAGCGATGACTTCTGCCACCTCATCGGAATAGGCTGGGCGCTTCATACGAACGGCGTCTTCTTGTACTCGTTCTTCACCCAACATGCTGATAAAGTCCCCTAGAATCGGGGTAAAGACTGGACCTGGCGCCACACAATTTAAGCGCACTCCATGATCTCGAAACCAAGGAAAGGCCTTTTCTGCACTCCAGACAATTAACGCCTCTTTAAAGTACTGATAACAGGTTTCCTGTGGCACCGGATGCGCCTCTAACCAGTTGACGCCATCTTGAAAAGTCGTTTTAGAGGCGAGAGCTTTATGTGCCTCTAGTCGCTCGGGCCAATCACGTCCTAAAATCGATGAGACATTAACAATGGCAGCACCATCATTCATTTTGGGCAATATTGCCTGACTCAAATGACGAAGCCCCAAATAATTCACACGACTAACCAACTCTACAGAAGCGGTACCAGGGACTCCTGCAATGTTACACAAGCCATCAATACCAACAGGCAACGACATGACCGCTTTATCAATTGCGTGCATATCACTTAAATCTACTTGAATAAAACCATCTAAGGTGAGGCTTGGCTCATGTCGGTCAATACCAATCACTTTCGCACCATGGAAACTCGCAAGACGGGCAACATCCGCCCCAATTCCTGATGAAACACCTGTAACCACTAGGGTTTTATCTAACAGTCTCATTTTTCTCACTTTCTATTATTGTTGTTATATGAAAAAACAAAATACGTCCAAAATGGTCTTTTAGACCTTGTTCTCAGGGAGGGAAAGGCCCGGAAAAAAACAACTAAAAAACGATAATGGACGTAAACCTGAAAAACGCTTTAGATGCGGATTAACAAACCCGACAAGAAGAGACATGAAATAACATAAGAAAAGCATTAGCCCTTTTCGTTCAGCCTCCCTCTCCTCCAGCGTCTCTTTAGCACGCTCTGAAATAGAAAGGTTGTGTTCAAACGGCAGGCAAAGAAAGCCAAGAGAAAGAGAGTTTCTTATCATTATTAGTCTCCTATCATCAACTACCCATAAAATTGCATGGAACGTACCACTTTTCTTTCACAATCCTTTAAAATATAAAATCTTCTTATAATCAATTGATTTATATTAATTTTTTATCTTTAGACATTTTTTAAAAATGGGTTAGGAGAGAAAAAACCAACCATCTAGATTGCTCAAATGATCAATTTCATAAAAAAACATAGAAGATCAGTTGATCAAATAAATAGTTTGGATGTATAACAATATGACAGTTAACTAAACGACCAATGAGGAACATAATAATGACAATGCCTCACCGTATTTCCCTAGCAGATATGTCTCGTATCAATGCTAACGTATTACTCAAAGGCGATTCGTCTAAACTCAATACGCAAGAGTCTCCTACATTGGAAGAACTAACCGAGTGTCTTTGTTTTTCCCCTGGAGATGGCCGAATCTGGCTAAACGATGAACGCATGCTACTTATCCATAACGCTTCCCTGTCCACATTACGTAGAGAGCTTATCGATACGCTTGGTCTGGAGGGCGCAAGAGGTGTGTTAACACGAACTGGCTTTGAGTCGGGAAAACGCGATGCCAATTTAGTGAAATCACGCTGGCCAGATGCCGAAATCACCTCTATTTTTGGAGCAGGCATTCAACTCCATGCCCTAGAAGGCATCGTAAAAGTCGAAACCATTTATTTTGAATTTGACATAGAAACAGGTCGTTATGAAGGCGAGTTTCTTTGGCACCACAGCTGTGAAGATGATGCCCATATTCATGCCTATGGCGTAGGCGCCGATCCTGCCTGTTGGTTAGAATTGGGCTATGCCATGGGCTATGTCAGCACTTTAGTTGGCAATATGGTTATTTTTCGTGAGGTAGAATGTCGATCCATGGGCCATGCAGCGTGCAAAGTGATCGCTAAAACAGCGGACCTCTGGCCTGACGCCTCTGAAGATCTGTATTATCTTGCGAAACAAGTCTGCCCTTTGCCCCCCCCTCATCAAAAACATCAGGTTACCTCACCGAAGAAACAAACCGATCAAGCTGATCGCCCTGTTACCATTGGTGCTTCTTCTGCATTTAAAGCAGCGACTCAAGCCATTACCAGAGTCGCTAAAACGTCTGCTACGGTTTTATTAACGGGAGAATCTGGTGTGGGCAAAGAGCTGTTCGCCTCACTTCTTCATCAGTTAAGCCCACGAGAAAATGGCCCCTTTATCGCCTTTAACTGCGCCGCTATTCCTGAAAACTTATTGGAGTCAGAGCTATTTGGTGTCGAACGTGGAGCCTATACAGGGGCATCTCACAGTCGTCCAGGTCGATTTGAACGCGCCCAAGGTGGCACTATTTTCCTAGATGAAATCGGTACCCTCAGTCTTGTCGGACAAAGCAAACTGCTACGGGTACTGCAGGAAAAAGAAATCGAACGAGTAGGTGGCACAAGAGCCATCAAGGTTGATGTGAGAATCGTGGCCGCAACCAACGATAATTTAAAAGACAAAGTTGCCAAAGGTGAGTTTCGTGAAGACCTCTATTATCGCCTAAATGTCTACCCCATCCCTCTGCCACCACTACGCGAACGTCGCGACGATATTCCATTATTGGTCAACCACTATTACGAACACTATTGCCAATTACATGGGCGAGAACTGCAAGGCATCAGTATAAAAGCATTGCAAGCACTCTATAATTACGATTTTCCAGGTAATATTCGAGAATTACAAAACTTGGTTGAGCGCGGCGTTATTGCCGCAAATGATCACGAAAAGATCGAAACACACCACTTTTTTAGAACCGAAAACCTCTCCAAGCAATCAACGTTTTGGATTAATCAACAAGGAGAACTGACCTCTAAGCGAAAAAAACAGACCTCAGATGACTCTGAATCACTACTAGAACGATTAAAACAAACCAATGAAGATGAGCAGTTTTCTATTAATAAACTGGAAGAACGGTTACTACATGAAGCAATGGATACAGCTCAAGGCAATATGGCCGCTGCAGCAAGATCCCTGGGCTTAACAAGGGCGCAGTTGGCTTATCGGCTCAAAAAAGTTGTATCGTAAAACGCTGGCGATCTTGATTGCAAAAGGTGATGAGAACCGAGTGTGACGAAAAAAGTGACAAGAAAAAGCAAGAAACAAAAAAGGCGAAAACACGGATTTCTCTGTGTTCGCCTTTTTAACATAACGCCATATTCACTCCTACTGCACGCTTACTCCTGAAAGAACAGACACTCCTGAGAGGATAACCATATGTGATGCATAGCAAAGTCAATATAATGCACACATAACTAATGCCATACTCCAAAGATGCGGTATTTCCAGCCATTGAATGTTATTCTTTGACTTCAACCCAAGCATCCCAACCTTTCCATTCATATTCATCCATATCAAAAACCACGACAGATTCTGCTGGGTTTTCATTAGAATGACGGTTAAAAAAGTGTGCATTTACTAGTTTTCTAATTAAACGAGCCATCACAATTTTCCTTGCTGCTATAATGAATTAAGAGATTTCATGCTAGCACTGAAAACCGCAAGGATATGTCAGCCAAATATAAAGAAAGTCTCTTTCCCCATTAGCCATAAGATAGTCTGAGATCTTGACAACTTATCCTCATAAAGAGGGAAAAAGCCAAGACAGATGCAAGTATCAACTAAATATGCATCGCTGCACTAAAACCGCGACTTATCTTGACAGTAATGCGCCTGACAATAACGAGCTAAACGATAGCAAAGTAATGCCCAAAATAGCCCTACCACCATTCCAGCCAATACATCAGTTGGCCAATGAACACCAAGATAGACTCGACTAAACGACACCATAAGAGTCATCAACAAAGCCACTCCCACTAAAAATCGCTTGACCTTAACGTTATCTGTATACCAAGTCGACACTAATGCTAAGGTTAACCAGACAAAGGACGATGACATGCCATGACCCGAAGGAAAGCTACTCGTATAAACCTGAACACCATGGGGAACTAAGGCAGGACGAGGTCGATCGAACCCTAGTTTCAGCAAAAAACTCAATAACATTCCCATGATCACCGTCAGTAGCAAATACTTTGCTAAATACGGTCTTTGAATCAACCATAAGAAGATGGCATAAACAAAGCAGAAAAATAACAAAATCCAATTGCTCCCCAAGGCGGTAATATCTCTCATCAACTCGGCTAACCAAGTCGGTCCCCATTCTTTTGTACTGTCGATTGGATCACGAAGTGCTAACAATATACGCCGATCAAAATCAGGAATGTGACCCGTATTGGCGATGACAGCCAAGGCAATAAAACACAGAAGCAATCCAACTAATAGCCCCCATTGGTAACGAGGAGTTTTTGTCTCGGTCATAGAAAAAACGTCTCTAAAATAATCATTTAATACAATAAGTTAATAATAGCATAGATAATGATCCGCGATGAGACTCATTTTTTTGCAAACAAACATGCTAAATCCTTACAATCACCAGAAAAAAAGGGAAACTTATCCATAAAGCAGACATAACGGTAAGAGTCGGGTGCAATCTTATTATTTTATTATAGAATGAGGAGTAATTTTGCCCTGCCTGATGCCAAACAACTCACCCTTGGAGCGTTAATGAGAGTTGACTTAAAAACAGATGACGAAGAATTAGCCGCTATCCCTCGCTTCCAGCTCGCCACTATCCACGCCCGTCAACTCTTTAGTACTTGTATGGCCTTTGCAGGTTTGGCCTTTGCCATTTTATTGATGTGGCTTATCGTCGATATGTTTGCTCCAACCTCTATCTGGATTCCAATACAACTCAACGCCGCCGCGACCTTGCTAATATTGCTTGCCTCCTTTCAGTCTGCATGGCGCATTGCGATTTGGCGAGCCCATACTATTGCTCCAGAAGAACTTTCACCAGAACAAGAGACAGGGGCAACCACCCCTCTGTCCGATACCGAACAAACTGGCAAAACCGTTTTAAAAACAATCAACCCCATCAAACAACTATTAGACAGAATCAAAGAAAGCCGCATTAAACCGATACTATCCGCTGTTGGCATCGACGTGACCTGGGTCGTCTTACTAATACTTTTTGCCTTTCTATTAATAGACAGTGGCTGGAACCTATCCTCCACACCAAAAGCACTAGGAGCAAATGCCTATCTATGTGGCGGTTTAGCGTTATTGGTCGCCTTTGCGATACTGGTTGTTGAGCGCTACCTTGCTGCCCACAAACAAGAATGGCCAGAGGCATTGCCCTTGGCAGTGCAGCTTCGAGTGGCCATTGTTGTGTTTGTACTGTCTGCTATCTGCCTTTTCTATGCTAATGCTGAGCGCATTTGGCCAATTCGCTTGGCGGTATTGGTAGGCTTATTACCGAGCCTTCTCGGGTTGGAACTGATGATTCGAGCGATTCTGGTCGTTTTTACACCACGCCGCGATTCATTGGAACCCGCACTTTTTACCACCAGCTTCTTTGCAGAAATGCTGCGTTGGCCCCCTAAGCCAATGCAGCTTTTTCAAGCAAGTCTCCACCAACGCTTTGGCATTGATTTACGTCAGGTTTGGGCCTTTGGCTTTATTCGTCGCGCTTTTCTCCCAATCCTCCTGTTCATCTTATTAACGGGTTGGCTCTTGTCTGGATTACATGAAATTCCTATGAATGGTCGTGGCATTTATGAGCGTTTTGGTAAGCCTGTTGCCGTACTCAAGCCAGGTCTTCACGTTAGCTTGCCATGGCCTTTTGGGCGCATTATTAATGTCGAATATGGTGTTGTACACGAATTAGCCGCCAGCACCGATGACAACTCCACGGCACCAGCCATGCCCAACCAAGCGGATCCAACTGAGGGCCCAGCACCTTATACAGCGAACCGCTTATGGGATGTGACGCATCGCAGTGAAAAGTCGCAAATCATCGCCAGCAGTAGCGACGGCAAGCAAAGCTTTCAGATTGTTGATATGGACGTGCGCTTTATTTACCGCATAGGCTTAACCGATGAGGATGCACTCAAAGCCACTTACAATACGGATAATCTGCCCATGCTGATTCGTCGTACGGCAAGCCGCGTACTAGTACACGATTTTGCCGGACGCACCTTAGATGACCTTCTCAGCGAGCAGCGCAATCAACTTGCTGCGGATGTAAACAATGCGGTACAAAGTGAATTAGACCGTTTGAATTCAGGCGTCACCTTGCTTGCAACGGCAATTGAAGCCATTCATCCACCAGCAAAAGCAGCCAACGCCTATCACAAAGTACAATCCGCACAAATCGAAGTTCAAGCTTTAATAGCCAGAGAAAAAGGCAAAGCGGCAGTGGATCTAAACCAAGCCGAGCAGGAAGCAAGCCTGCTCGAAGACGATGCCAGTGCGAAAGCTCATCAAAATATCAGCCAAGCAAACACTGCCAAAACACTATTTAACGCGGATAAACATGCCTATGACTCCGCTGGTCAAACCTTTATTCGGGAACAATATTACCAGCAGCTCGCTAAGGGCATGAAGAATGCCAATAGTCTTATCATAGACAGCCGTATCCAAGGAACAGACGCGCCGACGATTGATTTTCGGAGTTTCGTTCCCCCTGTTGACCCTAAGACCAACACTAGCACTCAATCAGGAGAGACACATTGAGCCAGCCACATCACCATCATCATGACCATAACCATGAGCATGACCAACTGGACAATGGGACTTCTCATGATAAAAAGAGCGCCACTTGGCGACGCATGACCTTTGCTCTTTTGCTGGTTTTGTTCGCGCTTGCAGCGGCCTGCTTAGTGCAAGTGCGCTCTGGGGAAGCAGAAGTAATCACCCGCTTTGGTGACCCAGTTCGAGTGATATTAACCCCAGGCTTGGCCTGGCATTTACCCACTCCTATCGAACTCTCCACTCCTGTTGATTTACGACTTCGTACCACATCAAGTGGCTTACAAGATGTGGGTACCAAAGACGGCTTGCGTATCATCGTGCAAGCTTATGTAGTTTGGCAGGTAAAAGCCGATAAAGAAGACGTCAAACGCTTTATGCGCGCCGTCCAAAACAAGCCCTCTGAAGCGGCCCGTCAACTGCGTACTTTTGTCGGTTCAGCACTCGAAGCAACGGCGAGCAGCTATAACTTATCCAGTTTGGTTAATACGGATAGCAGCAAAGTGCAAATTGACGATTTTGAAAACAAACTCCGCGCTCAAATCGAAGGATCTTTACTCAACACCTATGGTGTACGGGTTGTGCAAGTCGGTATAGAGCGCTTAACACTCCCTGTTGTCACCCTCACTGCCACAGTGGATCGTATGCGTGCAGAACGAGAAACCATCGCTACACAACGCACGGCAGAAGGTAAACGACAAGCGGCACAAATCGTCTCCACTGCACAAAAAGAGGCCCGCATCATTACTGCAGATGCCAAGGTAAAAGCGGCGGATATCGAGGCGAAGTCGATCGTACAGGCGGCGGATATTTATGGACAAGCCCATAAAGAAGCACCTCAACTGTATGATTTGCTCCGTTCTTTGGACACATTAAGCAGCATTATCAACGGCAATACTCATTTGGTTCTTCGTACTGACGCCGCCCCCTTTAAAGCTCTCATAGATGGCCCAGCTAATATTCAAGATGGTCCTATCATGCTGAAAAATAGCCCTGTTAAGAAACAAGGAAAAGATCAGCCATGAGTCTCTTGCCCACCAGCAAAAACAATGGCCAACCTGACACCTCATCAGATAAGCCTCAAGGACATTGGTTGCAAGCTGGGCGTTTAGCCTTTATCGCTCTGTACATATTAACCAGTGTCACCGCCATCAGTTGGTTAGTCAGCAACATTCGAGAGATTGGTCCAGAAAGCCGTGCGGTTGTCTTACGCTTTGGAGCCATTGATCGCGAACAGAACTCAGGATTACTGCTCGCATGGCCACAACCTTTTGAAAAAGTGATCATTATTCCCTCGGCCGATCGTGTTGTTGATCGTACGGTAAAGGCGCTTATTCGGCCAAAATCGGCCGACTACAGTGGCTTGGATTCCGGTATATTAACCGATGCAACCGCTGGTGAGGGCTACCTACTCACTGGTGACTCTGGCATTGTGCAACTCGGTGTCCACCTTTATTATAAAGTGACCGACCCATATGCCTATGTGTTGCAAGGCAAACATGTCAATTTCGCGTTAGACCGATTGGTCGAGCGCAGTGCTGTGGTGATTTCAGCATCACGAGATTTAGACACCATATTGGTAGCACGCCCTGAACTGGTCGGTTCCAGTACCAAAGCCGCAGAAGAAAGAGAAAAATTACGCGAAGATTTGGTTAAGCAAATCAATCTACGTCTTGCTCAACTGACACAAGAACATGCCAGTCTGGGCATAAAAGTAGCGCGTGTGGACATTCAGCCCAGCCTTCCTGTAGACACCGTCGATGCCTTCAATGCGGTATTAACCGCCAGCCAGCTTGCTAAACAAGCCATTGCAGAGGCTAATAATAAGGCGGCATCCATCATACAAGCAGCCAATCAAGAAGCCGATCGTATTTTACAAGAGGCCAATGCGAACGCCAGTGAACGCGTCGCTAATGCACAGGCCAATACAGCAAGCATAGTGAAACTTGCTAAAGCACAGCAGATAAACGCGGATCCCGGCTTATTGTGGCGCCTTTATCGCCAACGCATTACCACTTTATTGTCCCAAGCCGGCTCCGTTTCGACAGTCGATCCTAAAGACGATGCCAAACTGATTTTACAAGGCAAGCAACCATGACCCAGCCTTCCCATTCTCACACCAGCCATCACCATGGACACAACCATCATGGACACGACCACCATGGACATGATCACGGCCATATTCATTTTAGTTCAGGCTCACTAAGCAGGAGCGAGCAAAAAGCCGCCGCGAAGCAACTGACATTGGCCATGGTGTCATTAGGCTTATTAGCCCTTGGGTTAGCTTGGCATTGGCTTTTCCCCTTACAACAAAGTGTGAGTCAAATGTTGCTAGGAATCGCTTCGATCTTAGTCGCCTTTCCTGTTATCAAATCCTCTTGGCATAGCCTAAAACACCCCAGTTTGCATGGTATAACCGATCAGCTTATCGCATTGGCAATGCTAGGGGCTTGGGCCACAGGCGACTTAATGACCGCTGCGCTACTCCCCATTATTATGATTTTCGGTCATATTCTAGAAGAGCGCAGCATGATTGGCTCGCAAGAGGCCATCGAAGCATTAAGTCATCTCACTCAAAGTAAAGCCCGAAAAATCGATCATGATGGCAACATCAGCGAAATAGACAACCAACAACTTACCAAAGACGATCAGGTTGAGGTACGCGCGGGTGATAGAATTCCTGCCGATGGTATTGTTATCAGTGGTATGGCAAGCCTTGATACAGCGCCTATTACGGGGGAGTCCGTTCCACAAGATGCCAAAATAGGCGATGAGGTATTTGGTGGTGCCATTAACCTCGATGGTCTCTTACGCATCCAAGTGACTCGCACCGGTGATGATTCCACATTAGGCAAAGTGATTGCTCTAATGCAGCAAGCTGAACAAGCGAAACCACCTATCACTCGTTTATTGGAACGCTATGCAGGACAATACATGCTATTAGTCCTGATGGTGGCCGCCATCACTTGGTTTGTCACCTATGATGCTCAAGCAATGCTGGCAGTATTGGTAGCCGCTTGTCCATGCGCTTTGGTCCTGTCAGCGCCAGCTGCCGCCATTGCAGGTATTGCCGTGGCAGCACGGCACGGCATATTGATTCGTAGCTCGGCGTTTTTAGAAGAATTCACGGAACTCAGCTCTTTAATAGTCGATAAAACAGGCACATTAACCTTTGGTTCGTTAAGCCTGCAAGGCATGCAAACAGTCGAAGGTGTCAACATCAACGAGCAAGCGATACGTATTTTAGCGGCCAGTCTAGGTGCCTCTAGCAGCCATCCGGTCAGTCGCGCCATGTCTAGCCTCGCTCCTACCGACGCTTACTATCCACTGCAAGATATTCGTGAACGACAAGGATTAGGTGTCGTAGCGCAAACAGAAAAAGGAGAAGCGGCACTGGGTCGCCCCGAGCTGTTCACTCAACTAAATATCAAGATTCCAGACATTCCACAACACGACGGCCCTATTGCGGGTCTGTCGCTCAATGGTCAATTCTTAAGCTGGATGTTATTAGCGGATCAAGTTCGCCCGGAAGCAGCTCAAGCGTTGGCCGATTTACGAGAGCTTGGTCTCGGTCGGCAAGTATTGCTCACCGGCGACCGTCAATCCGTAGCGGACAAACTCGCCAAAGAAGTCGGAATTCATGATGTTGTCGCTCAGGCCTTACCTGAAGACAAACTACATCGCGTCAGTCATGAGATTCAAACGGGCTTTAAACCCCTTGTGGTGGGCGATGGCATCAACGACTCGCTGGCCCTAAAAGCGGGTGTGGTGGGCGTCGCTATGGGTGCAGGGGGAGCAGATATTGCCCTAGCCTCTGCCGACATCGTCTTAATTGGCAGCGACCTACGCCGTCTAGCCACATGCGTACGCTTGAGTCGACGCTGCCGCCGCACTTTACATATGAACGTCATTATCGGATTAAGCTGGACCATTGCCATCATGGCTGCGGCAGCATTTGGCATGCTAGGTGTGGCTGGTGCCCTTATCGCCGCCGTTCTCCATAATTTAAGTACCTTATTAGTATTGGTGAATACTGGTCGCTTACTGCGCTTTGAGGACATCCTACGCAAACCTGAAAAACGCGGGTAAAAATTCACTAGTTGGACAGAAGTCATGAGCTAAACAGAGTGGTAGCCCTAATACATGTCTTTCTTTCAGTGTATTAGGGCAGGTGAAAAAATGAGATATTCTCTATTCTACTGATATTAAGATTTACCACATATTTTCTGACGAAACAGAACAAAGCGGAGTGCGATGAGCGTCATTTAAAATCCTCGACTAGTCGAAAGCCCATTATGTATATGTCTTTTTTATACCAACCATGTCGTCTCTTTGTTCTAGCTAGGTCCCGAAATCGAGTAAAGCTCCCTCCTCGAGCAATTCGATAACTTCCTTCTGATGTGAGTAAATCATCAACAATGGTTTCACCGTCAGCATACGCCCTATAGTCACTAGACGTATACTCTTCTACATTGCCTGCCATATCCATCACACCAAATGGAGAAAGGCCAAGAGGGTACATACCGATTGGGGTAGTACTCAGAATCCCTTCTTCTATCGTATTGGCATGATCGGGTTTATATGCCTCTCCCCAAGGGAATTCAAAGCCCTTGTCCCCACCAGCGGCATATTCCCACTCTTGCTCGGTAGGCAAGCGAAAAGAACGGCCTGTTTTTTGGCTCAACCATTTGCAATATAATTCAGCATCCTCCGGCGATACAGTATGCACGGGATGATTTGCATGATAAGTGGGGAAAGAGCCAAAAATCCATGAAGTCGGTAGACTTGAGTGGGCAATATCGCGTAGAAAATCCCGATATTCTTGATTTGTCACGCAATATTTACCTATTTTAAAAGGCGAAATATCCACTTCATATTGTGGACACTCCTTTAATATCCACTCACGAAGCACACCATAGGATTGGTATTGCTCAACAATATCGTCCACTTTATCAGGGTTAAGGCCCAATAGGACCTTACCTCCTGAAACTGTCACCATAGTGGGAAAAAGCGTATTGATACGGGGATCTCCTCTTAAAGAGAGGAGAATACCCGCGGCATAACGGCGCTTTTTGTCATGATGAGTACTTTCTACCAAGCGACATAAATCATTCTCAGACAGAGCAGAAAGAGACCCTATGTGATCTTGAATATCCTCAATGGACGAGTCAGTAAACAAATTAGGCAGCCCCATTGCTTCACGATTGCTCAATGAGTTTATATCTTCTCCCCTGATCATTTTACTCATTGCTCTACCCCATTTAGCACAGGAGCTGATAATTTATGCACACGGCCATCGTAAGAAGAGGCTAAAAAGACACCTTCACCTTGATCATAGGCAAGGGCCGAGATGCCCGTTTTACTCGCTTTCTTTTTTTGCCAAGTTTGGCTTGGAACATGGTAAAAAGAGACAGTACCTCGGTAATCTCCACTCACAATCCAACTATCATTATCTGTTGCAACACACTTGATCGAGTTTTTATGCGGCGTTGTTAACACTTTCTCTTCATCTCCCCAAATTCGCAGTGTCAAATCTCGGCTGACTGAAATGAAACTCCCTTTGAAAGCAGCACAGCCATTGACTATCTTATCGTGGCTTCCTCTAAGAACAGGGGTTACGCTCATTAAATCGTTTAACTCTGTCACTGCGACACTATTATCTGCACAAACAGTAAAGACCCTATTATTAATAATAGAGACATCTTTAATCGCATTGTTATGAACAGAAATACTGGAAACAAAGGTAATCTCTTGATATGAAGAGAATTTCAATAAAATCAACTCACCAGTATAAGCTCCAATGGCAATGTATTTATTACCTTGATGATCAAATGCTTGGCAACAGTTCAGAGGAGAGTGATGCTGGTATATAATCTTTGATGTTGTTGCATCATAGACTGCACCGTCTTGACCACCGCACAATATTCTGCCATTTTCAGCAATAATAAAGTTACATAATGATGGCACCTGATTTATTTTTTCACCATTAAAACGAACAATACCAGCATCGCCAACATCGTAATATCCATTGCTAACAGGGTAAATAGCATTCACACCATGAGTATCCTGAATAGAGTCAATATCCCATGTATTAGTCTCTATACTGTAGGTTGCATAACGATCCCCAAAGGTAACAAATGCGACAAAGGCATCATTAATAAATGCACAAGATCTTGGCCAAACAATATTAGGAATCTCGCTCTCTACTTGGCAAATAAGACTATTATCTTGAATAGACCAAATTTTAAAAGAACGATCATAACTCAAACTAATGACTTTATTCTGGTTTAAAACCAAACGTTTGATACCAGCCTTATGACCATGTGTACGGCAGATTTCTTCGCCTTTATTATTAAAGTAGATTAACTCTCCATCATCATTTCCAGAAACAATTTCTCCATTAGGTGTTACACAAAGTGTATCTGTCTCCATACCTCCTAGATCAATAACTTTTTGGCTTAATCCGGTATTGATATCCCAATAGCGCAATGTACTATCATCACCACAAGAAACCAGCATCGTTTCTGTCAGCCACTCAACGGTTAATACATCATTTTCATGCCCTATAAACTCACGTATTAAATGGCCATCCACACTAAAAACACGGACTTTATTATCGCGTGATGCGGTTGCAATTAAACGATTGTCTGGACTAAAACTAATGCCTTCTACATCATCCTCATGGGTCATCACAGACAATAAAGACATATCTGGAACAGACCAAACCCTTACAGAATAATCACTGCTTGAAGAGGCTAATAATTTAGCATCATGTGAAAACACAACCTGATTCGCTAAATGATCATGAGTACCAATCGCAATTGGCGTATGGGTTTGTGCATTCCATAAAATTACTTGATTGTCATAACCAGCACTTGCAATATAGCCATGTTCAGTTGCACAAATACCGCTAATTGGAGAAGTATGATACATATAAGATTTCCTTATCTTCAATAAATAAAATAATAACCAACAAAATGATTGTTCAAGAAGTCACTATACAGAAACCGTCTCATCATCGACCTTAGGACCAAAAATATGATTTTCAAGATCTATTTTAGCTTGTAAATAGTTCTTATTATCTGGACTAAGAAAGCAAGATGTAGACAAACGTTGAATAACATTAATACCATTTTTAACTAATGCTTGTTCTTTTTTGGGATTATTAGAAAGGAGTTTAATCGTCGTAACATTAACAGCTTTTAGCATCTTCGCGACCATATCAAAAGTGCGAGCATCATTATTAAAGCCTAAATGTCGATTTGCTGCATAAGTATCCATACCGCTATCCTGCAATTTATAGGCATCAAGCTTATTATATAAACCAATACCTCTACCCTCTTGCCTTAAATAAGCGATATAGCCACCATTCTTAGCCGTAATCCTTAAGGCTTCTTGCAGTTGCGGCCCACAATCACAACGACTTGATTGAAACACATCCCCTGTTAGACATTCAGAATGAATACGCAGAGTAGGAACAGTTGGCATAGAGCCAGACGGACTATGAATCTTGATCAGTAGATGTTCATGGCCTGTTCCAAATTCATCAAATGAATAAAAAGTTGCTGGAATGCGTTTTTCAGTGACAGGAATGATAACACTTTGTCTAATTTCCATATTTTATATCCTTATTTCTCTATTCCTTAGAGTGTTGGAGCTTCAGATGAACACAACATTCTTCCATATAACATCGCACTTATATCAACAAGCAATTTTCAGTTAAACTAGAAAAACCTTAAAACGAAAAGTTTTACAATTTCTTTTCAATAAATATACATAAAACAATCTTTTTGTTCTCACTCTCCACAGAAAACAGTAAAATCCCTTCCCTTTCATATAAAAATACTCTATAAAGAAGATAATCTCAATATAATCAATAGTATAGAAAATCACACCTTATAATCTATTGATTCTTCGAACTTGCCTATTGCTACCTTTAGCTCATTAGCTATGCGACGGGGGAGTGATTAGATAAAACGCTCCTCCCCTCTCCAACTATTATTGACATTATTTTAATTTAGTGATTCTATGCGTTAATAATGCGCATACCACTAAAGGATTAGCTAGGTATAGAGCAAGGCGACTATTTTTGTGAGATAGGCTTAATACTATAAAAGTGTACTAATCCTTCATACAAATCTCATATGATGCAGCAACACCAAAAATAAAATAGTCACCAATAATCAAAAATGTAAAGCGCCAAAACATTTCAGGAGGAAATAGGCATGGAAAGTGTGGAAAAGCCATGGACGAATTTATTTTCATCGTTCGAAATCTACAAAGACTCTATAGCTCAAAACAACCTAATACAAATCCCTCAAATTTCTTCTGGTGTTAATTGGCTTCCATTATCTAACAGTATCATAGAGATGATACATGCTGAAATAAACCTAGGTCTTTTATACAGAAACTATACAGCGCCATATGGTATTCTACCGACCTGTCAAGTCATTAAATTATATGAATGCTGCCTAGCTAATACCCATTACAATACGACATCTATAAAAGTAGCACAGTGCAATGGCAGCGCACAGGGCATAGCCACTTATATGAAAGTAGCGACCTCCTACTACAAAAAAAACCGCATCCTTATTGTGGGTAGTAGCTATCCAATCTTTTATAATCAAGCCGATATATATCAATGTGAGATGATACAGTGCCAATCTGACGATTCCAGTGTTCCTTCTGCTGAAAGAGTTATTCATATAATCAATAAAGAAAAACCGACTATTATTATCTTATCATTACCAAATAACCCCTCAGGAACATGCTACTCTTCTGCTGATTTAGACGCCATTCTAACAGTAGCAGATCACATCGGTGCTCATGTTTTGATCGACCGAGTGGGCATGCTAGTGTCTAACCAACACTATATGAAAGACATTTCTAGCGTGGTCAAACACTATATTGAAAATGGTCGTGTTGCTGTAATTGACTCTCTCTCAAAGTCAGAAAGCCTAGCTGGTTATCGTCTTGGCCACATCTTTGGCAGCACAGCCTTGATAAATGACTTTATAACAGAACAACAAAATATGATAATGAACCCTCCTACGGTACTTGGACTCACTATCCCCCTTATTTTTCTAAGTAGAATCATCATGCTTCAAGAGACACCAGAAAAAAAGCTGTCTTATAAGAAAAGCGCCTCTTTGTTTTTCAAAAAATCATTAAAAATGATTGATGACGATTCTAGAGACATTATTCTAGAGAAAATAAATTCAGATTTTATCAGTCAGTTTTCTGATCAATATATAATAAACCATCAACAAAATGAAGCTACGATGCTGGCCAATAAGCATTATGCATTAGCTATTTTAAAGGATGAAATATCTTTCGTTTCTGAGCATCATGCTGGCATGAATTTTTTTATCAAAATAGAAAAATTTAAATTTATGAATGAGAGAGATGTTCAACGAATTTTAGCTTATACCTATAATGTATTCATTCTAACGGAACGATGTTTTTCAATCTCAACATCCGAGCGTTCTAACTTCCTCATTCGTCTTTCTATTGCTATGAGCACTGCCGAATTTTCTAAAGGAGTCGATAGACTCTATCAGTTTATAAAAACTCTATAAGAAGGATCTTATGCTATGTTTTTTAAGAAAAATATTATTATTATTGTCGATGCATATGGTACAGGACAATATATTGCTCCAGGTTTTATATCTCGAGGCTTTGACTGCATTCATATAAGAAGTTCAGATAAGATCCCACCTCGATATGGCAATAACTATCGAAAAGAAGACTTTATTTTTGAAATAACATTCAAAGAGTTTAAAGAAAGCCCTGATATATTATCTCAATACTCCCCTCTATTAGTCATCCCAGGGGCAGAGTCTGGTGTTGAAATGGCTGAAGTCGTTGCCAAAATACTTGATACTCCCCACCAGAATAAACCCGGTACAGCAGAACGTTGCCGAAATAAATTTGTGATGCAAGAGTCGTTATCAGCCGCTGGCATAGCACACTTAAAGCAAACGTTAACGTACTCAGCAGAGGAAGCAATACAGTGGAAGCACGACTCTCAACTGACCACATTGGTTCTTAAGCCAGTCGATAGCTCCGGTTCAGAAGATGTCTATATTTGTCATAGTGATGAGGAAATTAGAATTGCTCATCAAAAAATTATGGGTAGCCAGACAAAGATGGAGACATTAAACACCAGTGTTCTTACTCAAGAATATCTGCTTGATAGCCACAATGAAGGAAATGATACCATTGCCTATAATGCAAACTCCGTTTCATTGAATGGGCAGCATTATGTAACTGAAATCATCAGAGTGTATAAAAGAATCGTTAATGGTGTATTCATTCATAACCGGATGGAATTATTATGTCCTATTGAAGACCAATCCATTTTTGAAAAAATTGAGAGCTATTCTATCTCTGTACTCAAAGCAATCGGCTTTCAAGCGGGTTTTTCGCATAGCGAAATCATCATAGATAAAGGCATACCCAAATTAATAGAAATAGCGGGGAGATGTCCTGGTGGATCAGACCCATCTGCCTACACCAGATGCCTAGAGAGCACGCAAATAGCCACCCTCATTTCAGCGCTTTTTTACTATGATAACTATAATAAACTGATTTTCTCAGAGAGAAAGAAAAATCTAAGACATTGTTTATGTGTATTTTTAATTTCCAACACCACTGGAAAAATCAAAAGTGATAAACACATTGCATTTTGGGAAAAACATCTAACGTCGTTACATAGCATAATGATCCGAGATTCCGATCAACTATCCATTACACATTGTTTAACCAGCAGCCCTGGTCATATTTACTTAGTATCAGACAATAAAAAATTCCTTTTTAAAGACTTGGAAACCATTAGAAAAATTGAAAGCCAATATTATGAGCTTATTTCTGAAAAGGATTAAATTTTTATGAAGTCGAAATCATTACTAAAATATATGACATTTTCTGGCTATTTAACGGGCTCTTTTTTTGTTACAGCAGCGCGGGGGCTAGGACTAACCTATATTGTATTAATACTGCATAAGTCTATGGATATTAATCTAAGTGAAATAGGCTTTGTTGTTACCAGCGCAGTCTTTGCTGGTGGTTTTATGTGCGTTTTTTTTGGAAACTTAATTGATCGACTGAATACTAAGATCATTTTAAATAGTATGTGCATTTTCTCTATCATTGCTTATCTACTTATTTATAATACTCAAAATATATGGCTTATTTTTATGCTCATGACGGTCTTGGTCCTTGGCTATTCGACCATATCGGTGACAATTAATTCAGCAGTGGCAAAAGCAACTTCTTCCAAAATAAGCACGAAAGTCTTCGGTTTGAGATATGTACTAACAAACCTAGCATTTGGTATTTTCCCATTGCTTGGGGCGATGCTGCTAAAACGAAACGATGGTATGATCTTTTGGTTTGCCGCCACAGCAATGTTAATGGCATTAGTCGCTTTCTCATTGCAGAAGAGCCATATGCAGACTAGCAATGATCAGCAAGTAAAGAAGCACTCTCACTCACTTAAATTATTGTTGATAGATAAAAAGCTCTTTTACTATGTACTAGCTGGTTTTCTAACCTCTATTGCTTTACGCCAATTTCCAAGCTATCTCTCTCTCTTTCTTATTTCTAATGGCATGGAGGACATCTCCAAGATCATTAGTACCCTAATCATAATCAATACAGGTATGGTGGTCGCTTTCCAAGTCCACGTCACCAACTTATTGGAAAGACTACCGCTGATAACAAGATCAATATGTGGATTGCTATTACTAACACTGGGATTGGTAGGATTTATGTATGCGACTTCTTTACCATTTTGGTGTTTATCAATGGCCGTCTTCAGCTTGGCAGAGATGATTATTGCGCCTGCGCAATATTCTCTAATCAAGGATATTGCATTGCCTAGCCGAGAAGGGGCCTATTTTGCAATTCATAATCTCTCAAGTTTAGGAGGTTCGTTTAGCCCACTGGTTTGTGGATTAATGCTATCGTATTTCCCCATGATTAATATGTTCTTTGCCTTAATAGCCTGCGTCATTGTGGCTATTTTAGGCTACCTTATGGGGAATAACGCCACAGGGGCAAGAGTACAAACCGTAACGCAACAAATACACTCTTCTCAGTAGGGAACAAAGTATGTTTGGCAGCAAGCCACGGTATCGTTGGCATTTAGAAGGAGCTCACAGTTTGCCATGCAGCATATTTTAGTAAGCAGCATGGCAAACTTTTGATGTCTCGCATTCAATAGGCTTTGAGCCTAATCGTAGAAAGTTTCCTTATCAATCCGCCCGGCTTTCATGGTAACAGCATGATCACACATGTAATCCACCACTTCAGGATCATGACTGACCATTATCATCGTCAAATCACGCTTGGCTTTTAACTCGTTTAGCAAGTTAAGTATTTCCGCCTGAACTGACATATCCAATGCTGACGTTGGTTCGTCCAGTAGAAGAAGCTTGGGCTCCAGCAGCAAGGCTCGGATAATCGCGACACGTTGACGTTGCCCGCCAGACAATTGATGTGGGTATCGATCTATCATGTTTTCCGTTAAACCTACAAGCTTAAAGCCTTCGCTGAGTCGATCGTCGATGTCTTGATAGCCAAGCAACTTTAGTGGTTCAGACAAGGCTCGACGTAAACGATGTTTAGGATGCAACGAGGCATACGGGTCTTGAAACACCATTTGTACACGACGGCGTAATTCACCGCTAAAGACTTTGCCTGGTTTTAATGGCTGATCAAGTAGCTGTATACCGCCACTCCAATGTGGGTTCAACCCCGCCAATACCCAAAGCAAGGTGGATTTGCCACAACCCGAAGGGCCCACCAAACCAAAACATTCACCCGCTTTTACCGATACATTCACATCATGAACGACCGTATTTTTTTCCAAGCCCTGCACATGACTGATGCTCACGTCTTTTAATTCAAGCACACTCATTTGGCTGCTCCTTCGGTTAAGGTCGCTAATGCTCCACGATCCAGCACCGGAAGCGCCTGCCCTCGCTTATCAATATTGGGTCGACAAGACCACAAGGTTTGCGTATAGGGATGTGTCGCATTAGACAGCTGGGAAGCAGGTAACTGATCGATCAGTTGACCTTGATACATCACCAATACACGTTCAGAGTAATCGGCTACCTGTTGTAAATCGTGACTGATCAGCAGCAGCCCCATATTCCGTTCCTCAACTAAAGACGCAATCAGCTCTAGCACTTGGTCGCGTACGGCATGATCCAGAGCGGAAGTGGGTTCATCAGCAATCAAAAATTGCGGATCATTAATCAACGCGATGGCAAGCATGACACGCTGCCCCATACCGCCGGATAATTGGTGAGGATAAAGCTTGCGAAGTTTAGCAGGGTTAGGCAAGCCGACCGCATCCAACATATGTTCGACTTTTTCAACTCGTGTTTTTTTGGCCAGAGATTGATGAAGCACCAAAGGTTCTTCTACTTGCCGGCCAATGTTTTGCGATGGGTTCAAGGCGTATTTTGGGTCTTGTAATACCATAGACACCTGTTTACCACGCAATTGAAGCCACTGACGCTGGCTGTATGCCAACACCGCCTCACCAAGCAACTCAAAACGGTTAGCCTGAACATGCAATGATGCTGGCAACAAGCCCATTAAAGAGCGCGCAGTCAGCGATTTACCTGAGCCGGATTCCCCCACCAAAGCAACACGCTCACGCCCCATGGAAAAGTCGATACCTTTAACCAATTCGGTGCCGTCTTCTAGACCAATATGTAGGTTCTCGACCTGTATCAAACTGCTGTTATTTGTCATGACGAGGGTCCATTTTATCTCTTAATCCATCACCAAGCAGATTAAATGCAAGGCTAGCAAACAAAATAGCAAAGCCAGGTACAGCGGCCACCCACCATTGATCAAAGATCACTCGGCTACCACTAGACACCATTGACCCCCACTCTGCCGTTGGCGGCTGAATTCCCATACCTAAGAAGCCCAAACCTGCTGCCGCAAGAATAATCCCTCCTAGGTTTAAAGCGGCCCGAACAATCGCGCTAGGCAACACCAAAGGCAAAATATGACCAATAATCAAACGCCAGCCAGTTATCCCCTGCATTTTTGCAGCAGATAAATAGTCACTACGACGAATGGATAAGGTTTCCGTGCGCGCTTGGCGAGCAAAAGACGGCCAACTGGTAAAGGCGAGCGCCAAAGCGCCATTCATCAAACCCGGGCCTAAAATCGACACCAACGCCAGCGCAATGACCAAGCTTGGCAATGACATAACAATGTCCGTCATACGCATTAATACACGCTCAGTCCAGCCACCAAAATAGCCAGCACAAATTCCCACGATTAAACCAATAGGCACGGTTAGAATAACCACTAAACTTACCAGAATGAGTGTTGGACGTGCTCCGTACAACACACGTGAGAATAAATCTCGACCAAAACGGTCTGTACCAAACCAATGCTGTGCATCGGGCGCTAACAAACGATCTTGAATGTTCTGAAGGTTCGGGTCAAAGGGGGAAAGAAGCGGCGCCAATAACGCCAATCCAAGCAGGATCACCACCATCACCAAACCCACATTAAAGGTATTTAGCCAATATGGTAAACGAAAACCACTGGCGATTCTTTTCGTACTCTTTTCTAAAGGGTCTTTTGATTGAAGACTAGAATCTATCATCTTGTTCTCGGGTCCACCCATTTTGTCAGTGCGTCTGCAAACGCGTTCAGCAGAATAAAACACGTACCTATTAACAAGGTTGCCCCTAATACAGCAGAAATATCCGATGCAAACAACGCACTGGTCAAATACCGCCCCAGACCCGGCCAAGCAAATACCGTTTCGGTCAATACAGCCCCTTCCAGTAAGCTAGCGTAGGAAAGCGCGAGGATGGTAATTAGGGTCCCCAAAACGTTCGGAAATATATGCACAAGGATAATACGCAGCCGACTCGCTCCTTTGGCTTGCGCCAAGATCACATATTCTTTATTACTTTCTTCCAGCATCACGGCGCGTAATAAGCGAGTGATCGACGCCATAGAAAGTAATGCCAGAACGGCAACAGGCAACCATAAATGGGCAATAGCATTTTTCAATATCGAGGAATCACCACTGCGAAGGGCGTCTAACAAGACAAAACCACTATGTTGCGTCATAGTATAGGTATAAATGTCGTCTAATCGCCCTGGCCCTGCTGACCAATGCAAGGTGGCATAAAACAATAAAAGACCTAACAAGCCTAACCAAAACACAGGCACCGAATAGCCTAATAAGGAGATGAAACGCGCTAGGTGATCCATCCAACTACCCGGCTTAAATACCGCCATGGCCGCGAGTAAGATGCCGAATAAAGCTCCAAAAATCATTGCGCAAGTTGCCAGCTCAATGGTTGCAGGAAAAGTGCGCATCAAATCATTAATAACCGGCTGCTGTGTCAATTGAGAGACGCCTAAATCCCCATGGCTCAAACGCCCCAGATAATGCAAAAACTGCATCGGCAAGGGTTGGTCTAGACCTAGTTCGTGACGCGCTTGGTCGTACGTCGCTTGGCTGGCATGGTCCCCTACTAGCTGCAACACAGGATCAACTGGTGCCGCTCGTGACAAAATAAAAGTAAAGATCAACAAACCAAACAAGGTCAGTGCCAATGAAATAAGGCCGCTCGCCAAACGCTGGCTGCGGCCTATCCAAAGTCGGCGTTTAACGCCGACTGAGTGAGTTGAAGTGCTCATTATTTAGAAACGTTCTTGTAATAAACCATATCAGGCATGATGCCTTGCACATAACCTTTTAGGTCACTACGAATGGCAACCAATTTTTTGTTTTGCAAACCCACCACAATCGGTGAGTTTTCTCGCACTTTACGTTGTAGCGTTTCGTACATTTGAGTACGTTTCGCTTCATTCGTCTCAGCACGAGCCGCAAGCGTCATTTTGCTCAATTCTGGTATTTGCCAGTTTGCACGCCATGCAAGGGTTTTTGAGCCATTTTCTGGGTTATAAGCAAACGCTGACGCGTTGGTATTCGGATCAAAATAATCTGGTCCCCAAGCTGATACCGTCGCTTCAAAATGATGAGTATTCACTTCGCTTGATACTTGGCTACTCACACCAGGGATGAGCTCGACTTTAATCCCTGCACGGGCAAAACTGGCTTGCAGCGCTTGTGCGACATCCAAGTATGGAGGCTGATTACTCACGATCAACTTGAAGTGTGGATTCTTAATACCCGCCTTTTTCAAGATGGCTTTGGCTTTTTCTGGATCATAATGGTATGGCTGATCCTTTAATGCCCCTTTAAAACCTTGTGGTAAAAAAGACTGTTGAACTTGGAACTGACCGCGCATCAAGTCCACAGCAATGCCTTTATAGTCAAATGCCCAATGTGCCGCTTCCCAAAACGCAGGGGTTGCTAAATCAGGATTGTTTTGCGCTTTGGTATTAAACAAAATGTAATACAAAGATGCATAAGGCAACGCCAGCGTTTTCACACCAGGTTTATCTTTTAAAGATTGGAACTGATCCGCCCCTAAATTACGGGCAATATCCGCATCACCCTGTTCGATCAATAACTGACGGGTTGCCGCATCAGGCACGTTTTTCATCAAAATCATGCTTAATTTGGGCGCGCCACCTGGAGAGGTTTTATTCGCCGTTAACACCAAGGCTTCATGAGGTGTATATTGTCTGATTTGAAATGGTCCACTGCCTGCCGAATGATCATTCAGCCAAGCATGACCAAAGTCACCATTGGTCGCATGAGCCATTACCGTTTTTTCGTCGACAATCGAAGACACTGGCGCAGACAAAAGACTCAAAACAAACGATGGACCAACATTAACATCCCAAGTAATTTTCACCTTATTATCGGCCACTTTTTGAATATGACTGTCCACATTGTCTTTATTCCAACCCAACTGCGTCAAAATAAAAGACGGTGCCAAATTCAACTTCACCACACGAGCAAGGGAAAAAACCACATCTTCAGGGCGAACCGGGTTACCACTGGCAAACTCAGCCCCTTTACGTAAGGTAATGGTCAAACTTTTTGGCGTAGACACCCAACTTGCCGCCAAGGTTGGCTCTAGCTCAGTTGGTTTCTTTGGATTTGCCTGAACCAAGCGTTGATATACATTGGTAAAGGTTTGCACTGAGGTTAATTCAAAGCCTTGAGCAGGATCTAAACTGGTCACATCATCTAAGGACTGAGCAACCACTAGCGCATTAGGTGGGGTGGCTGCCAACACAGAGAAACTACTCAGACATAGCAACAGACTGGTTGCTAGTAATTTTTTCATGATTTCATATTCCTAGTGAATTAATTACGCTTATTTTATGCGAGAGTGAAAATGAGGAAAAGGAAACGGGTTTGATTGGCACAATAGTTACACAGTTATAGTTTATTTTTTTTGAAAAAAAACTTTTAATAGCTTTTTAGAATTTTGTTATAACGTAATAGTCAGAAAAGACTCACATCGGCACAGTTAGGGTTTCACCCTCGTCACAAGCAGCTGCTCGACACGCACCCCATCCAAATCCAATACTTCAAACTTATATCCCTGGTGGACAAAGAAATCTGTTCTTTTAGGTACCCGTTTTAAGGTGTAGATCATAAATCCGGCAATGGTTTCGTATTGATTTCGATCAGGGAAATCTTCGATGCCTAAACTGCGCATCACATCAATAATGGGTGTTAACCCCTCAATTAACCAAGAATCCGCATCACGCTGCACGATCTGCTCTTCATCTTGGGGGGTAATCAATTCTCCCATAAAGCTGCTCAACAAGTCCTTCATAGTCACAATACCAACAATTGTGCCATATTCATTAACCACCACGGCAAAAGGCTGAGGCGCTACTTTGAAGGCGTTTAATGATTCAGACAAGGTCAGGGTTTCCGGCAAATAGAAGATATCTTTATCAATACGTTCTGGGTGAATTTTGGCAGGCTCTCCTTTTAGCACCATCCGCAGAATCTCCTTCGATTCAATAATGCCAACGAGCTTATCCAAGCTGCCTTCACACACAAGAAAATCGTTGTGCGGATGCTCGATGATTTTATTACTAATATCTTCACTGCTCTCTTGAACATCGAAATAGATAATTTGATCTCGAGTCGTCATGGCACTGCCAATCGTTAACGAATCCAACTCGAATACATTGCCAATTAATTGATACTCTTGTTTTTGCAAACTACCTGATTCCGCCCCTGCTTCCATCATGGCAACAATGTCTTCTGTAGTAACCATATCTTCACGTTGGGTCGGTATGTTAAAAAGTCGCAAAACGATGTTCGTCAACCCATTAAATAAAAACACGGCGGGCATGAGTAAAAAAGTAATCCATCGCATCGGTGTGACCATGCGTATTGCAATAGCCTCCGGCATGATAATGGCTAAACGCTTAGGCAAAAGGTCAGCAAATAAAATAAACAGTGAGGTGACACACAAAAAAGAGAGCATAAAGCTGACTTGGTCAAGCAGCGCACCATTGTACACCAATCCCACAGCCTCTTTGATATAAGGTGTCAAGGCCTGCTCACCAATAATTCCACCTAGGATAGAAATCGCATTCAAGGCAATCTGGATCATGGCAAAAAAGGCACCAGGATTCTCTTGTAATGCAATCACCGCATCCGCCTTGCTGTTACCCTCTTCCGACATGACCCGCAATTTTATTTTTCGTGCCGCTGCCATTCCAATTTCAGACATAGCAAAAAATGCACTGGCCATTATTAAGATACCAATACTAACCAGATCACTCATAACTTTTCCTCACTTCATAAAAGAAGCGCTAACGGTTAAAACACGCAGGGGAAAAACTGATAAAGTCAACCATCAATTACTCTACAAACGGTTTTAGAGATAAAAATAAGCGAATTATAGAAGCAATCACATCGAGAGCAATGATTATTTAAGATAAATAGAGGGTATTGACTAATGGAAAAAAGCTTTATTCAAAAAGAAGATGTCTATCATAATACTGCTGTTTAGCTTTGTTTTATAACACTTAGTCAAAGCTTATGAGTCTGCTAAGCGCTCATAGGTAATGACAAAAAGTGTTTCAATTCCTGGATAAATATCTCGAATAATATCTTTTAGTTCTGGCAGAGTCATGTTTTCTTGTTTTGCATGCTCCTCATCAAGCGACGAAAAAGCAATAGGCTCTACCGATAAGATACGTAACTGACAAAAATAACGACCAGTTTCAAAAGTCGACACATTCACCACTGAGCCAACTTGGTAGTGACTCTCGGATGCATCGCGAATCGTGATGACTTTTTTATCACGCAGAATATCGGCTTCAAAACTCTCAAAGAAAGTCATGTCTTTTAGTGTTTTCATAGTAATTTTCTCAATAAAAATATGGCACTATATTTATAACCTGCCCCTACTCATATTCATGCGCTAATGTAAACCATAGGGAACTAGAATACGATCATGATATCGTTCGAAACCGGGCTTACACAGCGTTTATCTCGCTAAAAATGATCGTTATCCGGCAAATCCAAATTATTGATCTTTGTTTTTCCTAGTATTTTTAGCAACAGATTACGGCAAGAGCGCAATATAGGATAAAGCACTAAAGCCAACTTTTTCGAACGAAATAACCAAAAGTTAAAACGGTTAAACAGTCCCGACCGACTACTCAGCAAGGATAAGGCATGAATGGCATCTGCACCATAATAAAACTGCCCATGCATTTTCAACACCATGCCTTGGTCGATATCCAAACCACGGTCAGTAATCTCTTTCATTACAGTACTGTTTTCGCGAGCATCGATCAGGACTAGGTTTCCCACACTGTCACGAATACGCACAATTTGACAGTAGTAATGGCAAGCGGGACAGTCCTTATCATAAATCAACAAAATCTCCTGTGAACTCATTGTTGCTTACTCTTTTTATGTCATAACACATATGGATTTAAATGCACTCAAATTCTCTCTATTCTGTTGCAGTACATCCCTTAGCGCGAATTATTAGAATCGTTAACAGTATAATGGCAGGGACAATCATCATGCCTGCCGATATCATGGTTCCCTTAAGCCCCGTAACATCTAAAACATTTCCACCAATAATCACACCTAAACCAATTGCGCTATTCAATACTGCAGTATGCACCGCTGTTGCTGGTACAGTGTCATCACCCGAAATACGTAACACCCAAGTCTGTAGTCCGGTAAATAAGCACGAAATAGAAGTACCCCAGACCATCAGAAAGGCGACGACTAGCATTATACCTATCTGTGGCCCGTAGATCCCTAAAGCAGTTAATGCCAGCGCCATTGATATCAATGCTAATAAAATGAACCTTTTTAAGTAACGATCAATAAAAAACGCGCTTAGTAAGTTGCCCAAGAAACCGGCTGCACCGAAGGTAAATAATAAAACAGCAATCAGGTAAGACGTAATGCCAGGGACTTTCTCAATAAAGGGTTCAACAAATGTGTAAGCACTAAAGTGGGCGGCTGCTGTCAGTCCAGTAATCACATAAGTAATCAAAAGGTCTTTGCGCTTTAATACAGCGATAAAACCTACGCCTTTATTGAATGACCGAATGTGTATTGAGGGCATTACTAGGGCGATCGCTCCAGCGCTGGCGATACACATAAAAGAAAGACAGACAAATGCAGTGCGCCAGCTATAGTGTTGCCCCACCAAATTTATTAGTGGAACGCCCATGACTGTGGCAATAGTGATGCCTCCCAACACTATAGACGTAGCGACTCCTACTCGCTGTGCTGGGACAATATGTGCAGCTGTAGCCGCAACGATAGCCCAGAATATACCATGTGCTAATGCACCTAAGGCTCGAGCACTGAGTAGAGCTAAAAATTCATGTGCGACTGCGGCTAAACCGTTTGAAACAGCCAATATTAACATGAGTGTAATTAACAGCGACTTACGAGGTATCCAATGATTTAACCAGTTGGACATCAAGCCACTTGCAGCGCCTATCCATGCGTACAACGTAACTGTCAGGCCGATTATCGACGGGGCTTGTCCTAGATCAGATGATATCTGTGACATTAAGCCAATTGGTGCGAACTCGGAGGTTACCATCGTGAACGAAGCCGCACACAATACAATGACTACACACCATATACGTAATATTGAGGTCAACATTGGTTGTATTTATTCCTGCTAACAGCAAAGAATGTATGACCCTACCCACACCACTCTTTGCGTGGGTAGAATCTGTATGATAGAAGTTAGATATCTATGGACATATCATATTCTGAGAGCCAACTATTCATCCCAACAACTCGTTCCATACCATGTGCTCGTGTAACCACACAGTCATGGGTACGAAAAATACTCAAAAAAAAGCCTTGGCAGGTACACCCTACCAAGGCTCTTTATATCACATCTAAAAACAGAAGGTTAAAGCACTTGTCCAAGAAAGCGCTGTAAACGCTGGTTATCGGATTCAAAGAAACGATCTGGCGTTTCTTCAAACACCAATTCACCATTTTCCATGAACACCACTCGATCAGCCACTTCTCTAGCAAAGCCCATTTCATGCGTGACGACCACCATGGTCATACCACCACCAGCAAGACTCTTCATGACATCCAATACTTCCCCCACCATTTCTGGGTCAAGTGCACTGGTTGGCTCATCAAACAGCATAATTTTAGGACTCATCGCCAACGCTCTGGCGATGGCGACACGTTGTTGTTGCCCTCCAGAAAGATGCGACGGATAGTTATTCATCCTATCCGCCAAACCGACTTTAGCCAGTAAGTCTTTTGCCTCGGCTTCCGCCTCTTTTGCAGACTTTTTGAGTACTTTCATGGGTGACAACATCACATTACCCAATGCCGTTTTGTGGGGGAACAAGTTAAAGGACTGGAAAACCATCCCCACTTCCTCTCGCACTTTGTTGATATTGGTCTCTTTGTGAGTCAAATTGATGTCATCAATATGAATCGTCCCGTCTGATATGGTCTCCAGCTGATTTAAGGTTCGCAAAAAAGTCGATTTGCCCGAGCCACTTGGCCCAATAATCACCACAACCTCACCTTTTTGGATATTAAGCGATACTTTTTTAAGGGCGTGACATCCATTGGGATAAATTTTTTCCACGCTGTCAGCGACAATAATACTGTCTTTCAAAATGGGATTAGTCACTGGCTGATAACCTCTTCTCTAACTTTTGAATAACCCAAGACAGGCTTCCTGTAAGCACTAGGTACAAGAGCGCAACAGTAAACCATACCTCAAATGGTGCAAACGTCGAGCTCACAACCTCACGGCCTGCTTTTGTTAAATCGGTAATCGAAATGACTGACACCAAGGAAGAATCTTTAATCAAGTTAATAAACTGACCAGCTAAAGGAGGCAAGGTACGTTTAAAAGCCTGTGGCAAAATCACATATACCATGGCCTTAATATAATTCATTCCCAAACTGCGAGCGGCTTCCATTTGGCCTGGGTGAATAGACTGAATCCCTGCTCGAATAATTTCGGCAATGTACGCCCCCGTAAAAACAGCAAGCGCGGCCACACCAGCCGTAAACCGATCTAGATTCAACACGGTGCCAATAAAGAAATAGAAGATAAAGATCTGCACCAAAAGCGGCGTCCCACGAACCACCTCAATGTAAGTTACAGACAAATATCGCAATACTGGATTATGAGAAATACGTGCCAGACCTGTAAATAACCCGATGATCATCGCAAAAACCAATGCCACCGCAGAAATTTTCAGAGTCATGACTAAGCCCCAAGAAATAGAGCCCAAATGCCAGCCTTTTATCGTCGCGACCGTATCGCCTTCAAAAACCAAATCACCCGTATGCGCGATGGCTTTATCGTACTTTGTGACAACAAAGGTTTGGCCTGAATCAGATTTTAATACTATTTTGTGCTCTTTGGGATTTACCGACTCGACAGAGCCATCAAAAGGAGCATTAATATCAGTAGGTTGGAAGCTAATAAGGTACTGGGGAATACGCTCCCAACGCCAGTTATAACTAAGGCTTTTACTTGATGCATATACTCCATATCCAATTCCTATCATGATAAGGACATATAGCATTTTCCATAAAAGCAGATTTTTTTGCTTTTTCATCGGTTAAGCATTCCCCGTATGTTGCATTTCATTTCGTCGTAACCACTATAAAACGTTAATAACAATGGCTAAATGCCAACAAAATAAAGAATAGAAGGCGCTATCTTGCGAATAAGAGGCGAGGCAACCTTGCCTCGCCCATAGGACGTGATTGACGTTGTTATTGAACCGTACTTAACCACTCTTTGGTTTTGAACCACTTGTGGTAAATTTTATCGTAAGTACCGTCGCCTTTAACTTGCGCCAAGTAATTATTTAGGAAGTTTAGGAAATCTGGATCACCTTTGCGGATCGCCCAAGCCAATGGCTCATAGGTAAATGGTTTATCAAGAAGAACCACTTTCCCTTCGTTTTGCGCTGCATAGATGGCGTTATAAGGTAAATCGTAAACAAACGCATCCGCTTTACCATTAACAACTTGTAGCGCCGCCTCAGACTCAGTTCCAAACAGTTGCAGCTTAGCTTTGCCCATCAACTTTTTGCTCGCAATTTCACCGGTTACGCCCAATTTTGTTGCGATGGTGTATTTAGGATTGTTCAAATCTTGATAGCTTTTCACGATGCCTTTTAGCTTAGGATTAATCAGGATCGTCTGACCAATAACGATATAAGGGTGGGCAAAATTCACTTTCAAGTTACGTTGAGCCGTAATAGTCATACCAGACATGATGATGTCACATTTAGACGTTAATAGCGCCGGAATAATACCATCCCAATCGGTGTTTCGAAGAACCAATTTAACATCCATGGCATGTGCCATTGTTTTCGCCATGTCGACGTCAAAACCGACAATACGGCCAGCTTTATCGCGCATTTCGAACGGCATATAGCCAGCTTCCAAACACACTTCCAATGAGCCACGCTTAACGATTTGATTAAGAGTGGACTTTTCCCATAGATCATTATCAGATGCGGATGCAATACCCACATAAAACAACATCATAATCGCTGCAACTAGTTTCTTCATGTCTGTCTCTCTCTACTTGAGTGCTGTTATGCCAATTTACTGTAAACACAAAGTGGCTTATAAAAGAAATTTCGACTGATATCTTGGATTGCTAAAAAATCAAAAATCGCACCAAAAAAGAACAACTTAACCCTCAGGTAAAGCGCCATTTTGAGGCATCGCTCAATTCAAGTAACAATCTCATGTCGATAAGATAATCGATTTGTAAACAAATTCGCAACAATTTGTGAATTCGTCAACAAAACAGGCAATCTTGGTGCCAATACCTTCTTATAGTGCAAAGTCAAACAGATAACCACTAGATACTGATAAGATTTTACCAAAAACTGACAAAAAATAGCGGGTTGCGCCATGCCTTCTCTTTGCCAAATAAACACACCTATTGCTATCTTGGTTACAAAATAACCCAGTCATGTCACAGACAAACACTGTAATTTGCATTACACTGTAGAGAATTTAGTACTAAATTAGCGCCGAAAAACCAAGGTCAACACCATGAATATACAAGGTTCTTCATTCTTATACGGTCAAAATGGTCTGCAAGGCAGTCAAAATAGACTGGATCAAGCAAGCCAAAAAGTCGCTCAAGCGTCGACTCAAACCGTCAATCAGAGAAATGTGAATCAAAACGAAGCAACGACGAACAATGCTCGATATGGTTCGCCGATTCAGGATGGATTAATTGAAGCCAAACAAAGCGCACTAGAATCCAAAGCCAATGCTAAAGTCATCGATGCGTCGAACAAGACGATTGGTTCATTGATCGATATTAAAGTATAACTCCTGATTTTATTGTGCCCCCTCTCTTGTAGTGGATACAGTATCTTAGCTAAACATGTAGTATGTAAACCCCAATCCATATTTCTGCTTATTAGCAGATTTCAGGGGACCAATAATACTTTCGATGTTTCTGCAGCAACCATCCAACGCTTTTCTATTTATGCGCTGAAATCAAATTGGCCATCTCATTTGGCTGCGTTGCAATAATGCGTTTTAGTGCGGCAAAGCAACGACTGTCGATGGCAGTCCCAACACTGTCCTGCATAATCTCCAGCGTTTTCTCTACTGGGATAGCCTGACGGTATGGTCTTTCGGCCGTAATCGCATCAAAAATATCAGCGGTGGTAATAATGCGGGTGACCAGTGAGATATCGTCATCTCGCACCCCATGGGGATAACCTGTACCGTCCAGCTTTTCGTGATGCGAAGCCGCCACATAGGCAAAACGCTCTAACGGCGTGATCAGCTTAAGAATGTCGTAGGTATAAGAAGCATGTTGTTTCATTGCTTCCCACTCATCTTCATCAAGCTTGCCAGGCTTATCTAAAATCGTATTACTGACCCCAAGCTTACCAAGATCATGTAAGCGCGCGCCGCGACGAATCCATAGACGATCCGTTTCTGATAGCCCAAGTTCTGCTGCAATCATATCGCTGAAAATCGCAACTCGCTCACTATGTCCTGAGGTAAATGGGCTTTTGGCATCAATAATCGACCCAAACGCCCTCACAATACGATCAAAGTAGTCATCAGTCGTGGCCTCGCTCGCCCTCACTGGCGCAATGGCCAAGACTTGCTCACTGATACTATCGGCGCTTAAGGGAGTGACAATATCCTCTTGTTTCAGTAAGTTAATAGCAATGGTCACCAGTTCTGGATCCAGCCACGTACCGGACCGCTTACGCAGCTCCTTGATGGCCGCTGACATGCCTTGCGAATAATGAAACACATCTATAATTTGTGATGTCAGTGCAATACGAGCGTACAACGGGATCGCAGAGCCTATCACCCCGTGAGGCGAACCACCGCCATCCCAGTGCTCATCGAGGTTGTAAATGCTCTGCGCTACGTCTTCATTAAATAATAGTTCACGAGCAATATCCGCTCCGCGTGTACAGCGGGTATGAATCACCTCATTGGCGTATTGAGGACCATTTTTTAAAATATCCAAAGTGGTTCGTAAACGCTGGTACCAATTTTGGTTGGAACCAGCATTTTTCATCACAAAGCGTATGGCACCACTTAGGCTAGTATCCATGGTTTTAAAACCATTTTTCAGTTGCCGTTCATCCGTACCATACAACTGACAGATACGCGCTGCGTTGCTACTGCACCCAGTATCTTTTAAAAGAATGGTAAAAAATAGATCGTACAATTGTTGCTCATTGAGCTGCAGAGCTTTTCCGATGTGCATGCCTATCCAGCAACACCGCATACAATGTTCAACAGGCTGACCCTCTGTCATATCTAACGCCGTGGTTAATGACAAAATCAACTCAGATTGGCTAATTACTGTGGTTTGGGGAATATGGTTTGTCATTATGTATCTACTGCTCGTACCCGTTTAGAATGTGATTATAGGAATGCACAAAACAACGCAGATGGCACAGTAGCCAAGTAAAATCTGCATCATTGTCAATAAACTACCTGAGTAACATTCTTAAGAGTATAGGAATAGACGCATCAATTCTGTAGATATTTGTGATTGAACAGGACTCGTGAAGATTATGTCATTTTATATGCAGTCTGAAGATAAGGCGATATATCATCCTATGACTGATTTGTGGATGATCTTTGTCTAGCAAGATCCTGATGCCAACTATCTTATAAATTCAATCAGTGAAAGCTTTTTCAGAAACAACTAAAAAAGCCCTAGCAGGAACATACTAAGGCTTTTTAAAATGAACTAATGCAGATCAATCAGAGGCTAAGCACCGTACCACATAATGGCAAAAAAGTGACTTACCGTTCCAGAGAGAACAAACAAATGCCAGATCAAATGGCTGTATTTAATTCGTGAATCAAACACAAAAAACAGCACGCCAATGGTGTAAAGTACGCCACCTAACACCAGTAAATACAAGCCTTCGGTCTGCATTCGCTCAATCAATGGGTTGATAGCAACCAAAATCAACCAACCCAATAAGACATACAAGCCAGTTGAAATAGCTGGGTGAGACACTCGACCAAAGGCCTTTAAGGCCACTCCTGTCAATGCTAGCCCCCAAACCGCACCGAGTAGAGACCACCCCCACGCCCCTTTTAATACACCCAGCATAAAGGGCGTATAGGTTCCTGCGATCAACAAATAGACCGCCGCATGGTCAATGACCCGAAAAACTTCTTTGACTCGTTGCCAGCCAGCAGGCATGGCATGATATAAGGTCGATGCTAAATACAAAATAATCATGGTGGCAGAGAAAATACTCACACCAACCACAAAACTCACATCAGCGTATTTTACCGCGCTAATAATTAAAAACGGCGTACCGACAATCGCCGCGACCAGCCCTAGACCATGACTGATACTGTTGGCAATCTCTTCACCTAAAGATTGCCCTCGATTAGAATTCGACACTGCTATCGACATAACTTGCTCTCTCCATAATCTTTTTCTCATTGTGTAAGTGCACTCACTTACTTGAGCAACTGATCACATGGCTACCTTAATGTATAAGCTCCCTATATTTACGCTGTAACCCCAAAATACGTGACCAATAACTGATAAATAAAAATCAATCGTATTAAAAGGATGGGGGAAAGAGCACGATTTAGCAACCATAACAACTGTATAAACTAAGAAAGTTACATGATCATGACATCCTCAACCGTCAGTTTGATTGAGCATTAAGGCCTCCATAAGCTGTTATCGATGGATACTTTTCGAGTTAAAAAAGCGCCCTAGAATGGACGCTCATTTATCTTGCTATGCTGACAGAAAGCGAACAGCCTGAAGTAGCTGTGCTTATCGTCAATCAAGATACTCACACTAAACAAAGGTTGCCCCTCGAGTGTTCACATAGAGCGAATAGATAGAGTGGGAAGCCGCCATAAAGAGTCGATTCCCCTTGGTGCCTCCAAAACAAATATTGGCACAGTATTCGGGTAATGATATGTGACCTATTGCTTTTCCATGTTTGTTAAAGACCATCACTCCATTTAACGCCTTAGAATCTTGCCCCTTAGAACCGTCACTGCCCCAACCACACCAAAGGTTGCCATCTTGGTCACATTTAATCCCATCAAAAGCTGCATGCTTAATGTTGGAAATAAACGCTTTACGAGCCCCTAGCGTACCGTCGGACGCCACATCGTAGGCCCACACTTTGCGATTCGGCCCTGTCAAACAATCAACAACATACAAAATGGATTCATCTGGCGAAAAGCACAAACCATTAGGGCCAGCAATCTCTGTGATCACTTGCGTTAACTTACCGGTTTGTCTATCAATACGATAGACAGCATCCGGCAATTCAGTTTTCACAATATTGCCTTCATACATGCTGCCAGCTTGGAACGGCGGATCCGTAAACCAAATTGAGCCATCACGTTTTACAATAACGTCATTAGGAGAGTTAAAGCGTTTACCTTCAAAATTATCGGCCAATACCGTAATCGTACCATTGTGCTCGGTTCTTGTTACGCGACGTCCTTCCACATCCGTCGTTGAGCCCTCACAGGCAATAAGACGTCCTTCAAGATCGCGACAAAGACCATTAGAATGGTTCGATTTATAACGGTAAACACTCAATTCATCCGTAAGTTCGTCCCAGCGCATAATACGATTATTCGCAATGTCGCTAACCAATAAATAACGTCCATCACCACTCCAAACAGGACCCTCTACCCAGCGCATTCCGGTCGCGAGGCGTTCAACGCTGGCATTAAACAAACGATACTTGGCAAAGCTCTCATCCAATATTTTGACATGCTCATCAGGGTAGTTGAGGCTTAAAGGCTGCGCTAATAGCTTACCTGATAAAACAGCACCGCCTAGCGCCACACCAGACCAAGCTAAAGTCTTTTTTAATACATCACGACGAGAATAAGACATCTCAGATACAGCCGAACAGGCCTGTTTGTCCCTTTTCATATACAACAACTCCTTTTTAATGATAAGCCAACCTTTCTGAATCTTGGCGTGGCTCCTAATGCTTAAAGAAATCCAATGTGTTCTTTTGCTTCAACGCTAACTGTGCCAACTCTTTTGCCGCCTGCTGAGTCTGTTCAACCGCTGACACATTTTGATTCACTAAATCCACCGTTGTCGCGGTATTTTTATTAATGTCTGCCGTGACATTAAACTGCTCTTGAGACGCTGCAGCGACGAGAGTATTTATGTCAGAAAGCGTGCGAACGTACGTCGTTAATTCATCAAAAGACACTTTCACATTTTCAGCCAGCTCTACGGACTCCTCAATTGACCTCACATTCTCGATCATATTGTCATTGGCTTTTTTGGACTGATCTTGCAATGTATTAATAATTGCTTGAATGGTTGATGTTGATTCTTGGGTCTTCGCAGCAAGACTTCGAACTTCATCGGCGACCACTGCAAAGCCTCTACCTTGCTCGCCTGCACGCGCGGCCTCAATGGCGGCATTGAGTGCCAATAAATTTGTCTGCTCAGAAATGGAGCTGATGACATTAGTGACTTCACCAATATTGAGCGTTTCTTCACGTAACTTAGCAATCATCTCTGCGGTTTGATTAAACGTCGTATTAATAGAGCGGGTTAAGTTAATCGATTTTTCTAGCCCTTGGTGTCCCTTCGTTACACTCTCTATGGCTTTATTCGCTTGCTCCTCTGCCTGAACAGCGTTCGCGCTGACTTCTTCTGACGCGTTAGACAACTCATTCACCGCATTGGCAATCGACTCAACTTCTTTAAGTTCTTCTTGTGCGTTCTCTGCCGTACTCTTCATCACCAAGGTTAATTCTTCGGAAGCCGATGACACACTGTCAGAAATCGACAAACTACCTTTGATAATCTCTGATAATTTATTATTCAAAGCAATAATCGAGGCATAAATTCCTGTTTCATCACCGTTCTGTTTTAAGGGTTGGGATAAATCTCCTTTGGCAATTCGAGAAATGATCTGCGAGATTTCTTTTGGTTCCCCGCCAATTGGTTTGTAAACCAAATTCACTACACCTATATAAACAATACATAGGGATAGAACAATCAAAACAGCAAAAATAATGATGGAACCAATCAACATGTCTTGACTTGGCCTGGAAACTACATCGTCCCAAGTAAAAGAAACCACTGTCCAATTATATTTCTTTAACTTTCCTGCAAAGGCCTTCACACCACGACCATCAATCGAATAGTCAAGAACGGGATGACTTGAAGAAAACTTCTTGTAGTCTGGTCGAATATCGTAAATATTTTTACCCAACAATTCTTTATTAGGGGCTGAGACGACATACCCAGAGTCATCATATACAAACACATTATTTTTAGGTACTAAGGTTTTAATATAGTCTGTGAGTTCAGCCACTTTTAATGTGATACAAACTACAGCGACCACATTACCATCATGATAAATAGGTGAGGCCAATGCGAACACATCGGCTTGCTCTCCCTCGCCAAAATACGCTTTGGTAATGATATTTTTCTCACCTGAAAAGGCACGAACATACCATTCTTTATTTAGCTCTTTTGCGTTAAAACCAGGGAAAAAGCGGTCTCCTTCAAACGACTTTCCATTTTTCAGCCCCACAAACGCCGCCAGAATATGAGGATCTGTTTTTTTCAATTTATCTAGAGCATTAATCACCTGCTGTTGATCGGAAAAGTTTAAATCGTCGTTAAAACTCACCGAAAAACTATTTAAAGCCTTGAAGTAGCCATTTATTTTTTCATCAAGGGCCTCTGCAACAAGACTGGTTTCAACCTTTTGATTGTCTAGAGCAGACTTCGTATTAAATGAACTGAACCGGTAATAACCGTTCCAAGTTAAAATACATGAAATAATCAAAATGAGAAAAAGAGTAAAAAATAGAATTCTATTTTTTAAGGAGATCTGCATAGTTATGTCCCTTATCAATGAGGCCGTTATTAGTCACACCATTAAGATGACCAATACCCAAAAAAACATAGAAGACATACTTTCTATTCGAACCACTCAAAAAATAATAAAATCAGTTAACTACATACAAAATAGAAATAAAAGACAGTACACTGATAAAATATTTTTATAAGAGAATTCAACCTTATAATTTATAAATTTTTTCACAAGGAGTGAGTGATAAAACACTCAGAATAAAAATCCGTTTAGAAGACGCTTCCATAGCTAATTTGCTAGAAGAGTACCTTAATGATGACATTCTTCCTATCCCCCTGTCTTAATTTTTTTACTTTTTATTGACAAAAGAACACATTTCCACAACTTTGCTGTCACGACATCAATAGCATGTCGCTTCTATCAAACATCACCTTATACTCATCCAATCTTTACAATGAAAAACCAGCACAAAAACATGCCAGTAACACACTGCCATTTCTCAGAAAAATGCCACCGATTGTTGATGATTAAACGTCATCAGCTTTATGGAAAGGAACGCCCTATAGCACAAGTCGCTTTGGCATTTTTGATTTTATTAAGCATTAGCTCGGGTTCTGAGCCCGTCACATTGTGGGCAGCAAACAAAGCGGCGGATTCCGCCACACCATAGACGCCAACGGTGTTATAAACGTATTCAGAACGAGAACTAAGGAAGGTCTCCATAGTAGAGAGCTGATCGGCTGAAAAGGTATGAAAGGCCCAATCATATTTTTCCGCTAACGCGATAAGATTTACTTCATCCGCTTTAATATCAATGCTACTGAGTGAATTAATATCACTTGGGGTTAAACCTTTTTGATCTAACGCATCGAGCATTAAGCTTTCAAGAAACGCCAGCGGACAACCACGCTCACACCCCATACCAAGAGTGTAAACCGGATTCAGATAAGGTTGTGCCGTCGTCATCACCAATTGGGCACCAAGCGCTTGTGCCACTTGTGCTCCCCACTCATTGGCTCCCCCCTCGTGACCAGACAAAAGCGGGATGACAAATTTGCCTTCTTCATCCAATACCAACACCGGAGGATCTTGACGCTTATTTTGGATCACAGGAGCAAGCGTTCTCATCACAATGCCAGTGGCACAGATAAAAATCAGCGAATCCCCCTGTTCAAATGCCCTTTGCACCTGCTCCGCGAATGGCTTTGGTTTATAGTCTAGGACACTGTCAGGCCAAAAAGTCCGTAAGCGCTGGGCCAGTTCTTTTCCGGCTGGCGTTAACGCAATCACTCGAATCATCGGGTGCCTCGCTCCGATTTGGTCACGACAAAAAGTGAAAAGTACGGCCCAGCACCATTTTCCAAGGTCGATACATCATGAACAATACGCTCATTGTCGCGACCGATATATTCTAGGTATTTCGCATCCTGTAGCCGATTGGTCTTACGCAAGGCCATTAAAATACGCGGACGCGCTCGCCCTGCTTTCATAATGACGACACTATCATGTTGCTCAAGTGCATTATCAATTTGCTCTGGCGAATGACGCCCACTCACTACAGCTAACGATTCTTTTAAAACCGTTAACGGGTGATTCAGGGCTGATGATGCCGCATTGATGGAGGACACTCCAGGTACTACCTGGCATGTAAAGCGTCCTTCTAAGCGCTCTAATAAATAGGCAAAAGAACCAAAAAACAAAGGATCCCCTTCGCATAAAAATACCACATCCTTACCTTGCGATAATTCATGGGCAATAGCCGTAGCACCGCGATCATAAGCGTCGTTAGCCAGCTGACGGTCGGTAGACATGGGCATCACGATGGCTATTTCATGCTGTTTATGGGCCACACCAACAAACGCTTCACAGGCAATGCTTTTCGCTTGAGAGCCTCCTTCGGCATTCGCAAGATAACTGATCACATCGGCGGATTGAATTAAACGTAAGGCTTTTAGGGTAATTAACTCTGGGTCGCCTGGTCCGACACCGACACCAATAAATCGACCCTGTTTTTCTTCTGTGTCCATGCCATTCATTGGGCGTTTTCCTTAAAGGCATTCGTGCTTTCTGTGAGAACATGATGATAATGGGGCGCGACTTTACCACTAAGCTTAGAAAAATGAAAAAGACTCACGGGCAAATTTGGACGAAACATGCGTTGCCCAGCTAGTCGCTCCCCCTTACTGATAGACAATTGCACACTCTGTTCATTTGCGTCTTGCTTTAGATCACGTTGCAGAACAAATTGCATTACTTGGTATTTAGTCTCTTCGGTCACAGCACTCACTGTCAACGTGCCACCAAGCGGTAAAATAGACCAAACACTCTCAAGTAAAACGCAGAGCTCCCCATCACTGCCGCCAATAAAGACTTTATTCGGTAAGGATAAATCCACCAGCGCATCAGGAGCCCGCCCTGCCACAATAGACAAATTCTGTACAACACCAAAGCGCTCTTGATTGGCTCTTAAACATGCCAAACGCTCGGCATGATGCTCAATGGCAATGATCCGACTATGAGGATGCCAATAGGCCAACTCCACACTGACGCCACCACAACCTGCACCAATATCCCAGACAGTATCATCCTGATTGATATTCATGTAAGACAAAACCGCCAGACGTACTTCCCGCTTGGTTATCATGCCTTTCCCTTCACCTTTATCGGTAATAAAAGACACATCTGGAATACCTGGGGCACTTGGGTAAATTGACGTTTGTTGACTGGTTTTCACCACGATCACATTCAATGGATCAAACATAGCGTCATTCTCAAGCCCCTCTTTGGCAACAAAGGTTCGTACTTTTTCGTGGGTATAGCCTAGCGCCTCACACACCGTTATTTCACTGTGATCCATCCCAGCCATGCTACATTCTTGAGCGATTTGTTTCGGTTGACTATATTGGTCAGTCAGTAACACCAAGGTTTTGTTCGACTGCAAATGGCGACGTAAACTGGCAAGTGGACGGCCATGCAAACTCACGACATGAACGTTTTGCAAAGACAAACCAAGGCGATGACAAGCCACTTGCACGCTGGACACATTGGGATAAAAACATAAGGATTCAAACGGAAAAGTACGTACTAACCAAGCCCCAATACCGTAATAAAGAGGATCCCCCGACGCTAAGACCACCACCTGCTCAGCCCCTTGGGTTTGCCACTGACCAAACAACTCTGCCAATTGTGTTAGCTTAGGTAACGCCTGTCGCTGGGCCTGATGAGCATAGTGAGCAATGGTGTCATGTTGACGAGAGGCCCCCAAGACAATGTCCTTGGCAGATAAATTCGCAAGCAGTGATTGCGCTTCTTCCGAGAGTATCGCCTGTTCCGCGACCCCAAGGCCAACAACGTGTATTTTCATCTGCACTTTTTCCATCAATTATATTTACTGCCCACTTCCATTAATAATACTCTTGAATATTGCAACGCAATAAAGCGTTACAGCTGGCGGAAGTCACTGCACTACCCCCCATGCGACCAAGCAACGTTATGCATTCGATGCCAAGCCTTTCATGGGCTTGCCACAACGCCTCTTTCGACTCAGCCGCTCCCACAAACCCTACCGGCATACCAATAATTAAAGCGGGCTTGGGCGCCCCTTGTGCAACCATCTCCAATAAACGAAACAGCGCTGTCGGCGCATTACCAATAAGTACTACACTGCCCGCTAGAGTGTCTTGCCATAAACTCAAGGCCGCCATAGAGCGAGTTTCCCCTTTGTTTTTTGCCAGTTCAGCAGTACGAGGATCGTTTAGAAAACACAAGGGTTCACGCTCTATCATGCGTTTGGTCACACCTTGCTTGACCATCTCCACATCACACAAAATGGCACAATGTTTTGCTAACGCCTCTCGCCCTGATTGGGTGGCATGTTGGCTAAAACGCATTTGGGTCGACACATCAGGAAAGCCTAAACTGTGCACCACTCGCATCACTACTTGTTGTTGATCTTGAGTAAAAGCCGATAAATCGGTCAGTTCGCGAATTTGCCGAAAGCTCTCCTGCTCAATCGCCTGAGGGTTGTTCTCATATTGATAAGCTTTGTCGGAAACCCGTTGAGAAAAAGTATCTTGAGTCACTGTTGGTTGTCTTTTTGTTGAGTTTTAAAAGTTGGAATGATGTTCCCCCAAGCCGCTAAACACGCTTGCAGGCACTTATCTGTGTCGCTGAATTCTTGATCCGCTTCCGGCAAGCGTGGCCTTGTGTGTAGCAAAACAGGGATAGATAACGCTCGGGCCGCTTCCAACTTAGCATAGGTGGCGCTGCCCCCGCTGTTTTTACTGACAATGACATCCACTTGTTGAGCCTGCAATAATTGCTGTTCTTCTTCGAGGTGAAAAGGCCCAATGGCCTTTACCCAATGTACTGCCCTAGGCAGATCAAATGCAGGCGTCACTGCCGTTCGCCACACCACATATTCAATACTTGGCAACTGTAAAATGCGCAGCAACGAGTCTTCACTCACTTGACCCGCACTCAGTAATGGACGCTTAAAATGGGCTAATTGCAAAATAAGCGCTTCATCGTCGTCATAATAACGCCATTGATCTCCCGCGACAGCTTGCCACGCTGGGCGATGAAAACGCCAACAAGGGATACCAACTTCCCTAGCGGCCTCAACCGCTTTGCTGCTCATAGTTTGCGCGTAAGGATGGGTGACGTCCAAAATAGCAGCAACATTCTGTTCGGTTAGATAGTTGGCTAACCCACCAAATTGCGTAAAGCCACCGACCACTAATTCACAGTCCACTTTAGGAACGCGCACCAAGCCAGCCAAACTGTATATCACACTGATGCCCGCTTGATGCAGCGCATCCGCCAGCCGTCTGGCATCCGCCGTTCCACCAAGTAGCAGCAGTTTTTTTGTTCGCTCTTTTGCATCCAACGCCATCATCCCCTCTATTCAATCTTTGTATCGGTGGCAAAGCCTACAAACTGGCCTTTGCGATCAATCGACCACACTTCCAATGCCATATGATCAGGAATATAGCGGCGAGCAAACAACAACGCCTGCTGACACACGGCATCCGCCAAATTTTCTTGGTTGCCATTAGCATGTTGCTTAAACAACGCCAAGGCTTCCACACTGGTATTGGCCCCTCGCATACGCGTTTGTAGTGATTCATCGGCACCCAGAGTCGCCGCAAGATCCGCCAAGGCCTCTAAATTAATACTAGAGACTCGACTGTTTAAATCCATATGCTGTTGGGCCAGTTTACTGATTTTACCAAAGCCGCCACAAATACTGAGTTTGCTTAATTGAATCGAGGCAGCGTGCTCCACTTTTCGAATATGCTTTAACACGGCGCCAACAAAGTCACCCATTTCAATCAAGGCCATGTCTGTTAAGCCATAATGCTGTTTTATTGCCACCTCACTGGCGTTGCCCGTCGTGGCCGCAATATGTGTCAGACCATTGGCTCGGGCCACATCAATCCCTTGATGGATCGAAGCAATGTAAGCAGCGCAAGAAAAAGGCCGCACAATTCCCGTGGTGCCAAGAATAGATAGCCCTCCCACAATGCCCAAACGAGGGTTCATGGTTTTCAGGGCAATTTGCTCACCATTGACCACGCCGACAGAAACGGCAAAGCCGCCGCTATAATCATAACGTTTGGCGAACTCGCTCAAATGATTCACCATCATGTTTCTAGGCACGGGATTAATGGCAGGTTCACCAACGGCTAATACAAGGCCCGTTCGGGTTACCGTACCGACCCCTTGAGCCGCAAAAAACTGAACCCCTTGCTCGGCTGTCAAACGCAGCTCAACGAACACCGTTGCACCATGGGTCGCGTCTGGATCATCTCCTGCATCCTTAACCGTTGACGTTCTAATACCCTTTTCCAAGGTTAAGTCCAACGCTTGATAGGACTCAATGGTCAGTTCAACCGTTTGCCCCTTAGGTAAAGTCACACTCACCTGTGAGGTTTGATGACCACCTAAAAGTGCTTGTGCCGCGGCCACACAACAGGCTGTTGCACAGGTTCCTGTGGTCAACCCTGTGCGAAGGGGAGCAGGCTCGTCAGCACTTTCTGGCCACATAATTACCTAGCCTTACTCGCTCACTAAGGACGAAGCTTGCTTTAAAAATAACTGCGCAGTCGCTTCCACATTAGAGGGAAAGAACAAATGTAGATAGCTCGCTGTTAACGCCTTTTGCTGATAAATAGGCTCCCCTGGCGCAGGATGACGCTGACGGCGACCATAACCCACAGGTGTAGGAGTATTGGCGCTACGGGACCGATGATGGGCATGTCCACGAATATCACCTTCTGGCATAACAGCTGTTTGCATGCCTTGGCAGCCACGCTTCCCCCGCATCGCGCCTTGCCCCTCCAGAATGCCTAACATGTGGTACTCTCTTTCCTCTAAATCCGTCAGGGTTTCTAAACTATAAAGCATGCCACCACACTCGGCTAAAATCGGCTGACCGGATTGGTAAAATGCCTGAATGGACGTGCGCATACTGACGTTTTCTGACAACGCCTTAGCATGCAATTCTGGGTAGCCACCTGGCAACCATAAAGCATCAGCTTCGGGCAACCCTGCATCATTTAATGGCGAGAAAAAGACCACCTTTGCCCCTAGATCTGTTAATACATTTACATTGGCATCGTAGATAAAGCTAAAGGCTGCATCTTTGGCAACGGCTATGGTTTTTCCCTGCAGTAATGGCTCAGTCTTTATAGTATTTACTGGTTTTTTCGCGGGTTGAAAAGACACGACTTTAGGCAGCGCTAATAAGCCTTTATCCTCACTTTGTTGCAACCAATCGACAGCGGCTTCAAAACGCAGTTCTAATTCATCTTTGACTTCCTCGGCTTGCACTAACCCTAGATGGCGCTCTGGCAACGTCACCTCTTCATCACGTTTGAGCGTTGCTAGTAAGGGCAAATTATCAGGCAATGCATCACGAATAAGTTGAGCATGGCGCTCACTGCCACAGCGATTTGCGATCAGACCCGCAATTTCAACATCATGACGAAAGTTCGCTAGGCCGGAGGCAACTGCCGCCGCAGTTTGTGCCATGCCCTTTACGTCCATCACAATAGCCATAGGGATATCAAAACGCGCGGCTAAATCGGCACTGGAGGGGTCGCCATCGAACATGCCCATCGCCCCTTCAACAAGAATCAAGTCCGCTTCTTGGGCGGCACGATAGAGTCTATCTTGGCAGTAATCGTCTCCGGCCATCCAAATATCTAACTGCTCAACAGATTGTTGAGACGCCTGAGCCAGAATTTGTGGATCCAGATAATCAGGCCCCGTTTTAAACACACGTACCACCTTACCCTGCTTCGTAAAATACCGAGCCAAGGCCGCTGTAATGGTCGTTTTCCCCTGATTGGAAGCTGGTGCGGTTAAAAAAAGTGCCGGACACTGCGCGGCAATTGACCTGGTCATGATGGTGTCCCTAAAATCGAATTCAATAATATGTATTGCGCCCCTAATTGTTGGGCAATGTCTTGTCCACGACCACGTTTAATGGCCGAGTTTTCGGTATCGATCAGTACACAGTCACCCAATAAAGCCCCATTGTCAGACCCTGAAAAGTCTGACAAATCCGCTTGGGTGCGGCCATCGGTCAAAATATAGGTGCGACTTAATAAGCCCGTTTGACGCTTATGTTGCAGGCTTAAGTATTGCCGAGCCTTGTCGATGACCAGCCGAAACGGTGTGCCGCCACCCGCGCTTAATTGATCTAGTAACTCGGTGATCTCTTTGGGGGCGCGTACTCTAGGTAAAACCGATGAGACCCCGTCCTGACCAAAACCTAAAATGGCCATGTACTCTCGAGCAAGATAGGCACGCTTTGCAATGTCAATAATCACCCCTTTGGCTTTTGCAAAACTCCCTTGACTCAACGTAGAGGCAGAAGCATCCAACAAAACAAGGTGCAAAACAGGCTGGCCTGTATTGGCCATTTTGGATGTTAGACTTTCTGGTGGCCAAGTTTGCGGGTTTTTCGTTAGACTTCGAAACCAGTCCACACTCACACTATTTGTGGAAGCATCAGGGCGATAGCCACCCTGATGTTTACCTCGGTGCTTTCCCGGCGTCACCTCACTGATCAACGAACTAGACGATGGGGAGCGAGCGGAAATATCACTTGCGGGAAGCGGTATTCGACCATGACTCTCTGCACTTTTTGGTGTCATACTACCCCATTCGCCTTGTGAGGCTTGATCCTCTTTCTGCTCGCTGCGGGTGTTGTTTGGCGCTTGTGAAGGCGGCATTTTTGGATCTTTAAAAGAGTCAGCGGGGCGGCGCGATGGCGGCACAATAGAAGGAGGGACTTGCTGATGAGGCTGTCGACGGTGGTCCAACACAAACGCTTCAACCGCTTGAATATCATCAATCGAAACCGTCAGTGCCCCGCGCCAAGCGGCATGCGCCATGGCAGCTCGCACCCAGACAATATCGGCTCGCACACCATCCACATTGGCTTCATAGCACCGAGTGGCAATATCCATACGCAAGGCATCAGCACAGCGTACTTTTGTTAGCAACTCTCTGGCTGCTTTCACACTGTGTCTGAGATTACGCTGTTTGTATTTGAACGCGTCACAGAAACCTTTAGGGTCTTGATCATACTCATCACGCAATCGCACGATTTGTACTCGTTCTTCTAAACTGTATTGGTTACTCAAGGACACCATCAAACCAAAACGGTCTTGCAACTGTGGACGCAATTCCCCTTCATCTGGGTTCATCGTACCGATCAATAAAAACTTTGCCTCATGTTCGTGGCTAATACCATCACGTTCGACACGATTCACGCCACTGGCAGACACATCCAACAATTGATCAACCAAATGGTCTGCCAACAAATTGACTTCATCCACGTACAAAACACCGCCATGGGCACGGCTTAACAACCCAGGTTTGAACACCACCTCCTTGTCTTGCAAAACCTGCTCTAGATCTAACGCCCCTAACAGACGATCTTCACTGGCTCCTAAAGGTAACGTCGTAAACGGCACAAACGCCTCATTATTCAGCGTTGGCATAACACCGGATAAACCACGAGCTAGGGTCGACTTCGCCGAACCACGTGGCCCACTAATGAGCACTCCACCAATTTTCGGATTAATCGCTACTAGAATAAGAGCAAGCTTCAAAGACTCTTGTCCGGCAACGGCGGTAAAGGGAAAATTACAATGGGCTAAACTGCTCATGTTGGCGTTACCTGTTTCATATGATCAAAAAGAGTGGCATAAACCCAATCAAGCACTCGATGAGTGACATGAAAAAACCGCCCTATTGTAGGCGGTTTTTATCCAGTTTGTCTTGTAGGGACACTAGAACAGGCCTCATTTTAAGTCAAACGCAAAGCTCTCAGCTAAACATTAACCATATGACATGACAAACATCTGTCTATTTGCTCACACATCCCCTAAATCATGCTTAATCGCTTCTGGACAATACTGTTTCACATGCCGCTCAACTAATCCTAAATCAAACTGCTCTAATGCCTGTTTGATTGCATGACGCTGCTGACTTGGCATGTTGTGATAGATGGCATGAAAACACTTTTCTGCTCGCTGCATATCACCTTCCTTGGCAGCCAGTAGGAGTGGTCGCCAATTTTCAGGGGTTAAACTCGTCACCAATGGGGCAGCTTTCATATCCTCAGCAGTCTGAAGGTAATGACCGTCATTACGTTCATCCGTCTCTTGTGCCCCTTCGTTATGAACAAAGGCCAAATCCTCAATATGGTTGACCAAACTTTGGTAAAGCTCTGCTACTTTGTAAGGTTTAGATACCACCTCCCAAAAGCCGACATCGATTAGGGCTTGGTGTTCTTGAATCAGTGTCGAAGCTGTTACGGCGATGATGGGAATATGCTCTACTTGAGGAAGCGCCCTGATTTCTTGCAGCAACTCACGTCCATCCATCTTGGGCATGCGAATATCGGTCAACACCAGATCGGGAGAATGTTGTTTGAACAGCGCCAGAGCTTCTTCTCCATTCTCAGCTTCCCAAACCTGACACCCTGCTTTTTCGAGTAATGTAACAAGAATATCCCGAGACCAATCATCATCATCTGCCACCAAGACCTGAATACTTCGATTCAAATGCAAATGGCTCATATCTTCACCAGATAATATCGGCATAATATCTTCCACCTCCTCTTTAAGAGGCAACAGGATAGTCACCTTCGTCCCTTCCTCTAAAACACTGTCGATGTTTAACTGCCCTTCCATTAACTTCACCAAAGTATTTGTTAACGCCAAGCCCAGCCCTGAACTCTTTTCAGCACCGCTATTTCGCGCTTGAACAAAGGGCGTGAACAAATGTTCGATGAGTTGTTCGTCCATGCCTACCCCCGTATCCCGAACCGTTAGACGCAAGATTTCGTTTTCATATAAAGCACTGACAGAGATATCACCCTGATGCGTAAACTTCGCCGCATTGGTTAGAATATTATGGAAGATGCGTTGTAACTTAACAGAATCCCCCCAAACACACAGACCTTCATTAATTTGATTGTCCACCTTAAGATCAAGACCTTTGTCTTTGACCATTTGGCGAATCACGTCAATCGCTTGGTTAATTTCTTTATGTAGTTTGATTTTGTGGCCTTGCAGATCCAAACGACCTGCCTCAATACGCGCAATATCAATAATATCATTGAGCATATTTAATAAGCGCTCACCTGCGGCAATAATCGCTTTGAACCTAGTATGAGCAACGCCCTCAAAGTGTGTATCTTCACTCAATAGTTGCGCGTAGCCAATAATGGCGTTTAGCGGCGTACGAATTTCATGGCTCATATTTGCCAGAAAATAACTTTGGCTTTGCTGTTGTTGAGCTTCTTTTTGTAAAGCAGGGTCAATATGCAGCTCATTAATTATGGTCGAATTATGATGATCTTTTTTAGAAGCAGAGGCCACATGGCTAGACCATTCTGTCTCAAATTCCTCCTCCAACTCCCCTTGATTTTCTCCTAGGTAATAAAGCGCTTCTTCTGTGGTCATCGACTTATTTTTACGAGAGGTCTCTTTTAAGAATGACTCTTGCAGCGCCACAAGGTGATAAATGCAATGAACGGTGCCAGCAATACAGGTCGGCTGATTATTTCCATCGCTTTCAACCACACTTCCACGCATCTCTATCCAATGAGCAACACCATGTTCAGAACTCATACTCAAACGTAAGCCAGGCTCTGAACTCCCTTCTTTTATTGCCATCAGCCAGTCAATAAAGGCTTCTTTATCATACTCACTTAAGTGCCTTAACCAATCATCTTTTGTTTGTACTTGTAGATGCAGTTCATCAAACCCTTCAATAAAATCCAAAGACAGTTCAAAGCGATCAGATGGAATAAACCATTGCCATAACCCAAACTGGGCATTATGAATGGCTCTAAAATGTCTCTCTTTTTCCAATGACAAAGCTCGCCACTGTCTAGCCAACAACAACGAACTAATAAAGAAGACCACAACAAACAAAAACAGCACCCAATCAAACAACTCAAAATCAGGCATTCCAAGCGCCTCCGCTATAATTTTTCAGGTCGATGAAAGTGATACCCTTGCCCCCATTCCACCCCTAATTCCCGTAGGGCCTCTACAATTTCTTGATGTTCAATAAACTCAGCCACCACAGGTTTTTTCAGCATTTTAGCCAGTTTAACAATAGAATCGACCATACCGTGATGAATGCTATTCACATGCATATCTCGAATAAACTCACCATCTATCTTGATCACATCGAACGGTAAGTCGGTTAGGTAAGAGAAAGACGAGAACCCTGTGCCAAAATCGTCTAGAGCAATACTGCAGCCAGACTCATGCAGCAAGGACATAAAATAGCGCGTTTCCGTGAAGTTATTGAGCGCTTCAGTTTCGGTAATTTCAAAGCAAAATTTATCCCCCTCCAATTGATACTCCTGTAAAGTATCTAGTATAAAAGAGGCAAAATCCGGCTCTCTCACAGACAAAGCCGACACATTTAGAGCCACTTGGTCAATGCTATTCCAAAGTTCAGGACGTTCAGCCAATTGCATCATAGTGTTCTGAATAACCCAGCGATCTATTTTGGAGACAATACCAAAGCGCTCTGCTGAACGGATAAAATCATTCGGATAAATAAGCTCACCCGTTTTGTCATCTCGCAGTCGCACCAATATCTCAATGCGTTTTTTCTTATCTTCATTATCGCTATCAAGGGAAAAAACCTGTTGAAAATGCACTTCAAATAAATCTTTCTCTAACCCATCGATGATGGTTAACGCCCAATTTAAATTACTACGACGTTCATCAAGGGCCAGTTCTTTTTCATCAACTACTACTCGCTGATAAGAACCAGATTGTTTCGAAGCGTAACTCACCTCATCGGCAATCATAATGACCTGTTCAAAGGTCACCATTTCTATAGTAATGGGAATCGCAATTTGCGTAATGGATGTCGGAAAGTTTCGACCATCCCAAGTAAAAACAAAATGCTCTATTTCCGTGTTGAGCTGTTCAAAAAAGGCTTCGATATCTTGTGCGCGGCTTCGGCCTACCGCGATGGCAAACTTATCGCCCGTAAGGCGCGCACAATAATATTTTTTGGGGTCTGCAATTTGATTGATAATCTGAGCGACTTGAAACAACAAACTATCGCCCGCCACGCAACCGCAAGCATCATTAATCAAACGAAACTCATTAATATCAATGAGGACAAAGTAAGGCACACTCACATTCGACTTATGCTGAACACCTGAAATCAGGTGGGTCACGTGCTCTTCTAAGGCATCTCGATTATAAAGTTTGGTGACAAAATCATGCTGGGCAAGATAGTTTAAGCGATCTTGCATATAACGGCGCTCGCTAACCTCTTTTTGCAAACTACGGTTAACGGCATTGAGATCTTGAGTTCGTTCACGCACTCGCTCTTCGAGCGTGTTATTTAACTCTTTAAGTTGTTGCAATAAATGGAAGCGCTCTAATTGGTTTTCCACCCGAGTTCGAACTTCATCGACTCGAATAGGCTTGGTGATGTAATCATTCCCACCAGCAGCAAACCCTTTAGTAATATCATCAACAAGGGCTGTGACAAAAATAACCGGCAAATCAACTAATACGGGGTTCGCTCGAATCCGACGGCAGGTTTCAAAGCCATCAATCCCGCCCATCATGACATCAAGCAGTACCAAATTCGGCTTATTTCGCTCTAAAAGCTCTAATGCTCGCTCACCGGAATTGGCAACCATGACCTGACATTCTTCGCTGGCGATAACGTCGCTCAGTACACGCAAATTCTCAGGAACATCGTCTACAATTAAAACAGTCGACATCTTTTTCATACAGACACCCTAATTCCATCCCTATAAACTCATCACAATTACTGTAGACAGTTACATTTGATAGATCGTTCTATAAATCTAGTCGATTCTGTTCCATTTGTTTGTCTTATTTTGTTGCGCATGGACAGATGTCGTGAAAAAAACCTCATACGATAAAAAAACGCCTTGACCTGTGACTTAACTCAAAGGTTTATACTGACTACTCATCCACTACTTAATGTCATCGCTCATGGAGAGGGTCATTACTATGTATCGAATTGGCGAATTGGCAAAGGCCTGTAAAATCAATAATGACACACTGCGTTTTTACGAAAAGAACGGCTTACTGAGCCCATCTAATCGTTCCGATTCAGGCTACCGTCTTTATTCGGAAAAAGACAAGGAAATACTGCAGTTCATTCTCCGCGCAAAAGGGGTGGGATTTAGTTTGGCGGAGATACGCGAGTTATTGTCCATTGAAGTGGATAAAGCCAATAACGCCTGCGCGGATGTTAAAGAATTAGTGGATGCAAAGTTGCTTGATGTGGAGCAGAAACTCGCCGAATTAACACGCTTTCAGACCTCCCTAAAACGTTTATCAGACGCTTGTTGTGGCGGCGAAAAAAGCGCCGAGCACTGTACGATTTTAGAGGCTCTGGAGTCTGATACCAGCCAGATTCGCCATGAACATCACCATTATAAGGCGCACTAAGATGATTTTTTTAGAACATTTCTACGTGCTTTTTTTAGAGTCTGCTCCTTGGCTACTCATCGGCCTTGTCCTTGCAGGCATGTTAAAGATGTTTGTTTCCATGTCTTGGATGACAGCCCAACTCGGGGGACATGACTTAAAAACCACCATAAAAGCTGCCTTATTTGGCGCCCCACTTCCCCTCTGTTCCTGTGGGGTGATTCCGGCAGCCGTGGGCTTGCGTCGTGCGGGGGCATCAAAAGCAGCCACCACCTCTTTTCTCGTGTCGACGCCTGAAACGGGAGTGGACTCCATTTCAGTGTCTTATGTATTGCTTGGGCCATTCATGGCTATTGTGCGCCCTATTGCTGCGGTTTGCAGTGCCATTATTGCAGGAATATTGGTTGGTAAAGACGAAGTCAAAGACAGTCAAACCACATCAATACCTAAAACCTGTTGCTCAAATCAACAACAAGAGACTAATACAAGCGGTTGCTCATCGAACACGAAAACAACCTCTTCTTGTTGCGGTCAAGACCATAAAGGAAAACAAGAACCCAGCAGCATTGTCAGTAAAATACGCTCGGGGCTTGTTTACTCTGCAACAGAATTGCTCGATGACACCGCCCTTTGGTTATTGATTGGCCTTGGCTTCGCAGCGTTAGTGCAAGCCTATTTACCAGACGGCTTTTTAGCGCAATGGGGCAACGGGCTACTGGCCATGCTGGTGATGGTAATCGTTTCTATACCAATGTATATCTGTGCGACCGCTTCCACCCCCATCGCGGCGGGGCTTCTCTTAGCAGGCGTTTCACCAGGAGCCGTGTTGGTTTTCATGATGGCAGGGCCCGCAACAAACATCGCAACACTTGGCGTTGTCAGCAAAGAGCTCGGTAAACGAGCCCTAATGGGGTATTTAACTGGCGTATTGGGTGGTGCACTCTTCTTTGGTTACTTGGTTGACCTAGCGGTCGCACAATTTAACATTCAAGTGATGCCACAAGTCGGCCAAGAAGAGACTCTACTACCCACTTTGGTAACACTATCAGCTGGTGCATTACTTGCTTTACTCATTCTCCTATCGTTAATCAGGAAAATGAAAAATCGAATCACTGATAGCGATTGTCATCATGCCCATGGTCACAATCACTAGATGCTTTATTAATAAAGAAGAGACCTTTGCACGATGTCACGAGCGACGCCGAGACGCGGCAAAAACAGACGAGAAAGCGGAGTTTATCGCTATAAATGAGCATTTTGAGTCTGTTTTTAACAAAGTATTGGCAAGTGCAGTAGTCGTGCAAAAGTCTCAAAGAAGATTGTTTCCTCTGATCAACTTGTAACGGCTATCCAAGCGCTAACATTACAAGCGACTTTTACCATAAACAAACGAGCCATTTTCAACAGAGGCTTGCGGGCCAGGAACCGCCTCTCCCGTTTGTGGTGAGATAGGAAAAATAGCATTGATCTGCCCCGTACCAGAGCTACCAAAGTATGGGGTCACCACTTCTACTTTTTGATCATAATCCGACCAACCTAATGCGCCCAATAACATGGCGGTATCATGCATAAATCCTTCACCGTGTCCTTTTGCGGCGTATTCAGGCAGCATTTCACAGAATGTTTTCCACTCTGCGTTTTCCCACATCTCAACGACTCTGTGATCCAAGGTTTCTAAGAATGGACTCCACACTTTGGTGGAAAAATCTGGAGCTTGCCCATTTTGCGCGAAACGGTGAGAAAGCGAACCACTGGCGAGGATCGCCACGGTTCCGTCATAGTGTTTTTCAATTGCTTCACGAATCGCCCACCCCAAACGAGCCGAGTCATTGAGATAATGCACCGTTAATAACGCCGATACAGAGACGGCTTTAAAGTGACGATCTTCATTCATGTATCGCATTGGCACTAACGTTCCGTACTCAGGTGCCAAGGTGGTTGCATCATGAGCTAAGGTTTCCACCCCTTGCTCATTACATACCTGAGCAATGATACGACCTAACTCCGGGTTACCATCCAACGCATACGGCATATTATTGATAAAGTGAGGCAATTCATTACTTGTGTATACGCCTTCCCAGTGTGGAGCACAGTTAATGTGATAATTGGCATTAACCAACCAGTGCGTATCAAACACGACAATGGTATCCACACCCAGTTCTCGACAACGCTTTGAGATCTCGTAATGCCCGTCAATAGCGGCCTGACGAAATCCTTTTTTAGGGCCATCAAGCTCTGAAAGATACATAGAGGGAACATGCGTTATTTTTGCAGCAAGGGCTAATTTACCCATACGTTTTCTCCGCTTTTTATCATAATTATCGATACAAAACTTCAGGTAGTACAAGCGCGATGGAACTGACAAACACGATCAATCCCAAGCGAACCATGTCTGCGCACCAAAAGGTGCGCTATACCTTTAAAAATTGTCTCTGTTTTTACAGTGACCATATAATCGTGAAGCGCTTTGAAAATAGGTTAAAAGTCAACTTTCTCTTCAAGGTTGGCTGAGTACTCAATAATAAAATGCAGAGAGAACCTAGCCTCTCTGCATGGTAATAGTGTCCTAGACACCCCATTTTGGAATGTGGTGACTGCCCATACTGATACAGACGTTTTTAGGTTCACAGAAGACTTCGAAACTGTAATCTCCCCCTTCTCGCCCTGTGCCAGAGGCTTTCATACCACCAAATGGGGTTCGAAGATCTCGCACGTTTTGGCTGTTGACAAACATCATTCCTGCTTCAATTTGACGCGCAATGCGATGTACTTTGCTGACATCTTGAGTCCATAAGTAAGAAGCCAGTCCGTAATCATTGTCATTGGCCATCTTCACAACGTCTGCTTCGTCCTTAAATGGGATAATCACAGCAACGGGGCCAAAGATTTCTTCGCGAGCAATTCGCATGGTATTGGTAACATCACGGAAGGCGGTTGGACGTACAAAGTGGCCGCCTTTAAGATGCTCTGGAAGCTCATCAAGTGGTTTATCAGGCCCCCCTGCAATGAGCTTGGCTCCCTCTTCAATGCCCAACTTGATATAGCCAGTGACCTTTTCCCAATGCGCTTTAGAGATCAATGAGCCCACTTGAGTTTGCATATCGTTTGGATCGCCGACTTTGATTTTGGCGGCACGAGCAGCGAAATCATCACAGAACTTGTCGTAAATAGTTTCTTGAACAAATAGACGGGAACCGGCAGTGCAACGTTCACCGTTAATGGAGAAAATGCCGAATACGGCGGCATCGAGGGCTCGCTCATAGTCGCAATCATCAAAAATCATTACGGGGGATTTACCACCCAGCTCCATGGAGAATTTCTTCAGACCCGCATTCGCAATGATGTGTTTACCCGTTGCCGTGCCGCCGGTAAACGAAATGGCATTGACACTTGGGTCCGTGATCAAGGCGTTTCCGGTTGTCCCACCAAAACCATGAACCACATTAAATACGCCCGCAGGAACCCCGGCTTCAAGGGCAATCTTACCTAAAAAGTCTGTTGTCAAAGGAGACAGTTCAGACTGCTTTATGACCGCCGTATTCCCCAATGCAAGACAAGGTGCTGTTTTCCAGGTTCCGGTCATAAAAGGAACGTTCCACGGAGAAATCAAAGCACACACACCAGTTGGCTGGTACAAACTGTAGTTCAGCATTTGGTCATCCATTGGATAAGTATGACCGTTCATTTGGCGAGACTTCTCGGCAAAGAAATAGAAATTGTTAGACGCTCGAGGCACAAGTGCATTACGAGTTTGATACAGAGGAAGACCCGTATCAGCGGTTTCTAAAGCAGACAATTCATCGACATTCTGAGCAATCAAATCCCCCATTTTTTCAATGATTTTAGAACGCTTAGCAACGGGCATGTTGGCCCAAGCTGGAAACGCAGCTTTCGCAGCGGCAACCGCTTCTGCGACTTGTGTATCGGACGCATGGGCCACTTCGGCAAGCACTTCTCCCGTCGCAGGGTTAAAGGTTTGAAACGTCTCCTTGCTTTCAACCCATTTACCATTTATTAAGTTCTTAATCATCGTCTTCATTCTCCAAGCTAGAAATTAGGTATTTTCTTTGTTACACCCAATTTAGTTAACATGTTAAATAAATTAAACTTAACTGCAATAAGGTGTCAAGCCTACACCGTTAAAGAAAGCAAATTAATTTGCGAGAGAGAAGGACACGGCTAAGCAGTACAGGTGCATTGGCTAGCAACATTGTTATGTGCGAGCAGGCTTGATACACAACCTTAATGGCTTCAGTGGCATTAAGCTCATCAACGATTCATCGATTAAAGCGCATATTGATGTTGACAAGGATTTTTTTTTACGCAAACATGATTAACATGTTAACTACATTTGGCAAGAATAATAATGTTTTACTATAGGCAAAAAGAATCAGATACAGCCATTGAAAAAACGGCCCAAGCCAGTGTTGAGATTCCCTTAGACGACACTGTCCTTCCTCCGACATCTGGCAGCGTCATAGGCGTAGCGCTGAATGATAAAGCCCTCGTTAAAACGCTTGAAACAAGCTTTCACGAGAAGCCCCATGTGCAACCACCGAAAACACCCGTTTTGTATATCAAAACAGACAATACGCACATAGGCTATGGCGCTCCAATCAAGGTGCCTACTGACAAAGGCCCCATTTATGCTGGCCCTTCTCTTGGCATTGTCATCGGCAAGCAAGCCACACGGGTAAGTGTTGAAAATGCACTTGATGTGATTCAAGGATTTACGGTAGTGAACGAAGTAAGCTTGGCAGAAACGTCGTTTTATCGCCCAGCCGTCAAGGCCAAATGTCGTGACACTTTTTGCCCTATTGGCCCTTGGGTTATTGATAAGGAATCGGTCCAGAATCCTAACAGTCTCACTATCCGCACTGTCATTAATGATCAGCAGGTCCATGAAACCAACACAAATCAGCTCATCTACTCTATTGAAGAGGTCGTGAGTTATATCAGCGGATTCATGACTCTTGAGGCAGGTGACATCATCATTGCTGGAACGCCACTGCGTTCTGCAGAGCTTGAAATCAAGCCTGGCGATAATGTGATGATAGACATCCAAGGCGTTGGCCGACTCAGTAACCCAGTGGAAATGGAATAGGAAAAAGACATGAAGAGTGCTCGTATACTATTTAACCATGAAACTTTGCATGTCACGGTGAATGAAAAAGACCAAGTCGTTACGCAAGAAGGCAAGGTGCTTGAGGAAGGTTCCTTCACTTGGCTGCCCCCTTGTGACGGAAAAATCTTTGTGCTTGCTATTAATTATGCTGACCATGCGGCCGAGCTGTCATTCAAAGCACCCGATGAACCACTTGTGTTTTTAAAAAACAACAACTCGTTGATCGGTCATAACCAACACACCTATCGACCAGACAATGTGGATTACATGCACTATGAGTGTGAGCTGGTTGTCGTCATTGGCAAACAAGCCAAAAACGTTTCTGTCGACGACGCGATGGATTACGTGGGTGGGTACACAGTGGGTAACGATTACGCCATTCGTGACTATTTGGAAAACTACTACCGTCCAAACTTACGCGTTAAGAGCCGTGACACATGCACACCAATCGGTCCCTACCTTGTCGATGCGAAAGATGTCAAAGACCCTCACAACTTGGTTCTTCGCACCTATATCAACGGCGAGCTCAAACAAGAAGGCAATACAAAAGACTTGGTTTTTAACATCCCTCAATTAATCGCTTACCTTAGTGACATCATGACCTTGTCGCCTGGGGATATGATTTTTACCGGCACGCCAGAAGGCTTGGCCGATGTGAAATCAGGGGATGTGATTACGACCGAAGTAGAAGGCGTTGGTATTCTTAAAAATACCATCATTTCAGAAACGGAATACCTAAAAACGATTAATAAACAATAAGGGGAGAGACATGCTTTCTAAAGATATTATTACCTCCTGCGCACAACGCCTTAACCAAGCGGAAAAAGAGCGCAAGCAGATTCGTCAAATCTCCCTTGATTACCCAGACATCACTTTTGAAGATGCCTACGCCATCCAGCGTGAGTGGGTGCAGATCAAACTCAATGAAGGCCGTAAAATTATTGGCCATAAAATTGGCTTAACCTCTCGTGCCATGCAAATGAGTTCTCAAATTGATGAGCCAGACTACGGCACACTATTGGACGATATGCTCTATCACGATGGCTGTGAGATTGAAACGGACAAATTCATTGTACCACGTATCGAGGTCGAATTAGCCTTCATTCTCGATAAACCGTTAAAAGGGCCTAACTGCACGATTTTTGATGTGTACGATGCCACAGGCTACGTTGTTCCAGCATTAGAGCTGATCGACGCACGCAGCCAATCTATCGATCCTGAGACTAAACGCCCAAGAAAAGTTTTTGATACGATTTCAGACAATGCTGCTAACGCCGCCATTATTCTAGGCGGCCGTCCTATCAAAGTGGATGAAATGGATTTACGATGGGCTGCTGCTATCATGCAGCGAAATGGCATTATAGAAGAAACTGGTGTGGCAGCTGGCGTGCTCAATCACCCAGCTAATGGTGTTGCTTGGCTCGCCAATAAACTGGCCCCGTTTGATGTGGAATTAGAAACGGGTCAGATTATTCTAGGCGGTTCTTTCACGCGCCCCATTGCTGCAAGAAAAGGCGATACCTTTAACGTTGACTATGGTCCACTGGGTTCTGTGTCTTGCCATTTTGCCTAGGAGGTTATGAATGTCTGCCCCAAAAAATACCTTTAAAACCGCGCTAAAAGAACGTCAAGCACAGATTGGCCTCTGGCTAGGACTCGCCAATAATTACACAGCGGAACTGATTGCGTCAGCTGGATTTGATTGGTTATTGATCGATGGCGAGCATGCCCCCAACACATTGCAAACGATGGTTGGCCAAATGCAAGCCATTGCCCCTTTTGCTAGCCACCCTATTGTTCGCCCTGCGTGGGCAGATCATGTGGCCATTAAGCAAATCCTAGATATTGGTGTGCAAACCATTTTGGCCCCCATGGTAGACAGTGCTGAACAGGCAAAACAAATTGTCAAAGCCACCCGCTACCCTCCAGAAGGCATTCGTGGCGTTGGCAGTGCACTAGCACGGGCTTCACAGTTCAATAGAACGCCTGATTATCTAAAAACCGCCAATGACGAAATCTGTGTGTTGGTGCAAATTGAATCCGTTCAAGCCGTTGCAGAGCTGGACAACATTCTGGCGGTTGAAGGGGTCGATGGCGTATTTATTGGCCCGGCGGATCTTAGTGCGTCCCTTGGTTATATTGGTCAACCCAATCACCCTGACGTGGTTAAGGTAATAGAAGAAAGTATTGCTAAGATTGTAGCTGCTGGCAAAGCCCCCGGCATTTTGATGGCAGACAAGAAACAAGCAAAACATTATTTATCTTTAGGAGCATTATTTGTCGCCGTTGGTAGTGATACTGGCTTACTGATGAATAGCACCAAGGCTTTAGTGAGTGAGTTCAAAGGTGACCCCAACTCACTAGAAGAGGCAACAGCATCCGTCTATTAGCGTCTGCTGCTTGTAATCTGGATGTCGATCTCCTCCCATACGGCATTCAGTTTTATGATCATTACTTGATCACCCTTACTTTTGCCAGCACTATGACAATTCATAGGCTGGCCTTTTTTAACAGCAATTATTCATTAATAAAAATAAGAATGCTTTACCATGAACAAAGAATGGATACCGAATATTAATATTGGTCAAGACTACGATAAAGCCTATCAAGACGCGACCATTCACTTTGATGTGCTAGGCAGGATGGCGGACTTTTTTGGCCGCGATATGCCCATGCATTTGCATGCCGAGTATTGTCAAATCCACCTTATTCTATCCGGTAAAACGCTTTTTAATATCGATCAAAACGTGTTCAAAGCTGAAGACTGTGCCGCTTTTTACACCCCACCCGCGACGCCTCATGCGTTTTTAACGGAACCAACTGCTCCTGGTTACGTGATTACCATCCATAGTAGCCATCTGCAAAAAATTATGGTTGAGCTAAACAAATACAGCAATCAAGAATCCTTGCTGATGCCCTTCTGTATTGATAAACAAAAGGCATCAGAAACAGATAACGTGTATTGGGAACAACTATTAAACCTTTTTAAGATGCTCAAAGCAGAATGGGGGAATTCTTCGCTCTATCAACAGAACAGCATCGAATCTATTGTAAAACTTATTTTTATCAATATGTTAAGACTGTCTGGTGAAGAACATCCCAAAAAGCAACACAGTCAAAATGAGATTCTTTGTTTTAGAGAATTCAGTACTCTTATTGAAAAATACTTCCTCAAAGAAAAACAAATTCAATTCTATTGCCAGCAATTGAACATCAATGAAAGCCGATTAAACTACCTGTGTAAAAAAATCACCGGTGTCAGTCCAAAGAAAATGATCAATAATCGGATTCTTTTGGAAGCTAAACGCCTACTTACCCACACCAACAAAAACTTAACTGAAATATCCTACACTCTGGGCTATATAGATCCTTCTTATTTTTCTCGCTTCTTTATTAAACACGCAAATATCAGCCCATCAGAGTTTCGGAAACACCACAGAACAGAGCCAACTTAACCTTGAATTCAACCAATTGAAGTGGATTGATAAACACTCGCCTCTTGGCAATTCAAGATACTCAGAGCCACTAGTATTTAAAGAGGCAGTGAACACTAAAATATCGATTGCGCGACCACTGCTATTAATCATGTTATCGAAGAACGAGCCTTATGAATTCGTTAAAAAGTAGACTGTTAATTCCCTTGCTTGGCTGCCTTGTGGCATTTGGTCCTTTATCCATCGATATGTACCTACCAAGTTTGCCAACCATCGCCTATGATTTAGGAACCAGCAATCAAATCATTCAAACAACCATTACTGTTTTTCTATTAGGGATGGCATTAGGCATGTTGCTTTTTGGCCCTCTATCAGATTTATTAGGTAGGAAAAGCCTCTTGATCGTGGGCATTATCTGCTACCTTTTAAGCAGTTTTGGCTGTTCTATTGCGGCCTCAGGTGAGAGTCTTATTGCCTATCGTTTTTTACAATCCCTAGGCGGTGCGGCAGCCTCTATCTTAGGTAGAGCGCTGGTAAGAGACCTATTTGAACTAAAAAGAGCCGCATCTATTCTTTCTTATATGCACGTCATTTCGATGATGGTGATGCTCGTTTCTCCTATTTTGGGTGCCGCCATTGTCGACCATTTTGATTGGCGTTGGATTTTTTACGTTCTAGCCTTATTCTCTCTTATCACGCTACTTAGCAGCATCTGGATTCTGCCTTCTGAACAGAGTAAGAAAAAGCAATCCTTTCACATTACTCACTATGTGGAAAACTATCTCATCTGCTTACGGGCACCTCTCGTGGTTCAATACGCACTAACTAATGCGTTCTCGTTTGCTGGTATGTTTGCTTTTATTGCGACCTCCTCTTTTATTTACATAGAGCATTACCATATTTCAAAGCAGCACTACGCTATGCTCTTTTCGGCCAATATATTCGCCATCATCCTAATCACGTTACTGAATTCATATTTAAGTAAACGCTTCACTGTGAAAGCGGCTCTTTATTGCATGATATTTGTTTCTTTCTCTGCAACACTAATGATCTGGTATGCGTACTTTTTCACTCAAGTGCCTATGACGCTATTTATTGCTGCAACCATGATTTATATATCGGTTACCGGCGCTATTGGCGCTAACAGCTTGGCTATTCTGTTCTCCCAATTACCTGATAAAGCCGGCACCACGTCAGGATTATTGGTTGCTGTTCAATTTGCCATGGGGAGCCTGATCAGCTACATCGCCAGCTTGCTTTTCGATGGCTCCCCGCAAATTTTACTTATTATGATGGGAAGTTGCGGCATACTATGCAGTAGCTGTTTTATTAGCACATTGATAACGCGAGCTAAGCAGGTTTGATATATTGAACGTAAAACCGCCCGATGATCACACCAAGCATTTTGACTATCGAAAAGTGTGTCTTAATTTTGTGAGTCTATCTATTTCACTTAGGGTATTGTCAAGAAATCCCTGCCATTTCTAGAGATATTCGTCTTGGTGTTTTTCTAAACAGGCAAGCACCCCATTCTAGAAAAGTCCTAACTTTTGTGAAAAAAGCACATTCATTAAATCTTTCTCCCGTCTAATACTGTTCCAATCAAAACAAAAACAAAATAGAGAGAAAAATGATGAAACGTGCTAATCCTTTATTAAAAGACCTTCAAGCTGTTCTACCAGACATCGCTAAAAACGCGACAAAAACCGAAGAACTCAGAAAAGTACCATCTGAGAATATCGACCTTCTTAAAAAAGTTGGATTACATAAAGCCTTTTTACCAAAAGCCTATGGTGGCTATGAAATATCGCTTCCTGAATTTGGCGATTGTATTGCTGCATTGGCGGGGGCTTGTGCCAGTACGGCTTGGGCGTTCAGTCTTTTATGTACCCATAATCATCAACTTGCTTTGTTTCCAAAACAGCTACAAGATGAGGTTTGGGGAAATGATCCAAATGCACTAGCAAGCAGTAGTATTGCACCCTTTGGCCGCTATGAAGAAACGGAAGGCGGTATCCTATTCAATGGTGATATGAAATGGAGCAGTGGCTGTGATCATGCCCAATGGGCCATTGTTGGCTTCTTACGTGATAATCAAGAAGGGGCTAAAGATTACTGTTTTGCGGTGATTCCCGCGACCGATTACACCATCGACGACGATTGGAATGCGATGGCAATGAAAGGCTCAGGCACAAAGACGCTGCAAATTAGAAATGCCTATGTTCCAGAACACCGCATTCAAAAAGCCAAAGATATGATGGAAGGTAAATCCGCTGGTTACGGCCTGTATCCGGACAGTGATTTATTTTATTCACCCTACCGCCCTTATTTTGCTTCTGGCTTTTCGGCCATTTCTCTTGGTATTGCCGAACGTATGCTCGAAGTTTACAAGGAAGTGACCAGCAACCGTGTGCGAGCCTACACTGGTGCAAAAGTGCATGCCGCTATTCCCGCGATTCTTCGTACCGGTGAATCGACTCACCAAATTCTTGCCGCTCGTGCTTTCCTAGAAAAAACATGGGAAGAGCATGCTGAATACGCTAAAGCCCATCGCTACCCTGATCGTTACACTCTCGCCCATTGGCGTACAAACCAAGCCTACGTGACAAAAATGTGTATTGAAGCCGTTGATAGATTATTTAATGCCATTGGTGCATCAAACTGGTTATTGGATAAAGAGGCACAACGTTTATTCCGCGATGCTCACATGACAGGTTCACACGCTTACACGGATTATGACGTTTGCGCTCAAATCCTCGGTCGTGAAGTCATGGGGTTAGAGCCGGATCCATCACTACTATAATCTCACTTTAAAAACAAAATACATACATAATAATAAGAGAGAATACTATGAGCTTTGACCCTAAAGAATTCCGACGTTGTCTGGGCAATTTCGCGACTGGCGTTACTGTTATGACGGCTAAATCATCCGATGGAAAACAAGTTGGCGTCACTGCAAACAGCTTTAACTCGGTGTCACTTGATCCACCACTTATTCTGTGGAGTATTGTTAAAACCTCCAGTAGCTATGCCATCTTTGAACAATCAGAGCACTTTGCCGTCAACATACTAGCGGCCGATCAAATAGACTTATCTAATAACTTTGCAAAACCCAGTGACGATAAGTTTGCCAACATTGAATACACTTCGGGAGTCGGCGGTTCTCCTATATTGTCAAACACTGCAGCGAATTTTCAGTGTGAAAAATACCAAGTTGTCGATGGTGGAGATCATTGGATAATGATTGGTAAAGTCGTCGCTTTTGAAAATCACGGCCGTGCGCCCCTGCTTTATGTGCAAGGAAGCTATGCTGGTGCGGTGTCATTTACTGGAGCAAAAACAGCTGCCAATAATGTAGCATCAGGAGAGACTCTAGCAAGACTCCATGACAGCGCGATTTATCTCATGCATAAGGTGCTGCAAAAAGTCCAAATGAACTACTTGCCCAAACAGTCTTCTACGGGATTAAGCACGGGTGAAGCACGTATTTTATTGGTACTGAGTGATGCTAAAAACATTACCAGAGAGGATCTAGATAACCTCGTCACCATTCCATCCAGGGATGTCACAAATGCCCTTGAAAGCCTTAAATCCTTTGGACTAATCAATGATAACTTTGAATTAACGGTAAAAGGGTTTGATGCCGCTGAGCATCTGTGGGCGATTTCTGATCAACAGCAAAGTACACTGTTTGCTGACTTTGACCATAAAGAATTAACCACATTCAAACAAAGCCTTCATCATTTAATCAAACAGCTTTCCTGACCATTTGCTCCTTTCGTAGATAACAACAATTTAGTCCAGCAGCTTGGTAAACCATTTTACTGAGCTGCTTATTAAACTTCGTACTTATAAAAAAGCCTATCTTCACTCTATACTCTGACAGGTACTTGTCACTTAAACCATTATATATTGCTTGTTGCCATTCATAACTTAACATGTAAAACTTTGATTTTATAACGAAACTCAGGAATGCGGTTGATTTTTCATTTTCGACTGCAAACCACTCAAATCGTCTTAGGATCCCCAATTATCTCATGAAGAAATTAGAAGACTCTTTACCCCTACAGTTGTTAAGGGCACGTGAATCATCAATGAACTTCTTTCGTCCGGTACTACAAAAAGCGGGGTTTACGGAACAACAATGGCGGGTACTAAGGGTTTTGAACGATCATGAAGAGTTAGAAGCTAGGCAGCTGGCTCATCTCTGTTGCATCCTTAGCCCAAGCCTAACTCGTATCGTCACACGTTTTGAAGAAGAGGGATTCATTGCGCGAAAAAAATCCCCCCAAGATCAGCGTATTTCCCTATTATCATTGACACCTAAAGCCATCTCAGTGGTTGCAGAGTTTCGTCCAGAGGTCGATGCCGCTTACCAGCGTTTGATTGGCAAATTAGGTGAAGATAAGCTCAAAGAATTAAGCCTTCTGTTAAGTGATGTCATTGCCCTAGAAAGCCATGTCGAATAACCAACTCAGCAGGCATAGCGCTTATGCCTGCTCTATGATCCTATTAGCAATACGGTTAGTTATCGTGACTTCACCTTGGGTTTACGACGCTTCGCTGACTGAGCCACGCCCCCCGCTGCTTGATGACCAGACGGCTTTCCACCATGGGCATTTTTACGACGAGCTTTTTCTGTAGCGGCATTCTTTTCCATGGTGGGGCGATTAGAGCTATGGGAGGCTCCTGTCGCCTGGCCAGCTTTTGTTTTCTTCGGCCGGCGATGTATTTGCTTATCCTTGTCTTCAGCGGGCACCAACTTATTAGCACCGTGGCCGATCAAATCTGCACGCCCCATTTTGATCAAGGTATTACGCAAATCTTGCCAATTACTGGGATCATGGTAGCGCAAAAAACCTTTCTGTACCGTCCGCTGCTTATAGTCTTTCGGCGTATAAACCTCTTCACTTTTATAGGTCACGGGTTTCAATGGGTTTTTTCCAGAGTGGTACATTGCCGTGGCCAATGACATGGGCGAAGGGTAAAAGGTTTGTACTTGATCAGGCTTGAAGTCGTTGGTTTTCAACCAAACCGCCAGATTCATCATATCCTCGTCCGAACTTCCGGGATGAGCCGCAATAAAGTAGGGAATCAAATGCTGCTTCTTGCCGGCCTCTTTGGAGAACTTATCAAACATTTTCTTAAAGCGATCATAGGTCCCCATCCCAGGTTTCATCATCTTAGATAGCGTACCTTGCTCAGAATGCTCAGGAGCAATTTTTAATAACCCGCCCACATGATATGTCACGAGCTCTCGAACATACTCAGGGTCTTCTACGGCGAGGTCATAGCGTAAACCTGAGGCAATCGATACGGTATGAATCCCTTCAACGGCTCGAGCTTTACGATATAACTGAGTCGTTGGACTGTGATCCGTATTCAAATTAGAACAAATCGTTGGGTACACACAAGACAGCTTGCGGCAGGAGGCTTGAATCTCGTCATCCTTACAATTCAAGGTATACATATTTGACGTGGGTCCACCCAGATCAGAAATATGTCCCGTGAAGCCCGGCACCTTGTCTTTGATGTCGTCAATTTCTTTTAAAATAGACTCGTGTGAACGGGATTGAATCACTCGACCTTCATGTTCCGTAATCGAACAAAAAGTACAGCCGCCAAAACAGCCACGCATGATATTGATCGACGTTTTAATCATATCATAAGCAGGAATACGCGCTTTTTTATACTTAGGATGCGGGACGCGTGCATAAGGTAAATCAAACACCCCATCCATTTCAGAAGTTTCTAATGGAATTGGTGGCGGATTCACCCAAATCTCTTTTTTGCCGTGTTTTTGTACCAAAGCCCGAGCATTGTGAGGGTTCGATTCCAAATGCAAAATACGTGATGTATGCGCATACAACACGGGATCTTTAGAGACTTTTTCAAACGAAGGAAGACGAATGTAGGTCTTCTCCATTTCTAGCTTTTCTCCTCGACGGAGCGGTGCAGGAATCACGCGAATCGGCATTACATCGCTGTCAGCTTCTCCTGTAGACTGACACTTTCCCTCTGGAATGTACTCATAAGGACTATAGATTTTCTCTACCTTACCAGGCCAATCCACTCGGGTTGAATCAATCTCAGTATAACCACCTGGAGGGGCATTACGCACAATGGTCGTGCCTCGGATATCCGTGAGTTCATCAAGCGTTTTCCCCATCGCCATTTGATGAGTCACCTCAAGCATGGCTCGCTCTGCGTTACCATAGAGCAAGATATCAGCAGTGGAGTCAATCAACACTGAACGTCGCACCTCATTACTCCAATAATCGTATTGGGCAATGCGGCGCAAACTGGCTTCAATACCACCGATCATCACAGGCACATCATGGAAAGCTTGCTTACAGCGCTGAGAATAGACGATGACAGCTCGATCCGGGCGTTTGCCGCCTATTCCATAAGGCGTATAAGCATCGTCATTACGAACTTTAAGATCCGCTGTATAACGGTTGATCATAGAATCCATGTTACCAGCGGTAATACCAAAATATAGGTTTGGTCGACCAAGGCGCATAAAATCCTCCGTATTACGCCAGTCTGGTTGGTCGATAATCCCAACTCGGTAGCCTTTCGACTCCAATAAACGACCCAAAACTGCCATGCCAAAGCTAGGATGATCGACATAAGCGTCCCCTGTGACGATGATCACATCACAGCTATCCCAGCCAAGTGCATCCATTTCTTCTCGTGTGGTTGGCAAAAAAGGCGAGATGCCATAGCACTCTGCCCAATACAAAGGGTAAGAGAAAAGCTCTTTGGCAGTTTTATGTCGTTTGGTCATTAGCGGCTCTTGGTCTTAGTCAATTTCAACACAATGGCATTGTCATATCATGAAGACATAGGTTATCAAGTGAATTTTCCGGCATTATCCCAGAAAACGACTCAGGTAAACAGCGCCAATCCCCAAAGCCATATAAAGAATATTTATTAAACCACTCATGCTATTTGTCACTAGCTTTGTTGCGGCACTATGTGCCAAACGCTCTCTTCAAAAAAAGCGTAGCCACGCTCTTTATATTGCGGGTTAGCTTGCACCAAATCTTCCGAGGCCACTTTCTGAATCGCATCCCCCCATAGGGAGACAACACTGTCATCTTCTACAGAAAATGGAGGCCCCTCTTCCCCACCACCATGTCTGGTGGAGACTAACAGTAACGTAGCGTTAGGAGATAACCGTGCTTTTGTGTGGGCTACATAGTCCGCCCGTATCTCTTCCGGTATCGCAATCATAGCGGCCCGATCATAGCAAGCATCAAAACCTTCCTCGTTAAAAAGGAAATAATCCCCCTCAACAATACGCAGTGGTAGCCCAACAACGGTATGGATTTTTAAATCCCCTACCTGTTGCGTTTCATAGGCTAAGTCGTTATCACCTAAGAACTGTACAACCGCTAACGGTGACAATTCCACTCCTGTTACTTGATACCCTTGCTCAGCAAGCCAAATCATATCATTGGACTTACCACATAAAGGCACTAGTACATGACTGCCTTTCGGCAAACTCGGCCAGTACTCAACCAGCCAAGCATTGACTCCTTCCTGATGAAATCCTATCCGGCCATTTAGCCAACGATCTAGCCAAAACTCATTCGTAATCACAACAACCTCGCGGAGTACTCACAGATTTCATTGTCTTGTCCCCTGTATTCTTAGACAATATCTAAATAAAAACAGGACACACCTTTGCGACACATACTACTATATAAGTTCGCCTCTTTATTTTTACAGGTCAAATACGACAATTAATAGACAGGAAAAAGAATGTCTCTAGACAATGCTCCCACACATATCAAGCTCGCTGTCGATCTTATCGAGATGTTAGAAGAAAGCAACATCGACAACCAAATCATCATTGATGCATTGACCATTGCCCTTACTGACTTCAAAGCAAAGCAAAAGCAAGAAGAGCAATAGCCATGGCAAAAATGCCATCAGGCTAAAAGATTACCCTTCGGCATCTACCGCGTCGATTAATTTTTGATTACCTAAAAGGATCTGTACCTTTTCTTCAAGAACCTCTGAGATTCGTCCATACTGCCATTTAGGCCGCTTATCTTTGTCCACCAACAAGGCTCTTACACCTTCGAAAAAATCGCCTTGCTTGCAGCAAGACACTGATAGCTCTAATTCTCGTGCAAAAACCGATTCTAAGGTTTGATGTTTTGCCCATTCAAGTTGCTGAACAATAATATGGGCAGAGAGAGGACTGCCTGTCAAAAAAGTATTTTTGGCTTTTATCATGGCGGGACACTCTGGTGAGTAGGCTAACATGGAGGCATAAATATTATGGATATCCCCAGTCATCAAGCTAACAACAGTGGGAGACAGGGCTGTCAACTCAGGTTTCAGCAAAGGTAAATCATCAGACTGAGACAAGGTAAATAATGCTTGTTCAATAATTAATGTGACTTTTTCAGGATTCAAATCTGCCATTTGAGCCATCATTAATTGTTGCTTTAACTCGGCACAATCTTGCTCCATTAAATAGTGTGTTGCTAATCCAATCTCACAAGCATCCGTAGCATTGACTTGATATGCCGTTAAGGCCAAAAAGCGTGCGATAGCATCATCTTCCAATTGATTCAGAAAGTAACTTGCACCAACATCGGGATACAAACCAATGCTAATTTCCGGCATGGATAAGCGACTCTTTTCTGTGACAATACGATAGTTAGAGGACATCATTAACCCCATACCACCGCCCATCACATAACCACTTCCCCAACAGATAATAGGTTTTGAAAAACGATGTAATAGATAATCAAGAGCATACTCTTCACGAAAAAACTGTTCACAATATGAAGTATCTCTTTCCTCTCCTAAACTATGATAGACATCCACCACATTACCGCCCGCACAAAACGCCTTACCTCCAGCCCCTTCCAGCCAGATAGCCACAACAGTTTGATCCATTGCCCACTCTTCTAATTGAGTGTAGATTGCTTGAATCATAGGTAATGTGAGGGAATTTAACGAATCTGGACGGTTTAATTGGATAACGCCCATTTTATACTGTTTTGCAAACGGCAGGACATCAAATACAACACTATTACTGCTCGCAGTGGCCTCCACTACGCTTAATCGATTAGCCATTACCTTCTCCTTTCTTATTGTTATGAATGGCTTGCTATCATCCTTGCTCACCATTTTGTCACAGCAAGATCTATTTTGACGACACCGCTTTACAATACTTTGTTAAACCCGTCTCAAAATGCTCATTTACGCGCTATAAAACAACTTTATTGTCTACGGCTAGCTGTTGTTTATATGGTTACTATTTAAGTGCCCATTAAGGCACCCTGTTCGGATCTAACTATAACAAGGCAACATTCTAAACATAAAAAAACCCCTTAATAAACACAAGGGGTTTTTTCGTAAATCAAAAGTAAGAGACCGTCAATAATATTCCTTATTCACCGCGCCTCCACTCGCTGTTACTTTTTCGTAGCGTATGGATTATCGCCCGACTTAAACTCAAACGAGATAGGCGTACCAGTAATATTCAACACCGTTCGAAACTTATTTTCTAAATAACGTTTATAGCTACCAGGCAGAGCATCGGTTTGATTACCATGCACTATAATACGCGGCGGATTTGATCCACCTTGGTGGGCATAACGTAACTTGATACGACGGCTGTTCACCAGTGGCGGTTGATGCTCCGCGACGGCATCTTCTAAAATTCGTGTTAAACGATTTGTAGACCATTTCGCGTAACATGAATCATAAGTCGCTTCAATTGTGTCATATAGGTTACCGACATCGGTTCCATGTAACGCGGAAATGTAGTGCACTTTTGCATAAGGAACAAAACCCAAACGACGCTCAATTTCACTTTTAATGTGCTCGCGTTCATCTTTTGTCAGGCCATCCCATTTATTTACAGCGATCACCACACCACGTCCAGCATCTAACACATAGCCAATCATATGAAGATCTTGTTCAACCAAATCTTCATGGGAATCGATCACCACAATCACTACATTGGCATCTTGGATCGCTTGCAAAGTCTTCACAATAGAGAATTTCTCTACGGCTTCTTTCACATGCTTACGACGGCGCACACCTGCGGTATCAATCAAGGTATATTCTTTGTCATTACGAACATAAGGGATATACACACTGTCCCGTGTCGTACCTGGCATGTCATAAACCACCACGCGATCTTCGCCTAGCATACGGTTAACTAGTGTTGATTTACCCACATTTGGCCGACCCACTACTCCGATACGAATGCCTCGCGCCGACAATTGAATATCATTTTTAGCCTCTGCAACTTGTTCAGCAAAAGGTAACATAACTTTATCTATTAAGACGTGAACCCCTTTACCATGGGCGGCAGCGATGGGATGTAACTCCCCTAAACCGATTGAATAAAAATCGGCTAACGCAATATCTTCATTCACCCCATCCGTTTTGTTGACAACCAAATAAACCGGTTTATTCGCACGACGCAAATGATTGGCAATCATCTCATCAGCCGGATTCAAACCATGGCGACCATCGACAAGAAACAAAACCACATCGGCCTCTTCAATGGCCAATAATGACTGACGTGCCATTTTTTCATCAATGCCCTGTTCATCGCCGCTAATCCCTCCCGTATCGATGACGATAAACTCATGTTCACCCACTTTACCATCACCGTATTTACGGTCACGTGTTAAGCCTGGATAATCGGCTACCAAAGCATCACGTGTTTTCGTCAGACGATTAAACAGCGTTGACTTACCAACATTGGGTCTACCTACCAATGCAATAACTGGAATCATTTTATTACCTATAAAAATACAAAACGGCCACCATCCCTATATCGGCATGGCGGCCTCTTTAAATGTGCTGGTTAGAAAAGCCGAAGCCGACTTCAATAACTTAATGCGGTCACATCAGAGTCTGGTGTAAGTATAAACAATTGCTTATCAGCCGACACCATACGGCTGCCCGAGGGCACATCATCATGAGCGACATCTCGTGCGATCACTTTGCCCGTTTTCAGATCCAGCAAGTGCACGTAACCACCTCTATCCATGACAGCGACATAACTTCTAAAAAACTCGGGCGTAATCAAAGCTCGATCTTTCAAGTTTTTATTAACCCAAATTTCTGAACCATTGCTAGCATTTAAACCATAGACGGTACTGTCTTGGCTAACCACAACCAGCAACTTATCTCTAAGCGCTACCCCAACATCACTTGAAATGCTACGCTGCCAAATAGGACGCCCTGTTTGCAATGACAAAGCGGCAACGGTGCCATTGTAGGCAATAGCATAAACTACACCATCTTTGACAACCAAACGACCATCCACGTCGGATAATCGCTCTATTTCATAGCGACCTTTGGGGATACCAACGGCGTATTCCCAATCCGTTTTGCCCGTTTCCAAGTCATATGCTTTCACACGACCATCAGCATAACCCGCGATGACTTTACCATCAGCAATAATGGGGGCACTTGTACCACGCACAGTCAGCGGAGGCAAATCTTCTTTAGCGCGCCAAAGCACGTCACCAGTTTTCGCATCCATTACGGTTAACCAGCCATCACCTGTTTGTACCGCTAATTTTCCATCCCCATAACCCGGACTGGATAAGACTTCCGAGCTCAAGGTTTTGACCCAGTTTACTTTCTTATCTTTTAGCGATACCGAAACAAGCTGTGCTTTATAGGTACCAAAATAGATACTATCCCCAACTTTAGTCACGCCTGCACTTGGCTTATATTTGGTGTCAATGCGCTCAATTTTATCGCCGTCTTTTTGCGACAATTGATAGACTGAACCTTCATCGGTTACAAAATACAGTGACCCCCCTTCTGCGACGATGTTATAACGCTCGCTGGATTCACCAAAGTTGCCATCAACGCCAGTCCGCCATGTACTATGCAGATCCACTTCACTCTTAATGGGCTTGAGGTCAGGTAATGCAGGAAGCGAGCTAGAACAACCTTGTAACATCAAGGCAGCCAATACAACGCCCGCGAGAAGTGACTTACTCATAATTAACCTTTCACCAAGTCTCTAAGTTTAATATCTAGCAAAGGATGTTGTACTTTGTTACCCAAAGCTTTGCTGGCCTTTTCATAAGCGGCACGCGCTTCACTACGCTTACCTTGTAACAAATAAATATCACCTGCCGTTTCTTCTCGCTGTGCCAAAAATTGCGGTTCTGTCACCTTATCCAGCGTCGCTAATGCTTTAGCATAATCAGCCTTTTGAGCCAATACTCGAGCAATACGTACATAAGCTATGGCTTTAAAAGACGCGTCATCTGTTGCTTTCGCTGCCGCTTCAAGGTCACTAATCGCTTTATCATAATCCTTATTATGAACTTCTAGACGTGCCGCAATAAGCTGGCCAAGCATGGCATATCCCGTATCGCTATAGTCTTTCTCAAGCTGATTAGAAATATAGGCAACGGTTTTTTGGTTATCCTTATCCGATAAGTCCCCAGATGCTTGAAGTAAGTTTTGGTACAAAGCAGACGCCTCACTAATGTGTGTCGCTTGGCTACGTTGCCATGCCTGCCAACCAAAATACCCACCAACGACAATGACAACAGCAACCAGAAGAATCGTACCGTACTTCTTCCACCACTGTTTTAACGCTTCGATTTGTTCTTCTTCAGTCTTTAACTCAGACACGTTTATTCCTCATTCAAAACGCCGCAAATAGGCGCTGTACGGTTATCGATTAGAATTTTGTATTAATATAAGCAACGACTGAATCGAATGAACACGTTTCCTGTTCACCCGTTTGCATATCTTTTATTTGGCAAACACCCTGATCCACTTCATCTTGACCAATAATAATGGTAAAACGCGCGCCAGAATTATTGGCCTTTTTCATTTGGTTTTTAAAATTACCACCGCCACAATGACGCATCACCACAAGATCATTGGTATGTGAGCGAATCTCTTCCGCTAGCACAAAGGAACGCACCTCCGCATCCTCTCCAAAGCTCACAATAAATAGATCAGTTGATGGCTTCGCCTCCTCGGGAATCAAATCGAGGGTTTCTAGTAATAAAACCAAACGCTCAATCCCCATAGCAAAACCGACAGCGGGTGTTGGCTTACCTCCCAAGAGCTCCACCAAACCATCATAGCGACCACCACCACAGACCGTTGCTTGCGCCCCTAAATGCGTTGTCACCCATTCAAACACCGTTTTGCTGTAGTAGTCTAAGCCACGCACCAGACGCCGATTAATTACAAAAGACACACCATTGGCCGTCAGTAAACTCTGCAAACGATCAAAATGCGCTCGCGATTCGTCACCAATAAAGTCTTCAAGATTTGGCGCATTGTCCAATATGGCTTGCGTATCGGCATCTTTCGAGTCAAGAATACGCAACGGATTGGTGGTTAAACGACGCTGACTATCCTCATCTAGCTTATCTTTAAAGCCCGTCAAATACTCTACCAACGCCGCTTTATAAGCTTCGCGCTCCGATGACTCGCCAATAGTATTAAGCTGTAATTCCACATGCTCAAGCAGCCCTAACTTTTTCCACAAACGGGCCAATAAAACAATCAATTCCGCATCAATATCTGCGCTCGCCATGCCAAAACATTCCAGTCCTATTTGATAAAACTGGCGGTAGCGGCCTTTCTGTGGTCGCTCATAGCGGAACATCGGTCCTGTGTACCACAGACGCTGAACCTGATTGAATAAGAGACCAGCCTGATCCGCTGCACGTACACAACTGGCCGTTCCCTCTGGCCGTAACGTTAATGACTCGCCATTGCGGTCTTCAAATGTGTACATCTCTTTTTCAACAATATCTGTCGCTTCCCCTACACCACGCTTAAAGAGGTCAGTATTTTCTACGATAGGAAAACGGATTTGCTGATAACCATAGGATTTAGCAACGTCGGCAACAACATTTTCTACATACTGCCAAACAGAGGATTGACCAGGTAAAATATCATTCATTCCCCTGATTGCTTGAATTTTACGAGCCACGGTGGTTCCTTAATCTTTCGCAATAATATTTGCAAGTTCACGTTCTTTCGCGACAGCTTTCTGACGAATCATTCTTTCCAGTTCATCAACAAGCGTCTCATTTTTTACTTTACCACTGGGCTTACCATCGGTATAAACCAAATTATTGGGTGTGCCGCCAGCCAAACCTAGATCCGCCTCTTTGGCCTCGCCAGGACCGTTAACAACACAACCAATCACAGCCACATCCATTGGAATGGTAATGTCTTCTAGGCGCTCTTCTAATTGGTTCATCGTTTTGATGACGTCAAAGTTTTGTCGAGAGCAGCTTGGGCAGGCAATAAAGTTAATGCCACGATTACGCAATTTAAGACTGCGCAACATATCCCAACCAACTTTAATTTCCTGCACAGGATCAGCGGCTAACGAAACACGCAGCGTATCACCAATACCATCCATTAAAAGCAGACCAAGACCAATGGAGGATTTTACCGTTCCTGAGCGTAACCCACCGGCTTCAGTAATCCCCAAATGCAGGGGGTTATCAATTTGTGAGGCAATTTTACGGTAAGCCGCAACCGTCATAAACACATCAGACGCTTTTAAGCTGAGCTTGTATTCATGAAAATCCAGTTCATCAAAGTATTGCAGTTGACGAAAAGCTGATTCAACTAATGCGTCGGCTGTTGGTTCACCGTATTTTTTCTGTAGATCTTTTTCTAGTGAGCCAGCATTCACGCCAATACGAATGGGGATGTTTTTATCGCGAGCACAATCCACCACGGCACGAATGCGATCTTTATTACCAATATTACCGGGGTTAATACGCAAGCAATCCACCCCGTATTCGGCGACTTTCAAGGCAATTTTATAATCAAAATGAATGTCAGCAACCAACGGAACGGATACCTGTTCGCGAATGTGTTTAAACGCTTCAGCCGCATCCATAGAAGGAATAGACACACGAACAATGTCTGCACCGGCATCGGTAATCGCACGAATCTGTGCAACGGTTGCCGCTACATCACAAGTTTCTGTATTCGTCATACTTTGCACGCTGATTGGGGCCCCCCCACCAACAGGTACATTACCCACCATAATCTGACGAGACTGACGACGTTTAATAGGCGATTCAAAATGCATAATATTCTCTACTTGAGCTCAAAACGAGCCAGGTCTTTATGTGTATAAGAAGAAAAGTCGAAAGACTCACCTTTATAATCAAAAGAGGAAACGCCCCGCGCGTAACCCAACACAACACGGTAAGGAGGTGTGCCAGTTAAATCCAACTTATCCCCTGCGTTTTTCACGCCAGAATATAAAATCTTACCAGTACTATCGCGTACTTCTACCCAGCAATCGGCATCAAAGGTCGCTTCAATATCATTGGTATAAGTTGGAGCTGGTTGTGCGGGTTCACCATTAGCGGAGGGTTGTGATAGATCCGCAGAGTCCACTGCCTTAGTTTCTTGCTCAACTTTTTTCGCATTCACCCCTGAGTTTTCAAGCAAAGCGATGGTTTCCGCAGACATACCTGTGGTAACACCATCGTCCTTTTGGGTATGAACTTTTGCATCAGTTGACTCATCAGCGGCGCTTGCTGCTGCCGCTTGTGATTGCGAGATATCGGTGTCTCCCGTCTTGGAAGCCGTATCACTGTCCACATCTTGCTCATTAAGAGGATCAAGAGCTGGCGGCGTGCTACTCACCACAGGAGAAGAGGTATTTCCTTGAGAAGGAGTGTTCGCTTGAGAAGAGTTTGCCACAGGAGGGTTTTTATCTATTGCTGCTGTGTTTTTACTTGAAAAACTCGGCCACCAAACGGCCAAGAAGATCAACACCGCAATAATAACGGCAGAGACCAACATGACAATAGGGTCACCAAATTTGGTCTGCTTATTAATAACTTTATCAACAGGTTTAATAGTGCTTTCAACGCCAGGTTGCATCGCATCGAAAGCAATCAAAATCTCCGTCTGATCCATTTCAAGGAAACGACAGTAAGCCTTCAAATAGCCCCGTGCGAATGTTTTAGAGCGGAAATAACCAAAGTTATTGGACTCAAGCGCCCGTACTTGATCAATCGGAATCTTAAGTTCGGTCGCCACTTCTCTTTCATCAAAGCCACGCTCAGCACGTTTTGCTTTTAATCGATTACCTATGTTGATATCAACCGTAGGCTTGTCAATTTGACTCTTTTCTACATTCGGAACGTCAGCTTGGAATTCAGTTGTCATATCAATACCTTGAGCGATCCAGGCAGGTCAAAGTGCTCGCAGATGAATAAATTGTAGGGTCAGTCTCGCGTGCGATTACTTGCCGCGACAGACAGTTATATTCATCAAAATACACACCATTTGTGGCATGTTTTGTATCAGCCTGGATATTATTTAAGATTAGGCGAGCCTTACTAAGGTTACCCCGTATTAAAACAAGATTAAGCTCTGTCATCAAACCTATCAGAGGCAAATCATCAATTTCTTTTGCTCTATTTAAGTCCTTTTCAGATAATTTTACGTCAAACTGACGCAGCTCACATCGAGACAAATTAATCCATACGGATTGTCGCGCAGAATAGCCACCTAAACTGGCTTTTTTGAACTCGTGACATGCTTTTTGCCAGTGGTTTGCCTTACCTAATAAAACACCATAGTTATTTAAAATAAAGTCATCTTCTGGATACAAAGACAAGGCCCTTTCATGCTCTGCTAACGCCTTGTTTTCTTTTCCAGCATTAAACCAGTAAAGACTCCTTAAACGCCAGTAATTCCTACCTTGGTGCGCCTCTGATACCTGATCAAGCTGGGCTTTGCTTAGCGCAAACTGCCCTAACAATATATGCGCTTGAGCAAGGGCCAGCCGGTGTTCATCCGAGATACCAGAAAGGGCGTTATCGGTACGCTGATAAGCACAGCCAACCATCACCCAACACACCACTAACAAATAGATCACTCGTATTATCTTCATTAAGACATCCTTGTCTACAATGATATTTATTTACCCGTTGTCTCTCAAAAGAAACAACCTAACACCTTAGCCCATTACTTCACTTCACGTAACTCAATGTATTTTTGACTACGGCGCGTTTTGTCATGGAAATCCCCAACCAATTGACCACAAGCCGCATCGATATCATCACCACGGGTGGTTCGAACCGTCACCGTGTAGCCAGCATCCGCCAGAATTTTCTGAAAACGACGAGTTCGATTGTTAGAGGGTTTTTCATACCCAGAATGAGGGAAAGGGTTAAACGGAATCAAGTTAACCTTACATTCCAGATCTTCCAGTAAAGCCGCCAATTCATGCGCCTGCTCTTCATTATCGTTCACACCAGACATCAAAGTGTATTCGATGGTGATGTGACGCTTATCTGGCAAATTGGCCAAATAATGCTGGCACGCTTCCAACAATTGCGCAATAGGATACTTTTTGTTGATCGGCACCAATTCATTACGCAGGGCATCGTTCGGTGCGTGCAGAGAAATCGCCAACGACACATCGGTACGTTTAACTAACTCGTAGATTTTAGGCACCACACCAGAAGTACTCAAGGTCACACGACGCTTCGACAACCCATAAGCGTTATCGTGCATCATCAAGATCATCGCATCAACAACAGGCTCAAAGTTCATCAAAGGCTCACCCATGCCCATCATAACCACGTTTGTCACGCGGCGAGGGCCATTAGGATCCATTGGACCAAAGGATTTTATCGCAATCCAAACCTGACCAATGATCTCAGCTGGCGTCAAATTACGATTAAAGCCTTGTTTGCCAGTCGAGCAAAAACTGCAATCCAAAGAACAACCCACCTGGGAAGAGACACATAACGTCGCACGATCCCCATCGGGAATAAGCACCGTCTCAACACAATCGTTTTTGCCGCCCTCAGTACGAATGATCCATTTACGGGTACCATCGCTAGAGATATTTTGCGAAACGACTTCTGGTGCCCGAATCTCACAAATCGTTTCCAGTTTCGCACGTAATGCTTTGCTGACATCCGTCATCTCTTCAAAGTTTTCCGCCCCCTTTTGATGAATCCATTTCATCACTTGAGTCGCACGGAACTTCTTCTCACCGATGGATTCAAAGAAGGCAATCAATTTTTCAGGGGATAAACCTAATAGGTTTACTTTTTTGGTGTCAGTCATAATAAATATCGCTTGCTACGAATAGCATTTAGTGTAAACGAAAAAAGCTTCTGAAAAGAAAACGCTTTTCAGAAGCCTCTGTCCATCTGTAAAAAAGCGGGCTAATGCCCGCCTTAAGCAATCAGATCGGGAGATCGATCAATTACTTACCAAAAAAGTAAGCAATTTCACGAGCTGCTGATTCTACAGAGTCAGAACCGTGAACCGCGTTTGCATCAATAGATTCTGCGTAATCTGCACGCAGAGTACCCGCAGCAGCTTCTTTAGGGTTAGTAGCACCCATTAGTTCACGGTGACGAAGTACGGCATTTTCACCTTCAAGAACAGATACAACAACAGGACCAGATGTCATGAACGCAACCAAATCTTTATAGAAAGGACGTTCTTTGTGCTCAGCGTAGAAACCGCCAGCCAATTCGTCGTCTAGTTGAACCATTTTCGCTTCAACAATTTTAAGACCAGCACGCTCAAAACGAGAGTAGATTTCACCGATTACGTTTTTCGCAACCGCATCTGGCTTGATGATAGATAAAGTGCGTTCTAACGCCATGATATAACTCCAAAATAAATTCAAAAGGGCGATGGCTAATTGGATGAAAACCATAAAAACCATGGCCCAAGACATAAAAGTTTCAGCGCGTGGATTATACGCATCTCTTTATTAAAATTGTATGCTCAACACGCGATTCTTTTGCAATTCCCAACAAAAAATACACTTTTACGCTAAAAAAGCCCTATCTAAGCGCTGTAACAGCTTTTTTAATTGTCTCCGCCGCAAAATCCACTTCTTCTTCTGTGGTAAAGCGACCCACAGATAGACGCAATGAACTGTGAGCCAAAGCATCTGGTAAACCAATGGCTCGTAATACATATGAGGGCTCTAAGCTCGCAGAGGTGCAAGCAGACCCAGATGACACGGCGATGTCCGTTAATGACATCAACAACACTTCCCCATCTACCCCAGAAAACCCCACATTGAGTACACCAGCGACACGGTTAGCTGAATCGCCATTAAGATGCACTCCAGACATTTCACTTAGGGACGTCCATAAACGCTCCCGCAAAGCTTGGGTTCGAGCACAATCTTGCGCCATCTCTTCACTTGCCAAACGAAATGCCTCCCCCATCCCAACAATTTGATGGGTTGCCAAGGTTCCAGAACGCATGCCTCGCTCATGACCACCGCCATGGATTTGCGCCTCTAGTTTCACTTTTGGTGAGCGACGTACGAATAAAGCACCAATCCCCTTTGGACCATAGGTTTTATGGGCCGTAAGAGACATTAGATCAACCTTCATTGCATTCACATCAATCGCCACCTTCCCCGTGGTTTGAGCCGCATCCACATGCAAAAACACACCATTTTTACGAGTCAATTCACCGATAGCCGCGATGTCTGTTAATACACCTAACTCGTTATTACCATGCATCAGAGACACGAGAATAGTATCTTCTCTGAGAGCGCCAGCGACTTGATCCGACGAAATAACGCCATGTACATCGGGTTTTAAATAGGTCACTTCGAACCCTTCTTTTTCAAGCTGCTTACAAGGGTCCAGTACCGCTTTATGCTCAATCATGGAGGTAATAATATGGCGACCTTTTTGGCGATACGCATGAGCCACACCTTTCAGAGCCAAGTTATTCGCTTCCGTTGCACCGGATGTCCAAACAATTTCCCGAGCGTCCGCACCAATCAAGTTGGATACTTGCTGCCTTGCTTCCTCTACCGCTTCTTCGGCACGCCAACCAAAGAGGTGAGAACGAGAAGCTGGGTTCCCAAAATTGCCATCCTGAGTTAAACACGCCATCATTTTTTCAGCCACTCTTGGATCAACAGGCGTGGTCGCTGAATTATCTAGGTAGACTGGGGTGTTCATTTAAAGCTCTCCAATAAAAATAAAATCGATTTCTTTTAGCAAACAAGAGTCGATCAAAACAACACAATACTAAGCCGCCGCTTGCGCGATACTTTTTATACGCCCCACAATAGAACGCAAACCATTGCCCCGAGTAGGACTCAAATGACGCTCAAGATCCAGCTGAGCAAAATACTCATCAATATTAAAATCCAAAATATCTTGCGGCGTTTTACGGTTGAATGCCGCTAATACCACGCCAAGTAGACCACGCACAATAATAGCATCACTGTCGACAGCAAAGGTGAGCACTTCACCCTGTTGCGGATCTTGCTCAGTACCTGGCTGAATCCATACGTTGCTTTGACAACCTTTCACCAAGCGCTCAGAGGTATGCCACGCCGTATCAAACGCTGGCAAAGACTTACCTAAATCAATAATATACTTGTATTTATCTTCCCAATCGTCAAAAAACGACAGATCGTCCACAATATCTTCTGTACTAGGTAAGGACATGACTCCCCTCTTTTTTATCAAGGCCACAAAAACAAAAACGGCGCTTAGTAATATCCAAGGCCGTTTCTTATTGTATTAGATTTTGATTCTCGACCGAAGCTATCAAAAAAAGCCACTAACTAGAAGAAAAGACCCGCTTCTAGTTGCGCTTCTTCACTCATCATTTCTCGCGACCAAGGCGGATCGAACACTAAATCCACTTTAACCGCTTCGACATTCGGCACTTTGGCAACACGATATTTCACATCTCCCACCAATACGGGTCCCATTCCACAACCCGGTGCCGTTAGCGTCATATCAATCAAAACCGTTTTGTTCTGTTGATCCAATTCCACCTTATACACCAAACCCAGTGATACCAAACTGATAGGTATCTCAGGATCGTATATGGTATCCAAGGCTTGCCAAACCTGATCTTCATTAATCTGATCCGTTCCTAGATCATCAAATTCAAGCACTTCTGGCTGTTGTCCAATGGCTTCCGCATCGGTTCCATCAATGCGCAACATATTACCCTGCCAAGTGACGGTATAGTTACCACCAAGACTTTGGTTAATCGTAATAAATTGCCCTTCTGGAATGCTAACCGGATCACCGCTAGGTACTCTACGTGCTGGACAAGCACGCTGGGTTACTACCATTTTCTGCATCTAATTAGCTCACACTGAAGCTTTCGCCACAGCCACACTCAGCCACAACGTTTGGATTATTGAATTTAACAACTTCGTTCACACCTTCACGAACCAAGTCAATTTCTGTACCCCTAAGCATTTGAGCGGATTCTGAATCGACGGCAAAAATCACATCACCAAAGGTCAGCACGTCATCGCTATCAGACGCTCCTTCGACAATATCCAACACATAAGAAAAGCCAGTACAGCCACTTTCTTTCGTGCTCAATCGAATCAATTTGCCAGGTTGCTTAGCTAATTTAGAGGCAAAATATTTCTGCGCAGAAGCGGTTAAAGACACGCTAGAGACAGGATCAAAGGTAGTTGCTGTCATCAAAACCTCCTAAGCCAACATGCTGCGCACTTTTTTCAGCGCAGCAAATAAGGCATCAACTTCTTCTAATGTATTATAAATCGAGAACGACACTCTTGCCGTACCTGGCACATTAAAACGCGCCATTAAAGGCTGAGCACAATGATCACCCGTTCGCACGGCGATACCTTGTCGATCCAGCAAAAAGCCGATATCCGCAGGATGCCCGTGATTCATCACAAAGCTCAGCACGCCCACTTTGTCTTTCGCTTTGCCTATAATGGTCAGACCTTCAAACTGTTCAGCAAGTGCCGTTGCGTGATCTAACAAGGCTTTTTCATGAGCCTCTACTGCATCTCTATCCAGCGCACTTAACCAACGAATGGCTTCGCCCATGGCAATAGCATCCCCCACATTTGGCGTGCCCGCTTCAAAACGATAAGGCAACACATTCCACGTCGCGTCTTGCAACGTCACAGTAGAAATCATCTCACCACCAGTGCGCCAAACAGGCCACTCAGCGAGAACAGACTCTTTACCCCACAAAGCACCAATGCCCATTGGCCCATAAATTTTATGCCCCGAAAAGACATAAAAATCACAACCAATATCTTGTACATCGACCTTACGATGGGCAGCACCTTGCGCCCCATCCACCAAAACCAACGCACCGACCTGCTTGGCTTTAGCGGTCATTTCTTTGATAGGGTTTACCGTACCTAATGCATTTGACACATGGGGGAAAGCGACGAACTTAGTATGTTCGTTTAGCAACGCCTGGTAAGCGTCTAAATCCAGTTCACCTGACTCAAGTACCGGCACCGTTTTCAAAGTCGCGCCAGAGGCTTTACATGCCTGCTGCCACGTCACTAGATTGGCATGATGATCCATTCCTGTTGCAATCACTTCATCACCAGCTGACAACAAAGCCCCCAAACCGTTGGCAATGATGTTAATACCCTCAGTAGTGCCCGTTGTCCAAACCACTTCTTCGCGTTTTGGCGCATTGATAAAGTCTTTTACGATGTCTCGCGCCGCTTCAAAATGGCGCGTTGCTTCATCCGCAAGTCGATGGGCACCACGATGCACATTGGAGTTACAAGTCGTGTAATACTCCACCAAAGCGTCGATCACGCACTGCGGCTTTTGTGTCGTGGCCGCGTTATCGAGATAAATGAGTGGATTACCATCAATTTCACGTTTTAATATGGGAAACTGCTCACGAATAGCTGCTACATCAAAACTCATCATTTTCTCGCTTATTCCACGTCCATTTGCGCAAAACGTTCACGAATAATCGGGCGAACCCATTCCGCTAACGCCGCATTGGGCATTAAATCTATCAACTCATTAATAAAACCAAAGTTGAGCATCACTTGCGCTTTTGAGCGACTTATACCACGAGTTTCCAAGTAATAAAGTGCTTGCTTGTCAATCTCAGCAACCGTGGCACCGTGGGCACACTTCACGTCGTCTGCGTAAATTTCCAACTCAGGCTTGGTATTAATTTCGGCTTTATCCGACATCAACAAGTTACGGTTATTCAGCTCCGCCGAGGTTTTCTGCGCATCTCGGTGAATATGGATACGACCATTAAATACCGCACGAGCACGATCTGCGACAATGCCACGGACGTTTTCTTGTGTCGTACCGTTCGCCATGGCATGTTCGACAGTAGCATGCAGATCAAAAAGCTCTTTATTGTCGAGTAAATACATGGCATTGAGCTTAGCGTCCGCATACTCGCCCGCATGTATAATATCCGTGTCTAAACGCGATAAATCACTACCAAAAGCAACAATCGAGCTGTGCATTTTGGCATGGTCATGCAGGTTAAAGTGACTCCCACCGATGGCAACATTGGTTCCTGTCTGCAAAGCAAAGCGATAATGTTCTAAGTGGGCCTTTGCGGCGACATTGTATTCAACAAATGCCGTGTTTAAGCTGTCACCTTGAGCCTGTACATCTTCAATCACCGTTAATCGAGCACCAGCGCCCAATGACACCTGAACTCGTGTATGAGATTCTGCACCTAGGCTTAGTAAAGAGCTAATACGGATAGGCTGGGCAATATCAACGCCTTCTGCAACCGTCACAATCACCACATCTTGTGCTAAGGCATCGTTAACCAAACCAAAAAGATGTCGCTGTGGCTTAATAGTTGAAAAAGCATTCAGGGCATCCGTTTGTTTTGTTGAGTCCAAATCACGCCCTAAGGCAATAGACACGCCATCAGGTAACATATCGGCCAATTGGGACGGATCAAATTTCCCGTTCACAAAGACCAATTCAATGGCCGACAAATCCGCAATGGCAATCGGCTTCAAGTTGACCTCATCAGTCAACACTTTGGCTTGCGTACGCTCAACTGGACGAAGTGGTGTATAGCGCCATGCCTCTGTTTTACGTGTTGGCCATTGGCTATTGGCAAGAAGATCTAGGGCATTAGCTCGTTTTGGAGCAAGCCAGTCATTAATACCTTGCGCTCGAGCAATGGCACTTTCTAACCATTCACTCATGCATTACCCCTCTAGTTCATCTTCAGCTGGCTCATTCTGCAGCCAAGCATAACCTTGCGCCTCTAATTCAAGCGCTAAAGAAGCATCGCCACTCTTGACAATTTTGCCACCCGATAAAACATGTACGAAGTCAGGTTTGATATAATCCAAAAGACGCTGATAGTGGGTTACCACAATAAAACTACGATCATCAGAACGTTGGCTATTTACCCCTTCTGCTACCACTTGAAGAGCATCGATATCCAAACCCGAATCAGTTTCATCTAGGATGCAAAGCTTTGGCTTTAACAGTAACATTTGCATAAGTTCGTTACGCTTTTTCTCGCCGCCAGAAAACCCTTCATTCACGCCACGTTTTAAGAATGACACAGGCAAGTTCACCTGTTTGCAAGCGGCTTTGGCTTCTTTCAAAAAATCCGCAGAAGTGATCGAGTCTTCTCCACGAGCTTGTCGCTGTGCATCAACCGCCGCCTTCAAGAATTCCAAGTTACTGACACCCGGGATTTCCACTGGGTATTGGAAGGCCAAGAATAAGCCAGCACGAGCGCGCTCTTCGGTTTCCATTGCCAATAAATCATCACCATTAAGGGTCACACTACCGCTTTCAACATGGTAACCATCACGACCAGACAATACATAACCTAAGGTACTTTTGCCCGCACCGTTCGGCCCCATAATGGCATGCACTTCACCGGGCTTAATATCTAAGCTCAAGCCTTTAATAATCTGCTTTTCTTCTACGCTGGCGTGCAAATCTTTTATCGTCAACAAACTTTTTGTGTTTGACATCACTAATAATTCCTTAACCTACAGAGCCTTCGAGGCTTATTTCTAGTAACTTGCCCGCTTCAACGGCAAATTCCATGGGTAATTCTTTAAATACTTCTTTACAGAAACCGTTCACAATCATAGAAACAGCTTTTTCAGGATCCAGACCACGCTGACGGCACAAGAATAACTGCTCATCACTCACTTTAGAGGTGGTAGCTTCATGCTCAACAATAGCGGATGGATTTCGGCTTTCGACATAAGGGAAAGTGTGCGCACCACACTGATCGCCAATTAATAAAGAGTCACATTGTGTATAATTACGCGCCCCTTGAGCCCCAGGGTTCATTCGCACAAGGCCACGGTAGCTGTTATTACTTCTACCCGCTGAGATGCCTTTGGAAATGATGGTGGATTTAGTATTTTTACCAAGGTGAATCATCTTGGTACCGGTGTCAGCCTGTTGGCGTCCCCGCGTTAAAGCGACCGAGTAAAACTCCCCTACACTGTTATCCCCTTTGAGAATACAGCTTGGGTACTTCCAAGTAACCGATGATCCAGTCTCGACCTGAGTCCAGGAAATTTTCGCGTTGGTATGACAAATACCGCGCTTGGTGACAAAGTTATAAATACCGCCTTTGCCGTTCTCATCCCCAGGATACCAGTTCTGAACCGTTGAATATTTAATCTCTGCATTATCCAGAGCCACTAATTCAACCACTGCGGCATGCAATTGATTTTCATCACGCTGTGGCGCAGTACAGCCTTCAAGGTAACTTACATGACTGCCCTCATCCGCAACAATCAAAGTTCGCTCAAATTGCCCCGTATTCTGCTCATTGATACGAAAGTAAGTAGACAACTCCATTGGGCAACGCGTGCCCTTAGGTATATAGACAAACGAGCCATCGGTAAAAACAGCACAGTTCAAGGCTGCGTAGTAGTTGTCTTTTTTCGGCACCACACTACCAATGTATTTTCTAACAAGATCAGGGTACTTGTGCAGCGCTTCAGAAATGGAACAAAAAATCACGCCCGCTTCTTCTAGCTTTTCACGAAACGTGGTGACCACAGACACAGAGTCAAACACTGCATCCACCGCAACGCCCGCTAACATCTGCTGCTCAATCAGAGGGATACCGAGTTTTTCATAAGTTCGCAGTAATTCAGGGTCCACTTCATCAAGAGATTTAGGCTTGTCTTTCATGCTCTTTGGAGCGGAATAGTAAGAGATGGATTGAAAATCGATCTTGGGATAATCCACCAATGCCCAATCGGGCTCGTCCATTTCTAACCACTCACGAAATGCGCTTAGACGCCACTCGAGCATCCATTCAGGCTCATTTTTCATTGCTGAAATACGGCGGATCACATCTTCATCCAAACCCGGCATAAAGGTTTCTGATTCCACATTAGACACGAACCCAGCTTCGTATTCTCGCGCCAGCGCCTTATCTATCTGCTCAGTCATATTAACACTCACTATTTATCGGAATAGATATGGATTACCACATCATTCACTAATGTCTACGCTACCCTAGCCAACAAGAGCGGCACTAATTTTGTCATTCTCAGAACAATTTTTAATGCTCTCGGCATTCTGGCGTCGAGCAACTTCTCGAACATCATTGCGCAAAACCAATTGTTCTAAGCTAATTTGGCTTAAGAAATCGTGTATTTGATCGCTTAAATCACACCAAAGATGATGCGTTAAACAGGTATTTCCACCCTGACAATCGCTTTTGCCCTTGCAACCTGTTGCGTCAACGGACTCATTTACCGCATCAACAATTTGTGCGACAAAGATCTCCCCTAAGGAACGGCTTAAGCGATAGCCGCCACCAGGTCCCCTAACGCTGGACACCAAAGATTGCTTTCGAAGCTTGGCAAAAAGCTGCTCTAAGTATGACAGGGAAATGCCTTGCCGATTTGAAATATCTGATAACGACACGGGACCATGATCTGAATGTAACGCCAGATCGAGCATGGCGGTTACAGCATAACGACCTTTTGTTGTCAGGCGCATAAGCTATCCAATTAAGACGGTGTATTCACACCAAATAGTACACAAAACCTACTGTTTTGATCAAGTATTTACCTGACTATTTTACTAGGTTATTTTCCAGTTACAAAAATTGGACTCATTCTAATAAGCAAAACGGGCGTATTTTACGTTGCACACCACAAAAACAAAACCTTCCCTCAGGGAATACTCATCATTTCAGCATTTATATCACCAAAAGTTCATAGAAATGAGCAAGAATAAAGCCCATAACTCAAGAAATTGTGCAAAATACCGTTATAGAGGTATAAAAACAGCATAATAAGAAATCAACATCAGACAAAATGACTTTGCCCCTAAACAGAAGTCGTAGGAGTTGAGATGGCAACATCTAGTAATAAACAGAAAGAAAAAGACAAAACAGCCCCAGAAGAACCCACTAAAAAAAAGAGTGGAAAACTCATTTTTGGCTTCATACTCTGCTTTCTAATGAGCGTTGGCGCTTCAGCAGGCATCACTTTCTTTCTGGCCCCTAAAGAAGCAAAGCAAAGCAGCACAACGGAAAATAAAGACGTCACCAAAGAGCTTGCGACATTCCAGCAAACCATCGACAGTCAAAATGAAAAACTGCAAGCTATAAAAGCGGAGAATGACATACTCAAACTGTATCTAAGGCACAGCAGTGCCACGGCATTAAAAAACATCCTGATCAATCAGGAAGATAACATTCAAGCTTTCTTAAAAGTGCTAAAAGCTTCTATGGGCGATTTAACCAAGCAACTCCAAGACAACACCCCTGAACTAAAAAATTGGAACGAGCAGTATCAGTATCAGTTGGATCTTGCTTTAAAAGGCAGCCTTGAGAGAGAGGATTTATTGAAACTATTAAAAACAGGTGAGCCCAACGAAAAAAGCCAGTAGCGCGTTAAGGCATACAAATTCGCTAAAATACATTCAAACTTGAGACAGGGTCGTGTCATTTGAGATTCTTTATAAAAGATACACAATTACTAAAAACCTATGACACAGTAAAAACCAGCTTTTGGTTTATACCTTGCCTGATTTTACTATTAACAATGTCCTGTTGTGTGATACTGCTATGCATTGATCTATATTCAGAATGCCACACAATCAGCTGGCTACATTTTTTATACCATGCAGATGCCAGCATTACCCGCGACCTACTGACCAGCATAGCTGGTAGCATCATGACCGTCGTCAGTATCACATTTTCCATCACCATAGTGGCGCTGACCACCGCTTCGTCACAGTTTGGCCCCAGGCTTATTCGTAACTTCATGGACGATACCAGCACCCAACTGGTACTGGGTACATTTATCTCACTCTTTGTATACTGCCTTGTTCTGGTACGCATGACCGACCAGTTTGCTAATGGAAATTTTCTCCCCGGCCTTACCATCGCAGGTGCCATGCTTATGACACTATGCGGCATACTGCTACTGATTTATTTTATCCACCATGTGTCACAAAATCTGCAATCAGACAATGTTATCGATAATGTTCATTTAGAGTTACAACGCACACTTGAAAAAATATTTGATCAACAAAGAGAAGATGAAAACACTGAGAATGGCCAAAACCAACCGACAACCCAGCGCACCAAAACAGGCGAGCAAAAAGAGATCATTAATCAAGCGGACGCGATTCTGCTAAAAAGTGACAAGTGTGGCTATATTCAAACTATTAATTATGCTTGTCTGTGCAAAATAATGAAGGAGCTTGATGGTTATCTCGAGGTTGTTATTAAACAAGGCGACTTTGTGGTCAAGCGCATGATAACCATGAAATGTTATGTCCCCTATCTATCAAAAGAGGACGAGCAAGCGCTACACAATTGTTTTACTTTTGGTGCCAAACGTACCCCGATCCAAGACCCTGAATTCGCCATTCACCAGCTTGTCGAGATTGCCCTAAGAGCCCTTTCCCCAGGTATTAATGACCCTTATTCCGCCATCGCCTGTGTAGACAAACTCACCGCCACCTTATGTGATATGACACACAAAACCTTTCCAAAAGGCTATGCTTGTGACGAAGACAACCTTGAACGCGTTCACTATAAAGTCACTTCATTTCATAACCTAGCCAGCATTGCCTTTGATCAGATACGCCAATATTCACAAACTTGTCTGGCCATCAGCTTACGCCAATTAGAAGGGTTGATTCACATTGCAGAGCAAGCAAACCATTCAAGCCATTGGTTTTTTATCGACCACCAAAAGCACATGATTGAGCACAGCCTAAAACAGCGACCGCTAATCGATTTAGATAAAAAAGAAGTCACTCATCGGCTGCAACACCTAGATAGGCTATTAACAACCCAAAGAGAACAGCAAGAGAAACAGGAGGCCTAGGTGATGATGAGGCCTCCACTGACAAGCCATTAAAAAAACAACAGATAGATTAAGCCAATATACAAACCGTATTGAACAAAATAGTATAGGGGTTTGTTGACGCCTTTTAACTTTCTCACCCAATTACGTGCTTTGTATAAATAGTGGAACGCTTTATTTAAAATACCTACTTTATCCCCCTTGACGTTTTTAGTCGCGGAAGCTGCCAGTAATGTATAAGACAAAAACTGATTGAACCAATCCACTAAAAAGAAAGTCACCGGACGTTTGACATCAAGAAAAAGCACGATTCTATTGTGTTCAGTTTTATTCTCAGCATGGTGAATATAGGTTTCGTCAAACATAACGGATTCACCATCGCGCCATGAGTATTTTTCACCATCCACCACAATGTAACAATCGTCGGAATTGGGGGTTACCAACCCAAGATGATAACGAAAAGACCCTGCATACGGATCTCTATGCTCGCCCAATCTTGCCCCAGGTGGCAACATGGCAAACATACCCCCTTTCACACTTGGAATACCCGACAAAAGCTCAACCGTTTTAGGACAAAGCTCCATCGCGGACTTCAGATCAGTACCATACCACTTCAAATAAAAACGCTTCCACCCTGTGCGAAAGAAGGAATTAAAGCCTAAATCATCCAAGTCATCAGAGGCTTTAATTTGCGCCGCCTCATTGAGTTTCAACGCTTCATCACGGATCATCTGCCAGTTTTCATCGACTACCTTAAGTTCTGGGAACTCATTGACGCTTATATAAGGCGTTTTTTTTACTCGTGAAAACAAGTAAAACAAGCAATTAATAGGCGCTAACAGATTTGAATGATCGGTAATTTTCCGTTTCAATCTCTGATGCTGTACAACCCCACGATTTTGAACATATATTCCACACAATATGAAAATCAGTAAAACGGCCAATCCCATGACATCATCCTTCAATACGATAAAATAAGCGAAAAACTTAACTTAAGAGGAAAAGATATTAAATAAATTCATATCAAAAATTATATTTTTTAATACTTCTTTTTTTAAAATCAATACTTGTCGGCGTAGTTTGAGGACAGATCGAAATCAAAGCCAGATAGAAAAAAGAAAAAAAAATGAAAAATAGAAAGTGACAAGATGGCTTTTTTAGGCAAAACTCGCTGTTATTCTCAGAATAATGCCCTTCTGATCAAAATAAGCAAAGAAAAGCTTATTTTTTACAAAGTAGTCTCTCGTCACTCGTTCGTATCAAAATGAGAAGGTGAGAAGAGAGGAGTTACTTGACGTGTTTTTGAAATGCATCAACAACATCGGCCACCGTCTCGTAGTAGGCCCCAGCACCAATCAACTGAGTAAGACCGGAACGATCCAACTCCATACGTACATTGTCTGCGACTTCAGCAAACACCAAGCGTATCGTTTGCGTTTGCAACGCTTCATACAAGGATGACAGTGTTTTTGCTGACGTAAAATCGATATCATCTACCGCCCCGGCATCAATACAAAACCACTGCAATGATGGCTGAGCATGATTGACCAAATACATGATCTGGTGACGCATATATGACGCATTAGCATAATACATACTGTGGGTAAAACGATAGACAAGCAATCCTGGTATTAATTGTACATTTTTATCCAACGTCACCGCACGCCAACGGCCGCCATCAGAAGGGACAATTATACTATTGTGTGGCTGATAACCATGACGTGTATGAACCAACAAAGAAAGGGCAATGGCAAGTAAAATCCCCTGCTCTACTCCCCACAAAACAACAACCAATGTGGTAATCAAGGCAACCCAAAACTCCCAAGGGCGTTCAGATAAGATACTGCGCATGCCTTTTATATCGATCAGCTCAACGCCGATTAGAAACACCACTGCAGACAAAGTCGCTTGGGGTAAATAGGTTAAGGGAGCAGTCAGTAGTAATAATACAAGAGTAACAATTGCCGCCGTAATTAAATGGGCCAGCTGGCTACGTCCTCCTGCACTGTCTACCATTTGGGTTTTGGTAGGACTACCATTGACCACAAACGAACCTGAAAGAGCCGCGCCGATATTGGCGGCTCCCAACCCAATTAAATCCCCATTATCGTTGACCGTTTCTCCATGCCGAGCGGCATAAGCTCTAGATGTAGCAGCACTTTGTGCGATAATGACAATGAACATAGCAAAAGCAGGCGGAATGAGTGCCTCAAATGTCTGCCAACTAAGAGCGACATCAGGCCATGTCAAGCGTGGCAAACCACTGGGAACCGCGCCGAGAGATTGAATCCCGTATTGCTGTAAATTAAACAACCAACTGACCAATATAGCAGTGATGACGGCAATCAAAGCTCCTGGGATACGTCTAGACAGTTGTCGTAAGCTGATGATCACCACCAAGGTCGCGATAGCAATAACCATGTTATCAATGTTAGCGATTTCCAGTTCCTGCCAGTGAACTAGAGTGTGGAACAAGTTCCCCATCCCGCCTGATGGCACGCCTAGCATTCCCGCAATTTGACCTAAAGAGACCTGGATTCCTACCCCGGTTAGGAAACCAATGAGTACCGTTCTCGACAAAAAATTAGCCAACATTCCCAAATTAAACACACGAGCAACCAGCAACATAACGCCAACCATTAAGGCCAATACTCCAGCCAACGCCAAATATTCTGGTGACCCAACCACGGCTAACCCAGCTAACGCCGTCGCCAACATCGCTGCGGTTGCGGAATCCGCCCCGACCACCAGTTGACGAGAAGAGCCAAACAGGGCGAACAAAAACATCGGCAATAACATAGTGTAGAGCCCTGTCACCACAGGCACGCCTGCAATTTGCGTGTACCCCATCACTTCAGGGATAGCAAGGGCGGCTAGCGTTAATCCCGCCATAACGTCTTGCGGAAACTGAGTCCACTTAAACGGCAATACACCTTGAAAAAACCGATAATGCTTATTGCTCATTGCCATACCAACACTCTTCTTAGCGATCTGCCGTATTAGATTGCGATTTCCATTTACGGTATCACCGCCTCTTTGTTAATGACCATTGTCTGGTTTTATCTGGACGATACGATTTTTAGCGACAGGCTGATGGGAAAATGATCCGATGAATGAATATCGCTATGCACATGCACATCCACCACGTCTAAGCCGCGGCAATAAACATGATCAAGATGTTTAAAAAAATGGCTTAGCCTTGGCTGACGAACCAACTTGACTTCTTCTAAAAGAAGCGACATCGCAAGCTCATTAAAATATGCCAATCTTTTTCTATTCCAAGTATTAAAGTCGCCAGCCAATATGATCGGACCACTATGATTTCTCAATACTTGAAAAACTTGATCCAAATGGGTTCTAAATTTTTTCAAAGAAACAAAGTTGATAATGTGGGTATTCACCACCAGCAACGGAGACTCAGTACAAGATGTATCGACATTAATAATCGGATACTCAGTCGCCAATAACATTTTTTTGGTTCTGGTTATCGGCTCACTGTAGGGAGAAGCGGAACAAAAATATCTATTAGCGGTGACGGATGACCCAGTTTTAATACCTGTTTCAACACTGGTTTGCAGATTCTTAAAACTGCGCGCCATTATCCATTGATGCTGAGTTGACTGACTGAATAGCAAATCGAATGGGGAATTAAACACCGCTTCTTGTAAGAGTACCAAATCTTTATCATGAATGAGTGACAGAAAGTCTTCCTGCCACCCCTCTTTGCGGCACTTAAAAATATTCCATAATAACACGTCAATGTTTGGCCCCATTACCGCTTTCGATGCACTTCCCATTATCTTTAGGGATTCTATTTTTCGATAACGACTTTTCATCATGGAATATTCGCCCTTATTAAGAATCGTGCTAGCCATTTCTCACAGGTAAGGCGAGAACAAACGAACCAAATTATTGCGAACTTTTTTATAATTCGGCACAGCCCTAACATCGCTCTCAGTAACCAGAGACGCGTTCTGTTTCTTTTCCAGAAAGAACTCCGTTAACTGCTTATTTAGCCCCGCATCAAAACACTCTAAATTAATTTCGAAGTTAAACTCTAAACTTCTGGCATCCCAGTTTGTCGAACCTATAAACGACCATATATCGTCAATCATCACAATTTTACTATGATCAAAAGGCCGCTTATTTTTATAAATTTGTATTCCATGCTCCATGATTCGAGAAAAATTCGCTTCCATCACCCAATCAATAAACGGAATATTACTGTGTTCAGGTACAATAATTTCGACCGAAACACCCCGCAATGCAGCCGCATGGAGAGACGTCATCAAGGTTTGATCTGGGATAAAATAAGGCGTCATAACCTTAACGCTTTTCTGCGCACAACCGAGTGCGCTTATTAACGTCCAATGTATTCTATCATGGTATTCATCTGGCCCATCTTGAACCACTCGGGCAATAACAGGTTTATCTACCATTGACGTTTGCGTATCTGGACGATACAAAGGAAATTCAATTAATTCGCTAGTTGCAAAGAACCAATCTTCGATAAAAACTTGACTAATTTGATCGATAACAGGGCCAGTCACTTTAAAATGGATGTCATCAATGGGGTGCTTAGACGACGAAACCAAGTTGTCTTTACTGACATTCATGCCGCCAATGTAAGCCTCTTCGCCATCGACACACAATATTTTTCGGTGATTCCTTAAGTTAATAAATCGCGTACTGGTGAGTGAAATGGCGGGTAAAAAACGAGCGGTTTTAACCCCTCGCTTTTTTAGGGCTCTATCAGACTTATGCCAACTGTAGCCAATGCCCACACCATCCAATAACACATTGACGATAACACCTCGTTCATGGGCTTTGGCTAATGCATCGACAAATTGATGGCCAAGAGAGTCATAATCAAAGATATAACTGGATAAAACAATATGACGCTGTGCACGATCAATGGACTCAATCATCGCCGGATAAGCCATATCCCCATTGATGAGTGGCACCACCCTGTTACCTGCAACATAATTAACAGAGTGAATAGCGTATCCTGCCGTAATGGCGGAATGCCAATTTTTCGGGAGTTGGTGGAAATCCACCGTCTTTTCTTCTGGACGAAAATCTTGTTTAAGGGTTTGCGGGTGCTCCTTTCGCGCCAAACGCTTGATACGATTGATCCCAAACAGCCAATAGAACAAGCTGCCCACAACGGGGGATAATATAACAAGGCCAATCCAAGCCAATGATGTACGTTCGTTCTCCTTAAACAAGAGGACATGCAGTGATGTTATAATCGATAAACTGACATGCAAAACAACAATGATTGTGACTAAATGGAAGTCAACCCAACTAAACAACACCTCAAATATATGCATAAACCTCAACTCAAATAGTATTCAGCTAAACCATCCATATCGCGCACATCGGCAACTTCTATCATATCCTTTATAGTGATAAGTTACACGATTAGTCAAATGGATAAAGCACTTTATAAAACAATCACAAAGCATGGGGTTAGGCCCAGAAGCAGACCACTAAAGAACAGTAAAACGGATGACCACACCATGATAGATAATCGCAATATTATTGCCAAACTACGCGAGAACATCCCTTCGTTTGCATGCAAACCGGGCTGTCATGACTGCTGCGGCCCCGTCACAGCGTCCTCGGAAGAAATGTCGCGCCTTCCCGTCAAAACAGAGGCCGAACACGACGCCGCCTTAGCCGATTTTAATTGCGTACACTTGGGCCCCAATGGCTGTGAAGTTTACGATGAACGTCCACTGATTTGCCGACTCTTCGGCACAACACCACACCTGGCTTGCCCAAATCACTGCCGTCCTGACAACATGATTGATCCGGACATTGAAGCTCAGATCCATCACTATATAGCGAATACACGACAAGTACTGGTGTAATCTTTCAGTGTTCACTTTTAAAAGTATAGATACAGCCAATAAAGGAAAAAATCATCCCAATAATGGCACCAAGCTCAGGCAGTGTTCTAAATAAAGAATAGGCAATAATTGGCTCAACGAGCAGCATGCCAAAAATGGAGACAACCACAACGAGCCAGATAGACTCAAACGCTTTGATGCCATAGGAATACCCCAATAGCACTAGAATACCTCCCACCAGAATGATGGGTAAGTTATCAAAAAAGATATCGAAAAAAGTATCTTGATGGATGGCAAGCTGGTGTGCGGCATTCATTTCGGCAAACACAAAAGCGCTTTCGCCCACGATCAAAATCAAAGAAGCAACTATTTTTCCAAACATTGGAAATATCCTTATATTAAAGCAGCATGGCACTTAACAGTCCGAGCACAGCAAACACCAAGGATTTTTTGGTGGCGGAATCTGGTGCATAGCGATATATACCGTAGGCAATAATGGGCTCAATAATGATAACCAAGGATGTGGATATAACATTAACCACCCAGATGGATTTGTATTCTTCAATGCCAACCATAAAACCCAACAGTAACAAGCTCCCAGCAGCGGCCATTAGCAATATCATGGCAAGCATGAAAAGTAATCTGTGTTGACTATTTTCCGTCTGAAACTTATGGGAAACAGCGAGTTCTGAATAAATCACCAACAACTCACCCAAAAAGAGAAAGGCAAATGAAAAAACGGCCATTTTGAATATTCCCTGTATTCATTAAATACACAAAGCACGAATTAGTACGATAGAGAATGAATGACCAAAGGCGCTTCCAAGTGTTTCTGAAACATTAGATCATGACGAATAGTTGAATCAGTAACTGGGTGATTATCATACCAAATGCTCCTTATTTCAAAGGATGATTTGGCTAATTATTAGGCGAATACCGCTTGAATCATGCCCAACGATTCGTTTAACTCGCTGGCTTCAGGTTGTGTATCGAAGAGCGCACACAGTTCATCTATCCTATTCCTAGAAAGCGCTCCTGTCTTAGTCACGAGTAGCTGATTCATTATGCCGTCTTGGTCAAACCCCATCCGAATGTCTCCGCCCTCATGGCTCAAACGGATAGTTTGTCCATCACAAAAACTCAACGCTTTGATAACCTCCTCTAAAGAAGACTCACTCTCAACGTGATAGAGATAGCCCGAAGTGATTTTTTGTCTGGACCAATACCCAGTCAAAGAAAGTGCGACCGCCTGACGAACCATCAAAAGAGCACTGGTCTGAGCCATAAAAGGCGCAATAGTCACAGGGGTGTATTTAAACTCGGGCTGTCCTGAAACAGAGTCTGTATCGCTTGCGATCAACACACAAGGCTTGCTGTTTGCTGCGGTGACATCATTCCAATGGATTGGCATAAAAATCTCATTGTCACCCATTGACTCACTGAGCACCACACGGGCAAAACAGCTCCCATGTTGATTACTGATACAGGCCAACGCATCAGGATGAAGGGAAAAGGCGACGGCAGTCTTGGCATTAATCAAGACATAAGGCTCAGGGGTGTGCTCAGCCAGTCGAGCAGACAACCCCGTGCGTGTCATGGTATGCCATTGATCTCTCGTGCGGCCACTATTAAGTACCAAAGGAAAGGCTTTCGATAGTGGATTTTTAGGCGCACTGTGCTGCACGGCAAGAAAGTTAGCCCGATGGTTGGCCGTAAAAAAACGTTTATCCTCAAAAAATCGCTGGGTTTGAGGAACGCCTTGGTATTCTGTAACAGGCCATTGCTGTGGTTGAAAAGATTGATACTCTTCATCAGACACATTCGCCAATCCGGTTAGATTTAAGTCACGCTGACCAGAATCATTGTTTAGCCCGGTAAGCTGGGCATATTCACGAAAAATATCGCCTTCATGGCGATAGTCAAAAGCCTCTTTAAATCCCATACGCTGGGCAACTTGGGATAAAATCCACCAATCCGGTTTAGCGAGTCCCGGACTGGCCATAAGACGACGCTGCCTTGATATGCGCCGTTCTGAGTTGGTAACAGTGCCCGATTTCTCACTCCACCCTTGCGCGGGCAATACTATATCGGCACAACGTGTGGTCGCGGTATCTGCTATGCAATCAGACACCACAACCAACGGACAATCCAATAATGCTTGTTTGATTTTCGCACTATCAGGCAAGCTGACGACAGGATTTGTCGCCATAATCCAAATCGCTTTAATTTTGCCGGAGGCTAGCGCATCGAACATATCTACCGCCTTTAGACCCGGCTTGGAGGCAAGACGCTGAGTCTGCCAAAATGTTGCCACGGCCTCCCTATCTTTAGGGTCATCAAACTCCATGTGCGCGGCTAACGTATTCGCCAACGCCCCTACTTCTCGTCCCCCCATTGCATTCGGTTGACCTGTCACGGAAAACGGCCCACAACCAGGCAAACCTATTTTGCCCATAGCGAGATGACAGTTAATGATGCTGTTCACTTTATCAGAGCCTTGAGTGGACTGATTCACCCCTTGGGAATAAATCGTTAATACCTTATCCGTCTTCGCAAACCTCTCATAAAAGCCTGTCAATGTCTGCTCATCCAAGCCAGTAATATAAGGGACATCGCCTTCTTTGAGCGCGGCCTCCAGCGCCTCGGAAAAATGGTTTGTATGATCGGCGATAAAGGACGCATCAAGCTGTTGCGTTTTAGCAAGATAGTGTAATAAACCATTAAACAAGGCCACGTCCGCCCCTGGATTTAATGCCAAATGTGAGTCCGCTATTTCACAGCTTTCATTACGACGAGGATCAATCACCACCACAACTAAATTCGGATTAGCTTGTTTGGCGACACGTAATCGCTGGTATAAAACAGGATGGCACCATGCCAAATTAGAACCAACTAAAATAACCAGCTCAGCAAGTTCAATGTCGTCATAGCACACAGGGACGGTGTCCATGCCAAACGCACGCTTATGGCCAACCACAGACGAGGCCATGCAGAGCCTAGAATTACTATCAATATTGCTGGTACCAATAAAGCCCTTAAGTAATTTATTGGCGACGTAATAATCCTCAGTCAACAGCTGGCCCGAGACATAAAAGGCCACAGAATCTGGACCAAACTCCGCCACAGTCTTGGAAAACTGCTGAGCCACATGATCCAACGCCGTCTCCCAATCCGTTTCCTGCCATTGCTTATCGATCTTCATTTTTGGCATTAACAAACGACCATCCTCGATAACGGTATCCCCCAACGCAATGCCTTTCGTGCATAACTTACCGTGGTTGGATGGATGATCTTTATCTCCTCGGATATCGAGTTTTCCAGTTATCATAGGGCGAGCTTCTATACCACAGCCAACCCCACAGTAAGCACATGTTGATTTAATCCAACCTTCATCGTTAATCATAATCGTTCTCTTATCGTTTCATCCTGATCGATTTAGCAATTTATAGACCAACGTTTTAAATCCGCAGCATCCCGCCATTTTCTCTACGGTTTGAGAAAATATCGTCATTGAAATAGCTCTTTTTTCAGCATTTTATCAACTACTCACTTGTGGGTAATTTGCCCTAGAAAAAGGCTGACACGCACATGATTTACACATTTGCCACGCTGAAAATTTTTTCAAAAAATCCCCAAAAAATACAACGAACATGAAAAAACAATATTTTAATGCATTGATATAAAAGGAAAAAATCAAACACCCCATCTAGAAATTAAAACATGGCATCCATATTGCCCTATCAAGCTTAGCAAAGACCAACCATAGAGGCATAAGAATGATGAGCACATATTCGATGAACGGCACCGTTTCTCTCGTCGGTGCCGGACCTGGCGATCCAGAATTACTGACAGTGAAAGCCGTCAAAGCAATACAAAAAGCCGACATTTTAATTTTTGATAATTTGGTAAGCGACGCCATTCAAACCACCTTTCCTGCGACGGCTTTGCCAATTTTTGTGGGCAAATCCAAAGGCTGTCACAGCATGAGTCAGGATGACATCAATACCCTGATGCTAAAGTACGCCACTCAAGGAAAAAGGGTGTGTCGCGTTAAAGGAGGTGACGCTTTCATTTTTGGTCGGGGCAGCGAAGAAATGCTCTTTCTTACGGAACACGGCATCCAAGTCGACGTGGTTCCAGGTATAACGGCGGCGTCTGGCTGCACCACCTATGCCGACATCCCCCTTACCCATCGCGGCCTATCACAAAGCTGCACTTTCATTACGGCTCACGCCGATAAAGAGTTAAGCATCGATTGGCAAGCTCTGGTTCAGCTTAATCAAACCTTGGTTATATATATGGGGTTGTCCAAAGCACGACAGATTCAAACCCAACTGCTGCAACATGGTATGAATAAACGAATGCCTGTTGCCATCATCGAGAAAGGATGTACCAAAGCGCAACGTAATCTGCTCGGAGAGTTACACGAATTAGCCGACTTGGCAGAACGCCAGCACATAGAGTCCCCTGCGCTTATTGTGATCGGCAAAGTCATTACGATTGCCGAACAAATGGCATCACTAAAAGCCAGCCTTGATCAAAAGCAACATGATTACCCTGCATTATACTTACCTTTAACGGCCTAATTTGGAAAAGGAACTTCTTATGAAAAAGCAAAGAATTTTAGTCGTTGGTAACGGTATGGTAGGCAATAAGTTGATTGATAATCTCATTCAAGCGGACCATCACGCAGTCGATATCATGACATTTAGCGGTGAACCAAGATTAGCTTACGATCGAGTTCACCTTACCTCTTATCTAACGGGCAGTAGCGCACAAGATCTTGCGCTAGTCGATGCTGATTACTACCAACAGCATCAGGTACATTTCAGTCTGAATGATAAAGTAACGCAAATCGACCCACTTGCTCAAACCGTCACAACCGAGTCAGGCAGAGTAGAGTCCTATAACAAACTGGTGCTTGCCACAGGTTCTTATCCTTTTGTTCCTCCTATATCAGGTAATGACCAAGAGCACTGCCATGTATACCGTACCCTTGAAGATCTGGACGCCATCGAACGCTCCAGTCAACAAAGTGGTGTTGGCGTGGTGATTGGTGGTGGCCTACTGGGTTTAGAAGCAGCAAACGCCATCCAAAACCTTGGCCTTGAAACCCATGTGGTGGAATTTGCGCCGCGTCTCATGGCAGTACAGCTGGACCAAGAAGGCGGCGATCTACTCCGTCGTAAAATTGAAGCGATGGGAGTGAAGGTTCATACCCAAAAAGCCACCACCGAAATCGTGGCTGGGGAAACCTTACGTTATCGCATGAACTTTAACGATGGCAGCCATCTTGAAACCGACATGATCGTCTTTTCGGCTGGTATCCGCCCACAAGATGAATTGGCGAGAGCGGCGGGAATCACCGTCGGTGAGCGTGGTGGCATTGAAATAAACCAATATTGCCAAACTAACCATGCCAACATCTACGCTATTGGTGAGTGTGCCTTATGGCAACAGCAAATTTTTGGGCTCGTCGCACCTGGTTATCAAATGGCGAAAGTCGCTGCCCAGCACATTCTCTCTCCCGAACAGGCCACATCGTTTAACGGTGCCGATATGAGCACCAAACTGAAATTACTGGGGGTCGATGTGGCCAGTATTGGGGAGGTTCACGGTAAAACCGAAGGTGCCCTCTCCTACACATACAAAGATGATATTACACAAGTTTATAAGCGCTTAATTGTTTCCTCTGACAAAAAGAAAATCGTTGGAGCCGTATTAGTCGGAGATGCCCAAGCCTATTCCAATTTATTGCAAATTCGCCAAAACGATATGCCTCTGCCAGACAATCCCTCGGTACTGATTCTACCAAACCTAGTCAATGATGATTCTGCGGCCATCGGTGTGGAAGCGTTACCAGATAAAGCTATGATTTGTTCGTGTTTTGATGTGTCTAAAGCGGCGATTAAACAGGCCGTGATCAGTGGCTGTGTCAATATGTCGGATCTAAAAGCAAGCACCAATGCTTCAACGGGATGCGGTGGCTGCAGTGCTTTAGCCAAACAAGTGCTCGATAGCGAGTTAGCAAAACTGGGCGTCGAAGTCAACAATCACCTATGCGAACATTTTGCTTATTCCCGCCAAGAACTCAGTGATCTTATTCGTGTACAAAAAATCAAAACATTTGAGGCATTACTGACTCGCTATGGTAAGGGTCATGGTTGCGAAGTGTGCAAACCAACCGTCGGCTCCATCTTAGCGTCGTTTTGGAATGACTATATTTTGCAGCAAGAACATTTGGAGCTTCAAGACACCAATGACCTTTATCTAGGGAACATGCAAAAAGATGGAACCTACTCCGTAGTGCCCCGCATTCCAGCAGGAGAAATCACCCCTGAACGTTTAATTGTCCTCGGCGAAGTCGCCCGCGATTTTAACTTATACAGCAAAATAACGGGAGGTCAGCGTATCGATTTATTTGGCGCCCAATTAAACGATTTACCTGCCATCTGGCAACGTCTGGTAGATGCTGGGTTTGAAACAGGCCACGCCTATGGCAAATCACTGCGTACCGTCAAATCCTGCGTTGGCAGCGCCTGGTGTCGCTATGGCGTTCAAGACAGCATGGGGTGCGCAATCGATTTAGAAAATCGCTACAAAGGATTGAGATCACCACATAAATTGAAGTTTGCGGTCTCCGGTTGCACCCGCGAATGCGCTGAAGCCCAATCAAAAGACATTGGTGTGATCGCCACGGACAAAGGATGGAATTTATTCATCTGTGGAAACGGAGGCATGCGCCCTCGTCATGCGGATCTTTTTGCGACAGACCTCGATACGACGACCTTAATTCGTTATATCGACCGACTATTGATGTTCTACATTCGCACGGCTGACCGATTACAACGCACCTCTGTCTGGCTAGAAAACCTTGATGGCGGCATCGACTACCTAAAAGACGTCATTATTGACGATAAGTTAGGACTAGGGGCGGAGCTCGAACAAGCAATGGTCGACAGTATTTCTAAATATCAATGTGAATGGAAAACCACACTGGAGTCGCCAGAAAAACGCCAACGTTTTCACCACTTTATTAACAGCTCAGAGCGCGATGATGGCGTGCAATTTATCGAGATTAGACATCAAAAATCCCCCGCTCCAAAAGGCAATACGTTAGAGATAGATAAGCCTGTTACGGCCTAATCATTTTGCTACTTAACCCTATATTAAATGAGGAATGGTCATGAATAACTGGCTAACCATTTGCAACATCACAGACATTGCGCCCAATACTGGCGTTTGCGCGAAAGTGGGAGAGAAACAAGTCGCTATTTTTTTCCACAAAAGAACGGATGCCTTATATGCCATATCTAACTATGACCCCATAGGCAAAGCGAACGTTTTATCCCGAGGCATTATTGGCTCGATTGGTGACCAACTATGTGTCGCCTCACCTCTGTATAAACAGCATTTTGATCTGCAAACAGGTACCTGCCTTGAAGATCCTAGTGTGCACATTGACGTGTACAAGGTCCGACAAAACAGCGGCCTGGTTCAAATACATCAATAATGAAACCAAACAATTCATCAGAACATGTCATCACTTATGATCTTTGATAAAAGATAGGAACACAGCATGGAACACTCTAAATTCTCACTGTTCAGTTTTACCGGAAAAATGAAAATTCTCCATTTAAGTTGGATGGCTTTCTTCATCACCTTTGTGGTGTGGTTCAACTTTGCCCCCATGTTAGAGATGGTCAAAAGCACCCTTGGACTGTCCAATCAAGAAATAAAAACACTGCTCATTCTTAACGTTGCGCTCACCATCCCAGCCCGTGTTTTTATTGGCATGCTAACGGATCGGTTTGGGCCTCGTATAGTCTATTCAGCACTCTTAGCGATCTGCTCAATACCTTGTTTTATGTTTGCGTTTGCCGATACCTTTTTACAAGCTGCCATTGCACGCTTTTTATTAGGCTTTATTGGCGCGGGTTTTGTGATTGGCATTCGACTTGTCTCTGAGTGGTTTCCCCATAACCAACTGGGCACAGCAGAGGGTATTTATGGCGGCTGGGGAAACTTTGGTTCCGCCGCTGCGGCGTTCTCTTTACCCACACTGGCGATTGTCTTTGGCGGTGAGAATGGTTGGCGTTATGCGACGGCACTAACAGGTGTGATGAGTTTACTATTCTCCGTTGTGTTTTATCTAAATGTGACAGACACCCCCAAAGGCTCAACCTATTTTCGGCCTAAACATTTATCGGCCATGGAAGTCACTTCCAAAGGCGACTTCTTCTTTCTGTTGATCATGAAAATCCCCATGTACGCGGTACTGGCCTTATTAGCGTGGAAGCTATCACCAAGTGGTATCAACATGATTGGACAAGATGTTGTTTATGCCATTGATGCTGTACTTATTGCCATCTATCTACTGGAAGTGAAGCAGGTTTGGCAGGTTAATAAAAACATTTTCACCACACCTGTTGAGCCAATCCACCAATATAAATTTAAGCAAGTGGCGGTGCTAAATGGCTTGTATTTTGCCACATTTGGCTCTGAACTCGCTGTGGTCTCCATGTTGCCATTGTTCTTCTCCGATACCTTTACCTTAACCCCAGTTATGGCTGGGATGGTAGCCTCTTCCTATGCCTTTATGAATTTAATGTCTCGTCCTGGTGGTGGTATTCTATCGGACAAATTTGGCCGAAAAACGACCCTAATTGTTCTAACCGCTGGCCTAGCATTAGGGTACTTATTAATGGCTCAAGTCAACAGTTCATGGCCTATCGGCCTCGCCGTTGCGGCGGTTATGGCTTGCTCTTTCTTCGTGCAAGCTGGTGAAGGGGCTGTCTTTGCTACCGTACCACTGATCAAACGTCGTATGACAGGGCAAATAGCGGGGATGACAGGGGCTTATGGTAACGTCGGATCCGTCGTATATTTAACAATACTCTCCTTTGTCAGTTATCAAACCTTCTTCTACGTTATTGCTGCAACCGCCGTCATCGGGTTTCTAACATTGTTTTTTATGGAAGAACCGCAGGGAGAAATTGCCGAAATTAATGCGGATGGGACTGTCACAATGATTAACGTCTCTTAACGATGCGATAGCAAGGTGGTGATAACATGCATAATCACCACCTTTTGCTTTACTTGGTGGTTCTCCATCGCGAACAAATAACCACAGTCACTTACCATCGAATGTTATTCGTTATCCAAATTAAGTAAGAACTAGATGTATTAGGATACCTTACCGTGAGCAATGATAAACAACCACAATGCGTTGACTTTGCTGGGTGCTCTTTACAAGGGATTCGTAGTGAGAACCAAGATGCTTTTATTATCAAACAGCCAACTAACCAGGATGAGTTAGTTTATAAAGGCATCGTGGCATGTATTGCCGATGGCGTCAGTTGCAGCCAACAAGGACAACAAGCCAGCCACACAGCCACGTCACAATTTATTATGGATTATTACGCCACCCCAATCAGCTGGAGCGTGCAAAGTTCGGTGCACAGTTTGTTAAAAAGCCTGAATGCTTGGCTTTTCTCACAGGGCAAAGACCAACTACAACACAACGGCATGATCACAACATTGAGTGCCGTCGTTATTAAATCCAACACGGCCCACCTCTTTCATATTGGCGACAGTCGTATCTACCTTTATCGCGAACAAACATTAACCCAACTGACTCGTGATCATCTACGACATAACCGCTCTCAACACAATTACTTAACTCGTGCTTTGGGCATGGATGAACATATTGAAGTCGATTACCAAACCCTGGATCTAAGACAGGAAGATCTTCTACTCCTAACAACAGATGGTAGTCATGGTTTCCTCAGTGCTAACGAAATAAAAAAAGCCCTGAATGAAAAAACCTCATTGGAAACCATCAGTCGTACTTTATGCCAAACAGCACTGAAAAATGGCAGTCAAGACAATGCTAGCTGTGTCGTGTTACGTATTCTCAACTTGCCTAATAAAAGTCTATTAGAACACCAGCAGCAGCTACTGAACAGACAACCGCTCCCCGTACTCAAAACAGGCCAAACTGTGGATGGCTTTCAGGTTATCAAGACCCTCCATGAGAGTTCACGCAGTCATGTTTATTTGGTCACCGACACCGCTAATGGAGCCCTTCGTACCCTAAAAGCCCCTTCAATGAACCATCTCGACGATCAACAGGCGCTGTTGTATTTTGCAAATGAATATTGGATTGCCAGCCAGCTAAACAGCCCCCGCTTGATGAAAATGTATCCATCCCCTAAAGACACAAAATTTCTCTACCAAATTAGCGAGTTTATTGATGGGATGACGCTACGCCAATGGATGTACGATCACCCAATGCCACCCCTTGATAGTGTCAGAAAAATATTGGATGAACTGGTTCGCGCCCTGCGGGTATTACAGCGTGCCAATATGGTTCATCGTGACCTTAAACCCGAAAACATCATGCTGACCAAACACCACGAAGTAAAAATTATCGACTTTGGTACAGTGGATGCCCAAGGGTTACGTGAAGCTCAGCCATTCCAAACAAGCGATGTACCACTCGGCTCTATAAACTACACCGCGCCTGAATACATCAATACGGGACAGAGCACGATTCTCTCAGATCTATTCTCCATTGGTGTCATAGGTTATGAGATGTTGTGCGGCGCACTCCCCTATAAAACACCTACATCACAGAACATTCAGAGTGCACGCCGTGCTAAATGGCAATACCGTTCTATCCAAAATGACCGATCAGACATCCCACTCTGGGTGGATTTAGCCCTACAAAAAGCTACCGCCCCGAATCCCAAACAGCGCCACCAAGCGCTTGGCGATTTCATCACAGACATCACCATCCCCAATGAGCGGCTGATCAATAATCCAAGAAATACCCCGCTATTAAGACGCAACCCGATTTTAGTTTGGAAAATACTCACCTTTGTTAGTGTCTTGATCGCCGTTTTAGAAGGCCTATTATTACTTGCACCATCTCCCTTATACCATTAGTACAGGAACACATCTTGATGCTACAAAAATTCAGCCGCTCCATCGTCCTCAGAATTACGTCCATGATGATCAGCCTGATTTTGATGGTATTTATCAGTACATTTTCATCCATGTATATGTCTCAAATCAGCGAGTTCGATGGCAAAACCATCAACCTGTCTGGTTCTCTGCGGATGATGAGCTATCGCATTTTTACCCAGGTTGCCGTCATGGAACAATCACCAACGCCCCAGAATCACTTAAAAGTACAACAATTGATTCAGCACTTTGACATACTGTTCCATGACCCACTGCTCACCAAAGACTTCATTCGCTTTAAAGAGATCAAGCTACAACAGGATTACAATAACATTGAAACACAATGGCAAACGGTCATAAAACCAACCTTATCCAACGCAACAACGGACTTTAAACTCGAGCAATTTCTACCCAAGGTAGAAGCCTTTGTGGATTCAATCAATGAGTTGGTTTATGGCTATCAGAAACTGCTAGAAAAGCGCTTAATCCTTCTCAAGATCATTCAATCTGCCACTCTATCCATCGCTTTAATCCTAATTTTGCTGTCTTTGTACTCTATTCATAAGCACATTGCCCGTCCGCTACGGGAATTAACTCGTGTTGCCAACGCCTCATCAAAAGGCGATTGGAGTCAACGCTCTCAGGTCGAACGCGAGGACGAATTAGGTCTACTATCCAACACATTAAATAAAGCCAATCAAAGTATGCAAACCATCCATCAGGATCTGGAGCAGAGGATAACCAACAAAACACAAGAGCTAAGTCGCAATAATAAAATACTCACCTTTCTTTATGACGTGGCACAGCAAGTCAACCACTCCCATAACGGCCACTTAAACTTTCACCAAATTCTCGATGAGCTCTGTCACATCAGCATGCTGCAAAAACTTGAACTCAAGCTATTTGCAGATAACAACGCCACCCCCTATCAACATATTGTGTCGACGCCTTCCGATAAAAAAGACGAAAGAGCGATAAGCGTCGATACAAGCTTTCCCATACAACGCAACGATTTTCACTATGGCGAAGTGCTTGCCGCCACTGTAGACAACCAAACATTGCAAGCGTGGCAAAAAGACCTCGTACAATCCTTGGTAGATCAATTAGCCATTGCCTTAAGTTTGTCTTACCAACTGAACCAAGAACGACGCCTTGCTTTACTGGATGAACGAGCCATCATCGCACGAGAACTGCACGATTCGTTGGCACAATCCCTATCTTATTTAAAATTCCAAGTGGCCTGTATTGAGAAAGGCATTCAGAAGGAACCGGTTAGTGAACGGGTTTTAACCCCCGTTTCTGAACTGAAAGAGGGACTGATTTCCGCCTATCGGCAGCTACGAGAATTGCTCACCACCTTCCGATTACAAATTGGCAATGGCGGCTTACAGGTTGCCCTAAGCGATACCATCGACCATCTATCAAAACACAGTGATATTGACATCCATGTTCACTATGACTGTCGACATGTACCTTTCACGCCAAACGAAGAAATCCACTTACTACAGATTGCCAAAGAAGCGGTACAAAACGCGCTGAATCACTCACAAGGCACATTTATTGCTGTCTCTGTGGTTGAGAATGACAATAAATCCGTACAACTATTAATCAAAGACAATGGTATTGGTATCGCCCAGTCTGGGCCTGAACTGAATCACTACGGTATGGAAATCATTCAAGAGCGTTGTCATTCATTAGCGGGGACACTGAATATCGGTCAAATTGAACCCTGTGGTACGCAAATCGATTTAACCTTTATGCCAAGCTATTTAAGTCAATAGCTTTTTAAACCATCGCTTACGAAAAAGAGAGCAACTATGAATAAAACAGTTACCACCATAATGATCGTTGATGATCATCCTCTATTTCGCAAAGGCTTACAAAGACTCATCAGTTTTGAAGACAACTTAGACATTATTAACGAATTTAGCTCAGGTCGAGAGGCAATTGACACCGCTCTAAAAGATAACCCAGATTTGATTATTCTTGATCTTAATATGCAAGGCATAGATGGCATTGAAACCCTACGAATAATGCGAGAGAAAGGAGTCACATCACAAATTATCATCCTCAGCGTATCCGATAATGAAGACGATGTACTGGCCGCTATGCAAAATGGGGCCGATGGTTATTTATTAAAAGACATGGAGCCAGAAGATATCATCCACAGTATCAAGCAGGCAACGCTGGGTAAATTGGCGCTTTCTGACCGGTTAACCACCGTCATCACGGAGTCTTGGAGCAAACCACAAGAACCTCAAAAAGACCTCTTAAAAAAGCTCACTGAACGTGAACATCAAATCTTAGCGTTATTAACAAAAGGCATGAGCAATAAATCCATTGCCAATAAACTCAAGATAAAAGAAACGACGGTTAAGGTACATGTCAAAAATTTATTAAAAAAACTCAACCTTCATTCTCGATTAGAAGCGGCCGTTTTACTGATCGACACGAAACACCATTAGATAGTGATATCCGCTTTTTAATACATTCGTCCTATCACATCTAAATTAACCCTATAACAAACTAAAACGAAATGCCTACACCTCATGGCGGACTGGCTCTTGCCAGTTATAACAGTCTAAATTTGACGATAGTTCTCTCTAATAGTTTCTTATATGATGGGGTATCTATCACAAAAGTAGAGTGCGCTATGGGTACAAAAGTTGTTACTTTGATGTTTTTGGGAATGAGTTCTTATACATTTGCTGCGAGTGCTAGCCACGACGTGAAACTCGGCATTTATGCTTCATCCATTACTTATAAAGAACCTGGAGTCATGACAGAAAAAGGCCTGATGACAGGCTTAAAAGGTCAGCTTTCTCTGCGCAACAATGAACGGGCTATCTTGCTAGACCTAATGTATTCAGAAGGCGATGTGGATTACGACGGTAGTGGAAAGATGAACAACGTACCAGACAGGATATTAGAAGTGCGTGGCATGTTGGGCCGTGACCTATATCTTCAGTCTGGTTACAGAGTCACCCCTTACATTGGTTTGGGCTATCGTAATTTAAACGATAACTCCAAAGACATGATCACAACAACCAATTATATTGGTTATGAACGCGAACAGGTTTACTGGTACAGCCCAATAGGTATTGAGATTCTAAATGGTGTCCTAAGTGGAAATTGGCGTCTTGGCGCTAGATTGGAATACGATTATTTTATCGCTGGTAGAAATCACACCTATTTAAGCTCTATTCCTGGCAATAACGATCTTCACTTCAAACAAAATAGTGGATCTGGCTACAGAATGAGCGTCGATTTTACGAGAGCCCTCTCCAATATAACCGCCGTAACGATCCAACCTTTTTACAAACATTGGGATGTAAAGCAATCAAACACGGGAATAAGCGGTGGAGAAGTATATGTTGAGCCGGATAATAACTCGACTGAATGGGGTGTCGGTTTATTATTGTCTTTTTAAGGTTAGGCCATTATTACGGATTGAGTGGTTTTTTCCCAAAAAACCACTCAATGCACTACAAAAGAGCAAGATTCATCTTAGTAAGCACCATTTTAAATCAAACATATCGAATACGGTCAAGATAACTTTGCTCTTTGACACGGTTTTGGTAAGCCATTGGCGTGGTATTAACCAGCTTTTTGAACTCCCTAAGGAAGTGTGGTTGATCACTAAAGCCAAGATCACAAGCAAGGTCTGAGAAGGTGACTTGGTCATTGTGATTGATATTATACACGGCAGATTGGCAGCGAATAATACGACTAAAGGCCTTTGGTGACATACCCAAATCCGCTTTAAATTGGCGCTGTATCGTGCGTGTCGAGAAGCCCGTTAAATCTTCCAATTCTTCCACTCGAACACTGCCTTTGGTTTCACAAATCGTCTTCACCGCCTGCACCGTCAAAGAAGAGTATTGACGCGTTTTTTGACCATTGTAAAACTGTTTAAAAAGCGCCACTTGATCGGTGAAATTTTCCTGCTTAACAATATTCTCAAATACTTGATTTGATTCAGGAATCACTTCAATAAAATTATAGTGATGCTCTATTAATTCTTCCGCAGATACCTGCAAAAAATCAGGCACAACCCCCGACGCAAAGCGCACACCGAAATAGCGATGATGACTCCTCAATTCGATATCAATCGCCGCCATCGGCGTCCCAAACACTTCCGCTGTAGGATGGCTGCTATCGCAGTCAAATAAGATGTCCACACAGCCGTCGGGAATAGCGAATATCTGTTCGTTAGAGTCATTCACTTCAAAACTATAATAATGGGAAATGGCCGGATTATCCGATCTAGACAGATAGAAGTTTTTCGCTGCACTCATTACCAACCAAGGTTGCTTAGAACGGATTTCCGCAAGACGATTTACCAGCGCATGTTTTGACATAACCCCACCCATTAATGAGAACACTTTGTTGTTATGTAGCAAACCCAATGCCAAAAAATTGCGGTAAAACTATTTTTATCCATGTCGCAAAAATTCAATACGCCAAACAAAGACCTGACTAGGATCAAATAAATCGTTTCAAAAACCACTCTACAAAAAATAGGTGTTGCTATGTCAGAAGATACTAAGATTGATTTTATTTACCTGTCAGAACAAGACATGATTAAAGCTGGTGTCACGGACATGCCAAGTTGTGTCGATACCATGGAAGAGATGTTCACCCTGCTCTACAAAGGCGACTATCGTATGGCGGGCCCCAATAGCGACTCTCATGGTTCTATGATCACTTTCCCTGACGAATCTCCTTTTCCAACGATGCCAAAACCCACTGCGGACCGCCGTTTAATGGCCATGCCCGCTTACCTTGGCGGTAGCTTCCAAACCTGCGGGGTAAAATGGTATGGCTCCAACATTGCCAACCGTGAAAAAGGCCTTCCACGCTCTATCCTAATGTTTATTTTGAATGACATCGATACGGGTGCTCCGATGGCTTATATGTCAGCTAACCTACTATCGGCTTATCGTACAGGCGCAGTTCCAGGTGTTGGCGCTCGCCACCTTGCACGTAAAGACTCTAAAGTCATTGGCTTACTTGGCCCTGGCGTCATGGGCAGAACAGCAGTTGCAGCCTTTATCGCCGCTTGCCCAGGGATCGACACCATTAAAGTAAAAGGTCGCGGTCAAAAAAGCTTGGATGAATTTGTGAAATGGACAAACGAGAATTACCCACAAGTCACGAATATTCAAGTGGTCGATACCCTAGAAGACGTGGTACGTGACTCCGACATCGTCACTTATTGTAATTCAGGCGAAACAGGTGACCCATCTACTTATCCAATCGTCAAACGTGAGTGGGTGAAACCAGGCACCTTTCTTGCGATGCCAGCTTATTGCAGCTTAGACGATGCCATGGAACAAAAAGATGTGCGTAAAGTCTTGGACAACACCGGCTTATACCAAGCTTGGTATCATGAAGTACCAAAACCTGCCCACAACTATATTCCACTCCCTGGCGTTCGCTTCATGGACATGATTGCGGAAGGCAAGCTGACGCTAGAAGAGTTGGAAGACATCGGCAAAATCACCGCTGGAGAAGCTCCCGGCCGCCTAAACGATGAAGAAATCATCATCATGTCAGTGGGCGGTATGCCAGTGGAAGATGTGGCATGGGCTACAGTGGTTTACCGCAATGCTATCGAGAAAAACATTGGTATCAAACTCAATCTTTGGGATACACCAGCACTTCGCTAACAGCAACGACTCGCTAATAGCGGCTAAGCAAGCGCCTATGCCTAAATAGGGGCTTGCTTACAGTGTATCTCGTTACCAACTTACAAGAGATTTGAGAAGAAAAATGACCAGCATTGTAAAAGTAAAAACCGGTTCTAAGTTCGAAGAAATCGCCAGCTACTCCCGTTTAGTCGAAGTGGATAACTGGATTTTTGTCTCCAACACAGCGGGCCGAAACCCTGTCACGCAAGAAATACCAGAAGACGTGATTGAGCAGACAAAACAAGTCTTCGCCAATATCGAGCGTGCATTAGCGACCGTAGATGCATCTCTTGGGGACGTAGTGATGTCCCGTGTATTTATCCAAAACCCAGAAGACACAAACGCCGTCATGGAATTCATCGGCACTCAGTTTAAAGGTGTTAATCCAGCCACAACCGTGACTTGCCCGCCGCTGGGTTCAACTGTCTACAAAGTGGAGCTGGAAGTCACCGCGTATCGTGGTGCAGCCAAAGCAGACGTTCAGGAAATCAAATTGGCTTAACCGGAGTTTTGCATTGTTTATTCTCTGCAAATACTCTCTTTCATCATCTGGAAATGTGCTATGACAAAAACACTCGACGCAATTGAAACACAAGATCAGCTCCCCAAAAGCACCAGTGTGGTGATCATTGGTGGCGGCATTGTGGGGGTCACAGCTGCACTCACCCTTGCTGAACGCAATATCCCAGTGGTGTTGTTGGAGAAAGGTCACATAGCCGGCGAGCAATCTTCCCGTAATCTTGGCTGGGTGCGTAAAACCAATCGCCATTTTGATGATGTGCCTTTGGCCATGCAAGCGGATCGACTATGGGCAGAGATGCCAAACCGCATAGGCCAAGAAGTTGGCTACAAACAAGCGGGCATCATGTTCCTTGCTAAAACCCAAGCGCAGCTTGCAATGCATGAAAGCTGGCTAAAATCCGTTGAGTCATTAGAGCTCGGTTCCAAAATATTAAGCGCTAAAGAAATCAGCCAAAAAGTACCGGGTGGTCAAGGCCACTGGGAAGGCGGAATTTTCACCGCATCAGATGGTCGTGCTGAACCTTCGATAGCGGTGCCTGCCATGGCGAAAGCAGCCCAGAAAAAAGGGGCTATTTTGATTCAGCACTGTGCCGTTCGCACCCTCTCCATGAGCGCAGGCAAAGTCTCTGGTGTCGTCACTGAAAAAGGGGAAATCCGCTGTGATCGCGTACTGCTTGCGGGTGGTGCTTGGTCACGTCGCTTCCTCGGCAATTTGGGTGTGTCGCTGCCGACACTACCGTTGATTTGTTCTGTATTTAGAACCAAACCGATGGAAGGCCCGACTGATATCGCCGTGGGCGGTCCTGATTTCTCTTTTAGAAAACATAAAGACGGTGGTTTTATTATCACCCAGCGCGGCAAGCTTGATGCCCCCATCACGCTGGATCACTTGCTGATTGGTCGCCGTTATATGGATCAACTTCGCACTCAACGCGGCTTTTTGAATATTTCTTTTGGTCGTCACTTTATTAAGGACCTTGCCCTTGCTCGACGCTGGGGAGGCAACAAGGTGTCACCATTCGAAAAGATCCGCACCTTAGATCCAGATTTCAATGCCAACCTTAACCAAGATGCGTTCAACAACCTTTGTAATGCTTGGCCCGCTTTTGAAAAAGCCGAGCCAGAAGAAGCTTGGGCAGGTGTGATTGACGTCACCCCTGACTCAAACCCTGTGATTGATCATGTTCAAAAAATCCCTGGATTAACCGTTGCGACAGGTTTTTCTGGCCACGGTTTTGGAACAGGACCCGCTGCAGGGGAGTTAGCTGCGGACTTAGTATCCAACGCAACACCATTAATCGATCCAAGCCCTTATCGCTTTGATCGTCTCTAAAATCGACCTAAGATTTTAATCATAAGAGGAACGGAACAATGAGTGATACATCAACCATAAATGCAATACCGACAAGTCAAGGCATGTCGTCGAGCAGAAAGATCGGTCTGCTCACCATGATGGCAACTTGTATTGGTGTGGTTATTGTCCAAGGGGCAATGATTTCTGCGATGCAAGGTATTGGTCTAGGTGGCATGGGCTTTATCTTTGCCATGCTGGCGGCGTTGATCATCGCACAATTTAATGCCATGAGCTTTTCTGAGTTGTCCTTGATGTTTCCACAAGAAGGAACACTGGCGACTTACACGCAAAAAGCCATTGGTCATTTTCCTGCCATCGTTTCGGTGTTTGCAGGCTATGTCGTCGTCGCTACCCTGGCCTTGCCCGTCGAATTATTCCTAGTGGATGCCATGGTTGGTCAGCTGCTGCCTGGCATGTTCCCTGAAAAACTGATCCCAATTCTGATCGTAGCAATTTTGGCCATTACCAACATTATCGGTACCGATGTTTTTTCCAAAGTTCAGAACGTTTTGGCTTTTATTATGGTCAGCGCCTTAATTCTTGTTGGTTTAGCGGCCGTTTCAGGCAGCCCAGAACCGCATCCTCTATTAACGGGTACAACAGTCGATTGGGGCTTCTCTGGAGTAACCAACGGCAGTTTTATTGGTTTAATTGCCTTGGCTATGTGGCTGTTCGTGGGCTCTGAATACATCTGTCCTATGATCAATGAAGTGAAGAACCCAGAGAAAAACATTCCTCTAGCCATGCGTCTTTCTTTGTTCGCTATCTTCTGTATCTTCGCCCTGTTTGTTTACGGCGCGAGCTTATACTTAAATACGGACGAGCTGCTGAAATCCCCCATTCCTTATCTAAATTATGCGAATGCCGTATTTGGTAAAGGAGGTTTAATCATTGCCACCGTTATGGCGTTGACAGCGACCTGTAGTACCGTAAATACCATTTTTGCAGCACTCCCACGTATGCTTCACGGTATGGCACACGACAAACAAGCTTTTCCTATTCTAAAAGCGACCAACCGCTTTGGTTCACCTTGGGTGGGCATTGTGATGATGGCCGTTCTAAGCGTCATTCCTTTTTTATTGATGACTATAGACTCTTTGATTGTCTTTGTAATAGCGGCCACCACAAGTTATTTGTTGGCTTACATCATTGCACACATTGATGTCATCGTCTTGCGTCGCCGTATGCCAAATCACAAGCGCCCTTATCGCACACCTTTCTTCCCAATACCACAAATTCTGGGAATTGTGGCCATGGCGTACGTAGCGCTGAATAACTCTCCGTCACCAGATATGACCAAAATGGTGTATAGCATTGCTGGGGGCATGTTGGCGGTGATTTGTGTGATCGCTGCTCTCTGGGTGAAGTTCTATATGAAGCGAGGGCTATTCGAGCCTGATATGGATTAATACTCCCACTTCAAAACGTCAGCTGACTTTTCTAGCCACTGGCGTTTTGCTTTTTCAATATATTGTTATCGCTGTTAAGTTAACGGGACCTGCCTATGCTGTTTAGTAAAAAGAAAAACCTTGAGGCTTTGCAAAACAAGTTAGCGGAAGTAAACACTGAAAAAATCGCTTTAGAACAGGAGATTCATCATCTCAAGGAAGAATTACGCCAGCAGAAAGAGAAACATCAAAACACTTCACCACAACAAACGCTTGATGAGCGTTTACTACTCGCCCAGCAACCTCTTCTTAACCAAGCTCTCAATGCGATCACACAAGTTTCTGAATATCTATTTGAGCCCATGAGTGCATCGGAAGGCAGCAACCAAAAAATTGCTGACAACAAATCCGATATTGCTAAACTCACCCTCTCTTTAACGGAGATTGCCAACAAAACCCAATCCAATCTTGACGATGTTAACAATCTCAAAAACATTACCAATGACATTAAAAGCTTCACCAACATTATCCAAAGCATCTCTGAACAGACCAATTTATTAGCACTCAATGCCGCCATTGAAGCCGCTCGCGCCGGCGAATATGGACGAGGCTTTGCGGTTGTGGCAGACGAAGTTCGAACACTGGCTAACAAAGCTCGAGACTCCAGCGAGCAGATTTCGACCTTGGTGCAAAAAATTGATGGCCATACCAACGCGGTCAGCGGTCAAATCGACATACTGTATCGCTCAGTATCAGATGCCAGTCAGAGTTGCGAACAGCTTGATCAATCCTTCCGCCTCACCGCGCAAGATGCTGAAAATATGATGTCTGCGGGCTACCATTCCATGGTCTTTGCCCATGGCTCTGCCTGTCTGCTAGAACTTAACCAATGGCAACTGTCCTACCTTATCCCCGCCTTAAGCAACCAAACACCAAGCGCCTTTAGAGACATCAAGGAGACGGATTTCGGTACTTGGTATTACCAAGGTACAGACAATGAGTTTAACTTCCGTTCACTCTCCGATTTTCTTAAAATCGACAATGAATTGTCTACTTTAAACGAGATAGCAAAGGAGCTGACACAAACTGCAACCCATAGCTCTGAATACTTAGCGCAACTGCAAGAGAACATGGTGCAACACATCATAAACATCTACCAACATATGCAACAGATCCAGAGTTACCTATTTAAACAAATCCAAGATTGAAGTAACCCTTCTCTTTAGAGACTGACGTCATCTCATAGGCAAGGTCATCTATGATTTTTCCCGATGTGGAATCACCAAGATTTTGGTCGCGGGGTATTCATCCGTCTATCCCGTGACACGATTAAACTTGGTAGAAGCCAGCATGGTTTCCCTCACAAAATGCTAGTCATAAAGTTGACAAGAGAAATGGTTACCCTGTATTAGAGATCTCTTGAGTTCTTTCTTCAGACTGGCATTAGTGAGATTTAATGATGAAAAAGCAATTATTACACACCGTTTTGTTCGGTCTACTGCTTGGCTCCGCTATGACGGCCCAAGCGCTTGAAATAGGCACTAAAATCAGCACTCCTTGCCCTTTTGGAGAATGCCAAAATGCGTTTGAGCTGTCTTACTTTGGTGAAGTGGATGTACCAACTGACACGTTTTTTCAGAATGTAGAGGTCGGTGGGCTCTCCGGGATCGACTATGATCCCCAGACGGGACATTATATTGCCATTTCCGATGATCGGTCAGAAAAGGGACCTACTCGTTTTTACACCCTGAGTCTGGATTTTACCAAAGAGGGTCTTAAAGCGGTGCATATTCTCAAATCCACCACACTCCTTACCAAACAAGGCAAACCATTTGGCAAAATGATGGCAGACTCTGAATCCATCCGAGTATTCAATGGTAAAGTCCTTTGGACAAGTGAAGGCTGGGGTAGCCATGAGATTCCCCCTTTTGTCCGCATCGCCGATATGAATGGCCACTTTATAAGAGAATTTACTCTGCCTAAAGGCTTTGCGCCAACCAAAAACCATAAATCTGGTATTCGAGACAATCTCGCTTTTGAAGGTTCCACCGTCTTGCCAGACGGAGACATTCTGATTGGCATGGAAACCGCTCTCTACCAAGATGGTCCAATCTCCAGTCTATTGCATGGCAGTCTCGCTCGAATTATTCGCTACGATGCCCAAACAGGTAAACCCAAAGCTGAATATGTTTATCCTGTCAGCCCTATTCCTCAAGCAGCGGCAACCTCCAAAGGGGGAAATGATAATGGCGTATCGGAAATTTATGCTCTAGATAACACCCATTACCTAGCACTAGAGCGCGGCTGGGCTGAGGGTGTCGGCAATTATGCCAAGCTGTTTTTGGTGGACATTAGCGGCGCCACTGACGTGTCTAACATTGCCTCTTTAATCCACAGCAAACAACGTATCGTCCCTGTACGCAAAACCCTAGTGCTCAACATTCGTGCTCTAGGAATCAAGCCAGATAATCTAGAAGGCATTACCATCGGCAAAACGAAAGCGGGTCAGGAAGTGCTGATTATTGAAGCGGATAACAACTTTAATAAACATGAAACCAACCAATTTCTAGCCTTTAAAGTACTAAAACGTCCTGGCTTAAATCGGCCAGTAAACTAAGGAAATAGGAGAATCCATCCCATTTCCTTACGACCTCCCTTTGCTAAAGAAGCTAATCAGGGGAGGTCGCCTTTATAGTGAAAACGCTTATGCCTAAAAGCATTTAGTTCGTTTTCCTATTTTTACGATTAAACAACCTTGAAAATCAAAAAAAGACATTAGCTTTATACTATTTAAAAAAGATAATATAAATAAGGTAAACATATAATGCGTATTGTAGAAAGTAATATAAAGGTTTATTAAAGGCTTTAATTTTTTTACCAACTATCCTTATTTTATATACGTAGGCAAAAATTTTATTTAGAAGCCCAACCTTGTCTCCTTTTACATTCTTTGTTGCCGAGGCAGACAACAATGTGTAAGACAAAAACTCATTAAACCAATCCACTAAAAATAAATTAACTGGTCGTTTAATATCTAGAAATAGCACAATTCTATTTTGCTCTGTTTTATTTTCGGCATAATGAATAAAAGTTTCATCAAACATAACAGACTCACCATCCCGCCAAGAATACTGTATACCGTCAACGACAATATGACAGTCATCAGAATTGGGGGTTACCAACCCTAAGTGGTAGCGTAACGATCCAGCATAAGGATCTCTATGCTTCACCAAACGAGCCCCTGGTGGCAACATGGCAAACATGGCCCCTTTCACACCAGGCACAGTGGATAGCAGCGCCACTGTATTGGGACATAACCGCTTAGCGGACTTTAAATCGGCACCGTACCACTTTAAGTAAAAGCGCTTCCAGCCAGTACGAAAGAACGAATTAAAGCCGAGATCGTCCAAATCATCAGACGCCTTAATTTGTGCTGAATTATTCAAGACAAGCGCTTCATCACGAATCATTTCCCAGTTATCTTCTATAACCTTCAGCTCAGGGAATTCTTTAACATCAATAAAAGGGCTCTTTTTAACGCGAGAGAACAGATAAAATAGGCAATTAATTGGGCCTAAGAAATTGGAATGATCGGTAATTCGACGAGATAACTTACTATGCTTAACCACACCACGGTTTTGAACATAAAAAGCACACATCACGAACAATAGAAAAACAGCAACCCCCATACATACATCCCCCAAGGTATTGAAAACACCTCAATCATGAGGTTAATCCGGGCTATGCTATTTTAACCACCTTCCAAACACAAATTGACTTTACTCATTATTGAAATAACAAAAAGGAATAACTTAAGAAAATCTCAAGAAAAAACACTATTTTTAAAAAAATGGAAAAATAAGAAAACAATTAGAAAAAACATTAAACATTCAATAGGACATACTTCTAAAATAAGAATAAAAATAAAGCATTTGACATATCGAAATAACACTCAATTTTCAAGTAAATCAGGTTAACAAAGGCATTCAGAAAAATTTACCCAGCAAGCAATGCTATAGCCATAAAAGAAATGATCTATTACGGCTATAGCAGATTAGCTCTGAGCTGGGGAATAAGACTTACGAAAACAATTCCATTCCTCAAAAAATAAACATGAGTAAAGCCCCTGTTATACTCTAGGTGTTTACAACTCACACGCCAATAACGTGCCCTGTTTTATCGCACGTTTCGCGTCAAGCTCTGATGCAACATCCGCTCCGCCAATAAAGTGCACAGGTCTATTTATGCTCTCACCTAAGATTTTATTGGGTAATTGACCCGCACAAATCACAACGTTGTCGACCGCTAAGCATTGCGGCTCCCCAGCCACGGTGAGGTGCAACCCTTGATCATCGATTTTTTGGTACTCACAATTGGCAAGCATGGTCACGCCTTTTTTCAACAGCTCAGTTCGATGAATCCAGCCTGTGGTTTTTCCTAAATTCGCACCGACCTTGGAGGCTTTTCGCTGTAGCAAGAAGACTTCCCTAACGGCTGGTTGAAAGTTTGGCTTCATTCCTTCCACACCACCTCGGGTTTGAAAGGTCATATCCACCCCCCACTGATTCATAAACTCACCAATGGTTTTGGCTCCATGGGATAGGTCATGGATCAGATATTCGCTGATATCAAACCCAATACCACCCGCACCGATCACCGCCACACGCTTACCAACAGCATGACCATTCATAACATCCAAATAACTCAACACTTTTGGATGATCGATCCCCTCAATCTCCGGTTCCCTTGGTAAGATGCCCGTTGCCATGACCACATCGTCAAAATCGTATTGATTCAATAGAGATTCATCAACGCATGTATTGAGTTTTAACGTGACACCCGTCAGTGCGATTTGACGCTTAAAATAGCGCAGTGTTTCATAAAACTCTTCTTTACCAGGAATACGCTTAGCAATATTAAATTGCCCGCCAATCTCACTGGCCATATCAAATAAAGTGACCTTATGTCCTCGTTTCGCCGCCGTTGTCGCAAACGCTAAACCAGCTGGGCCAGCCCCTATAACGCCAATACGCTTTGGCGTTTCAGCGGGCGCAATAATAAGCTTCGTCTCATGGCAGGCTCTTGGGTTAACCAAGCAAGATGTGACCTTCTGATAAAAAACATGATCCAAACAAGCTTGGTTACACCCTATACAGGTGTTGATTTCATCCGCTCGATTTTGCCGCGCTTTCACCACAAACTCAGGGTCGGCAAGAAACGGCCGAGCCATAGACACCAAATCCGCATCACCCCGAGCCAGTACTTCCTCAGCGACCTCCGGCATATTGATCCGGTTAGAGGTGACCAAAGGGAGAGTTAACGACTCTTTAAGCTTCGCTGTCACCCAAGTAAAAGCCGCTCTTGGAACTTTAGTAGCAATCGTCGGCACTCTGGCCTCATGCCAGCCAATGCCCGTATTAATAATCGTTGCGCCTGCTTTTTCGATCGCTAAACCAAGGGAAATGACTTCGTCTAATGTACTTCCCTGCTCCACCAAATCCAGCATGGACAAACGGTAGATAATGATAAAATGTTCACCCACCGCATCACGAATGCGGCGCACTACCTCTATCGGAAGACGCATCCGATTCTCGTATTCTCCGCCCCAATCATCCTCGCGGTGATTCGTACGAGCAGCGATAAACTGATTGAGTAAATAGCCTTCGGAGCCCATCACTTCCACTCCGTCGTACCCGGCTTTTTGCGCTAATAAAGCAGCATTCACAAAGTCATCAATTTGCTTAGCAATTTCATCCTGGGTTAATTCATGGGGAGGGAAAGGGTTAATCGGAGCCTGCAAGGCGGAAGGAGCAACCAACTTTGGGGTAAAAGCATAACGGCCTGAATGCAAAATCTGCATACAAATCTTTCCGCCTTCGGCATGGACCGCAGACGTCACTTGACGATGGTTGTCTACATCCTTTTCGCTTGCCATCAAGGCCGCACCAGCGTAAACCCCTCCCTCCTCATTTGGACCGATACCACCTGTTACAATCAAAGCCACGCCGCCCCTAGCTCGCTCTGCGTAAAACGCAGCCATACGAGGAAAGCCATCTTTGGCTTCTTCTAATCCCAAATGCATGGATCCCATAATAATGCGGTTTTTTAGTTGCATAAAACCGAGATCTAATGGTTGAAAGAGATGCGGATAAGCTGACTGACTCATAATGATGCCCTTTTAAGGATGTTATTGTTATACAAACCACGACACGACTGCTGTGCTCGATACCTCGTACTGGGTTCGCTTATAGAGGTCTCTTAACAAGCCGAAAACAATCTAGACACTGTCAAGATAGAATTTAATTTTGACACTGTCAAGATAAACAGCTTTAATCCGAGCATGACCACAACGAAAAAAACCTATCATCATGGTGATTTGAAAATCACCTTAATCCAAGCCGCTAGCGACCTGCTTCATAAAGAAGGGGCCAATGCCTTATCGATGCGTAAGTTAGCAGACATCGTTGGCGTGTCTCGCACCGCCCCCTATCACCATTTCAAAGATAAAAATGCTTTACTCTGTGCCATTGCAGCCAATGGTTTTGAGCAGCAAACAAAACAGCTTAGACAGCTGATTGAACAGCAAGACCATAGCGAAGAAACCTTTAAAAAGTATGTCTTTTTATACATTCACTTTGCCCAACAACAAAGTGAACTCTATGACCTTATGTATGGCCGCACCTTGTGGCAAACAGGCACACCTAATGACGACTTAAAGCTAGCATCACGCCAGGCTTTTAAATGCTGGATAGACTGGGTGGAAGCCCTACAAAAAAATGGTGTTTTGACCAGCAGTAATACACCGCTTAGGGTAGGACAAGCCACCTGGGCGAGCCTACACGGCCTTGCCAGATTCTTAATTGATGGTATCTATGTTGATGAAGAAAACGTCACCGAAATGGCAGAACAAATGCTTGAGATGATGGTAATCAAACACCCTCTTGCCTGAATAGAATAAGAAGATAAAAGAAATACAGAGGATTGAGCACACAAATATAAACATCGTGTACTCAATATAAAACGCGAGAAAAACGAAGTAGAACGAATAAAGCGCTTCTAATACGTTTTTTCCTCTTGATTAATAAAGATCAAGACGAGAAAGAGTACCACGATAAAACGAAATGCCGAGGATTGCCCGTTCCAAATTTTAGACTGCCACATTAAAAACCACTCTGCGCCAATGGTCATAAATCCAGTAAACCAAAGTAACACCCCAAGCGCTAAGCCAATATTGGCCCATTTTTTGGCTCGATTAAAGGTCCTGTTGTCTGCCAGTCGGCTGTGCCACATTTGCCACACACCCAGCGCACACAATATTCCTACCATGGCTTCGGTAAAGATAATCAGCCAATAAAAAGCGTGGTGTAGAAAAGGTGCCTGAATAGAACGATAGATCAGCGGATTATTATTGAAAATAGAATCCATGGTTAATACATGCTGCACAAACGCATAATTGGATCCATAATCCACGATATTATTAAAAGCAACCAATCCTGCAAACAAGGCAACACAAGCCACTAAAATAACTTTGATAACTCTTAAATGATTCATACTCACGGTCCATATGATAATAATTGATATCCAAGTTTCTCCTTATACACTGGAATCTAGCGAAAAAAAATACCGACACACAAAATGTGTCGGTATTTTTTGAGAGACAAGCCCTTAGAAGCGATCAAATCGATAAGGAGCAGGATTAACAATCGGCTCGTGGTTGGAGACAAGATCCGCCGCTAATTGCCCCGCTGCAGGTCCCGTTCCAAAACCATGGCCGGAGAAGCCCGTCGCAACGGTTAAACCTGGGATGCTTTTCACATGATCAATCACCGGACTTGAGTCAGGTGTAATATCGATCACCCCAGCCCAGGCCTCTTCTAACTCAGCCGCTTCGAACATCGGCCAAGCCTTTCTCAAGTTGGTTATGGCCTCATTGTTCAAAGCTGGATTGGCTTGTGGGTCCATAGTGCGGATTTTTTCAAAAGGCGTCACTTGCTTACCGTTCCAGCGCCGTGCCAAGGCTAAATCTTTAAAAAACTCACGGCCCATCGACACACGCAAAAAACCACCTTGAGTGCGTAGTTGGGATAGGTAGCGTCGGCCAATCAATAAATGATCTAAAGTGAGTTTGGCATCTAACGCCCCACGCTGGGTGACAATAAAACCACCGCCTTGATGTTTCCTAAAAGAGAAATCTGGACCGCCAACGGCAATATCAGTCGGCCCTTCCATTGGCTTGGTTCGCATCACTGAACATATTAATGGCAAGGTATATAAAGACACCCCCAAGTTGCCTAAGAAGCGTCTTGACCACGCGCCCCCCGCCAGCAACACTCGTTCACAACGAATTTCTCCTTGTTCTGTCACCACACCTGAGACCTTGCCCCCAGACATGGATAAAGTGCGAACGGCACAGTTTTGTACCATTATTGCCCCCAGCTCAATGGCTTTTTTCGCCATGGCTGCGGTTGCGACAGCAGGCTCTGCGCGACCGTCAGAGGGTGTATAGATTCCTCCCACCCAATCGCCCTTTCCACCTGGCACTTTTTGATCAATTTCTTGTTTGCTCAACAAATGTGAGTCCAAATCCAGAGCTTGAACAGACTTCAACCAGCCTTCACTTGCTGCCAGTTGCTCTTCTGTTTTTGCTAAAAACATAATGCCAGCTTGTTTATAGCCTGCATCATGACCAATTCTCTCGGGCATTTGTGCCCAGAGTCGATCGGCTGCGGCCGCCAGAGGCACATCCTCTGAGTGACGGTTGGTTTTCCGAATCCAACCCAAGTTTCGTGAAGATTGCTCTCCTCCGATATGGCCTTTTTCTAACAAAACAACAGGAATATTGCGCTCAGCTAAGGTTAGTGCAGCTGTCACGCCAACAATACCACCACCAATCACCACAACAGTCGTTGACTCTGGTAACTGATCTTGCGTTTGTACCGCATCGAGTGTTTTTGTCATAACAAATTCCCTAGGAATGAAAGGGTGTTTTCACAATAATGAAAACTCCCTCTTAGAATTTTAAAAAACCGAATAATTAAGCAATCGTGATTTCTTGCACTTTGACTTTCGAAGCCCCACGATAAGCCGTGACTTCTAATTCCACTTTATAAACAGTGGACCCTAAAGGAGGACAGGTAACCGTCGTCGCTGGGTTAACCCCTTTAAACTTAGTACCAATAAATTCCATCACCGCTGGTGTGTCTGCTGGGTCTTGGATGAACACACGTGACACCATAACATCTTCTAAACAAGAATCGACTGCCTTAAGAGCTTTCTCAATATTACTGAAGACTTGTTTAGCTTGTTCAATCACATCGTCTGGGATTTCTTTTGTCTCTGGGTTACGGCCTGCCGTATTAGAAACATAAATCCAGTTATCGACAGAAACAACACGAGAATAGCTGCCTTTCTCTTCAAAAATGGAACCCGTTTTTGCCTTGATAATGGTAGTCATGATATTCACCCTATAAAATAATAATGTTTAAAAGCTGTATCGTTAATGATTCAATGAGAGCGAGACTGATCGAAGTTTGTCATCAGTCTCACTCTGTGATTGTTGTTATTTCAGTATTTATGCTGCTACTTCAGTATTTATGCTGTTATTTCAGTACTGGGGTTTCCCAAAGGTTCAATTTGACACCAATACCTTTCTCTATTGCATTGCGGTAAATCACGGTTGCCCAAGCAATGTCTTCTACTGGCATACCACCAACAGACATAATGATGATCTCTTCGTCGTTTTGGCGACCTGGCGCTTCATTTGCTACGATTTTGCCAATGTCTTCCAGCTCCGCTTTATCAAGTTGGCCGTCGGCGATCATATCCATAAAACGCACACCCACTAGCGGAACACAGTTATGGGCAGGTTTCGGTAATTCTTCAAACCATGCCTCGTATAAGCGGGTATTATCCAACACCTTACGCACACCAGGACCTTCCATTCCCTCATCTAAAGAACAGCTTGCTGGCATGGCTAAAAATGCCCCTGGTTTCACCCATTCACGTTTGACGATAGGGTAAGTCGTTGGATCCCCTGTCTCTCCAGAGTTACAATAAGTGACAAGATCTGATCCTCGTACCACATCTTCAATACTATCGACCACTTGGATATTGGTAATTTGTGGAAAGGTTTCCTTCACCCACCCAATGAAATCATCCAAACTCTTTTGACCACGGCCTTTAATCTTAATGGTATCAATGTGATGACAGGCCGCCATAAAGGCAGAAACGGTGGTTTTCCCCATCACACCTGGGCCAAGCAGACCAATCACTTTTGCATCTTTACGAGCTAAATGACGCGCCCCCACGCCAGGGATCGCTCCCGTGCGGTAAGCAGACAATAAATTGGCCGACATATAAGCCAAAGGTGCGGCGGTCTCAATATCGCTTAGCGTTAACATCAATATAGAGCGAGGTAGCCCCTTCTCACGGTTGGCGATGTTAGAGCCATACCACTTCACGCCACAGGTCTGAAAATCCCCACCTAAATAAGCAGGCATGGCCATTAAGCGTCGATCTGCTGTGGGTTTCGGCATGGTTGGAAAAGGAGACTCTTCAGGAAACGTAATCAAAGCACCATGGGAATCACTATTAGAACCTGCCATGCGATAATCGCCTTTATGCAAAAGCACAAACATTTCTTCCATGGTGTCGACACATTTGGGCATATCGGTAACACCGGCACGAATCATGTCCTGCTCTGATAGATAAATAAAATCGATAGTTGTGTTCTCAGACATAGCAATACCTAATAATAAAAATGAATAGTTTTTGTTTTTACGCTCCTAAACCGGACAAAATAAACCCCTTTATCTTGCTTCAACACCAGTGGCTAAGTAGCTCTTGATGCAAATGGCTTAGCAACGATTGCCTTTGATCCTAGTCCTGTCGAATGGCTGCGTATTGGAATTTTCCGACATGAATCATGTTCACCCAACGAACCAAAAGTAACGGTATAATTTTTGCATGATTATTCCGGTACTTTGTACTTTGAGTACCTAATGAGAAAGTAAAAGCAGCTTATGGGCTGACTTTTGATTCATCCTTCATTCAAGCAGAGCCATGCTATGTCAATATCATCCAGAGTTATGCCGATGTTCGATATTCGCTCAGAACAGCCTTGGTTTGTTCTTAATTCTGCTCAGCAATTCTCTCTTTACCCTTCGTCAAACCCTGCCATATCCCACTATTACAGTTTTGAACTGAAACAGGAATGCAAACTTAACTTTGCCATTCCTGATGGTTGTGTTGATGTGGTATTTGACTGTGATGAATATAAGCCACGGGGCATGATTTGCGGTACGCCACTGGAAGCTCGTAACACCCAACTTATCAGTCAACATCGTTATTTCGGAGTGCGGTTTGCAAGAGGCGTCATACCGGATTTTGTTAATGTCGCCACAGGGGATTTAATCGATCAAGAGTTTGACTTTTTAGAGACGATCCCCAACAGTTACGAGGCTTTCGAGAAAATTGTTAGCCAACCTAGCTTTGCCAAACAGGTCGCCATTTTTAACGAATTTTTATTGGGCAAGCAGATAAGACAGCCTTCCTCACTCACCCTTCAAGTGGTTCAGGACATCTATAAGAAAAAAGGCAATATTCGGATTCAAGACTTGGAAACCCTAACAGGTTACACAACGCGAACCATACAAAGACAGTTTCGCGACGATCTCGGAGTGTCTCCCAAAACATTCAGCCGTATCATTCGTTGCCAATCGGCAGTGTGTGATATCCATAACAACAATGAATTGGTTTTCTCTGATTTGGCCTGCGACTTAGGGTTTTATGATCAATCGCACTTTCTTAGCGAGTTTAAAAAGCTTGTCAGCACCACACCATTGGATTATTTGAATCGTATATCACGCGGCACCTATCAACAACGAATTCGTTATTACTGAACCATTCCCGTGCAATGATATTCCTTCTGCCTAAAAAAGCCCCAAGATGGCGCATTTTTAGTGTTTTCAGCTCGCCAAAGATTCCTATAAAAAAAGCCGATTGAGGTCTTTATCAATCGGCTTTTTTATCAAGGTGGAGCGAAATGCTTGTCCGTTTTACTCACTACTCACACAGTTTTCGGCACCGTGTTTAGTTTGTCTTCTTCAACCTGATCAAGAGCTGGATCCCCTTTCCCTTTGGAGATTTTGATCACATAACCAGTCACAAATAAGGTCACAGCAATACCAATCGCAGTGGATACAGACATAGATAAGCCAAAGCCTAATGTACTGTTATTGAGTATAAAGGTGGTACAAACCGCCGTCATAAACATCGCTGGAATCGTAGAGATCCAGTGTAGCTTATTGAAACGAAGCAAGTAGGCAGAGGCGGTCCATAACATCATTACCGCCGTCATTTGGTTGGCAAAGCCGAAGTAGCGCCAAATCACAGCAAAATCCACCTGTGTCAGAATGCCACCAATAATAAACAGCGGCACAGACATAAATAAGCGGTTTTTCAGTGTTTTTTGCTCCATGCTAAAGTATTCCGCCAAAATCAGACGGCTAGAGCGAAATGCCGTATCGCCAGAGGTAATCGGCAAAATAACCACACCCAAAAAGGCAAGGATGCCGCCGAACGTACCAAGCAAGCCGAAGGACGCAGTATAAACCACATTACCCGGTCCACCATGGGCAACGGCGGCTCCTAATGATCCCATTGAACCAAAGAAGGACAACGCAATCGCACACCAGATCAAAGCGATCACCCCTTCACCTATCATGGCGCCGAAGAAGACAAATCGACCATTCTTCTCATTTTCCAAACACCGTGCCATCAAAGGTGATTGCGTGGCATGAAAGCCCGATACCGCCCCACAAGCAATGGTGATAAATAGAGCGGGCCATAGAGGTAAATGATTTGGGTTCATATTGGTGAACATATCGCTAAACGAGTAGTTCGCTAACAGCGCATGATGGGACGAAAACGCAATCGCACCGATCAGTCCAACCGACATAAAAATCAGTAGCGCCCCAAACAATGGATACAAGCGCCCAATGATTTTATCGATAGGAACAATAGTCGCCAAAATATAGTAAGCAAAAATGACGGCTACCATGGTTCCCATGGACAATGTTGCGCTGGTTTGATGGTTCACCAAATTGGTGATCATACTGGCAGGGGCGGATACAAACACCACACCAACCAATAATAACAACACCACAGCGAACACATTCATAAAGTGTTTGGCGCCTTTGCCAAGATAGCGCCCCGTGATAGAAGGAACCGATGCCCCACCATTACGAATAGACAGCATCCCCGAAAAGTAATCGTGAACAGCACCAGCGAAAATACACCCAAAGACAATCCAGAGCATGGCAGCAGGACCATATAGCGCCCCCATAATGGGACCGAAAATAGGGCCAACACCAGCAATGTTTAATAACTGTACGAGGTACACTTTCTTGTTCGACATGGGAACGTAATCCACACCATCACGCTTAGAAAACGCAGGTGTCGTACGATTCTCTTTGATACCGAAGACTTTTTCGACAAAAGCCCCGTAAATGAAGTAACCCGCGATTAGCGCAGCTACACAAAATAGAAACATCATCATTTTATTATCTTCCTATTGCATAATTGTTTTTATAGTTGCAACGGCAAAGATAAATCGGCTTTTATAAAGAATCACCAGAGCTTTTGCCCAGTGGCAAGATACTAAGCTAAGCGGTCATAGGAAAAATTGAGCGGAGTGGGACAAACTTAAAAAGTCAGTAAAATGCCATGAAGATGACGAGGGGTACACATTCCTTCCAAAGGTGTCACCATCGTTAAATAATCCCCAACATATGCTTCAAAGTCTTTAAGTAACGACGACTCACCGGCACCAGTTTCCCACTGAGTGTCACCACTTCCGCCAAGCCATTATCCAGTAACTGAATCTCTTTAATGCTCTTCGTATTAATAAGATATTGGCGATGACAGCGCAGTAAATCCGTTTTTTCTTCCAAGGTCTTTAACGTGAGTTGGCTACTTGCCGTCTGATGAGCGGTTTGCACATGAACCCCCGATAGATCACTGTAAACCATTTCAATCTCCTGAAGTGGAATGATCATAATACGATTGTGTCCAAGACAAGGCACTTGCTGAAGTATTTTTGGCGTGAGCGCATCAATTTGCGCCTGTGTATGGGGCGCCTCTTGATTATGCTTCACTTTTAACAGGCGCTGTAGAGTCTTATCCAAACGTTTCGGGTCTACTGGTTTCAGCAAGTAATCAAGGGCGTTGTCTTCAAATGCGCGAACGGCATACTGATCAAAGGCCGTGACAAACACCACACAAGGCATCGTCTCAGGATCCAACATACCAATCAGCTCAATGCCACTGAGTTGTGGCATTTGAATGTCCAAAAAAACAGCATCGGGCTTTAACGTATTAATCAACTTGAGCCCTTCTATGGCATTATTGGCCTGCGCGACGACGTTCACTTTTGCGGACTCTTGAAGCAACTCTGTCAGCTCTTCACGGGCCAAGAACTCATCATCTATTACTATTGCCGTTAGCATAACCACTTTTCTCGACGATTATTGTTATTGGATTGCGCAGCCACCCCCACACTTTAAGAAGAAACCTGATCAGGGACGAGAAAACGCATTCGTGTTGATTTGCCTGCTTCACACTCCGTTTGCAACGCGGCTTTATCACCAAAAAAATGCACAAGACGCTTTGCGACAATCTCCATCCCTAGACCTTGCTTGTCACCCAATGCCGGCACAAACTGCCCCGCATTGTCTTCCACGACAATATTATACCCCACCCCATTGCGTTCACTATAGATGCGCACCCGCCCACCTTCTAACATTGTACTGATACCATGCTTGATGGCGTTCTCAACCAATGGCTGTAGGGTAAAACTGGGCAATAACCTCTCCTGCAATGCTTCATGAATATCAATCTCCACGGTTAGACGATCAGTAAAACGCGCCTTTTCAATCGTCAAATAAGCATTCACATGGGCAAGCTCATCTTTAAACGCCACCGTTTCAATATTCTGCTTAAGATTACTCCTAAAAAAATGCGAAAGATGCTGAATAAGCTCTCGTGCTTTATTCGGATCCCGACGAATCACCGCACTGATGGTATTGAGCGCATTAAATAAAAAGTGAGGGTTCACTTGCGCGTGCAACAGCTTAATTTCTGCTTGAGTTAACAGCGTTTGCTGCTGTTGGAAATCGCCATATAAAATTTGGCTCGACAATAACTGCCCGATCCCCTCTCCCATGGAACGATTGATATTCGACAAAAGTTTCCGTTTGGGCTCATAAAGCTTAATGGTACCCACCACTTTTTTGCCCGCTCGCAACGGAATAACCAATACCGTCCCGAGCTTACAATTATCTGAAATAGAGCAATGATAAGGTGATTCACGGGCGCCTAAATAAATGATGCGGTTTTGCTCCATAGCTTGTCGCGTATACTTGGAGGAAATCGGCGTATTGGGCTTATGGTGATCTTCACCAATACCAATAAAGGCCAACGTATTTTCTGTATCCGTAATGGCCACCGCCCCCACATTGGTCTCTTCGTAGATAATCCGAGCGACTTTTTCCGCACTGCTCCCATCAAACCCCGTACTCCAAATGCCCACACTTCGCTCGGCGATGGTCAGTGCTCGTCTTGAAAACACCGCAGAGTATCGCTCAAAAATGGTTTTCTTATCTTGCAGAATACTGACAAATAACGCGGCCCCCACACAATTGGCAATGATCATCGGCGCCGCAATCTCAGACACCAAGGTATAGGCACGATCAAAGGGTTTGGCAACCGCGAGAATAATCAGCATTTGACTGACTTCCGCCACGAAAGTGATCGCCAATACAATCAAAGGATTAAATAACAGGTAGGACTTATCCTTTCTGACTAAATACAAGTGCAATAAACCACCGATCAAGCCCTCCATGGTCGTGGAAATCGCGCAGGCCACATCGGTGAAACCGCCCAAAGTATAGCGATGAATCCCTCCCGTTAACCCCACTGCAAAACCAACAACCGGCCCCCCTAGTAAGCCACCGATGACCGCCCCAATCGCACGGGTATTGGCAATCGCATCGTTAATATTCAGACCAAAATACGTTCCCAAAATACAAAACAAAGAGAAAAGCACATAACAACTAAATTTGTGGGAACGCTGAGAGGAAATATTCAACAAAGGCAGAAATATTGGCGTCTTACTCAGCATATAAGCCAATACAAGATACACACACATCTGCTGCAACAAAGACGGAACTAAATGCATAAATCAATACTTATTGTTAAATGGAAAGCGGCAAACGAACACCCTATAGATTCAATTTACTCCCCTAAACCAAGGTGGACAAGGTTTAGGTTGTGTGAGTAAAAAAGTTCGGGCAATATCAAAGTAATACATTTATAAGACGATCAAAAAACATGGAAGAAGCATTACACATTAAACAAGAGTCCCCCAACCAGCCCGATATCATGGCACTAATTAGTGATCTCGATGCCTATCAAGCCTCTTTGTACCCGCCAGAAGCCCGCTACGCATTAGACTTAGCCTCTCTGTCTCAGCCTAATGTGCTTTTTGCTGTCGCTCGAGACCAACAGAACAAAGCCCTCGGTTGCGGGGCTATCGTTTTGAATGATTCATACGGTGAGGTAAAACGTCTATTTGTCAGCCCTGAAGCCAGAGGCCAAGGTGTGGCCCAACAATTGATTGCCACTTTGGAAACCAGTGCTTATCAATCAGGTTGTCGAACACTTATGCTAGAGACTGGCCCCTATCAGCCAGACGCCATCGCCTTCTATCGTAAACAAGGCTATGGGACTTGCGGCCCATTTGGCGACTATCCTGACCATCCTCTTAGCGTGTTTATGAGTAAATATCTCGATTAGCTATTATTCATCACGGGTATGTTGCTCAAGTAGTACAACGATTCAACCTAAGGCCAAGAAAATGTCTAGGATATAAACAACCTGAAATCATATTTAATAAGTTAACTAAGGCTGTCTAGGAGAGTGTTGCATTTGATAGCTGAATGCGCGGATAAGGTGGATATCAATGACATTAAACGCAACAGTGACAAAACGTAATCCGGTTGTTTCGTTTTTCCTTTTTTCCTCGTTTCTCCTCACTATCGCCCGAGGTGCAGTCATCCCGTTTTTGGCGGTATATATAACCGCTGCCTTCGATGAAAGCATTACGTCTGCTGGTTTGGCACTATCGTTGAGCTCTATTGCTGGTATTGTTTTAAGCCTTTACGCTGGCAGGCTTGCCCGCGCTAAAAATGCCTGGATGACAATATTTTTCCTGCTGCTTTTGTTTTTTTTATCAATGTTTTTAGGAGCTTTGTCAGGAGGGTTTGCTACGCTTACATTTTTACTTATCGTGATGAACTTCGCTTATTCCTGTATCGAGATACTACTTCGAACTTATATCTCCAGTCAGAAAGGCATCATCGATAAAAAGAAAATTTTCTCAGCCAATTATTTTGCAGTGAATATGGGATGGGCTCTTGGACCGTTACTTGGCGCTCTGGTCCAGAGCTGGCAACTAAATGCAATTTTTTACGCTGGTGCAGTTGCGTCACTTTTTCCGCTTGTCTGGCTAATTATACGAACTGATGTTCTTAGAGAGTTCAGTATCCAGCAAGTAAAAAATAATAATCGCTTATCAACTGATAGCAAAACGACACTCCGCCAAGAGGATCTTTCATCAGGAAAGTTGTTTCTGCTAACCTTGGCGTCATTTTTTGGAGCATTTGTATACGGCAATCCGGTTGCTTATCTTTCACAACATTTAATACAACACTATAGTGTACAGACGACATCCAGCATAGTCGCACTGATGATGTTCACTAATGCTGCCGTCGTGTTGCTATTTCAGCATTATATTATCAGTAAGATAACGCAGGGTAATATGCTTAAGTTTCTGATGACTGCAACAGGTTGCTTTGTAGTTGGTCTCGTTATTTTTTATCATGCTGGCGAGAATCGTCCGGCCTGGATCGCAGGCATGTTCCTTTTTGCACTGGGCGAAGTTACTTTTGTTCCTGCATTATTTCTAATAACCGATTTGATCGCACCAGAGCACGCTCGTGGACGCTATTTTTCGGTACAAAACCTTGGAGCAACAGGTGCGGCCTTAAGCCCATTCGTTATGGGTTATATTCTCAGTACTGCAGACTCGGTTATTACATTTGGTTTTCTGGGCATCATTATCTTTTTCAGTTTTTTATTAATTTATGGCATGAGAATCAATCAGACTAAACTCAACGGAAGCTAATCCTTATTGAAGGATGGCGGTGATAAAGCTTGTTATATACCTTCCTAAACAACCACTTTGTCGTGATGAGTAAACTACTCGTCGTGATACGACTCATCTAAAAATACATAGCCGCTTACAGTAAAACTTCACTTCTTACTGGTAGGACAGAATCATTATGCGCTATTCCGGCTTGTTATTACTTTCCGCTACTCTGTGCCAAGCTCCTATGGTATTTGCCGCAACGAAATTTGATTTTACCAATGAATACAATGCCACTTCGATCCATGCTCAAGGCGATCAGTATTTTATCGATCAAGTATCCAAATTAACGAAAGGTGATGTGCAAATCACCCTGCATACGGGTGGTTCGTTGGGGTTTAAATCCGCCGATAATTTTTATGCGGTTTCCGATGATGCCGTGCAAATAGCCGATACCCTCGCGGGCAGTATGGCGGGAATCGATCCTATTTTTTTAGTCTCCTCTTTGCCCTTTTTAGTAAAAAACGAAAAACAAGCCGAAGATCTTTATAAAATAGCAAAACCTTATTACCAAAAAATCTTTGCTAAAAATGGGCAAATATTGCTTTACGCCTCCCCTTGGCCAGCGAGCGGTATTTGGTCAAAAAAACCCGTTACCAACAAACAAGAGCTAGCGAATTTAAAAATCCGCACCTATGACAAAAATGGCACGTTAACACTACGTGACGCTGGCGCTGAGCCCATTAAATTATCTTGGGCGGATGTGGTGCCTCAACTGTCGACAGGAGGCATTCAAGCCGTGCTCACCTCTGCGGATGCGGGCGCCAGTGGCAAGTTTTGGGAGCATCTCGACAACTACAGCGCCATTCAATACGCCATTCCACTCAACATGGTGCATATGAATAAAGATGAGTTTGATGATCTGCCTAAAAAGGATCAGCAAGCCATTTTAAAAGCCGCCGCTCTCACGGACAAACACAATTGGCAAGCCGTAAAAACGCGAGTAGCAGAAAATTATAAAGAATTGGTGGCACACAAGGTCACTATTCACAAAGATCTGCCAAAGCCCTTTATCCATTGGTTACAAGAGTCCGCTAAACCATCCCTTAAAGAATGGTTAAAAGATACCGGACAACCGGGCCAAACCATCATTGCTGAATTTGAGAAAAGCAAATAATGCTGATTCGATTCTTAGCCACGCTATCAAGACAACTTAACCGGTTATCTGGTGCTTTAGCCATGCTATTAATCGTCTATGTGCTGTGCCATATCCTGCTGGAAATTGTACTGCGGTTATTTGGAACATCCACCTATGTTCTGGATGAATTTGTCGGCTACGCGGTGGCGGCCATTACCTTTCTAGGCTTAGGTTACAGCCTAGAAAGAAATAGCCTGATTAGAGTGAATATTCTCATGGATCGCTTACCAGAACGTTTTCACTGGCTGCTAGATCTGCTTGTTTCAGCTATGTCCTTCGCTATTTTCACGTGGATTTCCTACTACTGGTATATCAATACCCTGAGAAGCTTTCAGCGCGGCACAACCAGCTCGTCGATTGCCGAAACCCCGCTGTGGATACCCGAAGGCATGGTACTAATCGGCTTAGTATTACTCTGTTTTACACTGCTGGTGAGAATGTTGATATTGATATCAACACGACACGTTCCCCATATCGAGTTAGCCCAATCCCATGAATAGGATGTAAACATGGACATTGTATTAACCGCTGTTGCCGTGATGACACTTATTTTTGTGGTGCTTGGTTTAGGTGTCTGGGTGTTTTCAGGCTTGGCCATTGTTGCCCTTTTGTCTTTGGTGATGATTGGCGACGTTAGTTTCCACCGGGCTGGCGCCATTCTCAGTCGTATTATTTTCAGTGCGGGAAATTCTTGGGAGTTATCCGCCATTCCACTGTTTATCTTAATGGGGGAGCTGATTTTCCGTTCCGATATTTCAGATCGATTATTTAAGGGCCTAGAACCTTGGACCAAAAAACTACCAGGGGGAATACTGCACACCAATGTGTTCGGATGCGCCTTATTCGCTGCCGTTAGCGGTTCTAGTGCCGCCACCACGGCGACCGTTGGCAAGATCACCACGACGGAATTAAAAAAACGTGGCTATAATCGTAGCTTGTCCATTGGCTCCTTAGCAGGAGCTGGCAGCTTAGGGTTACTCATTCCGCCCTCTTTAGTCATGATCGTCTATGGCATTCAATCTGAAGTCTCCATCAGCAAACTTTTTATGGCGGGGATTTTGCCTGGTATTTTGATCGCCTTGCTATACTCTGGCTATCTTATCATTCGCGCTTTAATAAACCCGTCCTTGTGTCCACCAGAAAACGTTAGCCAGATCAGTAAACTCAAAAGCATTGTGCTGCTTCTCCCTGTGATCTCATTGATTGTGATCGTCATGGGTGCCATCTATACAGGCATTGCCACCCCCTCTGAAGCGGCAGCAGTGGGTGTTTTTGCTACTTTGTTAATCTTACTAAAAGAAAGACAACTTTCTTTTGCAATGATCCAAGAAGCCTTGATCGCCACACTCCTCAGCTCCACTATGGTCTGCAGCATCCTCATCACCGCCGCGCTATTATCAACCGCCATGGGATTTTTGCACTTGCCATCGGAGTTAGCTCGCTATATTGCCAACCTGCACCTGTCACCAGCGTGGCTCTTATTCGCCTTAGCTATTTTTTATATTGTATTAGGTCTTTTTTTAGATGGCATTTCCATCACCGTCATGAGCCTCCCCATTACCTTGCCCATCGTCGTGCAAGCAGGGTTCGACCCGCTTTGGTTTGGCGTATTTCTAGTGATACTGATAGAACTCGGGCAAATCACCCCACCCGTTGGTTTTAACCTCTTCGTCCTACAGGGATTAACGGGGGAAAAAATAGGCCAAGTGGCAAAAGCCGCCTTCCCTTTCTTTATCCTCATGTGCACCGCGGCCCTTATTTTATGCCTAGTGCCCGATATCGCTTTATGGTTGCCAAACCTCCTATCGCCAAACTAGCATAAGTACACCCAGTGAGGGCTAGAAAACTCACACTTAATTCGTAATAACTCACGTTAGCAACCGCTCTATTCTATTTTTAAGCAAACTTTTATCGGTCTTTTGTGGCTAATGCAGAGCCTTTTTTATGATTCATATTGCCACCAATGTAGCAGAACGCTACACTTCTTACAGCGCATTAAGGAGATTGTATTATGTCTACTACAAGTATTCGTCTCGACCAAGAGCTAGTTGATAAAGCCGCTATTATGGCTAAAGCTCTAAACCGTACAACACCAAAACAAATTGAACACTGGGCTAAAATTGGTGAAATCATGGAAGATAACCCTGATTTACCTTACGAGTTCGTTAAACAAGCGATCATTGCCAAAGCAGAAAAAGAAGCCGGAAAACTTGAGGAATATCATTTTGGCTAAAATCACTCAGGTTCTTCAAACTCCTACCTTTAAAAAAGCAGTCAAGAAGCTACATAAAAACCAAAAGGCGGATCTAGATAAGGCAATCAGAGAATTGATTGAAGATCCGCTTCTAGGGCAACAGAAGAAAGGTGATTTATACTTCCTTCGCGTATACAAATTTAAGATGCTAAAACAACTTACATTACTTGGTTATACCTACGAAGATGGTACCGTTACTCTCGAACTTATGGCTCTAGGTTCTCATGAAAATTTTTATCGTGATGTGAAAAATATCGTCTGAGTTGATATGAATTGTAGTGCTGCGTTAAGCGGACTAAAATTGTGTTCCAAACTTGTTGAGGAACGAAACATGGCACACTGTTTTAGTTCCATTTAAGTGCCTTGTTATAAGCACTTCCCACTAATGTATTGTTTGCTATTATTAGTTAATTTCTTGTTTTTTTTGACTAAGTTCAATCTAACATTATCCCAATCAAGTAGAAGCGGAACTTTGGTTGTAACATCACCTAACGGGTCACCCGAATCAACACTATAAGCATAAACGCCTAAAGTATCGTTGTTATTTACCGCCTTATATTCAGAAATTACCTTCTCAATACAATTACGAGACTCAGATAAATTCCCTTCTATTAAGGTTCTAATTTCATCATGGATTAAGCTTAATTTCTCAACATATTTTCTAATAGATTTAACCAGATTTATTTTATCGGTACACTCAGTAAAAACAGGTCTTTTAGAGAACTTTGGGTCTTGCCCTAATTCTTCACGAGTCGAGTAAATTTTTATACCATTTCTCATTGTTCGAGAATCACCGTCTCCCTCCCACTGACTTGGTAATGAGAATGAATGTATCGCTAAACCACAATGTTGAACGTAATTCCTTAAGTTGTCCATAAATCTATATTCAAAGTTATCGTCATACTCACGACTAAAGTAACTTAAAACGGTATTTGAAAAACCTTCATTATTAAAATCACATAATCGTACTTGCCTTTGCATTTGGTCATAATAAAGCTTTGTAGAAGTTAATAAGTTAACAATTCTACGATTTAGAATGGTTCTTATTTTATAAAACTCATCATATGAATCTTTATTAAGCACGACTTGTTCTGTGATTTGAAGCAAAAGTTCTTTTTCAAATTCCATATAATTTGAAATCATTAGATCATACTTTTCTTCGATTGCTTTTGCCGCAACCATTGAGCGCTGTGACTGTTGCAATTGAGTAAAGTATGAAGCTTCAATCGGTAATATTGATGTTTTACCAAGAATAAATTGTTTCACAAAATATTTCATTTAGCTCCAAACCTTTTTATTGATTATAACGCTAAGCGAAAAGACACCTTGTTAAACATTTGCCTGCATTTCATAAGCTGTTTCCGTTTCAAAATATGTTTTAAAGCCTAAATTTTTCATAAAGATTTTTTGCTGGATTTACTTTAAAAACACGGAGTTTAACAGAGGAATTCTGGGAAAATACCTCTTTCAAAACACCATTAATTATAGGTTTACCAAGCCCCAAACCTCTATAGGAAGAATTAAGCTAGATTTTCACTAAACCCCAAACCGGGCCATCTTTTACCACCTTGAGCAGACCAATTTCTATTGAATTACAAATTATAATTTTTACATGTTCGAAACAATATTTTATTCGTTCCAAGTGATTCGCTTCTGTTGGAATTAAGCCAGCATTGATAAAGTGCGAACTCATCGATTCGGAACGAAGTGCCAAAAGGAACGGCCAATTGCTTTCTTCAGCCCTTCTAAATTTTAGATTCACTTCCATTTTCACCTGCTTAACGCTAAGCTAAGCAGCGCAGCTTGCTGCGTCCATGCTTAAGCGCCTTGTTTTAATTTATTTTGCATGCGCCCTAATTTCTGACACTATACTTTCTGTATTCCATTTTATGTCTACAACTGACCGGGATGAAACAATTGTAGATATTCTATCCTGACCTCTTGGTATTACGCCTATAATAGGAATATCTAGCTCAATGGCTTTATCTAACTCCCATTGCATCCAAGAGCTATGACTTGCATATATACCAGCCAACGCTAAGATAACATCTGAATTACCAATTTTTTGAGAGAGCCGCCTTTTTACATAGCTTTCATCATCAGAATTTATAGGTTTATCTCTTGTAGACTCTTCATATGTTGCACTGAAATACCCTCTAGCATTTATTAAATTTCTTAATGCTTCTAATGTATCAGAGTACTGCCAAGAGTGACTTATAAATATTTTGTATTCCTTAGCCATAGTTATTTATCCTTTAATAAAGTTATTAACATTTTTTTACACTCAAAATAGGTTTCTTTTTCCCAGTCTACAGAAACAAGCCCCAAGAAAATTTTTTCATATTTAAGCCCATTCTCATTATCGCTCAAGCCAAAATAACAGTTGGCAAGTGTTGCATAAGGCCACTTATTTACCGATAGAGATTTTTCTTCTTCAACAAATAAATAATCCAGCAATTCTATAATTTCCTGTCTAGACTTTTTTGCTGATATTTTATAAAACGTTTTTTCTTCTACATCACTCTCTATGCTGGCTGCAATATTTAAACAAAGAGCATAGTTTTCACCATTATAATAATCTCGACGAATTTTAAAGCCTTTGCCATAGTAATCTATAGCTCGTTTCAAATACTCAGGATCTTCAGTTACATGCCACATTCGTTTGTAGATCGCTCCAGTAAGTCCTAGCGTTTCTGGATCATTTGTTTCATCATCTGGATCAAGTTTTTCAATTATTTGGAGAGCATCGGTTAAAGATGATATTTCTGTCGGCTCTTTAGACTTATACTTGGCTAATGCACGTTGTTGAGTGAAATAGGTTTCATTTGGAACAATATTCTCCGCCTTCTCCCATAATTTACAAGCTTCAAAAAAGTTAGATTCTTCCATAAAATGTGTTGCGCGTTCAGATATAGAAAAAATGCTTTCTTCTCTATCAGATAAATCACCAATAATTCTTTTATATTCTTTTTGCGTTAACTTTGGAGGCTCAATGTCTTGTATATAGTCATAAAGAGGGCTATCAATTATTTTATTTCTTAAAATTGACTCAATCATCTCAACGAGAGCACCCTTGCATCGCTCAGCTTCATCAACTCCAATATCATCCCCTAAGTGAGCGTAATGGAAAATACGATTATGATTTAGATCGAAGGGGATTACTCCATCTTGTTCTTTTATAATAATTGTAGAGTAAGGTCTAACCGCATGACGCACCCCTAATTCATATATAGCATTTGGGTTATAAGTAGAGATATCTGCAACAACTAGATCTGCATGCATTAGCAATGCGTACATACTTTTATCTATTAGGCCTGAATCTTGAATTTCATCAGCTCTCACACATTGTAAACCTGCTTTTTCTGCTGCTGGTTTAATTATATTTTTATAAGTTTTATCAAGATCTAGAGTTTTTCCTGTTGATAAGTCTGTTTTTTTACCAAACCCCATGATAACGAAACATAACTTTTGCTTTCTTGACATTTATACACCTACTTCCTTGATAAATTATAACGCCAAGCTAAGCAGCGCAGCTTTGTTCTGCATCCTTGCTTGAGCGCCTTGTATGACTTTACTCGGTGACACTAAAATTAACTTTAGTACCATCGGGAAGGTCTTTGATTTGCAAGTTCATTTGGCCCAACATAGCAAAATGCACTTCAATGTCTGTTAACTCAAAGTTATCAGGTTCGTACTCTCCGCCCAAAACGGGCAGCTGCTTGAAACCATATAATTTGCCTTGCTCAAGTATAACGCCCTGTACTTTGAGTGCGCTACAAGAGGAACTAAAAACCATTCATGGAGTAGCTCATTGTCTTGGAGCTTATCTTGGAAGTCCTCGTATGAATCCGCGACCTCTTCAAGCACCACGCTGCCAGAAATAAGCCAGAATATCTCACTCGATTCGCTCTGTAGTAATGCATCGACAACGGAGGTAATAAGAATGGGAAGCGCCGACCCAACGAGCCATTGCCAGTCTTCAATTAATTTGGCTCGATCAAGATGAGCAAAGCTGATGTAAGATCATTCCAAGTTAAAGGCACTAAACTCTCCTTGAGGCATAACACCCTACATAAACGGCACGAGCGTCCGGCAACCGTAGGGAACGAATTTGATGAGATTGTTATATGCCATGTGGCAATTTCTCCAAACACTTTTTCAGTAGATTTGCAGAGTGCGTGAAATTGTCCAATTGATCCTGGATCCCATATGCCCACTTTAGCCCATGAAAGAAATTGTTTCTGAAGCGGTAAACTATTGCCAAGCACGCTATCAGCTGGGCCTTAATGTCTATGTTCTCTCCAAGCAAAACCGATCTTACGTGTTCAGGATTATCATTATCTCGCAGGTGCAGATGTTCGAAATGGTAATTAGTATTTCCGTCTTCGATATATCGCTTTTGGAAATAAACCAATTGCTCTTGAAACCAATCAATCTCGAAAGTTTGAGGCTCAAGCAGTTCTACTACCTCAGCGATCTTTCTTACAGAGGCGTTATTCTCTAGCACTTGAGCTTCGAACAATGTCCACAGTAGCGTAAACCGATTCAGCGCCTCATGCTCCGCCAGTGAAAGATTAGCTATCCCAGGTGCGATCATTTCTATATCAGCTAACTGAACCACGGAAGCTCCTCTGGCATAACAATTAAGGGTTATACAGCGGCGCAGCAGCGGCTATAACCCACTGTTGAACGGCTGCGTACTTTATATAGGGAATTTGCTTTTTCATGGCGTGACCTCCCTGTTATATTCTGTCGCTAAAAACCAAGCTTAATCTGAGCATCTTTTGCCAGATGGACTGAGTTCGCCGCTATGTTGATCCCAACTTATTACTTTTTTAGCGCGATTCGACTCTTAAGGCAAGAATATTCCCTCAGACTAGATAATCCAATTGCTTTTCGGGGGATCTTACTTCCTTGTTATCGCTGTTCTTATAACTACTGTTATGATTGGTTGGCTAAGCGAATTATTCGTTGGGGCTAAAAGCCCTACTAAACAACCCCATCCTAGCCTTCCCCTTAAAAAAGAGGAAGGGACTTAGTGATTAGTCGCCCTCGCCTTCTGCGTTTGACCGTCGGTGATCAGGTCGAAAAGGTGTTCGACCCAATGGATCCCAAGCCTGCGCAAGGATGACGATAATCAAGCCGCCAATAGTAGGACAAAATCTCAGATAGCAAAAAACGCTATTATCGTTTCTCTATTCCGAGAATAAATCAAAGATGACGTTTCGCATCCAAACATTGCCAGAGTCTTGATGGTAACGGCGGTGCCAAAACATATTGATCTGCAATGAAGGCATATCGGCCGGATGAGGCTTTACGATTAAATCAAAACGTTCTGCGGTTTGAAGCGCGAGCTTTTCAATCACGGTAGCCACCAAATCTGTCTCAGCCACAATATAAGGCGCAGAGGTAAAATGCGCCAACCTAAGCTTACAAAGCTTCGTCATACCGTTTCTAGCCAGCTCCTTTTCAACATTACAATGACCGGTTCCTTGCGCCTCAATAATGACATGTTCAAAGTGTTCGAAGTCTGCAAGTTCCAGCTTTTTCACTGCCAATGGGTGATTTTTGCGCATCAAACACACATAGTCTTGGTCAAATAACCGACGCTGATAAAAGCCCGCTTCCAATTGCGGCAAAAGCCCAATCGCCAAGTCGGCCATGCCCACTTCTAAGTTTTCTTTTAACGTATGATCTTGATCTCGCACCGTGGTAATCGAAAGGTTCGGTGCGTGTTTCGCAAGATACGCCATCAATTTTGGCAGGATATAAATCTCCCCCAAGTCCGTCATACCGATGCAAAAGGTTCGGTCGCTGGTTACGGGATCAAATCGCTCTTGGTAATTCAAACCGTCGTGCAAGGTGGTAAGTGCATAACCTACAGACTCAGCAATGCTATCGGCAAACGGCGTAGGTCGCATACCGCGCGCAGTTCGTTCAAATAATTCATCGTGTAACGCTAATCGCAGGCGGGCTAAGGCGTTACTCACCGCCGGTTGGGTTAAGCCAAGCTGCTCAGCCACTACGCCCGTCTTGCGTTCACGGTACATTAGCTGAAAAACAACCAGTAAATTGAGGTCGATATCTTTAAGTCGAATCATGGCAGAGATCTCACCAGTGTGAATATCTATTATTAGAGATATTTTATATCTGAATAGCTCACACCATTCTATAGTGATTTTCATGCAAAGCATCGCACATAAATCTAAGAATAAGTGAGAGCAACCGTGGAAATTTTAATCAAACCAACTAACCAAACTATTTTGGCTTCAGCAGGCAGCACCTTATTGGATGCCTTCTTGGAGAATCAGATTCCCATCTCTTACAGCTGTTTGTCAGGTCGTTGTGGCACCTGCCGCTGCAAGGTTATTGAAGGCTCGGTGAGCGGCCCATCTGCCGCAGAAGGCCGACTCGCACAACACGGCCAATACGTTTTAGCTTGCCAAAGTAAAGTCGATTCGGACAGTGTGATCGAAATCCCAGAGGTGGATGAAATCATCACTCACCCAACCAAAACGCTCAAAGCTGAAATCGTTGGTTATGATGAATTAGCCCATGATGTACGTCGCTTACGCTTAAAAACGACCAAAACCTACGACTATTCTCCAGGTCAATTTTCCAACTTAACCTTCTGGCGCGAAGATGGCACTCGCTCTTACTCCATGGCGGGCGTGGTTGAAGATGACATTTTGGAATTCCATATTCGCATCGTGCCGAATGGTCGCGTGACCTCGAAATTGGACAGCGAAATCAAAGTGGGCAACGCCATCAAGCTAAACGGTCCCCTTGGCGCATCTTATCTTCGTCGCAAAAACAGCGACCCTATGCTTTGCGTTGCCACAGGAACAGGCTTAGCGCCGATCCTTTCCATTATTCGAGGTGCCTTAGAGTCTGGGATGTCAAATGACATTCATTTGATTTACGGAGCGCGCACAGAAATTGACTTGTACGGTATCGATGTTTTGGACGCCCTTGCTAACAAGTACGACAACTTCAGATACACCATCACCTTGGATCACGCACCAAAAGCTTCTGCTTACTTTCAAGGTTTGGTGACAGAAGCCATCGCCGAGTACTTCCCCGATCTGAAAAACTGGCGCATCTATCTCGCTGGCGCCCCCGCTATGGTCGAAGCCGCATCGCTCGCCTGCACCAAGCGTGGAGCTGACATTGAGCAAATTTACGCCGACGCATTTTACCCCAGCGGTGTTTAGCCGCCGCTAAAAACGCGCTTTTCGTGAGCCAGCTTCGCGGAAAGAACCAGATAAAAACCACAATAAATACAAAAAAAGGTGAATAAAATGAATCAGGAAAATCGTATTCCTTTGACGCCCACTTGGGATCATGAAGACACCAGCCGCATTCCCTATTGGGCTTACACCAATCAAGATGTTTACCAACAAGAATTAGAAAAATTCTTCTACACCAAGCACTGGTGCTACGTTGGCCTTGAAGCTGAAATCCCAGAACCAGGCGATTTCAAACGCACGGCCATCGGTGAGCGCTCGGTCATTATGGTACGCGACGAAGACCGTAGTATTTACGTCGTCGAAAACCGCTGTGCCCATCGTGGCATGCAATTTTGCCGCGAAAAACACGGTAAAACGAAAAGCTTCACTTGTCCCTATCACCAATGGAATTACGACTTAGAAGGCAATCTTCAAGGTGTACCCTTCCGCCGTGGTGTCAAACAAGACGGCCAAGTCAAAGGCGGTATGCCGAAAGATTTTAAACCCGCTGACCATGGTCTTAACAAGCTACGCGTTGCTGAACGTAACGGCGTGGTGTTCGCCAGCTTTGACCATGACGTTGAATCTCTTGAAGACTTCTTAGGTCCCACAATTTTGCAATACTTCGACCGCATGTTTAACGGCCGAAAATTAACCATTCTCGGTTACAACAAACAGCGCATTCCGGGCAACTGGAAATTGATGCAAGAAAACATCAAAGACCCTTATCACGCAGGCCTTCTTCACACTTGGTTTGTGACCTTTGGTCTATGGCGTGCTGATAATCGCTCTGAACTGAAAATGGACAAACATTTCCGCCATGCTGCCATGGTCTCTACTCGTGGCGATGGCGGTAAAAATGATCAAACGACCAACTTCTCAAGCTTCAAAGAGTCTATGCAACTGCATGACCCAAGTTTCTTGGATATCGAAGACGAAGCTTGGTGGGGCGGCCCAACGGCGGTCATGATGACGCTATTTCCAAGCGTGGTATTTCAGCAGAACGTCAACAGTGTAACCACTCGTCATATTCAACCTAATGGAATCGATTCCTTCGACTTTGTCTGGACGCATTTTGGCTATGAAGATGACACACCAGAAATGACACAGCGCCGCTTACGCCAAGCCAACCTTTTTGGCCCAGCAGGATTCGTCTCGGCTGATGACGGTGAAGTCATCGAATTTTCACAACAAGGTATTGAGCAAAACGCAGCGAAAAAAGCCGTCGCGGAATTAGGCGGTCGTAATGTGGAAGAAGCCGATCATATGGTTTCTGAAGCTTGCATCCGAGGTATGTACGATTACTGGCGTAAGACAATGGGAGTGTAATCATGAAAGCAGATAACTATTTAACGCTAACTCAATTTTACCAAAATTACGCAGCCATTGTGGATCGAGGTGATTGGGATGCCTGGATCGACTTATTCACCGAAGACTGTCAGTACAAGGTGCAAACACGAGAGAACTACGATCGCAATTTACCCATGGCGGTCATCTCGCTAAGCAGCAAAGGCATGCTAAAAGACCGTGTTTATGGCGTGACAGAAACCATTTATCACGATCCTTACCACCAGCTTCATATGGTGTCCTCGCCCTTAATTATTGACGAGTCCGACACTCTCATCGTCGCTCAGGCAAATTACACGGTGTTTCGTACCAAGAGTAATGGCATCGCGGAAGTGTACAACGTCGGTCGATATCAAGACCGTATTCGCATCACGGATCAAGGACTAAAAATTGAATCAAGACACTGTATTTTCGACAACGATATGGTGCTCAACTCTATGATTTACCCCATTTAAGCAAACACGATAAATCGGCATTTTCTGCGATTAATAAAAAAAGAAAGTGAGACACATTATGAACAACAACTGGATTGAGATCATTAATATCGATGATATCCCAGAGGAGGATGTTATTGGCGTGAACGTCAGCGGCCACAATATTGCTCTGTATAAGGTAGAAGGCGAAGTGTTTGCCACAGACAATATTTGTACCCACGGTCACGCATTATTGAGCGATGGTTTCTTGGAAGATGGTGAAATCGAGTGCCCTCTTCATCAAGGTCGTTTCTGTATTAAGAGTGGTAAAGCCATGAGCGAACCACTTACTGAAGACATCAAAACCTACGCAACGAAAACGGAAGGAAACCAAGTGTTCGTGGCGATGAGTTAATGAGGTAAAGCCGACTATTTTCCGAGCCCAAATAACCCCATCCTAGCCTTCCCCTTAAAAAAGGGGAAGGGACTTGGTAATCAGTCACCCTCGCCTTCTGTCGGAGTTAAAGCCTATACGAGGATGAAAGCAATTAGACTGAAAGAGCCGCTTCGACGCAACGAAGTTGCGCGACTTTATGGTGTTTCAAAGTCAGTTAAAAATACCTTGTCTCCTATCTTCAAAACCAATCTATGCCTTACAGCCTAAAGCGTACCGAGAAAGTAAGTTGTATAAAACGTCGATCACACGCTTCTCGTTAAAAAGCGAATTTTTGGTTACTTTTTGGGCGCTTGCAAAAAGTTACCCGCTCAGCAGAGCGGAATAAAGCTCATAAATACAAAGCGATTGAGAGACAATAAACAGAACAACCCCATCCTAGCCTTCCCCTTAAAAAAGGGGAAGGGACTTGGTGATTAGTTACCCTCACCTTCTGGCGGAGTTAAAGCCCATAGACCCCACGTCTGCGCGGGGATGACGGTAGCTCAAATCCTATACGGGGATGAAAGTAATTAGACGGAAAGAGCCGCTTCGACGCAACGAAGTTGCGCGACTTTATGGGGTTTCAAAGTCAGTTAAAAATACCTTGTCTCCTATCCTCAAAACCAATCTATGCCTTGATGGGGCTCTGCATTGACAACATCATATCTCTATGAGGAAACGAGGCGCTGCCCTTAAAAGCGAATTTTTGGTTACTTTTTGGGCGCTTGCAAAAAGTTACCCGCTCAGCAGAGCGGAATAAAGCTCATAAATACAAAGCGATTGAGAGACAACAAACAGAACAACCCCATCCTAGCCTTCCCTTTAAAGAGGGGAAGGCACTTGGTGATTAGCCGCCCTGGCTCCTATCCACAAAACCAATCTATGCCTTGATGGGGCTCTGCATTGACAACATCATATTTCTATAATGAAACGCAACAAGGCTTTAACGTGCTGCGCTCATAATCTACGACTTTTGTTAATTATCTTTCCTGCGCTCCACTGAAAGCGGCCGACGACGGTGCTGCTCTTGCACGATTGGCGGCATAACAGTGAAGAACTCTGTCCATCCACCAGTGCGATTACGCAGAAGGTCGTACTTCTCTGGCTGGGACATCGCTTGAGTTAAGCTATTCGGATCGCCTGCTGTAATAGTGAGTACATTTGAACCTTCTCCACTGGCAAAAGCAGCCATTACGTCCACCAGCTCTTCTGCACTAAAACACTCACGAATATTCATGTCGGTCGGTGCCCCATTAGCATAATAAGCGGCGCCTTTTTGCTCCCTACTTTGGCCTGTAAGTTGCTCAACCACATCAAATAACGGGGCTTCTTGATGTTGAACAGGTTGGTCCGCTGGACTGGACTCTGCACTTAAATCAGAAGCAACGGTTTGGCCTAGCCTTCTGCCATCGGCACTAGCACCATTCCAAGACCCCATTGCAACATGATTTTCAAAGGTACCCACACCCGGCTGAATTTGAATACCAAAGGGAAGTTTATCGCCCTGCTCGTCAGTATGACTCCCGTATTTACCAGCCAACTCTTCTAGCTGATTTTTGATTCTATCCACAGGCTCAAGGAAGGTGTTTCGCGAAGCTTCTGCCAAGCGGCTCAAGAATAAGTCACCAAATACATCAATATTATTGGTTGAAGCCAGCGTCGCATTTGCTTCTTCCGGTAGTCCTTTGCCTTGCGCACGACCATATCGCGGTTGAGCAAGGGCGATATCACGTAAGCGCTTGTATCTTTCACCTTCCGCAGTAGCTCGCAATTCTCCCGCCATCGCACTGACAAACGGCTCCACCATTTTATGGCCCCAATCACAACTCAGTGCTCGCGTCAGCTCCGCCAAATTAGTTACTGCAGAGTTTTTATCGAACACCATTTTCTTAATAGCAAAAAGAGAGTTAATAGTGGAGGCTATCGCAATATAACAAGGTCCAAAAATATGATATTTGGCTCCGCCTTGATATAAATCCAGTGCTTTTTCAACGCAATCATCAATGAACACATTCAACAAAGGAGAAGGACAATAGGTCGACACCGAATCAAACAAGGCTAGGCGGCCCGACTGATTTTTCATATCAATATATTGGAAGTGTTCGAAGTACAAATCTAACAATTCGTCAAATGACTCAATTTGAGCGGCGGGTTTTGACCCGAAGGATACCACCGAACCATAGAAGTATCCCGCCCCAGCGCTAGACCATGTTTTACCCTGATTCATAGCGCATTCTAACGGTTGTAACGCCGAGAATCCGCCCAAGGTGAACCAGTTTTCGCCCGGAAACTGCGGTTCATAACAGCCGTCACAAGCGTAGTTTCGCGCACTCTTCAGACTTACTTTGGAATCAAAGAACTCATTCTTGAGTTCATTTCCGCCGACACCATTGCCACTTTGATGCAAACTCGGAATGAGTTTCTCATCGTTAAGCAAAATAGGGTGAGCCCCCCCTGAAAGTATGGCTTTACCCGCTTCTTCCAAGATATATTTAGGCATATCCTTTCTTGTACGTAGCGATAAACAAGGTGCATTTAAGGGTAAACGAGCACTCGCTCGAATGAACATGCGCGTCATTTGATTGTATGCGGGGTTATCAATTGCCGGATCATCGTTGGCTTCTGTGCCTCCCACTGTCACTTGCTGCACCCATTGGTTCACCGAGGTATGCTGAGGATAAGGCCCACTTGCACCTGCCATAGCAAGATTTCCTAATGGTTGGTGATCTTCAATATTAAGGCGATTTGACTGCACTTTTTCGCTAAGCTTAATATAGAACGCATCAATGATTTCTTGTTCATCACGATCAGGCTCTACTTCACCTGATTGGATTTGCTCCGGCGAAAGCGATTGCTTCATGAAGGGGACTAATAACTGATCCAAACGACCAAGCGCGGTTGGCTCACCAGTTAAATGTAAGCAGCTATGTACGGTGAAAATAAGCTGTACCGCTTCAACCAACGTATCGGGCTTTTCCGTTGAAAGCTTATTCATGCGCTTTGCGATAGCTTCAAGATTTTGTTTCTCACGGAATTGATCCCCATTCAATTGCGAAGCCTGCTTTGTAGCCAGCGCGGCAAAACGCTCACACACTTCACTCACACCTTGTAGTGATAATATGCTCGCCGTATAGAAATCTTTTGCACTGTATTTCGCAGCACCAAATACTTTGTCGCTAGCAGCATCGCGTTTAGCTTCTAACATGGAAATGAGACCGCCTAAGCCTTTATCCAACACCTTATCTAACCCCGGCACGTTATGACCCACACCCGAAGCCTCGCTCAGGCTATCCAAAAAGCCGTTTTTATATTCTTGTTCCGTTAGGTACTTAATGTAGTATCGCCCCTGACCTAAAGACAAATTTGGCATTGCACCAACAATGATTTCCCCAGGGGAAATTCGAAACGTATCGGCCCCATTTACAATGTCTTTTTTATCGGCTTGAATGTGTTCGCAAAAAGGTACTAGGTGATTGTTGTAACGCACTTTACGACCTCGGAAACCATATTCTTCGGAAGTCACTTGGTGAAGTTGCAAACGCGTCGCCCACCCTTTTCTGATCATCACACTTTCTTTCATGATGTCCGCAGGCGCATCGATATTGCCTTGTTTATTGTAATGGTCGATGTAATCTCGGATATCCCCATACCCTTGTTCAACCTTCCCGGTTAGGCTGCCATTGATGTAGCCCTTCATTTCAAGCTGAGCACGATCTATGTACCAGTTGTCCTGCCACAGCGAGAACATGTTCTCCATTAAGCTAAGAATTCGCGCTGTTGGCGCGTCGAATGCACAAACGGCTTCTCTTTGCTTATCGGACATGGTTGCCATGCGATACAAGTAGTTTTTATGGTTGTAGTACATCAAACCGTTATCGGAAGCTTTTTCGAAGTGACGGTCGAGTCGCTCCCAATCCACACCAGGAAATTTATCCCAACGCTTTTGTTTTAACAGGCGGTCGAAGTTATTGCTGTTATCACGTTTGTGAAGGCCAAGATCAATGCGACTAGGAATATAGTAAAAATCACCAAGGTCGGATTTTATGTGATTGAGTAACCTGTCATTCATAAATCCAGATTGACTGCCAATTTGCTGGCTCATGATATTTTCTAAGATCTGAACATTTTTAGCAAAGCCAGCAAAGTAAATCCCCTGCTCTTCCGATAACACCGAACCTCGACCTTTATTAGCATTGGTTGATTGACCAAACGGCAAACCCAAACGTAAAACAGGTGTGGTATTGCCGTTAGAATCTTGCATTCGTGCCGACTTAATGTGTGATCGCTGATCGCGATTAGGAATAATTGCGTCGTTCGTGCGACGACCAATGATATCTTCAATGGCCTCTTCACTCATTGAATGAAGATGCTCCCAATTAATATTGAATCGTTGTGCCAGAGCCACCGACGCGCCAATATGCTCCAGATCCTCGGTACCACAAACCGAGTGCTTAGAAAGAGAAATGGGGCTCGATGGGTTATTCAAGTTTTCAGAGAAACGACATCCTAGTACCTTGCCTTTTTTGCCATCTTCACGCTCTGTTCGAGAAGACGCAGGCTGTTCAATATGCTTATCAGCAATGCTTTCCAATTTATTTTTAATAAATTCAAAAATAGCACTACAATCGGCAACTTTATCGGACTTAATATGAAACCATAAACTGCCTTTAGAATGCTGAAAAACGCCATCGGATTTAGCAAAAACCTCAGACGTATTTTTATCGTCACTTTCTGGAAAGTGCAGCTCAATACTTTTAGGCACACTGAGTCCGTCATCCTGACAAAACTTGCGCCAAAGCGAGAAACTAGTCCCCACCACCGCCGTTGAGTTATGTGAGCGAAGGCTTTCCGTACAATGAATATAATTTCTGACTTCTAGCATCAACTGAGCTAACTGATTTCGTCTATAAGTTGATTCGTCACGAAGCCAAAACGTTGCAAAAATGGCATGGGGTGCGGGGTAAACCAACCCTCGTTGGGTAAAAGCCCAAATGTATTTTAATTGCTCGTCGTCATTTAGTTCAAGGTACTGCTGAGGAGTGATATTGGTCATGTTTAAGTCCTTTTTATTCAAGTCCAGCTTTACATTATTCTCTTTAGGATGCCCTATTCTCACTGGGAGAGAAGGAGCCCTTAACTTACTGAGTAATATATTTTTTTAGCCCCAAACCTATTTCCACCGAGTCATATCATCGCGGGGGTTGAGGCTGGCAACACGAATCCCCCAGTTTCACACCGGTTTGTATTATCAGAATGATGCTCCGACACAGGCAAAAACTATTCTGCGACAGTGACGCCCCATTTTTTCACGAATTTTGCGCTGACATTCACCGCAAAATGTACTTCCTGCTCTTCTTCAGTAGGCATGACTCCGAGTATAAAACTGTAGTTTTCCGGCGATACCACATCCGTGGCCTGATCCATATCAATGTACAAATCTAATTCACCACCACTTTTCGCCACCAGTCCGTTGAGGTCGGTTTCGTTGGTATGAAAGTTAGGATAGAATTTTTTCTCTTTCGGGTCATAGTCGTAAATCACATAAGAGAACTCGACGCTGGTGTTGCTCAAGTCTTTATGTTGTAATGTAAGACCCGCCTGCTTATTGTCGGTAGACACTCGGCAATCAAACATGATTGGATCGGAATGACCACCTTCCCAATAGATATTGGAAATTACCCCAACAACCTTAACTTTGTCGCCAGTGATATTGGTCGGCACGGTAACCGCCAAGTCTTTTTTAAATTCTTTATCACCGATTTTTAGTGACGTGATATGCCCAATCAAGCATTGGGCGTCTTTTTGAAAATTAAATCCCTGTGATACATCACAGGCAAAACTGCTAGAAGCCATAATAAGTTGTTCTTTTTTGTTGGGTTAATAATAAGTTGCTTTAAACAAGCCGCTAGAGAATTACAGTTGCGTCTATAGTCTTAGCGCGACGACAGCCATGCCAACATCGCCTAACAAAGACTAAGAAAACGGTAACATGAAAAAAAATAGATAGGTATTACACTCTGTTACACTAAAATTGACTCTTCATTGTTAACCGCTGACATGTTGCAGAGTGCTCGTAAGACGGATTTAGCAAAGGCTACCAACAAATTTAAATAAGCCTCATTATTGAAATAATTTCGCTTTCAAATGCAAGCCCTAAATCTGTGACATCAACACACTTTTACCAACAGAGAATTCAACAACAGAGGGGATCTGGGGTAAGAGAGATTTGAAATCGGTTTATTATGTGGTAATGATGGTTGAATTCCTAACTCACTTTCAATTCCTTCAAAATCTATGCAAGATTCCGAGAATATTCTTAGTGTTGCGGAATAATTAAAGCAAAGCTCTTCTATTAGCTGAAACTCAATATTGTGACCAACGCCGTATTAAACGGTGAACAACGCCAACCACCAAACCTAAAGTATTTTCTCAGTTAAATGTTTTATTTATTGCTAAACAAATTCTATCTAATTTATCTTCTAAGATAAAAGGAAAATGACCAGAATCCTCCAACTCCAATTCAATTATATCTCGATTAAATTTTTTAAAAGATCTTGGAATCTCAACTGGAAAACGATAATCTTTTTCTCCAAAAATATTCAAAATAGGAAAAGTAATTTCTGATAAATCATCGATTAGATCAAAGTTTGATAAAAAGTGTTTGAATATTGATTTAAATGTATCATCAGATAATGTTCTAGACATATTTTCAAAAAAAGTTAATCCTGTTAACTTTTCTTTTTCGGTCATAAAAACATCTTCAGGTTCAGCATCTTCTAAATTAAACAATTTAAGCGTTTCTCTATATTTTAACCATTGTTCAGTATTCAACCCTGTATTCATCAGGATCAATCCACAAATTTTATTTTTAAATAAAGATATATATTTTAATGCGAGAACGCCACCCCATGAGTGCCCTAATATTATTGGCTTATGTTCGCACCTATTCACTAGAATATCTATTTCTTCTATTAATTCATCAATAGTTATATTAGGCCCTTTTTTTTGACTATAAAAGATACAATTGAATGTGTCATTTAAGATTGAAAAATATGGCTTTAGATAATCATCGAAGCCAGGCCCACCATGTAGAAAAATAATAGTTTTTTTAGTCATAATAATATTATTTGTAATTTTAATTAATTTAAAAACACATACTTTTACAATTAT
>NZ_JAEMUI010000029.1 GCF_016461715.1 Marinomonas spartinae | reverse complement strand
GTGGGTCATTAGAAAAATTCAATCTATCCAGTTTGAAAGAAAAATTTAATTTATCTCGACTGACAGAAAGTGTAACAATGTTGTTTACAGATACAATAAAAGCTATAGAACCACCAAATGAAACGACATTAGCTAAATACAGAAACATTGAAATAAAAAGTAACGTAGACAATAAAAACACCACAATTGAAACCATTGAATATAATTTAAAAAATTCTAAAGTAGGGAATAAATCATACTTTAATTCTGTTAGTTTTTATGAAAAATCGAAAAAAATAGATAAAAGCTATGCCATTTTTTCTGTGGAAATAGAAAAGCCTAAAATTGAACAATTTGCAATAAAAGAATATAGAATAAAATGTCCAGGAAGTGGATTAATTAGAACATGCGATTCTTCTCAAGGAGTAAAATATACTGTAGATTGCACTAAAACTATTGCAACAGTTTTTGGAAAATATTCGATTTTGGATTCGAAAGGTAAAAGAATAACTGTCAGAAGGTTCAACTCTTCAAAGCAAGATACTGCATGTGAAGACTATATGAGTACACCTGAATCTGCAAAACATTTAGCCTATAAGGCAAGTATAGATGCAGGTAATGAGATCACTAATAACTTTATTCCAAAAGTAGTAGATCGACCAAATGACCTCATCAAAAAAGATACAAATCTATCATCAAATAATCAAAAAAAAATGGAGGAAGCATTTAATATAGCTTCAGAAAAAAGCATAAGTCTAGCTAAAAAATCCTATGAAGACCTATACAAAAAACTACCAAATAACAATATTCTAACCTATAACATAGCATATTGTGAATATATGCTTGGAAATTATTCTACTGCAGCTAGCCTATTTGAAAAATATTTATCAAAAGCAAGTGAACCTAACTCTGATGCTAAAAAATATTTAGATGAAGCAAATGTATGGATTTCAAAAGGAATACATAATGTCATCACAAGAACCTAAGCAGTCTATAACTTTTAGATAAATTAAAAAAGGCACCACACAATTATGTTTATTGATTCTTTTAAAAAACTATCTGTAATTATAGGAGTGTTACTTGCCTTTTTTTCTTATGAAATCAAAGCAGAGTCATACCACTCCGGAAACTACCCAAGGTTCTCCAATGCCATTCTATGGCCATCGGGAGAATCTGTTTCTGCAAAGCCTAGCAATGTATCCAGAGCCATAGAGAAAGCCACTATGATACCACTTGCCTATACAAGTAATATCAAAGATATGGAGCAATATCTCTTCCCAAAATCAGTCTACGGTGGTCTCTATATGCAAAATAAACTGGCCTCACATGGCTTTGTTCAAGTCCTAAGTAATGTTGTGAAGCAATTTGGTTGTGCAGAATATAGGTTCAGGCACGACTTACCTAAATCAACAGGCTGCCAAAATGGCTCTTCGAGCCATAAAGAAGCCATGCCCTTCGTCTCCGGTCAATTCACTACAAAGCGAATAGAGTCTGTTGCTGATGATAAACACAGCGGTGTTAGTTTCTATGCTTATTTAAAAAGTACGGATGAGAAAAGCCTAAAATCCGCTTTTGGTAGTGTACATGAGTTAGGCACATTTTTTGGTAAGGCGCCTGATAGACACAGCCTGGTCCTAAGTGTGGATTTACAAGCCTTCCAACTTAATAGCAATATGTTCCGTGGCAAAAAAATTAATCAATATGCCTACACCTACTTTTTGATCTTGCCTAAAGCAATCGATATTGCCAGACAAGCTAACCAAGAAGCAGCCGGAGCATTTTCTGTGAAGCATGCCAGACTAGTCGTTTTAGGAAAATAGCAACATCTCCTTTGAGATAAAATTATTTCTTTGAATAGAGTATAAATTCATATAAATTAAATTTTGTAAATGTTTATCTAAATACAGAAAATCAAAGGATTGCCAATGATAGAGCTACACATTTGCTTATGGGGGGAAGATAACTTTAAAAATTATACCCCTCTCCTTATACAGCATAATAAAGCACAACTGCTTGTATTAGGAGACATCAGTGAGGAAGCGGATATAAAGCGAAGCTTAGTCAATGCGGGAGAACATCCATTCGTCTTAGAATGGCCGGCCAAAGCCAATCCGGCCGATTTTTCAAGATTAGAACACGTTCTAGAGGAAATAAATGCACAGAAAATTCTGTTGAACCTAAGCACTGGCTCTAGGCTTAACACATTACAACTATTTCAGTGGGCAACACAAAAAAACATAGAATGCTATCTTATTGATGAAGATGACCACCAGCAATGGCTCATTCCTAGCGATAGGCCAAGCAAAAATGTTGCTGATTTAGCCAGCTTAAAAGCCTACTTTCGTGTTCATCAGATAAAATTACTCAGTCATGGTTTAGGTATCCCAATTACCAAAGAGCTAGGCAGATTGGTTGAAACTTGGATTCAGTCTCCTTCTATTTATCCCCTTTTCCGCTCTCTCAATAGACTAGCAAGTTCAGCGATAAGAGATGATCCATCCACCAGCAGTTCAGCCTACTACTCCAAACTAGATCGTCACTGGCAACAGAGTCAGCTTTTTCCCCTACTCTTGGACTTACAAGAACATAACCTTATCAAATGCAAACACAAAACGGTCACTTTCTCCAATGAAGCCTGTCGGTTTTTTTGTAATGGAGGGTGGATGGAACTCTTTGTCTATGAACAAGTACGTAGACTCAAAACGAACATACCTCAGATTCAAGATATTCGTTTAGGCTTAGAAATAAGCTACAAAGAAGAGATAAAGAATGAATTAGATGTAGTGTTTCTTGCCGATAACCAACTGTACCTTATCGAAGTAAAAACCTCCTATCTTGCCGACAAAATAGTCCCCGCTAATCAAATGATTTACAAACTAGAAGCCCTTTCAAATGCACTCGGAGAAGAAGTAAAAGGCATGATAGTTACTTTGTCTGATATTCCCACCAGCGCTCATAAGCGAGCTGGCTTATATGATCTAGAAGTGGTCAGTGGTACTCAACTAAGACACCTCACCAGCCGTCTAAAACAATGGGTTGAAGGGGAATAAAAACTATTATGCCTACTCGATATTTAGTCAGCCGGCATCCTGCGGCCATCACATGGATTAAACAACAGACCCAGGTTGATAAAGTCATCGATCACTTTGACAGTAACCTAATTCAGCCAGGCGATACCGTTATTGGCACCTTGCCTGTCCATATTGCCGCAGAAGTTTGTGAACGAGGGGGAAAATATCTCCATTTAGAATTAACTATTCCAAGCGAACAAAGAGGAAAAGAGCTTTCAATAACAGTTATGGAACAATGCGAACCAAAGATTAGCGAATTTAAACTCACTAAAATTGAGGAATGATCATGCCGAATCGGTCGAATGTGAAAATTAAAGAGGGCTTAGCTCAAGTTATTGGCAGAGATCCTGGAGGTATTCTTTATGTTCTATTAATACTTAGCTTTATTAGCTGGATGATAGATACTTCTTTAGAAATAGTTAAAGACATCACTCTTTTAAGATTTCAAAGCGATCTGATATTTAATATAGCAGCTCTTCTAGTTTCTGTATTTGGCCTTTTGGTATTTTATATAAAAGGAAAAAAAACGTCTTTTTCAGAGAAATATGATGCCGATGATTTTGATCCCAACAGGAAACGGAGAGAGGTTTTGATTATGCCTTTATCAAATTATAGTGATAAAAGTGGAAATAGTTTTGATCACTTAAGGTTTTCAGAAGAAATAAAATACCTTAAACCTGAAAATGATTTTAGCGATCTGTGGAAGTCAAAATTCAATTGCAATTGGCTTATGACATTAAATGCGATTTGTAACTACCCTAATGTTCATAAAGTTATTTTGCTTTCGACAAGGGATGAAATTAATTCTGAAGGTAAAGAGAATAAAAATTCTGGGTCATTCAATCAAGTAGATACATTTAAAAAATTTGTAGATCGTTATTTTCATAACTCAACAAGAAATATCGAAATTGTCACTCACCTCGATACCAAATGGGAAATCGATGAAGATATAAAGTCAAAAATACAAAAAGGAATCCCATCTGATGACCCAAGAATCTTTGCTAAAACGTGTCTAAACATTATGGATACTATTGAAAAAGAGAAAAAAGAAGAAAACCCAAACTACCTGCAAGATAAACTGGTGATTGATGTAACGGGCGGTAAGGCCTCCATGTCAGCCTCATTAGCGGCGGTATCGGGTAGCAAGGGCATTTTTCTACACTATACAGATACCAATAGCAAAGAGTCGCACACGTTAGACATCAATACCTATTAACTTGTCAGTCATTGATCAACACAATAGCACATTACATTAAATGTAGTTAAAAACACGACTAGGGAAGGGAAAAGAATATGCCCAGCACCGTTTATTTATTTGAAGCCCGAGCAATACAAAAGTACCTCTTTGAAGGCGGAAAACTTCGCGACATGGTCGCCGCCAGTGATCAACTTGATGCCTTATGCAATAAGCCATTGGAGGAGGTTTTTACCACTTTAGGACTAGAAGAAAATAAAGACATCTGGTTTTCACGCCGAGCAGGCGGCTCGATTTACGCCATATTAAACTCAGCAGATCATGCCAAAGACCTTAGCCAACTATGGTCACTTTATGTACGAAAACACTTTCCCAGTGTCGAGGTCGTGCAAGTACTCAGCACCGCCAATAGCATTATGGACGCTATGAAAGACGGCTTTGAACGGCTCGCCGAACAACGCAACCGACTGTCTACTAAATTTCCCATCGCAGGTCCATTGGTGCGCCGCTCACCTAGAACCGCCAACCCTGCCGTCGCTTGGAGTGAATCTCGCAAGGAATGGATAGACGAAGCCACGCAAATCAAACAAAAAACGCTCAACCGATCCAGCTTAACAAGAAAATTTTCCGACGCCCCTGACCAGTATTGGCCAACAAACCTTGATACAGACAGCGGTGACTTTCCCTTTATTAACAATGACCGCTCCATTGCACTTATTCATGCCGATGGTAATGGCTTAGGAGAGTTGCTCAGAGTACTCAATACCGCTGTCAGACATATTGTCGAGAAAACGGCGAATGAACACACCTATATTGAGCTGTATCAAGAATTTTCGAAAAGCCTCGAAAAGGCAATGCAAAAGGCAGCACAAATCGCCACCAACGTCCTGTTGGATGCGAGAAAAAATGACGAGAGCATGATCCCAGCACGGCCTTTGGTACTAGGCGGTGATGATCTAACTATTCTCGTACGTGCAGACTTAGCCATCCCCTTTACTCAAGCCTTTTGTCTCGCCTTTGAAGAACAAACACAACAATATTTATCGCCCCTTTACGACACCGTTAAAAGCAAACTTGGCGGTAAAGACGAACTAACAGTAGAGGGAAAAACACTCAAATTAACACGACTAAAAACACTTACGGCTTGTGCAGGTGTGTGTTTTATCAAATCCAATCAACCTTTTTTACAAGCCCACGATTTAGTCGAATCCTTGTGTAAAGAAGCCAAAAAACAATCTCGACAATGGCAAACAAACAACACTGAGCTAGATTGTATTCCTTCTTCCATCAGCTTCCATCAAGTCGCCGCGACCATGATTGAAGACGTAAGAAGCGTTCGCGAACATGAGTGGCAAATTCCTGTAAATGGTCAAACCCATGAATTGTCACTAGGATGTTATGGGTTTAAAGACGGCCTAGCGAACTTAGCCACATTACAAACCATGGCAAAACTATTTGGAGAAAATAAACTCAATCGTAATGGCTTACGTGAAGTTGCCAGCCTCTTAAAAGACAGTCCATCTAAAGCTCACAGGCGCTACAAACGTTGGCGAGAGATTGCCGCCGAGACCTCTTCGTCATACTTAACCGATTTCGATAGCCAACTCGCTTCATTGTGTGATTTAGAAGCGCTCGACGCTCTGCCCTTTGATAAACATACACGAAAAAGCCCATTAATCGATTTATTGACAATCACTGCGCTACCTAGCCAATCCATTGAAAAGGAGGTCTAAATGCATCAGCAGCTTACTATAAACATCACCAGCTATTGGCATACTGGCACAGGACGAACCAGTGGTAGTCATGTAGATAGCTTGGTAGAAAAAGACGCTTCCGGTTTACCTTTTTTAAATGGTCGTCACCTTAAAGGTCTACTCAGAGACGCCATCACTCGCGCAGATGACTGGGGTTGGTTTAATGACTTTCCTATCCTAGAGCACGGGCAAAGCAGTTTGCCAGATTGGCTTTTTGGCTCTCGTCCTACAAACACAGACCCCGCTAATGAGACACGCTTCAATACCGTGCCAGGAATAATTGCTGTCAGCAATGCTCAATTACCCTCTAGCGATTATGAGATATTAGCTAACGAACCTGAACTGAAATCCGAGCTGTATCGACACATTTTTTCAACCGCCATAGACCACCATTCAGGCGTTGCAAAAGAGAAGTCCTTACGGGGCATCGAGGTCACCGTTCCGCTCACTTTATATGCCGACATTGACTGTAACGACTCACAGGCTGAGCAAGTATTTCAATACTTAAACAAAGCCATCAATCTCATTGATCATGTAGGGGGCATGCGCAACCGAGGCTTAGGGCGCGCACAATTAAACCTGTCTGAATCAAGCACAAATCAAAGAGGGAATGCATCATGAGAAGAATACCTCTGCTTATCACATTAAAAGACGATCTGGTGATCAGCGCCAACGCTGCCACCAGTGGCGCACATATTTCTTTAGATTATATTCCAGGTAGTCTATTACTAGGGGCAGTCGCGGCCAAATTGTATAAGAGTCTCAGCTCACCAGAGGAAAAATGGCAGGTATTTTATTCAGGAAAAGTGTGCTTTCAGAATGGCTATATTGTCCATAAGGATAATCGTCCAAGTTACCCTTCTCCCTTATGTTTACATCACTTTAAAGGAGAAGAACCTAAAAATGGTGGCGACACAGACATCTCCTTGTTTGAACAAAATATCATTCGACCGAATATCGACGATCTGGATAATAACAAACAACCCAAACAACTAAGAGAAGCCTACATTACAGGCAGAGGCCACCTTGCCACTGTCATTCGAACCGCCAGCATGAAAACCGCCATTGATAATACAAATGGTCGTGCCGCCGAATCACAACTCTTTGGTTACCAAGCCATCCAATCCGGACAACGTTTTTTAGCTCATATAGACATAGCCAGCGATGTCCCCAAAGACCTCGTCAATCACATCCTCGACGCTCTAGAAGGCCAAGCTCGAATGGGCCGATCTCGATCAGCTCAGTATGGTCGAGTAACAATAGAACGCTTAAAAAGCGAGGCGTATCAGCCGACCAGTATGGCCAAAGTGGGTGATACCGACCTCACCATTTGGTGTTTATCTGACCTAGCGTTAACCGACCCAATCACAGGGCAGCCCACTCTAACGCCAAGACCAGAGCATTTTGGCCTACCCCAAGGAGAACTCAACCTTTCACACAGTTTTTTACGCAGTCGAGCATACAGTCCTTATAACGCTTTTCGTAAGGCCTTTGACAGCCAACGACAGGTAATCAGTCAAGGTAGCGTCATCACCTTTGACGGCATTGCCCCCTTAACGGCTGAACAAATTAAACACCTCGAGAGCCCCATTGGTAGCTATACCGAAGTGGGTGCGGGCCATATCGCCATACAAGCAAAAGTGTGTGTGAGTTCCTCGCTTAAAGCGGCCATTCAAGACAGCTTCACTCTGCCTGTCATCAATAATGAGAAGACTATTGATAGTCCTTTGATAAAATGGTTACGGGTACAACAGCAAGCACAAGCAGTGGACCATCAAGCATGGCTAAATACCATGCTGACAGACATTCAGAAAATCTACAAAACAGCACGTCAACTTAACGCTTTAGAACCCAGTATACCTATTGGACCAAGTGCTTCCCAATGGGGGGTTGTGTATCAGGCCGCCCGTGATAATCGACGCCATCCGGAAAAGTTACTTGAGCAACTTTTCCTAGACCCAAAACACGCTATTTGCCGGCAAAAAGAAGGCAGCCAGCATACATGGGGGCTGAAAATTGACTCGGAAAATACCTTTAGCACTTGGCTAGCGGATCAACTCATTGAACTGGCTGAGACTTCTAATGATAAAACACAATCAGACTCCAAAAGGCAAAAAGAGAGCCATATTCCCCATACCCTGAGTGACAAAGTGGCACTATTGGCAGCCGAAATGCGCTCACTACGAGGAGAAAAAATCAGCACTGCAGGGGAGGACAACTAACATGCTAAAACAATGGAACCACCTTTACCTAGCTCGCGTCTGTGTCGAAGCGCAAACGCCACTATCCATCCAATCGGGTCAAGCGGAAATGAGCTACGACACCAGTTTGGTGCGCGATGCCAACGGCCTACCCACATTGCCTGCCACCAGTATTCGCGGCGTATTGCGTCATCTTTTTCAAACCCAGTTTAACGAAGAAAAAACCCATACTCTGTTTGGCTACGCTCAAACCCACACCAAAGAACCTAAAGACCAAACATCACGCATACAAATCAGCTGGGGGGTAATACATGATAAACATAACCACCCCGTCGAAGGCTTAGTCTACCCCAGTGAAGATCCTGATTTTCTAGATCCATTGGCTCAGTCGCAGCCGATAAAGCGTGAAAGAGTACGTTTAAACCATAAAGGTTGTGCCGAGGACCAAGGTAAATTCGATGTTTCTGCTTGTCCGAAAGGCGCACGTTTTACCTTTGAAATAAAGTACTGGAGTGACTCCGCTGATGACACCCATTGGGAAGAACTAATGGCGCTCTTACAAAAGCCGAACTTTCGACTCGGCAGCAGCACTCGCTCTGGATTCGGTTCATTAAGCATCCAGCAAATGGAATCCCATCATTTTGACCTAAAAAATCCAAATGACATTGCAAAATGGTGCGCTTTAGACCGTTCTATTGCGGTTAACAGTGCGGATGCACAAGCCTCACCCCCTAGCGAACAAAGCCCAGACGGTATACACATTCATCTCAAATTAAAAGCAGACGGTTTTATACGTATTGGCGGTGGCGATATCCCCATGCATGAAACATCTGATCCTGCTGATTTGCGCATGCAATCCGAAAGTTATATCCAATGGACAAACGACCAAGGCCGCTTTTCCAAACGTCAGCCACTGATTCCCGCTAGCAGCATCAAGGGCGCAATAGCACACCGAACCCTGTACCATTGCAATCGCCTTAAAGGACAATTCGCCGATCAACTAACCGACGAGCTTTTCATCTCCGCCGCCACACGAGAACATCATAGTGAATTAACCGATTTACTCGGTTATGCGAAAAATGAAGGTGATGAAGGAGGTGTGGGAAAGCTACTCATCGATGACATCTACCTACCAGAAAATGCGCCAACCACCCAACTGTGGCACAACCGTATCGACCGCTTCACTGGTGGTGTTATTGATGGCGCATTGTTCACAGAAGAAGTGCTATTTGAACCAGAACTTGAGTTTGATCTCACCCTATTAGACGCAAACTCTCTTTCTGACCTCGCCCAACAGGCCTTAAAAGCCACTCTTGATGACTTATGCCATGGTCGCTTACCACTTGGGGCCGCAGGTTCCCGTGGTTTAGGTAGCTTCACCGGGGAATACCATTGGGCAGAGCACACAACCTCTCAAGTAAAAGGTGAGCTATAATGGATTACAACACTCTCTTTAAACACATCACATCACTGTCACCTGAGCACCAACTGCTAGGACACTTAAAACCAGTCGCCCTGACCTATCAACAACATCAGTCATTCGCTAATGCTAGTGAGATTCTAAGCGCCATAACGCAATTAGGAGATGTCACTGGTTGGATAACTTGGCCAGATGGCGTGGAGCGTATTGAAAGTCAAAAATCACTGACTGCCGATATTGCCATGCCGCCACTTGAGGGTGAATTGGTCACCAGCACACACCATCAACAAGACCAGAAGTATATTCGCCTCCATTATCGTAATCAGCGCTGGAACCTCATCACCATCACGCTTCAGGAACAACCGAACCCATCCGCAGCCAATGCATTAGCAGAACAAATACAGCTTGCTTCTCGTGAAAAGGCACAAGCAAATTTATGCTACACACGTATTTGGCAAATGGATGAAGATCAAGGCGTCGTCAGTACAGACGCTATTTTTACAGGCTTCGCAGGAGGTGAACAATGAGCGTTTTCGCACCTTACAACTTTGTCCCACTATCACGCTTTATTTACTTACCACACTGGGCCGATCAGGTATCACACGACGTTCCCTTTAGTGATGGCATTAGTGGTACGCTTACCGTGGAACTCACCTGTCACACACCAACCCTAGTTGGCGGCACACAAATTCCCGCCACCAAAGAAGCGCCAGGGCGTGTCGAATTTTTCAAAGATCCAAATGGCAACCCCATTATCCCCGGAAGCAGCTTAAAGGGCATGATCAGCAGCGTGATGGAAATCGTCAGCTTCGCCCGCTTTAACCGTCTGGACGACAAACGCTATAGTGTTCGGGACCTCAGTAGCAGCAAGAGTTTCTATCTTCAACAATTTCCAGGCACACCTAAAGGAGGCAAATCCGGTTGGTTGAAATTCAATCAACAAAAAGGTTGCTGGGAAATCACGCCCTGTAAAATGGCCCGAATTCATCAACAGGATATTATTCATTACTATAACGACATTTCTAAATCTAAATGGGTAAGCAATACCAACTCTCAGGCACACCAAAGATATCAGCTGTTAAATGGCATTCGTCAAATAAAATTTGACACTAAGGTACATAAAACGAAAGGAACCGTTGCGCTCCCAAGTACAACGGGCACATTAGTCGGCCAACTCGTTGTTACAGGTCAGCCCGGACAAGCATTCGATGCCGGCCGATCGGCAAAAAAATGGGAATTTGTCTTTTACCAGCCAAGTGACACACCCAAGCCGATACCAACCGCAGTCATAAGAGACTTTCTTTTTATTCACAGTGAGTCCGAAGATTGGAACTACTGGAAGAAAAAAAACAGCGAACACAGCGAAACAGGTATTCCCGTTTTTTTCCAAGAAGAAGGTGGTAAATGTACCTCTATTGGTCTCTCCTATCTGTACAAATTAGCTTATAAAAACAGTACACATGAGGCTGTTATTCACACCAATGAAAATCATATTAAAGGGGATACCCCCGACCTACCTGAATTGATATTTGGAAGAATAAGCAATGAAAAAAACGTTTCACTAAAGGGACGAGTCAACATTGGTACTGCAAAAACCGTAGGGAAGCCAGTTTATAAAACAGATTTACCTGCAAGCATACTAAATGGCCCTAAACCCACCTTTTACCCCGCCTACATCAGACAGCCTAAAGCGGGCTCAGATGGGCAACTTAACGCCACTGGGGACTACGTCACCTTAATGGACCAAAACAGTGAACTATCTGGGTGGAAGCGTTACCCTGTAAAGGAAAAAGTACATGTTTTACGCCCTGAAACGACAGTAGGCTCAAGAAAAGACGAAAACTACAGCGTTCAAGTCAAACTTATTCCAGTGGATACCGCCACAATCTTCCGTTTCAAACTGCAACTTCATAATGTAAGAGAAGTAGAACTCGGCGCTTTATTATGGAGTCTTGACTTTGGAGAGCAAAAAGAAGTTTTTCATAGCCTAGGAATGGGTAAACCCTTCGGTTTAGGGCGAGTCTCACTCAATCTTATCGATGCAGACCTACACCCTGTGATAGACAGAGAATTTGATAACAATACACTGCTCCAAAAATCCCGCAGCAGTTTTATTGAACTCATGGAAAACGCCTACCGTGCCGTAACCCAAGAGCATAGTTGGAAAGAATCACCGCAAATAAAAGAACTGCTTGCAACCTCTACGATCAAATCTGCCTATGAGGGAAACTACATGCCGCTTGGGAAATTTACTAAATCAAAAAATACAGGCGACACATTACAACCTCATTCAGAAGAAGCCTTTCAACCTATTGAGATAGACAAAAATCTTTCCGCAAAAGTAAATACTGAGCTTGAATTACTCACTGACGACGCCTATTTTCGATTACTTCAAACACAAAAAGAAGCAGAACGTGCTCAGCAAGAAAAAGAGCAAAAAGCACAAGCATTAGCCGCCCAAAAAGCAAATGCTTCACCTGAGGAGCGACTAATTATGACGTTAAAAGAAATGGTAGATCATTACCTTGATAACAATACCTCAGCGGCTCGTAAAAAAGTCAACGATGCAATGAACAACACAGCAAAAGCAATAAAAGAAACCCCCTTTAATGAACAACAAACACAGCTATGTTTAACATATATCGAGCCGTTACGGGGGGCTGGAATGTTACCAGAACCTAAATTTCTCAATCGCCTAACCAAAGCTTTAGAAGACCAAAACGAAGGGGGCTAATCTCAAATGCACGACTCTCCCTTGGTTCAAGCCATACTGCCTCTGCGCAGTGTAGTAGTGACCCTGCGCTGGCTGTACAACAGCCAGCCGGGGTTTTTACACCATGTTGGCCTGCATGCCTGGCTAAGAAATTTAGCTGGTAGTCCGGAACATTTCAGCGACTGTATAGTGATCGAACCACTGGAAAACGCTCACAGCCATTACCAAAAGGGCGACCACTACCGTTTTCGCCTTGTGGTTATAAAAGGTGGAGAAGAACTGTTACAAACCTTATTTGACCGATTACAAAAACTACCAGAAAGCGTGCCAGCCAAAGCCCGTAATAACGGCCCCTTTGGCGATAATTTGACACTAGAAAAATTAGAAGACAGTTTTGACCACCATCAAGTGACTCAGATCGAACATCTGAGTGCTTACGACATCAACGACCTCACGTTGGAAACTGCCCTATGGGCAAAAACGCCCGTATTTAAATTCGTCTTTACCACACCCGCCCGCCTAAAAGCAGCCAAAACCAACCCATCGGACAACCTACTACGAAAAGGCAAACAGCGATACTGTCGGGATAAACATCAGCTCAGTTGGGAACTGCTCACCCAACGACTGACCGATACGCTCATCAACCTTTATCAGCGCTACAGTGGCGAGCGGCTACAGCGCCAAGACTGGCCTGCTGCCACGCTACATAACGCCTTGGTTTTTTGGTTAAACAATGACTACCAAAGTAGTGAACCACCTAACACTCAAGGATCTAGCGCCAAAAACCATGGCAAAAAAGACGCTAGCGGCATGCTTGCTCAGCTGCAAATCGAATTGCCAGAGGACTTCCCGGCCGATCTACTCGCCTTAATCGTATTAGGGCAATATATCGGTATTGGACAAAACCGCGCCTTTGGTATGGGATTATACCAGCTCCAAGACGCCTACGGCATAACCAGCTACCCTCGTCCACAAGCGGCGACAACCCTGTTGCAACAATGCATGAGTGATGCTGAACTGTTTGCCGCCTGCCAAGAGATGTACCCACGCAGAGATGACATCGAACAACACGAAACGGATGAAGAACATCAGCTCGCCATTGACTCCCTGTTTCAACAACTGCAAAACAGTCGACAAAAAATCCTCCAAGGCAACTATCAACCCAGCCCGTTACAACCCGTAGAAATAGACAAACCGGATGGTGGTGTACGCCAACTATCGGTACCCAGCTGGCACGACCGAACCTTACAAAAAACCGTTACCGAACGCCTAGGCCAAACCCTAGAGTCCCTATGGATGAAACACAGCTACGGCTACCGTAAAGGCCACTCTCGCCTGCAAGCACGAGATCAAATCAATCGCTATATTCAGCAAGGCTACCACTGGATTTTAGAGAGTGACATCAGCAGCTTTTTTGACAGTGTCAACTGGCTAAACCTTCAACAACGCCTAACCCTGCTGCTTCCTAATGAACCTCTAGTCCCTTTAATCATGCAATGGGTTTGTGCGAACAAACAAGACACCGACGACACAGTAACAGCACGCCATCAAGGGCTCCCCCAAGGCGCGCCAATTAGCCCTTTGTTAGCCAACTTGCTATTAGACGACCTTGACCAAGACATGCTAGAAAAAGGCCATAACATCATTCGCTACGCGGATGACTTTGTCCTACTGTTTAAAACTCAGTCAGAAGCCACCGCAGCACTGGACGACATACATCGCTCCCTTAGCGAACATGGCCTAGCCATCAACCCAGACAAAACCCGCATTGTTGAGTCCAAACAAGGTTTTCGCTACTTGGGGTATTTTTTCATCGATGGCTATGCCATTGAATCCAATCGAGAAATCATTAAAGAGCAAGCGACAGAACACATCCTACCCGCCGTAATACAAAAGTCCCAACCAAAGCCAGACCACACCATCGGCGAGCGCGACAGCATGGGCACCATACTCATCATCGCGGGGGAGATCGCCATGCTCAGCCATCAAAAGCAGCGTCTGATCGTCGAACAATACGAACAAACACACAGCTACCCTTGGCAGGGATTAAGTGCGGTTCTACTGATTGGGGCTCACCACATCACCACACCGGCCCTAAAAGCCGCCATGCAAGCGGGTGTTGCCATACACTTTGCCAGTGGTTTTGGACACTATCAAGGCGTCTCCGCTGGATTGTCCCCTAGCCATTTAGGGGCTGATTTTTGGTTATTACAAACCCAATATTTACAACAACAAGATGTCGCCTTACAAATTAGCCAAGACTTGATCCAGGGCCGTCTCGCTGGCATCAAAGCCGTCATCAGCCGTAGAGACAAAACCGCCCCAGAGCTCAACAAACTTCAGCGTTTTGCCAAAAAACTCACGCATGTGAGCGATCTAGATCAACTACGTGGTTACGAAGGCCAAGCCAGTAAACTGCTCTGGTCTTTTTTCAAACGTTATCTTGCTGAAGAATGGGGCTTCACTGGACGCAACCGCCGACCGCCCAAAGACCCAGTAAACGCCATGCTATCCCTTGGTTATAGCTTCCTATACAGCCTAGTAGACAGCATTAACCGCACGGTTGGTTTATACCCTTGGCAAGGGGCACTCCACCAACGCCATGGCAATCATCACACCTTGGCATCGGATCTAATGGAGCCTTGGCGTTATCTGGTAGAGCGGGTGGTGCTCACCTTAATTAGCCGCAGCCAAATCAAGCCAGACGACTTTGCCAACACCGAAAATGGCTGCCAGATGAGCAGCGCCGCCCGTAAAACCTTGCTCAATGAATTACTCATACAACTGACTCGCTCATCCAAACAACCAGAAGGTAACTTATTGAATCAAATACGCAACCAGTCATACAGGCTCGCCCTAAGCTGCAAAACGCAACAACGATTTGATCCATGGAGCCCAATAAAATGAGAGTCTATTTGGCTTGCTTCGACATTGAGGACGATAAAAATCGTCGCAAACTATCTGAGTTATTACTAACCTATGGTGACCGTGTGCAATATTCGGTATTCGAAATCAGTGTTAAGGACAAAGATGACCTCGAACGTTTACGTCAAAAATGCACGCAATATGCCGAAGAAAATGATAGCGTACGCTTCTATTGGTTAAATAGAGAGTCACGGCAGCAAAGTCATGATGTTTGGGGAAACCCTATTGCCAGCTTCCCTGCCGCCCTTGTATTATAAAAACGTTATTTTTGTGGATAACCACTAAATGCTCTTTAACAACAAGCAATTAGAATTAGTCTTCTAAAGGTTTATAGCCAACAGGGCGGGAATAGATGAAAAATCAATAAGTTAGCTTGATTTTTTATGCCTTTTTCGCTATTTTTAAGGAACCCTCTTGTGCATAACTTGAGGGCGGGGAAAATCAGCTTATAACTGATTGAAATCGTTAAGAAAAAAGAGGGCACTCCCTCAGAGAGATTGGCCGTTGAGACTCGTTGTTGCCTTTGTCGTCTATACCAGGATGGATTCCCCTCAGAGAGATTGGCCGCTTAGGCCGTTGAGACGCCATCTTGTTGGCGACTGATGATGCAGATTTCTGCCCCTCAGAGAGATTGGCCGCTTAGGCCGTTGAGACATTGTTGGTCTAAGCCAACAAGCTCTGAGCCTTCCCCCTCAGAGAGATTGGCCGCTTAGGCCGTTGAGACAAGGTGCCATCAGCACCAAGGTTCACTTTTGAATCCCTCAGAGAGATTGGCCGCTTAGGCCGTTGAGACTTAAGATTTTTAGCGGTTTTTTCTAGTCTTTCCATCCCTCAGAGAGATTGGCCGCTTAGGCCGTTGAGACGATTGGGCCAATTGACCCAAGCCATTACTTGAAACCCTCAGAGAGATTGGCCGCTTAGGCCGTTGAGACTCAGCAACGCTGCCTCCATTAACCCCTGGCAGACCCTCAGAGAGATTGGCCGCTTAGGCCGTTGAGACTGGACTCGATGATATTCTTGTTAACCCACTTGCTGACACCCTCAGAGAGATTGGCCGCTTAGGCCGTTGAGACTAAACTTGCCGATATCTTTTTTCACTTCCGCGAGGCCCTCAGAGAGATTGGCCGCTTAGGCCGTTGAGACTTAAAGCTAGAAGCCTCCAATGCAGAATAAGCTTCCCTCAGAGAGATTGGCCGCTTAGGCCGTTGAGACTGGAATATTCCAAAAGAGCCGTTTTGATCCAAGTTTCCCTCAGAGAGATTGGCCGCTTAGGCCGTTGAGACTATGAAACTCTCGAAACATCGATTTGATCAAAATCCCTCAGAGAGATTGGCCGCTTAGGCCGTTGAGACAGTTGAGCTTTAAAAGTTCAACTCTAAGGTTTTTACCCTCAGAGAGATTGGCCGCTTAGGCCGTTGAGACGGCACAGTTCATAAGCCAGCTAAAGTCAGTTGCGCTCCCTCAGAGAGATTGGCCGCTTAGGCCGTTGAGACAATATCTTTCCGGTACTCGTGAACGCAATCGCTCGGCCCCTCAGAGAGATTGGCCGCTTAGGCCGTTGAGACCCTAAGGCAATTGCCTTAGAAATTACATTGTCTGCCCTCAGAGAGATTGGCCACTTAGGCCGTTGAGACTTTTGATCGCCTTCAGATTCGTCAGAACCATCACCCCTCAGAGAGATTGGCCGCTTAGGCCGTTAAGATATTTTATCTATTGCGGCTTGGAGTTCTTTTGAACTTCTAGCCGCTTTTTTAGAATTAAAAAAAGGCCTGATACCTAAGTAATCAGACCTTTTAGAAAGACGATGCAGTGATTATTGAATCGCTGGCCTTAGCTCTGCTGTTCTTAGCTCTTTCATTCGCAAGCCCACATTCCCCAAAATTAACATGATCGCCCCAATAATCTGGTAGCTGGTTAAGCTCATATCTAAAAACAACCAGTTAATACCTGCCGCAAACACAGGAAACGACATTTCTGCCAAGGTAGCAAATTGCGCGGGGACGGATTTTAATCCCTGATAATAAAACCACATACCAATCAGACCACTGAGTAATGCCATCACCACGACAAGCCCGACTTTCGTCATGGGCATGGCCACTAGGCTAGACGGCATCATCATGGCTAAAGGCACCAGTACACACAAACCGGATAAAAAGCGTCCTGACAGGATGGCATTGGCTGGCACCCCTTGGTAAGAAAGGTACTTACCACATACGGTAGCAGCGCCCCACGCGGCGACAGCAATTAAGGTAAATCCATAGCCTTTTAAAATATCAATATTGTTATTGGTATAGTGCCACTGAGCGCTACCAAGGGAATGAATATCTGGCCACATCATGACAAGACTCCCCGCTAAAATCACCACCGCCCAGCGCACAAAATGCCCACGTATACGCTCTTTTAAGAAAAAATAAGCCAGTAAAATCGCGACGATGGGTTGCAGTTTCTGCAGCAAAATAACCACTGTCGGGTTGAGGTAGTGAAAAGCTTGGGTAAACGCCAAAGTGCCCAACGCCGACCCGACACCGCCAATAAAAAATAAGCAGCCAAACGAGGTGCGTGAAAGATGCCGAAAGGCATAACGGTGACGCAACAATAACGGGCTGGTGACCAACACCAAGGTCAGATGTTCCATCAGAACTATCTGTAAAGTGGAAAAACCCGCACTCAAAAGGGGATAACGAATGAGAGTATCTAATGCCCACGTGAAACACGCGATCATAATAAACAATGTGCCTGCCATCTTGTTTGTCTCCTAAAATTAAGATGCACAGGGGTGATGAGGAATATACCAAACAAAGCAGTACTTCACGCTCGTCATACACGACGCCTAAAGCACGCATCCCAAAGCCGGATGACCTTCATTTAACGGCGCAGCCTTAAACGACTTTCATCAAGCATTAGTCTATCTGGTCGATCTTCTATCATCCGGACTATAACCGTCGGCTCTGGCGTCTCACCAGATCTGCTGACCCTTTTTCCTACATTCTCCCTTAGGAGATCATCTGAAAAAGGCGCTCGCGGGCTGATTACGAAGCATGGCTTGTAATATACCGCCGGTGGGGAATTTCGCCCCGCCCCGAAGTTCGATTTAGTAACATTCTTCTATTGGTAAATAGAGAGAGCTATTACTTTACCGCGACACATCCAGACAGACAACCACAAAAATTTGATCGAATGTATCAAAACAATGAAAACTGATCCCCTGCTTTAGCTGGCACAGTAAACTGATAACAATCAAGCCGACTCAATCGTTCATCAGACAATCCATGCTTGCGTCTCGCTAAATGAAAACGTTGGTTAATGATATCGGCAAACAGACCTTCCCCTGTCATGCGCTTACCAAAGCGACTGTCGTATAGCTTGCCACCGCGCATGTCCATAATACGCTGCAACACATGGGAAGCTCGGTCGGGATAATGCTGTATCAGCCACTCTTCAAACAATGGCGCAACTTCATGGGGCAAACGCAGCATAATGTAGTGAATAGATTGGGCTCCAGTGTCTGCTGACGCCTCAACAATCTGTTCCATCTCATGATCATTGATAAACGGAATCACCGGTGCCACCAGCACAGTCACGGGAATGCCCGCCTCACGCAACGTTTTAATCACCTGCAAACGCGTTTTTCCTGAGGCGGTTCTGGGCTCTAAAATACGCTTTAAATGATTATCTAACGTCGTCACACTGATTGCCACGTGCACCAAACGCTTTTGTGCCATCTCAGTGAGAATATCTAAATCACGCAGAATCAAGGTGCTTTTGGTAATCAAAGACACAGGCTGACCATAGGCCAAACACACGGACAACAACTGGCGCGTAATCCCCAGTTGCTTTTCTATTGGTTGGTAGGCATCGGTATTGATTCCCAACGCAATCGGCTCACAACGATAACTCGGGTGAGCAAGCTCTTTCTCAAGAAGCGCCGCCGCATTCACCTTTGCGGTTAACTTGGTTTCAAAATCCAGCCCTGGCGATAAATCCAAATACGCGTGGCTTGGCCTTGCAAAGCAATAGACACAACCATGTTCACAACCTCGATACGAATTCACCGACAAGGTAAAGGGAATATCCGGGGAGTTATTACGGGTGATAATCGTCTTGGCCGTTTCGTAACGAACTTGTGTTTTAGGCGATGACGTTTCGAGATCCTCGACAGGGACATCATTTTCGTCCACTTCCACTAAGGTAATGGCAAAACGCCCTGCTAGCTTGCTCGCTGTACCACGACCTTTTATGGGTTTATTGGCAGAAAAATCAGACATAATTGCATCCCAATATACTGTATATAAATACAGTATATTGGGATTTCTGAATTTGTCAAAACCCTATTGAAAACCTTTCTAGACAATGTTTTTCGTCTTATTATGGAGCCATGCCTCACTGACGAAACACCCCATTTTTCTAGGACATGCAATGCTTTTTAAGGAACATACTATCCATTCTGCACTGATTTCCCACGCAGAAGATTACCCACATGGGACAGTGGTTCCTTACCATTCCCACAATTGTGCTCAGCTACTCCACACGCTAAGTGGTGTCATAAGAGTTGAAACCAATAAGGGCATTTGGGTAATACCGCCAAACCGTGGTGTTTGGATTCCATCAGGTATTCAACATAGTTTAAAAATCATTGGCGCAGTGCAAGTCAGAACCCTGTTTGTGGACCCATTAGCACGGGCGGATCTGCCTCACACCTGTGCGGTTGTTGGTATTTCCGATTTGCTAAAAGCCTTAATAGTGGAAGCTGTGTCGATTCCTGAAAACCGACCAACGGGCAGCCGAGAAGAACGTATTATTGAGCTTATTTTGGATGAGTTAAGACGCTTAAAAAATATAGCATTTCATGTCCCCATGCCTCACTCTGAAACCTTGGTTCGACTTTGTCAGCAGATCAATCTGCGCATTTCGCACCCATGGACAACAGCAGATGCCGCCGCTTTGTTAAACACCAGCGAGCGTACAGTCGCACGCCAGTTCCAACAAGAGTTAGCCCTTACCTTTGGCGAGTGGCTAAGACGCTCTCGACTATTACGTGCCTTTGAGCATCTTGCCTCTGGTGACTCTATTTTAGAGACAGCGCTTGCCATTGGTTACGACAGTCCTAGTGCATTTAGTGCCATGTTTAAAAGTCGCGTGGGCGTGTCTCCGCGAGATTATTTACAACAGGCAAGGGAGGCCGAATCCTGTGCGGTATGAGCTTGAATAAGATTGCTCCAAGCATTCAGCAAGGCTTGCAGCGACGCACTGGTTACATCCTCTTCAATACCAACGCCAAAATAATATTGACCGTCTTGCCCATCTTCAAGTTGCACATAGGTGGCCGCTTTACTGTAAGACTGCTTGCCTAGCGTATGCTCATGATAATCCAGAATATTCGCAGACACAGAGAAGCGCTTTCTTAGCCCATCTAGAAAGGCCGACAACAAGCCGCTGGCTTCTCCCGTAATTTGCTGACGTTGACCTTGCCAATCTAAGGTCGCTTTTATACGATGAAGCTGACCGAGATGATCACTTTGATAACCTATAAGCTTCGCAGACGCCCGCTGAGACAAGCCATAGGCATCACGGAATAAGTGCCATAACTCAGCAATAGACACTTCTTGTCCTGTTTTATCTGTGTGATGCTGAACCTTATGACTGAAATCGACTTGCAGCCCTCTGGGTAGATACAAACCATGGTTTTCCTGCAATAACCAAGCCGCACCACTTTTTCCAGACTGGCTATTGACGCGAATCACTTCTTCATAGGAGCAGCCAACGTCTTTAGGGTCCAAAGGCAAATAAGGGATTTTCCATTCACTAAAACCGCTTTTCTCTCGTGCTGCAAACCCCTTCTTAATCGCATCTTGGTGAGAACCGGAAAACGCGGTAAAAACTAGCTCTCCCGCATATGGATGGCGCGGATGCACAGGCAGCTCATTGCAATCTTGCACAAGCTCCACCGTGTTACGAATATTTGAAAAATCTAAATTCGGATGAATCCCTTGTGTGTAGAAATTGAGCGCTAGCGTGACCAAGTCCACATTCCCTGTGCGCTCACCGTTACCAAACAGACACCCTTCTACTCGTTTAGCCCCCGCCAATATCGCCATCTCAGCCGTCGCCACTCCCGTTCCTCTATCATTATGAGGATGTACACTCACCGTTATATGATCTAAACAGGAAAACTGCATCATAAAATACTCAATTTGATCGGCAAAGACGTTGGGGGTATTGACCTCAACTGTGGTTGGCAAATTCAAAATAAGCGGCCGATCCTCACTGGGTTGCCAGACACTGGCAACCGCTTCACAAATTTCTAAAGCAAAGTCAGCCTCCGTAAAACAAAAGGTTTCCGGTGAGTACTCAAAGGTCCAATGTGTGTCTGGTTGCTTATCGCACAGCGCTTTAATTTGCTTGGCACCACGCACCGCCATGGCGATGGTTTCCGCTTTGCTTTGCTGAAACACAACCTCTCGAAAGACTGGTGCTGTGGCATTGTATAAATGCACGATAGCCTTGGGCACACCTTGAAGTACCTGCATGGTCCGATCAATCAGATCTGACCGTGATTGAGTCATTACCTGAATCGTGACATCCGTAGGAATATGCCTTCCATCAATTAAAAAGCGAACGAAATCAAAGTCAGTTTGAGATGCGGCAGGAAAGGCAACTTCGATTTCCTTAAATCCGCACTCAACAAGATGCTTAAAAAAACGCAGTTTTTTGGCATGATCCATTGGATTGGCGAGGGCCTGGTTGCCATCTCGCAAATCCGTAGAACACCAGCGTGGTGGCGTCGTTAAACGTTTTGATGGCCAAGTTCGCGAAGGCAAATCCAAGATCTTAGCCGCAGAATATTTGTCCTCTGGATGCATTAACATGTTTGCTCCTCAATATCTGATGTTATGAGCCATTCATGCTAATCCACCCACCTTTATCTGTCTGAAGCAAATTAGACAAAAATCATCGCAAGACAGACAAAAGCAATTTGTTGAAATAAAGTCCGTTAAGACAATAACCTTTCTTAGATCAAAAAAAGAGGCTTTCGCCCCCGAAAATAGAAGATGTAATCTGATTCGATGAAAGGTTATTTCTCATCAAGAGCAATAGACCTTCTCGTACCCTGTCACGCTTAATCTTCCCCCTTAAGAGGTCACGGCTGCTTTTTTGATCATCCGAGTGTTCTCACCATGATGCTGTTTCATCAGAGCTTTTAAGTTCATTAATAGCATAGGTAATACAATCATTGTGAAGGCGATGTTTGATAACGGGACAGACAACCATACGCCTTCAATACCCAAAAACCTTGGCAAAATAAATAAGAAAGGCAATTGCACGATCATGTTTCCGACAGAGACAAACAAGGCTTGGCCGCTTTTTCCTACCGCCACAAAGTAAATCGACGCCATAAATAAGAAGCCATCTAAAAATAACGCCATCAAATGCAAGCGGATACCCACTTTGGTGGCTTCAATCAAAGGTCCATTAGCACCAGAAAAAAAGCGGGTGAAAAATTCAGGAAAGAGATTCAACACAATGACCACAACGACACCAGAACCTACCGTGACTGAAAACGCTAACTTTACCGTTTGGATAATACGTTGGTACTGCTTCGCCCCCAAGTAATAGCTCACTGGCGGCTGCAAGCCACTCACCAAGCCTTCGGCAAAAAAGTAATAGCAACTGGCTAAATAACCAACGATGGCGAACGCTGCCAATTGCGTTGTGTCCCCATAAGTCATAAATAACCGATTATGCAGAGCGATGATAAAACTCATATAGATAAACATCACCAAGTTCGACGAACCAAGCTGCATGATCCTTTTCGCGATGTGTCTATCAAACTGATTCAGGGATAAAACGGTTTTTGCTTTAGACGAGGTAAAATATCGTAAGCACAAAATGCAGGTAGCCAGTTGAGCGATCAAGGTTGCCACGGCCGCCCCTTTTAACCCCATTCCTAACATCCCTAAAAAGACATAGTCCAAGACGATGTTCAATAATGCTCCGACCACAATAAAGAGCGTCGCCATGTTCGGACTATCGTCATTTCGCACTAACATGGGCATGGCACTGGCACCAATGGAGATTAACGCACCATAAGACATGATCTCTACATACTGCCAGCTTAGCATCAGGGTATTCCCTGCCGCCCCTTGTAACAACAAGCCACTTTTCCCAAAAGTCGTAAACACCAAAGAAGCAAATAAGCCAATCCCAACGACTAAAAATAAAGACGTCATCAACGTTGATTGTGTCGCAGGAAGATTCTTCTCACCTCGATATTGAGACAACACACTGCCGCCGCCCATACCGATAAGAAGACCAAAGCCCATTATCAAACCCAATAATGGAATCGCCATATTGATTCCAGCTAAGCCTTCGCTTCCCACATAATGTCCAACAAAGAAACCATCAATAATTTGATACAGACCACTCACCAGCATGGCGACAATAGAAGGAATCGCGAAGCGCCAAAAGGCCTGAGCGACCGATTTTGGTGGTTGAGTGGGTGTCACGGTTGGCATTTTGACTCTCCCATTGCGTAAAAGTAGGAGAATAATATGATAAATTCAGATATAACAAAGTTAGTTACCATCCGATTTTAGGATACATAACTAAGTCAGTAAACTGCTTTGGAAACTCACTTGAACTGGAGACCTGTATGAACTGGACCCTTGATCAACTGCTCGCTTTTGTGACCGCCGCCGAATTAGGCTCCTTTTCTGCTGCCGCAAGAAAGCTTAACAAAGCACAATCACGTATTAGCAGTGCCATCTCCAATTTAGAACTGGATCTGGGGTTTGATCTGTTTGATCGCCGCTCAAAGTACCCAGTGCTAACCAGTTTAGGAAAAGAAATGCTGCCTGAAGCCCAAGCTATTCTGAATCAATGTTTACGCTTAGAATCACGAGCCTTAACCGCTGCGGGTCAGGAGCCGATCTCATTACGTATTGCCATTGACGAGGCGCTTCCTTTAGAAACCATCCATACTATTTTTTCCCAATTCGGCGACACCTTTCCCAACACTCATTTGGTCATTACTAATGGCTCCCAAGATGATATCGCCGTCGCCATTGCCCAACATAATGCAGATATAGGCTTAATGATCAGTAACCACGTACTGCCCGCTAAATTACAACTCCACCCGCTTGGCTATTTAAAAAAAGTGCTTATTGTTGGCAAGCAGCACCCTTTGGCTGACAAAGACACGCTCAACTTGGCGCAATTACAGCAATATCGACAATTCGTTTTATGCAATCGCTCAGGAGAGAATCGGGAACAAGCTTTAAGTCCTGATCATTGGGATATAGACAGCTATTACTTAATTTGTGAACTGGTGACACAAAATCAAGGATGGGCCATTGTGCCCGAGCACATTGCCAGCGCTCAGTGGTTTTCTCAGCAAATAAAAATTGCTAAAAGCGACGTACTATCTGATCGCTTTATTGAAGTCGGTATTGTCACGCTTATCGAAAGCCCCACCTCAACACTAACGGATTGGATTATTGAGCAAACCCGTCAGTTAATGACAAATCCCCCAAACGAAAGAGCAATATAATGACAATGGCGGTCCCTATAAATTACTCGCTTACTCAATGATAAAGCCTGGCATTTTTATGGAAAATACCAGGCTTATAAAAGGAAGCCATCAGCAGCTAATTACTTCACTTTTAGCAAAGACAAAATAGCGGTTAATTCCGCTACCGCTTTAGAACTATTGACATTACTGCTTTCTAGTTCACTTACAATGTCTTTAAGCTTCGCGGAAGACTCATTGATACCAATCAAATTCCGGTTAATGTCTTCCGCCACATTCGATTGTTGCTCTGCGGCAGACGCTACTTGAATCGTATTATCTGAAATCCCAGCCACTCTTTCGTTTACTACACCCAATTTTTCTGCACTTTCAATCGATGAGGCAACTGTTTGCTGAGCATTTTCTTGGCTTTTCATAATCAACTCCACAGCCGATTGAACATCCTGCTGCAAGCCTTTGATTAACCCATCTACCTCTTCTGTTGATTCTTGAGTCCGTGCTGCTAGGTTACGCACTTCGTCAGCGACCACGGCAAAGCCTCGACCTTGCTCACCGGCCCGAGCAGCTTCAATAGCGGCATTCAAGGCCAATAGGTTAGTTTGTTCTGCAATGGCTCGAATAGTATCCAAAATACTGTAAATTGAATCACTGCGTTGGGACACTTGTGCAACTTGATTACTGGCATCGTTTAACTGTTTTGCAAGGCCTTCAACCATTTGTCGATTCGATTGAACAAGCTCAAATGACTCGGTTAGGTACTGACTAATGTCCGTCGCCGCTTGTCCATTATCCCGAGCCAGTGTGGCCACCTCTGTTGCAGAGCTGGACATTTCTGTGACAGCAGTAACCACAGAATGTATCTGTTCTGCCTGCATGACAGTGGACTGATGGGCAATCGTGGTCGCCTTGGTAAACTCATCATTCGTCATGGCAACAACATCTCGCTGCTGGATCAGGCGAGTAATCATGTTCTGCAATTTCCCGGTGAACTGATTAAACCCTTGCGCCAACAACATAAGTTCTAAATGTTTTTGCGTATCGAGACGCTGGGTTAAATCCCCTTCCTCGGAGGCCAATTTTTCCATTCGTAGAGCAATGCTGCGCAGTGGTGAGGTCACTGTATTGACAACTAAAAAGACCAGTACCAGCCCAACAAGTAAAAGCCCAATAGACAAACCAACAAACAAGGTGATTGAGCTTTGTGTTTTATCATCAAGTTGACCGGACATTTTGGTCACGGGCGCCAATAAGTCAGAAGTGGGAACGGAGACATAAATTTTCCAGACATTGGGTGCCGCGTTGATGGTCATACTGTCACTGTATACCCATTGCTTTTCCCCTTTTTTTAGCCCTGTTTTCTGACCCGCAAACGTCAACCCTGTCTTGTTAATGTTTTTACCAATTGCATCAGGCAATTCGCTGGATCCTACTATCAACCCTTTTTCACTGACAATAGTGATATTACCAGCACCGCCAAACAAATTGTCGGTTAGCTGATTTAGCTTTTTTTGAATCGCAGACAAATTGATATCCGCGCCCACCATGCCGATAAACTTTCCATCAGCCAAAATGGGGGCTGAATAAGTAGTCATTAATACTTTTTGCCCACTTGTCAGCTCAAATAAATAAGGGTCTAACAAACACGCTTTTTTTGTGTCCATCGGACACAAATACCATTCCGATACTCGAACGCCATTTTCATCTTTATCCTGAACATATTTAAGGGCGGGATCTCCCGTACTGTAAATATATTTACCGTCATCACCTTTTAACCAATAAGTGTCTAATGTACCAACAGATGATGTATGATCCCCTGTTCCCATCGACTCTTTATCTTTTCCATCGTATCCATTCGGCTCAAATTGCGCATACAACGCGTCCATATTCGGTGAACTTTTTAGTAAAGATAGGTTCATATCTTTGACTTTTTGACGAGCAAAAGGAACACCGCCATTGCCTACTGCCGTATCCGCTAAAACTTTAGCAAAGCTTGAAACAACCGCTGCGGTATTACCCAGATAACTGGACACTTGGGATCGCACCTCAGCAGCGGCAGACTCAAGTGAAAGCCCCGCTTGTTCTTCTTGGTACACTTTTAACTCATTGGAAGAAAAGTTGCTTAACGAGCGAATAGAGTGAGCTGATAAATAAATAAGTACACTGATAAGACAAGCAAAAAAGACGCCTGTTATTACCACCAGCTTTACTCTGATACTGAATTTAGACATTGAGGCACCTCAGGTCAAATTGACTATACTGTCCAAACTTCCCTGTTACTAAAAAGCATATTCTTATAATAAAACGACATCCAAAATAGGATAGGTTGAAACTCGATATGCATTAGAATTTTTTATATCAATTATACTGTAGACTCTTTGTTTAAATCATACTGTAGGATTTTTGTAATGAATGGCAGTAACTTCTTATCAAAATTTTGGTAAAAAATTAACTAAATAGTCAGAATTAATTTTTGTTTTATTTAAAAGAGTCAGCTCAAACGCCTCAATAAAATAATAATTTAAAACCAGAACAACACTATATGAATGAAAACAATGAATGAAAATGCTAACCCATTTTAGAAGGCGGCCTTGTCCCGACAAGCGTTGGCATAGCGTCTCTTATAATGTCGAGAAACGTTCGTAGACGTGCTGGATAGTAGCTTGCATAAGGGTAAATAAGGTACACAGGCAAGGGAGTAGCGTGCCACTGTGGCAGTAAATGCACCAAACTACCTGCGGCAATGTCATCGTTGACCACCCAAGCAGAAGCCACCCCTGCTCCGAGCCCTGACAAAAGAGCATGACGCATAGCGTACAGACTATCGGTGCTGAGTTTTGGGGAGATCGTTAGTTGATAGAAATCATGGTTACGATCACTTTGCAGTATCACCTTCGTGCGGTAAAACGTGCTCAGCGCAATCCAAGGCAAAACAGCCAAGTCCTGAACCTGCTGAATCTCAGGGAATTGCCTCAATAATTGGGGCGATGCCACAACAATCCGAGGTATTTCCGCCAATAAAACGGCCACCATAGAGGGATCAGTCAGCTCCCCTACATGAATCGCGCAATCAATACCATCATTGATAAAGTCGGGAGAATGATCGTTAAGCATCCATTCCACTGACATATTGTTGTAGCGATTTAAATAGTCGACTAACGGCACAATAAGCTGATCTTGTCCAAAGGCATGGGGCGCCCTTACCCGCAAAGTACCAACAGGCTCGTCTTTGGCGTTATTAACGTCGTCTTCGAGGGCATTCCAACCGTCAATTAAGGTTTTTGCATGCTGGTAACAACGCTCCCCATCGTCAGTCAGTTTCATTGCATGGGTGGTTCGCAAAATCAGTTTTGTACCGAGCAGGTTCTCTAGAGACTGCAAGCGTCGGCTAATGGTTGGCTGGGAAGTACCAAGTTGATTCGCCGCCGCCGATAAGCTGCCACTTTCTACAATTCGGACATAAGTTTGCATCAGTTCTATACGGTCGATGCTACCGAGTTTTGATATCTTCATACGAGTTATGTATAACCGTTTTACCTATGAGCTGGCTACCAAAATAATGCCAATACATTAAAAATAGCCGCATTCCCATTCAAATCATTCACTCAGAGATGAAGCCGTCATGTCATTGCAAAGAACCATGGATAATGCCGCTACACCACAAACTCCCCCTTTATCCAAAAGCCTTGTGTTTACCATGGCAACCGGTGCGGGGCTCAGTGTTGCCTCCATTTATTACAACCAACCCATGCTGGGTAATATTGGCGCGACGTTTCATGCCGATGTCAGCGCCACAGGGTTTATTCCAACGTTCACGCAAGTCGGCTACGCCTTAGGCATTCTGTTTCTGATCCCCCTGGGAGATCGTTTTGATCGACGTAAAGTCATTGCCATCAAAAGCCTACTCTTAGCATTGGCTCTGTTCTTATGCTCAATTATGCCAAGCCTGAATAACGTATTAGTGGCCAGTTTAGCCATCGGCATCATGGCGACCATGGCACAAGATATCGTGCCCGCAGCAGCGAACTTAGCACCAGAAGCTAAGCGGGGGAAAACGGTTGGCACGGTTATGACAGGCTTACTGGTTGGGATTCTTTTATCACGCGTGATCAGTGGTGCGGTAAGCCAATATTTGGGCTGGCAAGCTATGTATCAATTGGCCGCATTAAGCATTTTGCTCATTGGCTTGAGTTTGTGGCGCATTTTACCCACATTCGAGGTACATTCCAATTTAAGCTATCCAGGATTATTAAAATCCATGCTGACACTATGGAAGCGCCATGATGAGCTGCGTCGTGCGGCATTCGCGCAAGGCCTGTTATCGGTTGGCTTTAGTGCTTTCTGGTCCACCCTTGCGGTGATGCTTCACACACACTATGGCCTAGGCAGTGCTGTCGCTGGAGCATTTGGCTTAGCGGGTGCAGCAGGGGCATTAGCAGCCCCATTAGCGGGAACACTAGCGGACAAAAGTGGCCCAGCCCGTGTCACACAAATAGGTTGCGCTCTTTTCACGATTTCATTCGCCATTATGTTTTTATTGCCCTATTTCCCTATAAACGGTCAAATTGTGCTGATCATTGTCAGTGCACTGGGGTTTGATTTAGGGATACAGGCTACCCTGGTTTCCCACCAATCTCTGGTATACGGCCTTGATCCCGCCGCTCGTGGCCGCCTCAATGCCCTGCTATTTACTGGGATGTTTATTGGCATGTCCATCGGTTCGGTTCTGGGCAGCCAAGCTCTGGCTTTGATCGGCTGGAATGGCGTAGTGGCTGTCGCGACCATTGCTGGCATTTTGGCTTTCATCATCCGCATAACGGATCGATCCGCGTAATGGACATTGCATGTTACGCTCGTGATCCAGCAGCCAGCGCTTTCTTTCTAATCCGCCACCGTAGCCTGTTAAGCTGCCATCTTTACCTATCACACGGTGGCAAGGAATCATAATCGAAACGCGGTTCGCCCCATTGGCCGATGCGACAGCCCGCACCGCTTTGGGGTTACCAATTAACGAGGCTTGATGCTGATAGCTGGCGGTATGACCACAGGGAATCTGTTGCAAGGCTTGCCATACGGCGTTCTGGAAATCCGTCCCAGGCGTGTCTAACGCGACACTAAAGTCACGTCGTTCTCCCGCAAAGTATTCCTCCAATTGCTGCTTGGCCAATAACATATGCTCATTCACACCAGCCATGATAGGAGCTTTCAGGTAGCGTTGTAGATCTTTAAATTCCGTTTCTAACATACGTCGGTCGACGAACTCTAACAAACAAATCCCCCGTTTGGTGGCCCCCACAAACATAGGCCCAAGTGGGGTAGTCAGCCGATCAAGCAAGATTACATCCTGCTCTAATGACGCTTTGGGGGAGCGCCCTACCAATTTCTTAAAGGTATAACCAAAGCCACTTAACGACTCATAACCATGGTCAAACGCTGTTTGCGTGGTTTGTTTTCCTTGGCGCAGCTCTTCATAGGCGAAATTAATGCGATACATGCGCTGAAATGTTTGGAAAGTCATTCCATAATGTTGATTAAACCAACGTCTTAGGAAAATAGGCCGAATGCCCGCTTGTTCAAGTTGCTCATCGGTGATTTTCGCTTTCGGACAATCGCGCACCAAATTTATCGCGATTTGCACTTCATGAGGGGCTTCATGGGTGTTTTCTGTCGGTTTACAGACCTTGCATGGCCGAAAACCAGCTGCCATGGTTTCCTTTAAGTCCGTATAGAACAGCACATTGTTACGCTTGGGTTTACGCGCTCGACAGGTGGCAATACAAAAAATGGACGTGGTTTTTACCGCCACAAAAAATGCTCCCACAAAACTAGGGTCGCGCTCAATCAAAGCCTTGTAGTAACAATCTGCTTGTTTTTCATCAGTGATTAACATGGCACTTCTCTCATCAGTCAAAGTTTGGTCCATTACACAACGCCACCTATCAACATCGTGTTTGATCCCGTGTTAATAAGGTTATAGGGTACCGACTGAATTCCACAACCGAAAACTGAACAAGTATTTTTTTGATGGGAACACAGAACCTGCCACACGCCACAGACCAAAAAGCCCTGTTACCATGGGGCAACAGGGCTTTTTTCATCCATGGATATACTAAAATTTAGTCGACTTAAATCTCGCCACCATACCTTGAAGCTCCTGAGATAATTCATTCAGCATAGAGGCCGTTTGTGACACTTGCTCCGCAAGAGTATTGGTCTTCACCGTTCCATCGTGAATCACCATCACATTGGTATTAATCTCTTCGGCAACTAAGTGCTGCTCTTCTGCAGAAGCACTGATTTGAATCATCATGTCTTTAATAGTTAATACTGACGCTAAAATTTGCTCAAACACAGTGTAGGTCTGTGAAGCTAAATCCACTGATCCTTTAGCAACCATAACACTTTGACCCATCTTACTAGCAGCAATACCCGTTTGTTCCTGCAATCGATTGACCAATTTATCAATCTCTTCGGTCGATTCCGCTGTACGACCCGCCAAGGTGCGCACTTCATCCGCGACCACAGCAAAGCCACGACCTTGTTCACCGGCTCTCGCCGCCTCAATCGCCGCGTTCAAAGCTAGTAAGTTAGTTTGTTCTGCGATGGCTTTGATGGTATCCAGAATCCCCACAATGTTATTCGACTCTTCTGACAAGGTCTTCATAGACTCATTAGAACTGTTTAACTCACTCTCTAACTGACGCAGGGAGTCCATGGTTTGCTGAATGAGCTTATTACCATGTTGAACCTGAGTTTCACTGTGTTCAGCAGCACTTGCCGCGTTGTTACAATTAGAGGCGACTTCGTTGGCGGTCGCCACCATTTCATTAAACGCGGTAGAAACATGATCCACCGAATTCACTTGATGGGAAGCAACATCACTCATTTCTGCCGCTAATGACTCGGATTGATGGGCAACATTGGCAATTTTCTCGCATGAGCCTTTAGAGTGTCCGACAATATCGTCAATTGACGCCACAAACTGATTAAAGGCTTCGGCCATTTGCGCCGACTCATCTTTAGACTCAATCGCTAAGCGTTGGGTCAGATCCCCCTCACCATGGCTAATATTCGTTAACCGTTCAGCCATGACATTAATAGGACGAACAACAAGATTGGTTAATAACATCCCCAAAATCACAAAAATGACAATCATCACCGCCGCCACACCGATGGTCACCCACATCAGATGATTCGCCTGAGCGTAAACCGCACTGCTGGGGATTAAACCGATGAATTTCCAACCTAATTTAGGGGATATATGCATACTGGCAAACCAAGTATGACCATCTATGATGATTTTCTGCAGTGATTTTTCCGATGTCACTTGGCTGTATGGACGGGACGCATCGTTAATGGATTTGAAGTTGTTCTTCGGATTAGAAGGGTCAGCTAAAACCGTCCCGGAGTCTTCCACCATGACCACATACCCGTCGCCCCCAAATTTGACGGTTGCTAGTAACTCCGTCAGTTTTTTAAGCGTCACATCGACCCCAACGGAGCCATAAAAGCCGTCTTTTCCATCGAATCGTTGTACATAATCCACTAAAGGAGCACCTGTAAATGCGTCTCGATAAGCAGGAATACGAACAGGCTTACCACTGTTATCGTTTATGGAGAGTTTATACCAACTCCTCTCCAACGGATTATAGTGATCGACACTATTGCTTTGAGGCCATTGCAAATAACCTTTATCGTTTGAGCCTAACCAAATATAGGCTAAATCTGGGTGGGTTTGACCAAAGGCATCCATTAATTCAAATGCCTTTTTTTCCAAAGGTGAGTTTGATAACGGCGTCATCTTTTGTACGGGCTTATCAGCGTAGCTGAAAATACTGCCTGGGGTAAGTTGTGTCAGCTCGTTAGTGCGAGCAAAAAAAGCCGCATTTTCTGATAAGTTATTCAGATACATGGAAAATAAGGCGTCCACGTAGCCCATTTCCGTTTGGCTTTGCTGTTCAAATCGCGTCTCAGCATCAGAGCGGACCTGACTGATGACGATGAGCGATACAATGAGGACTGGAAATATCACGCCAGCCAACAAAAGTGCGATGATCTTTTTTCGTATGGTCATTTAAAGCCCCAATTGTTGATAAAATAACGAGTTTTTATCCAATTTTTCATAAAGCTCCCTATGATTATGTATAGCAGAATATCCTTTCCTCAAAGAAAAAAACAAGCAATATATAGATTGTTTATCAATAGCCAAGAGTCGACTTTATTTAAACCATTTCTCTTTGAGAGCATGTTTAATAAGCTCGGCCATGATACTACGCTCTGCGATATTGTATTTGATCAATCAGTTACCATAAGTGGCCTCTGACAAATTATCAGAAGGACTGCTTCTAGCAAAGCCTTTTCAGACATTGGCTTACCAAGAATAAAACACCATCAATGTGACAATGTGTGACATGAAGTTAAAAGAGATTAATGTCATACTAATAAAAATACATGACTTGGAATAAACCTTAGTAAAACACCTCTTTTACTAACAGCAGAGGACTTAGAATGACATCGTCAATGACACTGCAACTGCCCCATTCACCCGAACGACTCATCCTGTTACTACATGGTGTCGGTGCCTCACCAGAGAGTATGGCCCCGTTAGGAGAGCTCTTGGCAAGACAATTTGATCAGGCGGCTATCATTTCGGTGCAAGCACCTGATGCATCCGATTTTGGGCAGGGCTTTCAATGGTTTTCTGTTCAAGGCGTTACAGAAGAAAACCGCTTTGAGCGAATTCTTACTGCGATGCCACGATTTGTAGAAAGCGTGCAATATTGGCAAGCTCAGACCAATGTCTCCGCCGATAAGACAACATTAATAGGCTTTTCACAAGGCGCTATTATGTCGCTATCCTCTACGCAAATTGTTGATGATCCATTAGCCTCATGCATTATCTCGTTATCAGGACGCTTAGCTAATCGACCGACCAAAGCACCGAAAAACACACGTATACACTTTTTACACGGTGATCAAGATCCAGTAATAGATAGTCAGTTCGCTCAACAGGCCCACGCGGAATTGTCTAAGCTTGGTGCCGACACCACCTTTGATTTGATCGCTAATTTGGTGCACACCATCAATCAGACAGAAGTACATTTCATTATTCGATATCTACAGGATGAAATACGATAATCTTATCTAACCGCTCCTAATGCACCACTTGCGTCCTTTGCACAATGCACCATAAAAGCAAAGGTCGCATGGCGTATTCCCTCCTCAGCCATTATAGGGTAGCCTTTCTATACTCCCCATCTTCCCTTTTTTAAGGACTAAATAGTGGACTACAGTTTTTTCACCGTTGCACTGCTTATGGGTACAGGTTTTGTCGCTGGTATCATCAACACTTTAGCGGGCGGTGGTTCCAACCTCACCTTACCCGCTTTAATGGTAATGGGCATGCCCGCCGATATAGCCAACGCCACCAATCGAGTAGGGGTATTTTTACAGAACCTCACCGCAACCTTTGGCTTTCGTAAAGCCAAAAAGCTCGATAATGCCGACATTTTACCCGTGATGATTCCGTCATTACTTGGCGGCGTGGTTGGGGCTTTTGCTGCAAGCTATGCTCCAGAAACCTGGCTCAAGCCTTTACTGCTTAGTGCCATGATAGGCATGACGTTAATAATGATTGTCCGCCCAACTTTGATTGCACCACCTGAAGGAACAGTACCCTTTAAGGTCAGAGAAAAACCCAGTGCTTGGATCGCCCTATTTATCGCTGGCGTCTACGGTGGTTTTGTACAAGCAGGCGTAGGCTTTATTCTTATCACCGCCTTGGCAGGCACATTACGCTATGATTTAGTGAGAACCAATGCGCTCAAAATGGTCTGCACCATGGGGTTCACCACATTAGCCCTTGGCGTCTTTATTTGGAATGGTCAAATCCTCTGGATACCAGGATTGATCCTCGCCTCAGGTACCATGCTCGGTTCACACCTAGCCGTGAAAATGGCCATCAAGGCCAACCCCAAACATTTGAAGTGGTTTTTGTTTATTATGACCCTCTGTGGTAGCGCGGCGGCATTATTGAGCGATTAAGCTGGCTAAAAAGTTAACCTTCTCAGGCATAAGGAAAAGTACATGCAACTAGTTATTGGCACCCTCTCAACTTGGTCACTACGTGCTTATATTTGCAGTAAAATTGCAGGGATTGAACTGGAGCTTATTGCCATTGATTTGGAAAAAGAAGGATATAAAGCTGAGGTACTTAAGTACTCGCCGTCAGGTCTCGTTCCCGCTTTATTAGTTGATGATGTTGTTATCCATGATTCTTTAGCGATTGCCGAATATTTAAACGAACTTTCAGACGGTGCCTTGTATCCAAAATCATCCTCACAACGTGCCTTGGCAAGAAGTCTATGTATGGAAATGCATTCTGGTTTTATGAACATAAGAAAACAATGTCCATTTACCCTTGAAAAAGTCACCCCCTTGACAAATTTGGACAAGGCAACAACAGCGGAGATCGAGCGTCTTAGGGCGATTTTCACTCAAGCAGAACAGCCTTTTATGTTTGAACATGCCGGAACCGTTGATGCGTTTTTTGCCATTCTAGCTTTTCGATTACAACATTATGGTGTTGTCTTTGATGGTCTTGCAGGGGAGTATCAGCAACGCTTGTTAGACTGGCCACTCCTCAAAGACGCTATCATGTTAACTGAAAAGATGTCGAACTAGAGACCTTTGCACGATATTGCCAACGCAACTAAGACCAGATAAAAATAGAAAAAACACTCATCTACAAGGATGTAAGTGATAAGTTGAGTCAGGATATCAAAGCCGAATTAGGATATAATTAATCTAATGGGATCATATTGAATCTGAAACGGATTGCATACCTCGAGCCATGTGTTCTTCAATTTCAGCAATCATGGCGTTCAAATCATTACCAGTTGCCAATCTTATATAAATATCATGTCCGTCTATTCTTGCACCTAAACGATGTTGCGCTTTTTGATGAAGAGACCAATAAAGTTGCAATCGACCTGATAATGTCTTCCAAGCCCCCAATAGTAATTCATTGTCAGAAAACTCATAAACCGTTGCATGCAAAGCTAGTTCTTTTTCAATAGCGCATGTTTTATCTTCCGCAACAATCGCCTGCTTAAGATCTTCATTACGAGTAGCCAGTGTATCAGCAAACTTATCAGTGCGATGATCCCATATCAATTTGAACGCCAGCGTTTCTAAACCAATACGCATTTCACATAAGTCTTTCAAGTTTTTATTGTTAAAAGACTGGACGAAATAGCCTTCATAGGGCACAGAAACTAGAAAGCCTTCCTCCACAAGCGCCGCAATAAGAAGCACTTAATCGCCGCTTCCTTGAGGCGTATCACTGATAGTCACATGTTCCCATTTCACTTGGTTTTTTCCGCTTGTTTTTGCCATATATAAGGCCTTATCTGCGGCAGCAAATAAATCCTCAAATTTAGCATCTCGTGTAGGGGCTATGGAGGCTACCCCAGCACTGATGGTCACCACATTTTTATCTTTTATATTGCATGCAATGGCCATAGCCTGAACCTCAGCGATACATTTATTAATACGCTGTAGCGCTTCTTCTTTTAAGGTATTTGGCATAATTGCGACAAACTCTTCTCCGCCATACCGTGCCACTAGATCTCTATTTTTAATAAAATTATCAGCTAAAACAGTGGCTACTCTTTGTAACACGACGTCACCAGCAGCATGACCATAAAAGTCGTTATATTGTTTAAAATTATCAATATCGATAACCACTAAGGATAAAGTTTGATTAAGCTCTTCCATTAATGTCCATTCGGATCGAATCGTTTCTTCATACTTACGACGATTTGCCAAAGAAGTTAATGGGTCTATAGTACTTAAACGCTCTAATATACGGTGCTGGTTTATTAATTTAAGATGTAAAGCAACTCTGGCTTTTATTATCGAAGCATGTATTGGCTTTTGAATATAGTCACTTGCCCCAAGTAATAGGCCTTTTTCTTCATTATCTATGTCATTCAGTGCCGTTATAAAAATGACTGGGATATCGCATGTGCGAGCATCCTGTCTAAGCTTTTTCATTGTCTCAAAGCCATCCATATCAGGCATAATAACATCGAGCAAAATTAAGTCTGGTGAAAACTCTAATGCTTTACGAACTCCCTGCTCACCGCTTTTTGCCATTATAATGTCTACTTCGTCACATAAAATATCGCTGATAATTTGTAAGTTTATCACTTCATCATCGATAACAAGAACACTAAATGAATGGGACATTCTAGCTACCTGATAATTCAATTAAAAGTTGGCGAACAAGATTAGAAGCTTGCTCATATTCAAGGTCGGTTATACTCTGAATAATTTTATTTATATCATCTCTATATTCAGTATTTTTAAATCTCTGATGTAACGTATAAAAATAACTCTCTACTTTAAAATCGTTTTTCTTCAGTAATGCCAACACTTTTTCAAGTATGACATTAAGGGGAAGGGCTAAATCATTATCATCTTGCTCAATTAAACCAAATACAGGATTAAGCTCGGTTAAAAGGCTTCGCATTTTAATGATAATACCGTCTAACTGAGAGCTATCAATGGCTTCATGATTGAGAAGTTTTCGCTCTATCACTTCGCAATCTTGAGAAATCGCTTCAGCGCCAATATACGATGCATTGGATTTTAAAGAGTGTATGTCATTTAGTAGACTATGATTATCTAGGGTTAGAGATAGGGCTTTAGAGTTTGACAACATTGCTTTATATTGCGACCAAAAAGAATGAACTATTTTCAAATAAAGAGATGTATCACTTTTTAGAGAGTAAATCGCCTTTTTCGCTCTTAAACTACTTATTTTGTAAAGCATAGATAACCGATCATTTAAAGTTAACTCTTCAGAAAATGAATCAGAGATTTCATTTTTATCTGTTCTGCTCTGTATTAAGTATTTATTCAGTATTCGATAAAGCAAGCCCGATGGAATAGGTTTAGGAATATGGTCATTCATTCCCACTGCAAGACTCTTTTCTATGTCTTCAGAGGATGTGTGCGCGGTCATGGCAATAATAGGAAGCTCATAATCCAGCCTCATATCACGAATGAATGAGGTGGTGGCTAATCCATCCATAACAGGCATTTGAATATCCATCAGGACAAGGTCATACTTCGTCTCTTGAATCTTCTCAATAGCAACTTGTCCATTTTCAGCGCAATCTACTTGAACACCAGTGCCTTTTAAATAACCCAATGCGACTTGCTGATTAATAAGGTTATCTTCCACCAGTAAAATATGAAACTTCGATAGTTGAGGTATAAATTCTATTTCTTCATTCGCCACCGCCATTTTTTCAATACTAAAAAACTGATTAATAGCATCAAACAAGGTGGATTTTCGAATAGGTTTTTCTATAAATTGTCGAATGATACCTGTATCTAGGTAAGACTGAATATAATGCTTTTCATAGGCGGATATCATCAGAATAGGTGGTGCTAACTCCTTAAATAACTCTTTTATTTTTTTCGATGTTTCGATTCCATCCATATCTGGCATCTGCCAATCCATAAAAACCACATCGAACGCCATACCGGATTGATCTGATTGCCGAATGGTATCTATAGCTTCCCAACCACTCCCTACACAGGTACTTTCTATACCAAAACCATCTAATAATTTGGCTAGAATCTCTCGAGATAGAGCATGGTCATCGACGACAAGTACTTTGAGCACATTCGCAGAATCAATGACCTCAAACTTGGGTTGCTCGGTGGGGGTTTTTAACGGTAATAAGACAGTGAAGGTTGAACCTTTGCCCAGTTCACTTTCGACTTTGATTTCCCCATTCATTAGCTCACATAGCTGACGACTTATTGTTAAACCTAAGCCCGTGCCGCCATAAACACGAGTGACACTGTTATCAGCCTGTGTGAAGGGGGAGAATAGTTGTTCGAGTTGTGTCGCTGACATACCTATCCCTGAATCAACAACGTCGAACTGTAATAGAGTCCTATCTGCCTCCAATTTAGTACAACTTAAGCGAATAATAATGGTTCCACTCTCAGTGAATTTAATCGCATTGCTCACTAAGTTGACCAAAATTTGTTGAATACGCAGAGGATCCCCTAACAAAGCCTCAGGAATGTCATCAGAGATATCCGTTACCAATTCTAATTTTTTCGCATGCGCGCCAAACGCATTCATATTAACAGTGGTTCGGATCAATTTTTCAGTTGAAAACCGTACGGATTCTGCCGTTAACTTACCGGCTTCTATTTTTGAAAAGTCCAGTACATTATTGACTAAACTAAGCAGAATTTCGCCAGAATCTCGTATCTTTTGCAAGTAGTCTTGCTGCTCATTATTAGGTGAGGTATTAAGAGCAAGATCGCTTAAACCGATAACGGCATTAATTGGTGTGCGAATTTCATGACTCATTCTAGCGACAAACGACGACTTCGCTTCTAGTGCTTCCTCAAGCTCCGCTTTCGCAAGTTCCAACGCTGCGGTTCGCTCTCTTACTTTCGCATCTAGGCTCTCATTGATCTGCTTTAGCCCAACGTTGTATTCCTTTAGCTTTACACTTGCTTCAACGGCCATTTTTTCGGCGGCCCTGATTTTGGTCGTTTCATGGCTAATACCGCAAATAAATATTGGATTATCTTGCTTATCAAAAATAGGTACTAACAAGGTATTGAAAAATACGTCCACTCCATTTTTAACGGTATGTTGTTCCATGGACATAGGCTTCCTACTGGCGATAGCTGTTTGATAAGTGCTATAAAAACCTTCAACAAGTTCTTCGGGAAACATATCTCGAATACGGTTCCGATGATAAATTTGATTCGGTTCAATTCCCATTGCCACTCGAGAGGCTATATTATTATCATAAAGCGAAAATTCACCATCCTCTTCCACTGCAACGATAAACATAGGATCATTGGAGTGATTCCATAATTGAAAAAGACACTCTTTAATTATAGAGTCATGCTCTTCTTGATCGAAATATTCGCTAAGCTTCATGCAACCTCTCTATTAATGGGAAAAACTAACCGTAATCAGTTATTGAACTTTAGATTTTTTCTTTCGCCAGTAGCTTATCTAGAGGCTCATACGATCCGAAGTAGCCAAACTGCTTGGCCAAAGCAGAAAACACTTCTTTATTATCATTTTTTAACGCCTCAGGGGATGGTAGACTAAACAAATACATTTTTTGCCCAACAACCACATCTTCTACCGAAAGACCATGCCATCCCCCAAGGGACTTCTCGGCCTCTAGTCTTTCTTTATAGTTGAGTGATTTTAATTCAGATAAAATACTATCTTTTATCGTTTCGTCTAATTTACCCAACATACAAATTGAATCAGGGCATATCGTCAGAGGGTGATCTTTAGCGCTATCCCAAAGAAGTAAATTTTCATTTTGATTTATAACAATAAGCTCTTTTTCATTTTCATTAATACTTTGCGTAAACACCAGCATATTAAAATCAAAACCGCCTCTGGAAATACTCTCTTTACTTTTAAGGATAAAAGGAGTGTTGTTATCAGATAAACTGTAGAGTGATATGTTTAGTGTTTCTAAAAATCTGGCAAACCGAGGGATGATATTTTTATCTTCAGCATTGTATTCTCTCAGTTGCTCTCCAATGCGTTGAGACATAGAAATCGTCCCTGGCACCAACGCGGACTTTGCTTGTTCACCATCCATCCGCCAGCCGGAAATGGCACCTATCCCATCAAAACTGTCTTTAGAAGATAGGATGGGCCTAACCATGTTTTCAATAATACTGGCTTGCGCTTTTTTCTTCGCCGACTTGTCTGGGTCTTCGTCACTAATGAGGGGTAAATTTAAAACAATATCACCTTCCACTGGATCTTTGTCTTTACTATGAGGGGCATTGAGAACAGCAAAAGGCGTGATGTTTATTTTTGAGCTATAACTCAAACAAGATAAGGTCGGAACAGAACGTCCCGCCCCATCTGCATCCACCACAATAGCAGAGTCTAGCGCTTTGGCTGCGGCGAGCATCGCGACAAAAATATTTGAGCCCGTTTCAACGGAAATAGTAAAGTTGATTTCCTTCGGCTTGCAGAGATCCTGCATGACCTTAATGGCTCTTTCCTCTGCTCCTTTTAAGCCTATTTTTTCAAAGCTTTCAGGCGATCCCATCGCCCCTACCACCACGCCATAATAACTTCTATTCATATCAGCTGGTGATAGCAAATTAATCGTTTTACCCGTGCCAACAATCTGGTCAACAAATGAATAGGCCGTTTTAATTGAGCCGCCACCACCACTGGCTAATAAGGTTGAACCGTTGATGATATTGAAAAGCGCTTGTGTTGTTAAAGGGGTCTTTGAATCTATCATCCAGGCACATCCTAAAAAGTAAACTGACGTAATGAATAGTTGGCTTATTTTTTATTGCGGTTAGAAAAGTTATTACAAATTGCTACTCAACTTATACAGTAAAGACAATCGCATGTTCTATAGATGACTTGTTAGCTTCTCACGCTTTAAAGTTATTTTTTGTATGTGCTTTATAAAAAAACTAAAAAAAGAACAAAACTTAGTCCCATATCGAAGAGCTAAGTGATGCAAAGATTGGTGCGGGGATGCTTTGATTAATGCCTAAACAGTCCCCGCTTATTAGTTAGGAAGAGGCGACTTGCTCATTACCTTGGTTTGACGGGTTTCGTTTTAACACCAGTACCATAAACAACCCAAGCGCTGCGGTTCCCGCTCCGGCTAACGCGACCGCAGGTAAGCCCAATCCCATACTTATGACGCCACCACCTAAGGCTGCCCCAATTGCATTGCCGAGATTAAAGGCGCCAATGTTCATGGCAGATGCCAGGTTCGGTGCTTCGCTGGCTTCGTGTACCACTAGGGATTGCAAGGGTGGAACCACCGCAAAGCTGGCCACTCCCCAGAGAAAGATAAGGGGTACCACCATAACCGAAGAAGACATCACCATTGCAAAAATAACCAATAGCAAAATCGCCGCGATTAACGACGCAATCAAGGTCCCGTAGAGAGAACGATCCGCATAACGTCCGCCAAGGATATTCCCCACGGCAAGCCCAGCACCATAAAGCACTAACATAGCGGTCACAAAGGCTGTGGACTCATGGGTTTCTTGTTGCAAGATAGGCACAATGTAAGTGAATACGGTAAACATCGAACTGGCTCCCACCACCGTTAGCAGTAGCGCGGCCAAAACAGGCCCTTTACCTAACACCGTTAACTCATTGCGAATGTTCGCCTTCTCTTGATTGACTAATGGCGGCAAGCTGACTCGTAACGCGACCATCACCATTACACCAATCGCGGCGATTCCCCAAAATGCACTTCGCCAACCGAATGCGGTGCCAATAAAGCTGGCTAATGGCACCCCACCAATGGTGGCAATGGTAAGACCCGAAAACATCGCGGCAACGGCGCCCGCCCGTTTATTCGGCGGTACTATATTCGTGGCAACGACGGCGCCAATGCCAAAAAACATACCGTGATTCAACGATGTGATAATACGCCCAACCATCAACGCACTGTAGCTGTCGGCCATAGCGCTAATGGCATTCCCCACGGTAAAAATTCCCATGGACAATACCAACAAACGACGTCGTGGCATATTTGCACACAGTAAAGTCATAACAGGCGCCCCAATTAATACACCAAACGCGTAAGCGCTAATAAGCATGCCAGCTGTCGGAATAGAAACACCTAAATCCCCGGCAATCACTGGCAACATCCCCATGGGAGAAAATTCCGTGACACCAATTCCAAAAGCGCCCATGGCCAACGCCATTAATGGAAAGTTAATCTTCATATTAATCCCCGTTTATTTATGATATTAGGGAATATAACGAGACGACCCAAACCTGAATAGTGGGTAAAAAAGCGATTCTGTTTTGCATTGGATTCACAAATGAAGCAAGTAAAAGTTGATAAAACCACCGAGATGGAAACATTCTTAGCCGTTGCCATGACGGGAAGTTTAAGTGGAGCCGCAAGAGCACAGGGACTCACCCCCTCGGCAGTGAGCCGCATGATGACAAGAATAGAGAAGCGTTTAGGGGTTCGTCTGCTTGTTCGCTCTACCCGCAAGCTTTACTTAACCAGTGAGGGCGAATCCTATGCCCTTGCTGCTCGGCGTATTTTGAAAGATCTAGAAGAAACGGAGCGCACAATCGCTGATAGAGCAAACCCAAGCGGATTAATCAAAGTCAGTACCCCAACAGCTTATAGCCGTTTGACCATGATTCCCTTATATAAAGAGTTTTTGCAGCGTTATCCCAATATTAAAATCGAAGTCGAAGTGAGTGATAAGATTAGCAATGTGGCAGATGGTCATATTGACGTCGCAATCCGTTTTGGCCCGCTACCCGACAGTAATTTAACCGCAAGACGCCTTGGGGAAACAGGTAGAACGGTTATTGCCACACCGAACTATTTAGCACAAGCCGGAATCCCTAAAACGCCAGCGGATTTGCAACATTTTAATTGTCTGGATTTTAGTTTTCAGCGGCTAGAACCGGGCTGGCCATTTCGTGAAAACGGCGAAGACTATATTTTACCCATCAAAGGCAATATGACCTCCAACAATGGGGAAACGCTAGTCGAACTGGTGATGGAGGACATTGGCATTACCCGAGTGGGGAACTTTCATATTGAAAAAGCCCTCGCATTGGGTCAACTCGTCCCTTTATTGGAAGACTTCAACCCACAGGACAAGGAAGTTATCCATGCGGTGTTTATTGGCGGACAACATATGCCAGCACGAGTCAGAGTCTTTGTGGATTATCTGGTGGAGAAAATGGCTTCAAGTTATTAGATCGGCTTACCCATCAAACTTCCCCTTTGTTATTAACCCAGCGGAGATTTATATATTCTATGCCGCATAACGGATCGAATTGTGTTTACAGTACTTTTTGATTCAATTCGGATTCTTCTGCAACCCTCTCATATGAGAGACCACTCTATCCTTTAAAACCTTTCCATTCTTTGGCGCATCGCCTATAGGCACACCTGCCTTTAAATCACAGTTTAGATACTCATCTGGCAAGATGCAGGTACTGATGATCTACATGGTTATAGATTAGTTCAAGCGCTGTTTTTGTTCTTGGAAAGGTTGACTTTACTAACTTTTCGCGTGGTTGTTAATGAGTCCTATGGGTTGCATGAATGTAAAAAGCATTGAGATTAGATTAAAAACAACCTTATTGTATTCAAATGGATACGGATTGTTTTATGTATGATATTAAACTCACGGATGAGTTCAACCTTTGGCTGCGTCGGCTAAAAGGTCACTCGCCTAGAATTCGTTTAGCCCGCCGTCTAGAACAGGCTTCACGTGGATTACTTGGCGATGTTAAGCCTATAGGTGATGGCTTGTATGAAATGAGAGCATTATGGACCAGGCTGGAGAATGTATTACGTCCAACGAGGGACGACTTTGATCATAACGTTGGCTGGTGGCAATAAATCGACGCAAAGCAGAGACATAGAATTGGCTAAACAGCGAGCTATAAAACTGGATGAAGCGACATGACTTCAATAAAAGAATTGACCAACTTTGATATGGCAAAGCAACTTCGTACAGACGAAGATATTGCTACTTATTTATCTATGGTGCTTGAGGATGGTGATACCGATGAGCTCATTCATGCTCTTGGCCATATTGCCAAAGCGCGAGGTATGACGCAGATAGCTAAAGACAGTGGGTTAGGACGCGAAAGTCTTTACAAAGCCCTGCGATCCGGTTCTCGGCCGCAATTCGACACCATAGTAAAGGTGCTTAAATCCCTTAACTTTGACTTGAAAGCCGTGATTCATACTCAAAAATGATCACATCGCATGGATGTTTTTCATGGCCTCACAAACCCTTTCCTCGCTCGATCAACTTCTTCTCGCATAAAACAGTGTTCTGCATGGTCATTGATGAGTCCCATGGATTGCATAAAGGCGTACAGGGTGGTTGGGCCGACGAACTGCCAGCCGCGTTTTTTGAGTGCTTTGGAAAGGGCGACGGATTCTGGGCAGGTAGTTTGGGTTTCGGGTGGTGGCAAGGTGTTTTCGTCGGGCTCATAGCGCCAGATAAACGTAGCTAAAGAACCTTCTTTATCGACCATTTCTAGGGCACGTTTGGCATTGTTGATGACCGCGAGGATTTTGCGTTTATTACGAACGATGCCTTCATTGTTAAGCAACTCGGCGATTTCTTGCTCGCCAAATTGCGCCACTTTATGAAAGTCGAATTGCGCAAAGGCTGAACGAAAATTTTCTCGTTTACTCAGAATGGTTCGCCAACTCAGGCCGGATTGAAAGGTTTCCAGACAGAGCTTTTCAAACAAACGCTGATCATCTGCGACGGGGAAACCCCACTCGTTATCATGATAATGGGGGAAATCCGGCGCGGAGTCGGCCCATGCACAACGATGTGGATGGGCTACTGAGAGATCAATAACCATATAAACACTTCCGGTTAAACAAACATCATCGATCAGCCGGATGGTTCACACCATCGTTTACTACAACGTCACCAAGATCATAAGGATTAACACCTTCTAAGCAGCCGATATTGTAGCCATATTGTGTGGGGGCGGATCGACGTTGATGGTGGGTGTAAATACCACAGTTTGAACAGAAAAAATGTTTAGCGGTGTGGGTATTAAATTGGTAAAGCTTTAATACATCATGGCCTTTGACGATACGCAGGTTATCCAATGTGACGGAAGCCACAATGGCTCCCTTACGACGACAAATAGAGCAATCACAGCGTCTTGGGTTTTCGATGCCGTTTGGCAAGGTTAATTCCAATTCAACCGCTCCGCAATGGCAGCTTGCTTTGTGCTTAAGCTTTATTTCTGTTGGGCCAACTTGTTTAATCATAGCGTTTACCTCATTTTAGAATTAGTCGTCTTTTGCTGCTTGTAACCGAGCTAAATCAGCACCAACGATGGCATCCAAATGTTGGGTGATTTTCTCCGATCCCCAATCCCACCAAGCAATCTCTTGTAATGTTTGGATGGTCGGCTCGTCAAAACGGTATTTGATGACCTTGGCAGGGTTCCCACCGACGACGCAGTAAGCTGGCACATCGGATGTCACGACGGATTTACTGGCAATAATGGCACCGTTACCAATTTGCACACCGGGCATAACGGTAGCTTCATAGCCAATCCACACATCATGACCGATCTTCGTATCGCCTTTGTAGGGTAGATCGCCGGTTTTGGGTGCCGCCTTTTCCCAACCGTTGCCGAAAATATAAAACGGATACGTCGAGAACCCTGCATTAGCATGATTCGCACCATTCATAATAAACCGAACGTCTTTGGCAATGGCACAAAATTTTCCAATAATTAATTGGTCACCGATAAAATCAAAATGATAAAGCACATTGTTTTCAAAACGTTCTGGTCCTTCAGGATCATCGTAGTAGGTATAATCTCCGACGATGATATTGTCTCGGGTGATAAAATTTTTAAGGTAACCTACTTGTGGGAAGCCTTTCATCGGCTCTTTATTATTTGGGTTGGGGCCTTTCATGCTTGCTCCCTTTCTAATCAATCACATGCAAAGCGCGGTATTCGTCATAGGCAAATTGATCTGTCATGCCACTGATGTAGTCTTGTATCAGTCGACAACGAAAGTAGAACTCCCAAGCATCGTCGCTGATGGATTTGAGGTCGCCGTTTTCGAAGTGTTTTTTAAATTCCGCTAGTTTTTTCTCTTCTATGGCGGATCGGTAGGCGCGTATGTGTTTTTGCGAGAGTTTTCTAAATACTCTCGCCTCGTAAGCTGGCGCTTTTTTATCGTTGTCTAGAACCTTGTTGAAGCTGGCTCTGTCTAGTTTGAGCAATGGGGCATAAATATCCAGTAAACCATTGATGATTCGATAGCCTTGTAGCTCTTGCCCTTCTACTTCAGGCGTACTGAAGGCGTATTTTCGAGCGACGGTTTTGAGTGTTTCAACCACGGCGTGATGATAGCTACCATCTTCAATCAGTGCGTTATTAAAGGAGCCATGGAAGATGGTATCGATATTGTCGATAAAACGTTTACAAGCGTATTTAGGCAGTTCTTTATTGATACCTACACGCAGCCCAACGAAGAACATACTGTCGATTTTGTTTTGTCGATACATTGATTTGGCAGAGTCAATAATGTCTTCCATTATCTGATTGACTGGCAGTTTGAAATCATCAGATTGGCAAGTATTGATAAACTCTTCACGCAAAATATTTGGCAAATCGGCAATGGATAAAATGCCTTTCTCTTCGGCATCTTCGATGTCTGCCACACCATAAGAAATATCATCAGCGGCTTCCATGATGTAGGCAAAGGGAGAGCGCCTTCCTTCTTGAATGTTTAACGCTTCTCTTAATACCTTGATAAAGGGCGCTTCACTCAAATAAAAGCCGACCTTTTTCTGTAGGTAATCTTTGTCTGGTTTGGGCGTATCACCACGACGAGTGTATTTCATAATGCCAGACAATTGGCTGTAGGTAAGGTTGAGCGCAAGTAAACTGTGAACCAAACGAATCGCTTGAGCGTTACCTTCAAAGTTACATATGTCACGTTTTAGCGCGGTTAGTTCGTCGTTGAGTTTGATGTCTGAGTCGTCAGTATCTGGCATAAAACGCTTAAGAAATTGACTTGTATGTTTCTCAAACCATTTGATCATGGTGTCTTCGCCAAAGTGACCGAAGGGCGGATTGCCTACATCATGCATTAAGCAAGACATCTCAACGATGGATTCAAACTGACGATCTAAACCGTCTAGGCCATATTTTTCAAGCTTGCCTTTTTCCTTGGCTAAGCGTTGGAAAATAAGCTGGCTGATGTAGCGCCCTACCTGTTGTACCTCCATGGAATGGGTTAGGCGGCTGCGTACAGCAGCATTACGCTCTAAAGGAAACACTTGGGTTTTTTGCTGTAAACGGCGAATAGCAGCCGAGTTGATGATACGCCCCCGATCACTTTCAAAATGCCATAAAGCGGCTATTTCTCGATCGCCTGAATCCTGGCTGTTATGCAAGCGATTGGAACGAACTTTTTCTCTAAAGTTAATGCCCATTCTTTGTATCCTTACCTTTCTATGATCATTGTTGTTAACGCTATCTGCTTAAAAGAAGTGACGTAGGGTGAGTCCACATAAATCTAAACATACCATTCAATTTTGTACAAAAATACATCAAAACTCTTATGCGCTTCATTGATAAATAAGCAATCGTCTTCCATTCTTATGAATAACAAACAGCATAGTTACGGAGACACAGATGGAGTTAGTTACTGCTTCAGCACTACAGACCGATTTAGACACCATGATGAAAAAGGTGTGCGATAGCCAAACACCCATCATGATAGACAGGGGGAACGAACCAGCCGTTGTGATGATGTCAGTAGACTGTTTTAAAGCATTGGAAGAAGCCACAACCTTATTCGACAACTATGCCAATTCAAAAGATATTTTACAAAATATCGCCAATAAAGACGGCGACACGGATTAAAAACACGGTGGCGTTACCCAGTAACGCCATGCCTCCTTCACACCTACCATTGATACCCACTACCTACATCATTTAGTGGATTTGAGCGTTTAATAATGAGGTTAAACCGTGCAAACGCTCATGAACCAAGATCGTCATTTGCCAAATTTAGCAATTGAGTCCAATATTAGAAACGCGACATTCGCGTAAAATAGTGACCATATAATTTGTCTGTTTCTCCCTTTAGATGGCCGCCATTTCGTCAAATATGTCGTAATAAGATAAGAGAAAGATCAGTGAATGTGCGATCCTGAGCGCCGTAATTGGTCTAATAAAGGCTGCCTGAGTAGCGATCATTCCCAGTTATGTGCAGGTTGCCGCGCTGGTGAAAGCACCATGTTGATCCAAGCGCTAACATGTGTCTACGTCTTGATGGGCACTATATTAAAGTAACGCTTCTGCCTAACGATGATTTCCGTGTTTAGGCGGTAGGAGGAATTATAATAATGACTACACCGAGAGTTGTAACTTGGGATCCTGCCATCGCGCAAACCATTATTGAAGAGTTTAAGTCCAAACCAGGCGCTCTTTTACCCCTTCTTCATGCTATTCAAGAGCGCTTTTCTTATATTCCAGAAGAGGCCGTCGGCTTAATCGCCACCGCCCTCAAGCAAACCCGAGCGGAAATACATGGTGTGATCAGTTTCTACCATCACTTTCGCACGAAACAACCGGGACGCCATGTAGTCGAGCTCTGCCGTGCAGAAGCGTGCCAAGCGCTTGGGGCACGTCGCTTAGAAGCCTACGCTAAAAGTATGTTGGGCGTGGACTACCATCAAACCACCCCCGACAACAACATTACCCTTGAACCGGTTTATTGCTTAGGCAATTGCAGCTGTGGTCCATCTGTTCGGGTGGGCGATGAAATCTACGCCGATGTCGACACTCAGCGTTTTGATGAATTGGTCGACAATCTGAAAACCGATCGCTTGGAGGTGCAATAATGACTTTTTGTATTCATGTACCTTCCGACACCACCGCAAAAGCGCTAGGGGCAGATCGTCTTACCAAACTGCTGGCCGCAACCGCCAACGAGCGCAAAGTGGATTTGTCGATCAAACGTAACGGCACCCGCGCCTTGTATTGGCTAGAGCCGCTTATTGAAGTAGAAACTAAGCAAGGTCGTTTTGGTTTTGGCCCTGTAAAAGAAGCGGATATTGACTCTTTGTTTGACGCCGAATTCTGGCACGGTGATGTGGTGCATCCTCTGGCACTTGGTCTAGTGGAAGATATTCCTTATCTAAAACAACAGCAGCGCTTAACCTTTGCTCGCGCGGGAGTTATTGACCCACTTTCTCTAGCTGATTACCAAGCAAAAGAAGGCTATCGCGGCCTGAAGAATGCCTTAGCGATGGATGCTCAACCCCTTGTTGATGAGATCAAAGCATCCGGCTTGCGTGGTCGAGGTGGTGCAGCTTTTCCAACGGGTATCAAATGGCAAACCGTTTTAGACGCTCCTGCTGAACAAAAATATGTTGTTTGTAACGCCGACGAAGGCGACTCCGGTACGTTTGCCGACCGCTTGGTGATGGAATGCGATCCCTTTATGCTGATTGAAGGCATGACCATCGCGGGTTTGGCCGTTGGCGCAACGCAGGGGTACATCTATCTGCGTTCGGAATATCCATTGGCGTTCAAGACGCTCCATGACGCCATTACCATCGCCTATGAGAACAACTTACTCGGCGCAGGCATTCTAGGCAGCGACAAACACTTTGACCTTGAAGTTCGCTTGGGCGCTGGCGCTTACATTTGTGGTGAAGAAACCTCCCTGCTCGAAAGTTTGGAAGGCAAGCGCGGTTTGGTTCGAGCGAAGCCACCATTGCCGGCCATTGTCGGTTTATTCGGTCAGCCAACCGTAGTAAACAACGTCCTGTCCCTTGCGGCCGTTCCCTTTATTCTAGATAAAGGCGCACAAGCCTATGCCGACTATGGCATGGGACGCTCGCTCGGTACCTTACCCTTCCAACTGGCGGGCAACGTCAAACAAGGCGGTCTTGTCGAGCTGGCCTTTGGCCCTACCCTGCGCGAACTCATGTTCGACTTCGGCGGTGGTACTCGTAATGGACGCCCACTAAAAGCCGTGCAAGTCGGCGGTCCGTTGGGAGCGTATCTTCCTGAGTCACAATGGGACACCCCATTAGACTATGAAGCCTTTGCCAAAGAAGGCGCGGTGCTAGGTCACGGTGGCGTGGTCATGTTTGACGACAGCGTCGATATGAGCGAGCAAGCGCGCTTCTCGATGGAGTTCTGTGTGGCCGAATCCTGCGGTAAATGTACCCCATGCCGTATCGGTTCCACCCGAGGTGTGGAAGTCATTGACCGTATTCGTTCTGGTGAAAATGTGGATGACAATATGACATTGTTATCCGACCTATGTGAAACCATGGTAGACGGTTCGTTGTGTGCGATGGGAGGTATGACGCCATTCCCAGTGCAAAGTGCGATGAAGCACTTCAAGGACGATTTCATTAAGCGCGCTGCGTCAACAACGAATGCCGAGGAGATCTAGTCATGTTACAGCACTTTGATCCTAATAAAGATTATGGTACGCCAGCTTCTTTAAGTGAAAAGTTGGTCACGTTGGAAATTGACGGGGTAGAAATCAGCGTCCCAGAAGGCACCTCAGTGATGCGTGCGGCAGCACTTGCCGACATCAATATTCCCAAATTATGTGCCACAGACAACCTAGAAGCCTTTGGCTCTTGTCGCCTTTGTGCCGTGCAAATTGAAGGCCGTCGCGGTACGCCAGCCTCTTGTACGACACCTGCTGAGCAAGGCATGAAGGTGTCTACTCAGAATGAAAAATTGGCCAAATTGCGCCGCAATATTATGGAATTGTACATTTCCGATCACCCGCTGGACTGTTTGACTTGTCCTGCCAATGGCGATTGTGAATTGCAGGACATGGCAGGGGCAGTAGGCCTTCGTGAAGTCCGTTATGGCTTTGATGGCGCCAACCATTTGGACGCCCCAAAAGATACTTCCAACCCTTATTTCACCTTCGACGCCAGCAAATGTATCGTCTGTTCTCGTTGTGTACGTGCTTGTGAAGAAGTCCAAGGTACCTTTGCCCTGACCATTGATGGCCGTGGCTTTGATTCCAAAGTCGCTGCGGGACAAAATGAAAACTTCTTAGATTCAGAGTGTGTGTCTTGTGGTGCCTGTGTGCAAGCCTGCCCAACCGCCACCCTGTCTGAAAATTCATTGATTCAAATGGGCCAACCAGAACACAGTATTTCCACCACCTGCGCGTATTGTGGTGTCGGTTGTTCATTTAAAGCCGAAATGAAAGGCGACCAACTGGTGCGCATGGTGCCAGACAAAGCAGGGGACGCAAACCACGGCCACTCTTGTGTCAAAGGTCGTTTCGCTTTCGGTTATGCGACCCACAAAGACCGCATCCGCACCCCCATGATTCGTGACGCTATCGATCAACCATGGAAAGAAGTGAGCTGGGAAGAAGCCATTGGCTTTGCCGCGAACCGCTTAAAGTCCATCCAATACGAATATGGCCGTGAAAGCATCGGCGGTATTACCTCTTCCCGTTGTACCAACGAAGAAACCTACTTGGTGCAAAAACTGATTCGTGCCGCCTTTGGCAATAACAACACGGATACTTGTGCCCGTGTTTGTCACAGTCCAACCGGTTATGGCCTCAAACAAACCCTTGGGGAATCCGCCGGGACACAAACGTTTGATTCAGTGATGAAGTCCGACTGTGTCCTCGTCATTGGTGCCAACCCAACGGATGCTCACCCAGTATTTGGCTCTTTGATGCGCCGCCGTCTTCGCCAAGGCGCAAGCTTGATCGTTGCCGACCCACGAGAAATCGATATTCTTAAGACACCGCATCTAGGCGACTCTGTACACTTACCATTGCGTCCAGGAACCAATGTGGCGCTTATCAATGCGTTGGCCCATGTGGTCATCACAGAAGGCTTGGAGGATACCGACTTTATCGCCAAACGCTGCGAGCCAGAAGCCTACGCCAAATGGCGAGCCTTTATTGCCGAATCTCGCAATGCCCCAGAGGCAGTTGAGGATGTGACTGGTGTACCTGCAGAGTCAATTCGTCAAGCTGCCCGTACTTTTGCTAACGCCCCCAATGCAGCGATTTACTACGGTCTCGGTGTCACCGAACACAGCCAAGGCTCCACCATGGTAATGGGGATCGCCAACCTTGCGTTAGCAACAGGCAACATTGGCCGCGAAGGCGTTGGTGTCAACCCACTTCGTGGTCAAAATAACGTACAGGGTTCCTGCGACATGGGGTCATTCCCACACGAGTTACCTGGTTATCAACACGTTGCGGACCCTGTGGTTCGCAATCGCTTTGAAAAAGTCTGGGGCGTAACGCTGGACGATGAACCCGGTCTGCGTATTCCAAATATGTTTGATGCAGCCATTGCTGGCCACTTCCGAGGCTTATACGTACAAGGGGAAGACATCGCCCAGTCGGACCCAAATACCCAACACGTGGAAGCCGCGTTGCGTGCATTAGACTGCCTGATCGTGCAGGACATCTTCCTAAACGAAACCGCAAAATTTGCCCATGTTCTGCTACCAGGCTCCACCTTCCTTGAGAAGAACGGCACCTTCACCAACGCCGAGCGTCGTATTAACCGCGTTCGTAAAGTAATGCCGCCTCTATCCGGCAAAGAAGATTGGGAAGTGACGGTCGACTTAGCCAATGCCCTAGGTTACCCAATGAACTACTCTCATCCCTCGGAAATCATGGATGAGATAGCCCTATTGACGCCAACCTTCACAGGGGTGAACTACGAGAAACTAGACAAACACGGCAGTTTGCAATGGCCATGTAATGATGAGTTCCCTATTGGCTCACCGATCATGCACGTGGAGAGCTTTCCTACATTGGAAGGCAAAGGCCACTTTGCTGTCACAGAATTCGTTCCAACGTCCGAACGTGCCAGCCGTCGTTTCCCACTCTTGCTTACAACGGGGCGTATTTTGAGCCAATACAACGTCGGCGCTCAAACCCGTCGTACTGAAAACCAAGTGTGGCATCACGAGGATAAATTAGAAATCCATCCCCATGATGCGGAAGAACGCGGTATTAACGAAGGAGACTGGCTAGGCATCAGCAGCCGTGCTGGACAAACCGTGTTACGTGCTCATATCAGTAAGCGCATGCAACCTGGGGTGGTGTACACCACCTTCCATCACCCAGGCAGTGGCGCGAACGTGATCACAACAGACAACTCGGATTGGGCAACGAACTGTCCTGAATACAAGGTTACAGCGGTGCAGGTCGAGAAGGTGTCTCAACCGTCCGAATGGCAGAAAGATTTCGCGGCGAACAACCAACGCCAACAAAAACTTTTGTCTGAAGCCGGTGCCTCTAGTGGCGAATAAACAATAGCCTCAGACGCTTCAGCACACGGTCATTATCCTGTGCTGAAGCGGTTGGCTAGGTTTGGTCAAGTGATCATAGATCAAGCCTCGTATGAGAGTTCAGTCTAGCGAGAATTAATTATGCATAACGAACAAGAACGTATCATCTCTATGATTAACCAAATCGCAGAGAATAATATTAGCGCGGGCGATGAAAGTGCTGTGGCAACAATTGTCGCAGGCCATGTGAAGAAGTTTTGGCCACGACGCATGAAAAACATGCTGAAAGACTATATTGAACAAGGTGGGCCAGCATTGCATCCAGCCGCCCTACAAGCAGGTAAACAGCTTTTTGAGGAAAGCAAAGCCTAAAACCGTAATCCAGTTCGCTATATCGACCCTCTAAAGAATACCTTCCTGTTAGATCGTCGATATAGCTATCCTCTTTTTCGCAAGATCAAATAAGATTGTGTTCAATGGCGTATTTCACCAGACCTGCAGACGAGTGAATATCCAACTTACGCTTAATATTTTGTCGATGGGTTTCTACCGTTCTCACGCTAATATTGAGTTGTTGGGCGATTTCTTTGTTAGATAACCCATTCGCAACCTCAGCGAGTACCGCACTTTCCCTTGGTGTCAGTGACTCCTCTTCTTGTGGCGCTGAAGAGAATTGACCAAATAACAAGTCGGTCGCTTTTGAACTAAAGTATGTGCCGCCTTGATATACTGTATTAATGGCTTGTATCAGCTCTTCCGACGAGACGTCTTTGAGCACATAGCCATTGGCTCCCGCTTGAATCACAGACAGAATATACTCTTTGTCGTAGTGCATGCTGAGCATCAGAATTTTGATATGTGGCTGTTCATTGCGAAAACGTTTTGTGGCTTCTAAACCATTTAAAATAGGCATGGAGACGTCCATTAGCACTAAATCTGGCGATAAAACCTTAGCTTTTTCCAAGGCTTCCAAACCATTCGCTGCCGTCCCAACAATATTAATATCCGCTTCCAATTCTAAACGAGCCTGTAAACCATCTAACACCAACATATGGTCGTCCACCAGCAACACTCGAATGCTTGTGCTTATTGTCATGACTTGTCTCTTATTTTTTTAATCCATTTTAGGCGCTATCGGTAAAATAGCACGGACTTTTGTGCCTTTGCCTTTCTGGGACTCTAAAAAAAAGTCCCCACCAATAAGTGCCACTCGCTCACGCATATTGATCAAGCCAATCCCTTTTGACAAAGCCGATTCCTGAGAACAACCAAGACCATCGTCTAGACATTCGAACACCAAATCCTGACGTGACTGCTTGATATGCAGAGAAACATGGCTGGCTTGGGCATGCTTATCGATATTGGTTAAGGCTTCTTGAGATAGCCGATATAAGGCAATTTCTATTTCATCAGGAATGCCACACGACACATCAAAGCAATAGTTCACAGACACCTTGGTGCGTTCGCTAAATTGGTCGACCAACGCGCTAAGTGCCGTATCTAACCCCAAATCGTCCAGCAATGTTGGCCTAAGATCATGGGAGATCTGACGAATTTCTTGGATGGTGAGGTTTATCAGTTCACCCGCTTTAAGTAATTCACCTTCAATAGCCTCTTTACCTTGGTCACGGTTGAGTTTGTTGCTAGCCAATTCAATACGAAACTTACAGGACACCAGTAACTGATTGATGCCATCGTGCAACTCGCGAGAAAAGCGCCGCCGCTCACTCACTTGTAAGCGCATAAAACGCTGTACCAAGGCTTTGAGTTTGGAATCCGCTAATTTGTGCTCATGCAGGTTAATCGCCAAGCCCAATAAAATCACAAAAATCACAGTGATAGTCACCACCACACTGACGGAAAAAAAGCTTCGGCGGATGTTGGCGTCCATATTTGCTTTAGCCTTGGATAATTCGAGAAAGACATCACCAAGATACAAGCCCGTTCCCAGCATCCAATGCCAGCGATCAATCATCACGGCGTAACCAATCTTCTCCTCCACATCCATATAGGGAGGCTTTTCCCAAAAGTAACGATGAAATCCCCCTCCCGTTTTGGCAACCGCCAAGAGGTGCTGGATCAAATAGTTACCCGACTTATCCTGAAAGTCCCAAAGATCTTTCCCTACCAATTCCGGCTGCGTCGGATGAACGAGATTCTTCCCTGTGCTGCTGTAAATATAAAAGTAACCATCCTCACCATAACGCAGGCGGCTAATCACTTTTTTTACTTCCGCCTTGGCCTCTTCATCACTTAGCGTATCACTGTCTAAAATCGGTTGAATCGCGGATAAGGCAATACTGATATGGCTTTTAAGCGCTTCTTTTTTGGCATGAATCAAATTGAATTCATAGATAGACAATTCCTCGTCGGCAAGTTCCCTAGCAGATTGCAAACTGAGGTAGATAATAATGACCGTCGAAGCAATCAAAGGGACGACTGCTAAAAGGATAATCTTACTTTTTAAGCCCACAAAGACGTCCTTCTTATTCTTTTTATATCATGCCAATCCGTAAAAAAACGGGCTAGTGACAACCTAGCCCGTTTGCTGGTTTGAAGCTCATAGACAACGTTTTACGGTATCTAAAGGGAGCTTAAGCCATTCCATACCATTCAGGAAAGACCATTATGCTGGCCAACACTAGCACTTGGATCAAAATAAAGGGAATTACCCCACGATAAATATCCATCGTCCGAATGGAGCTCGGTGCCACGCCTTTTAAATAGAATAGACTAAAGCCAAAAGGTGGTGTTAAGAACGATGTCTGCAAATTCATCGCAATCAAGATCGCAAACCACAACATGTTGATGCCCAGCGCTTCAGCCACTGGTGCCAAGATCGGCACAATGATAAAGGCAATTTCCACAAAATCGATGAAAAAGCCAAGGATCATAATCGCAACCATGGCGAGAATAATAAAGCCCCATTTTTCACCCGGTAGATTGAGCAATACCTCTTCCACTATTTGATCACCACCAGTGTAGCTAAAAGCCATCGAAAAGGCGGTTGCCCCCATCAAAATAGCAAACACCATGGCGGTGACTTTAACCGTTTCTAAACTACTGTCGTAAAGCATCTTCCAAGTAAACTGACGATACAGCAACGACAATACAATCGCCCCCATACCACCTAACGCTGACGACTCTGTCGGTGTCGCAATCCCCGTAAAGATAGAGCCCAATACCACCAGCACCAACGCCAAAGGAGGAATGATGGCTTTTAACGCACTGACAATTTGTTGAGAACGCGTTTCCCCATCGTCTTCTTCTGGCATGGCTGGCGCCATATCAGGCTTGAGAAAAGTCAGAATCAGAATATAGACAATATAACAACCAATCAGTACCACCCCCGGCAACATTGCCGAATGGAATAAATCCCCCACAGGAATGCCTAAAACATCTCCTAAGATAATCAAAATAATTGAGGGTGGAATGATCTGGCCCAGCGTACCTGAGGCGCAAATCGTGCCGCAGGCAAGGGATTTGCTGTATTTGTATTTCAGCATAACAGGCAAAGAGATCAACCCCATCGCCACGACGCTGGCCCCCACTACACCGGTTGATGCAGCCAATAATGCACCCACCAAAATAGTCGAAATCGCCAAGCCACCACGTACTCGACCAAACAGTTTCCCCATGGCTTCTAATAATTGTTCTGCCAACTGTGTTTTTTGCAACACAATGCCCATAAAAACAAACAAGGGCACCGCCATCATGGTGGTGTTTTCCATGTAGCTTTGTATGCGAAAGGGCATAAAGGCAAACATGTCAAAGCCTTCGGCAAACACACCAAATATTAAGGCGACCCCACCAAAGGTGAAAGCAACGGGGAACCCCAGCATCAGCATTGCTAGGGCAACGAAAAACATGATAATACCAATCATAAACGACCTATTAATCCGTCAGAACAAGAGAGCAAGCACTGCAAGACATCGCTGCAGAAAACAGGACTCAAGATCAATGTTGAATAGGAGGGTTTGAAAAGCCCTCTTCACTCACGCCACGAATGGCATTAATCGAACGCAGCATCATGCCCACCCCACTGATCGCCATGGAGAAAAAGGCAAAAGGGATAACCGCTTTAATAACCCAGCGATAAGGCAAACCACCTGGGTCGCCACTGGTTTCTCCTAGAGCAAAGGATTCTTGGGCAAAACCAATACCGTAGTAGCCAACCAGCAAGGTGAAAGGTAATAAGAAAAAGACGCAGCCAAACAAATCGATCCATGCTTTACGTTTGATCGGTTGGTTTTCATAGATCAAATCGACTCGCACATGACCACCCTGTTGAATCCCATAAGGAATCCCTAACAAGAAAATAGCCGCATACAAATGCCATTCTAATTCTTGCATGGCAATGGACACATCATTGAACAAATAACGCATTAATACGTCATAAAAAACGTTACATAACAAGGCGATAAACAATAAGGTCGAAATAGCGCCAAGTAGATTTGAAAAACGAGCGATGCCTCGCTCTAAATTGATGAGAAACATGGAAATGACTCCTAGAAAACACCTAATGGCACGCTAACTCCTAACAATCAACGTCCTTAGTAAGCATTAACTCGCTTACAAAGAGCGAAGTAGCGGAGGACGCCCCCCGCTACGCGATCAAGATTTATTCGGCAATTTTGTCTAAGCTTTCTAGGTAAGCTCGATCAGAAATGTTGGTCCATACACGGGCCACTTTCATATAAGCTTCTTGGGAATCGATAATTTCTTTCGTTAACGGATCTTTCGCAGCCGCTTCCGCCAATAACTCTTCGTTGGCTTTTTTCATGGCGCTTAGAACTGGTGTAGGGAAAGTCTTAACCTGAATATCTGGGTATTCAGATTTCATTTTCGCCCAGTTCACACCGCTTTCATGGTAAGACTGAATGTACATATCATAAGCGGCCAGTTTCATAGAGACACGCAGAATTTCACGCAGGTCGTCCGGTAGTTTTTTCCATGTCCGCTCATTTACTAGGAACTGAAGCTCAGTTGCTGGTTCATGCCAACCTGTGTAGTAGTAAGGCGCAATTTTGTGGAAACCCATGCGCAAATCAAGGGACGGTCCTACCCACTCCAAGGCATCAATCGTGTTACGCTCAAGAGCCGTATATAACTCACCAGGTGGAATGTTCGTTGGTTTGGCACCTAGCTTCGCTAACACTTCACCAGCAAACCCTGGAATACGCATTTTTAGACCTTTCAAGTCATCCAATGAGTTGATTTCTTTACGAAACCATCCTCCCATCTGCACACCGGTATTGCCCCCAGGGAAAGACAACAAGCCAAAGGGCTTATAAACTTTCTCCATCAACTTCATGCCATCACCATAGTAAAACCAACCATACTGCTCCGGTGCCGTCATCCCAAACGGCATGGTGGTGAAATACATGGTGTTGGGCACCTTACCTTTCCAATAATAAGAAGCAGAGTGACCAATGTCGTACTGACCCGCACGCACCATATCAAACACACCTAATGGCGCTTTGTGTTTGTTTGCTGAGTCGATGGTGATTTTTAAGCGGCCTTTAGACATTTCTTCCGCCATACGTACCATGTTACGAGGCGCATCACCAAAGATAGGGAAGTTGGTAGTCCAAGATTCTGCCATTTTGAGTTTATAAACACGCTCTGCTGCCATAGAAGGCATAGACAGTGTACCGAGGGTAACAGCCGCAGCCGCTACAAAAGAAGTCATCTTAAGAGAGATCATTGATTATCATCCTGCTTGTTTATTATTGTTTAATTGGATAAAGCAGGTTTCATCATCTTCTGAAAACAATTTGTAAACAATTCGCATAAATACCGAAAACAGATTGTGATTAGTACGTAATAAGACTCAGTATTTCTACTTAGACGATCTTCACGCCGCATAAAAAAACCGCGGGCGCGGTTTTTTTATCAGCCTATTTCATATCACAGAACTACACCCAATCGTCCCTCACGAATGACGCGTAACGGAACGACAAGCCGCAGCAGTAAAGAGTACATCGGTCGAACTGTTCAATGCCGTTTCTGACGAGTCTTGTAGTACCCCGATAATGAAGCCCACGGCCACCACTTGCATCGCCACTTCATTGGGGATATTGAATAAGCTACAAGCCAAAGGAATCAGTAATAAAGATCCCCCAGCCACACCAGAGCTACCACAAGCCGATATAGCCGCAATAATACTAAGCAGAATCGCAGTAGCAAAATCCACTGGAATGCCTAATGTGTTCACCGCGGCAAGCGTTAGGACGGTAATCGTGATCGCCGCACCTGCCATATTAATGGTTGCCCCTAAGGGAATAGACACTGAATAGGTATCTTCATCCAATTGAAGGCGTTTACAAAGGTCCATATTGACGGGAATATTGGCAGCGGAACTGCGCGTAAAAAAAGCCGTTACACCACTTTCTTTTAAGCATTGAAAAACTAAAGGGTAGGGATTTTTTCGCGTCGCTAAAAAGACCAACAAAGGGTTGGTGACCAAGGCAATAAATAGCATCGAACCAATCAACACCGCCAGCAGATGGGAGTAACCTAACAGTGCACTAAAACCTGTGGTTGCAATGGTGTTCGATACTAAACCAAACACACCAAATGGCGCTAAGCGAATAACAAAGCCCACGACTCGAGTAACACTGTCAGCTAAATTTTGCAGTAACGCTTTCGTTGTATCCGACCCATGGCGCAGGCCGATACCAAAACACACAGACCAGGTTAATATACCGATGTAATTGCCTGTCACTAACGCATTAACAGGGTTATCAACCATATTAAAAAATAACGTATGCAAGACATCATGTATGCCTTGTGGAGCAGATTGACTAATATCGCCAGCCACTAGGTTTAACTTAGTCGGAAACAAATAACTGAAAAAGACCGCACTAATGGCAGCAATCAAGGTACCCACGGCATACAGTACTAAAATAGGTCGAATATAGGTTTGCTGATTATGCTTATGGTTGGCAATGGAAGCGATGACTAAGATAAACACGAGAATCGGCGCGATCCCTTTCAAGGCTTTGACAAAAAAGCCGCCTAACACACCCGCAGATTGGGCCGCATCAGGTGAAACGTACGCTAAGACAACACCACACAGAATACCAACAACAATTTGCAATACGAGACTGCCATTCATATAACGCTGAAACAACGTTGATTTCATATTTGAAGTCATAGGGGAGATCCATCAAATTTTTCGAGGGAGCACCATAAAACATCACGAGGGATAAATGAACCATTTTGGCGCATAATTATGAGAATTTTATTTGCTCAAATGGTTAAGCTTATCCTTACTAAGCCTCTCAGGGATACATAGCGTTCATCGTCAACAGAATGTTGCCAAGAACCGAACTATTTTGTTCATGCTTTTTCAAAACTATCGCTAAAATTCGCCTTCATATTCGACTTGAAGTTCGTCATTATAGACCTCATATTGTGGGTAAACTTATATATCGAGGAATTCCGAAATGTCGAATTTGTTAGAACAGTTATCATGGCGCTACGCAACTAAGAAAATGAATCCTGAAAAATCGGTACCGCAGGAGAAGGTGGACCGTATTCTTGAGGCAATTCGTCTAACAGCAACCTCAAGCGGCCTCCAGCCCTATGAAGTGTTTGTTATCACCAATAAAGAATTGCGTGAAAAAATGCTGCCCCATGCTTGGAATCAGGCACAGTTAACAGATTGCTCTCATTTGCTGGTCTTTGCAGCTTGGGACAACTATACAGAAGAACGTATTAACAAAATGTTCGACCTAGTTAACGAGGAACGTGGGTTCGTCAACGAAGGTTGGGAAAACTATCGCCAGCTGATACTAAGCAGTTACCCTCCTCGTGACAAAAAAGTGAATTATGAGCACGCAGCTCGCCAAGCCTATATTGGCCTTGGTACTGCGTTGATAGCAGCGGCGGAAGAAAAAGTCGATTGCACACCAATGGAAGGCTTCGTTCCCGAAGAGATCGATGCACTATTAGGCCTACAAGACCGTGGCCTACGCTCTGTTGTTCTGCTTCCTCTGGGTTACCGCGCAGAAGAAGGAGACTGGTTGGTAAACTTGAAAAAAGTACGTCGTCCAAAAGAAGAGTTCATTACTGAAATAAAATAAGTTTTTAGCATTCGCTAAGCACGACATAAA
>NZ_JAEMUI010000028.1 GCF_016461715.1 Marinomonas spartinae | reverse complement strand
TGGCGCCTTTCCTTACGCCATGATGGGGCTGCTAGGACTAGTATTGATTATGGTCTTCCCAGACATTGCGATGTTCTTACCCAACCTATCTCCAAATTAATCCCCAAGAGCGACCTATAGAAGAAATATAGGTCGCTCTTACTTAATTAATAAAAAAAAGCGAACCAAATGTTCTGATTCGCTTAAAGTAGGGGTCTCTAATTTATTGCCATTATCAACTAGGCTAGTTCTAACCTATGCATGACGATAATAGCCGTACTCATTTTCATATTCTTCGTATACATCACGGGGCATTTTCTTTGGCGCTCTCATCTTGTGAAAGGCCGCTTTCATGCGCGTTGCTTTGGCCTGCAAACGCTCAATACGTCTTGATACCGTTCGGCTTGTACGGCTAGCAGCATTGTCGATAGCATAATACATATCGGCTTGCCGCTCGTTTATCACCACTTCTTTTTGGCCATTGATTTTAACCAAGACTTGGCAGTGTTTGTCTTCACCACCTTTAGGACCGTTAACATCCGTCAACATAACGGTCACTCGTTGAATATTGTCATAACGGGAATTCAATGCAAAATTCAGACGACGTTTTACATAAGCTTTCAAGCTTTTAGTAAGAGATAAACGACGTGCTTGCACTTTGATTTTCATCTTCTTCTCCTTTACCCAAGAATGGATAAGTTATGTTTGAAACTTTAAGTTAGCTGCAAAATCTCCTAAGATATAATCGATTTATTCAGAAAAATAATCAGTTTTTCTCGAACTATTGGTGAAATATGATCAATTTCAAGCATTTGCATTATTTTTGGGTGGTGGCTAAGCAAGGTGGTATTGCCAAAGCCAGTGAGAAATTACATATCACACCACAAACCATCAGTGGACAAATCCAGTTACTGGAAGATCAGTTTGACAAAGCCCTTTTCGTCAAGGTAGGACGTAATCTTAAGCTGACGGATACTGGCCGTATGGTACTCAGTTACGCCGACGAAATTTTCTCTCTGGGCAGCGAACTAGAACAATCCGTGCGCACGGCGTCGACCGATAGAACCCAATTGCTGCGAGTCGGTATTGCCGATTCCATCCCAAAGTCCATAGCCTATCGCCTCCTCGCTCCAGCCATGACACTAGAAGACCCGGTTCGATTGGTTTGCAAAGAAAACAGTTTAGAAGATTTACTTGGCGCACTGGCGCTACATAAACTGGACTTGATCATCGCCGATGGGCAAATTCCCACACAACTGGGAGTGAGAGGCTTTAACCACTTTTTAGGGGAATGTGGCACCTCTTTTATGGCCTCTCCCACGCTAGTGGATACGTTTCAAACCACCTTCCCTGAATGCCTCGCAGGCGCGCCTTTTCTCATACCAAGTGACCAATCCTTGATCCAGATACAACTTTTACAATGGTTAGAAAAGCATAACATTCACCCAAAAATCACTGGCGAATTTGATGATCGCGCACTAATGAAAACTTTTGGGCAAGCCGGGGTGGGCGTGTTTATCGTGCCATCGGCCATTGCAGAGGAAGTCGCCGAGCAATTCAAAGTCGAGATCATTGGCAACACTGAAGAAATTCGCGAACAATTCTATGCCATCTCGACAGATCAACGTCTCTCCAACCCTGCGTTTATCGCGATTAATGACGCCGCAAAGGATTGGTTAGAATAATATTGGCTGGTCATTATGACCATTCATGGTGTAATTTGATAAATCTTCGATAGATATTCTGTTATGTATCGATCATTATCACCATTATCTTCTTGTCAATCGGATTGACAAGATAACAGCAATCGGATGAAAAGAGAGCACGATGCTTGACGACTGTTTAAACTATCTCTGCCACAAAATGAATGAATCAATCAGAACATCCTTTGATCTAACAGAGGATATTGTTGTGGTCTCACCCCCGACGGATACGGACACCCATGGTACGACCAGTATCGAAAATAAAATATTAGTCTTTATCAGCAATTTAGAGAAGGATACTTTTTCTAAACCAGGCCCTCAGATGACAGCCTTTCAAGCTGGTCAACGCTCAGCAATAAGCAACAAGCCGTTGTACCTATCTATCTCTGTCGTCATTGCGGCTCATTTTTCAGGTATGAATTACACAGATGGCCTAAAAATACTGTCTCATCTATTCGCTTTCTGCCATCGAAATCCGGTTTTTAATCGTCAAAATGCACCTGATCTACCAGAAACGCTAGAGCAGTTGGTATTAGAAATGGAAACAATCCCTAGTGGTGAGCTAAGCCACATGTGGAGCATGTTAGGTTCGCGCTATCTCCCGTCTTGCGTGTATAAAGTTCGTGCTGTCATACCTAACAGTGAAACCATCCTAACGCAAGTGGGCCAATTAAGTCTGACTGATACAAACCTATTCAAAAAGGACGCATGATGGCTTCTTATCAACCGTATCTATCAATAACCATCACACATAGCTTTTTTACATCAAATTTAGCGCAGCAAGTCCATTTAGTACCGACATCAGCGACTCAAAAGTGGCTTGAAAAAAACCAGATGTTCATCAAAAATACCGCTGGTGGAATAGGTATTTTTTTTGATCAAGATGCGCTAAAAGCAGCGCCATCTATTCAAGACTCACAGCATTTACAATTCAAACTTTTTAGTGGTGATGCTTATTTCCGAAATTATACCAATATTCCTTTACCACACTCTCTTTGCACTGCAGAGTTTGATATTTTGGTTAATCATTCTGAAAACTTAGAAGCCTCCCCAAAGCAATGGCTATCACCTGAACAACTACTTGATTATCCAAAAAATATCATCTCGCCTTATGACATCAGCCAAAACTTAGTCGGACTCATAAACCTTGAAATTTCTTCAGACCAATACTATGAAGCAAACAAACATATCACCCTATCTTATGAACACTGCGAGACCTATTGGAAATACTATTTCCTCTCAATAAAATATTCAGACCAACTTCTGATTGATGACCCTAAAAAAACCTATTTATTTGAATTTCAAGAGCTTGAGCAAATGAACGGTCGTAATAATGTCATAACATTCCGCTCCAGCACCCCAATTCCAATGCAGCAACGCCGCAACATTCCCTTTCAATTAAGGGATCAATATCAGCCCATTCTTCGAGCACTCCCAATTGCGCACCCAAAAAATATCGAAATAATTACCCAAGAAAACACTTACCACCGCCTATGTCATATTTATGTCGCATAGATCAAATAACGACTTAAAACAATGTAACCTCCTTTTTAAAAGTGTAAAAAAAAAGGAATTATTAAGCAAAAGCAGTCCCAACACAGTATTTTCTTGATTTAGCAGCTCTTTAGATCTTCTATTAAACAATCTTAAGCATAATATGATGCTTAAGAGTAATCGTTGAAGCGGTCAAATCTAGTTTTATTACTTTACTTAAAGACTAAAGTTACCTGATTGGTTTATGCATTGAATTCATAGTTGGCATTAGAGTACATTCTTGTTAACAAATTGAATTAGCCCTTCTTCTGCTTTGCTTAGGGAAAAGTAATGATACATCTCATACTATAAGGATAAGGATTTTATTATGGGTGTCATGAAAACACCGGGTGTGTACATAGTCGAAAACAATGCTTTTCCAAACTCAGTTGTCGAAGTGGCGACCGCAGTACCTGCCTTCATAGGCTATACGGAACAAGCAAGTAATGGTGGAAAATCCCTTCGCAATCAACCATGGCGCATTACCTCTATGTCGGAGTTTCGCCAATATTTTGGTGGCCCTTCTCTACATACTTTTGCAATAAGTGAGGTAGGTGACGACAAAGAAGCCAGAGAAGTATTCCAGCAAGGCGATGTGGCCTATCAAATCAAGCAAGACAATCCCCGACATTTTTTATATTACAATATGTTGTTCTTTTTCCAGAACGGCGGAGGCCCCTGCTATATTGTATCCGTCGGCAATTACAAAGATGACATAACGAGTAAAGCGCTAAAAGACGGTATTACACCATTAATTAAAGAGCAAGAACCAACCATGGTAGTTATTCCAGAAGCCGTGCAACTGGCAGAAGATGACTGCATAAACGTCCAACAAGCCGTACTTGGTCATTGCGGTGGAAAAATGAAAAACCGCGTTGCTATTTTGGATGTTTGGGAGGGTTTTAAAGACCGTCAACACCCAGATGGAGATTGCATAGCAAACTTTCGCTCTAAATTAGGCACGAATTATCTCGATTATTCAGCCGCCTATTATCCTTGGCTCAACACTTCCATTGTACAAGATGATGAACTCAGCTTTAACAACATTAGCAATCTGGACAAACTTACAGAGCTACTCACCAATGAAGTGAATCTTAGTTTTACAGATTTAGAGGGGTTAACGGAGGAAGAACTCAATACTGGAGGAAACAAACTCAGAGCAACCAGAAAACAGCAAATGCTAGATGAGATTGCAAAACTCGCTAGTGGTCTTTCTGGTTCAGAGCAAATACAACTCAACAAAATCTTGTCTACCATTAGCCCACTTTATCAAACCATTTTGGCCGACGTAAAGTTCCAGCAAAATATTCTACCGCCCGCAGCAGCCATGGCGGGTGTCTATACCATGGTTGATAATGCCCGTGGCGTCTGGAAAGCCCCAGCGAACGTCAGTCTGAATGCGGTCGTTGCGCCAACTGTCAACATTAGCGATGATGAGCAAGAGGATTTAAACGTTACCACACAAGGTAAATCTATCAATGCGATTCGTCCATTTATCGGTGAAGGCACTCTCGTATGGGGAGCACGAACATTAGATGGCAACAGTTTAGACTGGCGCTATGTTAACGTGCGTCGAACTATGATTATGCTGGAAGAGTCAATCCGACTGGCCTCAAAAGCTTACGTGTTTGAACCGAACGTTGCCAATACATGGGTTTCCATGGAAAGTATGATTAGCAGTTTTCTATATGGAATTTGGAAGCGTGGCGGATTAGCAGGGGCCGCGCCAGCGGACGCCTACAGTGTTAGTGTCGGATTAGGAAAGACCATGACACCAGATGATATCTTAGAAGGAATTTTACGTATTACTGTACTGGTTGCGATTAGTCGTCCGGCTGAGTTTATTGAAATCACTTTCCAGCAACAAATGCAGAAATCGTAAACCACTAACACAAACTCCTAGATAACTAGGAGAATAAATACATATAAATAGGAGAATCCCATGGCAGATGATGGATCAGCACAGTCAGAAACCGTATGGCCAATGCCAAAATTCCATTTTGAAGTGAAATGGGAAGGTGGCGCTGGAGCAAAAATGGTTGCTGCGTTTCAGGAAATATCTGGGCTCGATACAGAAGCTCAACCCATTGAATACCGTGCCGGTAATAGCAAGGTTTTCTCAACCATAAAAATGCCAGGTATCGTTAAAACCAGTAACGTCACCTTGAAAAAAGGCATATTTAAAAGTGACAATAAATTCTATGATTGGTATTCACAAATCAAAATGAACACCATTGCTCGAACACCTGTCACGATCAATTTATTAGATGAAGCTGGTAGTCCGGTTATGACTTGGAAACTGACGAATGCATGGCCAACGAAAGTCACAGGCACGGATCTAAAATCAGATGGAAATGAAGTCGCCGTTGAGACCATTGAATTGGCTCATGAAGGCTTAGCGATCTCAGTCTAATTGACTTATCACAACCAGCCATCATCACACTTATGGTGATGGCTGGATCTCAAATGCATCCTTTAAAATAATAGAGAAAAGGTACAAATGTCTGACCAATGGCCCCTCCCTGCATTTCATTTTAGTGTTGTGATTAGCGGCAGTATGAGTGATGCTGCATTTCAAGAGGTTACTGGAATTCAAACACAGATAGAAACACAAGAATACCAAGAAGGGGGAAGTAATTTAGTCTATCACCTCCCCCAGTCTGTCAAACATAGTAATCTCACTCTTAAACGGGGTATTGCTGAATCACAATCGGCCCTAATGAAATGGTGTCAGAGTACCCTTGAGTCACAATTAAACACGACAATCAAAACAAAAACGGTCACCGTACGGCTTTTAGATGCCGATGGTTCACCATGCCGTATTTGGGAGTTCCATAATGTTTATCCAGTTAAATGGAACGTCAATGAATTTCATGCAACTAAAAACGAAGTAGCGATTGAAGAAATTGAACTTTGCTATAGCCGTACTAAAAGAACATTATAACTATGCCTATTGAAGTCAAACAAATGACCATGCGGTCAAACATTACAACAAATAAGACGAACGACTCCGGATCAGAAAAGTCGCAAGAAAATACAGATGAATGTTCACAACAATCTCAGTTGCAACTTCACGATGGAGAACAGTTTCAGACAATGAAAAGACTCTTTAATAAGCTAAAACAAGATCGTAGGGAGCGCTGAGTGACATGGATAAGTTAAAAATCCTATCACAAGAAGGCGCCTATATTGCCATGCTCAACCCTAATTCACTGAAACATGGGTATGGGATAGACTACACAAATAGCGAGTGTAATAATCGTCAAGCACAAGGTAACTTGGCTCCAAAAGTTGAATTAAAAGGCTATAAGAGTGAAAAGCTAAGCTTTGAAATAATAATAGATGCCACAGGGGCTGTTGACCAACTGATTACCATTCCCGTACCGGTACAATTTAAACTATTAAAAAGTGTTATATATGATTATTACGGGGATAAGCACGAACCCTACCCAGTAATTATCACATGGGGTACGCTTATTTTTAAAGGTCGGTTAACGTCCATGGATATCACCTATCAATTATTTGATTCCTATGGTATTCCTCTGAGAGCGACCGTTAGCTTAAGTTTTGACGAATATTTAACAGACAAAGAAAAAGAGAAACTCGCAAAAAATTCCTCGCCAGATCTCACTCATATTGTTGAATTTAAAGCGGGAGATACACTCCCTCAGCTTTGTCATAAAATTTATAACGACAGTTCGTACTATATGGACGTTGCTCGCGCTAATCAACTCGTTAGTGTAAGACAAATAGCGCCGGGAACCAGACTTTATTTTCCACCTCTCATCTAATAAGGAATTTTATGGCGGAATCTCCAATAACAAATATTTCTGGTGCGACCTCTTTTACCATTAAAGCAAATGGCAGTACCATCAACAGTGAGATTGGAATAATTGCCATCCATGTGTTTTATCAGGTCAATCAAATAGCCTCAGCAGAATTAGTATTAAGCGATGGTAATATGGCCATGCAAACGTTTGATACCAGTGAAGGCGAAACGTTTAAACCTGGAAGCAAAATTAGCATCAGCGTCGGCTATTCAAGTCAAGAAGAAGTCATCTTTGAAGGCCTCGTTATATCCCATGCCATCCGTATTGACAACAACAATCAATCTACCCTAAATATCACCTGCAAAGATCAAGCGATTGCCATGACGGTAGCTCGCAACAGCCAAAGTTTTTTAAAACAATCAGATAGCGACATAATCAGCACTCTGATTAGTAACTGCTCTGGTCTTACTGCTGAAAAAGTAGAGAGCATTTCTGAGAAACATGATGAATTGGTTCAGTTTAATTGTACAGACTGGGACTTTTTGCTAACGCGAGCAGAAGCCAATGGTCTGGTGGTCAGTAATCAATCCAATAGCCTCTCTGTAACGGCTCCCGCCATTGATAAAGCACCTGAACTGGTCGTTACCTATGGGACGGACTTGATTGATTTTTCCGCCGAAACGGATGCCCGTCATCAACTCAGTCAAGTAACAGGCATTGGCTGGGATCCAAGCCAGCAAAAAATACTCAAAGGGCAAGCCGCCGCAACATCGATTTCAGGTCAAGGTAATTTTAGTGACAGTGATCTCGCAAAAGTATTGGATGTCAAAGACTACCGCTTACAAACCTCCGGTAGTCTCACACAGGAAATGCTGGAAGGCTGGGCAAAAGGTCAACGGGTAAAATCCATGCTAGCCAAAGTCCGAGGCTCACTCACCTTTCAAGGTAATGCCAAAGCAAAAATCAATACCCTCATACAACTGGCGGGGGTGGGCGACCGGTTCAATGGATCCCACTATATCGGCGGAGTGCACCACCAGATAGAAAACGGTCAATGGCTCACCACAGTCGATTTAGGACTATCCCCTATGTGGTCCACTGAACACCGTGACCTTGGTGCACCATCAGGCGCAGGTTGGCTACCTCCTGTGGATGGATTGCAAATTGGACTTGTCACCAAACTGGACGAAGACCCGGAATCCCAGTTCCGCATTCAAATAGAAATGCCAGCTCTGGGAGATGAAAACAATCTGGTTTGGGCAAGACTTGCCAGTTACTACGCCACCCAAAAAAGCGGTAATTTTTTCATCCCTGAAATAGGTGATGAAGTCATCATTGGTTACGTCAACAATGACCCTAGCCAACCCATTGTGTTAGGAAGCCTATACAGCAGTCAACATACGTCACCTTATGATTTAACCGCAGAGAACAACACCAAAGCAATTGTGACCAAAAACCAACTGAAAGTGGAATTTAATGACGAAGATAAAGTGATTACCATCGTCACCCCTGGCAACAACAGTATTACTATCAGTGATAAAGGCAAATCCATCACCCTTTCAGACCAAAATAAAAACACCATTACCATGGATGATAGTGGTATCACCCTCGATAGTCCGAAAGACATCACACTCTCAGCGAAAGGAAAAATAGAGCTAAAATCAACAAACAATACTAGCATCACTGCACAAGCTGATGTCAAAGTACAAGGGCTCAATGTCAATCTAGAGGCACAAACAGGACTCACTGCTAAAGGATCAGCAACGGCAGAATTGTCCGCCTCAGGCATAACGACCATCAAAGGTGGTTTAGTTAAAATTAATTAAAGGAGAAGATTATATGACATTTGCAGCAAGACTAACTGACATGCATGTTTGCCCAATGGTCACACCAGGGTTACCTCCCATTCCTCACGTGGGTGGGCCAGTGATTGGACCAGGTGTCCCTACGGTTCTGATTGGCAATCTTCCTGCTGCGGTTGTTGGCGACATGTGCACCTGCGTAGGGCCTCCATCCACCATAGTGAAAGGGTCTGCTACGGTTCTCATTGGTGGAAAGCCAGCGGCTAGGATGGGAGACAGTACCGATCATGGTGGCAGCATTGTACTTGGTGACCCCACCGTAATGATTGGCGGATAATGCTTCAAGCATCAATACTCTATTAACATGACCACTCTTTGAAAAAGGAATTTAAATGAGTAAACAAAACGCTTTTCTAGGTTCAGGGTGGGCTTTCCCGCCCACATTTGCACCATCAAATCAACGTGTCACATTAAGTCAGGATGAAGTAGATATTCAACAAAGCTTGTCTATCCTCCTCTCTACTTCCCCTGGAGAACGGATAATGAGCCCTGACTATGGCTGTAAACTCAATCAATTTGTGTTTGCAGAACTGACTCAAACAACGCTCACTGAAATCAAATATGAAATTCAGCAAGCTATTTTATTTTTTGAATCGCGCATTAATTTACAAGAGATTCATATTCAGCCCAACGTAGATCAAGGCCAATTAATGATTAGGCTTGAATATCTCATTGTGACAACCAATACACGCAGCAATATGGTCTACCCATTTTATTTACAGGAAGGAACCTTAATCAATCCCAGCCTACTTCCAGCTCGTGATGAACAGGATGCATAGCCCATGACAACGCGGCAGCAACGAAAAAACAAGGCTCTTTCCCCGCATTTTTTTCAGCTTCACGAACAAAGCTTTGAACAGCTTTTAGTTTGGGTCAAACGATTTGCCAGACAGATTCCTTATCGTGATCAAAACGATCAAGCGGCAGGGCATTGGGGAGGCATGTTCGAGCAAAGTGAACTGGTTGTCAGTGCAACAGTAATAAGCATTAATCTGAATCAGTACAAACAGCAATTTAAACAGGCTAAACAATTAGGTGAGGACTCAACACGACAATATTTGCTTCACTTATACCACCAACTCAACCAATGGTATGTACACCTACCAAGCTCTCCTGACATTGCTTATCAACTAAAATTCACCTTATTAAATCTTTTTCAAACGCACCTTGCTGTCCCCCTTAAACAACTCCTAGAAGATGTGACACCTGAAGACCGTCCGGATATGAGTCAATTCGATGCGCTGTGGGGGCTAGATAAACTCGCGTTAACTCAGCATCTGTTGCCAAATTCGCTGGATCACTTACAATTCTGTTTTTCAAAAATCAACCTTGTTATCACCCGATTACAAGATATATGCCAGAGCATACTTACCTCTTCTCTAAAACAAGGTGAGCAAGCACCGCAGCTAGCACTTTACATCAGTTTCTTAAAACTGTTTGAACGTGCACAACAAAAAATCAATACCTTTACCCAACGGCATTTACTCTTTTACTATCAAGATGTTCTACAACAAGATTATAAAAAAGTACCCGACGATCTGGTTTATCTAAAGCTGTCACAATCACCGACGAGTTCGACCCCAGCCGAGATCATCAAAGGGAAGATTTTTAGTCCTGGCAACAATGCACAGTTTCAACGGGTCGACTACCAAGCAACTTACCCGATGGTAGTGACCGATGCGGAAGTAACACATGTATTTAGTTTAACCTTGCACAGAGACTCTCAGGCCTCACCCGAAAGAGAAACAGGCTTCGTTTGTGGCATTAATGCCCGAAAAATCATGGTGGAACCGACTGCAAAAGGACCAGACTTTCCCAAATCCCAAAACTTCCCCATGTTTGGCACGCCCATTGAAGAAAATGAAACCCAAGTAAACTCGCATACACAGAGCATAGGGCTGGTTATTTCAGACCCTATTTTATCCATGGCGGAAGGACAGCGTAATGTCACCATACGGTTTGCACTGCAAGAAGTTCGCCAAGGGATTATTGAGCAACAGCTTTATCTATTCAGCGAGTTCAAAGGCCAGCAGGATAAAGACATCGATATCCGAAAAGTATTAACTCAGTTCTTTGAACAATTACTCATTATACACAACCATCTTCTTGATCATGTCGATACCAAGATTTCAGCCAGTCAATTGGTGGAACAGCTACAGCCTAATCAGTTACAACAACTGATAGCACACTCTCCATCACAACAACTTAATGATATCTATCGCCTATTTTTCCTCACCTTACTAAAACAGACAGAACAGCTACAACAAACAGAACCACTGCAACAAGCTGCGCGACAAAAAGAAAGCAAACAGCAAGACATCTTTTTTGGCATTTTTGGTCAATTAATTTGTCGGCACATTCTAAGCGCTAATGACTGGCTGACAGAAAACGATATAGACAGTATTTGTCAAAATGCCAAAATACTCGCAGACAAACAAATTATCGACTCCGTCGCTCTAGAAACCATCCAGAATTTATTATCTCACTCTAAAACAACCGCCTTTTATCAACTATTTAATGGCGTATTTAATGTAGAGATTACGACCACGGACGGCTGGAAAAGCGTCCATAATAGCCAAATACACCCTGTTAATGAAACAACGGATGACAACACAACATCCCAACGAATGGGCTTCATATTATCACTAAAAATGGACCCTGGGTTTTCAGCGACGGTACCAGCTACGCCAGAACAACACGGTCAACAATGGTCTTTACCTCACCCGGCATTAAAGCTCACCCTCAAAAAGCAAACCAATTGTTATCCTTATTCCATTTTTCAAGGATTTGAGTGGTCCAATATGTCCATCCATTGTCAAGTCACAGGAATGACACGCTTGCAGCTTTATAACAATGATGGACAAGCTGACCCAAGCCAACCTTTTTTGCCTTTTGGTGCCCAACCAAGTGACGAATCTTATTTAGTGATTGCCAATGAAGAGCTTGCTCGCAAGCATGTAAAATCACTGACGTTTCAAATGGAGTGGGCAGGTCTACCCAGAGGCAGTGATGGGTTTAGGCAGCATTATGATGGGTATTCCTATCTTTTTAAAAATCACAGCTTCCAAGTCAGCACCGACGTCTTAAATAATGGTCAATGGACAACGCTCGGTCCATTAAGCCAGCCTTTGTTTCAGCCAGCAGATGGGCTGTTAGAAAAGAACAGCCATCTTCATATCAATGCGATGCAGCAAGCGTTCACCCCAATAACGCAGAACTGGCCAAATACCCCCTTTAGCCCTCAATCGGGCATTCGTAATGGATTATTCAAGATCAAACTGAATGGCCCACAAAATGCATTTGGTCATCGTGATTACGGACCACTATTCAGTCAAATTTTGACAGCCAATGTAAAAACGAAAAAGCCTAAGCCCTTACCCAATTTACCTTATACACCACTATTAAATCGTTTTTCGATTGATTATCAAGCCCAGGTACAAATCGACTTTGCGACTCTGGACCCAGCCCAACAAGGGCAAATAATACATTTACACCCATTTGGTCAGGCTCAAATCTACCCACCTTTAGAAGCTATGCGCCTTCAATGCCCTAGACTACTGCCAGATTACCGACATGATAGTCATCTATTTATCGGCCTATCCGCCTCCCAGCTGTCTGGTTATCTCAATCTATTTTTTCTACTTGATGGCAGCTCTAAACTTCTAACACCGTATCCATCAACCAGCTATCACTGGCATTACCTAGTCAATAATCAGTGGGTAACACTTCCTCCACAAAACATCATTCACGACACCACTCAAGGATTCCTAACCACGGGGTTAGTCACACTGGATATACCTGAAGAGATTAATGCAACCCACCAAGTAATGCCAGACGGTGTATACTGGCTTAAAGTGAGCACCAATCATGGTGTGAACCGCTACCCTAATTGTCTGCATGTCGCTACCCATGTACTGCAAGTTAGCGGACGCAGTGAGCCAACTCTTGCTGCTTCATTTAGTGAATGGAAAGCATACCCAAAGCAGCCTAATCTCACGAAAATAGCGCAATTGACGCCAATGAAACAAGCGCGAGAACAAGAAACTCAGGAACAGTGGATCACTCGGATTAGCGAAACCTTACGTCACAAAGGACAAGCTATTACACCCTGGGACTATGAGCGCTTAGTGTTGGAAAAATTCACAGACATTGGCGCTGCCTATTGCTTTTCGAGTCGTCAATTTGATCATCAAGAACCCGCTCCTGGAAGAGTATTACTGATCGTGACGCCCAGAAAAACAGACTGTCAGCACTCGCCTTGTCAGCCTAAAATGGTGGACGCTACAGCACTGCTGAGCATTCGCAACATGCTGCAATCCGTTGGCCGTCAAGGATTACAGATCGAAGTGCGTAACCCCGGCTATGAGAAAATCCAAGTCCGCTGTCGTGTATCATTTCATGCAGGTGTTCACCATGGCCTCGCTTTACGCCAATTAAATTACGCCCTTCATTGCGCCCTGTGCCCATGGCAAGAAAACAGCATGAATCAGGGGCTTGGATGGCAATTGTCTTTAAGCAAACTGGCCTCGTTTATTAACCAGCAACCCAATGTGGCCAACGTGAGTGGTATCTCGGTACTAAAAATCAGCCAACAACAAACCCGATATGCACTACAGGACAGCGCCAGTACACAGCAGCCAATTAAAGCCCAATACCCTTGGTATCTTTTGATACCAACGGAGCATCATTACATCCAAATCGAAAACGACAACATAACCATGCTCCCTGAACCAACAGGCATTGGAGAGCTCGTCATTGGCGAAGAATTTATCATCAACCCAGATAATGCAGCCATCACCAATACAAACGCCCCTGCATTAGACGATGGAACAACTTAATCATGGCAAAACGTAATCGAAGTACACTAAAAAATTATTTCCGCCAAGGCACCATGCCATCTGCCGAGCATTTTGCGGATTTGATTGACTCCTGCGTCAACCAAGTGGAAGAAGGCTTCGTAAAACCGCCTGTAACGGGCCTACAACTAACGGCGTTGGACCAACAGCATCTTTTAAGCTTTTATCAACAAAGTGATCCTAACCTGCCACTTTGGCAAATGCGCTTTGCAAAACAACAAACAGATCTTCAATTCAGAGCTTGCCCTCCTATTACACAAGAGGGTCAAGAGACAACGCACACTCCGAACCTAACACTTACTATTGATGGAAAAGCAGGTATTCAGACAGACAACCCCAAGCATACCTTGGATGTTCATGGCGTCATCGGCTCAGAGGGGCGCAGTGGTAGTCAATTACTTGAAGCGCCCATTCCTGCAGATGGCCAGTGGCATGACCTGACACCGGAGTTAGAAGGATGCAATATGTTTGAAGTGGTTGCGGGAATAGGCATTCGACACAGTGGTCGATACGCTTTATTGCATGCCATTGCTACGAACACTTGTGCGCCTAACACTTGGTGGTGGCAATGGCGTAAAAAAAATCCGATCAAAACTCAACACGCTTTTTTTCATTCAGCAGCCGATAAGCTGAAACTACGTTGGAAACAAACCACCCGCCACGGATCAAATCGCCCCTACGTGCTGCAAATTCGAACGAATACAAACTATGGAGAACACCTGTTTATCCGTTATCACATAACACAGCTTTGGCATGACCCATTTATGGCACTGTGTGAAAGCCGCCAAGCGGATGAACAGGCGTCATCATGACACTAACAATTTCCAAACAAGATCATCAAGCAAATCCAGATAGTTTTGAACAACTGTTTCAGTTGGGGTTAACCTATATTCAGCAGCTTAGTGGCAAGGTCTGGACAGACTATAATACCCATGATCCGGGTGTCACGATTTTAGAACAACTGTGTTATGCACTCACTGACCTCATTTATCGCAGTGACTTTGACGTCAGTGACTACCTCACCGAGTCAAACGGCCAAATTGATTACCCTAGATACGGTCTGGCTCCACCGGAGGACATTCTTCACCCCCCGCCACAACACCCTGATGATTATCAGTCATGGTTACTATCGGTCATCTCTGACTTGGACCAAGTATGGGTAGCATTAAACCAACAAGTACCACATTGTGGACTGTATCAAATTGATGGCTTACTTCCGGTGGTATCTCAACAGGGGCAAAGTGACGACTCACGGCATATTCAGCAAACCATCCACGCCATCACCCAAGCCTATCATGGTGTTCGTGGGCTGGGAGAAGACCTAGATCAGGTCAGGATAATTGGCGAGACAAGCCTATCGCTCCACGCCATTATTGATATCAGTGATGATGTAGACGATACCAATAAACTGGCGGCAAGTATTTATGACCAAAGTAATCAATGGATTCGACAAAAAAATATCAAACCGTCATTAGCGGAACTAAAAGAGCATCTGTTAGCCAATAACGCCATACAACACATTCACGACTTATACTTTCAAAGCACAGACGCCTCGGATCTCAATGAACGAATCAAAACATTGCCCGAATACGCAAAGCTTATGCTCCCAGAACAGGAGTCAGACATTAAGTTAGCTTTGCTCCAGAAAAATCATGCGGTGACACTGGATGTCAGCGAAATTGGTCTTAATTTTCATCTATACCAACAACAAAGACGCATTCAACTGACCGCTAGCACTTCCACAGAGCCTTCTCTACCTACTGGAAGGTTCTACGATTTTGCTCAATATGAGTCAGTGCAAACGTTATTCCCCCGCAATTATCACCTAGCACCTGGGCGATCAAGCCACTATAACCCGCAACAACAAGCGGAACGTCATCAACTACGTAGCTATTTACTATTGTTTGATCAACTGATGGCGAATTTTTGTCGGGATTTGGATGGAATCCGTGAGCTTTTCTCTCTCTCATTGGATTCCCCATACAGTTATCAAATACAAGCTCTCAGTCATAAACAGTTTTACGATATTGACCAACATTACCCAGCGCAAGCAGCTCAACAACTAAGAGCGTTACAAGACCAATTTGACGATTTCCCAGAGCGTAAGGGACGCCTCTTTGATTACATACTGGCGCTTTACGGCGAACAATACCCAAACGATTTTCATCGTCAGTTTAACCCGTACCTGTCATTTAAGGCGCTAAATTGGCAGCTGCTGAAAAGCAAGCAAGCCTTTATTAATGAGATTATCCCCGTTACTAATGAGCGTGGCCTTGGCCCGAATTTGTTCCAAGTGAATCACCAAAGCGGGTATGAAAAAAGAATTTCCTTGCTACTCGGTGTACAAAAAACAGATAAAAACCACTATAGCCGCACCCTCACCCGACATTTACTCAATGTGGTCAGTGATGCGCATTTTGCCCACAGCCCAACTGGTCAAAAAACCCTATTTAAAATTCGCAAACCAATACGCTTGTTGCTCGAATCCGTTAGTGAACGTCCGGAAAACATGGCCCTAAGTGATCAACAGATTCATCAAATACGCTCCACTATCATCGCGTTTAGAGGCCAGACCATTCCCGAGTCTTTATTCTTATTAGGTATCGATCATCATTGTTTTAAAGTGCTACACCACACTCGCAAAGAGGAATATCAGCTGTTTTTCAATTTTTCGGGTAAACAATCCGCAGACGACGACACCCTATGGCTCTATATTGGACATCATACCAATAAAGACAAACTGCTCAACTTTTGCCATCAGCTACAACAGTGGCTTACTCAGCTAAACCATGAGAGCGAAAGCCTTCATCTAGTGGAACATATCACCCTTCGCCCTCAAGGAACATCGGTCGACCTTACTCCGTATGCGCATCAAATCAGCGTCGTTTTACCCGGGTTTACTGCACGCCATCATAATGAACACTTTCGTCAACAGGCCGAAGCACTCATTCGCAACAACAGTCCTGCTCATTTGCTTGTGCATATTCATTGGCTTTCTTTTCATGACTTCTGTGAATTTGAGTCCTTATATTTTGCGTGGCGCGAGCAAAAAACCAAAGTGCTTAACCTAAGTCATTCTATGTCAGGTTATGAGCGTCAAGATGAGCAACAAGACTGTGATCAATTAGCGGACAAACTTCATACGTTTTTACAGCAGCCCAGCACCCAGGATGAAGAGTTGATACTATGACAAGAGGCCATAACATCCAAAACGCTGAATTAAAGCTCAACTTTGACTCACCTCTTGAAGCCGAAAGTTTTGAGCAAAATGCCCATCACTGGGTGATAAATGAACTACTGCCACATATCGAACAGATCTTTAATCGTTATTGTCCCGCCAATGAAGTCATCACCATCGAGCATCTTTCTCTTGATCTTGGCAACCTAGACACCAACAGTCTATTTAGCGATCTACTGAGCGCTATTGACGCACAACTGTGCGAACAATTAGCTCAATACGCCCGTTCTGAGTCTAAAAATACTCAAGCACTGTCACAGAACCCCTCATCCAAAAGCCTTTCAGAGGACGTTAGCTCTAACGTAACTCGCTATAGCAACGAGGACTATTCTTGGCATCAAGCACTGCACTTTCTGCAAACGGGGCGGCTTCACTGGACATTTGATAACCAGCAACCCATCGAGCAAACAGGCATTATAGAAGCGTTATTGAATCATCCCCATCAGTTGAATAACGCACTCACTCAATCCACGAACCATGAACGTTTGTTAACACGTTTGATTGGCCAACTGTCTGCTGAACAACTGACTAAGCTACTGGATAACCTGTCCCCCATATTTTGTCAAAATGCCGTCATACAATTGTTAAAGAGCCCCAAACGGTATCACCCAAGATTAAAAAGCTGGCTTGCTCACTATTGGCAATCGCGTATTCAAGAGGCCTTGAGCCATCACCAACTCACAGAGTTAGTTGCGTTATGGCCAGTATTAATACAGGACTACCGCCAACCACTGCTTGCCGCCTTACATACTCAGGCGCAGAATGGAAAATTGCCCTCGACACTAATGAATTCACTTAATGAAGCGCAACGTTTCGCTTTACTTAAGTGCATCGAACCCACTGAATACCCATTTCTTTATGCTTTATTAAACACACCACAACTTTGGCAGGCACCGGCCTCTTCCACGACAGACTCTTCAACTGCTGTAGTAAAGGTGGCAAACGATTCTCTCTCTGCTGAACCGTTACCCGTCGTACCAGAAACAACCATCAACCAGCAGCTTTGGTTATTTACCCTGCATTACCTGCTAATTGAACGGGGCAGCCGATTTAATAAACAGCAATATATGATGGCGCTTATTACACAAATGGCAGCGGCACACAATCAAACACAAGCGCAATTGATTAACACACTGCAAACCTCATTGGCGTTTTTTAGTCTTGATAGCACACTGAAACAACAAATGACGTCGCTATTAGCCGCTATAACCCCAACATTCACCAGCACAATGTCCGCACGAAACACACCGTTTAATATGGATCTTACCAAAGCAGAAGATAGCCACCGTCTTATACACACCCTACTCTATGGTGAGATAAACAAAGAAATCGTGCCTTACATAGATCAGCTAATGCGTCAGCCTAAATCCTTTAAAGCCATTCTGACTTTTCTTGCCTCTACGCCTGAGCTGAAAGATAAACTTTGGCAACGGTTACCACAGGCAACCATAGTGAATATTGTCAAGCAATTGGGACAACCGCCTATTAATGACTTAAACGACACCCAACAGATCAAACAAGCTTGGCAGCGGCTCTTGACCCCAACTCTTAGCCAAGCAGCCGCCAAAACAGACAACAAAACCGCGCCAGCACTGAACAACGCATTTAATGATTTACTGATTACCTTGCAACAAGGCAATGAAGCCAGCCTTAAGCGTGATTGGCCCAAGGACAATGCGGCCTTCAGGTCACTATTATTATGGATTGGGCAATTAGCTGCGGTACGCCAACATTGGGCGGAACACTATTCTGACCCGACACTGCTTGATCTGACCCACGTCATTGAACCCAAGGCCCTCGATGCCGTTCGCGCGGTGATGCAAGAAAAAACACTCTTTTCGGCAGACCTTGAATCCTCCCAGCCAACGAAAAACATAAATGATGCCACACTTCGCATCAGCCTCTGGCAATTCACCTTTAGTTTCTTATTAGCGGAATCCGCCAGTGAGTTTAATCGTCATCGCTATTTACTCTCCCTAACGCGTCAGATGGCGGCAAGACGAAATTTAGGACAAGAGCAATTAATTCAGGCCATGCTCTTGGCGTTAAGCCCCTACCCACAACACGCACTGCTCAACACATTAAGCGCACTGTTAGAGGATTTTCACAAAGAGTCAGCAACGGTTTCCCCCCACTCATTGCTGTATGACCCAGTTCTTTTTCATTCAGAGCAAAATGGGCAATTCACCGCCATACTGACAGACAACCATAGCGAGATCGCTTTCGCACTGATGGCCATCTTACAACAGCCAAACTCGACCCTGTGGCAACAACAAGCCCCACAATGGCTGCGATCGCACCGCCTGCTAGCACAATCACTCATCGTCGAACTGGGTAAAACGGACATCATTCGTCAACGCTGGGCAACGGGCTTTAACGACGCCATTCTCCTCACCTTAGTGGAATTGATTGATGCATCCGCCGCCGCAACGATAGAGAAGATGATAACCAGCCATCAACTCATTAGTAGAGTGTTAAGTACACCACCAACGCCGTCTGGCACACAACCCATACAAGCCACATCCATTCCACCAACGCCCCTACGAAACAGTCTGTGGGAATTGAGTCTGACTTATTTACTGGTCGAACGTGGCAGCCAGTTTAACCGCCGCAGTTATCTTGCCTCAGTCACCAGCAAACTCGCCGCTCGGTATAACCTAGATCATCACCAATTGATTCATGCACTATTAGAAATCAGCGATGGTCAGCACCATTGGCGCAATGATTTACAGCAATTATTCCCTCAGGGCCACCAAACTACGCAGTTAACAGAACCGGAGTTACTCAACCAACTACAGCAAGACAACGAGACCTTGGTATTAACCAAAGAACAACACCAACAATTACGGACATTCCTAAGTGCACCCTCATTGCCGTCTCGTTGGGCTATTCAGCAATGGTCAAGGGAAGCCCAGCAAGGGTTAATAAAAACCCTAGTGCCCCATTTATGGCCCTCACTGGAACCTTTGCTCGCTGGACTCAGCCACCTATTCAACAAGCTAAGGATAAACGCCCACTGGTTTTATCGCATGCTACTGAGCCAACCACCACCAAGAACCATGGGCGACTGGCTGAATCGCTTATATGAGGAAATCAAAAGACAGCAGCCAAGCAAAACATCTGCACAAGTGTTTAGCGAACTACGCGACATTATCAAAGTCGCCCCCACGCAAATAACACAGACACAAGAACAAGCTTGGTTGACCGCATTAACGGACCCAGCTGAACAAATTGACCTAGTAGTAGAATGGCTCAAAGGCAACGGTGGTCGACCAGAATCAACAACACTCTCGTATTTAATCCAACAACATTCTTCTCGCTTATGGTCACAACTGACCCACCAACTGCAATCACCTCAATTACTGTTACATTGGATAAATGATCTTGACGATGCCAGCCATTTCCAGTTTATTGCGACTCGTTACTCGCACATCATGGGTGACTTAATGGCAATTCACCAAGCCTTTAAAGACTGGCTAAAAGATGAGAGAGAGCACAAACAACTGTTTTGGCAGGTACTCTACCACCGCTTACTGCTGCAAGGCAGACAAGGAATAAGCAGCGTATTATTACGGCAAATACTCAATGACCTAACGCAAAAGCCCGCGATCAGAGCCAAACTGAATCTGGACTCAAACCTCTCACTGGTCAGTCAACTGTCACAAGTGCTAGCAAAAACAAACGCGCTGGCAGCAAAAGACGCTCTAGTGCGTGCCACCCCATTGCCAGAGCACGATACGCCATCGATAAAACCGAGTGTGCCAAAGCCACTTAATATTGAACGAAAAGACATTCGTCGATTGTATGAAGCCATTGAGCAGACATCGCCACAAAGCTCGAAAACGCACACCAGCGACTCAATCCCTTGGCAAGACCCCAATGCTGAGGCAACAGAAACATCAGACCCGATTGCCGTTCATAATGCCGGCTTAGTACTGGCGTCAACCTATATTCCTATGCTGTTCCAACGGCTCAAGCTCACAGATGGTCAGCAATTTGTTAGCCTTGATGCACGTCATCAAGCCTTGTTTTGTTTACAATACATGGCAGATGGCAGTCAAGAAGCGCCCGAGTATCAACTGATGCTCAATAAAGTCTTATGTGGCATAGCCATTCAGGACCCTATACCCAATACCACCCCATTACCGGACGGCGCCACCGCCCTGATAGAAGGCCTGCTCAATGCCCTTATTAGCCACTGGAAAGCCTTGGGCTCAACCTCCATTCAAGGCCTACAATCCACCTTCATACAGCGCAGTGGACAACTCATTGCGCAAGACAAACAATGGCAGTTAGAAGTTTTCCCTGGCACCTTCGACATGCTGCTGGACCAATTGCCCTGGAGCTTTCAAACCATTAAATACCCATGGATGGACAAACCTTTGTTTGTCACTTGGCGTTAAAGGACCTTCACCATGATCAAACCATTTATCGGCTTCCCCATAAAAACGATCAGAGAACGCTCAGCCTACCGTCAGGCCCTTCTACTACTAGGGCTCTTATGGTGGACATGTACAGGACAAGTGTTTGCCACCGAGGAAAGCGAAACATCAACGTCTCAAGACAGTTTGATTTACTATCAACTGAGTGCAAGCGATTTTGACAAGATGCAACAGGATCGCTTACTACGGGACAAATTACAGGCGCTTAGTCTCAAGCAGTTTGAACAACGTAGCCAGCTTATAAACTCACTTAGTGAGGTGTTGTCAGAACCGCCTCTTTCTCCCGATCCCTCAATAGATTTGGGACAACTGATTCAATCTCAATCTATCCCTATCAAATCAGACAAAACACCCACCAGCGAAACACAGAGCGCTACCCAAACAGACGCTTCACAGATAGTCTGGGTGATTAATACAAAGGCCCTAGAGACAGTATTAAGTAAACAACACATCTCCAATTTCTCGCAGGAAACATTACAACTGTTCAAGCCATTACAAGGTGAGGTGTTCTACAGTCTCTATATGCTCTATTCGGCGATCAAACTCGCAGGGATTCCAACCACTTTCTCTGATGTAAAAAGCATTGTCAGCATTGCCAAAAAATCCGGTATACCACCTGAGCAAAATAATCCTGTCATTTGGAACGCTCCCGCCAACTGTGGTTGTGAGGACAGTCTATTGTCCATTTTCAGTGTCGGCACCTTCTATGGTTTATACCCCTATTGGGATCACCCGAAAACCGGTCAAACCATCAATTTCAGCCAACTTGATCGTATAGGTTTTGTGGGTGCCGTCATCACCCCCAACCAAAAAGATGGCAGCAAGCTCATCTTACCTCCTAACTGGCAGCCCCAACCCGAAAACAGCCAATTTGTCCAAATGGCCCATCGTTACCGTAGCAATGTAGACCTCGTCGTAACGGCTGCCCAAAAGCCGACCGAAAAACGACTTACCGAGCAATATAATGAGCAATTAATCCAGCAAATTGTCGCCTCCATTACCCAGCCTCTCGATCAATACTTTATTAATAGAATGGAGCCTATTGTATCCTTTGGTCTCACCCCCATCCCCACAATAGGAGACGGCATCACATTGGACATAAACCTATCCGCACTTAAAACACAGCAAAGCCAACAGCAGTTTTTAGCGTTTGTGCGTAACTTAAAAAAAGCCTTGCTCCTCAAAGCCAATAGTAAACGGGCTAATGCCAAAGTGATTACGGCACGACCCAATGATCGATATTATCTTAATATCATTATTCCCGTTGAAGACGTTATCGCCCCCACCAACAACGGCTTTTATCAATTTGATAATCTCAAAACATTAGCTCAACTCACCAACTTAATCATTATGCGCCCATCCACGCCTAACAGCAGCCAAAAAGCTGCAGATGAATTAACACAAATTCAGGAGCTGAGATACTGGCTCAGCCTTCAAAAGGATCAGCTAGGCGCCGAGCAAGTCTTTAAACGTATTACTCCCATGTTAGTGACAGAAGACAACCGCAATCAGCAAAACAACCTCACGCAACTCGTCCGTTTATCCCGTTGGTCTTTCTTAGGCGCCGCCTATTGGCCGCTGCCACTTAACAGCATAAGCCAAAGCTTAATTGATAGAACGTTCTTTCCCACTCTTTCTTCGTACCCACCACCATTAGATATGGCGATATCAACCATCAATAAAGTGTTTAATTGGGTCTGTCCAAACCGCTGGGAGCTAAGGCTAATATTATTTGTTACCTTCGCCGTCATCGTCAGCCTACTCATCATCAGCATTTGGTACTATCCACTGCGATCCTATCTCAGCAAACTGCCATTTGTCGCACTCAGCGCCGCCGCTATTATTGGATTAATGCTGGTGTTTATTGCCGACCCATATTTTAAAGACTACCAAGGCCCAATACTGCTGCTCTTTATGCTAGTGATTGGCTTGATACTATTCGCCGTTCGATGGGCGAATAAAGAAGGGGATAAACCGTGATGGCGGTTGGATGACCGTCATTTTTGGTTAACTATATTTGGGGATTACTGTAATGCTGTAAAGCTGCTGTAGGTCTGATTTGGCTTAAACATTTAAAAGCCATCCTCGCCATTATCTGAATTCTTATTGCACGTGATAGGATGGACGTACGGCGTCAATGCACCATACTGAATGTAACAATTGGGCTAAAAAGCGTTTTAATGATTTTTAGGTTTTGTTATGGGCTTTTCTTCTTGTTACTTTATTCAAGACTCAGGGGCTGCCTCTTTGTTTTCGATTAGTGAAAACCCTCTCCTTCATGCATTTCTTCAATAATTGAGTCCAAATCAGCTTCTTCTTTTTCTTTTTTAATTCGATCAATTAGTGCTCTAATATCTTCAATTACTTCAATTGCATCTCCGTCTCTAAAGACTACCTCTAAATTATTATCGTATACTAACGTCTCCAGTGTGTTGAACCTATCGTGGTATCTATCAATGCGGAATTTAGCAATAAGTGAAGCTAAGTTATCATGTACAACTACACGGGCCACTCCATTATTACGTTCAGCCCAGGTGAGTAAGTTAGGAAATTGATTGGATCCAATTTTATCAACAAATGCTCCAGCTGTTGATTTTACCTCATCCACATGCGGTGTATCCTCTTTTGCATAAAGCAAATCCACCTCCGTTAAAGGTTCAATGGAGTATGTTCTTGCAAGGCCAATATTATACTGAGTACCTGCACGCGCGTTAACATATACTCCATTAGAAGACCAAATCGCCAATCTCCCCACTTCTTCTTGCGCCGCAATTAATTCTGCCATATCTTGGTTATACTTCGCAGTACTAGAATAGTGATCATCACGTGCACTTGCTTTAAATGAGTTATAAACCATTTGATTGCTGCGATTCTGCGATGTTTGAAACTCCTTTAAAATTCGAATATGTTTTACAGCAGTTGCTCGGTCCGGTGTATGTTTCAAAACAGCACCAGCTACGTCCCGATCACTTATTTCAGCTAAGACCATTTGTTCTGTCCAATTTTTTTCATAAGCAGCATTACTCATCATCTCATCAGGTGCAGGATTTTCGAATTTATACTTTTCTAGTTGAATAGTTTGGAAGGGAGGCGTCAAAACTTGTAGTTGAACCGTTTGTTTTGATTGTCTTCTATTATTTGTTATCACCTGCTGTGCCCTTTGAGCAGCAGCCTCAGGTCGATTATCCACAAACCAAAATCCTTGCCTCCCAGCATTTTTTTTCTGAGTAACGGTATTAGTAACCGCCCTACTTTTATTTTCTTTCGGCTTCTCTACTTGTTCATACATATCTCAAACCTTTTATTTTTTCTTTAGTGGCTGTTATAGGTTTTCTTCAGTTGCCTATAGCAATTGGGCTAAAAGACGTTCTCAATGGCTTTTAGGTTTTGTTATGGGTTTTGGCTGAACAACAGAGTTGTATTTTTATATCGACTTCACTATATCTTTTTCTTTTTTGATGTCATATTTCTTTTCAATTAACCTAATTGACACAATGTTCTTTGCCAATAATTCCAAAGCATTCCCACTTTTCCGAAATCCTATGTTAATTGAAGTATAACTTATTCCCTTTTTTTTCTTGGGGCTTTCACGCTTCAAAGTAATTGGTGACGGTTTTCCTCCTGTTTCTTTTCCAATATTGTGTTGCTTTTTTAACCAATCGTTGGCATCCCCTTGAGCCGTTGTAAATTTTGGGTTGTATATCATATCCTCTAAACCTTTCCTATTGACTATTATCTCCATCAGGTTACTGCGTTTACCCTTATTTCCCATACTTTCCACAACATAACTCTTGTTGGGGGCAAACATCTTTTCAGCATCTCCTTCCTTACCTGGTTTAAACGTAAAGATGGGTATCCCATATTCTTTAATCATAGTCTTCAAGGCGTCTAATTCTCCAGTTTCTACCGAACGATATAGAGTAAAATAGTTGTCACTTTCTTCTATACTAATCGGTTTACCGAATATCTGCGCCGAGTCTGTTAACGCTTCTTTTGTCACTTTTGACTCATTTTTGGTCTTTGCAAGATCTTGATCAGAGTCAAGGTTATCCTCAATATCCGCCTCATAACCTGACTCATCTACAGGTTCCTCTTCCCCCTCCAAACCTTCAATAATTAGTTCTTGCTTTAGTACCTCTAACAGCTTCTCTGGAGCAGCGAAGGTGATGTTATCTTGGTCGTATTTTTTTAGTAAATTATTGATAGTTAAATCTGTTGCTCCTGTTTCCAATCTAATCTCAGCTAACCTTGGGTAGATATAGTCAAAATAAGCAATATGCCAATCAATATTCATATTTGGGTTGACAATGTTTATTTTTCGTTGCATTATTCCATTTATTTTGTCAATATCATTGGTTATTCGTTGTTGAGACGTAGGGGTATTAGCCAACTCTTGGAACTTTCTTTGCGCAACAGCTTCTTGTCGATTATCCACAAACCCTTGCTTCCCATCACTTTTCTTCTGAGAAACAGAATTAGCAACGGCCCTGCTTTTTTCTTTCGGTTTCTCTACTTGTTCATACATATCTCAAACCTTTTTTAAAATTTTTTTAGTGAATGTTATAGGCTTTCTTCATTGCCTATCGCTACAGGGATGTAGCTTATTAGAGTAATGCAGGAGCAATTACCGATAACATACTCGGAAAGTCCCTTGTGGACTTTATTAACACTATCTTTTTATCAACACTGGTCTTTTAACGCCCTTTTAGTTTGTTAAAGAGCCACTTCTTATAAATCCATTTCATCCAAGGGAGAGCGAATTCCCGCAAAGCCTTTATATAGACTCAGTCGCCGTGATTCTGTGTTGGCTTCATTTGCAATGCCTTATAACCTAAGGCAGTCGCTTCATTCTCTAAAGATTGGCTATCGTTCACTGCCATGCCGCCCACGGAGGTGGTTGGTTGAACACGCCCTTGGGCTTGTTGAACAACGTGGCCTAGTTCATGGGGAAGGTGTTTTTCTTGGCCGGAAGCAAGGTGAATGTCGCTGCCTTGGGCATAAGCGTGGGCTTGCACCGCAGCGGGTTTGGGGGAGTTGTAATGGACTTTAACATGATCAAGACTCATGCCACTGAGGTTTTCCATGCCACTTTTAAGGTTGTCTGGCAAGCCTGTGCGATTGGGCTGGCGCTGAACAGGGGCATGGTCACGGTTATCTTCCAGTGTTTTACCGGTATGACTGGCGTTACGCTGCACAGGTGCCTGCCTCTGCCGAGTCGACTTATCTTTAAGCTCTGAATACATACGCCCATTCCCTATGAGTTGTGAATGTATCTTATAGCCTTTGCTCACGACGTCACGCAAAGGCCTTTCTGATCATTTTATAGACAATCTACCTTTTTTTCATTGAATTTCACACAATAATTTTATTTCCTTTCTGAAACTCTTGCCGAATGCTTTGTATTAAGTCGGCTTTATAGACGATACGCTCATTACGGCGTACCGCGTTCAGGGCGCATTGGCGCAAGATGTTAATCACATGTCCACCGGCTACTTCGTAATCCTTGGCGATTTGCGATAAATCCACGTCGTCTGCAAGGTCACAAACACCACGAAAGGCGTTTTGCCAAAGCTGTAGACGCTCTTCGACACCTGGCATGGTGAATTGCACCATGCTCTGGAAGCGACGGGTAAAAGCTTCGTCCATATTACTTTTCAAGTTGGTGGCGATGATAACGGTGCCGGGAAAGTCTTCAATTTTTTGCAGTAAGTATCCTGTCAGTTGGTTGGCATGGCGATCATTGGAAGAGCTGCCTTCGCTGCGCTTGCCAAACAGGGCGTCCCCTTCGTCAAAAAACAGAATCCAGTCTTTATAACTTGCCGCATCGAAAACACGGGAGAGGTTTTTCTCGGTTTCCCCTATGTATTTGGATACCACCATGGACAAATCCACTCGATACACCTCTCTGCCTGTGGATTTACCCAATAAGGCCGCTGTGAGGGTTTTCCCTGTCCCTGGAGGACCAAAAAACACCGCTCGATAACCCGCTTTGATTTTTTTATCAAGTTGCCAATCTTGCATTAAGGTTTTACCATGGGATAACCAAGCCCGTATGTCATCGAGTTTACTCATCACACTGTAGTCGAGGACCAGATCATCCCAAGTCATCGGTGTATCTAAAGGGTGGGCAGGAAAGCTCGTACTGAGTTCAGGACGTAAATGTTCCCCTGTGACAAAATAATGAAGCCAATGATCGCTCATTTGGTACACACCCGCCCAAGCGGGTAGACCGGAATCCACCGACATCAACTCTGTCACCTGTTCCGCCATTAAGCGATGATTGTGTGACAAAATAGCCATACAATGCTCGCGCCATTCAGGGTTGTTGGCACTAATCAGAAAATTCAGGGTTTGACCAGTGGGCAAAAAGCCACTGAACGCTTTATCCGACACGCCACCAAATTCAGTAAACGGTCGGTCAATCAGACCATTTAAGCCAAAGAAAAAGTCCAGAACATCTGGCTTGATGGAAGGCGCCATAGCAAGCGCCAATGCCAAACGCTCAAATACATTAAGCTCCCAATCAATCAGTAAATCCGCATAGAGACTAGAGCCAGGTGCTATCGGCGGCTGGGGAATCTCCAACCAATGATTCTCATGCCCTTCTTGCTTGAGGTAGCTGCAAATCACCTGATTGATCACCAACCTCAACCATTCCATTTCCTGATAAAGCGCAAGCAAATTCTCTTGCTGATAAGTAAATTGTCGGCCCATTAGAGGCGCTTGTGATGACTCTGCCATGTACCTTCCTTGATATTGAGACCTGTTAAGGAACCATGATAAATATACTTCTTGAGCAAAAGAATAGACACTATTTTTCCGACAAAGCAAGCATTGGGCTGATGAACAAACAAACTTGCTGCTTGAGCATCATAGAAGGCTAAGCGATCAATCCTTAATCGCTTAGAAGACAGTGTCTACAAAAATGCTTCAGAGATTTGAGGAATAAAGGCAATTAACAGGGCAGCCACAAGCATGCCTCCTAATGTTGGCAGAGCACCAATAAACACACTTTGAACGGATGTTCGACTTATCTGATTGGCGATAAATAAGTTTCCTCCCAATGGTGGCGTCACAAAACCCAAGCCTAGACACACTATTAGAATAATCCCAAAGTGATACGTGCTGATACCATATTGACTGACTAGTGGATACAGCAACGGGGTAAGCACAATAATCGACGCCAAAGTATCCATAAAGCAGCCGATAAAGAGTAACAGCAAGATGATCAAGAGAATGGTGGCGACCTTTCCATCCATAAACCCTGATAGTGAGTGTGTCATTAACTCTGGCACCTGTTGTGAGGAAAGTAACTTCCCTAGCGCGACCGCAAACGGAATAAGAAACATCGCAACAACAGACATGATGGCTGACTTAGAAAGGATATCAAATATCTTAGTAACCTTTATTTCCTTATGCACAAACATGCCGATTATAAATGCGTAAAGCGAAGCCACGGCTGCGGATTCGGTTGGAGTGAAAACACCTGAGTAAATTCCTCCCAAAATGATTACTGGCGTTAGAATGGCCCATTTTGCCTCATAAATTGCTTTCCCACGGGTTCCCCATGTTCCAGCGGCTCTGGTTCCACCCCAGCCGTTCTTCTTCGATACCCAATACGCTGGTATTGCAATACCCAGTGCCAATAAAAACCCTGGCAAGATCCCGCTCAAAAACATGGCCGACACGGACGTTCCTGGTTGGGATAATGAATAGATGATCATAGGATTTGATGGTGGCACCAAAATCGCAATGACGCCAGAACAAGCCGTTACACCAGCAGCAAACCCTTTGCCATAACCTTGTTTAATCATTTCAGGAATGGTGATTGCCCCTATCGCCGCAACCGTAGCAGGCGCAGACCCAGATAAACCACCGAACAACAAACAGGCAAAGATAGTCACGATGGCAAGGCCGCCAGGCAAATGGCCAACAAATTCATCGGCAAGCCCTAATATACGTTTTGCTACGCCACCTGTCGCCATCAGTGTGCCAGCAAGAATAAACATCGGGATTGCGAGCAAGGGAAAGCTATCAAGAGACTGATAAGCGTCCATGACTAATTCGATGGTGTTGAACCCCATAATGTAATAGCACAAAAACAGGACCGTTCCTAATGCAATCGCAACGGGCACTTGAAGAGCAATAAACGCAAAAAACGAGCACACCATCAGTAAAACTTCAAAACTAGACATGAGGCACCTCGTGCTCTTCTATTAAGGTTTTATTGGTAAGCAATAAATAAATTCGTTGTAACAGACGAATGATGGTTAAACCGAATATGGCAGGTAAAATAGATAGCGGTATCCAATAAGGAATTTCCATGCCTTCCGTTACCGTCCCCAACATGTGATGGAACTCTGCTGCATGTATTGAAGCAAAGATAAAACAGATGCTAAAAGTGATAAAAATCAGGTGTGAAATTAAGGCAATTACGCGACGCCTAGTACGCCACTTTTCTGAAACAGGGATCAAATCAATAATGACATGTTTATCAAGTTTGACAGCCCAAGGCACGCCAAGAAACACTATCATGATCATGAGCAATCGAGCGGCCTCATCTGTGTAGGCCGATGGCGAGTTCAACACATAACGATTAAATACTTCGATATTCAAGGAAACCATAATGTAGCCAAGCATAAGGCTACAGAGAAACTCTTCGAAATGTTTCTCTATTAATTTTATAGGCTTTAGCATAATAGGTACTACTTATGAAATTGGGCAGGTTGCCCTGCCCTGATGACGCTACTTAAAGCTTTTAATAGTCTCTTTCACCGTTTGGTAGAACTGCTTCTCCCTGCTATTAAACTCTTTCGTCGCCACTTTACTAGCCGGCCCTTGAATAACATCCGCAAAGGCTTTTTTCTCAGCGGCCGTAGGCTCAATAACATTGGCACCCTTTGCTTTGAATTTATTAATTGACTCGGTTAAGACGGACTTAAAAAGTGCCGCATTGTTATGCACCGCATCATCAGCCGCTTTTTGAAGTTCATCCTGAATATTTTTTGGAAGCCTCTTCCAGGCAAGAGCATTCACTGTCATAAATGAGCCATGCGGTTGAAAGTTCAGCTCATTGAAATTGCCCGCCACTTCATCTAAACCAAATGCGACAGCGGTAATTGGAGGGATAGCCAAGCCATCAACGGTTCCCGTTTGAAGAGCCGTGTAAACCTCTGAAATACCTAATGTTGTCGCGCCAGCGCCAAGAGATGTAATAATGGTACGTTCAACATCGCTTGGTGTTACTCGCATTTTTAGGCCTTTCATATCGCTAGGCGTGCTCACTTTCTTGTCCGTCGTTAAAATGCCACGGAATTCAAACGGCATTACGTAAAGCAAACGAAGATTCTTTTTCGCCATTAAGGTTTGGAGCTCATCCACTACTTTGCCGCCAAGCTTTCCGTTTGGATAGAAAAGCTTCATCCCGGTTTCGACGCTATTAAAAATATAGGGAATATCAAATACTTTAAAAGCGTGAACTGTCGTGCCTAAGTTTGCTCCAGAGGATTGAGCACCTTGTACGATAGAACCTAGCTGAGCTTTTTGAAGTAACTGGGTATCATTACCTAAAGCGCCGCCGAAGCTTGTCTTAATTTCAACTTTACCGTGGGTGTATTGCGCCGCTAAGTGTTGAAAGTTTGTTAGCGTCTTCCCCCATGGAGAAGATACCGGCGTAGTTGTCGCCATCGTAAAATCATATTGCGCTGCAAATACAGAACTTGCAGTAAAGACAGTAAGCCCCAAAGAAAGTGCTTTCGCTAAAGATATGAACTTCATTTTATTGTCCTTTGTTAACCTTGTTATTAGACGATTAAAGTTGGAGGCCCCAAAGCCCCCTTTCATTAAAGAGCAGACAAAATCTCCGCCGTGTTATGACGAGGTACATCACCGATTTCGGCCATCTTCTGATCAAGCGCAATGGTCAGCTCTCGAACAACCTCTTTGTATTCAGGTTTGCTATAACAGTTAAATAGCTCTAGAGGGTCTTCTTCACAGTCGAAAAGCTCCCACTCTTTCTCTTCACCACCCGGCTGTGTACCAGGTAAGTCAAAGCCTTCGTTGTACCAGAAAATTAATTTGTAGCGTTTATTACGAATGCCGTAATGCGCATAAGCATTATGATGCTCATCGCTGTGCATCCAGTAACGATGGTAGGCCACTGTTTGCCAATTCCTAGGAGTATTGCCTTCCAGTAAAGGACGTGCGCTTGTACCTTGCATATAACTTGGTACTGTGATGTTGGCGTAGTCTAGAAAAGTCGGTGCAAAATCCACATTGGAGATAATGTCATTGCAAACGCTTCCTGCTTTGATGCCATTGGGATAACGAATTAAGAATGGCATTTGGAAAGATTCTTCGTACATAAATCGCTTATCAAACCAGCCATGTTCACCTAAAAAGAACCCTTGGTCTGAAGTGTAAATAACGATGGTATTATCGGCTTGGCCTGTTTCATCCAGATAATCCAGTAAGCGACCAACACTTTCATCAATGGAAGCAATGGTGCGAACATAACGCTTGATATAACGCTGGTATTTAAAATGCGCTAACGCTTCATGAGTGTTAAAGGTAAATACTTCGCCAGTGTCTTTATCAATAAGCTTGAAATGACTCAAATCTTTTGGCGTAGGAATTTTGCGGTCTTTTGAGCCAATAAAGGAGGCTTCACCAACTTCTGCACCGCCTTCTGGTTGCACAAGACCTAAGTCGAAATACGTGATATCGCCATCAACACGCATTTTGGCGGCTTTAGCGGCTTTTGCACGGTTTTTGTAGTCATCCGTAAAGGTATCTGGAACCTTAATATCATCAGTGTAGATATCACGATATTTTGGATGAGGCTCCCAAGAACGGTGTGGCGCTTTGTGATGACACATTAAAAAAAACGGCTTATCCGTAGAGGTTTCTCTCAGCCAATCAATGGATTTATCTGTGATGATGTCTGTCGCATAGCCAGACTCATGAACCTCTTTACCCATTTCAATAAATTCGGGGTCAAAATACTCCCCCTGCCCCGGTAAGACAGACCAAAAGTCAAAACCAGATGGCTCGTGATCTTCACCTTCTCCTAGGTGCCATTTGCCTATCATTGCAGTCTGATAACCGCCCGTCTGAAGATGCTTAGCAACATTGGGGATGTGCTTATTAATCTTACTTGCTAAGGTCATGACGCCGTTTACATGGTTATAGTTACCACACAAAATGCTGGCACGGCTTGGTGTACAAATTGAGTTGGTGACATAACAATGGTTAAAACGCATACCTTCTTGACCAATACGATCAATATTTGGCGTTTTGTTTAAGCCATGACCATAGCAACTGATTGCTTTTGAAGCATGGTCGTCGGCCATGATAAATAGAATGTTTGGCTGCTTTTTCATGTTTAGTTGATTACTCCCTATGAAGAAAGGCGGTTAACTTAGCGGCGGCTTCGTTAATGATTTTTTTATTACTTTCGATATGCGATTGAATGTCATGCTTGGATATGGCAGCTTCAGCAATACAAAGCAGATGAACAAACTGTCCATGACGATCAAAAATGGCTTTTGAAAAACGTCTTATGCCTCGAATATTCCCTTCTACGTCGTAAACCACATCAGTTAGGCAAGTATTTTGAAGGCGGGCTTTCAGTGATGCCTTAGACACCTTTTCTCTTTCCATTCCCGTTTCAAAAAAGGCATTGACATCAAATTGCTCGCGCACTTTATCCCATCCCATTGCGGCTAGGCTTAATCGAGAAGGCGAATCAAGTTCGTACAACGGACGCTTGAATCCTGGATAGGCTTTCAAACGGAAGGCAACATTCTTAGACTCTTTTTTGGAAAGCCAATGCAACTGACTGTTTTCAATAAAAATGGCTTCACTGGACTGCTCAGATAACTCTGACACATCTTCTAAGACTTGTTCTAAGCAACTTAAGTACCCTTCAGACAGATTCATTTTTTTCTGTAAAGAGAAGTTACGGTAATACATCTTGTCTCTTGAACGATGTAAATACCCTTCGCTCTCAAGCGTACCAACAATACGAGAAGCCGTTGCCATCGGAATACCACACTTGCGTGAGATAGTGGCTAACGTTTCAGGTTTGTCACTTTGAGCAAATAGTTCAAGGACTTTTATTGTTCTTATTACTGGTGTTGATGTCATATTGATCTCCGATACCGAATCTTAGAAAAGAGAATTTATCGAGTAAACCATATAAGAAATTCATATTTCCATATATGAAACAAAGTCCATAACGCCATGTTTTAAAAAAATTTATTTAAAAATTTGCATTAGTAAGAACGAACTTAGAAGGGGAAGAAATCAATAGAATCGATCAGAATCAACTCCGTAATGGTTTGCATCCGACAGAGAGTTAAGAAGACACAAACCAAAAAGAGCATTGTCAAAAGAGCCGTTTTTACGCGAATTCGATTTCTAAGAGCGACACTTTCCTATGCTCGCTCGACCAATCCAGACGGTTTAATCTGCCAAATCAGTTTGAAGCCTTTTGTGCCTAAATACAGAAACAAAATGGGAATGAACACGGTGTTGAAAGCAAACAAGGCTAATAAGGTGAGAAAGTCGTTCACTAGGCCGTTGAGTGTTTCTACATAGTGGCTGATTTTGTCTTTAAAATGGCTCAAACCAACAACATTTTGTTTTAGATTGCTCAACAAGCCATCCTCTGAGTTATCTGAACTCAGCTTTTGGATGGACTCTTGTATGGCACGAATCTGACTTTGTGTGGTTTTCATGCTCTGCTCTGTTTGCAAACGCTCGTCGTTAAGGGCGCTTTGTTTGTCTTCTAGGTCAGACAATGCCTTATCGTTATTAAACAAAATATCTAACGTAGATAACGCTTTTTTACGCTCGGTAATTTGCTGATTCAACGCTTCATTTTGCAGGATCAATTGCCGCAAATGGACACTCTCATCAGCCAGTACTTGCTGCTGTGCGTTGCGTTTTTCTTCGAGTGTTTGTTTGTCTTTATCAAGGGACTGTTTTAAATCCGCAGCAACCCCCAACCCTGTTGTGACCTCGTCCATATCGGCGGAATGTGCTTGGATTTTGTCTATGGTTTGAGTCTTCTCATGACTCAAAAAAGACACGTCCACCAGCGCGGACAATAACACCACCAACACCAATAGAAATTTGGCCCCCAGCGCGCTCACAAATATTTTATAAGCGAATTCCGTAAAGCGACTTTTGATCCTGTATAAATAGCCAAACAGCAAGGCCGATAGAGTTAAAAACCCTTTGAAATAGACAGTGGAAATAATTTTAAGCAGAATGCTTTGAAAAATCAGTGACGTGACCGCGATTTTCATCACACCGGAAAAATCTTCGATCATGTCGTTAAAGGGATCTAATAACTCGCCAATGGTCACCGAGCTGACAAACACACTGATCTGCACACTTTGCAGCACAGACACCGTGGCATTGAATAATTTGGCGAGCCCAAAAGCACTCAACGCCTGTACCAGTGACGACGAAATGTATTCCGACGCTTTGCTGTCCAACAAGCCCCACCAAGAAAAGACAATCGCCACAATAATCGCGATGTAGTAACCGTTTATAATGCGTTTTGGCTTGATCACTCATTTCCCCTCGCTATGATATAGGCCAGATTACCGTATCTGGTGGGAATAAACGAGTGGTAAGGACACGCTGAACTCAATCCAATAACAATCCCATACTGACTCGGGGCTCCACAGAAAAACCAAGGGCTTCATAAAACTGCACAACTTGTTTGTTGTCCTCTCGCACCTGTAAATTGACCTTAATGCAGCCTATTTCTCGCAAGGCGTCTAGCGCATGAGTCACCAAAGCTCTACCAATGCCTTCGCCTTGATGGTCAGGCCTTACAGACACAGCATATAGCCATCCACGATGGCCGTCATATCCTGCCATGCAGGCTCCTACCAATTCCCCATCCTCCTTGGCAACAAAAATCAAGTCATCCACCTCGCGCTTCGCCGCCAACATTAAAGTGGGTTCATTATGAGCACCGTTATTGGGAAACAATTGCAGCCATAACTCAATCAAGTCCTGCTGATCATTGGGGTGATAGGTTTCAATCGCCATATTCTGCTTCCTTACATTGCATTTAATACTGGGTTAAAACAACAATACGGCCTGATAGACCGTATTGTTCGTTGTAAATGTGCTAATCGTTTATCCTACTAGAAAGTCATTCTAAAACAGAAGAAAGCCGGCTGAAATAATCACTCCAGAACCTAGTAGCGCCATAATGCAATAGCCCATCACGTCTTTTGCCCCAAGCCCCGCAATCGCCAAGGCAGGCAAGGCCCAAAAAGGTTGGATCATATTCGTCCAAGCATCGCCCCAGGCAATGGCCATGGCCGTTTTTGCCGCATCCACACCCAGCGCCGCGCCCGCTGGCATCATGATAGGTGCTTGTACCGCCCACTGACCACCGCCAGAGGGCACAAAGAAATTCACCACACCAGCACTTAAAAAGGTAAACAATGGAAACGTCGTCTCATTGGAAATGGACACAAACAGCTGGGAAATAACCCCAGCGAACGACTGACCAGTTGGACCGACCGCCGTCATCATTCCCATGATCCCCGCGTAGAAAGGGAACTGCAGCAGAATGCCCGCACAATTCCGCGCCCCTTGGGAGACCGAATTCAACAAGCTCTTAGGGGTACCGTGAAGTAAAATCGCCGTGAACAAAAAGGTAAAGTTCACGATATTCAAATTCAAAGCAAAACCCTTGGTCACAAAATAATAAATAATATGAGACCTTTGTACGATGTCACGAGCGACGCCAAGACGCGGCAAAAACAGACGAGAAAGCGGAGTTTATAGCGATAAATGAGCATTTTGAGTCTGTTTTTAACAAAGTATTGGCAAGCGCAGTAGTCGTACAAACGTCTCAATATAGGCAAAGCCCATAACGCCCAATAACCAAGACAGTAAACGGCTGCTCTCTAAACGCTCGGCAACTCCCAAAATCCACCCGCCCATGCGTTTACTACATGCATTGGCGATTGTCCGGTGCTGGGCATTACCATCACAAAAACCACTAAGGTCAATACAATGGCGAAAATAAACGGGTCTGGCAGATAACGCTGCAGTAATACCACAAAGAATTGGCTAATTTTTTGTAAGAGCGTTTTCTCTTGTGTGAGAGTGTTCATAAGTCTTCCTGTTTTTGTATTTGTTATAGGAGATACGAAACGGTCGCCTGCTGACGACCGTTTTATTAATATCAATGGATAAGGCTTTTAATAGTGTGACTAACTAGAGGGTGACAGACTAACGAGACACCAACATGGCGACACCCATGCCGCCACCGATACATAAAGTTGCCAAGCCTTTATGGGCATCTTGTTTGTGCATTTCATTCAACAAAGTCACTAAAATACGACAGCCCGATGCGCCAATAGGATGCCCCAGTGCCACCGCTCCTCCATTAACATTGACTTTGCTGGTGTCCACGCCCAGTTCTTTATTGACACACAATGCTTGTACGGCAAAAGCCTCATTCGCTTCGACAAGATCCAAATCCGCCACCGACCAATTCGTCTTCCCTAAGACTTTTTTCGTCGCCGAGATCGGGCCTGTTCCCATGATGCTGGGATCAACCCCCGCACTGCTGCAAGCTTCAATGGTGGCTAATATCGTTAAGCCTAAACGCTTCGCTTCGTCATCAGTCGTCACCACCACCATGGCAGCGCCGTCATTCAATGATGAGGCATTACCCGCTGTAACGGTGCCTTCTTTATTAAAAGCGGGACGCAACTTAGCTAATGAGGCTTCACTGGTATCCGCACGGATTTGTTCGTCTTCTGAAACAATAATCGGCTCTCCTTTACGCTGCGGAATGGAGATCGGAAAAATTTCATCAACAAAGCGCCCTGCTTCTCTGGCTTTAGCGGCTTTTTGCTGAGATTGAACAGCAAACGCATCCTGTTCATGGCGACTAATATCCCAACGGGAAGCAATATTCTCAGCAGTTTGACCCATATGATAGTCATTGAACGCATCCCACAGACCATCTTTTACCATGGAGTCCACCAACTCCCAGTTGCCTAATTTCTTACCACTGCGGCTGTTTGGCAACACATGGGCCGCTTGGCTCATGCTTTCCTGCCCGCCTGCCACTACCATCTTGGCATCTCCGTTCAATACGGATTGTGCCGCTAGTTGCACCGCTTTTAAGCCAGAGCCACAGACTTTATTGATCGTCATGGCTGACACGGTATGGGCCAAACCCGCATGAATCGCCGTTTGACGAGCTGGGTTTTGCCCACAACCCGCCGTTAATACTTGACCTAAAATAACTTCGTCTATTTGCTCTTTTAACTCAGGCTGTTTGGCTAACAAGCCTGATAACAATTGCGTTCCTAATTGAACTGCACTCAATGAGGATAACGCTCCATTAAATGACCCTATGGGCGTTCTACCCGCAGCAACAATAACAGCTTTCATATCGGCTCCTTTGACGGTCTCTTATCTTTATGTATTTTCGTTTGTCGAAACAGCGTTTTACGACGCCTGCGCGAACTGCATCTCTGGTACATCATCCGGCACGATTAATTTACCCTGAGTTTTCGCCTGAATCTCTTCTACGGTGACACCAGGGGCACGCTCTTTAAGAATAAAAGCACCATTCTCTATTTCTAACCAGGCCAAATCGGTCAGCACTTTTTTGATACAGCCTTTGCCCGTCAAAGGCAAACGACAAGATTCCAACAATTTGGAATCGCCATCTTTAGAAGCGTGGGTCATGGTGACAATGATATTGTCTGCCCCGGCGACCAAATCCATCGCTCCGCCCATGCCTTTCACCAATTTGTTTGGAATCATCCAAGATGCAATACTGCCCTGAACATCTACCTCAAACGCCCCCAATACGGTTAAATCCACATGCCCGCCGCGGATCATCGCGAAGGATTCAGCCGAAGAAAAAATCGATGCGCCCTTTATCGCCGTGACCGTCTGTTTGCCCGCATTGATCATATCCGCATCAATGGTCTCTTCAGTAGGAAACTCTCCCATGCCCAATAAACCATTTTCGGATTGCAGCATCACCGCCATATCTTGTGGAATATAATTTGCCACCAAGGTTGGAATACCAATCCCCAAATTGACATAGAAGCCATCTTTTAACTCTTGAGCGACTCGCTGCGCCATTTGTTCTCTTGTTAAAGCCATCTGACACCTCGTTATTCTTTTAGTGTGCGTTTTTCGATGCGTTTCTCAAAGGTACCGAGAACCACCCGATCCACGTAAATACCTGGCGTATGAATTTGCGAAGGCTCTAACTCACCGACGTCAACAATTTCTTCCACTTCCACCACTGTGATTTTCCCTGCTGTGGCGGCAAGGGGATTGAAGTTTTGCGCGGTATGACGATAAATAACATTGCCATAACGATCCGCTTTCCAGCCTTTAACAATAGCAAATTCACCGGTAATGGCTTCTTCCAATAGATATTCACGCCCTGCAAAGACACGAACCTCCTTGCCTTCTGCAACCGGTGTGCCCACCCCTGTTGCAGTGTAGAAGGCCGGAATGCCTGCACCGCCCGCCCGCATTTTTTCAGCGAGGGTTCCTTGGGGAGTGAGTTCTACCTCCAGCTCACCATCAAGAAGCTGCTTTTCAAATAGCGCATTCTCGCCAACGTAGGAAGAGATCATTTTTTTGACTTGTTTCTTTTCTAACAAGAGACCAAGGCCAAACCCATCGACTCCACAATTATTGGAAACAATCGTGAGCCCCGTGGTGCCTCTGCGTTGAATTTCGGCAATCAGATTTTCTGGAATACCGCATAGACCAAAGCCGCCAGCAAGGATAGTCATACCATCTTCTAATCCTTGCATGGCTTCTTCATAACTGGAAACCACCTTATCAAACCCCGCCATTATTATTCTCCTTATGAATCGGTGTTTAAAACAGATAAGTTCAGTTTGACGGATCGTGACAAATAAATTAATTTTAATTTTTATATTTATTAATAAGTTTTACAAAACAAGGGCAGCAATGAATATAAAGCAACTACGGGCCTTTTTGTGTGTCGCGCAAAGCATGAGCTTTGCCAACGCTGCCAACCAACTACACCTATCGCAACCGGCATTGAGCTTATCAATCAAAAGCTTAGAAGCGAGCCTCGGTGGAAAGCTACTGACTCGCTCTACCAGAACGGTATCATTAACGCCCGAAGGGGAAGCCCTGTTGCCCATAGCCAAACGCTTATTAACACAATGGGAAAACGCCGAAGATGAAATGAAACAACGCTTTGCCTTACAGCTAGGTAAAATCAGCATTGCGGCCATGCCATCCTTCGCCGCCTCCTTACTGCCCCAAGCCATTCGTCAATATCACCAGCGTTTTCCCAACGTCCAAGTGACCATTGATGACGTACTATCCGATGCGGTGGTCGACATGGTCGCCAACAATCAAGTGGAGCTCGGCATTTCCTTTGAACCAGACACACTAAATGACCTCACCTTTCACCCTCTGTACGAAGATTGCTTTATTGCCATATTGCCAAAAGACCACCCACTCACAGAGCAAAACAGCATCACTTGGCAAGCGCTCCTCGCCTACGACTTTATTACCCTACAACGTCCCTCCAGCGTACGCGCCTTAATAGAAAGCGCACTAGCTAATGCTGGCATTCAACTCCATGTCGCCTTTGATGCCCACCAGCTCGCCACCGTGGGACGCATGGTCAGCGAAGGCATGGGCGTCGCCGTCGTGCCCGCCCTTTGTCGTAAACAAGCCAACGAACAAGGCGCCATCTGTCGCCCTATCACCACTCCCGATATCCGCTGGCAAGTCGGCGTCGTCTGCAAACCCAGATCCCACCTCTCCGTTGCCGCCGCCGCAATGCTGGATGTACTGATCGACTCTTATCGATCACTCGACATGGCCACCCTATAAACAAACACCTAATTATTCCAAGTGGCGCATCTCGTCATTTCCAATTTCCTCAACACACTACCCCACTATATTCACACTCACCCGTCATTCCCGCGAAGGCGCACTACTGTCCGAAATAAAATTGAAGAAAACGCTGAAAGGATTGCAGCTCTTAGTCTTAACGGGTAGAACCCTTTGATACGACTCAGAAAACCAAAGGCTGCAATATGAAAAGCAGGACGACGTCTTGTTGATGGGGTTGTCTCACCTTACGGTGATGCATTGGCAGTCATTTCGTAGTACTCAGTTTCGTAACTGTTATGGGCTGCGCTATTGGTGTCGTCATGGGTTATCGCTTTGAAAATCATCCTGATTTACTTCAACTTGCTAACCAAGCCTTATATTGTGCAACGTTCGGAGGATAGAAAATAAAAGCCGAGACGTTGTGAATACAAGCCTCGGCTTTTTTGCATGTTATTTATCTATATCCTGATTAGATTGGCGTAACCTCGATGGCGGATACGAATGCATCACCTTGAATAGGCACAAATTGAAGGTTTAACCGACCATCTACCACTTTCACTTCTGCAGTATGATACTCAGCGGTTGGGGTAGCGCTAGACGTTGTCTTTAACGCGTTCACTTCAACAATTTTGTGGCCATTTGCTTCGACAACAAAACGCGACGACACGGCCTCTGTGGGGGCAACGGTCAATAAGACGACTTTGTAGCGGCCATTTCTTAATGGCAGTTCATAATAAAACTTCCCTCGACGATACGTCGCAGCCAAATCACGATCTGCTGTCTGAGCAATATTTGGTTTCACTGGTGGTTGCCCCCAACCACCTAACTTATCAAACGATGCAGCTTTACCACCATGAAAAAAGTTATCTGAACCAAAAGTATGCTGCTTGGATGATGCAGCAATTAATGCCCCAGCATCAATAAAGTAACGGTTGTTCTGGCTTTCATTTAAATGCCAATTTACCTTATCCTGAACAGATGATTGTTTACCTACACCCTTAGCTATTAAAGTGTTTTCACCTACTGCAAGACTCACATTTGGCCACATGCAAATCTTTAACGAGCAATCGTCTTTGACTCCCAAAGACTTACCATTCAACCACAACTCAGTGCGATCAAGATTAGAGTAAACTTTAACGTCGGTAACCTGATAGTGACGCTGTGAATAACGGCTTGAGGTGATATGCACCATCGGCTTGGTCGTCCAATTCGCTTGATAAAAGTAATACGCGTCTTTTTTTATCGCTCTATCGTAGGTAATCAGCCCTTTGGTGTTGATATCATGCGAGTCACCTTCCGTTCGCACCGTGGTCGCAAAATCAAACGCATTCCAGACCCAGCTTGCAAACAGATAAGGTTTACTCTTAATTGCACGCCAATTCTCTTCATGCACATAAGACATGTATTCTTCAGGTTGGTTGTGGCCTCTAGAGTCGACCGGACCGCCTAATTCATTGTCTGTGTGTAAGGAAACGGCACCACCTGCGCCATACTCACTCACCGATATGGGTAAATTGGGATATTTCGCATGCATAGCATCTAGATGCGGCCCAAGATCATCAGCGTCTCCATAATACCAGCCATAATAGCGATTAAGCCCAACGGTATCAGCCACTGGCGATGTTTTTGGAATATCGACGTTTTTGAATGCTTCTGTGGCTTCACAGCAATTAGCAAGAGTGGAAGCTCTGCTAGGATCCAACTGTTTTACTAGGCCTACCAAGGACTTCAAAATAGGAATAGGATCAGGAGCGTTGCCACGGGTAGCCCCTAGAAACGCAGGAACGACCGCGCCAAAATCCACCTCATTCGCTACCCCCCACAAGGCGACAGATGGATGGTTGAAATTTTGTTTGATCATCTCTTTTAGCTGCAATTTTGCATTGGCCAATAATCTATCATTCACTATTTTATGGCCTTTACCATACGTCCAACTTGTTACTAAAGGAATTTCATCCCAGAGGATCAAGCCATATTTATCCGCTAAGTCATGTACAGGCTGGCCGTGAGGGTAATGAGCAAGGCGAATTGTATTAACTCCCATTTCCATCATCAAATCTACATCCTGTTTGACATCTTTTGGACTCACGGCCCAACCAAGCCCCTCTCTATCTTGGTGATATGCAACCCCATGTAAACGTAGTGGCTTACCATTGAGAATAAAGCCTTTATCCGGCGATATCACAATATTACGTAGGCCGTATGGCTGGTCCATCGAATCGAGGACCACATCATTTGATCCAACAATTTCTGTTCGCAGAGTATATAAGTAAGGGTTTTCCTGTCCTTGCCATAAAGTAGGGTTAGACACGACAAGGTTTTGTTGCAGCGTCGCTAATGCATGAGGTTCCAATGTCAGAGCCTGTTCAGCTTTTGCTACTATTTTGCCTTTGGCATCGACAAGCTGAGCGAAAACACGAATATTCTTAGATATTGTTGCATCATTTTTTACTCGGCTACTTACCGTCACCTGAGCTTTTTTTGGATTATTTAAATGGGTGGTGGCATATACACCAGGTCCACCATAATCCAGCATGTCGAAATGTACTTGATCGGTTAAAACAAGTCGTACTGGACGGTAAAGTCCACCATCAACAAAAAAATCACCTGCAATGGGCAGAGTATCGGCAGTCGAAGAATTTGCAGTGGGTTTTGTATTATCGGTTTTTACGACAAGCACATTGTTTTTATTCCAATGCAGTGCTTGGGTCGCATCGAAACGAAAGCGAGTAAAGCCTCCTCGATGCTCGCCAAGGTAAACACCATTTAGCCACACGTCGGCGACTCGACTTGCTGCATCAAACTCTAACCATGCTTGTTGTTTTTTATGTGTAGGGGGAACTTTAAAATTTAACCGATATCAGCCAATGCCATATTGTTTGTTGATATTTTTTACGGTATTGATGTGAGGAGTCGTATCATTTAGATAATAACCTACATTGTTCCATGTGTGTGGAACACTGACGGTTTGCCATGAGCTATCATCAAAATCTTTTTGTAGAAACGCATCTGTGTTGCCTCCTTTAGAAAAAAGAAATTTCCAGCCCGTATCCAATATTAATTTTTCACGATGAGATGCAGCCGAAGCGTTTATCGACAGCATTGAAACGGTTAACACTACAACAGCTAAGACGATCCGATTCGTTATTTTTATAATTTTCATATCATTATCTCAGTCAACAATTAGGGTTAAATCCTTTATAAACCTGACAAAGCTTTAACTACCTCTAATAGGATTTTAGAAATCATCATTTCCCTCTAAATAAAACGCTAGGAAGAAATTGATGGCTACTATCATAATTTTATTTTATAGGGTAGGACTTTTGACGAAGGTAGCTTGATATTTGATTCTGTTGAATACAAATAAAAAAAGATGGAAAATTTAGTGAGCATTGGTATTTTTTCATTATTTTTCTCTCAACATTAATGGAGCAACATTGAGGAATATGTCATAGACATCGCCTATTCGTTCCATACTCCCCATCCATCTTTCCATGCTAATGTATTTTTAATAGAGATACATATCGAATAAATTAATACCACGTATTACTGATACTGAATCATGAGTATCGTCGTATCCTCTAAGTCAGAAATCTATTATCGCTAAGCCGTGCATTTGTTTAATTTGCACCCCTCTTCTTGTGACAAACTCAGCATCACTTATTAGCCATAGTCAATCGCTTAAAAGCCGCTTAACTGCTTCTTTGAACACTTCTCGTAACCAGATCATGCCAAGGTCAGCATTTTGGTATTTGTGCCATTGCATGTGCTCTTGAAGACGGGGCAACTCCACAGGTGGTGCCATGGAAGTTAATGCTAGACCTTGTGAGATGGCTTTTTTAACCAGTGTATTTTGTAAAGTGGCAATACGATCTGTACCAATCAATAAACTGGGTAAACATGAAAAACTAAAGGCTCGGATTTGTATATTGCGGTGGATACCTGCTTTTTCGAAGGAGTACGTCTCAAAAGAAGGATTCGAGTTGGGTGGCTGCATACAAATATGTCCAGCAGAAAGAAACTTTTCGATTGTCATGTCACCGAGTGCAAGGTGACTATGGCTCCATACGACGCATCGAAACTCATCCTCATGAAGGGGTTCGCTTGGGTGATCGTCCGAACAAAAGATACTCGGTATGATAAGTAAATCGGCCTCACTTCGATCTAGCTCTTTTTTAGGATCTCCCACCTGTGGGAGGAAGTTCAGCTTCACACTGCTTTTTTGCTCATTCGCTACTTCTAGCACGTAAGGCACTAATGTGTAGAGCGTGTAGTCGGACACGCAAATTTTAAATTCACGCACAGAAGTGGTCGGATCGAAGCCTGGCACGAGCATCAGCGATGCTTCAATAAGGACCAATATATCCCGCACAGGTTGTTCTAGCTGTTGCGCATGATGAGTTAACACCATTTTGCGACCTACCTGTGTCAGTAAATCATCTTGAAAATAATCTCGTAGTCGTGACAAGGAGTTACTCATCGCAGACTGGCTAAGGTGTAGCTCTTCTGCCGCTAAACTAACACTTTGTCGACGAATCAAGACATCAAGCGCTACAAGTAAATTCAAATCTAACTTTCTAAAATGCATTGTTATTCTTCTTTTTATTTGTTTTTTGATTTGTTATATACCGAGAGACCTTTATCAGAAACAGATTACACCCTTCAAATCGATTCTATCAATACATAATAGAAACATAATCCATTTAAACAATGCTTTTTTTTGATCTAGGATGATTTTTATCATAGCAAACGAACCGTAATCGTGAACAAGTCATACGATGATCACTTTTCTTTTTGTTAACCGTTACCTTGTTCAGCGTTACTTTGCTCACAATAAAAATAATGAGGAGTTATCTATGTTTCGTCTCTTTTCTACCCATTATGTTTGGGATTTATTGATTAATCTTGCCCTAGAGAAGGGAGCGAAAATGAGCGAATTTCAAGAAATGTGCGCTCATCTTAAAGCGTTTGCTGATAAGCCAGATGTTGCTCACTCAACACCTAGAAAGCTTACCCGTTAATAGTTTCTGGTATTTTGCTTCCCCTACAAGATTAAACACGTATCAGCAGGCTTTATTCGAGCCGTTGCCATCTTGGACGATGGCTAAAATACGCTAAAGGAGAGAGCGATTCCATAACAACACCCCATTGATAGCGTTGCCTTTAACAATATTAAAAAACCAAAAAGACTTTATGCTTTAAACAAAGCGTTCAATAAACTCAAAATAAAAACAAAAAGAGAGATTGAAGATGAAAAAAACATTAATAGTGTTGGCTATTCTGTCGCCTGCTGTTCATGCCGATGGCAATATTGAGCATTTTTTAAGAAAAAGCACACATACTTTTGAACTAAAAAATGCCTACAACCTTATTAAAAGTGGTCGCTATGATAAAACAGGGAACTCAAACTTACTAAACTGGGTTCAAACTGCCTCTTATGATTTTAAATCTCCTTATATAAACGATACCTTTGGCTTTGATTTCGGATTGTATGCCATTGAACCGATAGCATATGGCGATAAATTTTATGTTAGAAACGCGCTAAAAAAGGAAGTTGATAAAAACGGTAATATCACTGCTAAAGGTTTTTCCAAAGTGTCTAACGCCAGTCTAAAACAACAATTTAACATCTCAGATTTTGATGTTCGCTTATATGAAGGTCTGCGGGTTTTAAAGTTCTTTGGTGGCGTATCACGAGATGGGGTCGTGACCTCAAGCTCCTACTACGGGATCACATCAGAGGCGATATCAAAACACTGGAATATCAAATCAGGCTATTTAACACAATACTCAGATGCCAACTCATCAAGCCGAGAAGATTTATTAACCAAAGACAATAAAGACATCGACTATATTTATACGGTGGATACAAGATACCAATACCAAGAACAATCTTTTAGAGCCTATATTGGCGAAGGCCAAGGGTATTTACGAACCTATTTTCTAGGTTATAACACTATGGTGAAGTCCACCCAACTAGAAGGAAAAGTATTCTATGTGAATGCTTTATCGAAATATAAAAATATGTCACCTCGTAATCGTACGTTTGATAACAGTACCTATCTTGCTGAAATAAAATCGACTTTCTTTTTTCCCTCCCATTTTATTTCGGTCGGTTATACCTATGTATCGGCGGATAAAAAAGGCACCTTAGGTCGATTTGACAATAATTTATCAGGAAACACAAAAGGGAACAATGACACAATAGCAAGCGGCCTCACGAAGGACTTCTATAATAACAACGAGAGCATGGTGTATCTAAGCTATGCTCATAAAGTAAGTGATGAGGTTAAAGTCAGTATCCGTGGTCGCTATGGTTTTGGGTTTGACTATAAAGGACAAAGCTTAGATGAATACGAGATTGGCGCCATTATTTTCTATAAACCTACTCAAGTAAAAGGCTTAAAATTGAGCCTTGCCGGTGGCCCAAACAGATCTTTTAGACGAGGTTTTGACAACACCCCTATTCTTAATAGCAAAAATAAAGTTGAGAGCTTTAGCGGAACATCCCTGCTTGCTAAGGTGACTTATACATTTTAATAATAGGTCAACAATTAAAAAACACTCATCATTAAATAGCATCGCATTGTTTAAATTATCTATGGCAAGCGCTATTGCGTTATTAGTCGGCTGCGCATCACCCGCTCAATACCTCAAATAGATCTACCTATCATGATCCAAAAATGGTGATGCAGCATTGGCGACGACCTATTGAACAAAGGACCCTCAACCTTATTAGCCTCTAATGATGCTGTAAGAAAAAGTCGGGCTGATGCTTCTGCCACAGAAAGAGAACACTTAGCAATAACGCCAAATCGTACATTGATGATCAGCATATGCGGCTGTTTCATGTCCACAATATGATTACTAACCCCCTAAGCTGTGGTCAGACCGAGGTTTTTCTCTACCTCTTATAACTTAAAATTATATTCCAAATAGAAATATATAAATCATTTTTTATTTCTTTTAATTCTTAAAACACGCTCTAGAATGCCTTTTATCTGATTCTTTTCTTTGCCATCAAACTAGGAGCCTCTATGGGTTGGGACGGTTGGTTTTCGTTAACTCTTACCATTGTTGTTTTAGCTACATTAATCGTTTCACGCATTGGCCCACACATTGTGATGATGGGAGCGCTGACCTTGCTCAGTTTATTTGGCATTTTATCCCCTAAGGAGGCCGTTGCAGGGTTTAGTAATACAGGATTGATTACGGTCGCGGCGATGTTTGTGGTGGCAGCGGGCATTCATTCCTCAGGCGGTGTCGATTTGTTAGTCAACAAGCTCTTAGGCTCACCAAAGTCCGAACGTTCGGCCTTGCTTCGCATATTTTTCCCGGTTGCCTTGCTGAGTGCTTTTTTAAATAACACGCCAGTGGTCGCCACTATGATTCCAGCGATTCATTCGTGGTGCAAAAAGATCAATATACCAGCCTCTAAATTAATGATCCCATTGAGTTATACGGCCATTTTGGGCGGTACAGTGACGTTAATTGGCACCAGTACAAATTTGATTGTTAATGGGCAATATAAAGCCTTAACGGGCCACGCAGGTTTTAGCTTGTTCGATATCACTGCCCTAGGTTTGCCAGTGGCCATTCTTGGCGGGCTATTTATGTTTATCTTCTTTCCTAAACTGTTACCCAATAAGAAAGACAATCAAGCGTTTGCAAATGTTAGAGAATTTACTCTAGAAGTGATGGTGACAGAACATGGCCCCTTAGTGGGTCGATCCGTTGAAAACGCTGGCCTGCGCGATATTAAGCGCATTTATTTGGTTGAGATTGAACGCAACGGTGCCAGCATTTCTGCCGTGTCGTCAGATGAGGTCTTATTTGCTAATGACCGCCTTGTATTTGCTGGCGATACGGAGGCGATTTCAGATTTACTAAAAATTCATGGGTTAAGTGCCCCACAACACGATGATCATCTGGACACTCTCAAAGAGCCGAAAGCAGGACGACGCCTTGTTGAAGCGGTTGTTTCACCTCACTGTGATGTCATTGGCAGCAATATTCGTAGTGCCCAGTTTCGTAACCGCTACGGGGCTGCGGTATTGGCGGTTGCCAGAGCGGGGGAACGGGTAAAAGGCAATTTAGGGAACATTACCCTGCGCGCAGGCGATACGCTTTTATTAGAAGCTCGTCCCGCCTTTGTCACTCGTCAACAATATAACAAAGACTTTTTGCTGATGAATGAACTTGATCACGATACCCCACGCCATGAAAAGGCCTATTTAGCGTGGGCGATTCTCACGTCGGTTGTGGTAGCAGCAGGTTTTGGTGTGATATCTATGCTCAATGCGGCTCTGTTAGGGGCGGGGTTGATGCTGTTAACGGGCTGTTTGAGTGTCTCTCAAGCGGAAAAAAGCATTGATTTAACCGTGATCATCACCATTGCTGCCTCGTTTGCCCTTGGCGCTGCCTTACAAAAAACAGGAGTTGCCGAGTATATTGCGACCAACATAGTGGCGTTAAGCGCTGGCAACGCCGTGCTTTTGTTGATCCTCACGTACATCACTATCTCCATATTAACCGAAGTGATCACCAATAATGCCGCCGCTCTCTTGATGCTACCGATCGTATTAGAAATCACCAATAAGGCGGGATTAAACCAAGAACCCTTTATCTTCGCCATTATGATGGCCGCGTCGGCCAGCTTCGCTACGCCACTTGGTTATCAAACTAATCTAATGGTGTACGGGCCGGGGAACTATCGCTTTGGGGACTTCCTAAAAGTTGGCCTTCCCATGAACATTTTTGTCGGCATCGTTACCCTTACGTTATTAATTAACTTTTGGCCCTTACACCAATAGTTCTCTTCAATTATCCTTAGTTACTACAATTGCGGATAAAATAAGAAAGGATAAAAAGCGACTTCTAAGAAGTCGCTTTTGGCGTGTTTTTGGGTCGTGAAAAGGTCTATCCTAATGGTGATTGGTGACATTATGACCAGTCATTCCATACATAAAATAAAAAAGGATGTCGTATATGAACAATCATGCAAATCGCGGTGTCGTCTATCAAGGTAATGGTACAGTCAAAGTCAATCCGATTCCCTTCCCTGAATTGTCTTTAGGAAAACGTCAGTGCCATCACGGTGTTATCCTCAAAGTCGTCACCACTAACATATGCGGTAGCGATCAGCACATGGTTCGCGGTCGAACCACCGCCCCAACAGGATTAGTACTCGGGCATGAAATCACAGGTGAAGTCATCGAGTGTGGACGAGATGTTGAGTTCATCAAAGTGGGTGATTTGGTGTCTGTGCCATTTAACATTGCCTGCGGCCGTTGCCGTAATTGTAAGGAAGGCAAAACAGGTATCTGTTTGAATGTTAACCCTGCTCGACCAGGAGCGGCCTATGGTTATGTCGATATGGGCGGCTGGGTTGGTGGACAAGCTGACTACGTCATGGTGCCTTACGCTGATTTTAACCTACTTAAATTCCCTGATGCGGACCAAGCCCGCGAAAAAATCCAAAGCCTCACCCTATTATCTGATATTTTCCCAACAGGCTACCACGGCTGTGTAACGGCTGGCGTTGGTCCTGGTTCTACCGTCTACATTGCAGGGGCAGGTCCGGTTGGTTTAGCGGCGGCGGCCTCAGCTCATCTACTAGGGGCAGCCTGTGTCATCGTTGGTGACATGATCGAAGATCGTCTGAATCAAGCCCGTTCATTTGGTTGTGAAACCATTGATCTAAAAGAAGATGGCGATATTCAAGATAAGATTGAAGCCATTCTTGGTGATCGCGAAGTGGATGCGTTCGTGGATTGTGTCGGTTTTGAAGCCCATGCCTGTGGTTGTAATCATCATCAGGAATCTCCAGCTGTGGTATTGAACTCTGCGATGCAAATGACCCGTGCAGGCGGTCAGATCGGTATTCCAGGGCTGTATGTAACAGAAGACCCAGGCGCCCAAGATGATGCGGCAAAACATGGTAGCTTGAGCATGCGTTTTGGACTTGGATGGGCAAAATCTCACTCCCTACATACTGGCCAATGCCCTGTGATGAAATACCATAGACAACTTATGCAAGCCATCTTGTTTGATAAAATTGACATTGCTAAAGCTGTGAACGTGCAAATGATCTCCCTAGACGAAGCACCACAAGGCTATGCTGATTTTGATGGCGGCGCGGCGAAGAAATTCGTTATCGACCCTCATAAAATGGTGAGTTAATCAGTTAGTTATCTTAAAAAAGAGAAGAAGCGCGCAATGCCTTCTTCTCTTTTTCATTTGACTTAAACTCACATACTTTTTTTGATGTATTTGTTAATTTAAATCACGACACAAGTTGTTGAACTTAATTCCCCAGTTTAAACGCACAATCACCAACTAGAGATGAAAATAGCTCTAGTATTTCTATTTTAGACCTTCCTTCACCTGCGACTGTGATGCGTATTAGGCGAGAAGGGGTAGTCTATGCAAATGTTCCTAACCACTGTTTCCTAGTGACTTCGTTCTAACTCTCTATTCTTAGCTAGAAGGAAGCTGGCTTTTAAGAATGGCGATGTGTTTTTGCAAATCGTCAATTTCATCCAGCAATTCAAGGGTCAGAGCCACACCCGATAAATTCAATTCCAAGCCTTCCATCAAGCGTTGTGCTCGTTGCAATCTTACTAAGGCATGAGAGTTAAAATACCAATCCGATGGTGATGGCTGCTCAATCGGTTCGACAATGCCGTATTCGACCATCTCGACGATGAGATCCACATGAGCTCCGCATCGCTCACAGAATTCCTCTAAGGTAAATATTCGATATTCACTTGGCGATTCGATAACCACTATCTCTGATTTGGTCATGATCTACCTCTCGAAAACGTGTCGTGGGTTAAAGTTGGCTTCACACTCAGACAATTGTCGATAAAGTGCTTCGGCTTCGGCGCTGTGTGTCTTAGGCAAATGCACTTGCAGTGTGACAATTTGGTCGCCAGGGGTCTTACCGCCTTTGCCGAGCAGACCTTTGCCTTTGATGCGCAGTTTATTACCACTGCTGGCCCCTTTGGGAACCTTCACCTTCACTTTGCCACTGATGGTCGGTACTTCAATGGTTGCCCCTAAAGCGGCTTCCCAACAGGTAACGGGTAAGGTGAGTAAAATATTGACACCATCGACGGCAAAATAAGGGTGGGGAGCGAACTCGATTTCTAGTAATAAATCACCCGCTTTGCCATTGCCAACGCCTGCTTCGCCTTGTCCCGCCAAGCGAATATGCTGACCTTGTGTGACACCAGCAGGAATTTTGACATTTAGGGTCTTTTCTCTTTGTCTTGAAAAACCATTTTGATCAGGCTCAAACACCAAAAACGAAATTTGTCGTTGGCAGCCTGCATAGGCTTCTTCTAGAAATAAAGCAATTTTGTGGTGCATATCGCGACCACGTTGATTCGCTTGGCGTTGGAAACCATCTGCTTGATGAAATCCGCCTCCATTTGCTCCAAAAATAGAATAGAAGAAATCACTAAAGTCGCCACTCGAACTGTGGCTGTATTGTCTGTGGTCTGCCTGAGACGACTGCCAATCTGGCGGTGGCTGGAATCCACCATCGGCTCGCCGGGTTCCTTGCTGACGTAATAAATCGTATTCAGCGCGTTTTTCAGTGTCTTTTAATACGGCGTAGGCTTCGCCTACTTCTTTGAATTGCTGCTCAGCATTGGCTTCTTTGCTGACATCAGGATGGTATTTTCTGGCCAGCTTTCGGTAGCTCGCTTTTATTTCGGAGGCATCGGCTTGTTCACTGACGCCGAGAATCTTGTAGTAGTCTTTAAACTCCATGGTATTCTGCTTCCATCGTAACGTCACTCCTCTTACTAAAGATATTCGCTCGTAACGCTGCTATCGGCGAATCACTAAACCTCCATCATAGGCTTTTTCTAATGAATTAGAGTTTAAATTTCAAACAAGCCTGATTTAGATCTATAAAACTCCATGCTTAATAAAAGCTAACTAAACCTGCCGTGTTTTTTGTTATCAATACTTGTATGGCAACTTGCTGACAGCAGCAAGATATCGCATTATGATCGTATCGAATGCGATACACTCGCCCTCTCTTTTTACCGTTCTTACATAACACGATGCCGAGCTTAAGGATACGCTGCATATTATGCCTGCTTTAAACAAATTCACCGGATGGCTGGTGTTAGGGACACTCGTTTTTTATCTTTTATCGGTCGCAGACTGGGTAAGTACCGCGTTGCCAACCTTATGTGCTTGGGGCGCTAATGCGGCAATGTGGAAAACCCTGCCCAAAGGCGCGAAACGTCAGGTGCTGATTTTAATGGGCATCGGCGTGCTTGCTCTGATCTTTGCGGCAACACAAGGTATTTGGATGACATGGCGGGAAGTACTGGCCATCAATTTACCCATGCTTGCCATGTTCGTTGCGGTGTCTTTTTTGGATTTAACCAGCTCAAGAGATACCAGTCGCCCCTTACCAAAAGGACTAAAAGCCATTGTGAATACGGCTTTTGGGGTTCAATTATTGGGGGCGGTGATTAATATGTCGGTCATTATGGTCTTTGCTGATCGTATGAAAGGCATTGGGCGCTTAAGCTCAACACAACAATTTGTCATCACTCGCAGCTTTTCCGCCGCCGCTTGGTGGTCACCATTTTTTGTCGCAACCGGGGTTGCCCTGACCTATGCCCCTGGGATGAAATGGCAACATACGGTAATCCCCGGCATATTCATGGGGTTAATGTCTGTGGCTTTTTCTACGATTCAAGCCTATCGACGCACCAAAGGCGATTTCGAAGGCTACCCCATCCGGCGTGAAAGCCTGTTTGTACCCTTGCTTTTGTCCATTGCAGTCATCATCTGCCATTTTACCTGGCAAAACATCAGTATCTTGGTGCTTATTTGTCTGATCGCGCCAATAGCAACCATGTTACTCATGAAAGCTCGACCTAGAAAACAAGCGCTGCTGAGCTTTGTGGATGATAAGTTACCCCGTATTGGTAGCCAATTTGCGCTGTTTCTTGCGGCAGGCCTGTTTTCAAATGGCATCAAAGCCATTATTTTGTGTTACCCACAGGTCTTTGATGTCGCGTCCTCTCATTTCAGTGTGTTTATCTTCGCCGTAACCTTAGCCGGAATGATATTGGTCAGTTATGTCGGCGTTCACCCTGTCATCAGCGTTGCAGTTGTCAGCCCAATTTTGTTGCCTTTGCATCCTGAGCCGACCCAATTGGGCTTTCTCTTTTTTAGTGCTTGGGCCATCTCCACGGGGAGTAGCGCGTTAACAGGCCTCGGCTTATTGATGACTGGCCGTTATCAGGTACCCGCTAGCGTTATCGTCAAAAATAGCTGGCGATATGCCCTATGCATGTGGTTTCTTGCCTCGTTCGTAAACGCGGTCTTTTTATAATAACGATTTTTCAGGCAAGCATTGAGAACAAATCTTTTATTAAGTGATAATACGTAGGAGCCTTCTCAAAGAAGGGGCGAGCATTGGCAAAAAAATCCACGTATAATCTGGGATAATTGCAGCAACAAACACAGGAACAAGGTTGTGAAAAAAGTATTTATCGATGGCGAAACAGGTACCACAGGCCTTCAAGTTAGAGATCGTTTAATCAAGCATCCGAACATTGAAATCATCAGTATTGATCCTGAGAAAAAGCGCGATGTCGAAGAAAAGCGTCGTTTGATGAAAGAAGCCGATGTCACCGTCTTGTGTTTACCTGACGATGCCGCAAAAGACAGTGTTGCACTGGCGAAAGAAGAAGGCTGCCGCATACTCGATGCCAGTTCAGTACATCGAGTAGCTGAGGGTTGGGTGTATGGCTTACCTGAATTGGATGTTACTCAACGCGAAAAAATTCAACAGGCGCAGTTTGTTTCTAACCCAGGCTGTTACCCTACCGGCGCGATTTTACTGCTTAAGCCCTTAGTAGAGGCAGGGTTGTTACCCGCTTCGGGGGATTACAGTGTCAACGCAGTGTCTGGCTACAGTGGTGGCGGGAATGCCTTGATTGATCGCTATGAAAGTACTCATAACGCTCCGGCATTCGCGGCTTACGGCTTGAATTTTAGCCATAAACACCTTCCTGAAATGAAAATGTGGGCTGGCTTAGACAAAGCCCCTCTTTTTGTTCCCAGCGTTGGGCATTTTCGCCAAGGGATGCTGACCTTTTTGCCAATTCAGTTAAAAGATGGGGTCACCATGGCCCAGTTGCACACCAAGCTGGCGGAGGTATACGCTAAGGATACGTTCGTGACGGTAAACAATCTTAATGTGGTGAAAGACAACTCGGCGCCTTTCCTAACCCCCCATGGTTTGGAAAATACCAATCAAATCGAACTGTCTGTTTTAAGCGCACCAGACAACCAATCTGGTGTTCTCGTTGCGAAGTTAGACAACTTGGGTAAAGGAGCATCTGGTGCGGCGGTGCAAAACCTCAACATCATGTTAGGCTTTGCGGAAGACATAGCGGTTAATCTATAAGCTCTCTAGCCACGACAATGCCTTACTAAAAGTCACCAAAACAAAGCCCCTCTTTGCTAAGCCGCGAAGAGGGGCATTTTTTACTCTTTATTTTTTAACGTTAGTGTCACTCCTGTCGGTAAAAAACGTACACCTTTGCGGTTTTGCCATTCCCCCCATATACCATTGGGTGCATAAAGTGCAAAGAGAATAGCAGTCACCCCCAACCCCGCTAAATACCAAGCGCCATAGTCCCCGAAAAACTCCTGCAATAGAAAGAAAACGATGGCTCCCAATATGGGCCCTTCAAAGGTTTTGAGCCCACCGACTAATACCATAAACAACATAAAGACGGTCCATTGCACGCCAAAATAGGTCCTTGGTTGAAAGGTGACCGAACTGGCCAGCCACAATGACCCAGCCAGCGCACAACCAAAAGCGGCCACCACAAAGATGATCTGTTTCACCCGCATAACCCGAATACCAATCGACTTGGCGGCCTCTTCATCATCTCGAATCGCCTGGGCCGCTGCGCCAATACGGCTGTTCACCAACCAGAGAACAAGCCCTAACATGCCTGCAACCACCAGTAAGCCAAACCAAAAGTTAATATTACGCCGCAGCTCCGGAGCATATTGGTTCATGGCTAATAGCGACGTACCAGTTTCCCCTTGAACAATGGGATCGAACATCACTAAAATGCGAATGACTTCCGCTGTCACCCACATGGCAATAGCAAACTCCCCTTCTTTTAAGCGTAATGCGAATACCGAAATCACCAGAGCGACCAAGGCACAAATCAACGCGCCCACTATGAACGCGGGGTAAGGAGACATACCAATGTCCACCAGACGCAGCGCAAAATAGCCTCCTAACCCCAAGAATGCCTGTTGCCCAACGGATACCAAGCCCGCATAACCGGCTAGCAAATTCCACATAACGGCCAGCAGGATATACACAAACAAGGTTGTTAGTTTATCAACCACTAAGCCACTGCCCCAAAAAGGCACTGTCGCGAGTACGAGGAAGAGTAAGCCACCGACCATTAAAGCGGGTCGACCTACTTGATACCAATGCTCGGTACTAAAACCTTCTGTATTCACTTGTGAAGAGATTTTCATTCCAGATCACCCATTTTTTATTTTTGTTTTTGTCACTTTTGACGGCAATGAGCCCGTTATAGAAAAATAAGACTGCTTGAGAAACATCCGCCAACCGCCCCGTTGATGGGCAATAGCGCTGTAAAACCGAGCCGTTAAAACAGCAAGAAACACAAGGTGTCCGGTTAATTGAAACCATTGTGCAGAGATTAACGTGGCGCCCAGGCTTTGAGAGATGCCTAAGACAATGCCGCCAATCAAGGTCCCCCATAGGGAACCAATGCCACCGATAACAACAGCTTCAAATGCAAAGATTAATTGCACGGGGCCATCATAAGGTGTGATCTGCGCGCGCATGGCTAAAAAAGCCCCAGCAAGGCCCGTCACCATCACTGCAATCGCGGACACAGAGCAGTGCACGGCGTTGGCATTAATGCCATTGAGTTCAGCCGCTTCAGGGTCGCTCGCCGTGGCTCGGATGGCTCGCCCAAGGCGGGTAAAACTCAGCATCAACTGCAATCCAGCTAACACTAGGATCGCGCAAGCAAAGGTTATCACTGGTAACTTACCTACGCTGATCTGATCGGTGAGTTGCCAACTATCCCAGGATAAATCGCCAATGTAATTGGCAAGGGAACGAGTATCTGATCCGAAGACGCCGTATAATCCATTTTGTAATACCGCTCCCAAACCAAAGGTCACCAGCAAGGGCAACAAAAAGCCCGCCGCCTGAGTTCGAGTAAACAAATATTTCTGCAATAACCAGCCCAGTATGCCCATGATAGGCAGTGACAATAAAACGGACAGCCAAGGGGATAAGCCCAACACTTTCACACCAAACAACACGAGATAGGCGCCGAGGATGGCTAAATCGCCATGAGCTAAGTTAATAAATTTGGCCACACCAAACAGCAGGGATAAACCCGCCGCGAGCATGGCGTAGTAACCGCCTAGTAGAAGGCCTTGAATAATGGCATCAAGCATTCTCAGTCTCCTCTGCTTCCAGCCCAAAATACGCTTGCGTAATGGCTTTGTGCGTCAACTCATGTGAACAACCAGACAAGGCAACACGGCCTTCCAATAAACACAGCAAGTGATCAGAAAATTGAATAGCACGTTTTAGGTCTTGTTCAACAATGATCATGCTGGTTACTTTGCTTTTTTTGAGCTGTTCAAGAGACTGGTATAACCCCTCTACAGCAATAGGAGACAAGCCCAACGAGACTTCATCCAATAGCAATACCGATGGGTTACACATCAAGGCACGGGCAATCGCCACAGCCTGACGCTGCCCACCTGATAAGCCCCCCGCCACTTGATTCAAAATAGGCTCAAGTACTGGTAACGCGGCCACGACTTTATCCAGCACCCAGTCTCCTGAACGGCCGTGCTCGGCGGCGATTTGTAAGTTTTCGCGCACCGTCATATCGACAAATAAACGTCGGCCTTCAGGCACCATCGCCAATCCACTGCGCACTCGTTGATGGGCTGGCCAAGCGGTAATGTCTTCGCCATTTAGGGTAATGCGTCCTGAGTCCACAGGATGCACACCACTTAAACTACGAAACAGTGTGGTTTTACCCGCCCCATTTGCGCCCACAATGGCCAGTATTTCCCCCTTCTCTAGAGAAAATGAGACACCACGAACAGCCATCAATAAACCATGCTTGGCAACTAATTGGTCGACCATAAAAGCACTCATAGGGCCACCTCCAGCTCAGAACCAAGATAGGCTTTCATAACCTCATCATCACTCATCACATCCTTAGGATGTCCCTGAGCAATGACACGGCCCTCACTCATGCACACTAAGCGATCGATTACTTTGAGCAAGGCATGGAGAATATGCTCGATCCAAACAATGGTCAGCCCATCGTCTTTTAATTGAGCAATCAGTGTGACCAATTGATGCAGTTCGCCTTCAGTCAATCCTCCACCGATTTCATCTAATAACAGTACTTTAGGCGCCGTTGCCAACGCGCGGGCAAGCTCTAAGCGCTTACGATCCAACAAACCCAGCGCCGCTGCAGGACGGTTCGCCAACGGTGACATCCCCGTCTGGATCAAAGCCCGTACAGCGAATGCTTCTGCCTCATACCCAGTCAGCCCCGCACCATTGGTCGCCGCTGTGAGCAGGTTTTCAAATACCGTCATCCCTAAAAAGGGTCTAGGAACCTGATGAGTTCTGGCGATGCCAGCATGACAGCGTTGGGCCGCATTTGTCGCCGTTATATCAGTATATTGATAGGTAATGACTCCGGCTGACGGTGCTGTCGAGCCGGCTAATACACCAAATAAAGTCGTTTTTCCGGCCCCATTGGGACCCACAATGCCAACAGCCTCCCCCTTATTCGCAGAAAAATCCACCCCATGAAGAACCTGAAAAGCACCGTAGTGTTTATCAATCCCGATTCCGGCAATGACCGACGTCGAACCAAGCGTCATCCTCTAACCCCCTATTCTATAAGGCGTCATTGTGTTCGTCACTTTGACCAGAGGATGGTCCGCATTAGACACAATATTGAGCGCAAACTCCCATGGCCCTTGTTGTGCTTTCACCCACTGCACACCCACTAACCCCGTGGTCGCACAGTTGGGAACAGGGCCTTTGGTAAAGTCAATAATGCCGACGGCGGTTTCAGTACGTAATTTTGTGATGGCCATCACCAGTGCAACTTTGTCTTTAGGAGCATTGGATTGAATCAGAGCTTCAATGGCAGCATCAAACAAAGAGGCTGTGGCACCCACTTGCTGATCCCATTGTTTTCCTGTGCTTTTCTCAAAGCCACTCGCGATTTGTTGACTTGACAGCCCTGTTGACCCTGAAGCAAATGGAAAGTCTTTATGCCAATAGGCCCCAGCAGCTAAGCCGTAACCCAAGCGTCCTAATGAATTCAGTTCGGCAGGAAACAGGCCCGCCTTTGCTAATTGTGAAATTTTCACTCTTTGCGCATAGCCTTTTTGCGCCGCTTGTCGCCAAAATACGGGGAAATCTGGTGGAAATGGGAAGGTATTAAAAATCTCGCAATTCTCTTTTTTAAATAAGTTAATTTGTTGAGAAAAATCACTGGCCCCATCTTCATACGGACCCGCATCAATCACAGTGTAACCAGCTTTTTCTAAATCAGGGATAAGCAAATGCCGGATAGAATTACCATCGGCGTCATTTGGTAATAACATACCAACACGGTTATTGGTTTTTACCTTACTCCATTGATCAATATACAGTTTGGCAAAATCCGCGACCCCAAAACAAAAATGATAGGTCCATTTAAAAGGCGATGGCTGTCCAGGTTTGGCCCCACGGCCGTAATAAAAACTTTCCCATGGCGCCGTGGTCGATAAACATGGTACCCCTGCAGCCTCACAAGCATCGGCAACGGGGTTCACCGTTTCCGGTGTGGATGAGGTCAGCATTAAATCAATGTTTTTGCCGTTAATCAGATCAGAGGCAACCTGACTCGCGCGTATTGTGCTTGATTGCGTGTCGCCAAGAAAGAACTCCAACGCATACTGCACACCATTAATATTCAAGCCATTGGCCAGTTGCTTATGAACCTGCTTCAGAAGAAAATCATCCCCTTGGGAAAAGGAACTGAGCGGACCCGATCTCGGCATCACATACCCGATACGGATCACATTATCTGGATTAGCGAATAGAGACGATGACCCTAACAATCCAAGAGAAACAATACCTCCACTGGCACCCTTTATGAATTGACGGCGAGAAACAGACGAACGAATCAATGTGTTCTTAGACATTATTTAACTTCCTTTATTTTTATTATTTTGCTGAATCAATAACGAGCAAAAGGATTGCAACGAACATGCCGTCAATCGAAAAATCTAAGAAAGTTATTTTAATACATTGATTTATAATGACTTTAGTTAAGTATCACCCGCCCCACTATCATTTTTTGAGCGAACATGACTTATTCATTTCGTCAATAAAAACCAAAAGTCGATCAAACAACATGATGATTTCATAAACAATATGAGACCTTTGCACGATGTCACGAGCGACACCAAAACGCGGCAAAAACAGACGAGAAAGCGAAGTTTATCGCTATAAATGAGCATTTTGAGCCTGTTTTTAACAAAGTATTGGCAAGCACAGTAGTCGTGTAAAAGTCTCAATATGGCACGGAAGAGGCTGCCTTCAGAAGGAGGTTATACGCAAGGTTCTGCCGCTTGGATCCTGGCGTTTTGGCGCAACCATAATAAATGCTGCTGATAAAATGGCAGTTCCGCCATGCCATGTTGGCGTGCTTTTTTATAAATGCTGGCCACAAAGATATCAGCAATGGAGAAATGCTTTCCTATGGCAAATGGTGAGTCTGCACACAACTGCCCCATTAGCTGATTTAGACAAGTGGCGATCCAATGCCCTCTAAGCTCACGTTTAGACTGCTCCGTCAGCTCCGGCCTAAACGCCTTGAGTACCGTTCTATTTTGAGGGGAATGAATACTAGCATTAACGTATTCACATACACTTCGAACCGCCGCTCTTTCCAAAGCAGAGTCCCCTATCAGCTTATCCTTGGGGAAGGTTTCTTCTATGTATTCAATAATGGCCATGGATTCTACAAGCGTATGACCCGACACCACTAAACAAGGCACATAACCAAAAGGATTAACCTCACGGTAGGTGGAATGCAACGCCTCGTTGGTCACTTCGATTCGCGTATAAGGAATACGTTTATAATCCAGAACCCACTCCACTCGTTCGGAACTGTTGGAACCTTGAGCACTGTATAAAATGAGCTCTTGCAACATAAAAACCTCGTGTTTCTACCTAACCAGTTACTAATCTTATAAGGCAACTTTGGCATAAACCACTGTATTATTGACTTTGCCATTTGGGCTGATGCGTAATTGATGGCGCCACTAATTTGAGACGTTTACTTTCTACTATTGAATCCTTCTCCCTTCCCTCATTATCATTAGGTTGCCATAACCATATTAATCACCCCATAGATAAACAGTAGTAAGCATAAACTCGCTAGTGTAATTGGCTCCACTCACTGCGCAAGATAGCCAACACCACCGTATCCCACCATTGACCTTTGAAAAATCGATGTTCGCGAAAAATGGCCTCCTGCCTCATTCCTAACGATTGACACAAGCGCACTGCGGCGACATTTTCTCGAATCGTTTCAGCATAAAGGCGATGAATACCAAGTTCCGCAAAGCCAAAACTCACTAATGCTTTTGCAGCTTCCCGAGTTAGTCCTTTTCCCTGGTAAAGCCTAGAGACTCCACACCCTATCGAAGCTTGGCGGTCTGATTCTAAACGTAGGCAAACCGTACCAATAAATTTTCCGCTACTTTTATGCTCAATCGCTAGTTGAAAAGCTTTTCGGGGCACCTCATGCGACTGATTAATAAATAATTTAGTTAATTGTCTGTATTTGTCAGGATCGCAATCATCCTCATTATAAAATCGCTGATATTTATCATCCTGAGATATCGCAACAAAAGAGGCCTCATCATCAAACTGCATATCACGAAGTAGCAATCTTGGCGTATCAAGCTTAAACATTTTATACCTATGCCTTTGTTGAACAATAAAGTTTAGATTACCAACATAACATTCATAATCGTTATCCAACCCATCAATATAAAAACCAACCCTTAATATAAACAGCTTAACCCCAAAATCTACAACACTTTTCCATTGATTCCAGACAATGGTGTATTTTGGGGGAATACAAAAGACCACTTCCAATTGTTTAAACTCAAGCATGAAGGAGTCAACGACCTTCGAACGGCTGTGCCGAATGGGTAAAAGCTGAGCCCGACGAGCTACCAGACTGCTCCATCCCGCGACTAATTTTTTACGATGTGTTTCTGAAAGGATTGTGGTAGCCCTTTTCTAGTAAAAAGAGTACCAACGATCTTACAGTAGATTGGTTGCGGGAGCCGCTGTTTATAGCATAAGAAAGGAACCAACGACCTTCGAACGGCTGTGCCGAATGGGTAAAAAGCTGAGCCCGACGAGCTACCAGACTGCTCCATCCCGCGACTAATTTTTACGATGTGTTTCTGAAAGGATTGTGGGAGCCCTTTTCTAGTAAAAAGGGTACCAACGATCTTACAGTAGATTGGTTGCGGGAGCCGCTGTTTATAGCATAAGAAAGAAACCAACGACCTTCGGGTTAT
>NZ_JAEMUI010000027.1 GCF_016461715.1 Marinomonas spartinae | reverse complement strand
GCATATCCCTCGGTTCAAATGTAAAAAACTCTTTTTATATAATCTTATGCATTTATAAGAAAATATCACTAGAATATATTCAGAAAATATTTTACATTGATACATAATTTAATTTAACGCATTTCTAGGAGTAAAAACAGTGCTAGCCAATAATGAAGTTGTAGATGTTTTTGTTGATTTATATCCAACCTTACAAAAAATAGTCTCCCACCGTACAGGCTCAGCGCAGGTTGCTCAAGACATCACTCAGGACATGTACTTTCGAATTCTAAAATTGGCAGATCAATTCCCAACACATGATGATGCCCGTAATTATCTTATTAGGATTGCCTTGAATGCTTCTATTGACCATGTTCGCACCGAACAACGTCGCGCTCAACTGCTAAAAGGAACTTTCGAACTGTTTGAAAACCACATGTACTCTCCTGAAGATAATTTGCACTACAGACAAAAAATCAATCAGATTGACGATGCTCTTGCTTCGTTACCCGGGAAGTCTCGCGAAATTCTCTACATGAGTCGAGTTGAAGGTATGACTCACAATGAAATAGCCGAAAAGCTAGGTGTATCTCGAAGCTTGGTAGAAAAGTATGTTGTTAAAGCCGTATTGTTGTGCCGTGATGTAATGAAGAAAAAATAACAGATACATCATTATGGCATATCGGCTAAATAAAAATCGCCTCATCCTTTTAATTCAAGAGGTGATTCAGTTGTCCTTTCGAAATAATAAAAGCAACTTATAATCTACTAAAACAGAAAATTATTATGCAAGGGTGTATCATTATCCTCTTCACAGCTCTGATTCTTTATATTTTAAATGAAGCATTTTTACTAAATAAACACAATTTAAAGTGCTCTTTAGCTTTTTATCGCCTATAAATTAAAGCATGAACTTCATTAAAAAGTCACATTAAGATCAAAATATTCATCCAAAACCCATACTTAAAAAATAATTATCGATATCTTTATAACCTCACATCTAAATTCAGACATAACCAACGGTTAACACAAATATCCAAACAATAAAATTTGTAAAATTACCGCACCTCAAAAAATCAATAATTTTCTAAATTCTCCCTTTAAGATGTTCAAAAAATTAATCAAGAAGCCTACTTCTACTATCCCAAAAATACCACTTTATTTAAAACACTATAAAAGTTGATGCCATATTTAACTTCTAAAAATGACATCAATTTTTCTTCTTCAGCTATTCCTAATGGTAAAAGAGATAGGGACAATCAACTCAATACGGTCTAAATTACCAACAAAAGCACTGGCTGGCGGCTTCGGTAATGGTGTTACACGATCAAGCAACTGCAATGACTCCCTATCTAATGATGCATACCCTTTACTTTTTACAATGGATGAATCAAGCACATTCCCATCCCTATCAACAAAGAATCTCACTAGCACAGTATCTTGTTGCTTCATGCGTAACGCATAACCAGGGTAACGCTTCATTTTCTGCAACTTAGCCAGTATTTCTGACTGCCAGCTTTGTTTTAATGCTGCTAACTGATTGCTCGCCGCCCCAACCCTCTGCGCTTGGTTTTTCTTTGCAACCAACTCACTACTGTTGCTTCGAGTTGTCTCTGGAGTAGTGATTTCGGCTGGCTTGGTTATTTTTTTCGGTTGTTGCCTTACAACAACTTGCTTTTTGGATTCCGGCTTCGGTTTGGGCTTATGTTCAACCTTATGTTTGGGTTTGGGCTTGGGCTTATGTTCAACCTTATGTTTGGGCTTGGGCTTGGGCTTGTGTTCAACCTTATGTTTAAGCTTTGGCTTAGTGTCGTTGACAGCCACCTTAACTTTGGCACTTTTTATTTCTTTTACCGCGGCATGCAGCTTTAGCGGTAAAGATGGAGGAACTGGGGCATCCTCCACCTGTGGTGGTGGCTCGTTAGCTTGCTGTGCAACACTGTCAATGCTAGCTGAATGCGCTGTTGTAGAAATGGCCGCAATAGTAACGACAATTGGTGCCGCCGCACTACTCTTAGCATTCACAGGCTGAGTAGGCTTACTGAGAATGTAAAGCAATACCAGTAAATGAGCACCTGTGGCTATGATAAGACTGATAACCCACAGCAACCTATCCTTCCTAGCTTTGGAACTGGTCATTTTTTACTACCTGCTCCAGTACTCGGCAAGCCAATTAAGGCGACTTTGGTGTAACCACCATCTCGCAATAAGTCCATAAAAGCCATTAAACGACCATAATCTATTTCTTTATCTGCACGAATAAAAATACGTGTATTTTTATCGCCCTTTACCTCTTTATCGAGTGCTCCAACAAAACCGACTTTACTCTGTTTATCATCCCCAATATACATATCACCATTGGTTTTCAGGCTCACAGTAATGGGATGAGAAACATTGTTAGGTTGCTGTTTCGACGTAGTAGATGGAAGATCCAGTTTAATATTTGCAGTTGAGAGAGGTGCAACCACCATAAATATAATGAGTAGTACCAGCATAACGTCGATAAAAGGCGTTACGTTGATCTCTGCCATTGCATCAAGATCGTCATTATCTGAAGATTGAGGGGAAAAAGACATAATTACGCCACACTTGTCAGAGGGTTGTTATGTTGTTTATCTTGCAACGCTTCAAGGTCATGACTAAGCAAACATAAGGTATGAGTCGTTACATCCGAGACAATGATACGATAGCCAGTAATCATTCGACCAAGAATGTTATAGAGAATGACTGCGGGGATCGCAACAACTAACCCTAGCGCAGTTGCAAATAACGCTTCGGCAATGCCTGGGGCAACCACACTTAGATTCGTGGTTTGAGTCTGTGCGATAGAGATAAAACTATGCATAATCCCCCACACTGTGCCAAACAGACCGACAAAAGGCGCAACAGCACTGGTTGTTGCAAGAACACTAGCACCACGACTGGCTCGTCTTGACTCGGACGCCTCTAGACGCTGAAAGCGAGCTTGTACACGTTCTTTAATAGCCTCTATAGAATGGAAAGAAAGACATCCATTTATATGGTTAAGCTCTGCCAAAGCCATCTCTTTCATCCTTTCACAATTTTCTATAGCAAAGTCACTACAGTCATGAAGGGAACGCTTATTTCCAACAGCCGCCAAGCTCTTTTGCAAACGACGACGACGAGATAAAAGCTCACATGTTTTGCCTAACCATATACTCCAACTCATCATAGAGGCAAAGATGAGAATTAAAATAACCGTTTTCACAATACGATCCGCGTGGTCATAAAGTGCAACAGCAGAGAAGTCTTGTACTGTAGAGGTTGACTGATTAGCGACAGGTAAGTTGACACTATCCGTTGTCGGTGTAAGAACAGGTGTTGAGGACGTAGCAGGTGATGAGTCACTTGCATTGGATGCATTGTTTACCGTTACTGGCGCTTCGGTGCTTACCTTTGATTCCCCATCAGGAGATGAATTCACAGTATTAGAACTAGGCAAGACAACAGCAGCACTATCTGTACCAACATCTGTTGAAAGATCACCCGCTTGCACTGTCATAGATACCATTAAAGCTAGGAACAAAGTGAAGCCTATATAGGCCCTTTTTTTTGTTATTGTTTGCAACCCAATCTGTTTTATTAAAAAGCTATTCACACTCACTCCTCACACATAAAGCAAAAATTATAGAATGCACTGCTCATGCAAACTGATCGCCTTATAACCAGTCTTTACTAGCTATACGAAAGAAACGAATCGAATACAGTTTTTCATCAATAAAACCATAAAATAATTAACTATCAGTCACAATAATGAAAACAAAGGGTGCTAGTTGAGGGGCGAATAGATATAAGTTTTTCAGTGAAATTGTCAAATAAACTGCGTCTATAAAGGAATGCAAGCATCTTTCAAAGAGTTGTAATACAGATCTACTCCCTATGAAGGAATTTTTTTAACCTAACTTATGCGGAGAATAACGCCCTCACTCGTTTCATTGTCAATAGTTCCCCAACTGAGTTGCTGGAAGAGTGGGTACCTACATCGATATTTCACCCTAACAGAAACCCGTTCATCTGAGAGGATACACTTTGACAACATCATTTAAATCAAAGCCAACAGATAATGCGAATGAGCCCTTTGCTGACATCAATATTCCCGTTACCACTTTTACATTGGATAACGGCCTGACCGTAATAGTGTCAGAAAACCACGATGTTCCATTAGTGTCATTACAATTAATCTATCAAGTTGGCTCAAAAGATGAACCTAAAGGCAAAACAGGGTTTGCTCATCTCTTTGAACACTTAATGTTTGAAGGTAGTGAACATGCTCAAGGCTCTTTTCTTGAAAACATGACACGTGCTGGTGCCACAAACTTAAACGCGTTTACGGAAGCCGATAACACGACCTACCATTTTACCGTACCAGTCGGCTCTCTTGATTATGCACTCTTTATGGAGTCGGACAGAATGGGGCATTTTTATAACACCATCAACCAGCAGTCATTAGATCAACAGCGTCGAGTAGTTCTCAACGAAAAAATGGAAACCGAGGCAGGTCCCTATGGAAAACTGTATGAATGCAAGTCCAAAGGCTGCTTTCCAAAAGATCACCCCTACGCACACACCATCATTGGAGAAAAAGACGATTTAGAGTCTGCCACATTAGAAGATATTCAGCAGTGGTTTCGAACCTACTATACCCCTTCAAATGCCGTACTAGCCCTTAGTGGGGACATTGATCTTGAAACTGCTTGTTATAAAGTGACGCATTGGTTTGGAGATATACCTCCTGGCCCCCCAATAACTCGGCCAGTGAGCTGGATTGCTGATATATCCCCCCAAAGACGGGACCGCTTTCAAGCAAAAGTAGCCAATAGCACGTTAATGCTAATATGGAATACTCCACCCGCTGGTACCCTTGACCATACTTTATTCATCATAGTAGCGGATTATCTTGCAGCAGGAATCTCTTCCTTACTCATTAAGAAGTTAGTACATGAAGACAACATCGCCAGCACCATACAAGCAGAAGTCACCAATACATCACTTTGCAGCCAATTCATTATTACCGCAACGGTTTCCGACAACACTAGATTAACAGAACTTGAAAAGCGCTTATTGGAAGAAGTAAACGACTTCATTAAAATTGGCTGCGATGCTGAACAACTTCGACAAGTAAAACATGATATTCTGATTACGTTTGATGAATCCTATAAAACTTCAGCACAAATTGCCGCTTTACTCTCCAGTACTCACGTTATGCTTGGTGACGCCAGTGCCTATAAAAAACTAATAGAAGACGTTCGTCAAGCTCAACCAGAAGCAATCCAACGAGCCTCCCAATACTGGTTAACGCGCCCACATTATACATTAGAGATTGAGGCTTTCTCAGTACAGAAGGATAGTGCAGCCATAGCTGCTGATCGCTCGCATCCTCCAGCTATTCTGCCACCAAAACCGACACAAATGCCTGCAATACAGCACGCGCTTCTTGATAATGGCATGAAACTGGTACTGCTTGAACGCCACAGTAACAGTGATATTTGTCTTAACCTGCTATTACCAAAAGCCCTGCAGACACGCCCTGGACAATATCAATTATTACTTAACTTATTAGAAGAAGCCGGTGCAGACAAAAAAGATGCATTTGAATTTAATCAATCCTGTCGAGATATTGGCTGTCGCATCCACCTTCGTAATCAGCTGCAACACATCTCTTTGCAGCTTTCCTGCCGAGTGGCTAATTTTTCTGATGCGTTAAAACTATTCAATGATCGCATCCAACACAGCATACTCACTGAAGAAGATTTTCTTCGCCAACGCTTATTGTTACAAAACGTGTTAAAAGAACAGAAAAATACAGCTAGTGCGCAAGCTTTAAGAGTATTGCCGGGACTAATCTACCCAAGAGGTCACGCTTGTCGAGTCGCTGAAGGAATCGAAGGCACAGCACTAAGCCTTACACAAACAACATTAGCAGAACTCAACCAAGCCCTCCCAGAACTGCTTAATGTTAACGGTGCCACGTTAGTGGTAACTGGTGATACTACATTAGATGAACTGCTGCTATTACTGAATCAATCAATTGGCAAAATTCCCTGTCGGCCCCGAACAATAATACCATCTCCAACTGTGTATCCCCCAACAAATACACGAGTTTTCTTACTTGATGTTCCAGACGCAGCACAAACTTCTATCATTGCCGCCTCCTTAATACCGGGTGTGGCGGAAAATAAGAATGAAGCTCTATTTGAGTTACTGGATACCATTTTTGCCAGTGGCTTTACTTCACGAATTAATATGAACTTGCGCGAAGAAAAAAACTGGACTTACGGTGCAAGAGGAAACCTGATCGATGATCCACATCACCGAGTGCACTACATTCAAACAGAAGTACAAGCAGACAAAACCTGTGATGCGATTAACGAAATTCGCAATGAGTATGAAGCGTTAACCAATCAAAGACCGATAACAAAAGAGGAATTGAATACGGCAAGAGACACAACGCTATTAAGCTTTTGCAGCACAATAGAGAGCCTTCAAGGGCTAAATACTATGACCTCTTGGTTAGTGCGTAATGATATGCCAGATGATTTTTGGCTACATCACCAACAACAAGTCGGTCAAGCCTGTGAACAACAGATAAACACCCTGGCACGCACTTTATTTTCTATAGACCAACTTACTTGGGTTATTGCAGGGGACATCAAATCGTTTAAGCAACAGCTTGCCGAACAATTCTCTCCTTATAGCTTAAACATCATTACTGATTCGGACAATGATCTCTATGACTAATCCCCCCAGATACAACTTCTGCCTCACAGCTGTTGTCTAATTGTTACTACTAAACCGGAGTTAATATGTCTAACCTTATTATCAATTTAACAGATGTCACAGTGGACGATGTGTTAAACAACACAACGACACCTATATTGCTAGATTTATGGGCACCTTGGTGTGGGCCCTGCCTAACCATAGCCCCTCTACTGGAAAAAATTGCTCAAAATACAGTTGGGCAACTTACTGTTGCAAAACTGGACACTGAAAAGTATGAAAGCCTCATACCTCGGTTTCGTGTACGCAGCATTCCCACTTTAATTCTATTCTACAGAGGCAAAGAAGTATCGCGCAAAATCGGTGTCGATTCACCATCCGATCTTAATAATTGGTTACGAGCACAGGACATAGATGTTGAAGACTCAGAAGAAATCGTCATTAAAGAAGCCTACAAATGGCCTTCCTTTTACCAGGATGAAGCACTATTTGTTTTTTTGACCCAACGCATACAAAAAAAAGCCCTTGCTGGCGAGATTTCATGCTACAACTTCCCTCGCCCTGAGAATCTGCTCACTACTCCATATGCTCTAGCTGGGCAAGAATCCTATGATGTCTTTGAGCGTGTTACAGGCCTCCCCCCTTCACTGGCCGTATGGCTTGAAGTTATGGATTACACCACGCCAAAACAGATCAATGAGCTCACTAATGCTCTGACAATCGGCAAAGACTATAGCCATGTCGCGCTACAAATGATCTTTAACTGGCTAGCGAGTAATGAGACACCTTGGCAAACACTCCTGCCCGACACACTTCTTGACGCTCGTCAGCACTGGCTTAGCCTGGTAACAGACTACTTGGCAGGCAAATCGACACCAAGAAAAAGCTGGCTTGCAATACAAACACAAGCCAATGAATTTCTTGCACAAGCAGAGCAAAGTCATCAATTTTCCTTCCATTACAGCACAATACTTGCACTCCTATCCCCCCTTCCAGGAACGTCCATAGAAGACAACCAAGCCATAGAGGCGATCATTTACAACTTAGCTGAATGTCAAATATATTCCGAAAAATTGAAATCTGGCTGGAGTCTAGAAGAGCTTGATATGGCAAATGACCGTTGGAATTGGATCGAACCACAGATCCCCATTGATATTTCCGAAGAAGATTACGAACTATTATTCAAAGAGCTATGCCTTCGGTGGTCACAGAAAGCACCTGAGTTTACGGCGTTTGCTGAAAAAGAAGCTACTTTCAACAAACACGTTTCGAGCATACAAAATAAACTTAACCAAGGCATGCAAAAACGCTTTATACAACTATTAAAAGAAGCTCCAGATACACACGAGCAATATCGTTTTATCGGATAAGCACATTTTCTGCTCCACCTTGCATGACACTGATAATGCAAAAAAGAAACAATAACAAGGTCTGAGTTTATATTATCCTCAGACCTTTTCTTTTGCCCCTACTCTTTATTTTTATAAAAAAGACATACTAAAACTCTATTCTTTTATTGGCATCTGTCTATCAAGATTAGATGTAACAAAAAACAGTCTAAATTTGTGGTGTAGGTAAAGAATCATTCTCAAACAGATAGTCAATTTTTCTGCCCACTATCCTCTTATATAATTCTGAAAGAAAGCTATTGACTCCTGACTGATAACATAAATAATTGCATATCAAGTAGGATGAGGCGATACCACCTTATCCCTCTCACAGAACCGTACGAACAAACCTTATATACGGCTCTTGCATACTTCGTATCACTACCAATAGTGATGCAATCTTCAATTTAAAACGCTGCGTGCCAAATGCGGATAATCTTCTTAGCCTTACATGTTGGTAACATTCAATGCAGGTTCTGCTCTGTTGTAAAGGCAATCTACCAGAGTAAGCTACAAAAACTTCCCTCATCATTCCTAGTGAACCAATAAAACGTCTCCTGTTGATCAGACAGCTTGTGTATCTACGTAACGCATAAGATTACTCATTATTATGCTCTTAAGCTTTAAGTCGTCCATTGATGCACGCGCCGGATACGATGCCAGTCTTCCCTAGGCACGAACACTGACGACATGTTAACAATGCCACCTTCAACCACAGCCTAAGCCTGAGACAGATTTCTTTCAACCTGATGGGGTTGCTAGCTTCGCTGGGCAAACACAAAAAACCCCGACAATATCGGGGTTCTAAAAGGAACAACAGAAAGGGGAAAATTTTTATTCAAACTTTCCAGTTAAAGTCAACATGAAGTTGCGAGGCTCTCCATACCAATAGTTACCAAAATCATTACCTAATGTCTGATAATATCTACGATCAAATAGATTATCAGCAAGCAAAGCAATGTTCCAATTTCTATTAATATTGTAACCTACACGAGCTGACCACACGGAATAAAAGCTACTTTTGAAGCGATAAGGATGAAGTTCAAAACTCTCATCATCGAAGTACGTCCCGTTAACATAAGAGGCAGACTGAGCGCGAACACCCACACCAAACTGAAAACGATTTAATAGCTCACTGGAATTAAAGTGAAAATCATTCCACAGTTTAAAGATATGTTTCGGAATAAAGGTCTGTAAAGGTTTACCTTTACCGTCCGCCCCTTGCTCACCTTGGTGAGAAATATTGTACGTATAACCTAAGGTCATTTGCCACCAAGGTTTAAGCGTTCCGCTAATCTCTAAATCAGCCCCTTCACTAATATCCGGTGAGGTTGAATTCTTATAATACCCAGTACGACCACCACCTAAATCAACTTGAGATTCACTAATCTGCACCCCTGAACCTGAACGCTGACTCCGATAAAGCGACAAAGAAGCATTTAACATACCGTCAGGCTGGGCGAACTTTAAACCCGTTTCATAGTTGCTACCCGTTATAGGGCCTATCGCCTTTCCATCTAAACCAATGTCATCAAGTTGCGGACTATATACATCAGTATAACTGCCATACCAACTCCAGTTATCATTAATATCATAGCTGATAGCGTAGTATGGGCTCTCGAAACTATGGCCTGAACTATTTGTTTTATATGGCTGCGGACCGAAGTTACCGTTAGCATCCACACCACTCTGATATTGAAGATCCTCTGTTCGATAGCTGTTTAATCTTAGTCCCGTAATAAGGTGCAACGGCTTCCAAGGGGTGATCTCAATACGCGCATAAAGCCCCCATTGATTTAAGTTATCAAAGCCCTTTAAGGCATAGTTAGATGCCGGAATATTAGGCTTAGGGTAGGAATAATCCCAATTAAAAGGATCATAGGTAAAATCATCAGGCAAAATATAATGGTCATAATCTGATGGATATGTTATATCCGAACGAATACGCTGATAATTCCCCCCCAACGTTATTTTCTGCGGTAAACCCCACACAATAAACTGGCCATTTAATGTTGCATCAAGCGAGTCTTGATAACTATGAGTCCGATTAGAAGTTGCCGATACTCCCAGCCTTGTACCGTCTAGAGGGATGCCACCAAAAGAGACTCCCTGTACTGAAATATTGTAATTTTTTTGTGCTAAGCGAGTATAATTGATCTTTCCATTCCAGTGATCACTAAATGTCTGAGTAATCGAGCCAAAAAGCTCAAGGGTATCATTATCATTTTTAGTCCATGGAAATGTATACGATGTATCTCTTGGAAGCTTAGAGTCTTTGCCATTTGCATACATCATCAAACCGCCATAAAACGGCACACCGCGCATTTGGCTATAACTTCCACCAATGTTTAAAAGGGTACTGGGAGTTAAGTCTGCCTCTAGTGTTCCAAAAATGCTTTTATTATCGTCGTATGCCTCTTTATAAAAATGATGAGTTTTATCCCAAGTTAATACGGTTCTTCCTCGTACTTTGCCATCAAAACCTAGTGGACTACTCACATCCAGCACATTACGATAATGATCCCAGCTCCCCACAGAGCCTTCCCAGATTGCCTGATAATGGTCAAGCGGTCTTTTACGCACAAGGTTAACCACACCACCAGGCCCTGCACCATTGGAGCCATTAAACAACCCATCAGCCCCTCGCAACACCTCCACATGATCGTACTCTGCCATATTAAAATTTGGCTGAAAACGATAGCCTACCTGTGAATTCCCTGAGATATCAATAGGCGATCCACCATCGATTTGCATATTAGTAATCTGGTAGCCACGGGAATAAAACGACATTGAACGAGAGTTACCATTCTGCTGAGTCGTTATCCCTGTAGCGTGTTGCATGGCCTCATTCAGGTTTTGAATACCTTCTTCCTGCATGGCTTTTTGCGTAATAACACTCACAGACTGAGGGGTTTCTTTAATACTTGTCGGCCCTTTCGACCCGACGGACAGTATGCTGCCATTTAAACTGTTAGAACCTTCGGTCGCCGTAATATCGCGACTGCCATTCACGCCCTCATCTACTGTAGCGGTATCAACATTAGTACCATTAACCTGTACCGTGCCCAGTACTTGAGTTCCTTTAGGAGATACAACGGCAACACTGTATATTTCAATTGTATTAGAGTTGATATATTTAAACGCCAGAGAGGTACCAGATAATAAGGCACGCAAAGCCTCATCAGACTGATATTTACCCTTGACGCCTGTGCTCGATAGCCCTGTCGTTAAATTACTAGGTGCAATCAACTGCAAACCACTTTGTTGACCAAAAGTTAATAAAGCATTACTCAAAGGCCCGCCTGGAATATCGAAATCATGACTATTTAAAACTTTTTTTTCAATTTTTGCTTTCACACTGGCATTCTGTGCAAATAACAGTGGACTCGTAGCAAAACTGCTACTAAGTACCGCTATCATCAACCATGAATTATAATTTTTTGTTCCCATTGTATTACCCTGTATGATGAAAGTTGACGTTGTCCTTAATTGAACGAATCAGAAGCAAAAACTCATCAAATTTGTGCGAAAAAAGTGATAAAATAACTAAAATACTAAGAATAATATTCATCTTTATATTGAAAAACATAATTAGCAGACAGAGATAACATGGATTCTAGCTCGTTGGAATAGCGTGCCACATCCCCCTGTATAATCCATTTTCCTTTTTTTGGTAAAAGAAACTTATTAATTAAATTATTAACGTCCTCAATATTGATTGACTGAATTTTCTCTGCTAATTCAAGCCAATAATCTTTACCCAATTTTTGACGAACCAATAACTCCTGCTGACACATTGTCTCGTAATCATTAATTGGCTTACTCAGGCGCAAACATTCACTTTGAACTAACGCCTTCATTTCTTTTATGGTTAATGGTTTAGTCGTCAGTAATTCATGAAGTTCCTGACAAATTGCACGTATTGACGGCACGATACTGTCTACCCCTACCACCATTTCAAAACCTAACAATCGGGTTTCTGGAAATTCATGCTGCATTCCTACCACGTTATAAGTCAGCCGATATACCTCTCGCATACTAAAGTTTATCCGCGAGCCAAAACTAGCAGCCAATAACGGGTAAATTAATTGCGTCGCTGCATCATCCCCCCCTCCTCTCCCTGGCAAAACAAAAAAAGTGTTCAAATTAACGACTGGGAATTCTGGTTGATTAACCAACACCAATGCCCCTTCAAGTGACGGTGGTGATAGCAAGATCTCGGAGGAAAGCTCACTTTTATTTGATACCCAGCGGCTCTCTAACAACTCTAAAAGTGTGGCTTGTTGAGATTCAGGCAGTGATCCATGAATCATTAAGGTGGCATTTTCAGGTCGATAATGCGCTTGATAGAAGGTTTGCGCACTATCGGTAGTGAGAGACTGTATTGATGCCCTACTACCTAGTGTAAAAGCAGGACGTCTCAATGGATGCGATGGTGCAAACGTCATCATAGGCAACACCCATTGCACAACTTCTTGCGTTTCTATCATTTTCAAATAATAATCACGATGACTATTAATAAGCATCTCATCGGCTAGCGGCAAACAAGCCCTCGTCACTGTATCAGAGAGTAGACTCAATAAAGCACCAACATTCTTTGCTTGAGCTTGCATACGTAGAGCAACATTTTCCACACTAACATCTATTTCATAAAATAGATTTTGTTGTTGTATCTGCTGCTGAAACGACTCATTAGCACACACAAGACCTGCTACTAAATTCGCTAGTCCCTCTTTACCCACCGGATCGTATTTTGATCCTGCATTGACAATCAAACTGATGCTCACCATAGAGGCATCGTCCGATTCGTTTTGGATCACCCGTAGCCCATTAGACAACACAAAATCCTGAGTTGTAGTGACTTTTTTCATCGGTGCAACCTTTATAACGGGCGGTGTACGAGGTGCGAGTGTTGCTAAAGACGCCTCACCAAGATAGGAATAAGGCTCAACTGTTAGTACCAAACGCCCTCGCCCTAGCCATTCACTTGCAGCAGACAACACGTCATCGACAGACATCATCATTGCTTGCTTAACTCGTAATTGAGCGCCTTCTGCTTTGCTTGGATACATTTCATGCTTACCCAGCTCCGCAGCCAAAGACAGATTATCGGACCAAGCCTCATCAACTGATTGCAGAAAAGCATATTGGCTATATTTTAATGACTCTGCATTGAGCCCCTCGTGTAACATATCCTGCAATGCCTGCAGAGCAATACGCTCAACGTCAAGAGGCAATACATCAGAAGGCAACACAATTCGTAAATTAAAATAACTAGCGAGCATGCCTGTTTCGATAAATGCGCTAATATCAGTCGCCAGAGCGTTCTCTACCATTAAACGTTTAACCAACAGCGACTCGGCTGTATCCACCAATAGCCCAGCAAATAGCTCTAAGGCAATGGTACTTTGTTCAATATAAGGTGGGACAACCCAACAAATGCGCAGCAATGTTGACTCCACACGATCTTGCACAGTAACACGACGTTCATTAGATAATATTGGTAACCAACGATCACATTTCTCTAGCGCGGGACCAGAGGGTATATGCCCAAAATACTCTTTTACCTTCGCAAGAGCTTGCTCTGCCGTTATGTCACCCGCCAATGTAATAACGGCGTTATTAGGTCTATAAAACTTTGATAGCCATCCTATTACCTGAGTAAAATCAATATTTTGTAAATCATCATACTCTCCAGCAACCTTATGAGCATAAGGATGCTCGGCCGGAAACAAATGTCGCAAAATAGCCCCTTGCACCGAACCATAAGGTTGCAACTCTCCCTCTTCCATTTCCCGAGTCACCACATCGCGCTGAGTCTCTAGAGCTTCTGCTGTCAACTCGGTTAGTAAAGCTCCCATGCGGTCAGACTCAGCAAACAGAGTAAAATCAAGGGATCCAACAGGAACGGACTGAAAAAACTGGGTCATATCTGCGTTGGTTACGCCATTAAGTCCTTGTGATCCGGCCTGCTCCAGATGACTGATATAACTACCAGGCAATGCCTCACTACCCGAAAACATCAAATGCTCCATCAAATGCGCAAAGCCAAACATTCCTTTTGGTTCATCTTTAGCGCCAACGTTATAGCCAACATGCACTGCAACCATTGGCACTTGATGGTCCTCATGTACTAATAACGTTAAGCCGTTATCCAGTTTAAAACGTTGAAATGCAAGATCAGGTACACTTGCGACTAATTCAGCCTCTGCATTAGCTTGATTGTTCATATAGTATCCACACTAAAAAAAAACGCTAATAAGTTGTTACCTATAAAACGCGTCACGTCTCGGTTTCCCACAATTTTTATTAGCATTCTGTGGATTTTTCTCTTCTCAATCGTTTCATAAACACGAATAAATACCTTCTGGGATGCTTAAATGCCTATTGAGACAAATCAAATGAACGATGAACGCAGTTACAAACTGAATAGATTACTTTTTCGTCGACTATATGACTTGAGTCTCCCCTATTGGACCAGAAACGAAGCTTGGAAATCATGGCTAATCGTTATAATGCTGCTTTTTTCTTCTGCTGCTATCGGTATTATAGGAGGGTATGTTTCTTACTTAGTCGCAGATTACACCAATGCACTCGTTGACAAGAATGCTAGTATTTATTGGAGTCTAATGATTTGGACGACATTTGTCGTTTTTATGCGAATATTACTCTCCAGCGTAACTGGGTTTTTCAGCTCTTGGATAGTATTGAATTGGCGTCAATGGATGACAGAACAAATAACTCAATCCTATATGCGAAACCGAACTTATTATGAGATTGAGCAAAGTAAGTTTATAGACAATCCAGATCAGCGTATTCAAGATGAAGTAGCTAATGTCTGCCAAACAATCGTCGGCCTCCCCCAGTTTGTTATCAGCTCTCTAACGAACATTGCCGTGCAGGCAAGCATAATTTTAAACGTCTCCACGGGGCTATTTTGGTTCATCCTTATATATGCCATCGTTAATACATTCGTAACAATATGGATTTATAACCCAACCATTAAACTGAACTGGGCAGTGACTGTCGCTAAGGCCAATATGCGCACAAAGTTAATGGCTGTACGCGATCATGCAGAAACCATTGCCTTTTATCGCGGTGAACGCAGCGAGAGATTACACTTGAACCAGCGTCTTAAGGACGTTATGCAGGCTAAGCTTAAACTCATGTTTTACAATAATATAAATATGAGTGCCGTTAACGAAGTACTCTCTCTAATATTCAATTTGCTTCCTATCTTGTTTGTTGTTCCGCTCTACCTCCAGGGTCATATATCCTACGGCTCAATCGGCCAGGTAACAGCTGCAGCGTCGACAGTCTTGTCGGGGCTATCAGTCATTTCTCAGCTAATACCAACTGCAACTAGTGTTATGCCAAGCGCAATGCGACTGGCTGAGATTCAAGAAAAATCTTTGGCACTCTCTCAAGAGAACACCAACACAAACCGTATCCATTATATTGAGGGCGACCATATTGAGCTAAATCAAATCAATGCAGAGACCCCTAACGGCGAACAACAACTTGTCAAGGATCTGACGATGAAAATTCTCCCAGGCCATCATACCGTCATTGTTGGGCAAACTGGGGTGGGTAAAAGCTCTCTGCTGCGGGTTATTTCAGGGTTATGGAATAGAGGACAAGGTGAGGTTGTGCTACCTCATTGGCGACAATTAATGTTTATCCCTCAACAACCCTACATGCATCTAGCAGACTTACGCTCACAGCTACTCTACCCTACCCCTAGCAACACAGGAAGCTTCGACGACGCAGACATACAGGAAGCTTTTACTCTCTTAGGTCACCCCAACTTTCTGGCGAAACACGGAGGTTTAGATTGCATTAAAGATTGGCGGAAGGTGCTCTCCCTCGGTGAACAACAGTTAATCGCATTCACGCGCATCGTCTTACGCAAACCACGCTATGTCTTTCTCGACGAAGCAACAAGCGCAATGGATGTAGAGAACGAAAAACACGTCTACAAAGTATTGAAGCAACTAGACATTACCTTTGTGAGCGTTGGTCATCGCGAAACACTATTGAGATTCCATAACCAAAAGCTTCACTTGTTACCTGACAGTAAATGGCAACTCACACAACAAACAACCCTATTCAACGCCATGCATTAAGGCCTGACCCAACACTGACAGCGTGATTCAAATCGGCACGGTCTGACATTTATCTATTTTATTAATTAAAAGGAAAACAATATGGCCATTATGTTATCGGAACTTGAAAACGACAAGCAGAGGCATAAGCTTAATTGGCTGTTCTTTCGTCGGGCCTTGATGCTGGCAAAACCCTATTGGACGCGCAAAGGCGCATGGAAATCATGGCTGGTTGTCGTTTTTATATGCCTTATGATAGCAGGTTTTAGTTGGGCTAATGCCTATGTTGTTAAGCTTACTGGCGAAGTAACTGACGCATTAGTCGATAAGAAAAGCTCTTTGTACTGGTCATTATTTACTTGGTCAACACTCTTTGGCGTTATCATATTTGGTGCTAGAGTCATACAGAGCCTTGTCGGTGCGTTACTATCTTTACATTGGTGGCGTTGGCTGACTGAATATTTGATCGGTAACTATCTATATCGGCAAACCTATTTTCATATACTACAAGATGAAAAGATCGACAACCCAGATCAACGTATCGAAGAAGAAGTTGGGCCAGTTTGCGATATTATTGGCGCATTCCCTCTTCAAGTTCTCGGTTCAATAAGCAACATGGGAGTACAAACCAGCATCATGGTAAGCATATCCAGTTCGCTGTTTTTTTGTGTGATTGGTTTTTCTATTTTTCAATCTCTCGCAATTTATCTGATGAACCAGCCCATTATAAAGCAACAATTTGACATAACCGTTGCCGAAGCGGATCTGCGCTACGGTATAACCTATGTACGCAACAATGCCGAGAACATCGCTTTTTATCGCGGCGAGGAAACAGAAACTAACAATATTAGCGCACGCATGAAAAATGTTGTCAAAAAACAAATGCGTAATATGATTTATTCAATTTATCTGAATCTCATGAACGATGGTGTCGGCGTAGTTTGGAATTATCTTCCACTAATTGTACTGGTGCCAATGTATTTTAATGGAGAAATAAGCTATGGCACCATCGCCCAAGCAACAGCCTCTGCCACCTTGCTAGTCGATAGCCTAACGGTATTATCATCTTATATTCCCCAATTAAGTCAAGCCGTTCCTCATATGGTACGTGTGGCAGAAATCCATGAAGCATTTCTCAAATTAAAGAGTAATCAACAGGACCCAGACAATCACATCGTGCTGAAACAAAGTGACACTATTCAGTTAAAAGATGTCAATCTTAAAACTCCAAAAGGAGAACAATCCCTCGTCAATCAACTTAACCTACAATTAAATAGGGACTGCCGATTAATAATTGTTGGTCGCTCTGGCGTTGGTAAAAGTTCCTTGTTGCGAGCGATTGCAGGATTGTGGAGCAACGGTACTGGAACCATTTCTCTTCCTATGGAGGAAAATACCTGTCTTTTTTTACCACAGCGCCCCTATACCTTTGAGGGTGACTTACGTAGCCAACTTTATTATCCTGCAGAGAAGTCTCCTGTCAACGATGACGAACTAAAAAAGCTATTAAACAAAGTTTGCTTGGAGGACCTCTTAACACGTCATGGTTCGTTGGATACTGTAAAAGACTGGCCTCATACTCTATCTCTTGGAGAGCAACAACGCATTGCCTTTCTCAGAGTGCTACTCCTTAAAGCTCGCTATGTGTTTCTCGATGAATCTACCAGTGCAGTGGATCTACCAACAGAAAAAGCACTTTATAAGCTATTAGAAACTACAGGATCCGCTTGGATTAGTGTCGGACACCGCCCCAGCCTACTGCCTTTTCATAATCAGGCGATGCACTTGCAAAAAGGTGGTCAATGGACAATACGGTCAATTGAAGAACTAGCTGAACACGAAGATGACATCTAACTTATAAACAAATTAAGGCAGCCAAAGCTGCCTTAATACTCTTAAATACTGTTACTATTAACCAGCGCTTCCCTAATAATCAACGTTTCCTGACCCAGACGACAGGCCCAAGTATATCGACATTAACGGGCAATGATTGTTGCAAACCATCATACCACTCTTTAAGGTGATGTATGTCTATAATAGAACTTAGCTTAATATTGGCAAGCGTGTCACTGTCAAACATTATCACTCGTTTATCATAATGCTTAAGCACCGACAGTATGCTACTTAATGACTGATTTTCAAATACCAATTTTCCCGTATGCCATGCCAGTACCTGGCCAGCATTAACTTTTTTGATTTGGACAGCACTTATCCCATCGATCACTTTAACCTGTTGATTTGCATCTAGCTGCATATCAGAAGAACCGTTATGACTCACCTCAACTTTGCCTCTTTCTACGGTCACCGTCATAGAGTTATCACCACGCTCGACACCAAAACTGGTGCCAAGAGCTTTCACTTTTCCAGCCCCTGCCTCAACAATAAATGGTCGTAAAGGATTATGAACAACATCAAAAAAGGCTTCACCATACGCCAGACGAACAAAACGTTTACCTGCACTAAAATAAATATCTGCAGCGCTGTCCGCATCCAACCACATCTTACTTCCATCCTCTAAGGAAAGCATTCGTTGCTCTCCTGTTGAGGTATATTGATCGTATTGCCAGCGAGTTAACCAGTTTTGAGCAAATACACCTATCGATAAGATCAGCAATATAGGCAATATAATCTGCCAGCGAAAAAAGTAGGAACGAAAACCTTCTTCTGATGAAAAAGAGGCAATATCATCCGGCTGATAATAGCTTTCTAAAGGGGTCCCCATACTCACCCATAAGTGACGCGCCTCAGATAAGGCCACTTCATGACGATTGTCAGCCCTACGCCAGATTTCAAAATCCTTAAGTTCTTGACTCGTCACATCACCAGAAGTAAGACGAACAAGCCAATTAATAGCGTCTTCTACTTCAGCATCTGTTGCTTGCTGTTCTTCATCCTGAAACTTTGACATACATGATCACAACTGCAGTTTAAGGTTATGTTTAGATAACATTCATTGACTCCTTCCCATGAACATTCAATAATCAATCTTTCTAATCTGCTCAACTCCCACAGAGCAATACGTTCTACTACACGATAAACCAGTGGAGATGATTGAAGATTGCTACACCACTTAATATCAATTTAACCATCTGCACCAGTTAACAAGATAACGTTTCACACAGTAATTTATCTCAAAAAAAAATCGCTAAACTCAAATAATCTACTTATTTTTCCTATCTTATATTGCCATTTGTTAATTATAGTCAAGAATAATGCGAAAACACCTCATGATTGCAGTCCCACCTTCAATTTTCTCATGTAACTTTTCTTTAGAGCAGTAGATAATGTATCCTCGACAGCTTGTTTCTATGACGCTGTCTATTTGATGGGCCTATCTTCTGCAGGATAACGAACCCGCATAAAACTGGCAAAGCGAGGAATACCGCGTTTGGTAAAACCATGGTATTGATAAGTAATCACATCGCCAATATGAGGTGGATTGGCACGATCTTCATCCGTAAACCCCGTCCCTATTTTAAATTGAGTACCAGAAGGCATTTCAACGATTAACGCTCCCAGCATGCCCTTGTACTTGCCTTGCCCCGGTGTCTTACCGATGACGGTTGCTTCATCGTCCATATAAGGCTTGAGCTTCAATAGGTTACCAGTGCGACCACTTTGAAACATCGCCGCTTTACGGTGTAACACTAACCCTTCAGCCCCTTTTTTCACATACTCGTCCAGTACATGACTTAATGTTTGGTTATCCGGTACGGTAAATTGTTTGATGGCTTTAACAAAAGGGGCATGAATAGCTTCCACAATATGCGCGTAACGCTGACTGCGCTCAGCAAAATTGTGCTTATAATCTGGTGCATCAAACACCATGTAATAAATCTTATGCCACTGAGAATCGATGGGCTCATCTTTAGTGACAGCGGAGGCAACGAACTGAAAATCATGATGTTTGGACCATAGCTCTCCATCAAGCCAAACCCCTTTGGGCAATGCCTGAATAAACCAAGCAGGCGCATGAATCGGCTTTCCTTGACGACTCAATAACTCAGTGCCCGTCCAAATCCCACGAATTCCATCATACTTTTCACTCACCAGATAATCCGTAACAGGATAAGCCCCCTTTTCATCGCCGTAACGCTTTGCTAACTGCACATCCATTTGTGCGTTTGAGAAGGATGAAAACAACACTCCTACACTGACAACTAACCCTAGCAACACCTTGCTCAACATCGTTCACTCCTTTGAACTATTTAATATGACATGAAAAACATCACGCTAAACAAAATTATCTTACTTTGCAAACCAGCCTTATTCTTTGCCCCAGACCCTGGCGTCACAACAAGGCCAAAAAAAGCCCCTGCTCATCACGGAGCAAGGGCTTTAATTGGTGTATCGATTTTAATTTAGCTAATGCTCATAGGCTGCCAAAAATAAAACCTAAACCGAAGAATCTAAAGCGTAAATTCAATAGACTATTTACTTAATTGAACGATCAGTTTGTTCATGCGGCTAACAAACGTTGCAGGATCATCCAGCTGACCACCTTCAGACAAAGTGGCTTGCTCGAACAGCAACCACGCCATATCCGCAAAGCGATCTTCGTCTGTCTCGGCATCCATCTTCGCCACAATTGGGTGATCAGGGTTCACCTCAAGGCTAGGTTTGGATTCAGGCAATTTTTGACCTGCTTGCTCAAGCAAACGACGCATTTGCAGACCCATATCATACTCACCAACGACCAAGCAGGCGGGAGAGTTGGTCAAACGGTCAGTGCTGTTTACAGCAGTGACTTTAGACTCAAGAACCGTTTTCATGCGATCCAAAAGCGGCTTAATTTGCTCTGCTTTTTCTTCTTTCTCTTTCTTCTCTTCTTCGTTTTCAGAATCGGCTAAATCCAATTTGCCTTTGGTAACATCTTGGAAATGCTTACCTTCAAACTCTTGCAGAGAAGACATCATCCATTCGTCGATACGGTCACTCAACAACAAGACCTCAAAGCCCTTCTTACGAAGAATCTCTAAGTGTGGGCTGTTTTTCGCAGTATTATGGTTCTCCGCATAGATGTAATAGATCTTATCTTGCCCCTCAGCCATACGAGAAATGTAGTCAGCAAGAGATACTGTCTGTTCTGGTGCATCGGTATGAGTCGTACTAAAGCGTAGTAGAGCAGCAATCTTATCTTTATTGCCCATATCATCTGCTGGGCCTTCTTTGATCACGTTACCAAACTCATCCCAGAATTTCTGGTAGGTTTCTGGCTCATTTTTCGCCATTTTACCCAGCATATCCAATACACGTTTTGTTAGAGCAGAACGCATGGAATCGACGGCATGGTCATTTTGCAAAATTTCACGAGATACGTTCAAAGACAAATCGTTTGAATCCACTACCCCTTTTACAAAACGCATGTAAGGAGGTAAGAACGCCTCTGCTTCATCCATAATAAAGACACGCTGAACATACAATTTCAGACCGCGCTGCATATCGCGATTCCAGAGGTCGTAAGGCGCTTTAGAAGGAATGTACAACAGACTGGTGTATTCAAGCTTACCTTCTACCTTGTTATGCGACCATTTAAGAGGCTCTTGGTAGTCATGGGAAATATGCTTGTAAAACTCTTTGTATTCTTCGTCGGAAACATCGTTGCGCGAACGAGTCCAAAGGGCTTTCGCTGAGTTAACGGCTTCGAATTCCGGTGCTTTGTTTTCGTCAACTGGCTTAGGATTGCCCTCTTCATCCATTTCTGGATAAACCACTTTTTCCATTTCAACAGGAATAGAAATATGGTCAGAGTATTTTGTTACTAAAGAGCGTAGGCGGTAGTTATCGGCAAACTCTTTCTCGTCGGCTTTAAGGTGCAAGGTGATGCGAGTACCGCGAGTCTCTTTTTCAATGTTTTCAACAGTAAACTCGCCAGTACCGTCTGATACCCAACGTACCGCTTCGTCTTTAGCTGCGCCAGCACGACGAGTTTCAACCGTTACCTTATCCGCAACGATAAAGGCAGAGTAGAAGCCCACACCGAATTGACCAATCAACTGACTGTCTTTCTTCTGATCACCGCTTAATTGTTCAAGAAACGCTGACGTGCCAGATTTGGCAATGGTACCCAAGTTGGCAATCGCCTCTTCGCGGGACATACCCACACCATTATCATCGATAATAACCGTATTGGCCTCTTTATCAAACTCAACACGAACACGTAAATTGGGGTCTTCTGCAAGAAGGTCTGCATTAGCGACAGACTCAAAACGAAGCTTATCAACGGCGTCAGACGCGTTGGAAATCAGCTCACGTAGGAAAATCTCTTTGTTAGAATACAAAGAGTGGATCATCAAATGAAGTAACTGCTTTACTTCCGTTTGAAACCCTAACGTTTCTTTTTGAGTATCAGTTGCCATCTTTAAACTTGCTCCTATTTTAATGAACCTCTGGCAAGCCGCCAAAGGGGGATTTCGTTTCACTGGTGAAACATAAATAAAGCCTCTTGAAGTGATTTCAAGAGGCTTATCTTAAAAAAGCAGGAGAAAGTCTTTAAAAAGAGAGATTTAGAGCGAAAACAAGAGAAGCATCAGCAGGCGACTCTCAATGCTTACGTACTAACGTTAGGCCATCACCGATGGGAATCAACGACAAATCCACCGTATGATCGGCATGAATCGTCTTATTCAACGCCCGTACAATGTTGGTATCTTTATCGGTAAAAGCGTCATCCGCCACATTGCCCCACCAAAGGGTGTTATCAATCAGCAAACACCCACCAGGGCGCAAGAGTTGTTTTGCCCCTTCATAGTAATCAAGCAAGTTTTTCTTATCCGCATCAATAAAGATAAAATCAAAACTGCCACTGTCTGTCTCAAGAAGCGACGTCATAACGGGTAAAGCTTTATCGCAGTAGGTCGTCACCTGATCCATCACGCCTGCTTCTTCGAGGTAGCGTGTCGCAATGTCTAACCACATCTGTTTTTTCTCAATAGCAATTAACGACGCGTCTTTAGACATCGCCATGGCCATCGACAAGGTGCTATAGCCAGTAAACACGCCAATTTCGAGAATTTTCTTAGGAGACTGCAATTTAACCAACAATGCCAGCAACTGCCCGACTTCCGGTGACAACTGCATACGTGCCATATGATATTGCGCAGTTTCTCGGCGTAGCGCCTTTAAGATATCATTCTCGCGAACCGAGACATCCACCAAATACTGATAAAGCCGATCGTCCATCTTGACCGTTCGATTTGTAGGACGGTCATCTTCTGGTAACGGTTTTGGGAAATTAGGAAGCATGAGATTTAATAACCAACCCTCGACTCAGCGTTTTAAACGTTTTTGAACGAAATTCACGGCGATACAACACCCCTACCACCAAAATACTGGCAACCATGCAAAAATACGGACCAATAAACCACGCACTAAAGGCCATCGCAAAGTAATAAGCTCGCAAACCATAATTAAATTGATTGGCTGCTAGACTACAGACTTTCGCCATGTGCATCGCATACAACTCGCGCTCGCTTTCCTCTATCCCCCGCTCTGTGGCCAGAGGCGCACTCCCCACCAGTACGGAGCAAAAATTATACTGACGAACCGACCAAGTGAAGGTAAAAAAGGCGTAGGCAAAAATCAGCACGAGAATAATGATTTTTATCTCCCATTCCTGCCGACTACTGGGTGCCATCAAATAAATATCAGACAGCACTTCTAACGCTTCTTTAGAATACTTAAAACCAGCAAAGAGCCCCGCAATAATAATCAATGAACTCGAGGCAAAAAACAAACTACTGCGTTCAAGATTCGCGATCACAGAAGAATCAGCGATGCGATTATCCCGTCGCAACAAACGCGACATCCACGCCAGACGGAATTGATGTAACACGCTCACTAAGCAGGACTTACGCTTCGAATTATACAAAGCATAAAATGCATAGCCCCACCAACAGGTGATAAAAACAAAAAAAGTCGCTAAATCTAGCGGATCCATCAGGGTCGAAACCGAACTGCTTTCCATCAAGTCACTCAGCTAAAACAAACAGATTTGAAGAGGCGGTATTAAAGCATTTTTCCTTACTAATGTCCTCGTTTGAGACTAGGAAAAAACCTTTCATCACCGCTAAAAATAGCCCCCAAAAGCCAATAAAAAAGCTTGCATCATAAACAAATATCGGTATGATTCTCGCCGTTATCACGACATGCGGATGTGGTGGAATTGGTAGACACGCTGGATTTAGGTTCCAGTGCTTCACGGCGTGAGAGTTCGAGTCTCTCCATCCGCACCATTTTTATACAACATGTGATAAAGCAAATTCTCAGTACTGCGGATGTGGTGGAATTGGTAGACACGCTAGCTTCAGGTGCTAGTGGCCTTACGGTCGTGGGGGTTCAAGTCCCCCCATCCGCACCAAATAAGCATTTGATTTTAAAGGTTTTTTCACCTTCAAAATCGAGACCGACACACAAACGACACACTCTTTGTGTTGCGAGTCGATAAAAAAAGGGAGCTAATCTAGCTCCCTTTTTTGTGCTTCTCGCCTGGCGATTTTTAGATGCTCCCGTTTGAAGTAGCAGTTTACAGCGAATGTTGCTACGCCGACCATCAAGCCGCCGATCATTGCTACATCGTTTGTCGTCATGCCACCAAATAGTGCCACAAATGACGATCCGTAAGCGGTTGTTGTCAGTCTATCCATGTTACCTCTTAATCTACTAAGTCTTGAGATTGATCACCAAGCCAATTAGCAATAGGGGCGATTGCGACACTAGGTAATGGTGTGTAAAAGCCTAGAGCAACGGTAACAACCGCCGCTACGATTGAGCCTACGATACCTTTCTTTTTCATGCTAATAGTTCCTTTACGCTGTTTTTGATGTACCACGTTGAGAACGGCACCGCGCCAATCTCAAAATGAATTATTGCCTTACATAGCTGTACTAAGCTGCCTTGCACGTCTAGCGGTTGTGTTGGCGATACGCCTAGATAATCCGCTACGTGCTGCACATAGGCTGTGGTCGGGTTGTCGTCACTTGGTGGCGCGTAACGATTGATTAAGCCCTGTACCGTGTTTAAGCCGTAAAGCTTGTTATAGTTCACAAGCAATTTCGCACCCGCTCGGATACCGTCCGAGTAGTGTTTAAATTCCTCAAATACTGGGTCGAGGTTTTGGCCTGTCTCCCCATTCCACAAAATAGACGAGTCTTTCACGTTCATTGGGTTGTGGTTGCGCATGCCGCGCACGTTATCGACTGCTAACATTCTGCTTGTCCTGTATATTGCGTAAGCCAGCCCCAAGCCGCCCACGGCTAGAGCTAGCTTGTTCATTAGGCCGCGCCTTCGGTTTGTATTGGCTCGTAGTCTGGTACCTCGACTTCTACATCAAAGCGAAGAGTAAGAGCACCCACGATGTCGCAAGGCGTTTGTGTGCCACGTTCAAAAGTGCGGACGATAACGCCGCCGTCTACTTTTTCGGTTGATAGTGAAATAGTCTTATCGCCGTTGGCGTCTTCTTTGATTGACGTTGTCCAACCTTCGGACGCTAAGCCGAGCACCACACCGCCAACTTTGTAAACGCCCAATTCTTGGCGGGTCGTGGTCATTTGTGGCTCTGTGCTGTCTTTGTTTGTGCCGTCTGAAAGTAAGTTCAAAGCGGCGGTTTTTTGAATTGTTGCCATGTTCTAAAGTCCTGTTTTAATGATGTTTAAAAAGGCATTACGCCGCTTTGATAAAGCCGTTTGCGTCGGTGATCGTGTTCACTGTTGTCAAATGTTCAAACCATACGCCCCATCCATGCTCACGTGAGAAGCGGCGCGTATAAACTTCGTCATGATCGTACGGTGTTACGGTTTGAACGATCCGCCCTTCTGTGGCGTCAGAACTGACAACACACATAAAGGCAGGGCTCATCGTTGGGGCGTTCATCTGATCGCCTCGAATTACATATCCACCGTCAACGAAAAAGAACCCCGATTTCGTGAGCGAATTAAGTTTGGCATCTAATTTCATCAATACGCCGATGTTCACAGTGCCTCGACTCAACGAAGCTTGAGCAAAGGCTTTATCAGCCTTTTCTTTTGCTGCATTAGCCGTGCCTTGTGCTTCGCTTGCTTTCTCATTAACTTGTAATAGATCGTTTAAGCTTGATTGCTGTCCTACACTCATTATTTAATTACCTCTGTAATTGCAATTTGATCATTAGCGGCCACTGCTTGAGCTGTTACCGCGCCTGTATAATTTTCAAGTTTGATATTTTGACCAGCGCGAAGGGGAACCCCTGCAACCGTCACCACGTCGGTGTTTTTTTCTGATGCCGTGATTGTGATATCACGGCGGTTTGTGTTGATTGGGATCGTGAACGATTCACCAGCACTAAATGTCTTTTCAGACGTTTTTATACTTGTCGCGGCTTTTTCTTGCGTACTGACTAGCCCCGCAATATTCGCCGTGACTGTGTTTGTGACATTCGCTTCAATCGTTTCTGTGATTTCTCGAATGTTCAGCGTTTCTGTGATTTTCCGTGTGTTCACTTCCCCTGTGATTCGCGCCGTTACTGTATTTTCAATCGTTGCTTTTAACGTCTCTGTGATCGTTCGAATATTCAACGTTTCCGTGATTTTTCGAATGTTGAGCACAGAGCCAACGAATGATGTTAACGCGTTAACAATTGGGTTAGTGATCGACAGCGGGTTGTCAATGCTGGCACGAACGTTTGAGCCATTCGTGTGTGATTGATAAATACCGTCAACAACCAGCACTTCAAATTCAGCACGGATCGTGCCCATGTTTTGCAATGTCACTTGCTGGAACGGACTGAACGTGTTTTGAGATTCCGGCGGAATCTCAGCACGTCGCCCGTCGGCCGTAATTAACAGCGGTTCGCTACCGGACAGATAGACAACGGTTTCACCGCGTGCCGGAATAGTTGTCTCCTGCAACGGTTCCAGAACAATTTTCATCGTTTACGACTCCCCAACATGATCACAAAACCCAATACCACCACCGCAAAGACGGCCCCCATGGTGTACACCATTTTGGTTGATTGATTCGCTACATCAGACGCGCCGCCCGTTGCCAAGGACTTAGCCAAGTCTTTTATGGCTAACGTGGTATTCGCTGAATTCGCCGTGTTTTGATCAACCAGCGTTTTTGAAAAATCAAAGCCGTTTTCGATGGCATTATCAGCAAAATCGACAGTCCGCCCCGCTAGATCACTGTTTTTATCAATGGCGTACTTTGAGACGTTCTCGTTCGTGTCTAGCGCTTTTTTCGTTACGTCTTTGTTTGAGTCAACAACTTTATCAGCGAGTTCAAGCGCGTTATCACCAAAGCCGAACGCCTGCTTACTTTGATCCTTTGCGAAATCTAACGCGCCTTTTACCGCTCCGTGATCCGTGGCGGTCACTGTATTGTTATTACCAGCAATAACCGTCCCGTCGGACTCGATACCTTGTAACGAATAGTTCGTTACATCGTTTTTGGTTGTATTTGAACTGCTTGAACTACCGCCCATCATTCACCCCCTTGGGCACTACTTGATAGACCCTATCAATCTCTTTACCACCAAATTGACGATATAAGCGGTCAGTCACTGGGTTTTGTACGTGATAGCGAATAGACACAAAACCAGCTTTAAGGGCGTTATCAATCAAGAATTGCCCCGCCGCTTTAATGCCTACACCACCAATGCACACCACTACCAACTCACGACCCCGTGTTGTTTCTTCGCCACGAGTAACCATCAACAAATCAACACCGTCAGACTCAAATTTGTACAAGTGACAAATGCCATCCTGTACTTGATTCCGAATTGTCTCGAAGTCATCACCACAGGCTTTTTTTAGCTTTTCTGGTACGTCATAAGGCCAAGAAATTTGAGTGATTTTCATCGTCTTTTCTTCCCTTTTGTCATGTACCAGATACCCCCCAAAACCACCGCGCCGATAATCCACGGCGTGTAGTTTGGGGCGGCGTAGTAGTTACCGAACTTGAAGCCGCCTAGCGAATTATTGCCACCTTTGTTGCTCGCGCTTGACCCTAAATCCGGTGTTATCGCGCCGCCGCCTGAGTTGATACCCAGCCCACCCGCGAGGGCTGCTTTTGCTATATCGTCAGCCATCTATAACAACCCCACTTTTTTAGAGACAAAGAAAGACACGACAGCAACAATTAAAGAGCGAAATAGATAAGGAATAAGTTTCATCAAATCACCCCCATTTTGTGTGCTACGTAAAACGCGATAGCAGCAATAGCAAGCCACTTCACCCAGCCAAATGACGAGCCAGCCCACCACCCGCCAACAAAGCCCACGGCACCAGATAACAAAGGGGCTAAAAAAATTAGTGGCATGTTATTTCCCCCTCATCATCATGAACATCATCAACAACACGACTAACAGCACACCGCCGCCGATTAAGTAAAGCGGCGTATTTGATGATGCATAACCCGTTTTACCCACCGTTGCGCCTGTGTTGTTTTGGGCTGTGTTTACTTTCGGAATAACTGACCCTTCCGCCAGTTTTTCCCCCTGTGCTGTTTGCTGGTATGTCTTGGGCGGCGCTTCGTTGTCTTCTGTTGAGTTCCACCAACTTGACACTGAATCTGTAGCGCCGTCCCATGCGCCGCTTACTGTGTCTGTTGCGTCATCTACTGCGTTCGTAAAACTATCCCAGAGTCCCATAAGACCCCCTTAAGCCAGCGCCGCGACTTGCTGGATAGATTCAACAAGAATGGGAATCGGCTTGGCCTCTGCTACATCAGCACGAAAAACAAATTCAGATTGATAACCTGTGTTCAACACGTCCGCTTGTTCATAGCCGTACATGGTCGGATCAAAAATATAAATCCCAGACTGTGGAAAGCGACCAACGCGCTTTTGTTGAACGGCTTGTGCAGTGGCTTTTGTGTCAAACAAAATCAAGTTGTCTCGTTCGATTTTCAGACGATTGACAGCCCCCTTGAAATACACACGACGTAAGTTAATCGCCGCACCCGCTGGGAAGGTTGTAAAGTCGTTCCAGCCTTCCGCGCTTGCTTGCATCACATGAGTTCGAATGCGAGAAAGCCAGATTCGTTGGGCTTGCGCTGGCGTTTGAAACGCAATAGCTTCAAGCGTTAAAGCGCCTGAACCGTCGCCAATCTCCACTTCTAAGGTGATGTTCTCACCCGCCAACGTTACCAAGCCGCCGAACATGCCGCCGTTTTGGTTTTTAGCTGTTGGGTTGGTAAATGGAATAACAAATACGCCATCTTCGATGTAATGGCCTTTGTACTTCTCCATCATGACAAGGTCAGAGCCGCTAACTTGAATGATGGTGTCACCATTGAGCACGACAGACACTTGACGAATTTGCGCCGCAGTCAGCGACGTAATCAAATGGATTTCGTTATAAGTCGGGCCAACTGGCAAAGACATAGATGCTTTACTTCCATAGCCGACACCGTTAAACGAGTTAAGAGGTTTTTGTACTGTTAACATACTTTTCCCCTTAATCGTTTAGGACGTTTTCGACGGCGTCCACGTTGTTAGATGCCCATACAACCAAGGCAGACACTGCAAGTGCTACCACGATCATAGGAACGTATTTTTTCGTGTTCATAAGTTTTCCTGTTCGAGTTAATGAATAAATGCGTTTGAACAGGATGGAAGATACAAAACGGCGTTAGGTATCCGTCAAGGCATGAAAAAGCCCCGATACCTTTAGGTATAACGGGGCTATTCTTTACTTTATATTTACATTGAGTACTTATAGTTTGCGTAATTTGCCTTTGTCAAATTTACCTATGTCATGGTCATTTGTCTTAACCAAGTAGTGATAACGGGGTAATGTTCTAATCTCTTCAAATGGAAAGTCCAACTCTTTGGAAAGATAAAGCGCGTCATTTGTTCTTTGTTGCCTGCCCACCCATTTGTTAGGAATGTTGCCCGTTATTGTCTTTGGCACTTCTTGGCCTCGCTGAAAAATACAAATAGCCTCAAGGCCGAATTTACGCCCACCTGTCAAAATCTCGCCAAAGAATCCGGTGGCTTTACCGCTTGTCGTCACGCACTTGGCAAGCTCTTCCATGACAACTTTAAGAGGCTTTTTGTGATGACCATCACCACATGCCCATACCACCTTACAAAAGGCTTCTAATCCCGCTGGTGTTGCGCCGTTGTTTGGGCTAAAAGCTATTTTAAAGCCTCGCCCTTGCTTTGCTGCCCTTGCTGAAAACAACGCTTTTGCAAATCGTGGTAATGACGTATATCGCCTCACCTCAGCCCCGCACAGCGTTTCATAATCAAGATAAGGATCAAACAGGGCGACTTGATCACCTTGTTTGATGATTCTCAACTGCTTTACGGCGGTTGTCTTACCCGACCCTGACGACCCGACCACCAACCAGTGATTTTCACTCAGTCGGTTATTTGCATTTTTAGGCTTTAGGATCATGCCGCCACCTGTACGCCGTCTTGCTGGTCTTTTTGATGCTGCTTAGCCTCATTCATTGCCGCGTCTTTTGCTTTTAGTTTCTTGGCCGTGTCCATACCCTCAGACACCAATGATCCAACCGCCATGGCTGCCTTAATTTCTGGCTCGTACTCCACAGCCCACGATGGTATTAGCGCCCCATATTTAATTAAAACAGGGGATAGATTTTCAACCGCATAATCTTTTGTACTAGCAGTAAATTCAAACTCAGGATGAATGAACTTTCTCAATGTGAACTCAATCATTGCCAAGCCACCCAACGCCGTCATTTGAGCCGTTTGTTCATCCGTTGCAGCTTGTTTTTCGGCTTCCACTTCCTCAGCCTTGGATTGTTCAGGGTCAAAGTCTTCTGCCGCTTCTTCGTCTTCCAGTTCTTTAATGAAAGCCGCTTGTTCACTTGGTATAGAGGCTGTTTCTTGATCGTCGATCATGTCTAATTGTTCTTCACTCATGCTGTTTGTCCTTTAGGTTTATTAGATGGCTTACGAGTGGCAAAAATTGCCGTAATTAATGCCGCGATTAACGCCAAAGCACCCAGTAAAACAGGGGGCGCGGTTGGCTTGTCTTCGTGCGAGCCTTTAGGCTTATTGTCGGTATCCGTTTTCGGCTTCGTTTCGGTATCGTCCGACACACTGGAAGCCTCGTTTTTACTAGGTATAGCGGCCTTTTCTTCGGTATCCGTTTTCGGCTTAATTTCCAGTTCCTCACGAGTAGCCTTTAGGTTATCCGCTAGGTATTTTTGACGGGCTACGCCGTGCCCTTGGTTAGTGCCACATGCAGGACAAACGGTATAAAGTGATTGACGCTTGCCCGTTGCTTTGCGCACTTCTGCCACTTCGTTACAGTGCCGTTCCGAGCACTGAATAAATCCAATAGTATTAGCCATTTTCTAGGGCCCTCGTTGCTAGTTCAGTAATCACTAAGTCGTTAAGATGCGCCACGCTTTCAAATTGCGCGGCCACACCACCAAGGCTTTTAAAGCCGCCCGCCATCAAAGCCATAGGGCTAACCCCGCTTAATCCCTTTAAGGCTTCGGATAGCTTGGCTTGCGCCTCGGTTCGTTTTTTTAGTAGTGCTTCTAACTCGCTGTTTTCCATTTTTAGTCCTTTGGTTATTGGTTAATATTGTTCCCGCCGGTCGCGCATTTTGCGGCCAACTCTACAAGCCACGCCGCCAACGCTGGCGGTGTGTGTTCTCGTTCTGCTTTGGAGATTTCAGGACGCCAGCCTAAATCCCCTTTATGCAATCTCGTTCCATCACTCCGCCGCCCTGGAGAACCACAAATAAAAGCGGCCTCGCCCAGGAGCAAAGGCAAATCAGGAATATTCGACGGCTCGCAACCGACGATATAAAGCAAGGTTGCCTTTTCCGCTTTGTGCCCCCACCAAGATTGAAAAATAGGAAGTGTCCAGCCGCCGAACTTGTCCCGTTCGCCTGGAAGGGGAAGCCCCGCCGCCGGCCATAGTGTTGATTTTTTTGGATGCTCTAAAACGCCGCCATTTTTACGCACAGTATCAACAGCAAATAGGGCTAGTTCCTTCTCGCCTGGATACGGATTAGCCAGTTTTCGTAACTGCCCCCACGCTCTACACGGTGGGTGAGCAATGACGGGGCTTTTACCTTCAAATTTCGTTGCGTCTCTTTCTTTGTCCCATACATCACATTCATTAATCGTTTTATAAAAGCTATCTGACCTGGCAAACAAAACGGCTACTGACATAAATACACCCCGCCGCCGGTCGCTAACCTCGAATAATCACGAGGCGGGGAGTTATTGACACGAGAACTAGGAAACGGCTTCGCCGCTTCTTGAAGATCAAGCCCAAGACCAGAGCCAGACCCGACGCGCTGCACTGTCCACTCATAAAGGCGAGTACTTAGGTATTCAGCAGTAACAGCGATCAACCCCTTAACGCATTGTTTAGGCTCGCCAAACTGGTTTAATTCCAGCGACTCATAAAATGGCTTAAGGGTTTGATTACGACCTGCTCCCATGCCGCCCATTAACTGAGTGAATCGCTTCCAATCGTTAGCCTTTGCCGCCTCATAAATGTTTAGGAAGGTTTTGGGTATTGAATCCTTTAGGCGGCGGATTTCGCGCCAAACCGTAATTGAGACAGAGCCGACAAATTGAAATTGGCGGATACCATGACGGCTTTTCCAAGCCTGAACCCGTTCTGCAGAATTGATGAAATCTAGATCGGTTTCATCATCAATACCGATACACTCACCATCAGTATTAAGACCGTCTATGTTCTTCGCGACATACTTAGCCACGTAAGCCGCCGCGCCGCCTTTGGCGGGGTCAATTGGCCGAGCTTCAAAACGGCGCTTTGCCGCGCCTGCTTCTTCACCGTCCACTTTGTAGGCTTGCTTTCTAAACTCGCCTAACATGGCCCCGCTTTGTTCAGGATTAACAAACAGAATCAAGTGCCAATGGGGTGTACCGTCGTGATGTGGCTCTACGGTACGAATGCCGTAATGGTGAATACCTTTATTGCTGCAAGCCTTGCCAAATGCTTGCCAGACCTCATTTAAGTGAGCCTGTGCGTCTCTTGGTGTAGGTCGCCCAAACGCTTCAAACTTGCTGTTACGCCACCCTGTTTCCTTATGTATAGCGTGATACTTAGATGGACACGTTAGCGTGATAAACCAACATTTGTGCCCGTTCTCAACAGCAAAGTGTTGGCATCCCTTAATACGGGTCATCAATTCCGCTTTGCAGTTGATTGGGTTTGAGATGCTTTTTTGCGCCAATTGCGCCAGCGTAAAAGATTCCTGGTACTGGTTCACCGCTTCCATACTTTCGAGATAGGCACGGTTTGCTTGTCGTTGTTTGCGGAATCGTTGAATTCCCCAACGTGACACATAGGCCGATTGTTTATAACAAACCTGCCCACACTCACGGCGGATATTCTCAATGTTTCGGTATTGGCGTTTGGCTTGGCGTTTCCACCATTCAGGCGTAAACATACGGTGAATTAGCGCCTCTATTTTGTCCAAGTCATCCCAACAGTTGAACAGGGACCCAGCCAGTTTTGCTTGAGCTTTCACGAACTCGAAAAAGTCATCATGCAGCCTAACCAGCTTACCTTTTGCCGACATTTCAAAGCGGCGGCTTTTCTCTTTTGCCCAGTCGCTCAACTTGTCACCCGTTAGATCCATGATCCACTCTTCACAGTACCAAAGACGATCAACAACACTACGAACCCACACGAGAGCGGTGTTAATGTTTTTCTTTGATAGCCTTTTGGCTTCTGCTTGAACACACGGACGCATGGAACCGAGACGGGAAAGCATCTTATCTATCTCGATACGCTTACCAGAATCACGTAACCATGTATTAGCGGCAACATAACCTTTCGTGCGGTCTAACTCGTCAAGACGCGAGCGGTAAAAGCCCACGTCTTGAGGGCTTACACCGTCTAGTAATTGATTGCGCCATTTGACACACTCAGCCGTTGGAGTGGTTAAAATCATCATGCCCACCTAGCAAAAGAAAGGATCTAAGAGCCATTTACGGATGATTTTTCGTGCTTGTTCATCCATGACCTTGACCGATTTAATAAAATCAAAATCCGACATATCCGCCGTACCAAACCAAACAGACACGAAGAAGCGCAACAAGGCGCTTTCTTCTTCATCCATACGAGTAAGGGCTATTTGGATAGACTTCATTTGCGGGGTACGTTCCTTCTCGTTCCAGAACCGTTGAAGGTCTGGAGCGAGGGAAAGCATTTTAAAAAAACGATCTTCATTAGCTTTGTTAAACATCTGGCATGCCCTCGTTAAAAAGCACGATTTCGTACTGGTTTACCGTGGTGTCTGTGTCGGTAGTGTGACGAGCATGAACCACTTCTTTTTGTGGGTTCATGGCGTGATAAGAGGCGGACAAATGCGCCTCTAGTTCGGTATTCTTAGGACAAAGAAACATCCAATTTAAAAGCTGTTTCCGCTGTTCTTCATGTGGCGTTAATATTCCTGTTAAATCTGTCATATCAGTTCCCTTCTTCTTGTGGTAAACCTTCCTTGAGTAAAAGCCGATCTTCTGCACTTAGCTTCTCTAAAGTAATAAGCTCTTGCGCTAGCATCTCTTTAAGCATTTCCCTTTTCATTTCTAGCTCTGCACGTTGAATTGCTTTTTCCATCTCAGCAAAAAAATCCATCCCTGCCCCCTATCGATTCCATGGTTTTTGGTCTTCAAGTAAGCGGCGTGTTTCTTCGATCACGTTCACAAACAAGTCACCCTTTGGTGAGAACTGGTGACGTGCCATGCGACGGTTATAAAGCGCCGTCATAACCGTCTCTACATCCATGCTTGAGCGCTCCGCCCATTCTTCTGGCGTGCAATAAGGGGAAGGCACTTCCACTACAATCCCATCGGGAAAATGAATTTTCATTAGTTGAATAGGTTTTCTTTCTTTAGTTTTTTCGTCTTTTATCTCTGGTTTTGTTGCCGCCATGTTCCTATACTCCATAGTTTTATGTTTTTGTTCTGAATAATTCAGAATATTCAACAAAAGATATCAACAAACAAAAAGTATCGTCTTGATGGCGTGTTGTCAACAAAAGATATCATCTTTTGTTGTTTTTTTTATTTCGAGGATATAGGTATGGAACTCAACGCAGCAGAAATAATAGATAGATTAATCATTGCCACTAACTCAAAAAATGCGGCAGATATGGCAAAAAAAATAGGCTCAGTCTCAGCAATAATTTCGGCATGGAAAAAACGAAACACTATCCCTTACAAAGAGGTGTATGAAACCTCACGAATAACAGGCTATTCAATGGATTGGATTTTGACAGGACAGGGAGTAAAACAGACAGACAAAATTCAGGTCATCCCAGAAGACAATGACTATTGTCACGTTCCCCAATACAGCATTGAAGCCAGCGCCGGACAAGGTGCCCTAGTGGAAGCGGAAAACATCGACCAGCATTTAGCCTTTAAAGAATCATGGTTAAGGAAGTCTGGCATCAACCCTGCCAACCTGATTGCCATGTATGCCCGTGGGGATTCCATGGAACCCACTATTTACTCGGGTGACTCGTTAGTGATCGACAAAACCAGAGACACAGTAACCAGTGACGGGGGCGTGTACGTCATCAACTACGATGGGGAATTGTTCGTAAAACGAGTGCAAAAACAGCTAGACGGCTTAGTTGCCATCACCTCAGATAACAAGAACTACCAACCAATGACAATACCGCTAGAAGGCTTAGCAAAACTTAAAATAATTGGCCGCGTCGTCTGGTCTGGCCATCCGATGATTTAAGGGTATTAATATGAAAAAATTTAAAAAATCTGCTTACAGATATGAACCTTATTGGATGACAGCATTGTATGCAGCTTTCTTTCTAGTAGTTATATGGGGGATATACTTTACTTTCCCTTCACAAATTTTAGAATTACGCACAGCCCCTCTTGATAAAGTTGGTAGTTTTTTAAGTGGGATATTTGCTTTTTTGGCCTTCGTGGCACTTTTTTTTCAGCTTATGATTAGCGTAGCAAAGGAAAGTGTCGAAAGAGTAAAGGAAAATGATGACAAACTAAGAAAAGAAAAGTTAGCTCAACCAATATTAAGGATAGAAGATATTAATTATTTTTATGAAAAAAAAGACTTTAATTCATACAACCCAGTTAATTCAACTTATAGCGCCTATATAGCATGCAATCTAATAATATTCGAAATAATAAATATAGGGAAAGAAGCTAGAGAAATAAATATAGAGATAATATCTCATGACTATAAACATAGTTTTAAAACTGCAGATCACTTACCTTACTCAAAAAAATTAAAAATAGAAGAAGACATTCCAAAAATACAAAAAAATTCTCAATCTATCGAAATAAAAATTATTTATCTAGACATTAACAACGAATTAAATTTTACAACCTTTAGATCAGACTTACTTATTGACACAATTGATAAAAAACTTTATTCAAAAAAAATAACTTCCTCTAGCTCGTTGGATTAGATGTTATGTCTATAAAAAAAACCTCTACAGGCTACGAAGTCCGTTTTCGTGTGAATGGTCGCGGTAGCCGTGAGTATAAAAAGGTGTTCTCAACTAAGAGCGAGTGTGAACGGTTCCAGCGTTACACCATTGCCCAGTTTGAAACTCAGTCCGACCAAAAGCCTTGGCTAGACAAGCCAAAAGATAACCGCAGGCTAACGGAATTGGTGGAGCTATGGGACGACACACACGGCCACTTCTTACGAGACGCTAAGCGCCGTAAAAATAAGCTTTTGATGATTGCTAATGAACTAGGCAATCCCGCAGGCTCAAACCTAACACGCCTTGAGTATACCCGCTGGCGTACCCAGCGATCTAAAGAAGGCAAAAGCCCCAAGACGTTAAACAATGATCTTTCCTACATGTCATCTATGTTTAATACGTTGATCAAAGCCGAGGAAATCCACTACCCCAACCCACTGGCAGGCATAGACAATGTACGTGTACCTGAGCGCGAACTGTCCTACTTAACCCCCGAACAGATAACCGAGTTACTAGCAGCCACCAAGCAAAGCGATAACAAGCACGTTTACTTGATTACCAAGATTTCCCTATCAACAGGCGCACGTTGGGGTGAAGCCGAAGGGCTGACGGTACAAAGAGTAAGAAACAATCAAGTCAGTTTTACCGATACCAAAAGCGGTAAAAATAGAAGCGTCCCCATATCGCCCGACCTGTTCGCCGAAATCCACGAACACGCGAAAAAGACCAGGGGCAATAATATCTTTACTGGGTCAATCACCAGCTTTCGACGCGCCCTAGCCAGAACAACAATCGAACTCCCCAAAGGCCAAGCCGCCCACGTATTACGGCATACCTTCGCCAGCCATTTTATGATGAACGGCGGTAATATATTGACCTTACAAAAAGTACTGGGGCATAGTGATATAAAAATGACCATGCGCTACGCTCACCTAGCGCCAGACTTTTTAGAAGAAGCCACGAGATTAAACCCACTTTCAACCATTAAATAGACAAGGAGAGTTATGAGCCTTTATAAATACTACGCACCTGATTCATTTGATTTTATCTGTGTTGAAGGTGGAGTTAGTGCCAGATTTTCACAAGCAAATGTTTTAAATGACGTTTTTGAGCTTAATGGTTCTATAGATAGTGAGATATCGTTATCAAAGACCAAAGAACTATTAGAAAAATCAGGAGTATCATCTTCATTATTAGATGAAAACTCCTTGTTAAACCTATCTAAAAATCTAAACAATGTCTTCACAACTCAATTTGAAAAAGCATTACAAGAAAACCTTGAAAATACCATTGGCGTTTTTTCATTAAGCTGCGTAAAACATTCTAGGTCGATGTGGTCTTATTATGCAAAAGACCATTCTGGATACATGATTACTTTTCTTACAAATGACGAAGGAGAACCACCATTCATTCAGGGTGATGATAATTTTGGAAGTGGCCATGTAAATTACTCAAAAAATAGACCTGTTAACCTATTTAAAACTGTTCACAATATTAAGAAAAAAGAAAGTAAAGAAGAAAAAGAAAAAGAAATGCTAAACTTTTTCTTGGCTAAAGATGATGATTGGAAGCATGAAAAAGAGTATCGAATACTCTCCGCATTTTCTGATTTGTATAGCAATAAATTAGACAGTAATGGCTTTAAAATTTGCACATTCAAAATCCCAGCCCATCAGATTGAATCAATAACTCTTGGTGTACGAGCAAGCGAGGCATTAGAGCGAAAAGCTAAGTTTTGGATACAGTCACATTCAAATAAAACAAAACTCTTCCGCGCTAAACCATGTGCAACTGAATATAAATTCTTAGACGAAGAAATAAAAGTGTGACACACATCCGACACACCGAGCACCTAAAAACCACTACATATACTGTATAAATATACAGTATATGTAACTTTATAAATCAATAACTTACTGATTTCAAAGGTGTTTCATGCAGGGTCAAGTCCCCCCATCCGCACCAAAAAACAATTGTTATATCCCTCGAAAATTTTCAGTAATACTTCCCATTTTCAGACAATAGATGCTCACGTCTTATCGCTTCCCCTGTGATGGTGCATCGTGTGAGGCGAGGATGATGTTGCCAAGGCCTCTTATGGTGGATTTGTTTCACCACGCTCATTTCCCTATATTGCTTCTCGGCAACACCTATTACTATTTATCTTGCGTGGGCTCGCATTTCGATCGGTCTAAGGATCAAATAAGACACGCTAGCAAATACCAGCCCCATTTCGAAGCCTATGTCCATGCCGTAAGGAGGATTAAATAAACCTGCAATTGGTCCAACGAACAATAATTGTGCCGCCCCTAAGTATACGCCAAATAAGCCAATAGCCATGGATATAACAGCCGCCCAACCCACTGGCAAGTGGCGCGCCTCGTTCCAATCATCGAGGTTGTATTTACCACGGCGCATGACAAAATGCTCTAGAATCAGTATAACGGTCCAAGGACTCAGCCAGTAGGCCACCATCAGCAGAAAGTTTTCCAATGTAGAATTAAAATGCGCTGCCGCAACGATAGCTATGAGGATATAAATCACCGCACCGATAAAAGTCCACACCGCTCGGTTGACCTTATGAAATGCTTTTCCAAGCACCTGAATAGACAAGCCCAGGCTGTAGTCGTTAGGGATATTATTAGCAATAACCGACAAGGCCAAAAAAAGCATCAGTACATTTCCAAACCCACCCAGTGGATGCAGCGCTACCGCTAACAAAGCACCACCGCCCTCGCTGGCCGCTTTGCTGAACGCCCCTACTGTCGTCAAACCTAGACCCAGCGACTCCAGCAAGATACAGGGAATGGTCACACCAAAAAAGGTCAGCCAGAAGATTTTAGCGGCCGGTGTATGCTCAGGCTGATTCACACTGTAATCGGCCGCATAGGAGCTCCAACCCGTAGCGAAACCATAGATGGCACCACCGAAGGAAACCAGTGATGCAATGTGTGCCATGTTCCAAGCTGGTGTCGGCACAACGCTCATTTGACCATGGGTGCTCACCGCAACAATACAGAAGATAATCGCCATAGGAACCCAAGCATAACGCTCGTAACGATGCACATAACGGTAGCCGTACACACTTACGGCCGTCGTCAGCGCGGCAATCGCCAAAATCGATGCCCATACAGGTACCACACCACTACTCAAGTCAGTAATAATCTGCGAACCAACGATGACGTTTACCGCCGACCAGCCAATACAGGCAGCGACATTAAACAGCGCCATGATCTTGGCCCCATTCCAGCCAAAAGAAAACCGTGCGATGGTCATCTGACGCAGGCCAAGGCGCGGCCCTAGAGTGGAGAAATACGCCACAGGCAGCACACCGAGTATATTGAACAGTACGATAATGGACAGGCTGTCCCAGAAACCAAGCTGAAAAATAGGAATAGCCAGAGCGCCAAGCGCTACGGTGGAGATAACCAGGTTGGCTGACAGCCACATGGTAAAATTATCAATAACACTAACGTGAGTACGTTCGTGGGGCATAACACGTTCAATACCACGAGCCTCAATTCCGCTATCCTGCAGAGGAGCCGTGGCAATAGATTGATCAGTGATGGACATAGGATATGTCTCCGTTTGTTGGAGTTGTTGTTACGGCACCTTGCCGCCCCCTTGAGGGTTCATCCTGAGATAATGTGCGTGCTTGAGTGGGTACTCCCGCTCCCATAATGCATTGATCGGCGAATCTTTCGTCCGAAGGGTTCCATATCGCAAAAACAGCAATTTTCATACCATTCACAGTATTCTAAGAGACGGCACCTAAAGCAAGAACACAAACAAGATAATGCACAAAAAAACAACATTCCAATACGGCGCGCACCAAGTTGGCGCCAAACCAGATCGTCCTATAATGAGTGGGATCAATGAGTTAGAGAGGCAATAGGACAAATCAGTGTCAAACTCTTTTCTTAGATAAGATAGGCCAGCTTGATCATGCTCACGTAAGCGAGGTGTTTTATCTCCCTACCAAACTTTTGGTAACGCTTCCCATTGGGTTGTATAAGCGGGCGATAGATGCTCACGTTTCATGGCCCACTGTGGTGATACGCCTTGTGAGGCGAAAAAGATGTTGCCCTGACCGCTACGGTTGATTTGGTCCACCACACTCATTAAGGCTTGTGAGTTGGCTTTCATACCGTCCGCTCGAAAAAAATCATGCTGATAGGCACCATGTTCATAGAAATCCGCCAGCATCACGCCGCCTTTCATATAGCGAAATCCGTCACGCCATAGACGACAAAACAACACCTCGGTGACATCCAGTAAGTCTCGTGTATCGTCTGTGGGATTGGGTAGCTCAACAGACAAAGCGTTCCGATAGTGCTTCTCATCATGAGCATGCGGACTGGTACGAATAAACACATTCACGACACGACAAAGGCGCTTTTCCTTGCGTAGCTTCTCTGCAGCACGAGTCGTATATTTGGCGATGGCTTCCCGCAGCTCCTGCTTTTCCGTAATACGATAGCCAAATGATCGGCTGCAAATAATTTGCTGTTTTGTTGGACGCACCAACTCAAGATTTAGACAAGACACCCCATTCAACTCTTGCACCGTCCGCTCCAATACCACGGAAAACTCGCTTCGAATGGCCCTAGGGTTCGCATTCGCCAAATCCAATGCCGTGCGAATTCCCCTAGCACGCAACCGCTCGGTGATTCGCCGACCTACGCCCCACACGTCACTCACATCAACCAACGACAATAAACGCTTTTGTCGGTCAGGGTTCATCAAATCCACTACGGATCCCGTTGCTGGGTATCGCTTCGCCGCCTCATTCGCCAGCTTAGCCAGCGTCTTGGTTGGCGCAATCCCCACACCTACCGTGATCCCTGTCCATTTATCTACTTTGGCTTTTAGCCGTTTGCCAAACGTCAGTAAATCCATGGCATATTCCACGCCCGTTAGATCGAGGAACGCTTCATCGATAGAATAGACCTCAAGCCGTGGCGCTTCCTCCTCTAAGATTGCCATCACTCGATTTGACAAATCCGCATACAGAGCATAATTCGACGAAAAACACACAATGCTATGCTGCCTTATCGCCGCCTGAGCCTGAAACAATGGCATTCCCATTTTCACACCCAGAGCTTTAGCTTCTTTGGAACGCGCCACAATACAGCCATCGTTATTCGATAGCACAACAACGGGCATGTGCTTTAAATCTGGCCGGAATAATTTCTCACAACTGGCGTAAAAATTATTGCAATCGACCAAGGCGAAAGCTGTATTATTAGCCCCGTTCATACTTACGAACCACTCCCGTTACCACTCCAAATATTTCCAGTTCTGACTCTTCGGTAATATGAATGGCCTTATAGGCTTTGTTTTTCGGACGCAACAACACATTGGGGTTTAGCTCCAACGTTTTCACTGTCATCTCGCCATAAAGGCAAGCAATCACGATGTCCCCATGACGTGCCGTTAACGAACGGTCGACCACTAACACATCCCCTGAATGAATGCCCGCCTCAATCATCGAATCCCCCTGAGCACGCACAAAAAACGTCGCCATGGGCCGAGGAATGCATAATTCATTAAGATCAAGTGTCTTCTCAATAAAATCCTGAGCAGGCGACGGAAAACCCGCCGACACAGACTCAACATAAAGAGGAACCTGAATACGATGATCCGCGATAAAGGAAGCAGAGTTTGAAGATCCAAGATAAGTCACACGCATAGTTAACACTCAATACTGTATATACATACAGTATAATTTCAAACAATGCTCATGACCAAGTGATTTTTTGTAAGAGATGGGATTTAGAGATAGCGAATGCCGCTTACCGCGCCACTAGTTAAAATCCATCTCCGCTGCCGTTGGGTTAAAAATAGCGTTCTCCACAATGATTTTTTCCAAACGTCGGGTGGCTTCGTTTGCTTTTGGCGACACAAATAACGACACTTCCATATCCGGCAAAGCAGGCAAATCACGATAAATCACTAAGTCATCATCCAACGTTTGATAAGGCACAATGGCAACCCCCACCCCGGCTCGAACGGCCGCCAATATACCCGACCGACTCTGACTGGTAAAAGCGACCCGATAGGGAATGCCCTCAGCGTCTAGTGCTTGGCATGCATACTGACGATGTTGGCAGCCTTCCGCAAACACCACTAAAGGCAAAACAGCTTGCATATGGACAAAATGCCCTTTAGCGCCAACCCACACTAATTCATCACGGCGTAAGCGAACACCCCCTACTGTATCCGCCAACATCTCAACCAAGGCAATGTCCAACTTGCCTTTATTCAGCAATTCCACCAAATAATCGGGGCGATAATCACAGAAAGCCTCTAGCTGAGCTTCGGGATAGCTCAATATAAAGTCTTGCAAAATCGGCGCAAGGGTTCGACTGGTGTATTGGTCATGGGTACCAAGACGCACTACCCCATCAATGTCCATATTTTGAAAGGAGCCGACTATTTGATCGTGCAGATTAAGCAGCTGTTGAGCATGGTTTTTTAATTGAATGCCTACCGCAGTCAAACGCACGCCATGTTGCCCCCGCACCATCAACGGATTGGCAATCAAATCTTCGAGACGATTGAGCTGCATGCTCACGGTCGAGGGCGCTTTATGCAGCTGTCTGGAGGCTTCCGTCAAGTTCAAAGTCTCCGCCACCACCATAAAGGTACGTAGTAAATTAATCGGTAAATCGCGCATATTTCAGATTTCAATAAAATTGAACGTAGAATTGAATATTCATCGATTTACCGAATAAATGCAAGGCCCTACTATACGCGAATTCGCTGAGTGTTTTTTACACACTCATATCATTAGGCACTAGAGCAAGGAGAATTGTGATGCGGCTCGCAATAACATTCGGTTTCAATCAGGTGATCAGCCACGGCTTTGGCGTGTTTCTATTTGCAGCCTTGGTACCTATGATGCAGCATACAATTAATATCAACAGTTGGTACCTTGCACTGGCAGGCGCATTAACACAGATTTCCTATCTTGCTGGCGCCATGCTCTTAGGTGTCGTTGGTCATCGCCTAGATTCAGGTCGTACTTTGCTTGTCACAGGTTCACTGACCTCTTCTTTACTGTTCATCATGGGGTGGCTCAATGATCCTATCATCATGATGTGTTTATTGACCATTATGGCCGCCAGTGCTGCCATGAGCTGGGGTTCTATTGTGGAATTGGTGACACGACATGGGCGTGCTGATCGCACCGCAACGAATCTTTCGATTGCCTCCAGCGGTACTGCGTGGGGTTACAGTGTCAACGGGCTGATTATCTTGTTAATCGTACCATTACTGGGCTGGCGCAGCAGTTGGATGGTGGCATCGGTTTTAGGTCTGGTTGTTGTCTTCACTACCTTCTCTCTGCTGAAAAGCATGCGTAATCAAGCACAGAGCCAAGACATTGATGTTAACTTTGCCGTTGCCATGGGTACCAAACAGCTGTTTAAAACTGTTTTCCGTGAACGGACCGCATTTTTATCATGTTTGATTCTATTGTTGGTCGGTGCTTCTACCATAACGTTCACCACTTGGTTAAACACCTACTTAGCAGAATTGTCTTTACCACCCGCATTAGGGGGTTATACATGGAGCATGATTGGTTTGACTGGCATGATAGCAGGATTCTTTGTGGGCAAATTGGCAGACAAAAAAGGACACGGCGTAACACTATTGAGCATCTTTGGCATCTTTGCCTTGGGCTTGGTGGCGTTTTCTTTTCATCCAGCTCACTTCGTTCTGCTCGCAGGATTTGGCTATGGCATGATGTACTTCCCTATTTGGGGCATTGTCGCAGGCTGGGTGAGCAAACAATACTCATCTAAAGCCACCATGCAAATAAACGGCATTGGCATGGTGGCGTTTGGCCTAGGAGGCTCATTAGGGAACCTGCTGGCTGGTATGATTCACGAGGCAACAGGCAGCTTGCAAAACATTTACTGGTTGATCTGCGCTCTTGGTATTGTGCTGTTTATATTGGCAACCTATATTTTCTTGCAGGAGCGCCAATCAAAAACGCCAATGGTGGGCGATATCTCACCAGCAGCCTAGCCTTAGGTAATTCAACAATCTAGCCCAAGCCATAAAAGTGGCAGAAGGTGTCTCGCTAAAGTATGCAGCTTTGCCTCCATACTTTAGCGTTTTTCACATCGGGCCTTGCAAAGCAAATTGCTTGGGCCAATCTCGGTGATTAAACACTTGTCCTTGCTTGCGAATGCGGGCGATTTCAGCCAAATCCAGGGTAGCAAATACCCAACCAGCATCATCATTATGCCCTTGCACCAAAATCCCATTATCTGGAAAGCCATAATCGACTGGTGTATAGACGCTCGCTCGTCCCATATTCACATCCACCGCTTCTGACCAAGACGCATTGCCAATGGTAGGCGACTGTACCACATAACATTGATTCTCCAAGGCGCGCGCTTGGCAACCAATGCGCACCCGATGAAAACCTGCTGGCGTATCCGTACAGCTTGGCACCAACAATAAGTCAGCTCCCGCCGCCACTTGCTGGCTGGCAATCATGGGAAATTCTGAGTCATAGCAAATATGAATACCTAAGCGCCCTAAGTCCGTATCAATCACCTTAATCTGATCACCACTACTAATATGCCATTGCTCGTTTTCAAAGCGTGTCATCATCAGCTTGTCTTGGAAATCGATTAACCCCACAGGGCCAAACAAATTGGCACGATTAACAAAATAGTCATCGCCTTGCAGAGTTGGAAAGGAACTGGCGAGAATCATCACATTATGACGTTTGGCCAGTGCCGCATGCAGATCGTGCCACTTAGGTAACAGCGTTTGCATCGCATGAATCTGACGCTGCAAATCACTGTAAACCTCCTCGCCAAATAAAGACGCCAGCTCCATACTGCCATATTCGGGAAAAACCAATAACTCTGCTCCCTGTTGCGCCGCCTCCGCGACCCAATTGTTGAGCTTATCAGCAAAGTCTTCCCATGCAGAAAAAAAACCTATGTCGTATTGTGCCGTTGCCAGTTTAAATGTACTCATCGCTTAAAAGTACTCATAAAGAGATTTCATCCAAAACATCATGGGTTTACGGGTTTCTTCATGGTCGCCCATATCTTTCCAGCTAAAATAGGTCATCAGTTCTGGCCGTTTCTCATAACCACGATTCTGCCAAAAAGTATCCAACGGTTGATAATCCGCAGGACGAGCGGGGTGACCCTCAGGACGCTGCACGCCGCAAAAACACGAGTATTTGATCCCCGCAAGGGCTTTTCCATGCGCTTCCCTATATTCAAAGAACGCCACCCCCGCCCCTTGTCCTCGATATTCAGGCAACAAGACAGATTCACCACAATAGAAAATCTCGTCAATATTAAAACCAGCGTCGACAAAAGGCTGTTTTACTTCTGCTGTCTCATGTCTAAGCGGCACACCTGTTGACGCCCCGACTACTTTATCGCTATCAAAGGCCAGCACAATGACACTGTTTGGTGCTTCAATATAGGTCTTTAGATAACGCGCTTCATAAGCCAAATCCCCATCATAAAGGTAAGGAAAGTCACGAAACACACGCATGCGCAGCTCAGCAAGTTGAGGAATATATTGGGTCAATTGCGAGCCAGAGAGAGATTGAAAAGTCAGCATAATGTCATTCCGCTTTAAGCAGATACTTGGGCAATCCAGTCTTCAAGATTATAGTAGTTGGTCACGCGGGCCACTTTTCCATCACGAATATCAAAGAAAGCCCCTGCTGGCAACTTATAGGTCTGGCCGTTTGCGTCTGGCAACCCGTCATCGGTCGCCAAGTACTCACCTAGCACAGTAAACTCCACCGCCGCACGGTCACCCGCTGGATTCGACATCACCACGATATCGACAATGGTTTCTTTATAGTTGCGATTCATACGCGCCATAAAGGCCGCAAAGGCGTCTTTACCCACTTCACGATTACCTTGATTGATGTCATGGACCACATCGTCCGTTAGTAACGACAAAAAGGTGTCCATATCTTGGACGTTAAACGCGTCATAGTATTGTTGCAGTAATTCAACCGTGGCTTGACTCATGGGCAAGACTCCAAACAAAAAATCAAAGCCCGAATGGTAATAATTTAGCGTTGCGCGAGAAAGGCTTTTTTAACACGAGTGGCCTAATCAGACAAAAAACTGTCGAGGCTTGAACAACCTATAAAAAATCGAACCCATTTCTGAGTTCGATCTTTCTTTACAAGCCAATCTACAGATTTAATCTTTCAACTTCCAAGCCACTGGTTTACCAGCAAAGAAAGGCACAATGGGCTCGCCGTTTGGTAGAGTAATGCTATTTGGCACTTCCCATGATTCACGGATCAAGGTAACTGTTTGCGTGTTGCGCGGAAGTCCATAAAAATCCGCACCATGCAAACTGGCAAAACCTTCTAGCTTATCTAACGCGTCCAGCTCATCAAATACTTGCGCATACAACTCAAGGGCCGACCAAGCACTGTAGCAGCCCGCACAACCACAGTCGGATTCTTTGCGATGTTTAGCATGGGGCGCCGAATCGGTACCTAAAAAGAATTTCGGCGAGCCGGATTGGACAGCCGCACGTAAGGCTTCTTGGTGAGTACTGCGTTTGAGTACTGGCAAGCAATAGTTATGGGGGCGAATACCACCATCCAACATATCATTTCGGTTTAGTAGCAGGTGTTGTGGTGTAATGGTGGCGGCCACGCCTTCGCGGGCATTAAGCACAAAGTCAGCGGCATCTTTTGTGGTGATGTGCTCAAATACCACTTTTAAATGTGGCACCCGCTCAACAATATTCACCATATGCTGATCAATAAAGGCTTTTTCACGATCAAAAATATCAATGTGTTTTTGTGTCACTTCACCATGAATCAACAACAACATGTCATTGTCTGCTAGCGCCTCAAACACAGGGTAAAGCGACTCAAGGGAATTCACGCCAGAATCAGAATTGGTTGTCGCCCCTGCCGGATACATTTTCGCCGCAAGAACCCCCGCTTTTTTCGCCTCTTGAATATCTTGAACGCTGGTTTTATCAGTCAAATAAATCGTCATCAGAGGCGTAAAGGAACTCCCCTCAGGTCGAGCAGCCATAATGCGCTCTTTATAACTCAATGCTAGTTCGGCATTGATTACTGGTGGAACAAGGTTAGGCATAACAACGGCTCTTGCAAAGCAGCGTGCCGTGGCGGGCACCGTTTCATACAGCATATCCTCGTCGCGAAAATGTAAGTGCCAATCATCCGGTTTAATAATAGTGATTTCGTTCATTACAGGCCTTATGTGGTAAAGAAAGGGTTAACAGGCGTTTGGATTTTAGCAGAATAAAAACAAAGTCGCAGCGCCCATCTATCGGCTGACAGTCCCCTCCTCACTAGGAGCATAAAAAAAGCCGAACAGATTGCTCCGCTCGGCCTTTGAATATCTTCTTACAACGTATCGTTTATCGCAAACGATAAGTTGATCAAAATGATTAGCTGTCTTTACGTGGCGCTCTTGGGCGACGATCACCGCGACTGTTATCACGATCACGACTACTAGAAGCACGACGACGTTCGCCAGATGCGTTAGAAGGACGACGATCGCCAGAAGGACGCTTACGAGCAGAAGGAGCCGCAGCACGCTTGTTCAACGCATCCGCATCTTCTAGTTTGGCAATATCAGAACGTTGACCACAGATACGTGTCTTACCCAACTTACCTAATGTTTCGCCCGTTAAGTTAGAAGGCAAGTCCACCGTTGCGAAATCTTCATAAATTTCGATATGACCAATGTAACGACTTTCAATGTCCGCTTCGTTGGCAATAGCACCAACAATATTGCCAGGCTTAACGCCATCGCTATAACCCACTTGAACCACGTAGCGTGTCATCGCTGTATCTGGATCGTCTTTCAACGGCATAGCTTCCGCAGTCACTGGACGCTGTTTACGAGGAGCACGTTCTGGACGGTCACCACGCGGACCACGATCTGGACGGTCGCCACGATCCGAACGCTCACGACGCTCTTGACGCACTTCCATTTCAGACAACAATAAAGAGGTTTTGCCTTGAGCCATATGAGCCAACGCCGCTGCCATTTTTAACGGATCAACTTCGTTCTCTTTTTGGTACTCTTGAACAAGCTCTAAGAAGAAATCGAGATCTTCGTTGTCCATGGTTTCGGTGATGCGCTGTTTAAAGCGACTAACACGCTGCTGATTGATATCAGAAGCAGTAGGCAACTGCATTTTTTCAATAGGCTGGCGAGTTGCACGCTCAATTGCTTGCAACATACGACGCTCACGGTTGGCAACGAACAAAATCGCGGTACCCGAACGACCAGCACGGCCAGTACGACCAATACGGTGAACGTAAGACTCTGTATCGTATGGAATGTCGTAGTTTACTACGTGACTAACACGCTCTACGTCCAATCCACGCGCCACTACGTCAGTAGCAACAAGAATATCGATCTGACCATTTTTGATACGATCAACCGTACGCTCACGCAAATTCTGGCTGATGTCGCCGTTAAGAGCTTCACAAGCATGACCGCGAGCCGTTAGCTTTTCAGCTAGCTCAACTGTTGCCGCTTTGGTACGAACAAAGATGATCATGCCATCGTGCTCGTTCATTTCAAGAATACGGGTCAAAGCGTCCAGTTTATGCAGGCCGCTTACTTGCCAGTATTTTTGCGTAATCGTCATCGCGGTCGATGTTTTCGTTACGATTTTCACTTCTTTTGGATTATTCAAATGGCGGTTGGCCACTTGGCGAATAACAGAAGGCATGGTCGCAGAAAACAGTGCGATTTGGCGCGTAGGTGGCGTTTGCTCTAAGATCCATTCGACATCATCGATGAAGCCCATGCGCAGCATTTCGTCTGCTTCATCCAAAACCAACGCTTTAAGCGTGTCCAGTTTTAGGGTTTTACGACGAATATGGTCCATAACACGACCAGGCGTACCCACAACCACTTGCACGCCACGTCTTAGTTGGCGGAGTTGAGTGTCGTATGACATGCCGCCGTAAATGGGCAAAACATGAAAATCTGGAATATTACGGGCATAACTTTGAAATGCTTCAGAAACCTGAATAGCAAGTTCACGAGTTGGAGCCAATACAAGTAGTTGTGTCGTTTTATCTGTAACATCAATGCGAGACAGCAGCGGAAGCGCAAACGCCGCCGTCTTACCAGTACCCGTCTGCGCTTGCCCAAGAAGATCGCGACCTTCTAATAGATATGGAATACTTTGCGCTTGGATAGCTGAGGGTTGCTCATAACCGAGATCGGCAACCGCTTTAAGAACAGGGGCTATTAGACCCAACGAATCAAATGTAGGCTGAATATCAGCGTCAGACATGTAAATGTGTACCTTTTTTTGGTGGGAGTAAGGCGTGCAATCATTTACATGCCTTAACAAAATTCTCTGGAATTTTCTGAGGAAAACCTAGCGGCCTATTATAGCTAAATAATTAAAACTTAGCTAGGGGACTTTTATCAAAGCGGATAACTTAATACTTTTTATTTGTTTTTACACTAAAAAACGCACCAAAAAAACTATTTAAAGGAGACCTTTGCACGATGTCACGAGCGACGCCAAGACGCGGCAAAAACAGACGAGAAAGCGGAGTTTATAGTTATAAATGAGCATTTTGAGTCTGTTTTTAACAAAGTATTGGCAAGCACAGTAGTCGTGCAAAAGTCTCTAAAGGGGTGTTTGACGATAAAACAAACATAATAAGCGATAGACATTCGGCATGGTATGAATCATCGCCTCCGGTGCCTCAAAGAAGGTTTCACTGCATACCGCAAAAAATTCCGCTGGACTGGTCAATGCGTACACATCGATGGGCAAAGCCATATGCTGTTCTACATTTCGTTCTAAACGCCCCCAAGCTGACATAAAAACATCATGCCACTCTCCCGCGTCCATTCCGGGATGCATTGGCGGTGCCCCATTGGCCCCATCACGCAGCATGTCTAACTTGTGGGCAAACTCATGAATCACCACATTGCTCGCTTTGCCATGACGCGCTTGAGGGCCAGACTCTAAAATCGATTGCCACGACAAAATAACTGGCCCACGCAGCCAAGCTTCGCCGCTTAACCCTGGGCCTCTTTCATGTACCACGCCATCTGCTGTTCGATAGGTTCGTGGCGGAAGAAAATCCCCTTCATAAACCACAATACTATGCACATGATCGTACCAATTCAGTCCCAAATGTAAGATGGGTACACAAGCCATGGTGGCCAGTTTCATATAAACAGATTCAGTAAGCTCAAAGTCGCCACCCGCCGAAAAGCTTTTACGAACCAAAAAACGAAAGGTTAATGTTCTTAGTTCATCTCGCTCCGCCCCTTGAAAACGTGCTGCCACGGGCCAATCGGCAATGGAAGCCTCCCACATTTCTGAGGTAAAGCCAGCCTCTTGAATTCGTCTACTTTCTAACCACTCACGAACATGCTCGAACATCGCGCTACTCACTTATGTATATTATCGTCAGCCGATATGCCAACGCCTTTTCATCGACAACGCCCTATCTGCGACAGCATTCGTTGCAAACAACACCCTAGCACACACTAAAAAGAACAGTATCCATCAAAAAAACACAGGTGCCCAATGGGCAACCTGTGTTTTAACATGATTTTTCTACTCGATGACAACAATGTTAGACACTTACTTAAAGTCTTAATAAGATTTAAGCGAAGATCACACCTTTTTTCAATAAAAAGCATCCATAACCCCGCGCTTCACCGGTCACGACAATGGCAAATGCTTGTTTAGCAGCCTCATAAAAAGCAAAACGCTCTAATGATCCCATCTCAGCACTCTTGCTATCCGCCGCTTTTAACACCGTAGAAAATTCTTGCTGAACCTTCGGCATATAGGCTTCATCCTCACCCACCACCTGCATTCTTTTCACAGGGTGATCCACAAACGTATCCAAAGGCAATACGGATAAAATGGCACTCGCGGCTTCAGTGACGGACACTCCGTCCAAACGAATAACAGGCTTGCCATTGGCGACAGATACTGCGGGGAAATTACGATCCACCAATACAATATCGTCTCCGTGCCCCATGCTACGTAACACATTTAATAACTCGCCGTTAAGTAGTGGGTGGATATTTTTTAGCATCTTAAGCTCCTAAATTGCCGCCTACAACGCGACAAAAATTGTACGATAATAATAGTTATTGTTGCTGCACAATGGCTGCTTTACTTTACAAGCGACTGCCTCTGTTTGTTCGATATAGGATAGAAAGCAAAGAAACAAGTCTTGCGCTTATATTACATCATTATGAAAATAATGAGCGAGTAAGCGCAACACGGAACAGGCAAGCGATAAACACGTCACGCTATAAGAAAAAACGATCAGAGAGCCACAGATAAAGTACTCCCCGATCGTTTTGATAGAAAAGAACGGACTCTACATACCTAAGAAAAAGACCTAAGAAAAAACCTAAGAGGCCCAAACTTGATCAGCTACCCGATTGAGTAAACGAATTTTGTTCCATTGATCATCAATAGCCAGCTTATTACCCTCAGCGGTCGAGGCAAAACCACACTGGGGACTAATACATAAATTCTCTAAAGGAACATAGTCCGATGCTTCTTTAATACGTGCTTTAATCAACTCGGGATCTTCAAGCTCAGGAAATTTAGAGGTCACTAAGCCCAGCACAATACGCGCCTCTTTTCCTTCGCAATAACGCAATGGAGCAAAGTCCCCTGCTCGGTCATTATCGTACTCAAGGAAAAAACCATCGTAGTGGGTCGCAAACAAAGCCTTAGCGACTGGTTCATAACCACCGGAAAACAACCAAGAAGACGCATGATTACCACGACAAATATGGGTTGTGATCACCAGATCATCCGGTTTGCCAGCTAAGGATTGATTGATAATTTGCGTACAAATATCACTGATTTTATCGGGATCAATGCCGCGTGCTACCAAGCCATCACGCTTATCTGCATCCACAAGAAACGCCCAGTTTGTATCGTCAAACTGCAAATAGCGACAGCCGTGAGCATAATAGGCCTGAATCGCATCACGATAGGTTTGCGCTAAGTCGTGATAAAATCCATTCACATCAGAATAGATCTCATCCAAACGAGATGAACCATCATTGGCTAAGATTTCTTGACGTAAAATCATCGTGGGACTTGGAATCGTCGCCTTGGCAATACTCTCATCACCCGTTTCAGTAGCCTTTTTAAGAAAGTCAAAATGCGCTAAGAAGGGATGGTTAGGATTAAATGAGACTTTGCCAGAAACACGAATATTATAAGAAGGCGCATCCTTTCCTTTAAACTGCTGATTGTAGCCTGCCTCGGGTACATAGCCTTCCACACCATTAAGGTTTTCTAGGAAATCAATATGCCACCAACTACGACGAAATTCGCCATCAGTAATCACCTTTAACCCTGCCACTTTTTGCTGCTCAACTAGCTCTAAAATGGCGCGATCTTCCACTGCAGTTAGCGCAGCTCGATCAATAACACCTTCTTTGAAATCACGGCGAGCTTGGTGAAGATACTCAGGACGCAGATAGCTACCAACAACATCGGAGCGCGAAGGAAAACGAACATCCATGGAAAACACCTCTTTCAAATCATTTAAGTGACCATCATCGTAAAGACTCCCCCCTCACACGTGAACCAAATTCTCTTCATGGAAAACCTGCATAAAATTCACTTTATTAAAATACTCATTGAATTCGCTCAAAAATTTTAGTGTAACAACCTGTAATAGGAGGGGTTAATAGAAACTGCTATAACACCTTTTCGGAATTATCGAACCCAAGATAGGCCCGCGTCTAACGCTCTATTTAAGGAAATAAGTACAATGAAACATAATCATACAACACATATTTCATGTTCATGCTGCAATCCGCTTTGGAAGTCCTTCCTACCCGAAGACTTTTCTCACAACGTAAACACCAAAGACACGTTTCAGCTATCTGTTTCGCCCCAAGACCACAATATTGCCCAAATCATTCGGGTTGAGCGTTACTCAGAACTTGCAGAGAAAGCATCGGGCACCATCATCACTATGAAGGATGGACAAAATGAAAAAGTAGAAGCCATTGGTATGGTTGGCGAAAAAATCCTTGCTACAGGAAATTACGAAGACGTCCAAAACGCCATTAAAGAGTCACAAGCAAGCGAAACAATAGAACGAGTACTCACGGGTTCAGAAACCCTAATACCAGGCATGATAGATCCCCATATACATATTGTATCGACAGCCGTCATGAACATATGTACCGATGTAGGGCCTTTTGATGGCCAATACTTACGTAAGGGCTACAATCGAACCTTTGTCATTCAAACATTAGCTGAATTAGCAGACTCAATTGAAGCGACAATGAAAGATGAAGATGTTGAACAACATTGGGTGCTTGGCCGTAATGTCGACCCTTCTTTATTTAGCGGAAAAGATCGTGAATTTAACGCCGACACCCTTGATGAAATATCCACCAAACTACCTGTGTACATAATGAATTCATCAGGCCATCTAGCCTACATCAATTCAGTCGCCATCAAATTGCTACGAGAAGCCAAAGTTCCGTTACCAGAAAATGATATGGCATTTTAGCGGAACTCGACGAAATGCTCCCTGTTGTTCAATACATTTTGAGTCAGCAGGATACTAAGCTATTAGGCGCAAAGATAGACCTATATGTAGACAGTTTACTTGCAGAAACAAGCAAGCGTGGTCTGACCACAGTATTGGATGCGGCGGTGGACCCATGGGATCAAACAAGTAAATTTAATCAACCAGAATACCTGAAACAAAAAGCCCATAGTGCAAACTGCCCCGTTAGAATAGCGGGGGCTTTGGTCGTACTTTCGCCTAATGACTTTGAAACGAAAATTGACCCTAGTTATCTCCCCATGCAGGGAGATGATAAATTCTTCTTACCCTTTATTAAAGTCATCTCTGATGGTTCGAACCAAGGTCTGACGGGCTATCAATACAAAACTTATTGCTGTGATGAGGATTATCAAGCATACAATGATGAAAACCGTTATCAAAATACCAACCATGGTATCTTCAACTTTAGCTATCCTGGTGAGTTTCAAGTGACATTTAATAAATCGGTTGCTAGAGGCTGGCCAATCATGGTGCATGCTAATGGCGACCAAGCCATCAAACGCACTATTGATACATTTAGAAACACCGGAATAGATGCAAGCTCCATAGAAGTAAGGCGAGACCGTATTGAGCATGCCTCACTGATTAGCAACCAGAGCTTCGAAAGCATGCGTGATCTAGGTATTTCTCCCAGCTTTCTTATTGGTCATGTTGGTTATTGGGGATGGGCTTTCCAACAAACCATCCTTGGTGCGGAAAGAGCAAGCTTACTGGATCGTTGCAATTCCGCCTTACAATATGGCATCAAATTCACTCTTCACAGTGACAATGGCGTATCGCCTCTTGGGCCGCTGCGCATGATGGAACAATCCATTTCTCGTTTTATGGAAGGCGCGCCTAGTGGTGCAAGCAATAAGGTTCTCACAAAAGACGAATGCATTACACCATTTGAAGCACTGCGAGCGGTCACAATTGATGCCGCCTGGCAATGTCACGCTGATAATATGGTTGGTTCATTAGAAGCGGGGAAATACGCCGATTTTGTCATTCTTCAGCAGTCGCCATTAACTTATTTATCAACCAATCCAGAAAACAAAGTCGCTAATATGCGCGATATTCCAGTATTAGAAACATGGAAAGGCGCCAAATGCGTCTACCACTGGAAAGACTAATCGAAGCCATCTACGCTTTAGTCTCTAAGTACTAAAAAACGCTATTCGGCTCCCTCGAATAGCGTTTGTTAATCAGTCTATGCTGCTATGAAGATAGCACCGTACCATGGGGAACGATTTCCCCTTCAAAAACACAGCCACCTCGTAATCTTTAAGGAGCTAGAACCCTTAAACAGCTAACCAACAGTGTTAAGACACTCCTCGCCATACCTATTACCAAATCAGCCACTCTCTTCTTCAGACTCTTTTTTAATGAAAGACAGATTTTTTCCAAAAAAATTCATTTCAGTGTAAGAAATCCAAACCTCGTCTCGACTAAGGAATAGAACATCAATAATCACCTTCGTTTTATTAGAAAAAGAAGGTGAAAAACATTCAGAGTCCGAGGTGTGTTTGATAAACCATTTTTTACAAGAGATTAGTGCTGGTCACCACGCGTACTGGTTTTTGATAGTAGGCATTATTTTGTTGTCTTACTTACTAGAAGACCTTGCCATTGTTACCGCAGCCTCTTTAGCCGCCCAAGATCAGCTGCCTATATCATTAGCCATGGTAGCAATCGCATTTGGCATTATTACCGGGGATTTTGGACTGTACTATCTAGGTCTACTCACACGAAAAGTTCGCTGGCTACGTTATAAAACGCTAACGAATAAATATTTTAAAGTAGTACAAAATAGACTAAGTAAAAACGCATTTTTAAATATCTTCGTAATCCGATTTACGCCAGGGTTACGGGCAATTGGTTTCACCTTAAGCGGTTTCTTTCTTATTCCCTTGCCTATTTTTTTGAGCGCCGTGACCTTTGCTACCACACTTTGGACAGGCGTTGTATTTGGTGTTGTTTATTACTTAGGAACCCGAGCTTGGCTACAAGCAACACAATATCAATGGTTATTAATCCCCGTTGGTGTTGTGGCTTTATTAATGATTAATCGCATTATTCGTCGTTCTATTTCAAGAGAGTCATTATGAGTCCAACTATGAATATTCAATCTATTCAAGAGAATAGAATTAATGCAGGAATGCCAAGCCTAGAGATGGATTCTCATCGCGTGGTATCGCCTTTTGAATTCTATCCAACTTGGTTTTTTTATACGCCGGTTGTTTTACAAAGTTTGTGGTTAGGACTGCGCTATGGAGATTTACGCTTACCCTTGATTGCTAACCCTAGCATCAAACTGAGCGGCATGGTTGGCGAATCTAAACATGATATTTTGCAATTAGCAGGACCGGTTGCCAAACAGTGGATTTCTCCCTACGTCACCATAACTAAAACAGAGGAATCGGTTGATAAACAGATGAAGCAGGCATTGCAAGTATTAAGCTCGCAAAACCTAACTTTCCCTCTGGTCGCAAAACCAGATATAGGATGCCGCGGGGTAGGAGTTAAATTAGTCAATAATAATCAGCAATTAACAGAATACATTGAGTCTTTTCCAAACAAGGCCCGCTTTTTATTACAACAAAAAGCTCCTTACCAAGCGGAAGCTGGCGTCTTTTATGTTCGCTACCCTGGTGAAAAGACAGGAAAGATCATTTCCATGACATTGAAATACTCTCCAAGTGTTATAGGTGATGGTATTCATACGCTTAAAGAGCTCATTGAACGCTGCCCTCGTGCCGGACAATTAAGCCATCTTTATTTACCTCGCCACCAAGAAAAATTGGATTGGGTATTACCTGCCGGAGAAGAGTACCAATTGGCATTTGCTGGGAGTCATAGTCGCGGTTCCATTTTTAGAAATGGTAATCCATTTATTACCGATGCATTAAGCAAAAAGTTAGATGAGATATTAAAAGACGTCAACGAGTATTACTACGGACGCCTTGATATCAAATTTCAAAATATAAACCTATTTATGCAAGGTAAAAGCTTTACCATTCTCGAAATAAATGGCGCCAGCAGCGAGGCAACACATATTTGGGATAGAAATACCAATCTAAAAGAGATCTTCTCAACACTTTTAGCGCAATATCGCATTTTATTTGAAATTGGTGCCAAGCAAAAAGCCAGAGGGTTTCGTCCTGATTCGATTATGTCGTTACTGACAGCATGGAAGAAAGAACGTGACTTAACCAAACATTACCCTACGACAGATTAACTTTGTGCCTTGTGAGGGCTTTATGCAAACGAACTTAATAACTTTATCACCCGTTCAAAACAGAACGCGCACTTCTATTATTGATGGTTGTATCGAAACCTTACAACAAGGGCAAAAATTTCTATCATCGATCAGCAATAAAGAATACCAATTAGCGGCGCCTCCTTATGTAACCAGTTCGATTGGCAAACATTTTCGCCATTTGTTGGATTTGTTTTATGCCATTTATAGCAAAAAAGACGTAATTGATTACAACCTACGCCGTCGTGACAGTGTGGTAGAGACATCACGAATTGTGGCATTAGAAGAAATCAAGGCATTGATAGCATGGTTAGACAATCTAGATGAACGTCAATTAGGCCGTAAAGTGTTGGTGTCCACTGAAGTCTGCTTGAACAGCACGCAAGTGTGTGTCGTGTCTTCTACCTTTGAGCGCGAACTGAGTTTTGTTGCACTGCATGCAACCCATCACTATGCGATGGCTAACGTCATTGTGCGTTCATTGAAGATCAACATAAGGGCGAACGACACATTTGGCTACGCCCCAACAACCGTATCCTATTTAAGAGGACAATAAATCATGTGCTCTGTGACCTGGCAATTAGAGGAAGAAGGCTATCAAGTCTTTTTTAATCGGGATGAACAAAAGCATCGAGCTTTAGGCCTACCACCTAGACAAATACGACTAGATGATGTCAGCGTGCTGATGCCCATTGATCCCGTCGGTCAGGGTAGCTGGATAAGTGTGAATGAACTCGGCTTAACCTTATGCTTGCTCAACAACTATCAAGGGTTATGCCCCAAAGGCACCTTGATTAGTCGCGGACAGCTACTAAAGAGCCTCTCCTCGAAAACAAGCACAGTGGACATTGAAAAGGCTTTTAACGCCATTAATCCAATGGCGTATGCTCCCTTCTTATTGGTTGCGTTTGATCCTGCCTTAACCAAACACAAAATGGATGTCATGGTGTTCGAATGGAATGGACAAGACACTGAGATCTACCCAAGATCTGGGCCATTATTTTCTTCCGGTGTGGATTTAGATCGTGTGGTGGCACACCGTCAGAAAACCTATGAGGATTTTGTTGCAACGGGAAGACAGGATTTCAGTCAACTGCATGCCAGTCATCATGATGAGCACTTACACACGTCATTTTGTATGCACAGAAACGATGCCCACACCGTGAGTTTTACGCAGGTAGTTGTGACGCCAAATATCCAAAAAATGAGTTATGTGGCGGGTCCACCTTGCACACACTTAAATGAAAAAAACCTTATAAAACACAGTGTTTACTTGCCATCGAAAAACGCAATGGCGTCCTAATAATTTTATTAATAAAGGGGTTCAATATGAAAAAGTATGTATTGGTTTTAATGATGTTGCTGAGCGGCTTTGTCTACGCTAAAGACCCTATTTATACCAGTTTCTTTAGTAACAAAGCGTTAGATGGCTACGATACCGTTGCCTATTTTACTGACCATAAAGCAGTCGAAGGCAGCAAACAATACACCACCAAATACAAAGGTGCGGATTGGTATTTCTCATCGGCTAAGCATCTAGCGATGTTTAAGAAGACCCCTGAGAAATACGCGCCACAATATGGCGGTTACTGCGCATGGGCGATTGCCGCTAAAAATGATTTTGCCTCCGCCGACCCTCACCAATGGGCCATTGTGGATAGCAAGCTGTACTTAAACTATGACTCAGACATTAAAGCAAAGTGGGATAAAGACCCAAAAGGCTTTATTAAAATGGGCGACCGCAACTGGCCTAACTTAATCAATAAATAAGGCGCATACAATGAAAACAAAATTAGTGAAATATATCCTTACTGTATTGATTGCATTTATCTTTGTGCAATCGCTGTTTTTTAAATTTTCTGGCTCTTATGAGACCCAGTATATTTTTTCCACCTTGGGAGCATGGTCTGGTTTCATTTGGTTTGGCCATTATGGTGCCTACCTTATAGGGACATTTGAATTGATTGCTAGCATCCTGCTGTTTACCCGATGGCATGGCTTAGGCGCCTTGCTAAGCATGGGAATTATGACGGGGGCGATTTTCTTCCATCTGTTCACACCACTTGGAACAAAAATGCCAGAGTATGATGCCATGGGGAACGTTGTCGGCAATGATGGTGGAGAGCTCTTTATCCTAGCGTGTCTTGTCTGGCTTTCGAGTGGTTTCTTAGCCATTCGGGACACACTTTCTGTGGATGGAATCCTAAACAAAATGTATCACAAAAATAAGCATGTCTTATGACAAGAAGACTTTAGTTTGATAGGTGTGTCAGCTAGATTCCTAGCTGACACAGATCGATAACAATCAGCTCATGTCTGGCTCAAATAAACCGCGTTTCATATAAAACTTGACCCAAACCGCAGCAATAAGGCTAATTACCAGCAATATTCCACCGGTAATGCTATAAACCAGTTTCGTCATTTCTGGGGAAGGCGAATTGTTTAAAGCAATATAAACCATAGCCACAATCCCAAGAATCTGAGGAATTGGAAAGAATGGTGTTTTATAAGGACGATGATGGTCAGGAAGACGACGACGCAATACCATGACATCAATGTGCGCAACAATGTAGGCCAATAACCAACTTGTTGTCGCAGCAATAACAAGGGTGATTAGTGAATTAATGGAAAAAGACAAGAATGGAATAGCAATTAATACTGCCATTAGCACAATACCTACCCATGGTGCACCAAAACGGTTAGACGCTTTCAATTGTGGGAAAGCCTGTTTTTGATGGGCCATACCATGCAACATTCTAGGAATAGAAGCCAGAACGGTGTTCATCGTACTGCAGGTTGCCGTTAGGGCCATAACAGTCGCAATGATCATGCCGCCTTTACCAAACACAGCGTCAACATAGTTCAGGTATGGAATAGGTGCTGTCGTTAACGTTTCCACATTGACATAAAAACTTGCGCCATACACAAAGAGTAGAAAAATAGTAAAGATGAAAAATAATGACCCATGCATCGCTCTTGGAATATTTTTTGATGGATTCTCGACTTCATTGATCATGGGACAGATAAACTCAACCCCAACCATTAGCCACATAGCCAGTGCGACAAAACCAATAAAACTGCCGTTTATAACCCCAGCAAAACTCCAATCAACATGAGTGCCTGATAGTATCGGATGTGGTTGGCTAATGCCCGTCGCCGCAGACAAACCGACCGCAATCAATGCAAAAACCAAAACAAAAGCCAGTAAGTTTTGTACCTTCGCAAAGATGTCAGCACCCACTAGATTCGTCACACATAGAACCACCAAAATAATCATAGGTACGACTTTAGGTGGAAATACTCCGGGGAAAACCTGATCTAACACACCATCGACCAGAAACATTTCAACTGGAACAGCCAAGAAAGCCACAACGACGTAACCTGCAAATACAGACACAATAGCAGGGAAATGACCAATCGCCTTTTGCGTGTAAGTTGCCAATGTTCCTTCCTGTGGAAACATAAGCGACAGCTCAGAGAAACTCATGGCATTAAACTGCGCAATAATCAATGCGGTGACCATCGCTGCAATAAATGCCATACCACCTAAACCAATTCCTTGTGTTGAAGAAATCATTGCTCCTTGAACAATCACAAGCCCAATACAAATTGCCATCATCGTTGGCAAATTCATCTTTTTAATGGGCTTTATGTTGCTTGTTGCGTCCACTTTCGTGTGTGCTGTATCGCTCATCTTATTATTCCTATCTTTTTTATTAGAAACGACCAAATCGGTAAGGACTTAGATCGACAATGGGTAATTAGAGATCAGATGCTCTCCAGCAATAACTACATTCGGGCTATTTAACAAAGACAAAGCCAAGCAGAATAATCTCACTGGATAGTAGAATGTCTTTCTTAGGGTGGATTCCGAAAGTCTAGAACCAGTACACTTGTCTATTTTTTTGGTCATTCTATATAGGAAGCAAAATATGAAAATGTCCCTTTAGTGACATTTTTCTTTTGAGATAGGACGATCTTAGAAAATAAAAAAGCGCCTTAGAGGCGAAGGCGCTTATAAACAAACATAATAATGGAAGGCGGAAGTTAGTTTGTCTCGATCACTCTAAAGACGGCTATTGCCGTACACAAACGAGCCATTTTCAACAGAGGCTTGCGGGCCAGGAACCGCCTCTCCCGTTTGTGGTGAGATAGGAAAAATAGCGTTGATCTGCCCCGTTCCAGAGCTACCAAAGTATGGGGTCACCACTTCTACTTTTTGATCATAATCCGACCAACCTAATGCCCCCAATAACATGGCGGTATCATGCATAAACCCTTCACCGTGTCCTTTTGCGGCGTATTCAGGCAGCATCTCACAGAATGTTTTCCACTCTGCGTTTTCCCACATCTCAACGACGCGATGATCCAAAGTTTCTAAAAATGGACTCCACACTTTGGTGGAAAAATCTGGGGCTTGACCATTTTGCGCAAAACGGTGAGAAAGCGAACCGCTGGCGAGGATCGCCACCGTACCATCGTAGTGCTTTTCGATCGCTTCACGAATCGCCCACCCCAAACGAGCCGAGTCATTGAGATAGTGAACCGTTAATAACGCCGATACAGAGACGGCTTTAAAGTGACGGTCTTCATTCATGTATCGCATTGGCACCAATGTTCCATACTCAGGTGCCAAGGTGGTTGCATCATGGGCTAAGGTTTCCACCCCTTGCTCATTACATACTTGAGCAATGATACGACCCAACTCAGGGTTACCATCTAACTCATACGGCATATTATTGATAAAGTGGGGTAACTCGTTGCTCGTGTACACACCTTCCCAGTGCGGAGCACAATTAATGTGATAATTGGCATTAACCAACCAGTGCGTATCAAATACGACAATGGTATCGACACCCAATTCTCGACAACGTTTCGATATCTCGTAATGCCCGTCAATAGCGGCTTGTCGAAATCCTTTTTGAGGACCATCAAGCTCTGAAAGATACATAGAGGGAACATGCGTTATTTTTGCAGCAAGGGCTAATTTACCCATACATTTTCTCCGCTTTTTATCATAATTATCGATACAAAATTTCAGGTAACACAAGCGCAATGGAACTGACAAATACGATCAACCCCAAGCGAACCATGTCTGCACACCAAAATGGCGTTATACCTTTAAAAATTGTCCCTGCTTTTACATTGTCTAGCACGGCACTGAGAACAAATACATTCATGCCCACAGGCGGTGTAATCAGACTAATTTCCGTTACCACCACCACAACAATGCCAAACCAAACTAAGTCAAAACCTAAGCTTTGTACTAAGGGGTAAAAAATAGGCACGGTTAATAAAATCATTGAAAGGCTTTCGAAGACCATGCCTAAAACGAGATAAATACCGACTATAATCAGAATAACGCCCATTGGTGGTAAATGAAGACTTTTCACAAACGCTAAAAGCTCATCCGGTAATCCTGCCATGGTAATAAAGTCTGAAAAGATCAACGCGCCAATTAACACAGCGAATAACATAGCGGTCGTTCTTCCCGTATCAATTAACGCATGGAAAAATGCCGACCAGCTAAGAGAGCGGCGCATAACGGCAATCAAAAATGCTCCGCCCGCACCAATCCCGGCGGCTTCGGTCGGTGTAAATACCCCAAGATAGATGCCTCCCATCACGATACAGAACAACAAAAGTACGCCCCAGACATTTCGCATGGCGGCAATGCGCTCAGAGAAACTGGCTTTTTCTGCACTAGGGCCGTATTCAGGGTGCCTCCAGACAACATAACGAACCGCTGCAAGATAGAGCAAAATGCCTAACAAGCCTGGAAGAAAGCCTGCAGCAAACAGCTCACGAATACTGGTTTCCGTTAATAAGCCGTAGATCAATAAGATCACGCTTGGTGGAATCAAGATACCTAACGTAGACCCCGCCGCGATTGAAGCGCTCGCCAAACCGTCTTGGTAGCCATATTTTCTCATCGAGGGCATAGCTACTTTTGCCATGGTGGCCGAGGTTGCTAAACTGGAACCACAAATAGCGGAAAAACCGCCACAAGCAACAATCGTTGCCATCGACAGACCGCCCTTTCGATGCCCTAGAAAAGCATTCGAAGCGCGATAAAGCTCACCAGATAAGTTTGCCTTGGTGACGAAATTCCCCATCAGGATAAATAAGGGAATCACAGACAAACTGTACTCTTGGGAAGTGTCGACAATTCGGTTGGCTGCCAATGCAATCGGACCTGTCCAACGAAAATCAAATACATTATCCCACCCCAGTCCTTGTAGGTAAGCAAACCCTGTGATTCCCACCAATCCCATCGCAAAAGCAATTGGTACCCTAAAGACGAGAATTAATAGAAGAAGAATGGAAAAGCCGATTAAAGAATCCAGCATTACACAGCCTCCTTCTTACGGCAAAATAAGCTTGTGATTGCTTTATAGATCAATATCGCTGCGGTTAAATACATCATGATGGCAATAAATTGCACGAAGTAAGAGACAGGGATAAGCAGAAATTCTGTTACCACGCCGCGACGCAACGAACGTAATGCTTGAAACCAAATGCGATCCGCCACAAAAATACAGCCAATACCGATGGATAAGCTCATGATGAAAGAACAAGCATTGGCAAACCACTCGGGCAAAACGCGATCTAGAATATCTACCACCACGTGTGCCCCCGTTAAAGTGACGACAGGGATTTGACAGAAAACAATGATACCTAAGGCCAGCTCCGTTAACTCTGTTGTGCCATTAATAGAGTTACTGAATACATAGCGCCCGATCACATCACTGCATGTCAACACCATAAGCGCGAATAACATAACGGCAGACACGGCTTCAAGGAGAAAGGCCAGCCATTTGGCCAGCCCTAAATCTCCATGATGCTGGTTCACAGCCGTCGTGAGCCATTCATAAGGAGAGCGAGACATCGATTACTCCTTATGTTTTGCAGCATATTGCATGGCGGTTTCACGCAAATAAGATAAAGCAGCATCGCCATTAAAGCCCTTCTTATCCACGCCTTTAACCCACTCAGCCGCAACATTATCGATGCGCTGATTCACTTCTTTAGCCAGCGTTGAGTTCGGCTTCACAACATGAATATTCACCCCCGCCTCACGTGCGCTTTGTAAACCCGCAACATCGCCTGCATCCCATGCTTTACCGGCTAAAACAGACAAGACTTCGCCTGAAGCTTTGTTAATCGCCTCTTGATCTTGTTGACTCAAATCATCAAAAACATCAGGGTTCATGAACATAGAAAAACTGCCCATGTACAAACCATTAGGGAACAGAGTGAGGTCCTTCGTCACCTCTGCCAATCGTAAAGTTTTCATTTCACCGACCGGTAAAAACGCACCATCAATCACGCCCTGCTGCATCATTTCATAGACTTTAGGGGCTGGCGCGCCTACCGGCGTGATATGAAATCGATCAGCGAGCTGACTTTGTACACCACCACCGATACGGATTTTCTTGTTTTCTAAATCTTTAATATCGTTGATCGGAAAATTTGAGTAAATCTGTCCTGGTCCATGAGTGAAAAGCGCCAATAATTTAAGCCCATCAAATTCATGGGATTTAGCAAAGTATTTTTGATAGGTTTTCCAAAGGGCATAAGAAGCCGCTTCTGCATTCGTTCCAAGCCCTGGTTGTTCAACCACTTGTGGCAATTCAAATCGTCCTGGCACATAGCCATGATAGCTATAACTGGCGTCTACAATGCCATCCTCAACCAGGTTCCACATTGTTTTTGGATGCCCCATACCATAAACAATTTCAACCTTAAGCCGCCCATTCGTCGCTTTGCTAATTGCTTTGCCCCATTCAGGGATAACAACAGCATTCATTGGGTTTGTTGGAGGAAGCCAGCTCGCAACCCGAATGGTCTGAGCAAAAAGATTTGTCGCAAAAAGCAGGGTAACGCAGGTCGTTAATAGGTGTTTCAATTTCATCACAATCTTCCTTTTTTATATTTATGAGTGTCTCGAGTGTGTTTTTGATGACATTATTTAAAAAGCGGATGTATATTGTTTTTATTGAATTTAAGCACGGGGTCCAATTCCGTTAATTCAAACGATATTTGGCAATAGCTGGTATCAGTAATAGGTGCCATAAAGTCGCACAAAATCTTAAAAACATTTTCTGCCACCTCTTGCTTGAGCTCCTGACTTCGACCATGACCTATTTTGAGATTTAGATTTAGCAGTGAGAACTCCTCTCGACCATCTGCCACTCGGAAATGGTCAAGTCGAATCGCACGACTTCTCACCCCGCCAATAGGAAATTGCCCCGTTGATATCACATAATCGTGAAACGCTTTGAACATGGGTTGAAAGTCAATTTTCTCTTCAAGATTGGCTGAGTATTCAATAATAAAATGCGGCATAACGTTTCTCTCTAAACGAAAAAAAGCAGAGAGAACCTCGCCTCTCTGCATGGTAATCATTTCCTAGACACCCCATTTTGGAATGTGGTGACTGCCCATACTGATACAGACGTTTTTAGGCTCACAGAAGACTTCGAAACTGTAATCTCCCCCTTCTCGCCCTGTGCCAGATGCTTTCATACCACCAAATGGAGTTCGAAGATCTCGCACGTTTTGGCTGTTAACAAACATCATGCCCGCTTCGATTTGACGCGCAATGCGATGTACTTTGCTAACATCCTGTGTCCATAAGTAAGAGGCAAGTCCATAATCATTGTCATTGGCCATACTCACAACGTCTGCTTCGTCCTTAAATGGGATAATCACAGCAACGGGGCCAAAGATTTCTTCTCGGGCAATTCGCATGGTATTGGTAACATCACGGAAGGCGGTTGGGCGTACAAAGTGGCCGCCTTTTAGGTGTTCTGGAAGCTCATCAAGTGGTTTATCTGGTCCCCCTGCAATGAGCTTGGCGCCCTCTTCAATGCCCAACTTGATATAGCCAGTGACCTTTTCCCAGTGCGCTTTAGAGATCAATGAGCCCACTTGAGTTTGCATATCGTTTGGATCGCCGACTTTGATTTTGGCGGCACGAGCAGCGAAATCATCACAGAACTTGTCGTAAATAGTTTCTTGAACAAACAAACGAGAACCAGCAGTACAACGTTCACCGTTGATGGAGAAAATGCCGAATACGGCGGCATCTAGGGCACGCTCATAGTCGCAATCATCAAAAATCATCACGGGGGATTTACCACCCAACTCCATGGAGAATTTCTTCAGACCCGCATTCGCAATGATGTGTTTACCCGTTGCCGTGCCGCCGGTAAAAGAAATGGCATTGACGCTTGGGTCCGTAATCAAGGCGTTTCCGGTTGTCCCACCAAAGCCATGAACCACATTAAATACGCCCGCAGGAACCCCGGCTTCAAGGGCAATTTTGCCAAGGAAATCCGTTGTTAATGGAGACAGTTCAGATTGCTTAATGACCGCTGTGTTACCTAAAGCCAAACAAGGTGCTGTTTTCCAGGTTCCGGTCATAAAAGGAACGTTCCATGGCGAAATCAAAGCACACACACCAGTTGGCTGGTACAAACTGTAGTTCAGCATTTGGTCATCCATTGGATAGGTATGACCGTTCATTTGGCGAGACTTCTCGGCAAAGAAATAGAAATTGTTAGACGCTCGAGGCACAAGTGCGTTGCGAGTTTGATAGAGAGGCAACCCCGTATCAGCGGTTTCTAAAGCAGACAATTCATCGACATTCTGAGCAATCAAATCCCCCATTTTTTCAATGATTTTAGAACGCTTAGCAACGGGCATGTTGGCCCAAGCTGGAAACGCGGCTTTTGCAGCGGCAACCGCTTCTGCGACTTGTGTATCGGACGCATGGGCCACTTCGGCAAGCACTTCTCCCGTCGCA
>NZ_JAEMUI010000026.1 GCF_016461715.1 Marinomonas spartinae | reverse complement strand
TAGGTTTCCGATGATTTTATTTTAGAAAGTCTAAAATCGTTCAATAAGCCAACAAAAAAGCAAAAATCTAGTTCAAAACCAAGCCAATTTTATGCATCAAGTACTCTAGGCATTTCCACTGGAAGTTGGCGCTCGATTTTCATCGCCTGTGGACTTATCCCAACTTGATAGGCAATAACCTCTACCCCCTTTGCAACCACTTCGATAAAAGCTTGTGCATACTTCTTATCAATATGTGCAGCGGGTGTCACAGAATCGATTCCAGTATGACTCACACAGAAAAACATCACTGCACGATGCCCCTCTTCGACCATTTGCGCCAGTTCGTATAGATGCTTACGACCCCGATCTGTTACCGCATCTGGAAAGTACCCCATTCCATCTTCTTCTAATAACGTGACATTCTTCACTTCCACATAGCACTTACGGCCGTCCTCACCCGTAAGCAACCAATCGATTCGACTATTTCCGCCATATTTCACTTCCGCTTTTTGCTCAGCGTAACCAGCAAGTTCTTTCACCACACCATTAGCAATGGCTTCGCCCACCAGCTTATTTGGATAGCCAGTATTGATACAAGCCAAATATTGATTATCAACTTCTACCAGCTCCCAGGTATAAGCCAACTTGCGCTTAGGGTTATCACTCTTAGAGAGCCAAACGCGTGCACGCTCTTGTTGGCAGCGTTTCATTGACCCCGTATTTGGACAATGGGCCACCACGACCTCGCCACTCGGCAACTCAATGTCAGACAAAAAACGCTTATAACGCTTAATCAATTTTCCCTCTATTAAGGGCGTTGGAAATTTCACAACAATGCTCCAGCACTTTTTACTATTCAATACAAACAAAAACGGCCCTCTTTACTATAAAGAGAGCCGCTTCATTAAACCATTAACACAGGAAGATTATTCCCACTAAGTCGCTTGTACGGAAGGTACGCCCAGCGCCTTGATAAAGTCGATGGCTTCTACCGCCGTCGCTTCTGTGTCAAATACATCGATAAAGGTAGCCGCTATTGCTCGACGACAGACGAAATGCAAACAGCACCCTACGCCAGCGCGAATTGAATCTGATTATGCTCACTCGTGAGATGGATACCGTCTTGGAATGGCAGCGCTGTTGGTAAAAAACGTAGCATTTTCTTATTCTCCCTTTATTATGACAAGCGAATGCGGTTATTTTGGCACTTACCCGTCAATCACCAACCGATACAAGATATAGATACCATCACAAAGGAGCAGCAACATGGACACCCTCCTCAAAATATCATTGGTATCCCAGTCTTTACGGCACAATAAGCCCATGCTGATTTATACAAATAAATAAAATTATCTACTCACTCTCTAATCAAATTTTATCTTATGAAAAAAGCTTTTTACCTTGCTGCTTTACTGTCACTTTTTAGCCCGTTAGCAATCGATATGTACCTTGGCCTTATGAGCGTCATCGAAGGTGAGTTTCATGCAAGTGCTTCGCTTACTCTATCTGTTTTTCTCTTTGGACTAGGCGTAGGGCAAATTCTATTTGGTCTGGTTAATGATAAAAAGGGATTGCCGTTCTTGATTGTATTTTCCTTGATCGGCTATATCTTAACCTCTGGCGCTATTTTCTTATTTACCGACTATCTTTCTTTGCTCATTTCTCGCTTTGGTCAAGGCGTCTTTGCGGGTGGTTTATCTTTGTCATCCATACTCTTTATTGATCGAAGTTTTCAAGGCAATGAAAAGCAAAAATACCTTGGCTATCAACAATCTATTATGAATGCCATTCCTGCTACGGCCCCAGCCATTGGTACTTTTTTATATGAGTTAACGGGAAGCTGGCGAGCCACATTTTTAGTCCTTTTCGTTATTGGCATAGCATTTCTATTTTGGTTGTTGAGAAACCTTAGCATTATCCCTAAAAGTCACGCGACGATGAGCAAAAAAGTCTCTTTCAATAAGGATTATATTCGATACGGTATTATTTCCATATTAAGCTTAGGTGGACTTTTTACTTATGTCTCAGCATATCCGTTTGTTATTGACGCCATGGGGCTCAGTAAGCTTTTTTTTCTGATTGCCTTTGCTTTCAATGCTGTTTTTATCATATTGGGAGGCATTTTCTCTGGAAACCGCTCCAATCATTGGTCTTCGAAAAAGCTACTTACCTTAGGCATTTTATTGCAAGCCATCAGTGCCATGATCATATTTTTTAGTAATGGTTTTTATTGGCTTTCACTTTTAGGTTTTGCTATGTATTGTTTTTCCTTTCCGATTACGATTGCCAATGCTATGGCAATGAGCTTATCAGGTATTCATACAGGCCATGGGAAACTACTAGGCTATATAACATGCTTACAAATGTGCGCTGGAGGATTAGGAGGCTATTTGGTCACAAGCCTGACCTTTTCAACGGCTATGTCTTTCGCCTTTTTATTGGCACTCTATGCGGTTATCTCCATTGTCCTCATCCGAGGAAAAACACAATATACGACGGAAGTGAAGGAGCCGTAAGAATCAACTGCAGCGGCCAGCGACTGCCTTTCCATTAATCTCAGCAAAGACTATCGAAGTATGCGCAGTCATAGTATTGAACATCGCAACCGCCTAGCTGCAGGTCATAAGATTTAGATCGAGAGATCTTCAGCCACCCTCCTTCCAGCTCATAAGCTAACGTAGCAGCAAGTTCTGCTCCGTTAGTTAACGAGTCAGTGTCTCCTGTCCTACCCACTAAACAGAAGCAATCAGAAGACCTGTATAGACAGGATGGAAAATATTTAATACAAGGAAATAGTAAACATGGGGATTTGCCAAAATAAATGCTTCCAACTCAAGAGATGTTTTCCATAATTTATTGGTTACACTGTCAATATGGTTAGAATTGCTTAAGGATGGGTATGAAAATAGAAGAGATTTACCGTCGGGATTTAAATCTGCTGGTCGCGTTGCAAGTTCTGGTTGAGGAGCGCAGTGTCAGCCGAGCAGCAGAGCGCTTAAACTTGAGCCAGTCTGCCATGAGCCGGGTTCTGGGGCGATTACGCTGTTTGTTGTCAGACCCTTTATTTACACGTCAAGGGCAACAGCTAATCCCAACAGAAAAAGCGTTATCAGTGAATAGAGCGCTAGACGAGCCAATTGGCTCTCTTAGACAACTCTTGTCTCCCATTGATTTTGACCCCACGTTTTGTGATCAAACATTCACGATTTTAACGACTGATTATGCAATGCAAACTATTTTACCCTTTGCTTTACCTCGCATATATCAGGAAGCACCTAATGTCGCGTTTGAGTTTTTGCCGCTGCAAGATGCACATTTAAAAGAGCAACTCACTTACGGTCGAGCAGACTTAGCTATTAGTCGCCCAATTTACTCTATAGAGCCATTACAGTATGAAACATTAGGGCGAGTTGGAGTGTCATGTCTATTATCTAAGCAACATCCGTTAGCGAATAAGCCAATGTGTCTAGAGGATTATTTGAACTTTCCTCACGCAATGATTGCCATTAGCGATGGGGTGAAATCCCTTATTGAACAGGCATTGGAAGATAAACCTAAACGACGCATGATTCTGAGGACTTATTATTTAGAAGCGGCACTGGCGATTGTTGATACCATGCCTCTCATTATTACAGTACCAGCAGATTTAGCCTACTTAGTTTCTGAGAAGCATGATCTAATCGTCAAACCGCTACCCTTTCATTTTACACCGTTTGATTATTCCATGATTTGGCACCCTCGTTGTGAGCATTCACCTGCACAAGAATGGTTAAGAAGCATCGTAAAGGAAGAGTGTGGCAAGCTAATCGCTAATCGTGTAGTAGAAATGGGACTGGAGTGAGTTCGCCGCCAATGCGTCTTATGCATAGAAGAATGTCATTTTGCCCCATAACATTCATTATGTCCTATCTCTCAACGCAACTGCCCCCATTTATTGATGCGGTGCCTTCTCAATGATAAATTTGATTTATGTATAATTTGCATAGACCACTTCACTTTTTATCATTTGAGTCCCCTCTGAATACTCTCTAAACTCCTTACATATCCTAGTTGAGCGCGTATCCGCACTCGTTTCATTCCACTTTCGCTAAAGTACTGAGATTGTTAGTTATGTTGCGTCTGTCATGAATGTTTCTCTATCACCTACCCAAGTTAGAGAACCGAATAACAGCGCAAGCCATTAACCATGGCGGCCACGAACCAATGGACATAAATGAAACGCCCTCTGATCACTGCAGGCATTATTAAGAGCAATTTATGTTTACTTTTCGATTTCCATTGCTAGTTTGGCTGGGCATAGGCATCTTGATTACCAGCTTAGGAATCAGGCAATCCTTTGGTATTTTCATGACGCCTATTTCTGACTACTTCCATACGGGGCGAGAGTTTTTCAGCTTTGCCATTGCATTGCAAAACTTACTATTTGGCGCGTTCCAGCCGTTTGTGGGAATGGCCGCCGACCGTTGGGGGCCAAAACGTATCATCATTATAGGCTCGGCCTCTTATGCCGCTGGTCTGTACTTAACCTCGATTGCCGTCGAGCCGACTATGATGTACCTATCCTTAGGAGTGCTTGTTGGGCTTGGCTTAAGTGCTACCAGCTACGTAATCGTCCTAGGGGCGGTAGCGAAAGTGGTGCCTGCGCAACATGCGGCAAAAGCCTTTGGCTTAACCACGGCGGCAGGGTCATTTGGTATGTTTGCGATGATCCCTGGCGCACAAACATTATTGAGTATTTATGATTGGCAAAGTGCCATGCAAATATTTGCTGTCATGTGTAGTTTTATTGTGGTGTTTGCCGTATTCATCAAGACAGCAAAACAAGAAACACATACTACACACCATCTACAAGAAGACCTGCAAACCCTCAAAGAGGCTTTGAAAGAAGCGTTTTCGCACAAAGGCTACTGGTTGATTCATATAGGCTTTTTTGTATGTGGTTTCCATGTGATGTTTATCGCCACTCATCTTCCAAGTTATTTGTCGGATAAAGGCCTACTCGCATCAACAGCGGCCATGGCACTGGCTTGTGTAGGTATATTCAATATCTTTGGTTCATACTTTTGGGGAGCCATGGCAGACCTCTATAACAAACGTTATGTGATGTCTGCACTGTATTTAATGCGTACGGTTGTGATCAGTGCTTTTGTGATATTCCCTACCACTGACATGACGGCTATCATTTTCGGCGCTGCCATCGGTTTTTGCTGGTTAGGTACGGTCCCCCTAACATCTGGCTTAGTGCGTCAAATTTTTGGCCCTCGTTACCTGTCGACGCTATACGGTTTAGTGTTTCTCTCTCACCAATTAGGCAGTTTTTTGGGTGCATGGGCCGGTGGTGTCGTCTACGATTATTACGGCTCATACGCCCCAATTTGGTGGACTGCGGTTGCTCTAGCATTTATCTCCGCATTGATTCATCTTCCAATCAATGACAAACCAGTCCCACGTTTAAATATGGCAACTGCGTAACCCTTAAAAGCACCTAGAACAGGATGTCGGGAGCTTCGTTTTTCGGATCTAGAGCATGCCAAATAAGTGTCGTTAGACAACAAAAAGCCCGCTAGATAGCGGGCTTGAGAGTGTTTATTACTGTTCAGTGCAAGGGGTTACCTAACGCTGAATTATTCCCACTCAATGGTTGCAGGTGGTTTAGAGGATACATCGTAGGTCACACGGGAGATGTGTTCGATTTCGTTGATGATGCGGCCAGATACTTTTTCCAATAATTCATATGGAAGGTGTGCCCAGCGCGCGGTCATGAAGTCGATGGTTTCTACAGCACGCAGTGCGACGACGTATTCGTAACGACGGCCGTCACCTACTACACCAACAGATTTCACTGGTAGGAAAACAGCGAAGGCTTGGCTAGTTTTTTCGTACCAACCGGATTTACGCAGTTCTTCAATAAAGATCGCGTCGGCACGACGTAGGATGTCGGCGTATTCTTTTTTCACTTCACCCAAGATACGTACCCCAAGCCCTGGCCCTGGGAATGGGTGACGGTAAACCATGTCGTAAGGAAGACCGAGCTCTAGACCCAATTTACGCACTTCGTCTTTGAACAATTCACGTAGTGGCTCAACCAATTGGAACTTCATGTCTTCGGGTAGGCCGCCCACGTTGTGGTGTGATTTGATCACATGCGCTTTGCCCGTTTTAGAAGCCGCCGATTCGATTACATCTGGGTAGATAGTTCCTTGCGCAAGGAAGTCGACATCCGTCAATTTCGCCGCTTCAGTGTCAAATATTTCGATAAAAGTATTACCGATGATTTTACGTTTTTTCTCAGGATCCGCTTCGCCTGCTAATTTACCGAGGAACAGGTCTTCTGCATCAACACGAATGACCTTTACCCCCATGTTGTCGGCAAACATTTTCATCACCTGATCGCCTTCGTTTAAACGAAGAAGACCATTATCCACAAACACACAGGTCAGTTGATCGCCAATGGCTTTGTGCAACAAAGCGGCAACAACAGACGAGTCCACACCACCCGATAAGGCAAGCAATACTTTACGATCACCCACTTGTTCTTGCATGCGTTCAATCGCATCTTGAGCGATGTTGGCGGGTGTCCATAGGGTGTCACAACCACAAATATCCACGACAAAGCGTGACAAAATACGTCCACCCTGTAACGTATGGGTTACTTCTGGGTGAAATTGCACACCATAAAATTTCTTCGCTTCGTTCGCCATCGCGGCAATGGGGCAGCTTTCGGTGGAGGCCATCAAGGTGAAATCACTTGGCATTTCAATAACTTTATCACCGTGGCTCATCCACACATCAAGCATGGCAAGACCATTATTCGCAATATGATCTTCAATGCCTTCGAATAGTGAGGGGCCTTGATGTTTACGAATTTGCGCATAGCCAAATTCACGAATCTCAGAGCCTTGAACTTTACCGCCCAGTTGCTCTGCCATGGTTTGCATGCCGTAACAAATACCAAAAACAGGCACACCCATTGTGAAAACCGCTTCTGGAGCGCGTGGCGAACCGGGCTCAGGAACGGATTCAGGCCCACCCGCTAGGATAATGCCTTTGGGAGCAAAATCGATAACCTCTTGATCTTCCATATCAAAAGCGCGAACTTCACAGTAAACGCCAATTTCACGCACACGACGCGCGATCAGTTGTGTGTACTGTGAACCGAAATCAATAATAAGAATTTTATGAGCGTGGATATCTTGCGACATTGTTAGCCTGTCCTTTCCCCTCACCAGCCAAGATCAGCTTATGCAAGTAAGAGCGATTAATAATTAAGAGCAATAAATAAAGAAGGGGCGTCTTATACGCCCCATCCCGGTGTCAATTTAGCCTGTCTAGCCGAGGTGGTAGTTCGGCGCTTCTTTAGTAATGGTCACATCATGCACATGACTTTCACGCATGCCCGCTCCGGTGATTTTTGAGAACTGCGTTTTGGTGCGCATTGTCTCAATATCTGGCGAACCTGTGTAGCCCATTGAAGAACGAACACCACCCATCAATTGATGGATAACCGCTGCCATTGGCCCTTTAGAAGGGACACGACCTTCAATACCTTCTGGCACCAATTTTTCCACACTACTGGAGTCTTGGAAATAACGATCACTAGAGCCTTGTGCTTGTGACATGGCACCAAGAGACCCCATACCACGGTAGGCTTTAAAAGAACGACCTTGGAACAGAACCACTTCACCAGGGGCTTCATCCGTACCTGCAAGCAAGCCGCCCACCATGATCACACTGGCGCCTGCGGCAATGGCTTTCGAGATATCACCAGAGAAGCGCACACCGCCATCGGCAATTACAGGAATTCCTAGTGGATCCATCACTTCTGCCACATTCGCTACCGCACTGATTTGAGGAACCCCTACACCAGCGACGATACGAGTGGTACAGATAGAACCTGGACCGATACCCACTTTTACGCCATCCGCACCCGCTTCCGCGAGGGCAATTGCCGCTTCTGCGGTAGCAATGTTACCGCCAATAACTTGAATGTGTGGGAAGTTATCTTTTACCCAACGAACACGATCAATCACGCCTTTAGAATGACCGTGAGCGGTATCCACAACAATGATGTCAACACCCGCATCAGCCAAGGCTTTAACACGCTCAGGTGTGTCCGCACCCGTACCGACGGCCGCACCGACTCGTAGTCGACCTTGATCATCTTTACAAGCGTTCGGGAACGTTGTGGCTTTATTGAAGTCAGTGACAGTCACCATGCCACGCAGCTCAAATTCTTCATTCACTATAAGCACTTTTTCAATGCGGTTTTCATGAAGCAATTTGCGAATAGAGCCTGCTGATGCGCCTTCTAGGGCCGTCACAAGACGCTCTTTTGGTGTCATGATGTCAGCGACGGTTTTATCATAATCTTTCACAAAGCGTACATCACGGCTGGTCACAATACCCACTAAATCGGTACCTTGAACAACAGGGACACTTGAAATGCTGTTTGCAGCAGTCAATTCCATTAGTTCATGAACAGTAGCTTCTGGGTGAATCGTCACCAAATCTCGAACAATACCACTCTCGAATTTTTTCACACGACGAACTTCACGAGCTTGCTCTTCGATGGTCAAGTTTTTGTGGACAATACCAATGCCACCTTCTTGTGCCAAAGCAATTGCCATGCGGTGTTCGGTGACGGTATCCATCGCAGAAGACGTCAGCGGAATATTCAGCTCAATGTCTTTTGTGATTTTCGTTTTGAGGCTAACATCCTTAGGAAGAACTTCGGAATAGCCGGGGACAAGCAGTACGTCGTCAAACGTTAAAGCTTCTTGCACGATTCGTAACATAATGGGGAGTTTCCAATGCCAACTAGGGTGTTAAGATGGCAAGTAATTCTACTCCAATAGTCGCACTCGGTAAATCAAAACAACGAGAGATTGATGAAAAAATTTACAACCAGCCCGACACAAGAGACCGCCTTTACCGTCTCACAACTCAACCGTCAGATACAGCAACTGCTTGAGGCCAGCTTGCCATGGATTTTAGTGGAAGGCGAAATCTCCAATCTAGCCAAGCCGAGTTCCGGACACTGGTATTTTTCATTAAAAGACGACCGAGCTCAGATCCGCTGCGCCATGTTCAAAGGCAAAAACAATGCGGTACGTTTCCAACCCAAAGATGGCGACATGGTACGACTGCGTGCGCGAGTCACTTTTTATGGCCCACGAGGTGACTGCCAACTCTCTGTAGAAAGCATGGAATCCGCCGGAGAAGGCGCCTTGCAACAGGCCTTTGAGCGTTTAAAGAACACACTACAAATAGAAGGCTTATTTGACCCCAAACACAAAAAGCCACTACCGACCAAACCTGAACGTGTGGCGATCATCACCTCTCCAGTTGGAGCTGCCGTACGTGATATGGTGACCACGTTTCGTCGCCGTTTTCCTTTAACCGAACTCACGGTTCTCCCCTCTTTGGTGCAAGGGCAAGACGCAGCACGCAATGTGCTTAAGCAACTTCGGCGCGCTGATGAAAGTGGTTACTTCGATGCCATTATTCTGGGTCGTGGTGGTGGCTCGTTAGAGGACCTATGGAGCTTTAATGATGAAACATTGGCCCGGGCGATTTTTGCCGCCAATACACCGATTGTTTCAGCGGTGGGCCATGAAGTCGACTTTACCATCGCCGACTTTGTCGCTGACATGCGTGCCGCAACGCCCACCGCCGCTGCAGAGCTATTAAGCCCTGATCGCACACAACTGATCCGCCAAATAGAGCAACAAGAAAACCAACTAACGCGGCATATATCACGCATACTGGAGCAAAATCAGCAACAGCTCGACTTTCTGACTAGACGCATTCGACACCCCAAAGAACGCATCGACCAACAACAAAACCAGCTCGCTCAACTAAAACGTCGATTACAACAAGGCATGCAACGTCAGATTCAGGACCACCAAACACGTTCAGACAATTTGGCTCATCGTCTGGCAAAAAACAGCCCAGCACGTCGTATTGAGCAAAACAAACAGACGCTCCAGCATATGGATACACGCCTTGCTCGCGCCTTACAAAGTACATTGACCAGCAAACAAACCGCCTTTGGGCGTCTTGTGGAAAAGCTCAACCTTGTCAGCCCGCTAAACACTTTATCTCGCGGTTACGCCATCGCCAGCAAAGACAAGCAAGTCATACGCTCTGTGGCAGACGTTAGCAAAGATGATAAAATTGCCATCCGAGTAGAAGACGGCACCATCACTGCGAGCGTTAGCTCTAAAAGAAGAAACAGAAAAGCCCTTTAAATGCCTTTAAACAAGCTCACTTTGGCTTTTAATTGTGTCATTTCATTCCCAATAGCTTCCGTTGCAATTCGGCTCTGGTTGAATAACGCTGTCGTATGCTGGCTCTGCTCCGACAGCATAGACAAGTGATTATTAATATCTTGCACCGCCACACTTTGATTGTCCGCTCGTTCGAGCACTTGCTCGTTCATATCAAACAACTGCTGCAAACAGTGATCCAATGACGATACCTTTTCATAGACTTTTTGTTGGCTCAAAAGGGTTTCCTCGCTGCGCTCGCAGGCGGTATCAATCTGATTCGTCACAAGGGAAGAGGCACTGCGTAATTGTGTAATAATCTCTTGAATTTCTGTGGTGGACTGACTGGTACGCTGAGACAACAAACGCACTTCGTCGGAAACAACGGCAAAGCCACGGCCATGCTCACCAGCACGCGCTGCTTCTATAGCGGCATTCAACGCTAACAAGTTTGTCTGCTCGGAGATCGAGGTAATAACATCCAAAACGGATAAAATTTTCTCGATATGCACATTCAACTCATTCAGGCTGCTCTTGCTTTCAGTCATATCCGTTTTGAGTGTCTGTAAATATTCAAGGCTGTGCTCTACTTCGCTATTGGCTTGTTTTAGTTCTTCATTCCCCTGATGGGATAGCTCGCCCGCTTTGGCCGCCAATTCCGATACCCCGGCACTTTGTTCCGTAATATTTTGCGTCGCTGTGTAGATTTGCTCAACGGACTTCTGCTCCTCTTCAGACGCCAAGGACAGTTCGTCCACCTGTTTATTTAACCCCTCAACCGAATCATCCGTTGTCTCGACGGCATGGTTTACCGTCGTCAACGAACTCTTAAGAGTGTTAAGTAAAGAATTAACAGCGTTGGCTAGCTCACCGACTTCTGCCTGGTCCTTGGTAAGCACTTTATGACTAAGGTTCAAGCTTTTCGACACCGCATGAATTTCTTTACTTATCAGTACTATCGGCTTAGTTAAAGAGCCGACGACGAAGTATAATGCCACTAAAGAAATGGCAATAAGCCCAATAACCAACAACAGCGCCGTGATAAGTTGTTGATAGATGGGGGATAATATTTGCTCAGAAGGCACTTCAATAACGATAAAACGATCCAGCATCGGCACCCACAACGCCCCCAGATAGTAATCTTTTCCTGAAATGCTTTTCTCGACTATTTGAACTTGGTTTTTATCCTGTAACAGGGAGGCAATATCAGTTTGTTTGATCAAGTCGATTGCAGGAGACTCGCCTTTAGCCTGAATAACACCTTGATCCGTCACTAGCATGGCTCGGCCGCTTTTCCCAATGGTCAGTTGTTTGACCATATCAATCAGCTTATCGACTTTAATCGCCAATCCTGCCACGACAAGGGGTTTGCCCGTTGTGGGATCCATTTCACGACTGCGATAGTTGATGTACAGTTTTTGATCGGCATACTGCAGATTCAGTTCGTAGTCTTTATTTTTTGCTAAGAAGTTAGGATAGAATTCTTTGTAAGGGTAATCAGCTAGAGGCGTGCGGAAAAATTTTTGATCGTAACCTAAGAATTCCAAGCCACTTTTCATATTGACCACATAAAATGTCGAGTCACTGCCGGATAACTGTTTAATACTATTCAGCTCTTCCGCTACTAAAGGTAATCTTGATTCGTCTGCTCCTTTTTTTACCCAGTCGGCAATAAAACGGTCATTCGTCATTAACTTAGAGGCATTAATCAATGGAGAAATTTGTTCACTTATACGAGAAGAGAGACTGTGCAGTCGATTGGGCAGCAACTCTTCTTTTAGTTGCTTAAGATCTGACTCCATTGTGGAACTGGCCCAAAGCCCTAATAACAGAGCCCCGATGGCAACCAACAATACAGATAACGCGATAAACATTCGACTTCGAATAGAAAGAACTTGCCAACTCATACACTATCCTTAAATACCTATATCCCTTAAACCTATTGAACCAAGTGATCACCCATTGATGAAACATCATCAGAGAGACTTGTTTTAACGATGTGATACAAACCATTACTCAGACCTATATGGTAATAGCAAAGAAATGTTCATTCGTCACCTAACTTAAAGAAATTAAGATAAAATCCAGTGTCCTATAAAATAAACGTTGCCACCACCTTAAACAGGCAAACTATTGACGTGGAACGGAACAAATAGTGACCACCTTCATACTCGAAGACTTTAGCAACACTCTCTGCAATAAAACGCCCCAAATATAGCCACAGCTCATTTCTAAAAAAAGCAAAGATATCTTAATAAATGAATAATTGTGTAAACCTTGATGACTCCCTACTATCAAGACTTAGCTAAATTAATTATAAAAATACTGCGGAGCCATATCCATGATGAATACGCATGTGGACGTTGATACCCCCCTCTCGAATAGAACAATCTCAGATAAGAAACTCGTCAAGTTGGTTGTTGCCTCTTCCATTGGTAATGCGTTGGAATGGTTTGATCTTATCGCTTATGCTTTTTTTGCACGTACCATTTCTAAGCTCTTCTTCCCCACAGACAATGCCACCCTATCATTGATGTTGGCCTTGTTTGCCTTTGCCATGTCGTATTTAATTCGCCCTCTTGGTGCCGTTGTCATTGGTAACTATGCCGATAAAGTTGGTCGTAAATCCGCGATGTTACTCACCATTTGGCTGATGATGGCAGGCACATTTTTGATCGCGGTAATGCCGACGTATCAAACCATTGGCCTGCTTGCACCAATCGGTATATTAGTCGCTCGTTTACTACAAGGTTTTTCCGCTGGGGGTGAGTTTGGTAGTGCAACGGCGATGTTGGTAGAACATTATCCTGAACGCAAAGGCTTTATTTCGAGCTTTATGTTTGCGAGCCAAGGGTTGAGTGGATTGTTAGGTGCAGGATTTGGGTTGCTATTAACCACCACACTGACCACAGATCAACTTGAAAGCTGGGGGTGGCGTGTTCCTTTTATTTTTGGCCTTTTAATCGGTCCAATTGGCTTGTATATTCGCCGACATATTGAAGAAGCTGGAGAGTTTTCACAAAGCAAAGAAGAGAAAATCCCTCTCGTTGAACTGTTTGCCTCCAACAAGCTTGGCATATTACTCAACATTGGTGCCATGGTTCTGTCTACATCCGTGACTTACTCCATCATTTTCATGCCGACTTATGCGACAAAATACCTTGGTCTAAGCAATTCTATTGGCTATGGTGGCACGCTAATCAGTTATACCGTACTTATGGTACTCACCCCTTTTGTGGGGATTTTATCAGACCGTATTGGCCGCACTCGCTTAATGATGGTCGCAGGCTTACTCTTTTTTGTTAGTGTTTGTCCTGTGTTTTTCTTACTGTCCCATCACCCAACATTGATTATGCTCGCAAGTGTTTTATTCTGGTTGAGTATTTTAAAGTCCCTGTATTTTGGCGGCTTGCCTGCCTTGATGTCAGAGCTTTTCCCTACTCGCGTTCGCGCGACGGGTATGTCGCTTAGCTATAACATCAGCACCACGATATTTGGCAGCTTTACGCCCTTTCTATTGGTCTGGACGATCAGCGCAACTGGAGATGAGCTAGCCCCCAGTTATTACTTGCTCTTCACCAGTTTTATTAGCTTGATGTCGCTTATGGCAATCCGTAAGTACTTTACAATACGCTAAGCCCATCATAAGGCGCCATAAAATAGGCGACGTCATAGTGAGGTCGCCTATTTTATGATGGTGCAGATATTGATATTTGTTATCTCTAATTAGGCCAGTGCTCACCAAGATCCCAAAACACCCCAGCGGCTGATAACAGCCCTTGTTTTACAATACTCTCCAGAAGATGTTCATCTGGCGCGTGCTGCTTACAGGAAGGATAAGAATGAGGCATCCAAACCGTCGGCAATGCTAATACATCGGCAAAGCAGTGATTCGGAATCGTGCCGCCCAAGTTGGGTAATACCGTGACCGTTTGCCCCAACGATGTCTCCATCGATGTTTTCACAAATCCGACCCAAGGATGAGCTGGGTCCAACCGTGTTGCATTGTAGCCTCCTTCATAAAGGACTTTCACATCCCCTAAGCCCTGCTCTTCAAGAAAAGCCGTCAAATTAGCCACCAAGTTTTGCCAATCGGTTCCGGGAACAATACGTAAATGACACACGGCTTCGGCGACATTTGGAATAACACCAATAGGCTTATTAATATCACCCGCCCCCAAAGCAATCACTTCAAGTGTATTGCAACCAAATAAACGCTCGCCGTCGCTTAATTGAGCCTCCCCCCATTGATCATTCAAAACAGGATCATTCGCACCACCACCAATGGTTAACTCGCGCATCATCTCTGCGGCAACACCATCAGGCAAAGGCGCCCGTAAACAGGTAGCGGTGAGGCGACCATCAGCGGTTGTTAAGCTGGCTAACGCATGCTGTAAACGTATGGCAGGGTTGGTAATAACACCACCCCAGTTTCCAGAATGACGATCACCGTTGCCCGTTTCACAACGCAATCGAAACTGACAAACACCACGGGAACCTAAAAATATCGTTGGTGTGTAGGCATTAAGACGGGGGCCATCAGACGCCAAAAACACATCGGCTTGCAACGCGTCTTTGTGCTCCCGACAAAAATGTTCCAATCCTTTTGAGCCAATTTCTTCGCTCATTTCGAACAGCACTTTGATGTTGTAACCCAGTTTACCTTGGCGCGCCTCAAGAACAGACGCTAGCGCCATAAGATTAATGGTATGCTGGCCTTTATTGTCCGCCGTGCCGCGACCAAAGATTTGCTCACCAATCTGCGACAATGTCCACGGATGCGTACCTGCTTGCCACAATTCCGCCTGCCCATTCGTGACGTCTCCGTGCCCGTAAGTTAATAGTGTTGGTAACGCATCGTCTTCGATACGCTTGGCAATCAATAAAGGCGGGCAAGATTCGATAGGATTCGGGTAAATCTCACAGTCAAAGCCCAGCGTCTCTAAAGTGGGTTGAATCTCTTCAATAAGGTAGCGATGCAAGTGACTACTGGCCTCAGGGTTTTGGCTTTCAGTAGGAAAACGAACACGGCGTGTTAACGTGTCGATAAAAAGCCCCTCTTCTAGCGTCTGTGCAGCGAGTTGCAATGCCAATTGTCGGCCTTGACTGGAAACATCACTCATTTTTTCTCCCAAAATATCGCTTTAAATACGACATTTAGCTTAAGATGGGAGAAGCTTTACAACAATTATTAATTATATAACCGAGGCTTCGATAAAGTAGAAAGCTGATGCACGATATATCACTCAAGTACTTTCATGCCGTCGCTAAAGCGGGCTCTCTGTCGGCCGCATCAGAAGAACTGCATGTGGCCGTTTCGGCCATTAGTCGCCAAATAACCCAGTTAGAAGAAAAGCTACAACTGCCACTTTTTGAACGCAAAGCCAGAGGTATGTCACTCACCACAGCAGGTGACATTCTATATACTTACTCGCTGCGTAATGCCTTGGAATTTAAAAACGTCTTGGCAGAAATGAAAGGTATTAATAATATTCAACAGCAGTCCATTGCGCTGGCATGCCCTGAAGGCATGGCATGGGACTTTTTACCCCATGCGGTTGCCCAGTTTCGCCATGCCTACCCAAGCGCTCGTTTTTCGATCCAAGTCGTCGGTTCCAGTAAAGCCACGCAACTGGTCAAAGAGGGGAAAGTGGATGCCGCCCTAACCTTCAGTTTACAACCTGAGCAGGGGGTAGAAGTCACATTACAATGCCCTTCCCCCGTGGTGGCATTATTATCGAACAATCATCCTTTGGCTGAAAAAGCCTTTCTTAACATCAAAGATTTAACCGAATATCCTTTGGCATCTTCAGAGCCCGGCACAACTTTAAGCTACTTACTGGATATAGCCTGTCACGTTGAAGGCATCCAAATGGCACCTGCACTTACCAGTAGCACAGTAGGAACAATTTATACCTTTGTCGCAGAAAGTAGCGACGCCATTGCCTTATGTGGTGAACTCACAGTGGCTCGTCGAGCCAAACACGATAACCTTGTTATTCGCCCCATACATGCTCCCTCACTAATGCAGAGGAGCTTACAGGTGCAAGTAATGTCACGCCGCAAACACTCTATCATTGTGCGCTACTTTTTAACCTATTTAAGTGATCTACTAACACAACAAACACAGTGATATAAATACACTACAAGCCATAGCGTTCAATTTTTTTTAGCAACCCTTGCCGTGATAATCCTAGCTGACGAGCAGCTTGACTGCGATTGTCATCACTCGCGTCTAGTGCTTGACGTATTAAACGAATTTCCAGTTCACGAACCTGCTCTTCTAACGTTTTGTCGTCCGGCAATAAATTATTGGCGATCGCTAATTGCTCCATGCTTTGCTGTGCAGACGCATCAGGATAAAGCAGTTGAATATCCTCTAAGGTAATGCGGCCTTGTGGACAGATGGATACCACGCTGTCTAATGTGTTTTTTAGCTCTCGTACGTTGCCGGGCCATTGTTGACGACGAAACCACTGCATCGCCTCGGTTGTAAGTTGTAACGCTTTTGACTGCTGGGACTGTAGGCGTTGTAAAAAAGCTTGCAACAGGATGGGGACATCTTCCAGCCGTTCCGCCAATGCCTGTGTTTCGATATTCACGCCCTTGATTCGATAATACAAATCCTCTCGAAAGGAGCCATCACGAACTTTTTCAACCAAATCCGCATTGGTTGCCGAGATCACTCGCACATCGATGTGTTTTTGTTCACGACCACCGACGGGGAAGAACGTCCCTTCTTGCAAGACTCGTAACAGTTTCACCTGCATAGGAAGCGGCATTTCACCAATTTCATCTAAGAACAAAGTGCCCTTATCCGCCAGCGCTAATAATCCCACCTTGTCTTTCTCCGCACCGGTAAAAGCCCCTTTCACATAGCCGAATAATTCACTTTCTAACAATTCAGCCGGGATCGCCCCACAATGCACTGAGATAAAAGCATGATTGGCTCGCAGGCTAGCATCGTGCAGCGCGCGGGAGATCACTTCTTTCCCAGTGCCAGAAGGCCCTGTCACCAAGACTCTTACATTGGTCGGTGCAATACGTTCAATCAAAGCCCGAACTTTCTGCGCGTTTGGGGAGAGGCCTAAATAACTGGCCGCTCCCGTCGGCTGCTGAGTAGACTGTTTAAGCTGGCTAATTTCACGTTCCAATGTGGTTTTCGTAATGGCTCGACGTACCACCACCGCCAGCATCTCAGGATCAATTGGCTTAGCGATAAAATCCCATGCACCAAGGGACACCGCTTTCAAAGCCAGCTCGCGATCCGCATTGCCAGTAATGATAATCACTGGGCGACCCTCAAAATCCGCCATGGACTCCAAAGTAAGTTGCGGATCAAAGTGTGGCGGCATGGAAAGATCCAACAGCACTAAATCGGCATCAAACGAGGCCAGCACCACACGGGCTTCATCCAACGTCCCCGCACCTTGAACCTCATAATCTTGCCTAGTCAACCAACGACCCGCTAATTCACGAAAAGCTGGTTCATCATCCACTAAAAGTATTTTATTGGTTGCCATAGATTCCATCCGTTGTTGATAGTGATTGTTTATTAGATTGGGAACAGGGAAGGCTGAGTTCAAATGTCACTGGCCAGCCGAGATCGTTTCTGTGTTGAATCTCACCATGATGCGCATCAATTATCCGTCGAACAATGGCGAGCCCCAGCCCACTCCCCCCCGCTCGTTTCGTCACAAATGGCTGAAATAAAGACGTTTGTAACGACGTATCTATCCCAGGCCCATTATTATGTACTCGTATCTGTACAAACTGCGCGTTCATCGTTTTCGCGGTAATCCGCAAGCGCGGATCCGGTTGGTTGCGCAAAAAAGACACCGCATTATCAATTAAATTGTTGAACACTTGTTGCAGCCGCTGGGGATCGGCTTCTAACACTAGGTTCTCTTCAATCTCCATATCCCATTGGATCCCTCCCAACTCGGTTTGCGCCAACATATCTTGGATCAAATTTCCTAGTGATATCGAAACGGGTTGCAGTGACAGTCCACCTGAATACACCAACATATCACTGACCAAACGGTCTGCACGTTTTAACTGCGTCTGGATATGTTGACGAATGTCGGAAGGCGTATCGTAAGCCGCCATGGCAATAATATTGAGGGGATTACGCAACTCATGGGCCATGGCTGCCGACAAGCCCCCAAGCTCCACTAAATGCTTCTCGTCTGAACGTTTTCGCTCGGCTTCGGCCAGAGCCAGTGAGCGCTCCAATAAGCCACAACTGGTCGAAAATAAAGAGCCAAACACCTCGGCGCTCAAGCGCATTCCTGGACTGGTATCACTCCATCCAACAAGGCTATAGTGCCAACTGTTCTCTCCTCGAGAGACAGCCAAAGCGAGCTCCCCTTCCGTCTGTGCATTGAGTTCAAGGAGAGAAGGAGTGTTTAAACGAATTAATACACGATGTCTTATTTGCATAGAGAGTAAGTGTTCACCAATTTTCACCAACTCATGCCAACCTTGGGCTTTGTTTAACTGGGTAGACCAAGTTTCTAAGACGGTTTCATTAAGCGCCGCACCTGGGTAAATCAAACGGGAGATAAGTTGACTCAGTGGTTGATAAAGCAGTGTGGCAAGCAGCACAACCACCAACGAATAGAGCCAAAGTTGCCAGCTAGGTACATTGGCTAACGCCTGTAATCCAAGGCGTCCGGACACTACACTGATGACGGCAATCAAGCATAAAATGACCAACATCATCGCGACCCAAAGCAAGGCTCGATTAGCAAAGGCATTCACGGCCAAAATTTGATAACGCACCACTGCATAGACTAGCAAGAGCAAATAAGTCGGCAGTAAGAGCATTGGGTAAGGAAACCAGCCAATACCAAACGAGGGGAAAACAAAACTGGTCGCAAGTAATAACCCCCAGGCACCAACGCCAAACATAGCTAAAATCGAGCGGCGCTTATTGCCTTTATGTCGATACCAGCCATATAACAAGACCCCATGGGCCAATACCCCCAATAACACAGTGTACACCAAGTTTCCAATGCCACTGCGGGTAAAAATGAAGAATGAATCCACTTGCAAGGTTTTGGTCGACGCACCGCCTTGTATCCACCAGCTCCATAGCACCACGACAACACTCGCCACATAAAACCACGGAATAGACTGCGACAAGCGCGTTAACCAAGGGGTTTGTGCTGGCCCTGAGTTCACAAAACGAATAGCAAAGTGCAAAAAGAAAGTCGGCATAAAGGGGTTGGCTAGGATGATACTCACCCCCAGCACGTCATAGCCTTGCAACATGGCCACATGACCAAAGCACCAAATGGCCATCATAATGGCAAATCCGGCTAGGGCTTGCAGATCGTGTTGCTTTCGAGCCCGCCATAATAACCATGCTCCGACCAAGAGGCCGCATACGCTGCATAACAACATGGCAATTTCGAGCATCAAAGAAAATGTCATTGTAAACCTCGTTTACACCCAAACAGAACAAAAATCGTAAACATTGTTTACACCCATATCAAGCATAAAATTTTTCTTCTTATATTTCATAAGGTTAAAGGCAATTCACAGACTGGCATGGGCTTTGCTCTATGCAGAACAAATAAATTGATTTATCTCAATACTTCTTTAACTAATAGGATAGCCACCATGAATAATGCTTCTTGTATGACCGAAATCATCGCTTTTTCCATCATCATTTGCTTGGCAATTGCGCCGCTTGCGATCAAAGAATTGTCTAATAAAAAGTCTTAATTCACCGTTCACATCCTAACGGATAAGCCAAGGCTTTAAGGGGCTTATCCTCCAGTTCACTGTTTTATTAGGTCAACATATGGAACATCTAAACACTGAGATGCTATCGCGAGTGCAGTTCGCCTTTACCGTTAGCTTCCATATTATATTTCCCAGCATCACCATAGGGTTAGCGACCTTGATTGCGATCTGGGAAGGGTTATGGCTTAAAACCCACGACCCTCGCTATTTGCAACTTGCCAAGTTTTGGATTAAGCCTTTCGCCATTACCTTTGGTATGGGCGTGGTTGGCGGCATTGTTATGTCTTACGAATTTGGTACCAACTTTTCCAAATTCTCTGAGATAGCGGGGCCGGTGCTTGGTCCACTCTTGGTATACGAAGTAATGACGGCCTTCTTCCTTGAAGCCGGTTTCTTAGGTGTCATGCTGTTTGGCTGGCAACGGGTTGGACCAAAAGTACATTTCATCTCGACCCTTGTTGTGGCAATTGGTACCTGGATATCCGCTACTTGGATCATGGCTGCCAATTCCTGGATGCAAACCCCAGCGGGCTATAAAATCGTCAATGGCGTGTTTCATGTAGATAGCTGGATGGATGTTATTTTCAATCCATCCTTCCCTTATCGCGTTACCCACATGTTGTTGGCTTCGTTTATCACCGCCTGCCTATTGGTTGCTGGTGTGAGTGCTTTTTACTTATTGAAAAAGCAACACACGAACTTCGCCAAAAAAGGCCTATCCATGACCATGTGGATGTTGCTGGTGTTGACACTGGTTCAAGTAGAAGTGGGCGACCAATCAGGGCTTGAAGTCAAAGAACATCAGCCTGCCAAACTCGCCGCTATAGAGGGAATTTGGGAAGCAAAAGAGAGCAACGTTCCTTTACTGCTCTTTGCCATCCCTAATATGAAAACCGAACAAAATGATTACCAAGTCGGCATCCCGCATTTGGGCAGTCTCATTCTAACGCACTCTTTTGACGGCGCCGTCACAGGTCTTAAAGCCTTCCCTAAAGAAGACCGACCATACGCCCCCTTGGTATTCTGGTCGTTCCGCGTCATGGTTGGTTTGGGCATTGGTATGGTATTGATTGCATTAGCGGCTTTGGTATTGCGTCGCAAAGGCAGATTGTATGAAAACAAATGGTTTCTACGTGCCGTGGCGTTTTTCACGCCAATGGGGGTCGTTTCTACCATTGCTGGCTGGTATGTTGCCGAAGTGGGACGTCAGCCCTGGGTGGTTTATAACCTAGTTCGTACCGTCGATGTGGTATCTCCATTGCCCGCACAGCGTGTCCTTTTTACCTTGATCGCCTTTGTTATTATCTACGGTTTATTGGGGCTTGTTTACTTGTACTTCATGCGCAAACTCATCCGCAAAGGGCCACCCAAAATGGCCACGCTTGAAAAGCAACTTATTGGTATGAATGCGCCAGGTTACGCCCTTGCTTGGGTAAAAAACCTTAAACATGAAGATCATCATCCGGAAGGAGAGAAATGATGGATTTACCCTTATTTTATTTCTTGGTTCTAGGCTTTGCTATCTTCATGTATGTCTCTCTAGATGGCTTTGATTTAGGCATTGGCATCTTATACCCCTGGTTCGATAAACCAGGGGAGAGGGATCATCTAATGCAGTCCATCTCACATGTCTGGGATGGCAACGAAACCTGGATGGTGATGGGCGGTGCGCTGTTATACGGCGTCTTTCCAGCAGTGTATGGCACATTACTATCAACCTTGTACATCCCTTTGATGTTGATGTTGTTTGCCTTGATCTTCCGGGGTGTCGCCTTTGAATATCGCTTCAAATCCGATCGTTCTCGTGCCTATTGGGATCTTTCCTTTAGCGCCGGTTCTGCGATTGCCGCTTTCTGCCAAGGACTCATACTGGGCACCGTGGTACAGGGTATTCCAGCAGACTCCAGTGCCTTTTCCAGTCTCCATTGGATCACGCCCTTTACGGTCTTCACAGGCTTTGCGGTCATGGCAGGCTACGCCATGTTAGCAGCCTGTTACTTATTTATGAAAAGTCGCCACGACATCCAAGCCCATGCGGCCAATATTGCCAAAACGCTATTGATCACCGTACTGATTGCCATGGTTGTTGTCAGTGTTTGGACTGTCCTTACCCAGCCTTATATTTATCAGCGCTGGTTCTCGGGTATGAACTTTGTTTATCTTGCACCTTTGCCTTTGCTCTGCCTTGTTGCTGGGGTGATCTCATGGAAAGACCTTCACAGTCATCGCCATGAGTCCCGCCCTTTCTGGTGTGGCATCTTGCTCTTCTTGCTTGGTTTAGCAGGCTTAGTTATTAGTATTTTCCCATACATGATTCCGCAGCAACTGACCTTATGGCAGGCGGTTTCTCCTCACTCAAGCTTGATGTTTATCTTACCTGGGGTGTGTATTTTTATTCCGATCATTTGCCTCTACACCCTGTGGGGATACCGCATCTTTTCAGGCAAAGTAGAGGATTATCAGGAGGGTTATTAATATGTTAAAAGCATTAAAAGCCAAAACCGATAAGCTAAAGCCTTGGCAGTGGTTTTGCCTGCTGTATTTAGGTGGTTTTATCGGCGTCGCCATACTGTCTCAAGTGATGAACTTGGCTATATTATTGTTTATTTAAAGATTTCGAAGGACGTAATGTATCGTTCGTTTTCAACCGCAAAGGCTGCCACTGGTAGCCTTTTTTATGATGAAGCCTTAATCTGTCTGTCACATTATTCGCCAATCTGTACATAGGCAAGTTCGTGGAAACATCGTAGAATCCCCCTCTATTTCTCATACCTGCTAAAGGGATTTACCGCATGACCCGTAAAGATATGCTGTTGGCACTGGCAATTATCGTTGCATGGGGCTTAAATTTCGTCGTCATCGCTTGGGGGCTAGATGGCCTGCCTCCCATGTTACTGGGCGGGTTGCGTTTTTTGATTGTCGCTGTGGTCGGCTCTTTCTTCTTCAAACGCCCCAAGACACCACTAAAATGGTGGTTTTGGTACGCTTTACCGATCAGTTTCGGACAATTTGCTCTATTGTTTACCGGTATGAAACTTGGCATGCCAGCAGGTCTCGCCTCTTTGGTTTTACAATCTCAGGCCATTTTCACCCTACTCTTTGCCGTGCTTTTCTTAAAAGAATCCGTTCGCCCCTATCAATTATTCGCCATTGCTATCTCTGCGGGTGGTTTGGCTTTTATCGCCCTATCGAACAGTCATCATGAAATGACGGCCATCGGTTTTGGTTTAACCATAGCTGCCGCCAGCTCTTGGGCGTTGGGCAATATCAGCACCAAGATCATTGGTCAAAAAGGCTATCACGCCAACGTTAACTTGGTCATTTGGAGTTGTTGGATTCCGCCCATCCCCTTCTTTCTCTGCTCTTGGTTTATCGACGGTCCAGAGGTGATCACACACAGCTTACTGAATATTAACTGGTCGACTGCAGCAACCTTAGCCTATTTGTCTATCTTCGCCACAGTGGGAGGTTATGGTTTATGGAGTTATTTGATGTCCCGTTATTCGGCAGCCACCATCGCACCACTCAGCTTAGGCGTGCCAATCGTTGGCTTAACGTCTTCGGCGATTTTATTAGGCGAAACCATTAGCCCCATGCAATGGATTGGCATCACCCTCGTACTATTTGGTTTGCTGATGAACACATTCGGTGGACGCTGGCTAAAGAAAATCAGTCAGCGTACCGCTTAAACGTCCTTTTGAAACAAAAGAGAAATCAACTCTTTCTAACTTGTTGCACGTCGATTTTATCCTTAAGGCGTGCAACGTAAGCCTGCCAATCGGCAATCTGAGTCACTAGGCTATTAAGCTACCGAACCACCCCAAGCTAAGGTCTACATAGAGGACATATCGAGTATATCCTTTAGTAACATCCCATCAGCTTTATAGTAGTGGTCGAGTACACTATAGTGATCTACATTAGGTACACTTGCATACTCAACGTCAAACCCCTTGCTCGATAAATGACTAGCATAAACCTTAGATTGACGATGAAACTCTTCAGACTCCAACGCCCCCACTCTGATTTTTACTGGAATAGGATAATTCGCTTCTAGATGAATAGGGCTTAAATCCTGTATGTCACGTTCAGACAATTGCAACACTGGCTGCAACCATGAGTACGGAAAAGGTCTTAAATCAAATAGCCCGCTGACCGCAAGCGCCCCTTTAATCACATCCCTTGGTAAGCCATACTCACCTTCCCAATCTGTCGCCAATAGCATCCCGACCAAATGTCCACCAGCCGAATGCCCAGAGATCGAAATGCGATTTCGATCAATATCCAGTCGGTCAGCGTTATGCCATGCCCAAGCCACTGCGGATCTCACCTGGCGAACAATCTCGGACATGCTCACTTTAGGACAAAGGGAATAATTAACGACCAGTGTCGTGACACCCGCCGGCACCAACTGACGAGCAACCAAGGCAAACTCTTTACTACTACAGGCTCTCCAGTACCCTCCATGGATAAAAATATGCAAACGAGCTTTTGACTCTTTTGCTTTAAATACCTCTAGGTGCTCATCTAAAGTAGGACCAAATGCTAGCGTTTCCGGTGCTCCCAATACATCACATGTGTCATCACTTTTTTTCGCAACACCGGCTAAAATAGAAGCGGCATCCTTACCTAACATAGGGTTATATTGCTCGTCTATTTCATGCTGACTGTTAAACTTTTGATACAACATTTGTCACTCCGAATATCGAACTAGGACATAAACTCAGTTCAACATTACCACTTAAAAATACGGAATCAGAGTCAAAGAAAGTGAAGGTATAAAGGTTATTAATAACAATCCATTCAGCTGACCACAGCGAAAGCCTGAATCCAAGTCCGCAGTGTGACACTTTTATTAGACGGAACCACCCGCTTGTACAATGGATTGGTATTATCCTCGTACTGCTTGGTCTACTGATGAACACATTGGGTGGGCATTGAATGACTCGTCGTCGAGCCAACCAACTATAAAACGATCTTTCTTTACTCTAACTCTGTGCTTTGCAAGCGGAGATAAGCGACGCTATCTTCTGTTGATGGGCTTGCTGCCATTCGGCTAAAGATTGCTCACTTTCTTTCGCCGTTTTGGCCTCAACTTTCGCTAATATCGCGTCCATCTCATCAGCTTTAATCACGACAATCCCCTCTTCGTCAGCGACGATGATGTCATCGTTATTGACGGTGATGCCACCGCACTGGATGGGTGTTTTCAGTTCCCCTAACTTGGCTTTTTTACCCGGCTTTGGAACGTTACCCCGAGCATAGACAGGGAACCCCATCTCACGAATCTCTGCCACATCGCGAATCACACCATCGATAATAAAACCGCTAATACCGCGCTCAGCCGCCGTCGCACAGACATTACCACCAGCAACCGCAAAGCGACTGACTGTCACCAGCGTCAACCACCAGTACCGAACCAGGCGGTGCTTGATAAATAGCGGCATGCACCATCAGATTATCACCAGGCTCACATTTGACAGTGAAAGCTCTGCCGACTAATCGTGGTGCCCCAGACCATAGCGGTTTTATGCCAAAGTCCATAAACGCATCGTCCGCAAGAAAATCAGCGTAGCTACAGGTAGAGAATGCCATTAACTTAGAGAGATCATCTATCATTTTATACGTCACCTTCTTCATAATTCGAGAGGTTTACAGGCCCTTCGTTACTTGTGCTCATCATTACCTTGCTGCGCGTCTAGCTTATCGGCTAGGCGTGATACTTGGGCTTGCAGTTGAGAGATCTGTTCCACCAGGGCTTGGTGGTTATTTTCTTGATTTTCCTGATCCTGTGCGGCGGTTTCTCGCGTCATGACATCCAAAACCACACCCACCATCATGTTTAAAAACACAAACGCGGTCAGAAAGATAAAGACAATATAGAAAATCCAGCTCAGTGGATAAACTTCCATTGTCTCGTACATGACATCCGTCCAGTCTTCGAACGTGGCAATACGAAATAAGGTCAGCATGGAGATCGCAATGTTCCCCCAAAGCTTATCATTCACTCCTTGAAAAAAGATCGACCCCACAGCACCGAATATATAAAAAATAATAAACATCAGCAATGCAATGTAGCCCATCTTCGGAATGGCTTTAAACAGAGCGTTAATAAGAAAACGCAGATCAGGAATGATGGAGACTAAACGTAATACCCGAAAGACTCTCAGCAACCGTGCAACCAACACCATGTCCGTGTCTGATATCGGTACCAAACTACCGACCACAATCACTATATCAAAAATATTCCAAGGCTCTTTGAAAAAGCGCACTTTGGATTCGCTAGCCAAAAAACGCAAACTGATTTCCAATAGGAAAAAGACGGTAATAAAGGTATCAAGATAGTTAATGGCTTTATCAATGCCATAGGGTAACGGGTAGGTTTTGGCGCCCACCGTCAACGCGGCAACAACAATAACACTGATGATAAAACCTTGAAAAACAACACTTCGTTCGACGCGTTTTATTGCGTCAAACCAGGAATGAGTACGACTGATTTCCATTGAATGCTCTACCTACTAGGCCCAAGAATACCTGTCTTAAAGACAAGCAAGGCCAGTGTAAGTTCATCAACATAAGAAGAAAAGAAGCGCTAGATAAAAAAAGCCCACCGTAGAGATGGGCCAAACCGCCGAGGGAGGAAACTGCATGCTTGAGTAGTGATTTTTTCAGTGCTTAGCCCCAACCCGCTGTCGATTTAATTTCAAGATAGTCGTGCAGTCCCCATTTACCATGCTCTCGACCATTACCTGATTGTTTATAGCCACCAAAAGGCGCTCTCGCATCCCAGGCTGCATTATTGATCCAAATTGATCCGACTCTTAAACGTCGTGCAATATAGCGTGCTTTTTCTAAGTCAGGACACTGAATGTAGCCAGACAGTCCGTATACCGTATCGTTGGCGATACGAATCGCCTCATCAGTATCTTGATACGAGATTAGCGTTATTACTGGCCCAAAGATTTCCTCACGCTCTATTAACATGCCGGGAACCACATCAGCAAAAACGGTGGGCTTGATATAGTAACCTGAATCCAAACCATCAGGTCGGCCCAGTCCTCCACTAACTAAGGTCGCACCTTCTTCAATGCCAGACTGAATCAAAGACTGTATGCGAGTAAACTGCAGTAGGTTAACAACGGGGCCAAGGCTCACATCTTGTTCTGGATGACCAACCGTATGCGCTTCAGCGGCTTCTTTGGCGTATAGCTTAGCTTGTTCCATTTTGTCAGCCGGGACCAATAAACGCCCCGGCGAACGACAAGCCTGACCACAGTTCACAAAACAAGCCCCGACCCCTTCGAATATCGCCGTTTTTAGGTCGGCTTCTGGGGTGACAATATTAGCCGATTTCCCCCCTAACTCCTGTGCAACTCGTTTTACTGTTTGTGCGGCGGTTGTCGCCACCGCAATACCTGCTCGGGTCGAGCCCGTAATAGAGATCATGTCGACATCAGGGTGCGCGGACAAGGCTTCACCAGCGACTTCTCCATAGCCTGTTATGTGGTTATAAACCCCAGCAGGGAATCCCGCTTCTTCAATAAGTTGGGCAAACAAAAGCGAGGATAACGGTGAATACTCCGATGGCTTTGCCACCACTGTACAACCGGCTGCCAAGGCCGGAGCGACCTTGACCACCAACTGATTCATCGGCCAGTTCCAAGGTGTGATCAAACCACATACACCAATTGCCTCGTAAGAGAACTGAGTATCGCCTTGCATAGTTTCCAGTTCTAATTCATCCAATGCATCAATCGCAGCTTCAAGATGAGCACGCCCCACCCAAGCCTGAGCATCTTTAGAAAAAGACAATACCGTCCCCATTTCTTTGGTCATCAGCGCAGCAATGTCGTCGTATCGCTCGTTATAGAGTGCTAATAATCGACGCAGAAGCGTCAGTCGTTCTGCTTTACTGGTTAATTGCCATGCATCAAACGCCTGTCGTGCGGCTTGAACAGCGGCATTCACATCCTGTTGATTAGCCATCGGAATGTCATAGAGAAAGCTTTCGTCTGCAGGATTAATGAGTTTATGCTTTTCCGTGCCATGCGGTGCTACCCAGTGACCATTAATATAAAATTTGTCGATATTGTTCATAGCAGTTTCCTTTTCAACGCAAAGACGTGGGTTTTAAGCCGAAACGCATCGACTCTTGCTGTAATTGCTCATAGGCATCAGGCATAGCATCTGGCCCCACCAATTTAAAGGTCAAGGCTGTCACCGGATGATCATTAATCAGTGTTGCCACTTGTTCAGAGACTTTTCCTTCAGGGTCGGAACCATTCAGGCGAGCAAACTTAATCGTCTGCACGTGTTGATATAAATCTTTACCTTTCGAGCTCACACTGTCTTTGCAAGCGTAACGGAGGCTCTCTTCATCTTGAGGATTCAATCCACTCCAACTGTAGGCAAGATATCTGGCCTGCTGTTCAAGCACAGGTAAGTAAGGGCCAATTTGCCCCCATAGGCCCATGAATGCTAAGTTCGGCACATCGGGATGGAAGGTATGGTTTGCTAAGGTAATGTGTTTACTGGACAGTTCTAGCTGCTGCCGTAATTCCATACTTAGAAATGGCAAGTTCAACTTATAACCCGTGCCAAAAATAATGCCGTCAAACTCTGCTTGACTGCCGTCCGTGAAATGGACGACTCGTCCTTCCACCTTGGCGATCCAAGGTTTGCAGGTAATCCTATTTTCTGCGATCAAATGCAAAAAATGCTGACTGCCCGTGGTACCTGCAACACGAACATCTTCATCAGGTTCTGGCGCACCATACCAAGCAGGGTTGCCAGAGTATTTCAGTATGAATTCACGGGTCTCTGCGGCCCACTCTTCAGCGCTTGCCTGTTCTTGCCAAAGTGCCGCACGACGAGTAAAGGCAAAACACTCAGTAGGTGTCCCCGTAATCAACTTAGGCATGACATAGCGCTGGCGGCGCATGGTCGTTGTCACACTTTCAGTTCCCAGCATGGCTAAATCTGAGGCAATTTCTAACGAAGAAATATTGCCACCAGCCACCAGTACTTTTTTCCCTCGGTAGCGCTCTGGATTGTCATAATGAAACGCGTGAATCACACCACAATCCCCTGAAAATTCAGCTAATCCCTCAATATTAGGGATGTCTGGATTGTTATAAGCCCCTGTTGCAATCACCACTTTATCAAAGGTCTTCTGTTCCACTTCACCATCATGATTGAGTTCAAGATGCCATGTACCATTCACTCGAAATAACGATGTAAGGCGCGTATTGATGTGAACCACGCCGGCTAAATCAAATACGTCCAAATACTCTTTTAAGTATTGCTGGATATCAGTGTTTTTCGGAAACAGGGAAATATCGTCTCCATGATCAAGATCAGAAAAACGCGTCACCATTCTCGCTGTATTAGTACGCATTTGAGGCCACACACCAGAATTAGGATTCATACAGGCCCACTGCCCACCAACTTCACTATGGCTTTCATAAATCACCGGGACGAAACCTTGAGATTTCAAATAGCGAGCAGCCACGATGCCACTTGGGCCTCCCCCAATAATTGCTACCGATTCCATAATGATCTCCTTAGTGAAAGTAAATCCCACCGCAAACATTCAGTGCTTGCCCGGTCACAAAAGAGCTTAGGTCAGAGGCAAAAAATACCACTGGGCCAACAATATCACTTGGCTCACCAAGGCGTTTAAGTGCTGCGACCTCCTTCCAATGATTAATCGCCTCCTCAGACCCCAGATTATTCTTACCCATTTCCGTTAAAATGATACCTGGGCAAATAGCATTGACGGTTATACCGTCCATGCCCGTTTCTTGAGCATAAACACGAGTTAAGGTGACCGCTGTCGCTTTCGTTGCAGCATAATGCCCTTGTGTTGGCACACCTTGTCGAGCCGCAATCGACGCAATATTGATAATCCGTCCATTCTTCCGTTGTCGCATCTGAGGCAAAACCGCATTGGTCACAAACAATAGGCCTTTGCCGTTAACAGCAAAATGCGCATCCCAATCGCTTTCGCTAAGCTCTTCCAACAATGACGGTTTAAGAATGCCAGCATTATTCACCAACACATCAATATGCCCTGCCTGCTTCGTCGCTTGGGCCACCATGTTCTCCACTGCACTCTTATCAGTAATATCAACGCCAAATAGACAACATTTACGACCTAGCTTTTCGATCGCAGACTGGACTTCACTTAAGCCTTTTGATTCACGCGGCAAATCGCAAATAATCACATCTGCCCCATGCTGAGCGACCCCTTCCGCAAGCGCTCGGCCTATTCCTCGACTGGCCCCTGTCACCAAAACGACTTTATTTGTTAAATCAGACATAACGAACCTCTTATTTTTGTTTTAAAAGTAGTCAACATTTAGTGCGATTCTGGTATTGCTAACACGGCGCTTTAAGCGTTTTTAATGGCCAGCTATTCATTGCATGCAAAGTATCATCAAAGGATATCAGCTTGCCATCAGACCCCAGCCCCATAGCCACTTTGGCCGCTACAGCACCAGCAAAACGGACACTCTCTTGCAGCGTCCAGCCTTTGGCTAATCCCACGATGACACCTGCGGAAAAACTATCGCCACACCCCGTGGTATCCACAACCTCAATGTCATGAGCCGCTAAGGAAAAGGGCAAACCTTGGTCTGGATCGACATATACGCCTTCCGACCCCATAGTTAAAATGACATTCTTCACGCCTCGTTCTTTAAACCACCTAGCAACCTCAATAGGCGATGCCAAGCCAGCCATAGCCGAGGCTTCTTCTATAGAAGGAATGAAATAATCAATATAAGAAAGTAAGGGGAGAACCAGTGCGGTGGTTTCCGGTGTCGCTTGGATTAAATCGAATGTGGTGATACGGCCAAGTGCTTTCGCTTTTTGCATAAAATTCAACGTGTTGACGCCATCGAATGTTTGCAGTAACCCTGTACCACCAATATGAATAATGTTAGCGTCCAGCGCCGCTTCCATATCTTCTTCAGCCACATCAAACGTTGCCGCAGTTCCAGGTACATGTAATGCTGGACGCTCACCATTCGGCCGAACCGGTAAAATGGTTGCGGATGTTTGTACGCTGTCGTCACGTCTAACCAATGCTGTATCAAGACCAAACAGGTTCATCTTATTGATCAAGAAATCGCCCATTTCGTCGGTACCAACGGTACTCACCATGCGCGTATTTAACCCCAAAATGGCACAGTCAACAGCGGTCGCGGCGGCGGTCCCCGCCACGGTCATTCGTATTTGCTCGATAAAATCAGCGTGTCCACCTTCGGGAATACGACTCACTGGGTAACCTAAAATATCAAGAACAGCAAAACCCACAGAACTCACGTCAAAACTTGGCATTTTATTCCCCTTATTCCGTACGTTTACGAAGACCAAAAGACAGACCCAACACGATGAATACCAGTACACCGATGCCCACTTGTTGCCAGAAGAAATTCCAGCCAACCAGTAACAACCCATTTCTCAACATCGCTAAAAGCAACACACCTAAAATCGTTCCGAAGACAGAAGGCTTGCGCTCTTTACTAATCGCAGTTCCGATGAAGGTAGCCCCAATGGCATCAAGCAAAAACGCGCCGCCAGCCAACGGGACGTAAGAACGAACCGTCGAAGAGAGCAAAATCCCTGCAATACCGCAAAGTACAGAGCATGAGACAAACACTAAGGTAAGTTGCAGCGGCACACGAATACCGGAATATTTAGCCACACCGGCTTGAGCTCCTAAGGCATTCACATAACGACCAAATTTCCCTCTGTGTAACGCTAAATACACTGCCACAATACAGACGACAAGCACCCAAACAGGTGTAGGAATACCAAACAAAGATGTGCCAGTAATCGCATCAAACGGTGCCGAAAAAGCGCCTGTTGTCAGATAGATGGGGGATCCGCCATGCGTGGCTAGTTGCTGTACGGACTTACCAATAAACAACACACCTAATGTTGCTAAGAAAGGGTCGATTTTGAGTTTATTTATCAACAGGGAGTTGGTTAGCCCGACACAAGCCGCTACCAAAATGCCGACAATGACAGCCAAGACGGCGTTAAAACCAGCTCCAATCATCATGATAAATGCCATTGAAGCAAGGTCAATGGAAACGCCCACCGACAAGTCAATGCCACCAGAAGCAATCACAATAGTCATTCCCAATGATACGATAGCTAGCAGTACCACTTTATTTGCGATCAAATTCGCAAAGTTATCAATGCTTAAAAAACCATTAGCCACCACTGAAAACACAACAAATATACAAATAAAAGCGACATAAACAGAATAATTTGAAAGCAACTCTACTGAGAGTTTTGGGGCAAAATTCTTATTATTAACAGTCATATTGTTTCCCCTATGATTTTTTAGCAAATGAAGTCATGGCGACCACCACCAGAATAAGGGCACCCTGAACGCCGCTCACCCAATAGGAAGAAATCCCCAAAAGTTGGAAGCCATTCGATAAAGCACCAATGAAAAGCACCGCTAATAAAGTACCGCCAATGGTAGGTACAAAGCGTCTTGAAAAGACTGTGCCCAACAATGCGGCAGCCAATACAGGAAGCAATAACAAACCAGTCCCTGGCGTTGAGGAACTTAATCGCGAGACAATTAATATCGAGGCGGCACCAGCCGCAAACCCAGAGAACAAATAACTTCCATATATGTAGCGACCAGTATGAATTCCCACGGATTTTGCGGCTTCGAGGTTTCCCCCAACCGAGTAGAGTCGCAACCCCAAAGGACTAAAATGAATAATGCAAACCATCAAAATGGAGCCAATAATGAGACACCAAGCTAACGCACTAATCCCCAGAAATTTATCAAAAGCAAGCATATCTAAAACAGGAGAAGAGGCTCCAATAACGGTATTTTGCGTGACGACCAGCTCTAAACCTGCGGCGATATTCATAACTGCAAGCGTACTTAATAACGGCATAATACGCAGTGTCACCACCGCAAAACCATTCAGAAAGCCGATGCCCAGGCCTGTTACAATGGCTGCCGGAATCGCGACACTATCACCATATCCCCCTTCTAATAGCACGGAGTAAACAGCAGTACACAACCCAGCATTAGCAGCGATAGAAAGATCAATACCTCCTTTTTGTACATCCGTACCCGTACCAATAAACACCACGGTAATACCAAAAGCTAAAAAGCCTAGAATCGCAGATTGCTCAACAATGTTTAGAATGTTGTAACTAGACGTAAAACCTCTCGCCGTTGCGGCAAAAAAGATCATGATGCCTAGAAAGGCGGCAAATGCGCCCAACCGTATCGCCATTTTTTGTAGGGTATATCCATTTGAACTCGTGTCAGTTTTATCGGTTTGGAGTTTCATAGGGCACTCCTATTTATGGTTATTTTTTTACCGGATACAGCGGCAAGTAGTTGCTCAGCATCAATCTCTCCACCCTTGTATTCACCAATCATTTCACCTTTATAAATCACCAAAATGCGATCACACATTTCAGCCACTTCTTCAAAGTCTGATGAGACAAAAACAATGGCTTTTCCCTCTGAAGCTAAACGATTAATCAAACCATAAATTTCAATCTTAGAACCAACATCAACGGCTACAGTCGGCTCATCTAATAAGTAGACTCGGCTATCACAAGATAACCATTTTGCTACAACCACTTTCTGTTGATTCCCACCAGAAAGATTACTCACCAACATATTTCCACTTGGCGTTTTGATACCCAATTCTTCAATTAAAGCATTAACCGACTGAGCCTCTTGCCGTCGATTAATAAAACCACCCTTAGAGATGTTGTTCACTGAGGCTAATGAGATGTTTTCAGCAATGGAAAGACTAACCGCAACACCGTGAGCTCGCCGATCTTCAGGTATCATAGCAATGCCATTTTCAACAGCATTAACCGAGCTATTTAACTGATGAGTCGTTCCATCTATAGCGATTGAACCACTGTCAGGAGGTGTTAAGCCAAATAAGCTCTGTAAAACTTCTTTATCACCAGAACCTAATAATCCTGCAATGCCAACAATTTCCCCAGCGCCCACGTTAAAAGACACATCTTGATAATGATTTTTGAGGCATAAGTTGTTCACTTCCAAGACAGGAGACCCTACTTTAATGCTTCGTTTAGGGTACATTTCTGAAGTATCCCGATTAGTCATCATAGTAACGATTCTTTCAATGCCCACTTGTTTAGGAGAGACTTGTCCCACATTTTCACCATTACGTAGCACGGTCACCGTGTCACAAATATTTTCAATCTCTGACATGTAGTGGGAAATGAAAACAATGGCGATACCCTCTTCTTTAAGACGACGTAATACCGTAAATAAGCGATCCACTTCTTTCGTCACCAACGCGGCGGTTGGCTCATCAAGCACCAGTACTTTGGCCTGTTGGCTCAATGATCGGGTAATCTGCACAATTTTTTGTTGTGCTGTAGAAAGGTCAGCAATCAACGTACTAGGATCGAGATCCAAATCGAAATACTGCTTTAACAGCTCAGCGGCTTGAGCATTCATTTTGCGATGATTGATGAAAGGACCAAATCTTGGTTCGTTACGCAAGAAAATCGCTTCTGCAACTGTGGCGGTGCTTACTAATAAACGATCTTGGTGGATAAAATGAACGCCGCACTCTTCAATCGATTTCGGTGTAATACTTTTTAGTTCTTTCCCACCAACAAACACGGAACCCTCATCGTGACGATAGATCCCCGCCAACACTTTAATAATAGTGGACTTACCCGCGCCATTCTGCCCAACAATGCCATGGATAGTGCCATACTCAATAATCAGTGATGCCTGATTTAGCGCTTTGACTGGCCCAAATACCTTGGATACACTTCGCATTTCTACTGCGATTGAATTCATGTGCTTCCCCCTAGAAATCAGCGATTAAACATGACTCGATATCCTCCAGGCATGTTTAATCAAACGGCTATTCTGTTGCGGACTCAGTCACGCTATTTTTTGCCAGCTTTTGTAATTAATACGGATGGCACCAAAGTGAATGAAGGGACTGAGCCACCATTCAGATAGGTGGCAACGTTTTTAGCGGCTTGCTTACCGATTTCATAGGGTTGTTGAGCGACCACGGCTGCTGCGGGTGATTTTGGATTGCGCACCATGGCCACATACTCAGGACTGCCATCTATTCCATAAGTTTTTACATCCGTGCGTTTAGCCGCTTCAATTGCCTGAGTGGCACCAATCATAGGCACATCCCAGCAAGCAACAACCGCTTTTAGTCCAGAGCCAGGGCCATACTTAGTCAGCATATCCGACATATCAGAATAAGCTTGCTGCACTGTGTTTGGGATAACATCGCGTAACTCTGGCTTGATAATTTTGATGCCAGGATACGACTTAAATACATAACGAATTTCATCTAAACGAATCTTGCAAACAGGTACAGACGAAAAACCATTGAACATCACAACCTTACCGACGCCATGCATGTCCTTCACCATTTGCAGAGCCAGTTCAGAACCAATACTGTAATTATTCGAAGTCGTATTATTGATCGCATAAGGCGTTTCCGTATCGATAGTAAACAACGGAATACCGGCTTGCTTAATTCGCTTCAACCATGGATTAAGCACCTTCAGATTACCCAATTGTTCAATAATTGCATCGGGGCGTTGCGCAATCAGAGTTTGAATCTGACTGACCTGAGTCTGGTCGTTACGATTCGCATCCAATGCAATCACCTTTGCTCCTAATGCTTTTAATTCATTGATCTGACCTTGATAGGCTTTTAGATCAAAGTCATGATCAGTACCAATAATCGTAACGCCCACGGTTTTACCAGATAACGGCAGCTTATCTGCCGCCATTGCGTAGAAGCTTGCTGCTAAAGCAAGGGAGAAAATAGCAGTGGTTATCATTGTGCGATTTTTGTTTTTATTTGATTGCATCTTGATTGTCCTATGTTGTGGATAAATGCTGGTTCAGCAACAAATGCGACTCAGCCAATTTCACTATCATCAGTCCGCATGACCATAACCAGACATACGATTGATGACAGTCTGAATTTCTTCTTCTGATAACAAAGGCGGCTCCCCCATGGGCAAGCAACCTAAATACTGTTTCGCGAGCGTCTCTACTTCTACGGCCAACCACATGGCTTTATCTAATGATGTCGCCGTGGCAATCATTCCATGGTGGGCAAGTAAGCAAGCGGAACGCCCTTCTAAGGCTTTCAATGCATTTTTTGATAACTGGCTTACTCCATAGGTTGCATATGGCGCGCAGCGAATGTCATGGCCACCACAGACAGCAACCATGTAATGAATGGCCGGAATGCCTTTTTCCATAATGGATAAGGTTGTGCAGGCGGTAGGATGAGCATGGACGACCGCGTTGGATTCCGTCTTATGTCTCATGATTTCCATATGGAAATTCCACTCAGAGGAAGGCGTTCTGGTGCCAATAATTTGTCCGTCGAATCCCATCCAGACAATGTCTTCAGGTGTCATTTTGTTATATGGCATCGACGTCGGTGTGATCAGAATCCCTTCACCGAAACGCACCGAAATATTACCCGACGTTCCTTGGTTAATTTGCGAAGCATTCATGGCAATACACGCATCAATAATACTTTGACGTATTTCGATTTCCGTTTGTTCTGTTATGTTTTTCATTATGTCCCTCATGTTTAAAGACAGGTATCAGCGTCGATAAACACGACGGCCCCTGTTAAATAAGTAGATGCATCTGATCCAAGAAATAGAGTCAGCTCAGCGATTTCTGAATAGGATGTAATTCTGATTGAGTATTGATCAAGAAGGGGATGCTTTAGCGATTCTAGAGATGAGTCATTGAGATCCATGAACGCCAAATTAGCACCGCAAGCAGCAAAAGCTGAGGATTCAAGTCTAATACCACTGGCAGCACCGGTAATAGCAACGACTTTTTTTGATAGATCAAAAATATCTGGATAGTTCATGTCGATCTCATTTTTCTATTTATTATTATCAACGAATCACCAATTGAGTCTGAGTTCAGACTGTCTAAAACCACTATAGTGTATAAAATTCGACCGTGTCAATCTGGTAATGACCAGAAATTGAATTATTTTTGGTTATTACTAGAAATTAGCTAATATATGAAGAGTAAAAGGCCCGGTTAATCAGCTAAAAATAAAAGTTTAGGCTTGGTAGGAGAGGGAAAGACGCTCTTATATGGAAGTCTAAAATAGTGCTTTTAAGGAATAAAAAAACCTTTGTTTTTCGCTAAAACAAAGGTCATAGATGAGTATGGTAAGACACAGCCATTGTGGTGGAGTATTTAACTAACGTCAGAAGCAGTATTGTTTGTCGACACATGGATACGAGCCACAGCAGAGTTATAGTAAGCTCGATAGAACTCCAATGGCATATCATTCGTGTCATAGGCAATAGATTCGATAGCAATCACTGGTTGATCGCCACTTAAAGCTAGCCTTTCACATACTTCCACCGACGGCATCGCTGCGGTGAACCAACGCTCAGCCCGCTTAGCCACTAAACCATAACGGTCTTTTAAAAGCTGAAACATAGATTTATCTTCTATGTCTAAATTTTCAAAATCAGGCACCTTGTAGCCAGGCAAAGAAATAATGGTATGAGTAATGGGTGCCCCATCCGAATAATAAATTCGCCCAATACGCACCACGGTGCCATCTTTTGGAAGATTAAACACGCGTATTTCAGCATCATCAGCCTGTACTCGATTAAATTCAAATGTCTTCGAGGTAACCTTGTAACCACGGGCTTCTAAATCGGCGTGAACAGACATATTGGACGTCAGGAAGTTCGTTTCCATACGTGGCTGAGCAACAAAAACGCCCGTTCTCGCCACTTTGTAAAGCAACCCTTCTGTCGCTAAGCTTCCTAACGCCATTCTAACCACAGAACGAGAAACACTAAAAATCTCACAAATGGTTTGCTCAGAAGGAAGACGCATATCAGGTAATAAAACCTGACAATGAATTCTGTCTGCTAGCGCGTTTTTAAACTGCACCCACAGAGGAGTATGGGATTTCCGATCAAAAAAAGCACGGTCTTCTGCCATGTGGCGTAATGCTTTCGCTGCGGGACTATTATTGTCATCATTTTTAGGTCGCCCTCTGCTTCGCCGATCCACTTCACTGCCATTCATCTATTTTACTGTCCTTATAACCTATTGAGTTCTTCAATATTTCATTATGCCTGTTTGTTACAATCCAGTAAAAATATGCTTTATATTTTTTATTCAATGCTTTTTACTTAGCTCCTGCCGCTAATCTTCCCGCATCTGGTAGTGTCCGTAATAACCCCATTGCGACAATACCAATCATTGGTCCCGGAACTAATATCAAAAAGACCCATTGCCAACTGCCTAATGCATTCGCCAGAATGGGTAATATGGAAATAGCGACTACGGTAAGAGCAAAGCCAACGCCTAGCTGCAATGCCAATGCGGTACCGACAAAATCCTTATCCGCTAATTCGGTTACGGCAGCCGAAAACTGCGCACTGTCACCAATGATGCTAATTCCCCAAACCACTGCAACGATGGCCAATAGCCAACCTGGGCCATCGAAAACGAACCCCATTAGCAGAGCACAACAACCAGAAACCAACATCATGCCTATCGTGGTATAACAACGACCAAAACGATCTGACAACACTCCACCTAAAACGCACCCAATACTGCCTGATGCCACCACAGTAAAACAAAACATGGATGGCGAACCAAAAGGAAAAGATATCAAATGATGGGATGCAGCATTAGCATAGGCTAACAGCCAAGCCCACATGGCATAAAGCTCCCACATGTGACCAAAATACCCCATATTAACCAAAAATAAAGGCTTAGATGTGAAGACTTTCAGACATTGCTTAGGGTCGAATAACGCTTTACCAAACGCATAAGGGCCTTCCCTGACCTTCCAAACAAACAATGTCGCCGCCAATAGCGAGGTTGTCGACGATACTAATACCACCCACTGCCATTGAATATGGTCGGTAACAGCACGAAATAAATGAGGAGCAGATGAACCGATAGTCAGGGCACCAATCAAAAAACCCAGCGCTAACCCTCTGCCTTTAGTAAACCAAGTTGCCATTAACTTAAGCGCTGCGGGATAAACACCAGCCAAAAACATGCCCGTTAAAAAACGCAATAGGATCGCTATTTCTATCGACGGGTTGGCCAACAACAAACCATTCGCTACCGCCGCCAATAACGCTGATAAGGCCATTAATCGATTCAGGCGAATAATATCCGGCAAATTCACTAAAGAAGCAGATAAGGCTCCTATGACAAACCCCAATTGCACAGCATTGGTTAACCAAGACGCGTCACCATTGGATAAGTGCCACACCTTGACTAATTCAGGAATGATGGCCGTTGCAGAGAACCAAGTTGCCAACACCCCTACCACACCAATACATATCACCATCAGGGCGGACCATCGGCCTGCAGCTTGGTCTGACATTATTAAAGATCCTTCAATGGCATAGTATAAGTCGTAGCGGTTCCTTCAATGCACACATCGCCTTCACTATCCAAGACCGTAGTTTTCAACTGACAGATAGGTTTATCGTCTCGAACGCTCGTCACCTCAATACGACCTGTAATCGTTTCATTGACACCCACTGCTTTCTTAAAGTTCCATTGAACACCTAGAAACACGGTTCCCGGCCCAGGTAAGCGTTCTGCGACCACCGCGTTCAATATGCCGGAAGACACGCCACCTTGCACAATAATTTTGCCAAATGGCGTTTTTTCCGCAAGCGCTTTGTCATAATGAACTGGGTTATGATCGCCTGTCATTTGGGTAAAGGCAGTAATGTCCTCCGCACAAGTCGTTCTGCTGATTTCGGCAATGTCTCCCACTGCTGGCTGAGCATGCATCGTATTGGTCCAAGCGTTATTTTTATTTGTCATGGTATTGATCCTCAGGGATGGTAAAGGCAGGCATCATTTGACCGCCCAAATTTATGGTTTTAAAACTCACAGGCAAACCAATTTCTAATTGCTCTCGCTCTAATAACAATAACGCCAGCATACTTGGTCCTTCTGCTAATTGAATGACCCCCACAGTGTAAGGTGTCACTGCTGCCCAACTGGGATGGCCTGGCTTCCAGATGGTGGTGTAAGTTTTTATCTTTGCCTGTCCAGACAGCTGACACCAGGTCAGTTGGTTACTCCAGCAAAAGGGGCACACTTCTCGCGGATAAAACACATACGAATGACAACGTTCACAATATTGTGTGTGTAACTCACCTTTTGCCGCCGCTTGCCAAAACGGTTCCGTAAGGGGAGTTTTAGTCGGCCCAGGCACTTTTAAGTTTGCGAAATGGGTATATTTCATCGGCCCACTCCAGGCTTTCCTAGTACGACACTTGCACTACCGAGTACCAGCGCCACCGCTTCCGATAAGGTGGCACCATTTCCTGTAACAAGGGCGTATTTGGCTGAAGGTATCTGCCGCCCCGTTGCAGACTCTCTCAGCTGATGAACAGCTTCGACCACATGAGTCATGCCTCCCGCTAAATCTGGCTGCCCGAATCCAAGCTGACCACCGTGCGTATTCAAAGGACAGCTACCATCGTATCCAAGGGTGTTGCTACGTATGAAGTCACCAAATTTTCCAGCAGGACAAATGCCACTGTCTTCTAAGGTAAGCGCCACCATGATGGTGTAGCAGTCATACAGCGACAGTAAACTCATATCAAAAACCGAAGTATTGGATTGCTTGAAAGCGTGCGCCATAGCAGGCTTCAACGGACCAGAAGTCAGATCAGGTGCTTGTGATAATGCTCGATGCGTTACTTTTTCCCCCGCCCCTAATAAATACGCAGCGGGGTTATTTATGGTTTGTGCCCGCGTCACCGATGTTACAATTACCGCCTCGGCTCCCGCCACTGGCATGACGATCTCGTACAAATGCAAGGGTTCAGCTATGAGGGGGGACTGTAACACGTCGTTGGCATCACACGGTTTGCCATTAAAAATAGCATGGTGGTGATGCTGAGCATTATGGCGAGCCCACTGGGTAATTAAAGCAAAGTCTTCATCTTTCGATTGATACTTTGCCATATGCGCTTGCTTTAATTGTGCATAGGTCGCATTAGCGCCTGACGCGCCAAACGGAACATCAAATTCACGAATGGGGTTACGATTAGGGCTTCTTAGTGCATCTTGATTACGATGGTTCCCTAACACACACAGTACGGTGTGACACATTCCCGCTTCAATAGCGGCCGCTGCGCGCCAAATCATACCCGGACCAGAAGCCCCTCCTAAATCTACAACATTTGCCATGCTAGGTTGTAGACCAAGATATTCGGCTACGGTAGCTGGAACATGCTGGGGCGTCTCTCCTACTTGAGGACCAACTAATAATCCGTCAATATCCGCTTTATCGATGCCCGCATCGTGCAATGCTAAAACAGATGCCTGCGCCAACATACCTAACGTACTTGCACCGTCAGTTACTCGACAAGGTTTTAATTCTCCCACACCAATAATGGCTGCCTTTGGACGGCTCATAAGGCACTCTCCTGGGCAAGGTGTTTATATTGCTCAAGGCATTGGGGATTTTGCAACGAAGCTACATTAGTAACAGGCTTACCCAATAAGGAAGACTGAGCGGCACCCTCAACACGCTTACCATTTAATGTATAAGGTACCTCATCCACTAAATAGATGGCAGCCGGGACATGGCGGGGAGAACAAGCGGTTCGAATGCTTTTGCGTATGAAATGAACCAAATCATTATTGAATAACGCGCCTTCTCTTAACTGAATGCACAGTACAATCTCTTCATCTCCCTCAATCGGACGACCAAACACGACACAGTCTTCGATCTCTTTTATGCCATCACACGCATTATAAATATCAGCGGTACCTATTCTGACGCCACCGGGATTTAAAGTATTATCGGAACGACCGTATATTACCGCCGTGCCATCTGCATTCAATTGGGCATGATCCCCATGAACCCAAATTTCCTGTCTATCAGCGAAATAAGTTTTTTTATAACGCGCTAAACCATCATCGCCCCAGAAAGATATGGGCATGGAAGGAAAAGGTTCAGTGCACACAAGGTCCCCTTGGCGACCAATCACCGGTGCTCCCCGATTATCAAGAACATTAACGGCCATACCGAGAGCTTTTGTTGTCAAGGTGCCTTTTCGCAAAACGTGCCAAGGCGAGCCAAGCAAGAAGCAACCCATCAATTCCGTACCACCAGAAATGGACGCAAAGCCAACTTGCTTTGAAACGGCACCATAGATCCAATCATATTGATTCGGCGCAACAGGACTGCCAGCTGACAACAGCCAACGTAAAGAAGTTAGGTTAAAATTCTGCTTTGGCTCAAAGCCTGCCTCTGTAAGCGTTCCAAGATATTTTGGTGAAATCCCCAAATGAGTGAGTTTTTCTTGCTCGACAACGCGCCATAAAGGTGCGCAATCCAGTCTGTCCTTTTGCTTTAAAATAGGCGCTCCATCATAGAGAACTAACACCGCATGACAGCCAAGTGCCGCAACGATCCAGTGGTACATCATCCAAGCGGTATTGGTATACCACAATACACGATCGTCCTCGCGAACATCATTATGCAGAAGATGCTCTTTCAATTGTTGTAGCAATACCCCACCGGTACGATGAATGATCGCCTTCGGAGCCCCCGTTGTGCCTGATGTATACAGAATATAGGCTGGGTCATTAAATCCAACACGAGTGAAATGCAGGTCCGCTTGTCTGCCAAAATCGGTCCAATGTATGAAATTATCTTGTGTCGTTAAACTGTGTTCACCGACAATAATCAGTTGCTCAACGCTGTCGATACGCTGCGCTAGTATGAGAGCCGATTGAGAAATGTCGTGCTGTTTACCAGCATATTGAAAGCTTGTTTCTACGAAAAGTAATATGGGGTTTACCTGACCGATACGGTCAATAATGGCTTCTACACCAAAATCTGGGGAGCAAGAAGTCCACACTCCACCGACCGCTAATGTAGCCAAATGTGTAACTAAACACGACAATTTATTGGGCATTACGACTGCCACACGGTCACCCGGTTTAATGCCTGCTTGTCTCAAGCCTTGCGCAACACGGGCTACTTCTTCGCGCACGTCATCAGCGCTATAGACATGGCGTTCGCCTGATTCATTGGTTTCAATAACAAGAGGAGCGCTACCCGTTCTTCTCAGTAGGTTCTCTGCCAGATTCAGTCGAGCGGAAGGAAAAAACTGCGATTCCGTCATCCATTGTTCAGTATTAGGAATAAATACGTCGTGGCCCTTTTCGCCAATAACACCTGCGAAGTCCCATAGCTGAGACCAAAAGCCCGTTAGATCACTGATTGACCAACGATGCAACGCATCATAATCCTGTGTTGGTATGCCTGCCTGCTGAGCAAAACGCGTTAAAGCACAATCTTCTTTCATTGATTGTGTCGGTGACCACAGTGGCTTTTTCACATGCCATACCTCTTAGCAATGTGCTTAATACGCACGATTTATTGTTATTTTTGTATTTACCTCATAATTAAGATTATTCTAAGTATACCTAGAAATCAACATTCTGGTTATACTTAGATATTAAATAAAACAATAACAATCAATATATACAGGTTGATATTATGAAAGAGGTCTACATTGTGGCGGGTAAACGATCTCCTATAGCCAAGCTTTCAGGAGGATTAGCAAGCATGAACGCGGCGGAAATCGGTGCCCAGGTTATCGCGCACTTAATAAGGGATGTAGACCTAGATCCAACCCTGCTGGATGAGGTCATCATCGGCCAAGTGTTGGCTGGCGGAGCAGGTCAGAATCCCGCTAGACAAGCCACACTGCTCGCAGGACTGCCAAGCAATACCTGTGCATTCACTGTCAACAAAGTCTGTGGTGCCGGTCAAAAATCTATCCACCTTGCTGCTCAAGCAATTAAAGCGGGAGATGCCAACCTCATTATCGCTGGTGGACAAGATTCCATGAGTAATGCGCCTCAACTGATTTTGACTAATCAGATTGCGGCAAGACAACGTCCGCTAACCGTTCAGGACAGCATGATCACAGACGGCTTATGGGATGCTTTTCATAATATTCACATGGGAGAGACAGTCGAACACATTATTACACGGTGGAAAATATCACGAGAAGAACAGGATCAGTTCGCCCATCAATCACAAATAAAAGCCAATAATGCTCTATTATCCAATCGCTTTAACTCTGAGCTAACCTCGATCAGACTCCCGTCCAAACGGGAAGAGGCCTACTTCACTAAAGATGAGCATCCTTATCTTTCTTCGTTGGAAAAGCTGGCTAAGCTTAAGCCCGCTTTTTCGGAAACAGGAACCATCACCGTAGGCAATGCATCGGGGCTAAACGATGGTGCGGCTGCGGTTCTCGTGGCGAGTAAACACGCATTATTAGAGGCAAAATTAGACCCTATTGTACGTATCGCCTCTTATTCCTCTTTCGCATTAGCCCCCATGGACATGGGGCTAGGTCCGATAGGAGCATCAAAAAAAGCACTAAAACTCGCTGGATGGAACATTCAACAAATAGAGTTGGCAGAAATCAATGAAGCCTTCGCTGGACAATCAATCATCGTCTTAAGAGAACTCGGCATTGCAGAAGAAATCGTCAATGTAAATGGCGGAGCCATTGCCCTCGGCCACCCTTTAGCTGGGTCTGGCTGTCGCATTGTCGTTTCTTTACTGCACGAAATGCAGCGTCGATCAGCAAAAAAAGGTCTTGCGACATTATGTATTGGCGGTGGAATGGGCGTAGCGATTTGCCTTGAGTTATGCTGAAAGTCAAATCATTAAGCTTTTGACTAAGTCCGTTTTACTCGAACGACTTTCATAATTTCCATGGAAATACCAGCCACTACCTCTTGCGTTGGGTAGTAGGTCAGGTTAACACGGGATCCGCGCAACGTACGGTATTTTCCTTGTCGCTTAAAACGGAAGGGGACATCGTAGCCTTCGATCATCAAAGTATGTAAAACCCAATCTTCCTGCGGTCTTTGCACATGGGATTTGACTTTTAGCGCGTCCGAATGAACCAGCTTATCATTTTGCTGTAATAAATTTTTTGGGTCAGATTGCATATCAAACTCTCCGTATGAGGTACGAGAGCGTTTTATTATGACATAAAATACACCAAAAATTAAAAAATTGACTATTTTTTACTCAAACCTTCCATATAGGACCGCCGACCGTCCGTGTCACAACCATGGTGAGGGGATTTGAAGACTGTAAGACAATGGCTTAAGGTTTTTTTGGCAGGGGATTATCGGATACTGTTTGAGGGCGATCTTTTCCTCCATCGTCCATACGCTCTTTCATCGCCCGAGCAGCGGCCTCATTATCAAAACGTACCACAGGTTTTTGTAAAATTAAGCTGTTTGGGTACGTCACAATATCACCAGAAAAACGACGAATAATGACATGAAAGCTTGATATATCAGTAATCTGGCCAAGTACGTCTTCATCTTTTTCGGCCACACGAATCCAATCACCAACACGATATGGGAAAGCAAAAAAGATAATCAAACTGGCAGTAATATTACTTAGAATCGACCATTGGGCAAACAAAGCCACACCGACTACAGCAAACACAGAGGAAAAAAATACCGCCAGCTGACCGTATCCAACCCCCATCACAATGCAAGCCAGCATAATAAACAAAGCGGTCAAACTAAGCTGCATCATTTTGGTCACATAGCGCAAGCGAACCTCACTTGTACCATTTTTATGACCCAGCAATTCCACACTGCTCCGCATAATACGATTGATTACAATATAACCAACAACCAGCAAAGCAACTAAACCAATTTGCACCATGATCTTCATCACTCTAAATACCTTTTAAGCCTGCGCGCAATAAAATAAGCGAGAACCATTTCTCAGAGATTCTCGCATATCATGGCATGAAATAACCGATTATTGTGTCTTTGGAAGGGGCTTTTCCACTAAAACAGAAGGAATTTGAATAAAACGCTGGGGCACAGGTCGTCCTTCAAGCAGAGCAAGACCAATTTCAACCGCTTTGGCAGCCATCTCTTTCGGACGCTGAACCGCCGTTGCCACCCATTGGTTCTCTTGGTGAATCATCTTTTCAGCAAACGTAGCGCCATCCACTGAGGCAATAATAAAATCCTTACGGCTGGCTTGTTGTGCCGCTTGAAGCGCCCCTAGTGCGGTAGGATCATTAATGGCAAATACGGCATCGATATGGGGGTATTTTTCCATCAAATAGGTCATGACTTCCATTCCTCCATCAACGCTACCACTGCCATTCATACGGTAACTTAACAGAGAGATGTTCGGGTATTTACTCAACACCGATTTGCAGCCAGCCACACGTTCCACTACTGACGACACTAAGACACCGTTAATAATAACAAAGTTGCCTTTATAGTGAATTTGCTTGGCAAGTCGTTCACACGCCTCCATTCCTGCTTGCACATTATCCGTGGTAATGGTCGCGTCTGCCCCTTGGGCATTCACATCCACAGCAATGACTTTAATGCCAGCCCGCTGAGCTTTTGCCACCACAGGAGCAATTTTGTATGGATCCGCAGCCGTTAGAATAATCAGATCGACACCCGCTTTAATAAATTCATTCACTTGCTTGATTTGACGATCTAAATCATAGGCATCGGAATGAATTAACATTTTTACTGGGCCGCCTGTCAGTTCTTTAGCTGTGGCGGCGGTCGCATCAATTAATTTGACAAAATAAGGGTTACCAAGGTCAGAGACACTAATACCGATCGACTTCAACACTGACGCATTTTTCGCCTCTATCGAACTTGATGGCACGGGGGTTGCGGCAAACAACGCGGTGGCAAATAACGCGAACACTAAACAGGAAAGTAATCGTCCTCTAAAAAAATGTAAACGCGAAAAACGCCCATAGGATTTCAATACTGCGACGCGACGCATGGAGCAGAACCTCTACTTGGAGAAAAAAACGGCTCCAAGTATTGAGAGCCGTTTTTCCATCGAGCAACACAGAAGACATAGACGCTCTGTGTGTATCTATGAATGAACATTAAGCGGCTTGTGGGTCGCTTTTTACCTCTAACGCTCCAGTCATAATGGCTACCGCCTCAGACATAGAATGGGATTGCGGCGTGATGACAGCAGCACGTCTACCCAAGCGATGAATATGAATACGATCCGCTACTTCAAAAACGTGAGGCATGTTATGGCTGATCAAAATAATTGGCAAGCCTCGGTCTCGAACTTCCTTGATCAAATTCAAAACCCGACGCGATTCTTTCACACCTAATGCAGCGGTAGGCTCATCCATGATCACGACTTTGGTTCCAAATAAGGCTGAGCGCGCCACGGCCACCCCTTGGCGCTGACCTCCCGACAAAGACTCCACCGCTTGGCTAATGTTTTGAATGGTCATTAAACCGAGCTCTGTCATTTTGTCTTTGGCTTTTTGTTCCATGGCTTTCTTGTCTAACATACGGAAAACCGAGCCTAAGATTCCGGGTTTGCGAATTTCGCGTCCCAAAAATAGGTTATCCGCAATGTTGAGCGCTGGGGAAACCGCCAAATTTTGATAGACCGTTTCAATGCCCAAAGCACGCGCTTCCATCGGCGAGCTAAAGTTTACTGGCTGACCATCCAGTAGAATCTCCCCTTCATCTGGTACTAGAGCACCAGATAAGGCCTTAATCAAGGAAGATTTACCCGCACCATTGTCGCCAATAATCGCTAAGATCTCGCCCGGATATAACTCAAAATCCGCATGGTCAATAGCCGTTACACTGCCGTAACGTTTCACTAAACTCTTGGTTTGCAGAATTGGGGTTTGGTTTGTATTGGTTGTCATTATGCTGTTCCTTTTCTGATCCACTGGTCAACACCGACGGCAACAATAATCAAGATACCAACAGTGAACTCTTGCCAAAGTACATCAACACCGGCTAGGGCTAAGCCATTGCGGAAAATGCCCACAACCAATGCACCAATTAACGTGCCGAAGATTGAACCTCGCCCACCAAACAAACTACAACCACCAATGACTACGGCAGTAATACTGTCCAAGTTCGTGGTATAACCAGCCTGAGGACTGATGGAACCGATACGACCAATCAATACCCAAGCACCCAATGCGCAAACAATCCCCGCTAAAATATACACAGAGAGTAAAATACGGTCGGTACGAATACCGGCTAACTTCGCCGCCGCCGGATCATCACCCGTGGCATAAACATGTCGCCCCCATGCGGTCCAGTTCAAGGCGTACCAAATCACCACAAACATAGCCAACATTAACAAGGAACCGTAGGTTAACTGAGCACCAAACACATCAATCGTGTTGCCTAACCATTGTAAAAGCGGAGCGGTATTCGAGATGTCTTCTGCTCTAATGGTCTCACTATTGGAGTACCATAAATTCAATGCGAAGAAGACGTTCCATGTGCCCAATGTAGCAATAAAAGGTGGCAATTTCAGACGTGTAATTAATGAACCATTAATAAAACCGGCGACAGCACCAACGGCGATTCCCACACATAATGCCAACCAAGGATCAAGACCATAATCGATCGCCATACGGCCCATTACCACGGATGCCAATACCATAATGGCACCCACAGACAAGTCGATCCCTGCGGTTAAAATAATCAGCGTTTGAGCAATCCCTACCATGCCGATGATGGTCACCTGTTGTAACACCAACGACAAGTTAAAAGCCGATAAAAAACGGCCGCCAACAATCAGGCTAAAACAGAAAATAGCCAGTAACAATACAATACTGGGGGCAGCAACGGGATAATGATGAAGAAACTTTTTAAAACGCTGCACAAGCGTTTCTTTATGCTCAAAACGGGCCTCGTAAACCTGAGCTTGATCTGCCACTTTATCGTGATCAAGCACTGCAGTTGAGTTTTTTTGTTCGGTTGAACTCATAGAGTCACTCCAAGAAGGAAAACAACCGCTGACAAAAATCCCCCGCCAGCGGTAAAAACATAGCTTTCTAAATCGTTTGGACTAGACGACTTGCCTGTCATCCATTGTCATAACAGGCAAGTGTTGATATTAACCCCAGCACATCGCCAAACCTGTTTTCGCCGTGACAGATTTCACGCCTTTGACAGGTTCATTAGTGATCAACTGAACACCTGTGTTGAAGTAATCCAAGCCTTTCGTCGCTGTAGGACGAGTACCTGTTTTGGCAAATTCTGAAATGGCATCTACGCCATCAATCGCCATTTTGATAGGGAATTGCATTGCGGTTGCATCCAAGATGCCTTCTTGAATGTTTTTCACACCTGGGCAGCCACCATCAATGGACACAATCATCACGTTTTTCTCTAAACCAAAAGATTTAAGGGCTTGATAGGCCCCTGCTGCTGCAGGTTCGTTGATGGTGTAAACCAAGTTGATACTTGGATCTTTTTGCAACAGGTTTTCCATGGCACGACGGCCACCTTCAGCGGAACCTTGAGTTACATCATGACCTACAATACGCGGATCGGTTTCATCACCGATACGGTTGGGGTTTTTGATATCAATACCGAAACCTTTTAAGAAACCTTGGTCACGAGCGACATCAACGGTCACTTGGCTGGTACTCAGATCTAACATGGCAATTTTAGCGTCTTTTGCTTTAGCACCCATTTTTTCTCTTGCCCATTTACCAATCAATTCACCCGCTTGGAAGTTATTGGTGGCAAATGTCATGTCAGCGGCACTCACTGGGTTAAATTTGGTATCTAAAGCAATGACCAATAAACCCGCCTTACGTGCCTTTTCAACCGTAGGAACAATCGCTGCTGGATCACTTGGAGTAATCAAAATACCCTTAGCGCCCGCCGCAATTAAATTCTCAATAGCATCGACTTGGGATTGATTATCTCCGTCATAACGACCAGAAAACGTACGCAAATCAAGACCAAGCTTTTTCGCTTCTTTTTCTGCACCTTGCTTCATGGTAACAAAATAGGGGTTGGTATTGGTCTTAGTGATTAGACCGATGATAGGTTCATCTGCCAGAGCGACAGTCGAGAGAGAGCCAGCGGCGACTAGGCAAGCTAGTTTACGGTAAGGAAATTTCATTGTATTGGTAACTCCAGTTTTGTTTTTATTATCAGCAGAGACGCTGTTGAATCAGACCCGAGTTCAATCTGTTGGAGATCTGCTTCTAGGCGCACTTTGCAGTATAAAAGCTAATGGAAAATTTCACCGGGAATTTTTTTTTGTAATATTTGTAACTTTTTAGCGATCTATATAAAAAACTTCAAATAACTCTTTGATATTAAATGGTTTTGAAATAAACAAATCGGATTCATTAAGTGCGTATTTTTTTCTTATTTCATCGTAAGGTAGGCCAGACATGATCACAACGGGGCCATGAAAGAGTACATTTGACGTCTTATCACTCATCTGACTCGGTTTTAAACTGTGCGCAAGCTCCACCCCATTCATCGTCCCTGCCAAGTTAACATCCGACACAATCACATCCGGTAACATGGCTTGTTTTAACGCGCTCAGTACTGCTTCAGCACGATCAAAGCACTGCACAATAAAGCCCATTTTTTGTAACTGTTCACGCATAGCGCTTTGCACTTCCATATCGTCTTCCACCAGCCACAACAAGCTATCGGCAGGTAACGGAATGGGCTTATGACGTTCAATAGTAACGTTAGGCTCTATCTCTTTTCCACGAACTTGTTCAGGTAAAAACAAACACACTCGAGTCCATTTACCCGGCTCAGATGTCACTTTGATCTCCCCTCCACTTTGCTTCACAAACCCATAAATCATACTTAGGCCAAGGCCACTGCCTTTACCTACGGGTTTCGTGGTAAAAAAGGGCTCAAATATACGCCCTAGCACGTCTTCTGAAATGCCTTCACCAGAATCTTCTACCTTGATACGAATACCGGGCTTCGTACTGTCTGGCAACATGGCATATTTGGTTGAAAAGGATAAATGACCACCGTCCGGCATAGCCCCAGCACTATTTAAGGCAAGATTAAGCAAGGCATTTTCTAGCTGAGAAGGGTCTATCAGGCTCACAAAGTCTGGACACCCTAAATGACAAGACACACTAATATGGGAACCCACACTGTATTCCACTAAATCCAGCATGCCCTCAATAAGGTCATCGATTTTGGTGGGAACCGGAAACAATTGCTGACGACGGCTAAAGGCCAACAAACGCTGTACCAAATTACTGCTTTTCTCTGACACCGCCAAGGCTCGCTCAATATATCGCGTTTGATCTGCCGTTTGTGGGGAAGAGTCGGATAACATCTGCAGATTTCCCATGATGGCCGCTAACAGATTGTTGAAATCATGGGCAACCCCTCCCGTCAGCTGGCCCAGCATTTCCATTTTCTGCGCCTGACGAAGCTGGCTTTCCACACTTTTACGGTCCGTTAAATCCGTATACAGGGTCACAAAGCCCCCTTCTGGCATGGGTTTGGAGCGAAACTCAATGATTTTGCCCGAATCAAAATGACGCTCAAAACTTTGACTGCGCAAATGACGGGAAATATTTATTTCGTCCATATGAACCTGCTGATTTTCTAAATTCAGCGTTTTTTGCTGGCCCTTGTTAATTAACGATTGAACCTTTTCAATGGACATCCCCGCCTTTAACTCATCAGGAGATAAGTCAAACAAGGTTTCATAACTGGGATTCCAAGCAACCAATTCTCCTTTGCCCGAAAACACACTCAGCCCATCGTTCATATTATCGAAAATGGTTTCCAACAATTTTTTCTGGGCCGATAATTCCGCAGTCACTTCCACTCGTCTTATTGCGTCATAACGAAACACTTCAAACGCATCGGCCAAGGTACCAATTTCATCATTACGTTTAATCTTCGGACGATCTGAGTCCATATGCCCCATCGACAACTCTTCCATGTCTTTGGTCACCGCTTGCAAATCCCTCGTCATACGCTGGCTCTGCCAATATAAACGAATCAGACCAATCATCAAAAAGATGGAAATACCAAAAATCCAATGCTGACCATTAGACACATATTTCGACACGGCCTCTCGCTGACGGGCCACTTTCTTTTGCAATGCGCCAACAAACTGACTCACCTGTGCACTAAGCTCTTCTGACTTGGCGCGAATCAAGGTCAGTAGATATTGTTTTCGTAACTGGATTTTTGCTAAGCGACGGTGGGCTTTCAATAAGGCGCTGGCAATATTTTGTGCCTCTTTGCCTTTTGTATTGAGCGTCAACTGGGTCACAATACTGTCAGGCACCACATGCGGAGATTCCAAGAGTTTTAATAACCAATCCAAGCCTTGTTGGGCGCTGATGACGTGAGTCGTATCATTATCAGGCTTGATTTGACGAATCTTAAACTGCAATGCATAGCTGTCTTCGCGAATATATAACTCCTCACGAACCAGAGACACCAATTCCTCTAAAGTCTTTTGCAAATCATCCAAGCGACCATTGACGGTGTCCCGAAAGGCCGGATCCGTCAAACTATTGGCAACGCTTCGTAGCGCCGCAATACTCCGATTGATACGTTGAGATTCCGCCTGTAATTGAAAAGGTCGTCCTGATCCTGCCGTATAAGGTGCCGTCGCCGCTAATTGCGCGACCCCTTCGGCTAACGTCAGAGAGGTACTGATTTCGGGTAAGGTCTGAGCTTCGAATTCAGAAAGCGAGTCTTCACTCACTCGCATAGATTGCCAACCAATGCCTACCATACAAAATGCGACAACACTCACCGTCAGAATGGCGAAGGAGACTTTTTGACGAATGCTGATAAAGCGCATTTAGTTTTTCCACTCTAGTTTTTACGAACTGGCCCTTGGAAAAAATACCCCAGCCCACGCTGCGTTTTAATAAATTGCGGGGTTTTAGGGTTACTTTCAATTTTACGGCGCAATCTTAAAATCAAAACATCGACAGTGCGGTCAAAGACTTCCGCTTCCAAACCTCGACTTTGATCAATTAACTGTTCCCGTGAAAAAATACGGTCAGGGTGATGAACCAACACTTCTAATAAGGAGAATTCCCCCAGTGTCAGTACCACTTGTTCACCCTCCTGGTTCATTAATTGACGGGCCGTCAGGTCTAAAACCCAGTTACCAAAGTATAAACACTCATGAGGGTCTTCAAGGGTATTTAGCACAGGTGCTGGTGCCAGTTGTATCGCACGTCGCAGCAAAGCATGTATTCGGGCCATCAGTTCCCGTAGATTAAACGGCTTCATCATGTAATCGTCTGCGGCTAATTCCAGCCCCAAAATACGATCCGTTTCATCACCTTTCCCTGTTAACATCATGATAGGCATCGTAAAAAGGTTACGAACATCTCGCGCTAAATGTAATCCGTCTTCTTCACGGAGATACAAATCCATCAAGATGAGATCGACCTGTGTTCGCTCTAAATGCGCCCACATTTGTGCACCACTGTCCGCTTCTAAGACTTGGTAACCTTTTTGCGACAGTACATCACACAACAACTGACGAATATCTTGGTCATCATCAACGATCAGTAAGGTTTTTTTATTTGGCTCGATCATCGTTACGAGTTTAATCCTATGTCTCTAATTAGGCGTTTTCGTTTTACCATTCAAAATTAAGTGATTTGGTAAGATTAGAAGAGAAAAACCAACTTAGAATGTATCATGCTAAAATCCATCCCATATTAACAGCTGCTGACCTCGAATATGAATAATAAACGCATTTCTCTGCAACAAGAGACCTCTGAACATCATTTTTACGCTGCAGAGGAATCTATTATTCTAGAAGTCTTAATTCGTCATTGCGTGCCCATTAAACACGCTTGCCAAAATGGCACTTGTGGCATTTGTCTCACGCCTTTAATCACTGGCGAAATAGACTATGGCCCACGCCAGCCAAGAGGCCTGAGTGACAAAGAACAAGCGACAGGGTATTTTTTACCTTGTATTGCCAAATGCAAAACCGATATTCGCATCGGCCCTCCGAAAGTCAAGGTTCACCGATAAAGCCGAAACGTTAATCATCGACACAGCCAAAAAGAGTCTGTTATGTCCATCGCACTGCCCATTTACAACCTGATACCAGCTCTTAAACAACAACTGAACACGGCCCATGAGGCCATTTTAGAAGCGGCTCCAGGGGCGGGGAAAACCACTGTTGTGCCACTGGAGCTGATGAACGAAGCTTGGCTTGATGGCAAACAGATCATCATGCTCGAACCAAGACGCTTAGCCGCAAAAGCCGCCGCCAAACGCCTCGCCGACACCTTAAACGAACCATTGGGCCGGCGCATCGGTTATCGTATTCGTCACGAAGGGGCAGAAAGCCAAAACACGCAGGTATTGGTTGTCACCGAAGGCGTGCTAACACGTATGCTGCAGGACGACCCGAGCCTTGCCTCCGTCGCGCTCGTCATTTTTGATGAATTCCACGAACGCAATATCCACTCAGACCTCGCTCTCGCCTTGTGTTTGCAGGCCAGAGAACTGTTTCGTGACGATACCCCACTAAAACTGCTTATCATGTCTGCCACGTTAGACACCGCCATATTAGAAGAACGCCTCGGCTGTAAGACCTTAGTGAGCGAAGGGCGAAACTTTCCGGTTGCCATTCGTTATGCCAATAAACGCTTAAAAACCCTTGAAGTAGTCGACGAGGTCGTCAGACAAACACTCCAAGCGTATCAAGAAGAAGACGGTAGCCTATTGGTTTTTTTACCAGGACAAAAAGAAATTCGTTATGTGGCAAGCCAGCTTAGCCAAGCGCTAAAACAAGATCCTCATGCGATGATTTTACCCTTGTATGGCGAGTTGAGCCTAAAGGAACAAGAGGCCGTAATTCACCCTATTGCGCCCCCCCATCGTAAAATCGTTCTAGCTACCGCCATTGCACAGACCAGCTTAACCATTGAAGGCATTCGTATTGTCATCGATTCTGGCCTAAGCCGTGAAGCCCAATTCGATGCCAATACCGCCACCACACGCTTACATACCCGTCGCGCCACGCAAGCCGAAACCACTCAACGAATGGGGCGAGCAGGGAGAAGAGAAGCAGGTATATGTTATCGCTGGTGGAGTGAAGAGCAACAACATCAACTTGCTCCCCAAGCATCACCACAAATAGAATGTGTTGACTTAAGTGCTCTCACTTTAGAGGTCGCCAAATGGGGGATACAAGATCGACTTGAACTGGCTTGGATCACCCCACCACCGCTGGGCCATTGGCAACAATCTGTCGAGTTACTGAGTACTCTAGGTGCCCTCGATCCAGAGCATTTCACCCTAACGCCTCATGGGGAAGCCATGGCTCTGCTTGGTCTAGCCCCTCGCCTAGCGAACCTACTCATCAAAGGCGTTCAACAAGGTCAGCCAATACTCGCCTGTCAGATCTGCGCACTGTTGTCCGAAGGCGATCCCTTCGTCAATCAAAATAGCGATTTTTTGAGCCGCTTACAGTGGTTTAAAGGAGAGCATAACCAACCAGCTCGACGCCCCAAAAGCGTCTATCAAACCTCTTTCAAGCAATGGCAACAACGCAGTCAAGGGCTTAATCTCTCTCCCCCCATTGTTGATAGAAACACAGCGCCAGACCAAGCATTAGCCAACCTCCTAGCCTGTGCTTTTGCTGATCGACTCGCAAAGCGACTGGGCGAACAAGCGAACAGCGTGCGCTATAAACTCTCAAATGGTCGTATTGCGCTGCTGGATATAAGCGACACGAATGCAAAGGCGGATTATCTTGTCATATTGGACCTTGGCGGTCATCAGGGACTTAGTGAGGATCGTATTTTCCTAGCGCACCCATTTGATATCGAGCACTTACAGCGCGAGCACCCAAGCCTCTTCTCTCAGCAGGATCATGTAGCTTGGTCTAAAAAAGACAATCGATTAATTTACGAGTCACAAACCTGGTTAGGTAAACTCTGCGTCCATCGTAGGCAAGCCAGTAAACCATCGGATGATGCCATCCGCTCCGCCATGTGCACTTATATTCGTCGTGAAGGCATCGACGCGCTGTCTTGGGACGATAACAGCTCACAACTCAAGGCCAGACTCGCCTTTGCCCACCAGCAAGACACCAATTTTCTCACCAGCCAACGAGAAAGCTGGCCCGATATGTCGGATGAGGCCTTGCTAAAATCATTGGAAAGTTGGTTAGGACCCTACCTTGGCAACATCACGAATCAAGCACAGCTCAACAAACTCAACTTAAAACAAATCCTCCTAGATAGCTTACCCTGGGAATTACAACAGCGTCTTAACGATAAAGTACCAGAGCGATTATGCGTTGCCTCAGGCAGCCATCATAAAGTGGATTATTCGCAGCCTACGCCAACACTGCGAGTCAAACTACAGGAAATGTTTGGCACCATGCAAAACCCAACCATCTTAGGTATGAGCGTCAAAATAGAGCTGCTCTCCCCTGCACAACGCCCACTAGCGGTTACCCAAGATCTGCCCTTCTTCTGGAAAGAAGCTTATCCAGACGTTAAAAAAGAAATGCGCGGACGCTATCCAAAGCATCCTTGGCCAGACGATCCGATGAGCGCCATCGCCACAGCAAAAACAAAACGAGCCTTAGAGCGATAGTCTTTCTTCCATGAGCGTGACGGATTGGTTTCCCAAGACGGTCCGTTACCCTGCAGCATTATTAGCCTACCTACCATTATGAATGGGACTCTAAATGGTCTAGTTTTTGATCACTTTCACGCCTTTTTCTATACAAAAATTTACATAAAACAAGAACTTTGTAAATTGATATGATTTATTAGACATATTCTTTGCTTATAATGAGCAATATTTTACGTAATCAACCAATAAAGACCCTCTTAAGAAAAGCAAAACTATCATTTGTTGATGGGATAGCTGATCAATAAGAACCATCACTCATAGCGGATAGTTTATGGAATCCAATACAAAGCTTTCGAACGACAAGTTGTTTAAAATAGGTGTCAGACTGGTTAAAATCGCGTGGGGTGTGGAAATACTTGCGGTTAGTATCGGTTTTCTTATCTCTATCATCGTCTCTTTTTCTGTGTATGCTCAACTCGATAAAACAGACAGAGCACTCGATTTCGGTGACTATAGCAATATTCTGGTTGCCGCCTTACCTTTTGTCCTTGTTGCGGTCGTTGAAGCCTCCAAAATACCAATGGCCACCGCATTAATGTACGCCAAACATACGGCTTGGCGTATTCTGTTTTTCGTTGTTCTTGTTATGCTAGCCACCATTACTTTTGAAACCATGCTTAATGGTTTTGAACGTAACTTCTCCGGCCTTAACATCGCGATTGATGATCGAAAAGACGCCGCCTTACTGCTGCAGAACAAAATTGACGTTCTGAATCGCCGTAAGCAAGACATTGATATCATCGATCCACAAAAAGTCGATTCGGATTATCAAAAAAACATCCAAAGAGCCAATGCTGCCTATTACCACTCTTTGGAAAAAGAGCGTGAGTACATCAATCACGAAATTGCCAAACTCAGTTCTAATAACCAGTTAATCCAACAGTATCAAGCGGATATTAACGATCTTAACAAGAAAGAAAGTGAAATATACGATGCTTGGGATAAGGAGCGGAACAGATTAAAAACACGCTACTACGGTCGATTAAATAATTATGTTGAAGGTTCTGAGAGCGATAAGAAAAAGTTGCAAAGAGAACTGGACCAGTTAAAAGCTGAACAAAAGAAGGCTCTTGACGATGCCAACTTTTTCACTCGCCCTTCCGTTGAGAAAAAGTACAGCAAACTGATTTCCGAAAAAGAAGACCGTTTATACAAAATTGATGATCGAATTAATGGCGATGATGGCCTAAATACACAAAACCAAAGTGAGCAACAACTGCAAGCTCAATTACAAGCCTTAGCGGATGATTATCAGAATCGCATCAAGTTAGGTCGAGCTCGTATGGCCTACCTTGAAGGACAAATAGCGGCTCAGACAAAAGACATGAAAACGAAGCAACTCAATTATCGCAATGGCTATAATGAGTTTGCTCAACAAGCAAGCCAAAATCGTAATAGTGTTGTGTCGCGGGCCGCGAAAGAAAAAGCGAAACTACTAGATCAATATGATGAGATTCAAGTGGAAGTCAAAGCCATCGATAATGAGATTTATGGTATTCAGCAAAAACAAACCATCATTAAAAACGAAGTGAATCGTTTGGTAAACCAAAACCAGTTCTATCGCCTTGCGGCTTATATTACCAATAAAAAAGAAGCCATTGACGTCCCCAAATCAACCGTTGGCTTAGTGGCCTTGGTTTGGTATTCATCGTTGGCTTTCATTAGTGCGGTGACAGGTGTGTTACTTGCTATTGCAGGGCTTTATATACAGCGTATCTATGCCAAAAATGAAGATGTTGATACCTCGGCTCGCCCTCCCGCGCCCAGTATTCATCACAGTACTCCAAACGAATAAGCCTGCTACGAGCAAAGAACCAGCGACAATACTCGCTGGTTCTTTGGGAAGCAGACAAATACTCGCCACTTCAGCATACCATTCGTGTCGACTCCCCCACATCTAATGAAATTCGGGGGTAAACACAGGAACCTTCTGACCATTGTCACTTGCAACAAACACCACTTTTACTGACTGTCCGATTTTAATCTGATTAAAATCATCAGTCATTATATTGGTGAGTATGATAGGCCCTTCTTCCAGCTCAACATAGGCAATGCAATAAGCGGGCGTTGCTCGAGTCATGACGCTATAAGAGTAAATCACCCCCTTACCACTGGCTTCGAACCATTCACAATGATTTCGTCCAGAAAATGGGCTGTGCTCTCGCGGATAAAAAAACGCCTTGCCGGTATCCAGACAACGCTGAATCATTAGTTTGTCTTCATTGGCAGCCTGCCAAAAAGTCTGAGTCTCTGGACACGGTTGCGGTGATGTAGGAATACGATGTTCCATAATCAGCCCTCTCTTTCTAGAATTAACGTGGCACTGCCATGGCGTGCCCCCAGTTGCCCACCCGTGCCATGCACTAATGCTAGAGTACAATTGTCCACCTGTACGGCAGGATGAGCTTCACCACGCAGCTGACGCATGGCCTCAATCAGTTTTGTCATCCCCCCACGATTTCCCGGATGATTGTTACATAACCCCCCACCATCGGTATTAAACGGCAAGCGCCCTACCCCAGAGATCAAGCCACCATCGGCGACAAAACGCCCCCCTTGACCAGGCTCACAAAAACCAAGATTCTCCAGTTGAATCAAGACAGTAATCGTAAAGCTATCATACAAAGAGGCATACTGAATGTCCTGAGGTGTCACACCAGCTTCAGCAAACGCTTCTTTACCCGTTTGCACGGCACCGGACTCAAGGATATTGAAGTAACCGCCGTTAAGATGTTTCACCGTAAAGCCCGATCCAATGGGTCGAATCAACGGACGCTTAAGCTGACGAGCAACATCGGGATGAGCAATCACCAATGCCCCACCACCATCACTTATCACACAGCAGTCCAAGCGATGCAGTGGTGTCGAGACAATCGGCGAGGCAATCACCTCCTCAACCGTCACCACCTTAGGTAACATCGCATTAGGGTTATGTTGAGCATGGTGGGATGCTGCCACCTTAATCCAAGCTAACTGTTCGGCGGTTGTGCCATATTCGTACATATGACGCGCGGCACACATCCCATACATATTGGTGACCACTGGTCCGTATGGTAGCTCGAACGGAGATTCCGCTGTTGATTGTGTCTGTTTGAGATGGCTCTCGACGGGGGAAAACTTTTCCGCCCTTGGCCGACCCGCTTGGGTAATCAGAGCAACGCGGCATTTACCCGCCTGGATGGCTTGGACAGCGTGCTCCACATGATTGATATAAGACGATCCCCACGTTTCAGAGGTATCGAAATGGCGTAATCTCAGCCCCAAATACTCGACCACGGACAATGGGCCAACGCCAGGAGACTCCCAACCAGGCACATCACCCGCACAGAAATAACCATCCACATCATCGACCGTCAAACCCGCATCCTGCAGAGCCCCCATTGCCACGTCAGCATGTAACTGACCCAGCGACCTATCTACAGCATGGCGTGTTGGATGTTCGTAAGCGCCCACCACATAGGCTTGCCCTTTAAGCCCCATGATGTTTCTCCTCATAAAAATAGTTTAGTATGCGCTGCTTACGACTACTCGGTAGTTGCTACACCACGTAGGCAGCTCACGTTACTCATACTCCATCGATGCTTAATCAATAACCATAAGTACGTCTTGGGCAACCACTCCCTGACCTGTCGCGAAAGCCACCAATGGGTTAATGTCGATTTCAGTGATCTCTGGACGCTCGCTCATGAGTTGTCCCACTGTCGCCACCACATCAGCCACTGCCTCCAGATCAACGGCAGGCTCACCACGGAAGCCATTCAGCAGTTTCTTACTTTTTAGACTATTTAACTTGGCGATAATCGCTTCTTTTGGTAATTGAGGTGGCATCAATTGCACATCACCTAATACTTCCACCCACACACCACCTAAACCAACCATGAGGATAGGTCCCCATTGCGGATCACGACTTGCTCCTACCAACAGTTCAAGGCCTTTTTGACCCATTTTTTCTACCAGCACACCATCCAACGTCAAATCTGGTCGTGCTTTATTAACATTGTCATAAAGTTTGCTCCAAGCAACGCGTAATGCGTCTTCATCCTTAATGTTTAGTAAGACACCACCGGCATCACTTTTATGAGTCAGATCGGCAGACTGAGCCTTAATCACCACGGGATAGCCAATTTCATTAGCGATATGGATGGCTTCATCAAACGTCGTGGCAAGCGATCCAGTTGGTGTAGGAATAGACAGTTGCTCAAGAATTTTCTTGCCAACCCACTCAGGCTGCGTCCCTTTATTCAGGGTTAAGCTAGCAATAGCCTCTTTCTTGTCCAAGGTATTCTGTTGCTGTTGCAGCGCCTGTTGACGACCAAAACGGGTGACATTGGCTAAGGCGCGCATGGCACGCTCAGGAGAGCGCATGATAATGGCGCGGTGTTTACGAGCTTCTTCAATAAACTCTGGTGACAATGGTACATCTTCGTTTTGCATCACATAGATAGCGGGCTTATTACTGCCTTTAGTCGCTTCAAGGTAATAGCCTAACCACACAAGAGACGCTTCCTTAGTTGGCAAAGGCATGGAGACTAACACACTGCCGATGGATGGATCCGCCAGTAATGCCTTCACACCCTTTTCAATCAAATCCGGCTGATAACTCGATAATGTGCCTAAGTCCAGAGGATTACGAGGAGGTAAAAATTCGGGTAAATGCTCTTTCAGTGCCTTGACCTGCTCTGCTGATAATGGCGGCATTTCTAAATTGAGCTGTTCAATATAGTCCTGAGCCAAACCACAAATAGCACCAGAGGCGGTAACTAAACCTAGTCCGCCGTCTGGCGCAATCGGATAGCGCAACAGCAGCTGCGTGGTATCGATCGCTTCTTCCAAGCTATTCGCGATGGTTACACCAGAATACTCTGTTATCAACTGCATGGCAGCGTGGTTACCAGAAAGTGCCCCTGTATGTGACTTAGCCGCTTCTTGGGAACGCTCGCTTCGCCCTGAATGCAATAGAACGACACCTTTACCGTGGTGACGGGCTTCCTTCACGGCATCAATAAATTCACTAGCAGAACGGATTTGCTCTGCGTACACGACGATAGCCCCTGTATGCTCATCCGTCGCATAATAACGGATCATATCAGACAGGCCAGTCTGTGCTTCATTCCCCGTGGTCACCATATAAGAAAGAGGTACACCACGCGCTTTCAGTGATGCCGCGATATGAGCACCAATACCACCACTTTGTGCTACCACCGCCACTGCTGGCCCATTATTAGGATCAAGACGAGTCGGTAGCTCCAACTCGACCATCATGACATAGAAACCATTAACGTAGTTGAAATAACCCACGGTATTAGGACCCAGCAGAGACATATTGCCCGAGTTCGCGATGTCAGCCATCTCAAGCTGCAAATGACGACCCTCTTGACCCATTTCAGCAAAACCAGATGCAAAACACACCGCACTACGCACGCCTCGGGAGACACATGCTTTAATCGCATCCAGTACAGCGGACGACGGCAACATTAAAATGACCAATTCGATCCCTTCGGGCAACTGAGCGATTTCCGTCAGGACCTGACGACCATCAATCTGCCCCCCGCTACGACCTACCAGGTAAATTTCTCCATTGAACCCACCGTCTAACAAATTGTTCAGAACCACTCTACCAGCGGAACCTGGTTTGCTAGACATGCCAACAATGGCAACGGTTTTGGGATTAAGAATCGGACGAATGTCCTTGTTAAATTGGCTTTCGATAGACGAACTGGCATCGCCTTCATGATTAAATGTACTCATAACAACCTCTTATTTTTATAATTAAAGTGTCTTTGCTAGAAGTAAAATTAACGGGACTATCATTAATCAGGCGTAATTTTATTCGCCCGTTTTTGTAAGAATGCGTTTACTCTATCTTTCGCTTCTGGTGCATCTTGCGTAATGGCGGCCATCAAAGACTCAGTCATCAAACCATGGGACATGGGCTGTTCCGCAATCAAAGGTAATGCTTTAAGAATGGCGAAATTAGACATGGGTAAGTTACTGGCAACTTTCTCCGCTAACTCCCTGGCTTTACGCATCCCTTCGCCTTTTTTCACAACGTAATGAGCAAGGCCTATTTGATGGGCTTCTGTTGCATCGACAACGTGGCCTGTTAGCATCATTTCAGCAACGCGAGAAAAGCCAATCAGCTTAGTAATTCGAACCGAGCCACCACCGCCTAAGAAAATCCCCCGCTGCCCTTCTGGCAAGCCGAAATAGGCATCACTTTCAGCAATGCGGACGTGAAGGGCTGAGGCCAATTCTAGACCACCGCCGACCACCGCCCCCTGCATTACCACAATCACAGGGACTCGACCAAATTGTATTTTGCCAAAGGCCTCATACCACAACATAGAACCTTCAATATTTTCAGAAGAGGAAGACTCCTTCAGTTCTGACAGGTCCAACCCTGCACTGAAATGCTCTCCAGCACCAGACAGAATCACGGCTCTCACGCTCTTGGGTAAGGACGAGAATACATCCATTAATTCCTCAACCATCGCCATACTCAGTGCATTACGCTTTTCAGGTCGATTTAACGTCACCATGGCAATGGCACCTTCAATAGAGAGCGTCACAAGTGGCGCACTATTAGTATCAAGCTCTTTCATTATTTTTATCTCCTCAATACGAATCAGCACTTGTATCTGATACCGATGTTAACCCACACCAATGCATTGATCAGTGTTAGTATAAAAACATATTGTAAACCAAACATAATGTTAACCTAGTTAACATATTGTCATGATATTATGCAAACATCAAGCGGTCATAAAAAGCTTGGGCAACGACTTCACATCCCGTCTAATAGACAGACATCAGGGTTCGGCTTTGGTATATGCTTCGGCATTAAAATGAAAACAAAGGACAAACTAGGAATGAGATCAGGCAAAAAAACGCCGAAAGATGGCCTATACAGCAATGAGATGAAAATAGATCCTCTGGACCTGGTATCTAAAGCGCTGGGATACTCAATAAAGCGCGCACAAGTACACGCATACGAACTTTTCTTTGAATTTCTTGGTGACAATGCCATCTCACCTGCTCGGATGACCGCATTATCGATAATTGGCACCCACCCAGGAATCACCCAATCCGCTTTGGCCAAAAAGCTTGGCATCAGCCGAGCCGGTATTGTCAAAGTCGTCGATTGGCTGGAATCACTCAATTTAGTAGAGCGTCGTAGCAAACAAAGTGATCGACGCAGCAACCTACTCTACCTAACGGACTCAGGACAAGATGAACTAAGCTGGTTAGCCGAACAGTCAAAAGAGTATGAAAAAATACTCGCTTCAAAACTCACGGACGAAGAACGCGACCAGCTTATTAGACTACTGGAAAAAGTCACCCTGTCGCGGTGCGACAAACAAGCCACTCGTAAAACGCCCCAATAAGACCTCATTCAAGTAACAGAGAGGGCTGATTATCGGTTTTTCAGAGAAATAAACCAGCCTGTTTTGCGGACTCATTCAGCCCGCGAAACAGGTGGGGGGATTGAGTGGTGAGGATTTAGTGTTAAGAGACATCAATGATGTCTGGCACGATTGAATCGGAATGAAAAGAAGCTAATGCCGAATGGCGTCTTTTTTGGTGGGAAAACTTAAGTTAAGGGTAAAATTTATCACCATCGACTATCTTAATGATGCTTAATAATTCTATTCAAATACAGATCTCCAACAGGGAAGACCATTGTGTAGTCATCCCAGTTGAGATTACCATCCTCAATGTTGAATGTAAGAAACTTATCAACATTTTTATACGGCTCATAGTCAGAATGCCCAACACTAAAAATAAATAGAGCAAAATCAACCACGGACTGATGACCATCACTGAATGTAATTTCAAGAATATGGCCAGTAAGATGACGTGTACCAACCAGCGACAATTCGGACATTTCTCACTAATATTCCTAGAAAAAATTTTGTACCAATAGATTAAAGTCGTTAATTACTCAGGGACGACTACGTAAGCTACTGAAGTGGCTTTATTACGCCCCATATTTTGGGTCATTTTTAAGTCGATTATGGCTGAAAATAATTTTTCCAACGGAAAGAGATAAAAATAGCATGGCTCTTCTTGCTTGAAACCTCATTATTCAGGGACGACTAATTATTGAGCTCTACAGCCCCCATCTACCTTCATTTTACCAACGCCAAGGTAACGGGCCGCTTTGGAGCATAGTGGAAAATTGTTCCGCGTGCTTGCGTTTGTTAGGCATGGATTGCCAGCTTTTTTTGAAGAACTTGATCATCAATACTCATAAGCTCCTGTTTCGTAATAATGCAAACTAAATCTTTTCCTTTTCGACCTTCAGACTCTCCAGCCAGCCGATTTATTAACTGATTATACTTTTCTTCATTGTAAGCCTCCGAATCCATAACAATGAGGAGAAGTGTATTAGGTAGTCTGTCTGTCACCTGTGAATATACACTCTTTGCATATATATTTTTCAAATATACTTCGCGAAGCCAGCCGAAGTTAAACCCCTTCCTTATATACTTAACTTCAACTATATAGTCTTTGGTTAACATGGTCTTACCACGAAGCAATATATCCAATTCAACGTTCGCCACCATTTTATTGTGACTAACGTCAAACTTATTTCCATACACCTTTGATAACTTGCCGTAGACAAATTCTTCCACTTTTGAGTATTGCGACCTGAACGAATTAACAATGTAGGAATCAGAGTTTCCAGACTCTGCAACCTGAAGACTCTCATATTCTGACGTTTCTTTTTCTTCTATTTCATCTTTAGTTGCATCGCGAAGTGATTGCTTCTTTATTTCGACATCGAGCCTTGTTTGCTCGTCAAGATGGAGCTGGTTTTTCCTCCAGTTTTTCAGGCCTATGAAGATGAATATCATCCCGATAGTAGAACCGATAGAGGAGAACCATGGAATAAAGCTAACGATAAATGAAACTGTATACTGTCTTTTAATTACCACCGCCTTAGCCGCATCTGACAGTGCGTTTATCTCTGACTCTGGTCGGAACAAATCGAAAGGTTCCCTAAGAAACATCCAAGGAGCCAAAATAGATAGGGTTATCAATACTACACCTAGAGATACTATAAATTTATATAGATCTCCAAATTCAAACTTCATTCTCGCTCCTTCTAATGCCTAACACCGCCAACACGCTTGGATTTGCAGTGGAGGCGAAGCCGTAACGGAAAGCCGTCGCTGTACCTAGCTGTGTTAAATTTTACCCACTTCAGGCGAAAATATTACACACTGTCCATCTTCACCATAATGAACATGTCCGCCAATCCTCTTTACTCGTAACTCCTCTAGCCCCGCATCTATTTCGTTGATTTTTTCGGGATTTGACTTGTAGAGTGTATTCTTGGTTTTCTCTAGCGTCGCATTCATGATCTCTGTCATTAAATCCAAATGCTCATTGATACCAGAGAGCAGTCCTACGGACTTTTGGGAAAAGTCATTATTATTGATGTAGTTTAAATGAAACCCACTCATGTCAAATCTTATCGGGACAAAAGACAGTACGTCTTCTTTATGCTTGTCAATATAGTCTACACTATGTGCACCTAGCTTATGTCGAATATCACGGATTTCTAAATTCTCTAACTTGCTGCGAAAATTCGGCTGCTCCGAAATTTGACATAGTTTGCATAGCTTGAACACAGCTTCTTGCTGTATGTATGTCGAATTTAAAACCCCATATAGGCGAAGGTACTTTTCTCCAACATCGTTGTATCTGGATACGCCCTCTAAGCCGAACCGGAGAAAATGGTCTATAGATAGGGAAGTATCGCCAATGAGATCCATCCCTGAACAAATGAATTTCCAATCCTTCTCACTGTTTAGTTTAAGTGCACGCTTGACATATTCAGGAAATGACTCATTCCCTTTGGGACCTTTCGCAAGGCGCCCATTTACAAGCTCCCTGAAGAAAGCCACATGATCGTAGAGCGCTTTCGCTTTAAGACTGTACACATACTCTCCTTAAAATTTAACCGTTTAACGGTGCGCATGCGTGTTTACAAACATTGTCATACAAATATATTTATAAAACACTGACTCTAAAGGCATTCATACAGATACTAACAAAACCGAATACCGGAATGACGCGCATGCGTGTTATTCCCTATCTTTTTAGGAAAAGCACAGCACGTTATTTCGGCTATGAATTTGTTTAATGATTGATCTTAGAGCATATTTTCAATTTTCGCTAAAGAAAACGAGAAAGTTTTATCGACAAATCAAGCACATCGGCTGTGATTTATAACAATAACCATGGATTTTAGTCACCTTGGTGTTTGATTCGCGTAGACGCGTTGAGCCTGCGAAACAGGCGCAAGCGAATTGAATGGCAAGGTGAGCTGGTATAGACTAGTGGACTTTTTAGATAGCGAGAAGACCCCCTCCCAACCTCCCCCTTGGCAAGGGGGAGGAGTCTCTTCCCTCCCCTCTTTTAAGGGGAGGGATTGTGTTTTCTTGCAACGAAAAAAAAGCCCTGACAGCATAGCTATCAGGGCTTTCTCAAATTAAATCTTGATAACGACCTACTCTCACATGGCTTTCTAATTCAACCAAGCCCACACTACCTCGGCGATGGCAAGCGCCTGCGGCGAATAAAGTGCCTCTTCTGAGTTCCGAGATGGGATCAGGTGCTTCAACCCGGCTGATGGTTTAAAACGTTTCTTGAGACGAAAAAAAAGCCCTGACAGCATAGCTATCAGGGCTTTCTAAATTAAAGCTTGACGGCGACCTACTCTCACATGACTTTCTAATTCAATCAAGCCAACACTACCATCGGCGATGGCAAGCGCCTGCGGCGAAAAAAGAGTCACTTCTGAGTACCGAGATGGGATCAGGTGGTTCAACCCGGCTGATGGTTTAAAACGTTTCTTGAGACGAAAAAAAACCTGACAGCATAAGCTATCAGAGCTTTCTTAAATTAAATCTTTATAACGACCTACTCTCACATGACTTTTTAATTCAACCAAGCCCACACTACCATCGGCGATGGCAAGCGCCTGCGGCGAAAAAAGAGTCACTTCTGAGTACCGAGATGGGATCAGGTGGTTCAACCCGGCTGATAGTTTAAAACGTTTATTAAGACGAAAAAAAGCCCTGACAGCATAAGCTATCAGGGCCTTCTTAAATTAAAGCTTGACGGCGACCTACTCTCACATGGGATCTCCCACACTACCATCGGCGATGGCGCTTT
>NZ_JAEMUI010000025.1 GCF_016461715.1 Marinomonas spartinae | reverse complement strand
TTAGCTGAAAGTAATAAAAGTTGGCAGATTGTTTTAATAGGAAAAGTCGGTGAAGGGTCTCCAAATGATAAAATTGACTCTCTTGATAATATAGAAAATATTCATTTTATGGGGCCAAGATCTTATGGTAGTTTGGCTTGCTATTTAAAAGCATTTGATGTGGCCATTTTACCAACTTTAAAAAATGAATATACAAAGAGCATGTTCCCAATGAAGTTTTTTGAATATCTTATGGCAGGGAAAAATGTTGTTTCAACTAGATTAGATAGCTTAACTGATTACGAAGAGTTCTATTTTCCAGCAGATACCCCTGAAGAATTTTGTGCCTCAATTAAAGCTGTCCTTCAAGATGATTCGAAAATAAATAATCCAGCTATATTAGAAGTTTTGTATAAAAATACATATGAGTATAGAAATAAAAAAATGTTAGAAATTATTTGCTCTGAATAGTTTTTAATTTTTTAATTTAATTAAAGGATTATATATGAAAGTCGCCATTATTCATTATTGGCTAGTTAATCTACGTGGTGGTGAGAAGGTTCTAGAGGCATTGTGTGAACTTTATCCACAAGCAGATATTTATACACATGTCTATAATTCTGAAGTATTTAAAGATAGTGTTATTAGTCAGCATAGTATTAAGCAAAGTTTTATTAGTAAATTGCCACGAGCTAAGCGCTGGTACCAAAACTATCTTCCCTTAATGCCATTAGCCTTGGAACAATTCAATTTATCAGGTTACGATTTGATTATTTCCAGCGAGTCAGGCCCAGCAAAAGGTATAATTCCAGCTCCAGGTCAGCCACATATTTGTTACTGCCATTCGCCGATGCGTTATGCTTGGGATATGTATCATGACTATAAGAGTCGTTGCGGCTGGTTAAAGCGCAAATTAATGGTGTTACTCTTACATTATATTCGACGGTGGGATCAGTTAAACTCAATGTCAGTTAGTCACTTTGTTGCTAACAGTTCATTTGTTGCTGGCCGTATAAAAAGTTTTTATCATCGTGATTCTACAGTTATACATCCTCCTGTTGATTTTAGTGAGTTTGAACCCACTGGAATACAACCAAGTGATTATTATTTAATGTTAGGGCAGTTAGTTCCCTATAAAAAAACAGACATTGCTGTTCGAGCTTTTAATGACTCCGGTAAACGGTTAAAAATTGTTGGAGGAGGTGATCAGTTAAAAGAGCTTCGTCAACTAGCACATCATAATGTTGAGGTTTTAGGTCACCTAGATTTTGAAGAAATCAAGTCATTATTAGCTAACTGTAAAGCTTTAATTTTTCCAGGTATTGAGGATTTTGGTATTGTTCCATTAGAGGCAATGGCATCCGGTCGTCCAGTCATTGCCTACCGAAAAGGAGGAGCATTGGAGACAGTAAAAGAAGGGGTTTCTGGTGTTTTTTTTGATGAGCAAACTGAGTGTTCACTGAATCAATCTATTGAGTATTTTGAAAGTAATTTCGATTTATTCTCTTCTGATAGCATTAGAGCCTACGTAGAAAAGTTTAGTAAGGAAAATTTCAAAATACAATTTTCTAATTATGTGAATGAAGTTTTAAATGAGTAAAAACTTAAGAATGCTGCTTTATGCCGCATTCTTATTAATAAACCCTTTCCAAATAGTCTGAAGTATGATTTTAATATCAAGCGCTATGGACCAGTTTTCGATATAATAAAGGTCGCACTCGACTCTTTTTTGCAGGTCTGTGTCTCCACGCCAGCCATTGATTTGTGCCCAGCCCGTAATACCTGCTTTCATCATATGTTTTTGCATATATCCAGGTATCTCATGTTTAAACTGATCAACAAAGACTGTGCGTTCTGGTCTTGGCCCTACAATGGACATATCACCTTTTAATACATTGATAAATTGGGGGAGCTCATCGAGGCTTGTTCTTCGAATAAATGCACCAAATTTTGTCACAGACATAGAGGTTGCTCCTCCCCATTTCACACCATCTTTCTCGCTATCTACAGACATGGACCGAAACTTTAACATATCAAAAGGTCGTCCATTCCAGCTGACCCTTTCTTGTCGATAGAATACTGGCCCAGGAGATGACAGTTTGACTCCTAATGCAACGAGTAGAAGAATAGGGCTAATACATAGCAAAATAATGGTAGATAGAATCTTGTCCTCTAATGCTTTTAAAAAACGATTTTTTCCCTCTAACATGTGAGATGTTGAAAGGTTTATTACAGGAAGTCCTGCAACCTCTGTAATTGAATGGTTTAGAAGCTGAAATCCAAAGATATCAGGTACAAAGCGTATAGTAACAGGTGACATGACTAAGGCTGACTGAACCTTTTGCATTGTGTCAATTTCTGACATAGGGATAGCCACCCAAACTTGGTCTATTCCTTGTTTTGATACAACAGTGTTAAGCTCATCTATGTTTCCTAATCGCTTGAACTGCTTTTCGATAACGCTTTCCTTATTATTTTCCTGTGTATCAGAGAGGTAACCCACAACAGTAAGACCTAATTCTTCTTTAGAAGACAGCTTATGAAGAACATCGTTAGCAAGACTTCCTTGGCCAATAATAAGTACCTTTCTTGCATTATATCCTCGCGCACGAAGTACACCTAAAATGCGTCTTAAAGAATAGCGGTAAAATAATATAAGCATAGATGCGGATATCAACCAAGTGACGACCCATATCCGAGAGAATGTGTCTGATGATTGTGTTATAAACCCACTTATTATAAGCAGTATAAAGGTAAGAGATGTGGCGCTTAGAATAGATTTTGCTTCAGTCAAAAAAGATGTTCCACGCCAACCTCGATAACAGCCAACCGATGAAAAGCAGATAACGGCAAATAAAATACCCAGTAGCAGTACGTTCTTATAGGTGTGTGGTAGATCAAAATGAGAAAAGCGTAAACCAAAGCTTAGTAGACCTGAAGCAAAGAGAAAGAAACAATCAAAAATTCGTAAACTTAGTCCAATTGACGCGCTGTGCTCTTTTATAAAATCGCCAGTTCTCACTTTATTGCTCTCTTTAAAAATGCTTGTATCCATCAGATATGAGGTCCTGATTAGTAAAGGTATTCCGCATAGCTATGATACTCAATTTTGCAAGAAAAGAACAAACAAAAAACGGCCAAGCTATTACAACATCAACATAGCCGTTTCTTTGCTTTATATGGTATTTTTAGTTAGTTGCTTTTTTATCGTCCGCTTTTTTGTCATCTGGTTTCACGATAGCATGAAGCTCAACCACAAACTTAAGCGCGGCGTTAGGTGGGATAGGGCCTGTGCCACCAGGGCCATAAGCAAGGTCTGCTGGGATGTACAGTTCGTATTTGGAACCAACTCTCATAAGCTGTAGGCCTTCTGTCCAGCCGGGGATGACTTGGTTAAGAGGGAAGGTGATTGGTTCACCGCGTTTGTAGGAGCTATCGAAGACTTTACCATTCATTAAGCTGCCTTCGTAATCCACTTTGACGGTGTCGGTGGCTGTTGGATGTGGACCTTTTCCTTCTTTGATGACTTTATAAAGTAAGCCGTCTTTGGTTTTTTTCACACCCTTCTCTTTAGCGATTTTTTTCAACCAAGCTTCTGATTTCGCTTTGTCTTCGGCGGCTACTTTTTCTTTCTCTTTCTGTGCTTTTTCCATCTGCTCTTTCTGGAAATTTTGGATGGTGGCAGCAATTTCCTCTTTGGTCATCTGTCCTTTTTTACCATCGTAACCGTCTTTGAAGCCTTGGAAAAAGGCCTTCATGTCTAGATCTTTAAAATCTTGGGTCATTCGGCTACCAAACATATTGCCTATGCTGTAACCCAGTTTCTGTTCTTTTGTCGTAATAGTGGTTGCGTTATTGTCTGCGTACGCGAAAGAAACAGAAGACATAACCAGCGCCGCAATGAGTGTTTTTTTCATAAAAAAGCGTTCCATTTAATTGTTTGTTTATCACTTGCTTCTAAAGCTTGGGTGATGTTTGACCTAGCCACGGATTAGATTTGCATGTCGCTTTATCGAGCATTGACTTTTTAGCATAGATTGACTTAGTAGCATAGCAAGAAGGCAAAACCAAGTGTGGATAATGCGCCTTGTGCTTTGTCAGTCCAGATCCGATAGTACGTTTCTAACATAACCATGGGGTGTAACGCCAATGTTAAGCTAGAATCGTTCCCAAAGCGACCCCTTCACCTGTACACCTTGTTTTGCTAAAAGATAATTGAATCAACAAAGCACAAAACGTGTTTCGAGAATAATCTGCTCATGTCTTGTACGACAATGGGTTTTACAAAAGCATGACGCTGTTTGCTTATCATGTTGACTTTACAATTGGTGTTGACAATAAATTGACATTTTCTAACTCTCTGTTGCTTTAGCGCGAGATTTTCGGCTGTTGTCTTATCGTTAGGTTGAGCAGTGTTTGCTTTTTTAATGGGAAATACAAAGTTGGGGTGGGCCTATTACAGGCAGGAACTAGCTGCCTATAAAAATGGGAATAAGTATGGGAACAAGGACGCTCATGATAAAGCCACTGGCGATACAAACGGGAATGATTTGCGGGCCATGGAATTTTCCTAGCATAGGTAGGGTAAAGTCCATAGCGGTTGCGCCAGAATAGCCAACGGATAAGTGGCTGTTCCATTTGGCTAGAAAGGGAATCAACATTAACGCTAGAATTTCTCGGCTTAGGTCTAATAAAAATGCGGTCGTACCCAATACGGGATCGCCAAGCCCTGTGATGAGAATGCCTGATAAGCTATACCAACCAAACCCTGATACGACAGCTAGCCCTTGGTGCCAATTAATATGGAGTAGCAGTGTGCTAACCCAGCCAGCAAGCAGTGTACTTGCGATGGTGACACTTGCAATAATTAGACCTTGACGATTTAGAAAGAGTTTTCTTAAGCGGTAGTTTCCTTGACGAAGCTGACAACCGATTAAAAATAGTAAAATATAAAGAAGTGCCGTGACGAGTTTATCAACACCTGTGAACCAGTGCTTTCCTATAAAACCTGCTGCAATTCCAGCAAAGACCCATGTTAACGTGATGACGGCGTCTTTTATGGCCTGCCATTTACTGGTTTGAGGGAGGGTAGCGCTGTTGTTTTCATAGTGAGAATCAAGCTTGAGGCCGCTGAAATACAAAGCAATTAAGTTAAAACTAGAGACTAAAATAACTAAGATAAAGGCTTGATAACCTGCAATCAGAAGTTTTTCTGTTAAGTTGTCTAACGCACCGATGCTAAAACCAATAAGTCCTAATATTAGGTAGACGAGTTGATTGAGACCTTTTGCCACTCGTTTTGCGTTGAAAAATCTAATATCTATCCAATAGCCGATCAGCAAAGCTGCTAATAGGGGCAATAAGGTTGTCAGAATGGCCATGAGGTATCGTCCTAAATATGTTTTAAAAAACAAGATGTTGATTTTAAACGGGGTATTTTGTCGCGCTTAGTTGTTAAGAGCAAGGAGAAACGGTATTGCTGGTCTTTGTTGGATGAATCTGGGCCTATTCTTTTGTCGGGATGAATCCCGACCTACAAGGGCGGTCGTTTTTTGTAGGTTAGATTTTAATCTAACAGGTGTATTGGATGGTTTGTCGGGATGAGTCGAGGCGTACAAGAGCGCTATTTTTTTGTAGGTTAGACTTTAGTCTAACAGGTGTATTGGATGGTTTGTCGGGATGAATCCCGACCTACAGGGATAAACTTCGATCTGCAACGATGCAATACTTGTGGCTTAATGTTAGATTAGCGCCTTTGTTTTTGGCTAAGTCGAAATAGGCCTGTAGGGTGCTCTTATAAGCGCCTTAATGATAATCGGCGGTGATCTGTGGTTAAGCGTTTTCCCGTGTTAAAAGAAATTTTGCATTTATTATTTCCCATGGTGATTACCATGACATTAGAGCTTTCCATTAGTGTGGTGGATACTGTGATGCTTGGGCATTATAGTGCATCGCACCTTGCAGCTGTTGGGCTTGCCTCGAGCCTATGGCTACCTGTTGGTTGCTTTTTGATTGGCGTGACTTTTGGTATTACCCCCTTGGTGACGAGGCATCTGCATGGTCGTCAGCCTAAGTTAGTGAACTTGTATATGTCACAAGCTGTTGGCCTGTCGGTCTATTTAGGGGTTATTGCGAGTTTGATTACCGTATTTTTTTTGCCTCATTTAGCGGGAATGATGGCTCCTCCTGGGGAAACTCGTGAGGTATCAATGGCCTATCTGCGTCTTTTTGCCCCTGCCTTGCCCATGCTAGCCTTGATGACATCTTATAAAAATCTATTTGAAGCGGCTGGGCGTCCTGTATTGCCACTGCTGATTGCTAGTATTGGTTTGATTCTGAATGTGTGTTTTAACTATGTGCTTATTTTTGGTCATTTGGGGGTTACAGCCATGGGGGCGAGAGGGGCTGCTATTGCTTCTTGCTTGTCCTTGTATTTATCAGTCCTAAGCTTTGTGGTTTACGACCTTTTTTTGAATAAACGTCCTTTATTTACTCGTTTGGTTTGGCGTTATACCCGTCAGTTTTCTATCTTGCTGGGGGTTGGGGTGCCCGCTGGGTTGGCGTTTGCATTTGAAGTGGGTCTGTTTTCCTCAATGACTTGGCTGATTGCTTCTTTTGGGGAGGTGGCGCTAGGTGCAGGCCAAGTTGTGATGTCTTATACCTCTTTCTTATTTACCCCTATGATGGCCATGAGCGCTGTAACGGCAATAGTTGTGGCCAAAGCGATGTCGAAAGAAGGTGTTGTAGGAGTAAAGCGGCTTATGAGAGTCATTGTGATGCTGGGGGTAAGTTATGTGGGTCTTTGCTTTGTTTTGACCCAAACATTCCACGCAGCCATTCCGTATTTTTACTCGAACAATCAAAATGTTGTGTCGTTAGCGGCTAGTATTTTGCTGATTTCTTCCTGCTACCAATTACCAGATATGCTGCAGACAGTGTTTACTGGGGCGCTGCGGGGCTTTCGTGATACGCGCTCTTCGATGATCGCTTTTGGCGTATCTTTATTTGGATTAAGTATGCCTTTAGGGTATTGGCTGTCCCATTATAGCCCTTGGGCAAAGGTATTAACCGTGCGTGGTTTCTATCTTGGACTAGCGGCTGGGCTAAGCCTACTAGCGGTTATTTTGATCTGGCGCTTCCGTGTAGTATTAAGGCGTTACCAAGGTAAGCGTATTGCCTCTCCGAGGGAGGTGGCTTAAGCAATAAATCTTTGGCTGGTTGTTAGAAAAGCTATGAAAAGCAAAGAGTGTTGCTTTTGGGAGCACTCTTTGGTTTAACAATGGACGAGGCGTTAGAGTTACGAGGGTTGTTTGGCTTTGTTTTCTAGTATTTGTGCATGCCATACCAGTGCAAGTAGGCCGCCAAAAATCACTTGTAAGCAAAAGACACCCGTCCAGAAGAAGAGGTAAGACTCGAATAGGCTAATAATACTCCAGAATGTCATGGCTCCTAGAGCAAAGTATCCGATATCATAACTTATATAGCCTTTTGACACCGCTTTCAGCACTTTTGTTAGCATCCATCCTATCCAAATAAAGTAAAAAATAAACCCAACTAGGCCATAATCAGTGAGTAAAGCAATGTAGATATTGTGGATATGACCAAATTGCTGCTTAACAAACTCTGGCATCCAGTTTGTGTCATGAATGGCAATATATTGGCCTTCGTTTCCCCAGCCTAATAGTGGACGCTCTTTGATTTTTTCCCACGAAGCACGCCACATATGTATTCTTATACCAACGCTTGTATAGGGGACGTTTTCCATATCGCCTTTAATAATATGTTGTATGACACCTGATTCGGCTCCTACGCGCTTTTCTATAATATGCCCCATGAATTTATAGATAACGGATCCAGCAAGTAGGGTGACTAACGCCGTAATGATTAGATATTTCGGTTTAATATTTTTTTTATTGTTACACAAAAAATAATAGATAATCGCCGTTATCAAGGTGACTATTAGCGCCAGCCAGCAGGCTCGGGTTTGCGACGCTGCTACCGTATAAAGGCACAAGCATAGAGCGGGAATCCATAAAATAAGGGTAAGTTTGCTCCATTTAAATAATCGAGAAGAAAAACATATTAGGCCAATCATCACCAGACCAAAAAATAAACTGACATGTTCCCAGTTCCTAAGGCCAAATGTAATGCGAGTACCATGAAATCCACTTTCAATCTCTTTCCAGCCGCCACCGCTTACCCAGGGTGATACGACAATGGTTAGGGTGGCGATAGTCCAAAACAAAAACACTTTCTTTGGCGAGTCTTTTAGCCACCAAGCGATGGGAACAAACATAAAAATACGGGAGAGTTTATCTAACTTGGGATAGGGATCCACCCACTTAGGGTAGGCAAGATGAGCAAAGTACCAACTTACTAGAGGAATCATGACTGAGGCGAAAAAAAGCAGTACGGGAATTTTGACACTCAGATCTTTGCCGTATCGGTAGATAGCAAAAAAACCAAGCAATACCATCGGTAAGCCTGTGGCGTCTGATAAGGTATCTGAGGCGTGAATTTTGGTTAAGATATACAGGCATGTCAAAGTAAAACCGATTATAGCAAAGCGGCTTCCTTGCTGTATGTGATCGAGTCGTGTCATTAATTGCTTTATTCCATCAGGGAGCGTTACTGCGCTTTTAAAAAGCTCGGATCATAGCGCAAAATATTCTCCCTTGCATTATTCTTCAGTGATTATATCTTGTATAGGCTATTTTCATTGTCTGAAGCGCTTGCATCTCTCAATCAGGGCGTCTATGTCTAGTTGATATTCTGTATTGTCTGACAATCTGTCTATTTGCGTATTACGATAATGATCATAGTTAAATGTGTCTGTTGGGTTAAGTCCTGCCCATAGCAGCAGGCTGTTGAGTGCTTCGGGGTGATCGAAAATGCCATGCAGATAGGTACCAATGATGGCCTCATCGTGGGATATAAAACCGTCGAACTGCCCATTTTTTAGCTCGATCAGCGAGGTGATGGGGTGATGAAACCGCGAAATGCCACAATGGATTTCATACCCTGTAACGGTCGTTTTTTCATCTAGAGCGATTAATTTTCCTATTTGTTGTGTTAGCTGTTTTTCTTTTTCGAGTCTGGTCGTCATTGGAATATAGCCCAATCCAGCGGATTGAGTGCCTTTTTGAGCGTTTTCTAGACCATGAGGATCGTATATTGTCTCCCCCAGCATTTGAAACCCTCCGCAAATTCCCATGAGCTTACCACCATAACGCAGGTGTTTTTGTAAATACTCTGGCCAGCCTTGTTTTCGTAAAAAGGCGAGGTCACTTTGAACACTTTTGCTACCAGGAAGAATCACCAAGTCGGCGGGAGGGATGGGGCTGTTTTCCTTGACCAATGTGACTTGTACTTCTGGATGAAGTTTTAATGCATCCCAATCCGTATGGTTGCTGGTGCGTGGCATAATGGGGATCACAACGTTTAGCTTGGTGGCGTGGTGTTCTTTTATTGGGCTGTGAGCCACTGCGTCTTCCGATTCCAAATAAAAACCTTTTAGGTAAGGCAATACACCCAGTACGGGTTTACCTGTTCGTTGTTCCAGCCAGTCCAGACCGGGTTGCAGTAAGCTAAGGTCTCCTCGAAAGCGATTAATCACAAAACCGATAACTCTATCCTGCTCACTTTGGCTTAATAGGTCTAGTGTGCCCACTAGATGGGCAAATACGCCACCTTTATCAATATCTGCAATGATGATCACAGGACAGTCGATGGCTTCGGCAAACCCCATATTAGCGATATCGCGATCGCGAAGATTGATTTCTGCTGGGCTGCCAGCCCCTTCAATGATGATGGCGTCGTACTGTCCGGCGAGGCGATAGTAAGATGCTAAGGCGGCTTGTTTGGCGATATGCTTGTACTGGTGATAGCCCACCGCATTCATATTGTCGATGGCTTTACCATGGATAATGACTTGGGCACCTGTATCCGTATTGGGTTTGAGTAAGATTGGGTTCATATCCACATGAGGTTCAATGCCAGCCGCATAAGCCTGAACGGCTTGGGCGCGACCAATTTCGTGACCTTCTCGGGTCACTGCGCTGTTTAATGCCATATTTTGCGGTTTGAAGGGGGCAACGGATAGACCTCGTTGGGCCAACAGGCGGCATAATGCCGTAACAAGGGTGCTTTTACCTGCGTCGGAAGTGGTGCCTTGTACCATTAAATGGAAATTTGCCATGGAAATGATCACGCTTAAAATCAATAAGATGCTAGAATTCTACTGGATTAGCGTTGTTTTTACTCTTACCTTTTTCCAAGACACACTTGTTTAATATGAAATTTTTTAACATAGAATGATACATGATGACTTCCTTTTTATTCTCTGTGTTTGATTTATTGGCATCCACATCGGGCATGCTGGTGGCGGCGTTGTTGCTTGATCGCTTAGTGGGAGAGCCAAAAAAATGGCACCCCTTGGTTGCCTTTGGTCGCTGGGTCGATATTTGCCAAAGAGGGTTACAGTTGTCTTTAACAGATACTGCTACTCGTCAACGTCAGGCAGGTGCGGTGGCTTGGTGTTGTACGGTATTTCCCTTACTCATTATGTTGTTGGTTCTTATGTCTATCTTGCCTGACTGGTTAACCACCTTATTGTCCATTATAGTGTTGTATTTTACCATCGGTTGGCAGAGTTTACGTGAACATGCTCTGGCGATCGCAAAACCTCTAATTAGAGGGGATTTGCTTCAAGCTCGCCATGGAGTGAGTCGCATAGTGAGTCGTGATACCAATCAATTAAACGAAACACAAGTGACTAAGGCGAGTATTGAGTCCGTCTTGGAGAATGGTAGCGACGCGGTTTTTGCCCCTATCTTTTGGTTCTTGGTGCTGGGTGTGCCAGGAGCGTTACTTTATCGTCTTGCCAATACTTTGGATGCCATGTGGGGGTATAAAACTGATACTCTTTTGCATTTTGGCTGGTTTGCTGCACGCTTCGACGATATGATGAATTATATCCCTGCACGATTGGTTGTATTGACTTACGGTCTCTGTGGGCAGTTTAGTTCTGCATGGCGTTGTTACCAGACGCAAGCTAGCTCTTGGAAAAGTCCTAATGCGGGCCCAGTGATGGCGGCTGGTGCCGGGGCGTTAGGGATTAAACTGGGTGGGGCGGCCCCTTATTTTGGTAAGCTTGAGTCGCGGCCAGAGTTGGGAGAGGGGCGAGACCCGATTGCTACAGATTTGAATAAAGCCATTCGTTTGGTTGATAAAGGGGTGTATTTGTGGGTGTTGGTTGTGTGTTTGATGATGTGAAGCTCGTGCAGTTGAGTCAGGAGCAATTAGGTCAAGCGCAATTGGATCAAGTCCCCCCACACCACGGTGGAGACCTGCATCATTGGCAGCGAAAGGTAGGAAATGACACTCTTGACTGGTTGGATTTATCTTCCGCCTGTAATCGTGAACCGTGGCCAGTGCCTGAAATTGATCCCATTTTATGGAGTGAGCTACCAGACCAAACCTCTTTGCTCGATCAAGCAGCCCATTTTTATGGTATCAGGCCAATCGCCATTGGCGCTGGTTCTCAGCATATTATTGAGTCTTTACCTTTATTTTTGTCTTATCGACATGCGAAAAAACGGGCCTGTGTGCCGCGTATTGGCTATCAAGAACACGCTTTTGCTTGGCAAAAGTGGGGGTATGAGTTGGTGTTTTATGATGCGGTTAACGAGCTACTTGAGATGGAGTGGTCTGTTGCGGTGGTCATACAGCCCAATAATCCGACAGGGGCTATGGTAGAGTCTGTTCTTATAAAAGCGCTTGTTGCTCGAGCTGAGCAGTTAGAGGGGCACCTTATGATAGATGAGGCTTTTATTGATCCAATGCCGCATTTGAGTGTGCTGAATGAATTAGAAGGGCTGGTGAAGAGCGAGTCATTATTTGTTTTGCGTTCTGTTGGCAAATTTTTTGGATTGGCGGGTGCGAGAGTCGGTTTTGTGTTTTGTGCAACATCTTGGCAAAGTACATTGCGAAACTTATTGGGCCCTTGGCCCGTGGCTACGCCCAGTTTATGGCTAGTGGAGCAGGCCTTAAAAGACGTGGTATGGCAAGAGAAGGCATTATTGTCTTTAGCGGATCGACAGAAAGTGTTTTTTGATCGGATTATGCCAAAGTTGCATACGGTATTTGACTCCCAAGAGTGTGTGATTACGCCGCTATTTTTTACTTGGAGGCTAGAGAGCAAAGAGATCGCTGAGTTTGCTTTTAGTATGCTTCATCAGGTAGGGGTTCATATTCGATTAGGTGACGGTTGGGTTCGTGTAGCCTTGCCCGCTATGCATGAGATGGCCCCGTTGAATCATGCTTTGGTTCGGCTGTTAAAAAAAGCTGGAGGGAGAGAGCTCGCATGAAGCACTTAGTCCTAGGAGGCGTTCGTAGTGGGAAAAGTGCTTTTGCCCAACTGCAAGTTGCACAATCAGGCAATCCTGTTTGTTATATTGCCACATCGCAGATTAGGGATGAGGAGATGGCCGCTCGCGTGCTAGCCCATCAACAGAACCGACCCAGTGACTGGCAGTTGATTGAAGAGCCGATTGCCTTGGCAAGCTCATTGGCCTCGTTGAGCAAGTCTGGTCAGGCCGTGATTGTGGAATGTATAACACTATGGCTAACAAACTTATTGTGTCTTGAAGACGAGGAGCACTTTGAGCGTGAGACGACGGCTTTTCTTGGCGCAGTTGCTGCATTTCAAGGAGAGCTTGTGATTGTTTCGAGTGAAGTGGGTTTGGGTATTATGCCAATAAACGCAATGGCGCGCCGTTTTGCCGATGAGGCTGGAGTTCTCAACCAAAAACTTGCAAAACTAACCGATCAGGTAACTTTAGTTGCAGCAGGACTAGCAATGCCGCTAAAATCCTCGCTCTAACTTAATCCTGAGGAGCTTAATTGGCCATGATTCCGTATTCAAAAGATTTCCCTGTTTCTTGGGAAGAGCTTCACCGTAATGCACGAGCCTTGTCATGGCGTTTGTTAGAGCAAGGACCATGGAAAGGCATTATTGCCATTACTCGAGGTGGGCTGGTACCTGCCGCCATTTTATGTCGTGAAATGGACATCCGTTTGATTGATACCATTTGCATTATTAGTTACAAATCCGAAAATGGTGGTGCAGCAATGGAGCAAGGTGAGCTTCAGGTGCTTAAAGGTGTGGAAGGCGATGGCGAAGGCTACATTTTAGTAGATGACTTAGTGGATACGGGGCGGACGGCGGCGAAAGTCCGCGAGATGTTACCGAAGGCGCATTTTGCAACCATTTATGCCAAGCCTGCCGGTAAACCCCTTGTGGACACCTTTATCACCGAGGTGAGCCAAGATACTTGGATTCGCTTCCCTTGGGATATGGAATATACCTTTTCAACTCCCTTGGCTGATCGTCAAAGTTAATAAAAATTTCACGCTTCAATATTGTTGATTTGTCTAGTTGCTTAGGGCTAAGTGTCTTCACCTGTATTGTTGTGGGTAAGCGTTTGAGTTCTGGGGAAGAGGATTTTGATTCTTGGGAATTGTAAATATTATAAAAAGTTTTGTTTATTATTGCGTTATTTGGTTAGATTTATTGGATAAGAAGTGAGCGAGGTTACAAAAAACGACGGAAGTCTCACTGCTTTTAATAGGCTAATTCTCTAATCTAATTCTGTTCCTATTTCCCTGAAAACGATGTGTCTAGAAGAGCAGTTGTTTTCGCTTTGATCGATAAGGACGCATTATGTTACGCGTTTTAAATAATGTTTTATTAACAAGTCTTTTTGTCTTCTCCATGACGGCTTCTGCATCGACTGAATCTGTGCCAGCATCGACTGCAGGAGAGGTAGCTCGGGCTGTTTTCGCGAGCGATGTGATTGATCGTGAGCCAATTGATAACATTGGTAATACGGTGAAGGTTGACTACAGCGGCATTCAAAAAGTGTATTTTTTTACCGATTTACGTGGGATGAACGGCAGTACTGTTAGCCATCGTTGGTTGCTTGATGGGCAGGTGATGGCGGATATTCCGTTTGATATTGGTGGGGATCGTTGGCGAGTTTGGTCGAGTAAGCGGTTGTTGCCTGGTTTTGAAGGTACATGGACTGTTCAGGTCGTTAAAGATGGCAAAGTACTTACCTCTCGATCTTTTCAGTACGTGGATGACGATGATACGGAGAACAATAGTGCGGAGAGCGCTTCGGCCCCATCATCACAAGCAATACCATCACCATAGTGCGTGAGAAATAAGGAGAATAGAAAATGCCGCATATTCGTGTTAGGGGGCTGCCGTTTGATGAGCTGGAATCGATTGCTGATATATTGATTGAGAGCTTGTCGGAAATAACTGATACCCCCAACTCCCATTTTACCTTAGAGTATCAAGCGGTGACTTACTTGGTGGCAGGTGGTGCTTCTCCATCTTATCCCTTTTTTGACATCTTCTGGTTTGATCGTGGTGACGAGGTTAAAGCGAAAGTGGCTATGTTCATTGAAGACCTAGTGCGTCCATTGGTTGACAGTGGTCAAGACATCACCGTGCTATTCCATGAATTGAATGGTAACGACTATTACGAGAACGGTGAGCATTTCTGATCATCCTTTTGAGATGAGCAGAAATGCTTTTCGTGTCCAGTCTATTTCCGTTTTTCTCTTAGTTCTTCCCTATACTATTCGCTCTTGTCTACACTACTTGGTCTGCCGAACCATGGGGAGACAGGATCAGTAATACTAAAGAGGCTATAGCGTTTAGCTAACATTTGACCACCGTCACGAGTTAGTGGTTGCCATGGTAAGGTTCCTCTTTCTGTTGTTGGGTGGATAGACATTAAGTCGAACGGAATGGATATATAGAATCCTTTGGTAAAACTTCCTTCACCATAGTCTTTTGCTGACATGGTCGTTTTAGCGGCGAAAGCCCCCACAATGATGCCTGTTTTAAATTGTCTGGAGATATCCACCCTCGTACCAAAATCCTGAGCCAAGAACTGACCAACATCAACACGAAGGAGCAGGTTATCCATTGCTTTCCAGCGAGGCTCATAATACACGGAAACATGCCCGGTTGGCTTTTTCACCAGTACTTTTGTGTTCTGCCCATAGCCATGGACGTCATTATAAATACCGAATGTGGTATTAGGGTCACGCTGAGAGACAAAGTTCAAATCAGCACCAATGGCCCAGTTGGCGTTCTGCTGGCGGTACAATACTTCGCTACCAACCCCGGCAAACATGGTTTCAAGATAGCCCGCGTAAACTTGTTGATACCAGTTCGAATGGTATTTTTCAAACCAAGTGAGCTGAAGGTTGCTAATAGAGGTGTCTTTATTCATATAGGCTCGAACCAAACTTCTTACCCGATAATTATTCGTCCCATCGTTGAGCTTTAAAAAGTTAAATTTGTTGTAATTGTTGAGAACATGAAAACTGAGTGAACTAGACAACTGCAGATGAGGATTTAACCAGTAAGAAGCGTAGCCATCCAAATCTAAACTGTATAAATAGAAGGTTTCTGGGCTACCAAAAGATTGCTCCAAATGGGGCCCAAAGCCATATTGAAAAGCGGATTGTCCATCGTATAAGGGTTTGGAGTTCAGAGCGGTGTTGTTGATTTTAATCGGTTGTGTGGCGTCTTTTATATTGGCATTGATATAACTGACATTAGCTACGGCTTTATATTTATCCGCATTGATTTGCGTGCCAGTTAGAGGGATGTGCTGATCTTGTTCGATTACATCGTATTGTTTAATTTTTGTCGGTAAAGCATTAGCGAGCAAGGCCGCTGCACGCTCATGGGCTAGATTGCGATCACGGTATTGTGTTTGATGAGCTACAACTGTGACCGTATCACCATTACGATAAAATTCACTATTTTTATAGCCCGCAATGGTGGATAAATCGCTGTCTAGTTTTTTCCAATTGACATCCGCAAGCTTGATTGGATGATTGTTGGTAAGTGCCGGGACAGGAGTGGCTTTCCATATTGATGGTTGATTATTAAAATTTGTGTGCAGGTTAATCCCAAGTGTCAAGGTGTTGCCGCGTTCATAGCTTAATTTGAGATTGGTAAAATCGTTTACGGCGTAAACCGCGCCGATATTCCAAGGGGTGCTTGGTGTCAGATTGGCATTGCCGTGTGTTGCGGCGAAATCCTGACGGTAATTATTGCCATCGTATTCAAGTTTTAATCGAAGGGGTTCATAAGGGGTTTGGTACTCTATTCCGCCGAAGATGGCTGAATTTCCATGGAAAAAATTGGAGTAATCAACCTTTCCAGTTCCATTTCCTCCTCTGTTTCTTATGCAGAATCTGTCGAATGCCGAGCAAAAGGGGTTTTTTATATTGCCTCTCTGACCCAAATATCCCCAACCTAGTCCAAGGGTAAAGTCAAATTGCCCAAAATGGTTGGTTGAGAGGCGTTTAGTGGCGGCAATAAACTCCCCATCAAATAAACCTGTACCGCCTATATCACGAAAGCCTAAAGAGGTCTCTGGTATGTATTGGCTCTCTTTAAGCAATCTTAATTTAAAGTCGATGCCTTTATCTGTGTACTTTGTGTTGCCGCTAAATTGCTGATCATTACTGTAAAGCACATCGGATACTTGGGTGTAACGAATGGTGCTTTCTAACCAAGGCATCAATTGTATCGATAAAGTGTAGAAATTATAGTCGTCGTTGTGGGAGTAGCCAGCATTAAACTCGCCATCCTTCGCCATTCGTCCGGTGGGCATTTGCATTAGCCCCACGCCACCAAAATCCATTTGGGTTGGTTTAAAGGGGGGCAGTGCAAAGGGAGCACGCAGAGGTGGTTGTTCCTCGTTACTGGCATGAACAAAGCTGGAGCAAGCGATGAGAGAGATGAGAATAAATCGAGGGTACAACATTACTTCTCCAGGCGATTTTGCAAAAGTGTCACAATGTTTTGGTTAAGTTGTTCGGGGATTTCATTGGATGCTATGTAGATAATGGCCCCGGGCGCAAGATACGTCGGTTGTTTTTGTTGATGGATGTTTTGAATTCGATCGATGGTTTGATCCGGTTCGATGACCCAAATGATGGTATTCATCGCGACGTTATAAAAAGGGATCTCGGGCAAATAGGCTTGCAAAGATGAGCCGTCTTGTAGTGTTAGGTGAAGAGGGGTTGTGCTTTGAATTGCCCCATACACCATAATATCATGGGGTCGTTTCGGTAGATAAAGCTTAAAGTGACCCTTTAATAAGGGATTTTTCTTCGGGAACACTCTGACAATATCGTAGTCTAAAGGGAGTGTTTCCTTTTTTGCAAATTCAGTGTGCTCTAATTGCGAGCGCATTTTTTCGGTCGAAAAGGTTTGAGCCATTGCAAGTTGATCCATTACGTTTTGTTTAAAACGCATAAAGTCTTGCTGCTGAGTTTCCTCTACTAATGCCGCCCCTAAGTAATAGGGATTGTAAGTTAAGGTGTGCAGGGCCTCGGCTAATGCTGTGGATAAACGTGGTGGTGTGGAGTAGTGAAATGTTGTTGCTGTTTCCACAAGAGTGATTTGGTTGCTGCTTTTGGTGCTTTCCTCTTGGCTTTGGGTTGCAAAGGCGAAAGACGATAAGGTCAGTGCTACAGCAAGGATGGAAAGTTTCACGGTATTTATATTCGTTCGCAATATGTCCACGGGCTAAGTCCCTTTTTGTCTTAATTTAAGGCTTGATATTGTAGGGCTTGATAAAGGTGATCTCTAACTTGTTCATATTAGGGCCAAGATATTGAATGGTTTTTACCACTTTATTGTGTTCGTTTACCCAAAACTCGTTTTTAAATGAAACATTAAGTTTTGGGATGATGACTGTTTCTTCAATATGGTGTGTTTTCTCTTGCCAGAGCGGGGTGGTCAGCATCTCGTAGCCTAGGTCTTTTTGTTTCACTTGGGCAATGAAATTGTACCGGAAGTTGGGTTGCCAGTCGTAGGTGGCGTTCCATTCATTATGGATGGTGTTGTAGGACAATTTTCCGGTGTTAGGTGTGTTGATGCTAAGATTGGCTAAATTATCTTTTTTGAACCCCAACGTCTTAACGATACGCCCCTTCTCTGTGACGATCATGACATTGTCAGTTGAAAGCCAAGTTAATTGAGTATTATGGCTTTCTTTATCTGTATCAGCAAAAGCGGCAACAACGAATAGCCTTGGGCCATTGTCCACTCTAAGGAAGATGCTCGTATAGGGGAGTTTACGAATTTTTTCACTCGAAATATGTGCATCGGTGTTGGCATTCCAGGCCGCTTTCACGGTTGCCATATTGTCTCGAAATGCTTGAGCGCAACCGGTCAATAGTAAAGGTAATACTAATAGTAGAGGCAATAGATAGACAGTACTACGTCGCCCTAATCTACGTTGATTCATATAAAGGTTCACTTCTTAGCAAAATAAAAACAGGCCCCACTGTTTAAGCACGGTGCGTAAATCACAGTGAGGCCTATGGTTTCAGTGGAACATTATTAAATAGGATAGAAGCTAATGCTGCTATTAATTAACGGTTCCAACTGTGCCCGATGTGGCTGTTGTATTATTATTAGTGTCTGAGATAGAAGTAACCGCTACACCCACGGCGGCGGCGGCGGCCACGCCTGCTGCTGCTGCTGCGGCACCGATTCCAAACGTTCCGGCAGTTGTGCCTGCTACGCCACCAACCGCACCTGCACCACCAGCGGCACCAGCGCTAGCACCACCAGCGCTAGCACCACCAGAAACGGAACCACTACTATTTACTGCGGCGCTGCTGGGATTTGTTCCAGCATCTTGTGCGTACACTTGCCCCGTCGCACTCAGAGCAATGATCATTGCTAAAGTAAGTTTCTTCATAGGATTTCCTTATTAACTAACATCGATGTTGACATCGGCCTAACTAAGCAGATATCAAGGATCATTTTAGGGGAGATTTGATTACATTGTAAGCATCTAGCGTTAGGTTCTTGGTAAAATTTTCCATTTTCGCTTTGCTTCTACTTGATTCGAGCGTTGCGTAATGTTTAAAGAGTATGGATAATACTGCGCGATATATACATTATTTGTGCGTAGTATGCTTTATTTTTTGTGGGCCTAGTTTCTAAAATTACTATGAACTATCTGGTCTTTCTTGGTGGACGATTGAATGAGTAAATATTGAGATATGGTCCTGAAAAAAATTCTATTAGTCGCCTTGCTGCCCATTGTCTTAACGGGCTGTACAATCCCCGGCTCTCAGCTTAGTGTCAGCAATAAGCATATTGTTAATGAAGATGGCGTTAAAACATCCGATAACTTGTCTGATTTGGTCAGTGTGTACCCTCTAACGGCACAGAGCATTGCAAAATTTCAGCCTATATTGCCCAAGGCGGAAGCCAATCCATTGTTGGATGCGGTACTTGCCAAATACGAATACAAAGTGGGTCCAGGGGATGTGCTGAATGTGACGGTTTGGAACCACCCTGAGTTGACGATTCCCGCAGGTTCCTACCGTAGTTCAGCTGAGTCTGGGAATTCTGTGCATGCGGATGGTTCTATCTTTTACCCTTTTATTGGTAAAGTCTTTGTTCAAGGCAAAACTGTCATGGAAATTCGCCAAGAAATCACCCAAAGACTGGCTAAATATATTGAAAAACCCCAAGTCGATGTTAGAGTGGCGGCCTTCCGTTCACAAAAGGTGTATGTCACCGGAGCGATAGATAAACCTGGTCAGCAGCCTATTACCAATATCCCCTTAACTCTGTTGGATGCGATTAATAATGCCGGCGGCTTGTCTAAAGACGCAGATTGGCGTCATGTGACCATTACCCATGATGGCAAAGAGGAGGCTGTGTCTCTCTACGCGCTGATGCAACGTGGTGATCTTATGCAAAACCATTTATTGCAGGCAGGGGATATTGTGCATGTGCCGCGTAATGATTCGCAAAAAGTCTTTGTTATGGGAGATGTAAAGGATCCTAAGCTATTGAAGATTGATCGTGCTGGGATGAGCTTAACCGAAGCCTTAAGCAGTGTGGGGGGCATTAATGAATTGTCGGCCGATGCGACGGGGGTGTTTGTTATTCGTAGCACTAAGGGCAAGTCAAAAGGCATTGCTGATATCTATCAGTTGAACATCAAAGATGCTGCTGCGCTGGTGATTGGCACCGAATTTGAACTAAGGCCCTATGATATTGTATATGTTACTGCGGCGCCGATTGCTCGATGGAATCGTGTTATCAGTTTGTTATTACCCACCGTCAGCGGTTATAACAGTGTGCCAAAATAGCAGCCTTTTGACTAAATTAAAGAATGCATGAGAAAGGTTGATGATTTTTGTTTATGTGACTGTTTATACAAGGATATAACACGTGTTTGATAAAATATTAGTGGTTTGTGTCGGGAATATCTGTCGTTCGCCCACTGGAGAAGCCTTGTTAAAACAGTTGCTACCAGGCAAATATATCTCTTCTGCGGGGTTAGGGGTGGATAAAAGTGGTTTGTCTGGACATTTAGCGGACTCCATGGCATTGAGTGTGGCAAAAAAGCATGGTTTGCTGATCAGTGAACATAAAGCGAGGCAGCTGACCCCTTCTTTATGTCTAGAATCTGATTTGATTTTGGTGATGGAAAAGCAGCATTTAGAGTGGTTGACTCAGTTATCCCCTGAGTCTCGCGGTAAGGCGATGTTATTTAGCCAATGGCTGGATCAGTCTGATATTGCTGACCCCTATCATAAAAGTGAAGTGTTTTTTGATGAGACCTTTAAGGCTTTGTCTTTGTCTGCTGAAGCTTGGGCCAAAAAATTGTCCTCTTAATTTGCTAGTATTTTGATTAAATATTCATAACGTTCATTTTTCTGATAGCGCGTTATTAAAGAAAAGGTCTTCATTAATGAGTCTGCAGTCTATTTCGGGTACGACAAACAAAGAAAGCGATGAGATTGATTTAACTAAACTGCTTGGCTCTTTGCTGGATGCCCGCTGGTTTATCATTTTGATCACCTGCTTGTTTGTGTTGGGTGGTGTGGCGTACGCTCTATTATCTACTCCCATTTATAAAGCCGATGCGTTGATTCAGGTTGAGCAAAAAGATACTGGCGTGTCTTCTTTATTAGGAGATTTAGGTGGGCTATCTGGGTCATTAAATGGTGGTGACAAAGCTCAGACAGAAATTGCTATTATTAAGTCTCGCACCATTTTAAAGAAGACGGTTGAGAAGCTGCATTTAAATATCGTTATGCAGCCAATTTATTTCCCTATCGTTGGTAAAGGCATCGCACGATTGTCTCATCAGCAGATGGAAGGGGAGGTGAGCCGCTTTGAGGTTCCTGCTGATAAAGTAGGGCAGACTTTTGAGCTGTCGGTACTTGATCCAGCCGGGAGGAGCTATGCCTTATCTTTTGATGGCAAAGTGATTTTGTCTGGTGCTGTGGGTCAACTTGTGAAACAGGGGCCGTATACAATCCGAGTGGATGTGTTGGATGCCCATAAAGGAGATCGTTTCACATTAACCAAAATCACTGATTTTTCAGCGATAGAGTCGCTTGCTCATGTACTGTCCGTCAACGAGCAGGGGCAAAAGACGGGCATTTTAACCTTATCGATCACAGGAGAAAATAAAGCTCTGCTGACTGCGATCCTGGATGATGTAAGCCAAAATTATTTTTTACAAAATGTCGATAGAAATTCCGAGGAAGCTGAGCAAAGCTTAGTATTTTTGCGTAAGCACTTACCGACGGTCAGAAAAAAACTCGATGATGCGGAAAACAAACTAAATGATTACCGTGAAAAAAACGACTCAATCGACTTAAGTTTAGAGGCGAAAGGTACATTACAATCCGTGGTGGAGCTTGAGTCAAAACTGAATGACTTAGCCTTTAAAGAAAATGAGATGAGTAAGCTTTATACAAAAGATTACCCTGCCTATAAAGCTTTACTGCAAAACCGTGATGCGCTGTTAAAGGAAAAAGCCAAGTTAAATGATAAAATTCAGAAAATGCCACAAACACAGCGTGTTATTCTGAATATGAAGCGGGATGTGGAAATTAATCAAGAAATCTATATTCGTCTATTAAACAAAATTCAAGAACTGAGTGTGGTGAAGGCGGGTACCGTTGGTAATGTTCGTATTTTAGATACCGCTCAGGCCTATCCTAATCCAATTAAGCCTAAAAAATCTTTGGTTGTTGTATTATCTATGATACTGGGCTTGATGTTGTCTGTAGCTATCGTTTTGGTCCGCATGGCGTTGCATAAAGGCATACAAAGTGCTGAAGAAATTGAGGCCCTAGGTTTGCCTGTGTATGCCAGCGTTCCTAAGTCTGATGCACAGGAGAAGTTATCTGATAAGCTTATGTTTAAGCAGCAAAGAAAACGACTGACAACCAAAGGGCTTCATGTTAAAGACATACTTCTGGCTGAAGCGAGCCCAACCGATTTGGCGGTGGAAGCATTACGAGGATTGCGGACCAGTCTTCACTTTGCCATGTTGGAAGCGAAAAATAATATTGTCATGATTACCGGACCAGCGCCAAGTATTGGTAAGTCGTTTATTTCTTCTAACTTTGCTGCCGTTGCAGCGAAAACGGGGCAAAAAGTTTTGATTATCGACGCAGATATGCGTAAAGGCTATTTGCATAAACAGTTTGGGCTTACCAGTGAAAATGGATTATCGGACTTTTTAAGTGGTAAAAAGCAAGAGCTTGAAGTGGTCCGTGATACCGAAATAGAGAATCTGCATCTTGTTGTAAAAGGGCAAGTTCCGCCTAACCCTTCTGAGCTATTGATGCACCAACGATTTAGGACATTTTGCGAATGGGCTTCAGCAAACTATGACCTTGTACTGATCGATACACCGCCGATTCTTGCGGTAACCGATGCTAGTATTATAGGCGCTTTTGCCGGCACCACCTTAATGGTTGGCCGTTTTAATCAAAATACCTTGAAAGAAATTGAAGTATCTTATCGACGCTTTGAACAGGTTGGTGTGGATGTGAAAGGCTTTATTCTCAACGCGGTAGAGAAAAAAGCGGGCAATAGTTACGGTTACTACAATTACGAGTATAAGAGTGATAAAAACTAGTATTGTTACTCTTAATATGATCTTGTAGGTCGGGACTTTATGTCGACATCGTCGGGCTAAAGCCACGACCTACCATTTCCTGTGTGCTTTGTAGGTTAGACTTCAGTCTAACTAGCGTTGTCGGCTTAAAGCCATGACCTACGATTTCGTGTGCGCTTTGTAGGTTAGACTTCAGTCTAACAAGCACTGTCGGCTTAAAGCCACGACCTACGATTTCGTGTGCGCTTTGTAGGTTAGACTTCAGTCTAACGAGCACTGTCGCGACCTACCATTTCCTGTGTACTTTGTAGGTTAGACTTCAGTCTAACAAGCACTGTCGGGCTAAATACGCGACCTACCATTTCGTCGCATGCTTTGTAGGTTAGACTTCAGTCTAACGAGCACTGTCGGGCTAAAGCCACGACCTACACATTTCCTGTGTGCTTTGTAGGTTAGACTTCAGTCTAACGAGTTCTGTCGGGCTAAAGCCACGACCTACACGCTTTCAATGGGTAAAGCCATCTACTAGCGCTGAAAATCGTACACCGAACCCAGTGCTAGTATCTTCGTTAATTCATCCAGCGCGGTTCTGCTTTCGATCAGAAGTTGCGGGTCTGCGAGATTTTTTTCGTTCAGTTCGTCTCGATAGTGTTTTTCTACCCAGTTATTTAATGTTTCAAATAGGGTATCCGTCATTAATGTGGCGGGATTGACGGCTGCTTGTTCGGCTTGGGTTAAGGCAACTCGTAGGCGCAAGCATGCTGGGCCTCCGCCGTTGCTCATGCTTTGTTTTAAATCAAAGACTTTGACGGCTTTAATCGGTGATTGGTGACTGCTTACTAACTCATTAAGGTAAGCCCATACGGCTGAGTTGCTTTCACACTCTCCGGGGACAACTAATACCATGTCGTTTTCGCCACGGCTGAGTAATTGGCTGTTGAATAGATAGGATTGAATACAGTCTTCTACCGAGACGGCACTACTCGGTACTTCGATTAAATGAAATTTTGAGGCCCTATCTCCCCACGCGTTTAATAAATCCTGTTTCATTTTGGCACTATCAAGAAAAGCTTCTTGGTGATAAAAATGCGCGTTACGATTCCCGACAGCAATCACATCGTTATGAAAAACCCCTGCATCTATCATATCTGGGTTTTGTTGGGCATAGACAACCTGGTTTGTGGTTACCCCGTTTTTATGCAAACCGTGCAGGCGAGCAATGGCTTGAGAGGCTTCTAAGGTATGGCGAGCAGGAAACTTAGCGGGTTTAGGCGCCGCATGGTTAAAAGCTTCCATTCCATAAACAAAAAACTCTATTCCTTGTTCACCATAGTCATGGCAAAAACGTGTATGGTTGGCGGCCCCTTCGTCGCCAAAATGATCCACACTTGGCAGAGCAGGGTGATGGACGAAATGTTTTTCACTATTAAAGGTGGCTTGTAAAATCGTTCCAGTGGTTTCGTGTTCGATGGATCGATGGAATTTATTCACTAAATTCGCCGGGGTGAAATGCACTTTGCCATCTTGTGTGTCGCCACTGGGGGAGACGGTAGCGGCATTGGCGGTCCACATACAGGACGCTGAGCTAACAGCAGCCAGTAACTTAGGTGCTTGTTTAGCGGCTTTTTCTAAAATAGCCGCATCGCTTCCCGTAAAGCCAAGCTTTCGCAAGGTGGAAATATGAGGGCGCTCATGGGGTGCGAGGACGCCCTGCAGGAAGCCCATGTCCGCAAGGGCTTTCATTTTGATTAAGCCCTGCTTGGCAGCGGCTTTTGGGTTGGATGGTTTGGCTGAATTGCTAAATGAGGCGACATTGCCAAAAGACAGGCCGCTGTAATTGTGGGTTGGGCCCACTAAACCATCAAAATTTGCTTCTGTCGCCTTATTCATCATGACCTCAAAAAGTCGTTATTAGCGGTGTTGAATGATTACGGGGGGTAATCATTCATTGTTTAAAAAATATTATTTAGAGAACCGTTGTTTTAAAGGGTGATACCAAAAGCGAGTTTTTCCGGCATCGCTAAACTATCCGCCTCTATGCTGGCTACGGGGTACGCACAATAGTCTGCTGCGTAGTAAGCACTTGCTCTGTGGTTGCCACTGGCACCTGTTCCTCCAAAGGGGGCATTACTGGATGCGCCGGTGGTTTGGCGATTCCAGTTGATGATGCCTGCTCGACTATGTTGTAGGAACCACTCGTATTCGCTTTTATCATCAGACAAAAGGCCGGCAGACAAGCCAAATTGTGTGTTATTGGCAATAGCCATGGCGTCATCTAATGAGTCATAACGGATGACCGTGAGTAACGGACCAAAGTATTCTTGATCCGGTAGCGTGTCTTGTATGTTGGTGGCGTCAATAATGCCTGGTGTAACAAATCCTGTGTGGCTATCTCCTCGTGTCATGTCAAGCAAGGATACGGCCCCGAGTTTGACTAATTTGTTATAGGCTTGTATCAAACCATCCGCCGCTTGTGCCGAGACAATCGGTCCCATAAAAGGTTGCTGTTCTGCATCGTAACGGTCGATCAATAGGGCTTTGGTGGCAGTGATCAATTGTTCCAGAATGGCATCACCAGTGGCGCTCTTTGGTAGTAAAAGTCGACGCGCACAGGTACAGCGTTGCCCTGCTGAAATAAAGGCGGATTGGAGAATTTCATGCACCGCAGCACGTTGATCGCTGATTTTGTCTGAAACGAGTAGGGGGTTATTGCCACCCATCTCTAGGGCTAATATTTTTCCTGGATGACCCGCAAAGCCTTTATGAAGAATATGGCCAACTTGTGGGCTACCTGTGAAAAATAAACCATCGATCCCTGAATGATTGGCTAATGCTACTCCTGTATCACGTTCCCCTTGTACAAGGTTGAGAACTCCTGCTGGTAAGCCGGCTTTTTCCCAGAGCTGAACAATCAGATCCGATGTGGCTGGTGCTTGTTCACTAGGCTTGAAAACGATGGTATTACCAGCAATGAGAGCCGGGACAATGTGACCATTAGGTAGGTGCCCTGGAAAGTTGTAAGGACCAAAGACTGCGACCACACCATGGGGGCGATGCCGCAAACGGGCCGTCGCTCCTGGCATGGAGGTGGTTTTCTCGCCAGTGCGTTCCTCATAAGCTTGCTTAGAGATAGCCACTTTTCCGACCATTGCTGCGGCTTCGGTTCGGGTTTCCCAAATGGGTTTGCCCGTTTCACGGCTAATCAATGTCGCGATGTCTTCACTGTGTGTTTTTACCAGACTGGCAAACGCATCGATGATGACTAGACGTTCACTTATAGGACGATTTGCCCAGGCAGGGAATGCCTGACGAGCCGCCTTGATAGCATCATTAATCTGGTTGGTTGTCGCGCTATGGGCTTCCCATACGAGGCTCGCATCGGCGGGGTCAATTGAGCGTAATAAAGCCCCTTCGCCTTTCGTCCATTGTCCGTTGATGTAATGTGCTTGTTTCATAGGAGTGGCTCCTTGATATAAAAAAGGTCTCATTGTATTGTTATTGGTCAATCTGTTTTTGCTGTGGCTAATAGCCGCCATGTGGCGATAACTCAACCACGCGGACTGGATCTTTTGGTTCGACCAATAAATGCTTTGCTTCCTCTTCGGTTAATACGATACCGCCATGTGGTGGTGTGGGGCGCTGGATTAAAATGCAGCGGTAGTCTGCTAACTTAACATTGGCAACTAAGTAATACGTGCCCGTTCCTGCTTCTTTTACCTCGCCAATGGTAGCAAGATACAAACGGCTATCACGTACGGCACGAATATCACGAACACGGGCCTCCAATGTTGGGCCACCATCAAAAATATCCACATAGTTCTCGTAGCGAAAACCTTCTTGTTCGAGTAAATGACGAGCGGGCACGGTGTTTTTGTGGACTTTACCCAGTACGTTACGGGCCTCTGGTGTAAGCAAGTTCACATAGACTGGGTTGTTTGGCATCAGCTCCGCAATAAACTGCTTGCTGCCAAGGGCAGTTAGCTCATCGGCACGCTCAAAGTCGATGGAGAAAAAATGACGGCCAAGGCTTTCCCACAGAGGTGATACCCCGTTTTCATCACAGATGCCACGCATCTCAGCGAAAATTTTGTCAGTAAAGCGTTCCGGGAATTGTGCCAAAAACATAAAGCGAGATTTCGACAGCAACTGGCCATTTTTGGAATGTCGATAATCTTCTTCTAAAAATAAGGTACAGATTTCGCTAAATCCGGTGAAGTCATTATTGAGAACTAAGGTTGGCATAATGTTATGCACTCCCAGCTCTCTTGATGAATGGGTGATGGTACCTAAGTGGTAACTGTAGAAAGGTTCATCTAAGCCAACTGCGCCCAATAGGCCGGTCGTTCCCACTATATCGCCAGTGTCGGTGTCTTCGAGCACCATGAGGTAGTCTTCATCATTTGGTTTATCAATGACGTCTTTGTTGAATGAGCGTGTTGCTTTGACTATTTTACGCTGCAAACTCTCTTCATCGGCAATTAATGAGGTAAATCCTATGCCTGTTTTTTCGGCTAAACGATAGAGTGACTTTAGGTCATCTTGATGAATGGGACGTATCACCATCATAATAGAAAATCCTCTGAAATAACGTGTCTTAGTTGCGATTTGCTGGGCTTTTGGCCTAATAAACCTGTATAGATTATTTTTTAATCATTTTTCTGATTTTTACAATGCAACCCATTGAATGCGGCTGCCTGACGAAATACTGAGCTGTTCTTGTGTCTTTTTATCAATAGCAAGCCCTGCGGCTTGCGGTTCAGCGGCGGCAATAGTGACTCGAAAATCTTCTAGATGCCCTGCACTGATTAAATGTAACTCGCCTTTTAGTGGATTAGGTTGGATTAAGGCTTTGCCCATGCGCTGTTGACTAATAGTGGTGAGGTTTTCTGTTCGCGCCTCTAGGGTTGGGCCAGCGTCAAAAATATCCACATACCCTCGGAAAGCGAAGCCTTCGGCCAGCAAAACATCCGTGCTTTTTTCCGATTCTTCATGTAACACACCGATTACCTCTTGCGCACTCTCTGGTAAGGTCGGTACATAAATTGGGTAGCGAGGCATTAAATCGGCAATAAAATGTTTGTTGCTGACCCCTGAAAGATAGTCGGCTTTTTTAAAGTCCATGGTGAAGAAATGTTTCCCAAGGGCATCCCAAAAAGGTGAATAGCCATTGCGGTCGCTTTCCCCCCGCAGTTCGACGAAGAGTCGCTTGGTAAAACGCTCTGGATGCCGGGCTAAAAAGAGCAGGCGAGAGCGTGATAAAAGAGACAGCGCTTCACGGTTTTGGTGAGCTTTATCGACAATCAGTGACATTAAGCGGCTGGTGCCACTGTAGTCGTGACAAAGGAAAAGGGCTGAGATACGGTTATGAATTTGCAGCTGTGGGGAGGCATGCACCACTTCGTCGATACGATAACTGTAAAAAGGGGTCTCGATACCTACCATCGCTTCCATGCCACAGGTGCCGACAATCTCATCTGTGGTGGTGTCGATCAGTACAAATAAATAGGATTCATCCCCAGGCTGAACCACATCTGTTTGTAAGGAACGACGTGATGAAGCGATTTTGTCATTAAGGCGTTCGCGATTGGCTGGAAAATTTGTCATGCCAATGCCCGCTTCTTTTGCCATGCGCTCTAACGCAGGAAGATCTCCAAAATCGACAGGACGAACAAGATACATACAACACCTTCTGATACAGTGTCACTAGATTACTTTATGTTAAGGTCTAGCAAAGATTAAACGACAGAAGGTTATTATTCCTTATGTTAGATGACTTAAACAGAGATAAAGTTTTTAAATAGCGACACGATGTTGTGGTAAGTGGTACTTTTTGGTCGATATTTAATAAAAAAGGGGAGAGGAGTGTATGAAATCCGGTGTCTATCGTCACTACAAAGGGGCGGAATATTGGGTTGAGCGTGTGGTAAAACACAGTGAGACAGAAGAAGAATTGGTTGTCTATCAGGCCTTATATGGCGAGTTTGGTTGGTGGGCTCGTCCGCTGAGCATGTTTGTAGAAAGCGTGGAAATTAATGGTGAAAGCATTCCTCGTTTTGAATGGCTTCGTGCTGAGAAATGACAAAAAAGCGTGTGATGCATTCGCTATTCTCGGTGCATCCAAGGTGAATTTCGCATCAGTTCAATGATCTTTTCTCGCAGCCAGCGATGAGCTAGGTCGTTATGAAAGTGTTCATGCCAAAAAATATGAATGGGGTGTCGTCCTTTAAACTCATCTAGGTCAAGTATTTTCTCTGGTATTGGTAAGAGTCTGATGGGATGAAAATGTTTATTGGAGTTCATAAGGTTTAGGCATAACTCGCCGACTGAACGCGTTGTGACCAGAGCCATACCTTGTTTCACGGCGCGTAAAGCGGCCATTAAGCTGTCTGTTTCTAAGTGAGTTTTAACGTTGTAACCCTGCTGTCTGAGTTTTGGCTCGATGCTCTCATATGAGTGGCCTTTATAGGGTTTCATATGATGAGTGACGACTCTATGCTGGATTAGATCATCGAATGTTGGTTGATCCACCCTGTATAAAGGATGTCCATCGCTGATGATGATGCAAGTTTCCATGTAGCCGACGAGTTTGCTGCGTACCGAACTGGGCGTGTGTTTAATGTGCATGATGCCTAAATCAACTTTACCGTCAATAATGGGTTCCAAATAGGAGTCGTTCCAGGCATTGATACTCATCTGAACCTCAGGTGCTTCTTGTTGGAGATAACTCAAAAGGGGTTCAATAAATATCTCAAGGTCTCCTTCGTCAATCATTAATCTGAAGCGTCGATCCAGTTTGGATAGATCAAGTTGAGAGGGCAATATCAGCTCTTGAAGGGAGCGAATGATTGGATAGATCAATTCTGCTAGTTCATTCGCACGTGCGGTTGGCATTAAGCCATAAGCTTGACGAATAAACAGTTGGTCGTGAAAAATTTCCCGAAGGCGTTGCAAGTTTTTACTGAGGGCGGGTTGAGTCATGTTGAGCTCTTCCGCTGCTTTGGATACGCTGCCTTTTTCTAAAATGGTGACAAAGGCGATAAGGAGTTTGATGTCGAGTTTTGCTATTTCTGATGTATTCATATTCTTCTTACTCTGAATGGTCAGAGCAAGGTTGCCCTGACCATGTGGACTTGTATTTTTCCGTGTTTACTTCTTTTATTTATTCTTTTATTTTTTGCTGCCCTCGAATTCGGTACGTTTACGATAGGTTACTTTGAACATCAATGAGTAAAAAATAGGTACTGCAATCAAGGTCAATACGGTGGCAAAGCCAAGGCCAAAGGAGATGACCACCGCCATACTTTTAAAGAAGTCATCGAACAACAGCGGCACCATCCCAAGGATCGTTGTCACGGCAGCCATGCAAACCGGGCGTACACGACTGACCGCTGAGATAAAGATTGACTCATATAATTCAGTACCTTGGTTAATTTCGTAATTGATCTGATCTGCTAATACAATACCGTTTTTGACGACCATGCCTGACAGGCTTAAGAAGCCGAGTAAGGCCATGAAGCTAAAAGGCGCGTTCATCACCAGTAAGCCCGTTGATACTCCGATTAACGCTAAAGGAACACAGAACCAGATAGTCAAAGGCACTCGTACAGAGTTAAATAGCAAGACTGTTATAATAAACATAAAGAGATACCCCATGGGAAGCGCTTTAAATATGTTCTTTTGTGCATCTCGACTGCTTTCGTACTCACCTCCCCATTCTAGGGAATAGCCAGTAGGTAATTTGATGGCTTCCACTGGGCCACGAATGCGAGAGAAGATAGACATGGCCGTTTCGCCACCTAAAATCTTAGGGTCGGCCATCACGGTAATGGTTCTTTTACGATCACGGCGCTCAATAATGGGGTTTTCCCATACGGTTTCAAAGCCCGAAATGACCGTTGACAGGGTGACGTAGGCACCGGATGACGGACTGTAAATTTGCAGATCCCGTATCTGGTCTATGGAACGCCGCTCATTTTTAGGGGCCTTTTGCATAATGGGTAACAAATCCGTGCCTTCTCGATACAGGCCAATTCTCGAACCAGAAAAGTTGGTGAGTAGCACTTTATCCAAATCGTTTTTGGAAATTCCTAAACGACGAGCTTGTGCGTCATCAAAGATAGGGCGTAACACTTTTACCGGTTGGCGCCAGTCGTCTTTAATGCTTTCTAACCCCCCATCCTGACGGTAAATATTTTTGATTTTTTCGCTGATCTGACGCAGCACTTTAGGATCTGGTCCACTGATGCGGGCTTCGATTTTGGCATCCTTTGAGGGGGCCAACTGAAGCCGTTGCAGTTTGACTTCGAGCTCAGGGTATTCATCATGCATTTTCTTATGCAGATCCGCTAATAATCCTGGGATGTCTTCCCGTGTTTTCGTACGAATAATAAATTGTGCATAGCTGCTATTTTCTTGTTTAGCTGTATAGGTCAGCATGAATCGCAAGGCACCTTGACCTGTTGTGGTTGCCACATAATCAATGCGTTTATCCTTTCTTAAGGAGGCCTCTATTTCCCGTACTTTGGCATAGGTATTATCAATATGTGTCCCTTCTGGCATTTGAATATCCATAAAGAACATAGGGGTTGTGGAGGGAGGAAAAAAGGACTGTTTAACAAACTGGAATGCCCAGCCTGCTACTAATAGAAAGAGAACTAACGTAATCACTGCCACCCAGCGAAAATGCATGGCTTTATCCAATAGCCATTTATAAGCATCGAAGATGATGCCTTTGTATGGATCTTCTGCTGCAGCGTCGGTTCCTGCTGTGCGACTTTCTGTGAAGAAGAGGTCGCAAAAGAATGGAGTTAGGGTAATGGCAGTGATCCAGCTTAGTAGCAGAGATATTAGTAATACATAGAACAAAGAGCCGACAAATTCACCGACTGCGTCTGGCGACAAGCCGATCGGTGCGAAGGCTGTAATGGCGATCACAGTAGCGCCCAGTAGGGGCCATTTTGTTTGCTTGACTACCGCACTGGCGGCTTCAAGTTTCGTCATTCCTCGCTTGAGTCCAATGAGCACGCCTTCCGTTACAACAATGGCGTTATCTACCAGCATTCCTAGTGCAATAATTAACCCGCCTAGAGAGATCCTCTGTAAGTTGATTTTGAAATAGTCCATGACAATAAAGGTGCCAAGGATGGTTAGGAGTAGAATGAGGCCGATTAAAATACCAGAGCGAACGCCCATAAAAATCAATAGAACCAGAATAACGATAGCGACGGCTTCTACGAGGTTAAGTAAAAAGTTAGAAACTGAGTGCTTCACTTCTGTCGACTGAAAGTAGATAGGGTCCAAATGGATTCCCACTGGTTGTTGGTATTTTAATTCATCGAGACGTTTTTCTAACCGTTCACCTACATCCACAACATTCACGTTCGCCGCGAATGAAATACCGAGTAGCAAAGACGGTGCCCCATTGAAGTCAACAATTTGCTTCTTAGGAGTAACGTATTCCCGTTTAATGGTCGCGATGTCGCTTAAACGAATCAGTTTGCCATCAATTGGTTTACCAACAATTAGGTTTTCCAGTTCGGCAATGTCTTTAAATTCTCCTGTTGGGCTAATGCGAATGTATTCACTGCCTACTTTGACGCGACCAGCATTGGATACGATATTTTGATTGGTTAAGAGACTCTCTAGTTGGCTTGGGGCAATGCCCATGTTTGCCATTTTAGCCCGTGATATTTCAATGGTGACTTGTTCTTTTTGATCACCAGCGATGGTCACTTTCGCGACGCCATCCACAAGCACTAATTCGCGCTTGATATAGTCAACGTAATTTTTCAGATCCTTATAGTGATAGCCATCGCCATGGACCGCTAGCATCACTCCATATACATCGCCGAAGTCGTCTAACACCATTGGTGAACTGACGCCCTTGGGAAAGCTTCCTGAAAGATCACGAATTTTTTTACGTACTTCGTCCCAAATCTGCTTGAGTTCTTTTGCGCGATACTGGTCTTTTATGGTTAATTGGACTTTTGAATAACCGGCTTTAGAAGTAGAGGTGATTTTATCCACATAAGGCAGTGTTTGTAATTCCTGCTCAATGGGATAGGTGACTTCTTCTTCCACTTGTTCTGGTGAAGCGCCAGGGTAGGTGGTGATGATTAAGGCGTCCTTGATGGTAAACTCAGGGTCTTCCAATTGCCCAAGGTTAGTGAAAGCAATGGCGCCCCCAATCAATAGGATCAGTGTCACCATCCAACTGGTGACTTTTTTTTCTATAAAATAGGCTGCGATGTTCATTATAGACCTCGCTCACGAACCAAAGGTCTGACTTTCATATCGGGTGTGAGGTCATTCACACCAGCGACTACGATTTGTTCCTGTGGTTGCAACCCGGAAGTGATTTCTATTTTGTCATCTTGTAAGGTGCCTAAGGTCACTTTTCTCGCTTCGAGAGATTGCTGGTCTTGGTGATAGACCCAAACGATAGTATCCGCGTGGCCTGTTTGTGTATTTTCATGACGTAGCACCGCCTCGACGGGGACGACAATGTGACTGACGGTGCCGTGTAGTTTGTTAAGATCCAGTTCCACATTAGCGGTCATGCCAGGTAGTAGGGTTTGTGAGTGGTTGCCATTGCGAAGTAAATGCAAGGTGACATCGTAAGCCATAGTGGAGGTGTCTGGCTGAGTATTGTGCTCCTTATAGATGCCTTTGAACGCAGTGTGAGGTGGCGTATCTAAAATGACCGTTGGCTGATAACCTGTACGGGTGGATTTAATACCAGTGACCAAATTCTCCGGTATTTGAAATTGCACGTCTAAATGGTCGATGTTTTGGATGTGCAAGATGGTTTGCGTGGCGTTCACATACTGAAAGTTTTTGGTTGAAGTCGAACTAATCACCCCATCGAATGGTGCATACAAACGTGTGTAACTTAATTGGTTTTTGGCGGTTTCTAGCGCGTTATTGGCTTGCGCAAGATTTGCTTTGCTTTGGTCAAATTGAGATTTGCTGGTGGCATTGCGTTTAAGCATGGTCTGAATACGATCAAACTGGACTTGCGCTAATTGTTGATTGGCTTTGGCTAATTCTACTTTTAGTTCATAGTCTTTAGGGTCTAATGCGGCCAGTAATTCGCCTTTTTTAACTTGTTGACCTGCCACCACATTGATGGAGGTAAGTTGACCTCCAACACGAAAAGCTAGGTTTGCCTCTTCACTTGCTTTTAACTCCGCAGGAAAGCGGCGAATGTTCACCACTTGGCTTGAATCAATCGTCATAAGTTTGACCGGTTGAATAACGTTTTGCGTCATTGATTCTTGATCTTTTTGATCAGAGCAAGCGGTTAATATCACCGTTGTGGCCAGCAGGATGCTAAGAACGCATAGTTTATTGCGTTGGTGCGTCATACATTTCTCCGTAAAGACATAATAAAATCTAAGCGCAATATTGCTTATAGTTAAAGTTGATCGCCAAGATAGTGTAATAAATGAGGTTGATTAATGCTTGTATTTTATATCTCTAGGTCATTATTATGAATTTTTAAATATATATTAAAGATATGTCAAAATGAGAATATCTGGTAGGCGTGGTGCAAAAATGGGTTTTGGCTCAGCCAATAAGAGACACAGACGGGTCTTTAGGGCTAAAGAAGAGCATTAACGTGAGGCCTTTGCACGACGTCGTGAGCGAAGGCGAGACAGCCGGGCAATGGTCTTAGCGTGTTTTATCTAATTCTTCTAAAAAAGTTTCTAGCACTAGGTTAGCACGGGCCCCTTTACGGGTAATGGCAGAGAATCGCGTCACGTATTGACACGCTTGAGGTAAGATGGCTCTCATGCGGCCGTCGATACGTTCATTGCCGGTCCAACGCTCTGCTACATGGTCAGGTAAAAAGCCAATGTAGCGGCCAGTCAGAATCAAAAACGCGATGCCTTCTCGGTCTGTTGCGGTTGCACTGGCTTTTAACGGTTGGTGTTGGGTTTTAATCTCGGGTGTCTGGGCGTAGGCAGGTAAGACGGCATCGTACTCTTTCAGCCTATCTATACTGATATCACTGTCTGCTTGCTTAAACAATGGGTGGGTATTACTGCAATACAGTTGGGAGGTTTCTTCGTATAAATCCCGATAGTCTAATCCACTTAGAATTTTTAAATTGGGCACAATGCCGACATGCAACTTACCGTCGAGCACACCGCGTTCCACATCGGTCGGTGGAATCATGCGAATATTAATGGCGACTTGTGGGCCTTTGTCCTTCAGTGCTGCCAAAGAGTGCGTAATTCGAGTATAAGGCAAAGTGACCAGATTGTCGGTAATGCCAATATTTAGCTCACCTTGCAAATGCTGGTGGAGGGCGTTGATCTGAGTACGAAAATTTTCTAAAGAAGATAAGAGTTGTAGGGTGTGTTCATAAACTTGGCTGCCTTCATTGGTTAACGAGAACCCAGAACGTCCGCGTTGGCACAGACGAAAGCCTAGCCGTGTCTCTAAATCCGAGATAGCAATACTAATAGCGGCTCGACTGATGTTTAAATCGACCTCTGCCGCTGAGAAACCACCACATTCCACCACCGTTTTAAAGATCCGCAAAATGCGTAAGTCGGCGTCACTCACTTGTCCTTGCAGTTTACTCATAATGGCGAAGGCCTTAGGTTAGTTAAGTAAAGCTTTATCTAAGGGTTAATAAATTCAACTTTTTCTAATCTAAGTCTCTTGGCATAGTAATGTCAATATTAGGGCGGCTTATTCTTATTTGTCCGTCGTTGTGACATCCATATGAGACTAACTATTTGGAGTATTCATGGAAACCATAGGGCATTTGATTGGTGGCAAGCCATCTCAAGAATCTTCGCGCACGCAAGATGTGTTCAATCCCGCGACAGGCGAAGTAACCAAAAAAGTCGCCATTGCATCTAAGGAGACAGTGGAAGAAGCCATCGCTGCCGCTCAAGCTGCCTACCCAGAATGGCGCAATACCCCACCAATGAAACGCGCTCGAATTATGTTTCGCTATAAAACCTTGTTAGAGGAAAACGCCGATCGTATCGGGGAATTAGTGGGTGGTGAGCACGGTAAAATTTGTCACGATGCGGCAGGGGAGCTACAGCGTGGTATTGAGAACGTGGAGTACGCCTGTGGTGCGCCAGAGTTATTAAAGGGAGAGTACAGCAAAAATGTTGGCCCAAGCATCGATTCCTGGAGTGAATTTCAACCACTAGGCGTTGTTGCGGGGATCACCCCCTTTAACTTTCCTGCCATGGTACCGCTTTGGATGTTCCCCATGGCAATCGTGTGTGGCAATACCTTTGTATTAAAACCTTCCGAGCGGGACCCAAGTGCAGCTTTGTTGCTTGCCGAGCTATTACATGAGGCAGGTTTACCGGCTGGGGTGTTTAATGTGGTCAATGGGGATAAAGTGGCGGTAGACACCTTGTTGGAAGACAAACGTGTGAAAGCGGTGAGCTTTGTGGGTTCTACACCGATTGCCGAATACATTTATCAAACCGCTTCAAAACATGGCAAACGCTGTCAGGCATTAGGTGGTGCGAAAAACCACGCCATTGTGATGCCGGATGCCGATATGGATAACGTCGTCAGCCAGTTGCTGGGGGCGGCCTTTGGTTCCTCTGGTGAGCGCTGTATGGCATTGTCTGTTGCAGTCACCGTTGGCAAAGCTGCTGGGGATGCGTTGATCGAAAAAATGTCGGCGGCCATGGCACCTTTAAAAGTAGGTGAATATTCCGATGCGAAAAACGACTTTGGCCCTGTCATTACCAAAGAGCATAAAGATAAAGTCGTTGGCCTGATCACCAGTGCCGAAGAGCAAGGAGCTAATGTGGTGGTTGATGGTCGTCAAACGGTTGTCAAGGGCTATGAAAATGGCTTCTTTGTAGGGGCGACGCTCATCGACAATGTGACGCCTGAAATGGAAAGTTATCAGCAAGAAATCTTTGGTCCGGTGTTGCAGGTTGTGCGAGTGGACACCATGGAAGAAGCGATGCAGTTGATCAACGACCATGAGTATGGAAATGGCACTTGTATTTTTACTCGTGATGGGGAAGCGGCCCGATACTTTTCTGATCACATTGAAGTGGGGATGGTGGGGATCAATGTGCCTCTTCCTGTTCCCGTGGCGTACCACAGCTTCGGCGGATGGAAGCGTTCGTTATTTGGTGATCTGCATGCGTATGGTCCGGATGGAGTACGTTTTTATACCAAACGAAAAACCATTACCCAGCGCTGGCCTTCTGCAGGCGTGAGAGAAGGCAAGAGTTTCGCTTTTCCGTCTTAATTGATTGATCAGTGATCCAGTATGAAAAATGGTCGTGCATTTATCGCGGCCATTTTTTATGTCTTATATAAGATGAAGGGCGGGATTCTACTATTCAAAAAATCGGTGGTATAGTGCTTAGAAGAACACTTATTGTCAGCTAAAAGTGTTGTCTGTAAGCGTAGACTATTAGAAGAGCTGGTTGAATGACTATGGATAAGAATAATCAGACCCCTTTCGTGGTACTGGCGAGAACCATCATGCTGTGTGCGGTGTTTTTATTGACCAGTTGTGCCTCGGAGCCTCCCCATGCTGATGATGTTGCCGCTAAAGATCCCTTACGAATTTATGTGAGCGGTAACAAAGCCTATCTATCCGGTATTCTTGGCAGAGACCTCACCAGTCAATTAAAAAATATGATACGCAAGCACCCCAATGTGACGGATTTGGTGCTGGTCGATGTGCCCGGTACGGATGACGAAGAGGCGGTTATCGAAAGTGCTCGTCTGATTCGCTCCCTTGGGTTGAATACTCATATTGCTCGAACCGGCTATGTGCTCTCCGGCGGTGTGGATTTGTTTTTAGGTGGAGTAAAGCGAACCATAGGGGCGGGGGCTGCTGTGGGGGTGCATACGTGGATTGATGAATCAGGTAAATTGCCTAAAAATAACGATGTGAGTGATTCCATCAATGCGACCTACATCAATTTTTATTTGTCCATGGGGGTGCCCGAACGTTTTTATTGGTTTTCTCTAAAGGCGGCACCAGCGGACCGAGTGTATTTCCTCTCTCCAGAAGAAATGTACGATTACAAACTGATTACCGAATAAGCTATGCTTTCTTAAGGTAGAGGTTGATTTTTGATAAACATAGACGGAGGGGAGATGGAACAGATTGAGCTTTTTGCTATTGAAAGCCCCTGCCGTGGTATCTGTGTGAACAGTGCTAAAGGGTTTTGTAAAGGTTGTTTGCGTAGCCGTGAAGAACGCTTTGAATGGTTTTCTTTATCGAATGAGGCACGATTTATTATTTTGGAACGCTGTAAACAGCGTCGTCAGCGTTTACTTCGAGCCCGAGAGGAGCGGCTTAATCAGCATTCTGAAAAAGCCTTACCCTATGGCATGGATGAAGAGGTCATTGGGGATCAGGAGAATGAAACTCCAGCCGAAGCCGAATTATTTGAGTTAACGCAAGAGTCCTTTTATTAACCCAGCTTTCTGCTTAACCTACCGTTAGCGATCAAAAATCGCATCGAGTGCTTCCGATAGCCGATCCACACCAATTACCTTCATCCCTTCAATGGGCTTCTTAGGGCAGTTGGCTCGAGGAACAACGGCCTTGGTAAAGCCATGTTTGGCGGCTTCGCTGATGCGTTCTTGCCCTGACGGGACGGGACGAATTTCACCAGACAAGCCTACTTCACCAAGGACGACCAAATCATGGGGTAATATCTGGTCTCGAAAGCTTGATACCACGGCTGCAATGGCCGCTAAGTCGGCGCTGGTTTCTAATACCTTAATGCCACCGACGACGTTTAAATAGACGTCTTGATCAGCCGTCAATAATCCCCCGTGTTTGTGGAGAACCGCCAGTAGCATCGCCAGACGATTGTGATCAAACCCTACAGTGACGCGCCGTGGATTACCCAGTGCAGAGTCATCCACCAAGGCTTGCAGCTCGACGAGTAATGGACGAGTGCCTTCCCAAACGACCATCACCAGACTGCCCGCAGCGGGATGATTACTGCGATTTAAGAAAATAGAGCTTGGGTTTTTGACTTCTCGTAAGCCGTTTTCCAGCATGGCAAATACTCCCAGTTCATTAATCGCGCCAAAGCGGTTTTTCATGCCGCGTAAGGTGCGAAAGCGAGAGTCTTCCGATCCTTCTAATAACACCGAGCAATCTACCATGTGCTCAAGCACTTTTGGGCCGGCCAGTGAACCATCTTTGGTAACGTGTCCAACAAGCAAGACTGCGGTTTGGGTTTGTTTGGCAAATCGGGTGAGTACAGCGGCACTTTCGCGTACCTGTGAGACGCTACCTGGAGCGGATTCCACGCCATCTAAGTGCATGACCTGAATAGAATCAATAACCATGACTTTCGGTTTAACTTGTTGGGCGATGGTTAGGATGCTTTCTACATTGGTTTCAGAAAGCATTTTTAGATTTTTGGTTGGCAAACCTAGCCGTTGAGCACGCATGGCTACTTGCTGTAAGGATTCTTCCCCCGTGACATAAAGGGCACTTTGTTGTTGCGCTAGCCAGCACATGGTTTGTAATAGCAGGGTACTTTTCCCCGCACCCGGATGACCGCCAATCAGTACCACGCCACCAGGAACGAGCCCACCGCCGAGTACCCGATCAAACTCGCTTGCCCCTGAACTAAAACGAGGTACTTCCCCTAAATCGACCTCGGATAAATCTTGAATACCCGTGGTGGATCCGGCGTACCCTTGATAGCGTGGGTCTTGACTGGCAGAAACGCGGGCAGATGTCTTGCCAGAGGTGAGTTTTATTTCTGACAAGGAATTCCACGCGCCACAGGCTTGGCATTGCCCTTGCCATTTTGCGTAGTCTGCGCCACATTCGTTACATACAAAGGCTGTTTTTGCTTTGGCCATAATGAGTCTTCTGTCGTAAAAAAGATCATGGCCTTAAACGGCCATGATCGGGGGATAACATGTTTAGTTTACTTTGGGTAATAGCCGATTCTAACCCAAATCTAAATCCTTATTCCCTTTCCATTGAATGGAATACAGATCCAAACGTCGATCTTTCAGGTTGTTTACTGACCCCTCACTGCGCGTTTGTTTGAGTTTGTCTAAGTCCAAATCAGAGAACATCAGCATTTCGGTATTCGGGGTGGTTTCCGCCATGACGGCATCGTGTGGATAGGAGAAGTCGGATGGGGAAAAGACGGCTGCCTGGGAATATTGCACGTCGAGGTTTTCGACTTGAGGCAAGTTACCACAGCTACCACAAATCACCACATAGCATTCGTTTTCAATAGCACGGGCTTGAGCACAGTTACGCACACGTAGATAACCGTTTTTGGTATCCGTCCAAAAGGGCACAAACAAAATATCCATGTCCTGCTCGGCCAGTAAACGGCCCAGCTCGGGGAATTCCACATCATAACAAATCAAAATACCAACACGCCCTGCATCGGTGTCGAACACACGCAGTTCGTTGTCTCCTTGGATGACCCAATCGCGGCGTTCGTGTGGCGTAATATGGATTTTACCTTGTTCTTCAATGGTACCATCACGACGGCACAAGTAGCTCACATTGTATAAATCATCCTCTTCAATCACGGGCATGGAGCCAGTGATGATATTGATGTTATAGCTGACCGCCATTTGCGACATTTCCGTGACAAACAGCTCGGTAAAGCTTGCAAGAAAGCGTACCGCCTCGGTCTGATTGGTTTGATCAGGGCTTAACCCCATCAATGGCGCATTGAAAAACTCGGGGAAAAGGGCGAAATCACTTTTATAGCTCGACAAGGCATCAATGAAATATTCCACTTGTCTGAGTAGCTCTTCAACATTCGCTACTTCCCGCATTTGCCACTGTACTGCACCGATACGAACTTGTGTTTTACGGGACTTCAGTACGGTTGTTTCAGGCTCGTAGAAGATGTTTTTCCATTCAAGAAGGGTTGCGTAGCCTTGCGACTTTTCATCTTCAGGCAGGTAACTTTTTAATAAACGCGTTACCTGAAAATCATTAGAAAGTTGGAAGGATAAAATCGGGTCGTAAATTTTACGATCACTGACGGCATCCAAATATTCTGCTGGGGTCATCTCATCGGAATGTTCGTGATAGGTCGGAATACGACCACCCGCGAGGATCGCACGCAAATTATGTTGGCGGCACAGTTCTTTACGTGCCTCGTATAGGCGACGTCCTAGTCTGAAACCACGGTACTCTGGATGAATTAATACATCCAAACCGTACATAGCATCGCCGTTACGGTCATTGAGAATGGTTTCTTTTTTACCGATAAGATCTTCATAAGTATGGGGGTTACTAAAACGTTGGTAGCTCACTTGAACCGAGAGCGCGATACCAACGATATCCCCATGGTCTTCAAGACAAATTTGTCCTTCAGGAAAGTCGTTAATGAGTTTACTAATGGTGTGCTCAGACCAAGCCCCACCGATGTCGTTATAGACTTGGTCCATAAGTTCTTTTACTTGTTCGTAATCCGCGTGTTCTATATTACGGATTTTTAAATGCATATCTTCAAGCATAATGGCCTCTATGGTGTCTTTTGGACAAGTCTTACTGTTATGTGGGTGAATGTCACTTTATAAAGCCTTAATTCTGCTTTTATTCCCTAAAAAAGAAAACCCCGCCGAGGCGAGGTCTTGTCTGATCAGTAGCAAATCAGTAAATAAAGAGAGCTAACTGAACGTGTTAGTTTTTGGCAAATTCAGGGTAAGCTTCCATACCGCATTCCGACAAATCAACACCTTCGTACTCTTCTTCTTCAGAGACGCGAACGCCCATGACGGCTTTGATGATCAGCCAAACAATCAAGCTAGTGACAAACACCCAAACAAAAATTGTCACCGCACCGGCGATTTGGCCGAAGAAGGTTGTGCCAGTGTTTGTTAGTGGCACAGCTAATAGACCCCATAGGCCCACCACACCGTGAACAGAGATGGCACCCACTGGATCGTCTATTTTCAGTTTGTCTAGTGTCAGGATGGCAATAACCACTAAAAGACCGCCGACAACACCGATGAACGTAGCACCAATAGCCGAAGGCGTAGAAGGTTCAGCTGTAATGGCCACCAAGCCAGCTAATGCGCCGTTCAGCAACATCGTTAGATCCGCTTTTCCGAACAGAATACGAGCGAGCAGTAACGCTGCTACAGCACCACCCGCAGCGGCGGCATTGGTATTTAAGAATACCACTGCGACGGAGTTGGCGCTGGTAATATCACCTAGCTTCAGAACAGAGCCACCGTTGAAACCGAACCAGCCCATCCAAAGGATGAAGGTGCCCAGCGTCGCTAGTGGTAGGTTTGCACCAGGAATGGCGCGAACTTCGCCATTTGGACCGTATTTTCCTTTACGAGAGCCCAGCACAAGTACACCAGCCAATGCTGCAGACGCACCGGCTAAGTGGACGATACCAGAACCTGCAAAGTCAGAGAAACCCAGATCGCCAAGGCTATACATACCAAATACAGAGCCGCCACCCCATGTCCAGTTGCCTTCCATTGGGTAGATAAAGCCTGTCATCACAACGGCAAAGACGAGGAAAGACCAAAGCTTCATACGCTCTGCAACGGCACCAGACACAATAGACATGGCCGTAGCAACAAACACAACTTGGAAGAAAAAGTCAGAGGCATCGGCATAGACCGAGCTACCATCAAAGCCGGCTTTAGCTGATTCTGCAAGCACGGTGCTGACCAGAGTATCGGCGCTGCTGGCACCATCTAACTGAATGCCAGATAAGAACCAAGTGCCACCATACATAATGGCATAACCACAGACCATATACATGATACAAGCAATGGCGTACAAGGCGACGTTTTTGGTAAGGATTTCTGTGGTGTTTTTAGAACGCACAAGTCCCGCTTCTAGCATGGCAAAACCCGCTGCCATCCACATAACCAAAGCACCCATTACAAGGAAGTAAAAGGTATCCATGGCATATTGTAATTCGAAAATATTGTTTTGCATGTTTCGCCCCCCTTAAAGGCTTATAAGAGTCGATCGTGGATCAGACTGCGTCTTCGCCAGTCTCGCCTGTACGAATACGTACGGCCTGCTCAAGGTTAACGATAAAGATTTTACCGTCGCCGATTTTGCCGGTATTGGCTGCATTTGAAATGGCTTCTACTACTTGGTCCTTCATATCGTCAGCTATGGCAAGCTCGATTTTCACTTTTGGTAGAAAGTCCACAACGTACTCCGCGCCACGATAAAGTTCGGTGTGGCCTTTTTGACGTCCGAACCCTTTTACTTCTGTCACGGTAATGCCTTGTACTCCGATTTCAGAAAGGGCTTCTCGAACATCATCGAGTTTGAATGGCTTGATGATGGCAGTGATAAGCTTCATATCCACATATCTCCTTTAAAAAGTCTGGCTTAGTGTCGTGTTGCAGGTAAGTCCTACTATTCAATATGCGTGCCATAAATGGCAGTCACTGCAATAGTCAAGGATTTGTCGAGATTGTAAATAAAATAAGCACGCAAATAGACATTTCTCGCTCCGTTTTAGTGCGAATTTAGTGGGGGTTGGGCTCTGTTTGTGCTTTTTAGTGGTGCGATGATTTGGTTGACTTAATAGCGATTTTAGAAGGATTTAACTATCTCATTGCTTTTTATGGCAAATATCGATAACGCTTTGAGCATGATGAAAGCTATTTTCGCGGTTATAGCTCGTTTATGACTTAAAAGAGGGATCTGGGCTGCACAAAAACTAGGCATAGTGACTCAGTAGAGTGTGAGCTTTGTAAACTTCCTATGCCAGAAAAGGATTTCTTTGAGACAGTCTGTCTTATGATCTTTATACTAGTCGGTAGGAAAAGAGGTCGTTATGACGAGATGATTGTGATGAGTCAGGTGTGGTTTTCTTGGTCGCTTCTTCTTAGAGAATGCCATTAAGTCATGTTATTGTTAGTTCGTCTTGATGTTACTTACTTATACTTTATACACAGCAAACAAAAGGGGAGATGGCGAGATGATTGATCAATTTATTAAACAGCTTGGTAGTGGTCTTGAGCAAGCGGCTGAGACCTTAGGGAAATTGCCAAAAGAAGAGATTCGCGCTCAGTTAGATCAAGTGGCACGTAATACATTGAAAAAAATGGACTTGGTGACTCGCGAAGACTTTGAGTTACAGTCTGCCATGCTGGCGAAATATCGAGAGCGCTTAGTTGCTTTAGAGTCGCGTATTGATGAATTGGAAAAGGCCGCAGCGGCGCCAGCTAAAAAAGAGCCAGCAAAAAGAACACCTACGAAAAGAGCACCCGCGAAAAAGGCTGCCCCTAAAGCGGAGGCCGCTCAAGAGGAATCCACAGACAAGGCCGATACAAACAAAACTGATACGGACAAGACAGACACAAAAGACGTGTAATCTGTCGATGAGGTTATTGCCAGCCTTGTTTCCAATGGTCAGGTGACTTGAGATCCTGCCATGGAATTGTGTACTGTGTATGAGTGAGGACGGCCTCGATTACGCATTGCGTGATGATCTCTTGGTCGTCCCTGATAAGCCCTGTGACAAGAAAATGCTTTTCTTTCTTCTGAGGCGATGTGGATGTCCACTTTGATAAGAGTAGTTTTTTGGGATTAATTTGATTCATAGATGCTTGCATGCCTTCATTATTGTCTCGTGTTCTATTCGATACGCAGGAGCGCTAAATTCGGATGGTTATCGTGGCAAAAAAGAGGCTGAATTTACATAAAGAATAATGAGATCAAGGAGTGATCGTGAGTTTAGCCACAATATATGGCCGCGCCCGTGTTGGTGTTGCCTCCCCTCTTGTTACCGTAGAAACCCATATTTCCAATGGGTTGCCTTCCCTAAACATTGTTGGCTTACCAGAAGCCGCTGTTCGTGAAGCGAAAGATCGTGTGCGTAGCGCCATCATTAACAGTCATTTTGAATGGCCAACACGGCGCGTCACCATTAATCTTGCACCGGCTGATTTGCCCAAAGAAGGGGGGCGATATGATCTTGCCATCGCGATTAGCGTGTTAGCGGCGTCTGGTCAATTGGAGGAAGTTAATTATCGTGATTACGAATTTATTGGTGAATTGGCGCTGTCTGGTGAGTTAAGAGGCGTCTCAGGATTGTTACCTTCTGCTATTGCATGCCATCAAGCGAACCGACAATTGGTGTTGCCCTCAGAAAACCAACAGGAGGCGGCCTTAGTGGAAGGGGATGCCGTTCATGCCACACATCTTACGCAAGTGACGGCTCACTTACTAAAACATGCCCGTTTACCTGATTGTGTGCCTGCGCCGCCAGAGCCTCCGGCGTTAGATCATAAAGACATGAAAGATGTAAAAGGCCAATATCAAGCTCGCCGAGCCTTGGAAGTGGCCGCCGCAGGACGCCACAATTTACTGTTTATTGGGCCGCCAGGGACAGGTAAAACCATGTTAGCGTCCCGCTTACCTGGCATTATGCCCGCGATGATTGAAGAAGAAGCATTGGCGGTTGCTTCGGTGCAGTCGGTTGCTGGGCGAAAAATGGGGGTCGAGTGGCATTGGGGGGAACGACCCTTTCGCTCGCCTCATCATTCTAGTTCCGCTGCTGCACTGGTGGGTGGAGGGTCAATACCGAAACCGGGAGAGGCGTCGTTGGCACATTGCGGCGTATTATTTCTTGATGAGCTGCCAGAGTTTGATCGAAAAGTGCTTGAGGTGCTTCGTGAGCCATTAGAAAACGGGGAAGTGCATATTTCTCGTGCCCGTGGTCAAGTAACCTACCCGGCACGTTTTCAGTTGGTGGCCGCTATGAATGCCAGTAATGAAGCCTACAGCGGTGAACAAAACTATTATCAGTCCAGCGCCAGTCAAAAATACCTGAAGAAACTGTCTGCTCCCTTTTTAGATCGCATTGACTTGCATGTGGAAGTGCCGCCTCTGCCGTCGGGGGTTTTGGTTAACGCCCAGGAAGAGGGGGAAAGTAGTGAAAGTGTTCGACAGCGCGTAGAAAGAGCCGTCGCTAGACAACGGGAGAGACAAGGCGTGCAAAATGCCTTGTTGAGTGGTCGACAGCTAGAAGCCATCTGCGCATTGAGTGACGAGGACAAACAGTTTATGCAGCAAGCACTAGAAACGTTAAAGCTCTCAGCTCGCGCATATCATCGTGTTTTAAAAGTGGCGCTGACGTTAGCGGATTTGAGTGATTCGCCAGTCACCCGTGCCCACTTAATGGAGTCATTGAGTTATCGCAAAATGGAGAAAACCTTGAGTGCAGTGGTGTCTTCATAGTGTGTTTGAGGGCAGATTTGCGATGAGAAAAGCGCTTTTTACTGAGCTGGATTAACTTTTGCTCGGAGTTGTTATCATTTCGTTACAATTCGTGTTCTTATATGCTACTTGTTAATGCATGGCAATGTCGAATTTATTATCTGACGCCAAAGCAAATATCGTTTTGTATGGAGAGATAGATAGTGTTTCTGCGACTTTTTCCTGTATGGGCTGTGTTGCTCAGCGTAGTAGCGTTTTATAAACCGGCTTGGTTTAGTGGTTTTGAAGACGAGATTGTCTCTTTATTAACCTTAGTTATGTTGGCTATGGGTTTAACGCTGACACTTGAGGATTTCAAAAAAGTCTTAAAGAGTCGTGAAGCGTTGCTGGTTGGCGTCTTGCTACAATTTTTGATTATGCCATTTGCAGCGTTTTTAACGGCTTATTGCTTTGGTTTTGGCCAAAACCTCACCATCGGCATGCTACTAGTGGGCAGCGTCGCTGGCGGCACCTCTTCGGCTGTGATGTGCTATCTAGCGAAAGGGGATGTAGCCTTGTCTATTTCTATGACGGCAATTACCACTTTATTGAGTGTCGTATTAACGCCTCTGTTGATGTCATTTATGGTCGAACAAAGTGTGCATATTCCAACCATTTCGAATTTTTTGTACGTTTTAAAAATCATTTTGTTGCCTGTGGCGGCGGGCGTATTGATTAATACCTTATTTTATAAAGCGGTTCGTAAAGCCGAGCCGCTTTTGCCCTACGCTTCCATGATTGCGATCATACTGATCATTGCGATTGTGGTATCGGAAAGCGTGTCTCGTTTGACCTTAGTTGGCCCTACTATTATTGCTGCAGTCATCTTCCATAATGGCATAGGACTTGGGCTAGGGTATTGGGTAGCGTATTTACTTGGCTTTGATAAGCGGGTATGCCGTACCATAGCCCTTGGTGTTGGCTTACAAAATTCTGCTTTAGCAGTAACGCTTGCGTTTAAGTTTTTTACACCGATTGCCGCACTCCCTGGCACCGTTTTTAGTGTTTGGCACAACATTTCTGGTTCGTTATTAGCCAGTTATTGGGGACGATCTGATGTGGATGGCGATACTTGTCCTAACGCATCCTCGGTGGATCAGGCTGTGGACGTGCTCTCAATAAGGAAACGCATAAAATAGCGATAGGAAGCTTGTGCGAGAACCGTCATAGTCAGGTACACTTAGCACTGAAATTTTAACGCCGTTAAGCCAGAGTGTGTCATGAGTGAGTCCCTTCCATCCATAGCCCAGCGTTTGAGAAATCTGAACGAGCGGCAGCTAGATGCCGTAAAAATGATCGATGGCCCTTTGTTGGTGCTGGCTGGTGCAGGTTCCGGTAAAACGAGCGTGATCACGACGAAAATTGCTTACCTGATTCAAACCTGTGGTTTTAAAGCCAATAGCATTGTTGCTGTCACCTTTACGAATAAAGCCGCCCGTGAAATGAAAGAGCGTGTTGTGGGGATGCTGTCCAAACAAGAAAGCCGAGGCTTAAGCATTTCGACGTTCCATACACTTGGTTTGAATATTCTTCGTAAAGAGTATCGCAAGGCAGGACTCAAAGAAGGCTTCACACTATTTGACGCGCAAGACTCTTTAAGCTTGATAAAGGAAATTCTTGATAAAGAGTTTAATGGTCAAACCGACTCCGCCGCCTATTGCCAAAGTACGGTTTCGAATTGGAAAAACGATTTAACCACCCCGCAAGAAGCCATCACGAATGCGGACACGGAAGAGTTTCTGCTCGCAGCGCAGGTGTATGCACAATATCAACGCTATTTGCGAGCCTACAATGCTGTGGATTTTGATGATTTGATCCTGCTCCCTGTGAGTTTGTTGATGGCAGATGAAGCATTGCGAGATAAATGGCAGAGAAAAGTGCGTTATCTGCTGGTGGACGAGTGCCAAGATACCAATGCCAGTCAGTATGAGTTGATTCGTTTATTAGCCGGATTTCGTCGCTGTTTCACCTTAGTGGGGGACGATGACCAATCCATTTACGCATGGCGGGGCGCACGGCCAGAAAACCTTGAGCGCTTATCAACTGACTATCCAAATTTGAAACTGGTTAAGCTTGAGCAAAATTATCGTTCAACTAAGACCATTCTAAAAGCCGCCAACACTCTAATTGCCAATAACCCCCACATTTATGACAAAGCTCTCTGGAGTGATTTGGGAGAGGGCGACCCTATTCGGGTGATGGTCACACGAAACGAAGATGCGGAAGCGGAACGAGTGGCGGCTGAAATTCAGTCTCGTCATCTACGCCATGAGATCCCTTATCGAGATTTTGCCATTTTGTATCGAGGAAACCATCAGGCTCGCTTGATCGAGATTAAACTTCAAGCCTATCGTATCCCCTATAAAATGAACGGCGGCACTTCCTTCTTCTCCCGTGCCGAGATCAAAGATTTGATGGGCTACCTACGCTTATTGGTGAATCCCGATGACGACAACGCTTTTTTGCGCATTGTAAACTTACCTCGTCGTGAGATTGGGCCTGCTACTTTAGAAAAAGTGGGCAACTTGGCCGCTCAGCGTAATATCAGCTTATTTGAAGCATCGAGTTACCGTGAACTTGAAGAGTCTGTATCTGGTCGTCCGCTAAAAAGCCTACAGGATTTCCACCATTGGATGTCGACCTTACGCCAGCGTCTTGAGGGAGCGTCCCCCGTACCCATTATCGAACAAATGATCTTCGATATGGACTACTACAGTTGGATTCAAGAGCAATCCAGCTCCACTAAAATGGCGGAACGTCGTATTGAAAACGTCCGCTTCTTGCTCGAGTCTATTCAGAGAATGATGGAGTCCGCGTGGGAAGAAGACGAAACAGCCGGGTTAGATCAAGCCATTAGCAAACTGTTATTAATTGATATGCTGGAGCGACAAGAAGAGGAAGAAGACGAAGATAAAGTCCAGCTTCTTACACTTCATGCTTCCAAAGGTCTGGAATATCCACACGTCTTTTTGATTGGTTGTGAAGAAGAGCTATTACCCCATCGCAATAGCATTGAAAACGATGATATTGAAGAAGAGCGTCGCCTAGCTTATGTGGGCATCACTCGGGCAAAACGCACCTTGTGTATCACGCTGGCAGCGAAACGTCGTCAATATGGTGAAGAGATTGACTGTTTACCCAGTCGATTCCTAGACGAACTTCCAGAAGAAGACTTAGTCTGGGAAGGGCGTGGCGATGAAGCGGACAGCGTTAAAAAAGAGCGAGGGAAAGCTTCCTTGTCTGCTCTTAAAGCAATGCTGAACTCTTAAGCGGGCATTGTATTCTGAACCAAAAATCGCTTGCTGGATTATTACTTGATGGACTAAAAAGAGAGGCGCTAACGAGCGCCTCTCTTTTTGGAATAGATTGGTGTAAACGTCACTATTGGCTCTGATTGATCATATACTGAATGGTATGTTTTAGCTCTTCGTCAGTACAATCGGAGCAAATACCCTTAGGCGGCATAGCGCCAATGCCATGAATGACGTTTTTTAACATAGTGTCCATACCTTTGGCGATATGAGGTTGCCATTCTTTAGCATTACCGAGGCGTGGAGCACCAGCGGCCCCTGAAGCATGGCAGGCAATACAATAACGATTATAAATGTTTTGTGGAGCTCGTCCGCTATAAGCGGCTTCAGCTTCTGCTTTGAGAGAGGATGTGCTGGTTTTATTGTCGGCAACGGTGATGGCTTTTGTCTGATCAGCACCGCAAACTTGTCCTTCTATACACACAACGCCCACCGGTTCGATTCTCTGTGCGATTTCATCTAGCTGTTTAGTGGTGGTGGCACTTGCTTGGGAAGCCATTCCCAGAGTGAAACAAATGGCGCCAAGAGCAAAGCTGCATTTCATATAAGTAGCGATAGAAAAAGTCACAATGAATCCTTATCAAATCAGTCTTAAACACGTTACATTTATTAAAACATAAAGCAGAGCGGATACTCGCGCTTTTTTGATTTGCTATGATGTACGTCTTTTATTTTTTTTGACTAGAGGCCTTTGTAAAGGGTCACAATAAGCGTGGCCGCTCCTCAAAGGACTCTACTTTTTTAACTCGTTATTAAGACAAGGAAACAACATGACTTCTGAACTCGTTCTCGTTGCCAATATTACAGCTCATTCAGGTAAAGGAGCAGCTTTGAAAAAAGCGCTAGAAGCACTCCTTAAACCGACCCGAGCAGAGGACGGTTGTTTGCAATACGATCTTCATCAAAGCAACACGAACCCGGATGGCTTTGTCTACTTCGAACGCTGGGCTAATCGTGACGTTTGGTTGGAACATATGAAAACCGACCACATCAAAACCTTTTTAGAAGTCACCAAAACGGTCATCGCGCAATTTGATGTGACAGAATTGCATAAAATTGGTTAGTGGCAGAGTGGATCTGACGGCTACCTAGACAGCCATGCGGTAATAAAGCAATAAAAAACAGCGAATCTCTGTGGTTTATTGCTTTAAGTACTGGAAAATTGAGCATTTTCCTTTAGAATAGCCACTCAAAATCACATCGCGGCTACTCCCTTTCAGGGAACACAAGCCCAGGCAATGCGCCCGTAGCTCAGCTGGATAGAGCGTCGCCCTCCGGAGGCGAAGGCCGGAGGTTCAAATCCTCTCGGGCGTACCATTTTACTCTACCTAAGTTTTTGAAATATATAAAAAATAAAATACATCCCTCCTGTTTTTGAATTTTTTGACTACATATTGTCTACATGGTTAAAGCTGTTATTTCTTTAAAAATTCCTATAATACTTGGAATGAATCTATTTCAAGGATTAGGTTGGCTATGCAAAAAATAATTAGCGGAAGACACAAAGGTGTCGGCGGTTCATGGAAAGGATATTGTCAAATATGCGGAGAGTTTGGAGTTTTAACGAAAGATCATGTCCCTCCAAAAGCCGCTATCAGTTTAACAAAAGTCGAACAGAAGCTTATGACAGAGGTTTATGGTCAAGCATCTGAATTGAAGAAAATTAAAGGGGTTATTGGTAAAAACGGTAGTACTTTTAAGACAATTTGTGCCGAGTGTAACAACTCAAAAGCCGGAGGGGTGAATGACGAAGAAGTGTCGAGGGTTTACAAAAAACTTCATGAATTAATTTTCCAACATTTTTCCAATCCTCATTCAATCTCGAACACGATCGCGGTTGATGTGGATTCTAAGAGATTTTTACGTGCGATGATAGGGCATATACTTTCTGCCACGTCTGCTCAGCTATGCAGGGAGCCATTAAAAAGAGACGATAAAGATCAACTATTACGTGATTTTGTTTTGGGAGATGGTCTATCGTTAAGTGAAAATTACGATATCTATTATTGGTATTATCCTTTTAGGAGGCACATAAGTACAAGGTGGGTTGCTTTTCGAAATCAAGGTCATACCACTGCTGTAAGTAGTTTATCTTTTTTTCCCCTAGCGATGTTAATAACGAATAAAAATGAAGGCATATATCCTGCTCAAGCAAGGAAGCTAACACTAGAGTCGAATCATATTTACTTGGATATAACCGCAAGAAATTTAGAATACGCAACATTCCCATTTTGTTCGTTAAAGGGGGATCAATTAATGGTTTTCAATGAGAGCGTATGTATTACAAGTATGCCTATAAATACTGAATAGTTTAGTTTTGAAATTAATTTTTTTTAGGTTTTACACAAAATAGTGCGTCCTTTGGATTATCGAAATTTCTACACTAGATGTGGAATATGCGCACTCAATTTCGAGTAATAGCTGCTAGCCTTGGTAATGCCATTCTGATTTAGCCCTTTAGTGATCTCTTGATTTGGCTACTCTATGTGATTCACTCATAATTCTTATACTTGTGCTTTCATGATGCGTCTAACTTAGTTATTTAGTTTTGCTCAAAGGGTTGAGTCTTACAGCTTATTGTAAATGTTCTGGAGCTAAGTGAGCATATAGCTAGGTATTTAATATGGGGTCTCGCAAAACATTGTTTGTCCCTGTTACCTAAGCATTCAAGGCAATTCTATCAAATACCCTTGTAGTTGTTTATCGGATTAAACTTCATAGCATCTTTTAAATGCTCTGGCGCTAAATGAGCATACCTCATTGTCATTATGATTGTAGAATGACCAAGAATTTTTTGGCACCGATTAATAAGACATATATGGACGCTCCGGTGCTGTCCATATATGTCTTAGTCCATCTCAAGCGCGGGATATCATCACAAACAAACGGTCTATTTCGACGATGGCACGAGTTTCAGATGGTGAGATGATTTACTCTTAGAGGATTAATCTCTGACGAAGCCAGAAAGTCGATAACGGGTGTTCATGGTCTAATGAATATCCCATCTCGACGCGTGCAGGTTCTAAATTGTAAATGACATCTTACATAAGTGACTAACAAATGATGGAAGTTTCTGTTTAAGAAGGGCGTTTAAGTACTCGTCTGTTGAAAATGGTGGTTTTTTAAGAGAGTTTTTATGTCGTTGAGCTGCTAGTAAGCAAGCTGCCGGATCTAGCTCGAACATATCGTTCAAAAATTCGTCTGGATGTATAGCACTTATTCCAAATTTAGATAGGGTGTCATTTGGGAAATCCTTTAAATTAAACGTGATGATCCCTTCAGCATGTCCTTGTATTGCTGCAGCAAGAACATGTCTATCACCCTCATCAGGCAGGTCTAGCCCTTCAATTAAACCTTCATAACCATAGACTAATGCATCAGGTACATTGGCATCCATTAGCTCCCTTGTACGTTGCAAAGCTTTAGGGTCTCTATCCGGATCATTTTTGAGCAGGTTCCTTATCCATTCATCATGTATCTCATCTGACCAGCGGGCAATAAACAGTCCTGTACTGGCTAAATACATTAAATAGCTCCTTAATGGAGCAGGATAAAGAACACAGGCATCAAGAATAACGGTATATGTTCGCATTAGTATCCCATATCGCTTTCTTGATCGAGAGCGGATAGTTCTTCTAGGCTTGCGAGTCTATTAGCTAGCAGCTCTTCTTTGTACTTCATTACATCCGAATACGAGACTTTTCTACGGTTTCCAGTCCTAGAAAAAGGGATGATTTTTTCATCTAAAAGCCTAATAAAAGTAGGGCGAGACATGTTTAACATATCTGCCGCTTGTTGAGTTGTAAGTTCAGCATGTATTGGGGTTATTTGTACGATATTGCCTTCGCCTAGCTGGGTAAGCACCTCAATGAAAAGAGTAAGTGCAGGTTTGGGTAGTGTTAATGCATGAGTATTGCCTAGTTTATCAGTAAAAGAAAAGCTCTGTTCGTCTCCATTAGTTGCCAAAACTCCTGCTAGTTCTTGGCTGCATAGCTTGGCTAGAGCCGCTTCTTCTTGACTAGGAATACGTATAGATGTATTCATTTGATTTCTCCAAGTTCTTAGTACCACTTTGAACAATTTATTTTAATCGTATTAACATGATTTTATTATTCGAAATATTCGAAAAAAAATCAAATATATTTGTTATTTTAAGCTCAGTTTGGTCTTTGATAGCTGAGAAGGGGGGCTTATGTTAAAGAAAATACTGCCTACATCGTGACTCCAAAATGGAGTAACAAAGAGCCGTAATGAGCATCTAGGTAAACCGTAGCTCCTTAATAATGTTGGTTACAGCTCACTGTTGCTCACTACCGGCTACTGGCGTCTTTAAAAAGGTCCAAATCCTCTCGGGCGTACCATTTTAATAAATTCAAGTCTTTGATTTATGGTGTTTTTTCTTCATTTTTGGCTTTGTTTGAGCTACGCCTGATTACACCTAGCTTATCTAGGGTGGATAGTAGTTCTATGATGTGTTCTGAAGTAAGAAATTTAAAGGACACACTTTAAAGAACCAGTGTTTTCAAGGCTCTTAACATGTGTGTCCTATTAAGCGCTGCATGACTGTTTAGTCTTGCGTGCTTCCATCAATGAGAGATATTTAGCGGCTTTTCTTCGTCGTGAAAACACGAGTTTTGTTGTCTAAGTTAGCGACATGGCCATGAATTTCCCGTGTGTTGCCTTCAATATTGACTATGTAGCTGTTGTCGCGTTGTAACTGCTGAGCAATACGATCCATTTCCTCGCTCATATGCACGGCGGTTTTCGCAACCTCTTGAACGGATCGTGCCATATCAATAGAAGAATGGGAGCTAGTTTGAGCATTTCTTTCAATCTCTTGAATAGCCTCTTCGGCTTTTCCGCTCAATTCTTCAATGGCATGTAGGCTTTCTTGTCCACTTTCCATGGTGGCAATGGCCGATTGTGTGGAGCTTTGGATGGTGTTTACAATATCCGTAATGCTGGACGTTGCTTCAACTGTTTTTTCCGCCAAGGAGCGCACTTCATCTGCTACCACCGAGAAGCCTCGACCCGCTTCGCCTGCCCGTGCGGCTTCAATGGCGGCGTTCAGTGCGAGTAGGTTGGTTTGGTTCGCCAGATCATTGATCATGCCGATGACATTGTCGATGTCTTTAGAGAGCTTTCCGAGTTCGTTCAGCTGGACGCTCGTGTCGTTAACAATCGAAATGGTATTGGCCAAATTCGATATTGTTGACTTGATTGTATTGGCCCCTATCTTAGCGGAGTCGTAAGTATTTTTAGCCTGGGCACTGAGTTCCTCAGTGGTATTGGAAATACTGCGGATTGTGGTGGAGATTTCTTCCGTTGCAGCGGCAAGGGAGTTGGTTTGTTCGCTGACGGAGCGGTTACTGCCCGCAATGTTTTTAATGGAGTCATTGAGTTCCGTTATCATGGTCGCTACTTCTGCGGAAGTGTCAACCACCTCTCCAATGACGGAGCCAAGGCCATCGGTCATTTCATTCACCGAGCCACAAAGTGAATCAAATTCGTCATTGCGCTTTGTATTGATGGGTAATTGAGCGGTAAGATCCCCGCTTTTCACTTTGGCTAGATCTCGAATGATTTGGTTTAGGGTTGTATTCACACTGCGACCAATGCCAAGTAGCAGTAGCCCTGATGAAACGGCGACCCCAATACTGACAATAATTAACAGCATTTCGGCTTGTTGCGAACTGGTGTCGGCTTTATCTCGGGCGTTAGAAACCGCATTTTGAAGGAATTTTGCCGCATTCAGTCTTGAGTTATTAAGCAATGTGCTGTTTTTTTCATACGCTGCTTGGAGTTGGTTGAGCTTATTATTGGCTTGATCAAAGGCATTGACGGAATTGATGTAGGCTTGGATTTGATCATTAAATCGCTCTTTTAAGCCAAAATCGTCGACACGTTTGTCGAATTTAGTAAATTTACTGAGGAAGTCGGCTCTGTGGGCTGCGGTTGGTTCAAACATAAAGTTTTTTTCCGCTTCTTTCACAGGTAAAAAATCTTGTATGAGGCTAAGAAACGACATGTCAGTCGTTAGTGTCTGCTCATTGGTTGAAACATCACCTTTGATCCCCGAATCACCATTAAAACCGACCAATTTTTTTTGTTCAATCAATGCCAGTAGCGCGCTGTTGTAATCAGTAAAAGCACTTTTTACTTTGCCCAGTAAGGATTTAGTAGTAGGTGAAGAAGCGCGATTTATATCAAACGAGAGTTCAGAGGAGGCTGATTTATATTCTTTTTCTACGCCTTCTAAGAAGCCTTTGTATGAATTATCGTTGAGATTATCTATCTGCTTATACTGTTGCAGTAGTGTAATAACAAGAGAATCTAAATTTTTGTTGATACCTGTGAGGACTTCGAAACGTTGAGAGGCATTATTTTGTGTATTAATGCCATACAATGCGACGGTTGTAACAACAATAAAACCAATGATTGTAGCTGATAACAAGCAGATGAGTTTGGAGCGGAAGCTAAGATTAGCCAACATATGAGATACCTACATACATTTTATTATTTTGAGGAATGTTTTTTTGTCTAACAAAAGGTGTCCATTTATTTCAATCGTAAGTTGTTACTCCTTATGAATCACTGCTTTAGGCTGCATTCTATGGTTAGGTATTCTCGCAAGGAAAATGGTTGATAAGTATTTGTTAAATATGGAAAAAAATAAGTAAAAGGAACGTAAAATATGCGTAAAATACAGTCTTGATGGGCGAAGATCGAGGCGTTGATTCTTTGCTCTTTGTCGCGTACTGGCTGTCCTTTCCATGAATTTACTTGCTTAGCCAACGCGGTAATAATATACCTTTCCTCCCCCAGCAGAGTTGACGCATGGACATTAAGCAACTGAAGTTTTTATTAGCCCTTGAGCAAACCAGACATTTTGGGAAAGCGGCTGAACTTTGTCATGTCACACAGCCGACGTTATCCATGAGAATCAGTAATTTAGAGGATGAATTGGGGTTGGAGTTGGTGATTCGAGGCCACCGATTTGAAGGTTTTTCAGAACCTGGTCTGCGCATTCTAGCTTGGGCAAAAACGCTGTTAGCCACACACGATGGTTTATTGGCAGAAGCCGCAAATTGTCGAGGGAAATTGGTTGGTAATTTATCCATTGGTATGGTGCCTCTTTCCTGTTTTGATCCCACTCGTTTGCTAAAGCCTTTGTCTCAGCGTTATCCAGAACTGACCTATTCGCTCTCATCGCTTAGTTCAGAGGCAATCATCGATCAGCTGATGCGCAATCAATTGGATCTCGGTATTTGTTATATTGATGAAGTGGATCAAGGGCAGTTCGATATCATTGATCTTGGCATCACCCAAATGGGCCTTATGTATTCCGGTGAGTTTTTTCAATTTGACAGTGAAGAGGTTGAATGGGAAGAAGTGATAGAAAAGCCGCTGGGTCTTCTGGATGCGACAATGAGCTTTCGTCAATCCATCACCCATATCCTACGCAATCTGCACTTAACGGCCAATGTGATTCTTGAGAGCAACTCCAGTTATCACCTTATTCAGGCAGTGGCATCCGGATTATGTTGCACAATTATGCCGATGGAAGAAGGCATTGAAGCGTTAAGTGACAATCTTAAATTAAAGCCCATAAAAAATGGCCTTTCTCCTTCACAAATCGGGCTGATTATTCGCAAATCCGTGCCAAGATCTGCCCTTGCAGAACAGTGTTTTAAAGAGGCGACGGAACTCTTTACCCAGCAACCTCTACTTGATCACGACTCTCAGTGACTTTTGTATGAGGCAATTAGGTTATCTGGCTCAGACTTCTGTAGTTTAATGGCAATAAACTTTGAAGTCGGCGTAAAGGTACCATCGCCATAGCTTTCAAGCGGAACCAATGGGTTGGTTTCTGGGTAGTAGGCCGCCGCTTGGCCGGTTGGCATGTCGTATGCCACCAATTCAAAGCCTTTTACTTTGCGTTCTACTCCGTCTTCCCAAAGAGAAATCATGTCGACTTTATCGCCGGACTGAAAACCTAAGCGACGAATTTCTTCAGCATTCACAAACAGTACCTCTCGCATACCAAAGACGCCACGGTAACGATCATCAAGTCCGTATAAAGTCGTGTTGTATTGATCGTGAGAGCGTAGTGTTTGCAATATAAGGTCTGGCTTTTCACCTTTGTCCGTCACGGCTTGGTTTATCAGTTGTTTTGGCAATGGGGCGGCGGCAAATTGCGCTTTGCCTGTTGGCGTATGCCACTGACGCGTTGCTGCGGCATTGTCTAAATAAAAGCCGCCAGGTTGTTGCAGGCTTTTATTGAAGTCCTTAAAGCCTGGAATGGTGTCTTCGATAAGGTCGCGAATTCGGCTGTAATCGGCAATCAGATCTTCCCAATCGACGGGATGGTTTCCTAAGGTGGCCTTCGCTATCCCCGCTAAAATAGCGGGTTCAGAACGCAGTTCTTTTGAGCAAGGTTTTAGTTGACCAAAAGAGATATGCACCATAGAAAAAGTGTCTTCAACGGTAATGCCTTGTTGCCCATCTGCTTGACGGTCAATCTCGGTGCGACCTAAACATGGGAGAATCAATGCATCCTTGCCCGTAATTAAATGGGAACGATTGAGCTTGGTACTGATTTGAACGGTAAGATCGCAGTTTTTCATGGCCGCATGGGTTCGATGAGAATCGGGCGTTGCCTGGGCAAAGTTGCCACCAAGGCCAATAAAGACCTTAGCACGCTTTTCTTCCATGGCTTGAATCGCCTGAACCGCATTATGACCGTGCTGACGGGGCACCTTAAATTGAAAGCGTTGCTCAATAGCGTCTAAAAACCACTCCGGTGGTTGCTCATCGATGCCCATGGTACGGTCACCTTGAACATTACTGTGGCCTCGAACAGGAGATAACCCGGCCCCAGGCTTGCCCACATTGCCACGCAATAATTGCAGGTTAACGATTTCTTGAACCGTCGGAACGGAATGCTTGTGTTGTGTCACGCCCATTGCCCAACACATAATCACGCGTTCAGCGCGGACATACATATCGGCAGCGAGCTGTATGTCGTTAACACTCAATCCAGACTGTTCAACAATGTGTGCCCAAGAGGTGGCATCAACCTCTGCAAGGTAGGCATCCAACCCCGTGGTATGTTGCTGAAGAAAATCATGATCAAAAATGGGGGCTTTGCCAGCCGCTTGCGCTTCTCTTTCCCATTGCAATAAGAACTTCGCAATACCTCGCATGGCAGCCATATCGCCCCCCAATGCAGGTCGGAAATAGGCGGTATTGGTTGGCTCATTGCCATTGCTTAGCATTTCAAAAGGGCGCTGTGGATGCTGAAAACGTTCTAGCCCGCGCTCTTTAAGAGGGTTAAAACACACTACTTGCGCGCCGCGTTCTACCGCTTCACGAAGGGGTTCCAGCATACGCGGATGATTGGTGCCGGGGTTTTGTCCTATCACAAAAATGGCATCGGCCTTGGCAAAATCATCAAATACCACGGTGCCTTTGCCCACCCCAATGGTTGAGCTCATGCCTTGACCGCTGGCTTCGTGGCACATGTTAGAACAGTCAGGGAAGTTATTGGTGCCAAACGCGCGAACAAATAGCTGGTAAATATAAGCGGCTTCGTTGGAGGCGCGGCCAGAAGTATAAAACTCCGCTTGGTTTGGTGATTCTAGGTCGTTTAGATGTTTCGCAACCAACTCAAAAGCGTCGTCCCAACTGACGGCAACATAATGATCGGTTTGCGCATCGTAACGCATTGGATGCGTGATACGGCCTTGATATTCAAGCCAATAATCACTTTGCTTAAGAAGATCCGCGACAGAGTGCTTCGCAAAAAACTCAGGTGTCACTAAGCGGCCTGTGGATTCCCAATTAACTGCCTTGGCGCCGTTTTCACAGAATTTCACCATGTGGTTTTCTGGTACGTCCCCCCAAGCACAACCCGGGCAATCAAAACCATGATTTTGGTTGGTTTTCAGCATGGCTCTGAGGTTTTTGATCGGTTTTTTGCTGCTCACCCAAGCTTTGGTAACGCCTTTTAACGCTCCCCAGCCTGCCGCAGGGCCAGAGTATTCTTTAATGTTGTCGCTGTTACTCATGCTTAACTCCTGAAGAGGTTTGATTCATTAGACCATCTCTGTACAGCGCCATAACCAAGCCATCGATTTTTAATAAAACCGTATGGTTGCTAGGCAGGCGAAATGAAGAAAAGGCGCTGAAAAGAAGGGGCACAGAAACCGTCTTTGAGAGAAAGATAACGTATTCTTATAACCGATTCCAATCGATATTAACAACCAATTGATAAGCCGCATCTATCAAATAAATTGTATATATTTCAATTAATTAAAATAACAGAAAGCTTAGATGTGCCGTTAAGTTTTTTTGAAAATAGGACGTTACGAGGGACCACACAATAGTGGGATAAAGTGCTGCAACGAATCGTTACTGACGAGTTGAACCTTTTAAAATGTTGGTCAATTCCGTAAGGACATGGCGGAGCGCGGTACACCAGTGGTGTATTCAAGCGGTCAGGCTTATGAGAATTTAGCAACGCAGCAAAATAAGATTGCGGGCCAAATCTGGAAAAATACACCTTGGAAGAAGTAGCCACCAAAATGATTCATGTGTAATAGATAAGAGAGCAATCCCTGTTTAGAGAAGGGCAATTTCCTAAACAGGGACGGCAACACAAAACCGTTAGAGAGCGTGCTAGACGTGGTATTTAGGCGCTAGCACATGAACATTAAAGCCTTTTAATGTCTTACTTTCTCGGTAATAGTAATAAAGATACTGAACAAAGTTTACATCCACTATTTTGCCCTTTATCTCGCTGGCTTCGCGGAAGTAAAGTTGACCCTGTTTGCGAATGGCAAAGCCCATATGGGAAACATTCATATTGGTGCCGATGCGGTCTTTAATGGGCCAGTTTGGTCTGACCATGCTGATAATACTGCCATCGGGGATGCGTTTTAACAAAGCCGTGTTCACCTTGATATGATTGGGCGCGGTTTTAACGAACAAGTCCGTTAAAGGCACATAAGGCAGGTGGACCATTTTGGTCGGCATTTTATTGCTTTCTCGTCGTAATTTCGCTAGCAGATGTTGGCGTTGTGTGATGTCAAGATCGCCATCTTGAATATTATCCAGTGTAAAATGATGGTACCAAGCACGTTTATTGATGAGGGCACTGGCAATTTTGGTGGCTTTGCCACTGACTCGATAAGTCGCTTCAATTAACTTGCCCTTGTTATTGGGAAACCAGTCTGCACTGGGGAAATGATTGCGGGTAATAAAAGACACTTTTCCATGTTTGTAACGGATATCGACTAACTTTGCTCCGAACGACTGTTTGGAATTAGACATCACACCAGCCAATACAGCTTCTACATAGGTCATGCAGTCGAAGGAGTGAAAGCGGTACAAAGGATTGCCCGTTTGTTTGACGGGTTTGTCTTTACCTGTGTCATTGTCCACATAAGGTAACCCCAGCAAGCTAGCACTGATGGCGTTGATGCGCTTTGTCTGTGAACGATAGTGTTTATCAACCGCTTGAAAAAAGGCCTTTTCTTGGTGAGGCTGGTGTGTGGTTGGTTGGTATCTTTGTGTTTCGTTGTTGAGGGAATGAGCTTGAACCAGAGCAGAGCTGATACTCGCCAGCGCTATTAGTATGTAGTGGAGGCTTTTTTTCATGTGCCGTATGCAGTCCTATTGGTGTGTCCGTCAATGGTGAGAGGGACAACCATAGCGCAAAGTGTTCGAATGTTGGAAAGATTTACACTTTGGGTTATGGAAGCGGTAGGTAGATGTGATATTAACCATTTTTCTTTTTAGCAATTCATCTCTTTTCTATTTTTGCTTCGTATAATATGTAATTCGCTGAGTATTGTTGTAGGCTTTATTTTTTAACGGAAGAAGGGGATTGCATGATAACGGTTCATCATTTGGAAAACTCTCGTTCACAGCGCATCGTATGGTTGCTTGAGGAATTGAAGTTAGATTATGACGTGATTGAGTACAAGCGCGATCCGGAAACCTCTGCAGCACCTGAAGCGCTTAAAAAAATTCATCCGTTAGGGAAATCCCCTGTGATTACTGATAAGGGACTTACCGTGGCGGAGTCTGGGGCGATTATTGAGTATCTGCTGGATCGTTATGACAGTGAATCTCGCCTGCGGCCAACCGAAGGGCAAGCCTTGTTAGATTACCGTTACTGGCTTCATTTCGCCGAAGGGTCGTTGATGCCCCTGTTGGTCATGAAGTTAGTGATGATGAAGATTCCCAAAAGTCCAATGCCGTTTTTTGTGAAACCTATTGCCAAAGGGGTGAGTGATAAGGTTCAGGACAAATTTATCTCTCCTCGTCTCAAAGATCAGTTGGACTTTATTGAAAAGACCTTGTCTGATCGTATTTGGTTTACGGGAGACACTTTGAGTGCCGCCGATATTCAAATGAGTTTTCCGCTGATGGCCGCAAGTACACGAACCGACTTATCTGCTTATCCTAATATTGCAGCGTTTGTTGAACGGGTGAAAGGGGAAGCCAGTTTCCAAGCGGCCATTAAAAAGAGTGGTGCTTTTACGACTTTGTAGCGAGCGTTATTGGATAATTGGGTAAACACAGCCTTAGATATTGTTGTTTGAGTGGGTACTAAATAATGATTAGCTGATGTGGGTGCTTGAACCCACATCGATTTCTAAGGGAAAATGAGGGGATATTTTTACGAGTAGCGACAATCTTAATGGTTTCACCTTTCTCATCATATAAGGCACGTTTAAGCCAGCAAGGGTTTGTTGACGATGCTACTCAACGTCAAGCGCTTATGTTACTTGACAGCTTATTTCAACAACTCACTTCCGCTTCTCAATCTGCTTCTCCTAAAGGCGTTTATATGTGGGGAGACGTGGGGCGTGGCAAAACCTTTTTGATGGATTTGTTTTTCGATTGCCTGCCTGAGGGGCTTGGGCTACGTCTGCACTTTCACCATTTTATGTCGCGTTTACATCGTGAATTGAATCTTGCTTCAGGTCAGGCAAATCCGCTAAAAGGCATTGCGAAAAGGCTTGCGAACGAATGCAAAGTGTTGTGTTTTGATGAGTTTTTTGTGTCTGATGTGGGTGACGCTATGCTGCTGAGTGGCTTGGTGGATGCCTTGTTTGAGGAGGGCGTGGTGTTGGTGGCCACATCGAATATAGCCATTGATCATTTATTCGATACCTTACTGGATTCGGCGCGTTTTGAGCCAGTTGTCAAAAGGCTGAATAGACAACTTCAAAGTGTCAATCTCAATGGAAAAGAAGACCATAGATTGCGTCATAAGGGCATTGATCCTGTGTATTTTGTGCAAGATACCAGTGCGTTAGAACTGGCGTTTTTCACTTTATCCAAGGGACCAATTACGGTGGAGCCTTTGACGGTGTGCCATCGTCAGATTCCGGTTATGAAGGTGTCTCAGAATTTAGCGTGGTTTGATTTTTTTGATTTATGTGATGGCCCCCGCTCTTCACTGGATTATATCGAGTTGGCTACTCGCTTTCCTATTATGATGGTATCAGGTATTCCACCTTTGAGCAGTGAACCTTACGAGCATATTAAAGCACGGGGCACAGAAGACAGTGCGTTGGGTTCTGGCGTGACTGGCGAGCGAGTGGTGTCCTATGGGATCAATGACGATGCGGTACGGCGCTTTATTAGTCTTGTGGATGAATGTTATGACCATCATGTGGTGTTGTATCTAAGTGCGGCTTTACCGCTTGATCAGTTATATCAAAACGGCTCGTTATTGTTCGAGTTTCGCCGAACCTACAGTCGTTTAATTGAAATGCAATCTTTGTATTATCAGTCGTTACGTAGTTCTTCACACTGATGGTGACTGGTTAGTTTATTGTTTGTGCTTGATAAAGTGCCCATCAGTGACCAATATAACTATTAAGACAACAACATAACGATTATGACAACAATACCAATAAGTAAGGAGGGCGATCATGCAGTATGAAGATCGCGTAGATGCATTAGTGGCTCCCAAAGGAGCATTAGAGATGTTATCGCAAGATGAGATCTCTCGCATGTCAGAAGATTCTGGTTCGCTTCATGAGCTATTTCGTCGTTGTGCTTTGGCGATTATGAACTGTGGTAGTGATACCGATGATGCCGAAGCCGTGATGAAGGAATTCAATGATTTTGAAATTAATATTATTCAGCAGGAGCGTGGCGTTAAGCTGGAATTAAAGAATGCGCCAGGCAGCGCATTTGTTGACGGTAAGATGATCAGTAGTGTTCGAGAAATGCTGTTTAGCGTGTTACGTGACATTATTTTTACCTACCATGAGTATCACTTAGCGCGTAATCTTGAAAATGCGAGCTCGGACAAAATTACCAACGTAGTATTTGAATTGTTACGTAATGCTAATGTGTTCCGTCGTATTCAAAGCCCAGACATGGTGGTGTGCTGGGGGGGACACTCAATTGCACGTCATGAATACGATTATACCAAGCGCGTCGGCCATGAACTTGGCTTAAGAGAACTGAATATTTGTACGGGTTGTGGTCCTGGGGCGATGAAAGGCCCAATGAAGGGCGCGGCGATAGCTCATTCTAAACAACGTATTCACAACGGTGTTTATCTTGGGTTAACTGAACCTGGTATTATTGCCGCTGAATCCCCCAATCCGATTGTGAATCAGTTAGTGATAATGCCTGATATTGAAAAACGCTTAGAGGCGTTTGTTAGAACAGGTCACGGCATTGTTGTCTTTCCTGGTGGGGCGGGAACAGCGGAAGAGATTCTGTATATTTTAGGGATTTTATTGCATCCTAAAAATGCGGATGTCCCCTTTCCGTTGGTGTTTACTGGGCCCAAAGAAAGTGCCAACTATTTCGAGCAGATTCATGCCTTTATTGGTGATGTGCTAGGGGAAGCCGCACAACAGAAATACCGCATCATTATTGATGATGAGGTCGAAGTGGCCCGTGCCATGAAACAAGGCTTGGAAGAAGTACGCCATTACCGTAAGGCACATCATGATGCGTTTTACTACAATTGGAAGTTACATATTCCTGAAGAGTTTCAGCATCCGTTCGAGCCGACTCATGAAAATATGCTGGGCTTGAATTTAAACTTTAATCAAGACACTCACTTATTGGCAGCGGATTTGCGTCGAGCTTTCTCCTCTATTGTGGCTGGTAACGTCAAAGCACAGGGAGTTGCCTACATTAAAGAGCACGGGCCGTTCCATATCCATGGGGATAAGCTGATACTCGAAAAACTGGATGCGCTGCTACAAGCGTTTGTTGCTCAGCAACGGATGAAATTACCAGGAAGTGAGTATATTCCTTGTTATAAAGTCATCACCAATTAAGCGGTGATAATGCAGTAACAGAAAAGGGCCAGATGGCCCTTTTTTCATGGGTATTGAGGATTAATAGTTATGCTTTTGGGGGTTGGTTAGCCAAAAATAGACCAGCCAATGTGATCTGATAGGGCTTCAAGGGCGGCAATGCCCGCTAAAGAATTACCGGATTTATTCAGCTCAGGTGACCACACACATACCGAAAAACGATTCGGTACGATGGCGATGATGCCGCCACCGACGCCGCTCTTACCAGGCAATCCTACACGATAAGCAAAGTTACCTGCTTCATCGTATAAGCCGCTGGTGGCAAGGAGGCTGTTTACATGTTTGGCTTCACGGGCGCTGATGACTTGTTCGCCACTATGGTGGCAATAGCCTTTATTTGCTAAGAAACTAAAGGCTTTCGCCAGATCGACGCAGTTCATACTCATGGCACAGTTATTAAAGTAATTGTGTAATACTGTTTCCACGTCGTTTTCAAAGTTACCGAAAGCTTTCATTAAATAGGCCATGGAAGCGTTGCGTGAGCGAAACTCAAACTCTGAATCGGCAACGACTTTATCGGATTTGAGTTTAGGATTCCCTGCCAGGCGACGGATGTATTCGCGCATGGCGTAGTGAGGCGAAGCAAAACGTGATTGATTCATATCGCATACCACCAGCGCGCCAGCATTGATGAAAGGATTACGTGGCACACCGCTTTCGTATTCCAGCTGTACAAGGGAGTTAAATGGGTTGCCAGAGGGCTCACGACCCACTCTCTGCCACATATCTTCGCCATAATGTTTTATCGCAAGAGTAAGGCTAAAGACTTTGGAAATACTCTGAATGGAAAAGTCGACTTTGGCTTGTCCTGCCTGAAATAATTCACCTTCATTGCTGTAGACGGCGATACCAAATTGATTCGGGTTCACATTGGCTAAGGCGGGAATATAATCGGCTACCTTTCCTGAGCCGATCAGTGGACGCACGGTTCTTTCGATGGTCTGTAATAATTCATTCAAAACAAACAAGCTCGCGATGATGATTGATTGGCGAGCTAGTATAGGGGTTTGTTATAAAAATTCTAGTTCCGAATGACAGCCCAAAAATGTTTTGTTGGCATCCGTGCCCGTTACGTGCGGCTGTTTTTTATATGAGCCACGTGTTGAGCAATAATTTGCCCTGATATCGTGACTAAGTTTGGGGTGTTGGGGAGGCTATCAATGTGCCACCATGCCGCTTCTTCTATTTCGCCTGGGGCAGGGAGGATTTCGCCTCCAGCATAGTCGGCAAAAAAGCCCACCATCATTTGATGAGGAAACGACCAAGGCTGGCTGCCAACATAGCGTATGTTGGTGACTTCAATGCCGACTTCTTCTCGCACTTCTCGGGCGACAGCCTGTTCTAAGGTTTCGCCAGCCTCGACAAATCCTGCGATATTACTGAATCTGCCTTTGGGCATGTGTGGGCCACGGGCTAAGAGCAGATGGTCGCCGTTTCGAACTGAGACAATGATGCAAGGGGAAATTCGGGGGTAATGACGGAGATTACACTTTGGGCAAATTTTGGTGTGTTCTGTCGAGTGTTTGTTGTTCATGGGGGTGCCACAGCGCCCACAGAATTGATGATCCCTGTCCCAAGTAGATAGCTGATGGGCACGGCTTAACAGTAAATAGTTAGCTTCGTCCTGCATGAACAGTAGTTCGCGTAGATCTATTTCCGTAAAACCTTTTGGGCGGTTTTCGAAGCGGCATACAAAGACATCTTGATTGGTTGCCTCTTGCTTCTCTGGGTTGCTTTGATCATTGCCTTGTGGATTCCATTGTCCGCAATAGATGGCCCGCATACTGCTATCAGGCTGGAAGTGGTCAAAGGGGACCAAAAATTGATGATTCTGTTCAATCAATACTTGGTTTTTAAACAATAAAATATACAGCGCATCTTGATGAGGTGAAGGGTGCGCATGGGTACCGATTTCTAACATGAGAAAACTCTAGTTGCGTCTGAAAAGTTTAAACTAACGCGAAGTTCGTAATGACGCAACTAAAGTGGGGAGTTAGCACCAATTTAAAATGACTTTTCCGGATTGGCCAGATGCCATAGCATCAAATCCCTGCTGGAACTCTTCTACACTGTATTGGTGGGTAATAATTGGGCTTAGGTCTAGTCCAGATTGCAACATGGCAACCATTTTGTACCAAGTTTCATACATTTCCCGTCCATAGATACCTTTGAGAACCAAACCTTTAAAAATGATTTGGTTCCAATCGACGTTTGTGTCTTTGCTGGGAATGCCCAGCATGGCCACCTTGCCACCATGGTTCATGCATTCAAGGAGGGATTGGAAAGCCATCCCATTACCTGACATTTCCAGACCAACATCGAATCCTTCTTGCATGCCTAGCTCGATCATAACGTCGCGTAGGGATTCTTGTGCCACGTTGACTATTCGGGTGGCGCCCATTTTTCGGGCAAGATCAAGGCGATAATCATTGACATCGGTAATGACAACATTACGGGCACCAGAGTGTTTGGCGATGGCGGCGGCCATGGCACCAATGGGGCCAGCACCAGTGATGAGCACATCTTCTCCCACCAAATCGAAGGAAAGGGCCGTGTGTGTCGCATTACCAAAGGGGTCAAAAATGGCTGCGAGATCGTCACTGATGTTGTTAGGAATCTTAAAGGCATTACTGGCTGGAATGGCTAAATATTCAGCGAAAGCCCCAGTGCGATTGACACCTACGCCTTGTGTCTGGCGACATAAGTGACGACGTCCTGCGCGGCAATTGCGGCATTGTCCACACGTAATATGGCCTTCTCCAGAGACACGATCACCGATAGTAAAGCCTGTTACCTCCTCGCCAATTTGTGCAATTTCACCAACAAACTCATGGCCGACAGTCATCGGCACTGGGATGGTTTTTTGTGCCCAATCATCCCAGTGATAAATATGCATATCCGTTCCACAAATGGCTGTTTTACGGATTTTGATGATGACGTCATTGTGACCACATTCTGGATAGTCCTCTTCTGACATCCAGATGCCTTGTTTAGCCTGTGTTTTGGCGAGTACTTTCATTGCTTGGGTCCTTCAATAATATGTAAATCACGACCAATTTTGGCAAAGGCGTCAATGGCGTGATCTAACTGTTCCTTGGTCAAGGAAGCCGACATTTGTGTACGAATTCTGGCTTTACCCATTGGGACAACTGGGTAAGAAAAGCCTGTCACGTAGATGCCTTCTTTATAAAGCGCGTTTGCCATTTGTGTGGCGAGCTTCGCATCACCGAGAATAACAGGAATTATGGGATGGTCACCCGGAATTAACGTAAATCCCAAATTTCCCATTTTTTTGCGAAAATAAGCACTGTTATCTTTAAGGCGTTGGCGAGCAGCTTGTCCCTTCTTAAGGGATTCCAGAATAGTTAAGGTGGTTGCCGTGATAATGGGTGACAATGAATTGGAGAAAAGATAAGGGCGTGACCGTTGGCGCAACCACTCTACAATGGGTTTAGAAGCACTTGTGTAGCCGCCAGACGCACCACCAAGGGCTTTGCCTAGTGTCCCGGTAATAATGTCGACACGACCCATAACATCGCAATATTCGTGGCTTCCTCGGCCATTTTCCCCTAAAAAGCCAACTGCGTGCGAGTCATCAACCATGACTAAGGCATCGTATTTATCAGCAAGGTCGCAGATGGCTGGTAAATTGGCAATGATGCCATCCATTGAGAAAACCCCATCGGTGACGATCAGTTTCGTTTGGGCACCATCCTTATCCGCCTGTTGTAAATTGGCTTCCAGCTCTTGCATATTGTTATTGGCATAACGGTAGCGTTTGGCCTTACACAGGCGAATGCCATCGATGATGCTAGCGTGATTGAGCGCGTCGCTGATGACGGCGTCGTCTTTATTAAGCAAGGTTTCAAAAAGACCACCGTTTGCATCAAAACAGGAAGAGTACAAAATGGTGTCTTCCATTTGTAAAAAGTCGCTTAGGCTTTTTTCCAATTCTTCATGGATGTTTTGTGTGCCACAGATAAAGCGAACAGAAGCCATACCGTAACCAAAATCATCAAGGGCTTGGTGGGCGGCTTGAGTGACCATCTCATCGTTGGCTAATCCTAGGTAGTTGTTTGCGCATAAATTAATCAGTGGTGTGTTGTCTTTCGTGGTGATTTCACTGGCTTGTGGTGTAATCAGTGCGCGTTCTTCTTTATAGAGTCCATCGTTTTTAAGGGATTCAAGTTGTTCGCTAAGGTGTTGGTAAAAAACGGTCTTGCTCATGCTTCACCTCGTTTATAGTGTGCTTTTGGCATCAAATTCACTCGGCTAACGCCATCCCATTGCTAGTAACAGATGACCAATACAGATTGATCATCGATGTATCACAATAAGCTGCTTTGGCTTGATTGGCCTTGTTTGCGAGCGGCAGGATAAGAATACCAAGGGGTTTATGGTATCTGCTCTTTTGAGTGTAGTAGGGATAGTTGGGGTAAAACAGAGGCAGTGACCGTGCAAAGTAGGCATAACAGTTTCTGTGGCTGGCTTTTTAAAGAACTCCTCGCGTAAAATAAGCGCAAATTTTAATCAAAGAGGTGTTCATGTTGTTTAGCATTCGGTGCGGTGTTCTTATTGGTGGTGTAGTAATGAGCCTTACGGCAAGCGCGCAAGATTATTTACCCATTCTTCAATATCATCATGTTTCTGATTCAACACCTGCCTCCACGTCTTTATCTCCCAAACAGTTTGCCAAACAGATGGCTTATCTAAAAAGTGCGGGCTTTCAAGTGGTCGATCTGAAAACGGCTTTGGATAAGATTAAGGCGCACGAGAGTTTACCGAGCAAAGCGGTTGCGATTACCTTTGATGATGGTTACCGTGACATTTACGAACAGGGTTTTCCCATTTTGAAACAATATGGTTACCCCTTTACGGTATTTGTTAATTCTGAGCCGCTAAAGCAAAAGAATCCGCATTTTCTGACATGGGATATTATGAAGGAAATGGAGAAGTCGGGGGCGGTGTTTGCCAATCATACGGTTAGTCATCCTTATATGGCCCGTAAGGAAGAAGGGGAATCTGACGCTGCGTGGCACGCACGTATGGAGAAGGAAGTAGCAGGTGTGGAAACGGCCTTAATCAAGCATCTAGGTCACTCACCTAAAATGTTGGCTTATCCTTATGGTGAATCAAATCACCTGTTACGTACGATGATGAAAGAGAAGGGCTTTATAGCCTTTGGACAACAGTCTGGAGTGGTCAGCGCGGATTCTGATTTTGAAGATTTACCTCGTTTTCCTGCATCAGGACGTTTTGCCACGTTATCGACATTAAAGCTAAAGCTTAACGCAATGCCGATGCCTCTATTAAAAGAGGAGAGTGGTGATTATGCGGACGACAACCCTGTGTCGCTTCGTTTGACCTTTAAGCCAGGCAAGTATCGTTTAAAAGATTTGGCGTGCTATGTATCCGGTCAGGGTAAGGCGAATTTGGATTGGGTATCAAAAGACGAGGTCGTGGTAACCGCCACTAAGCCATTTGGTGTCGGCCGTGGACGTATTAATTGCACCATGCCGAACGATTCGGCTAAGCAGTATTACTGGTATTCCAATGTTTGGATTCGTCCAGGAAAGGACCAGCACTATATTATTGAAAAAAGTTAATCTTTTTTTAAAAAAAAGGTTGCACTGAATTTTGAAATCCGTAATATACACCTCGCTCGCAACGGAGGGGTGGCAGAGCGGTTTAATGCACCGGTCTTGAAAACCGGCGTAGGTTAGTAGCCTACCGAGAGTTCGAATCTCTCCTCCTCCGCCATCTTATATAAGGTGTATGTTGCGGCAAGAAATAAAATTAG
>NZ_JAEMUI010000024.1 GCF_016461715.1 Marinomonas spartinae | reverse complement strand
AACGATAATTTAAATTAATTTCAAAAAATCTTTCTAAAGAGAACCTCTGAGCTTATAACTCAACGATTCTTAGCTCCTTGGGCATAGAAAAAGATACATTCTCTTCTTGACCTTTTAGCTCTTGAGGGGCTTCGCCGCCCTCTTTTACTAAACGCTCGATCACTTGGTTGACCAGTACTTCTGGTGCAGAAGCACCAGCTGTCACCCCAACACTTTCTACGTTGACCAACCAATTGGCATCGATTTCATCCGCATTATCAATAAGGTATGCCGTTGCGCCCATCCGTTCAGCAAGCTCTCGCAACCGGTTTGAGTTAGAGCTGTTCACAGAACCAACCACTAACACTAACTTAGACTCTGCCGCTAATGTTTTTACTGCATCTTGACGATTTTGCGTGGCATAGCAGATATCGTCTTTCTTTGGCCCTTTAATGTTAGGGAAATATTGGCGAAGAGCATCGATCACTACGGATGTATCATCCATCGATAGTGTGGTCTGGGTTACAAATGCAACCTTTTCAGGGTTATTTACCTTCAAAGAAGCTACATCCTCTGGACTCTCTACTAAATAAATCGCCCCACCATTACGGCTATCGTATTGCCCCATGGTACCTTCTACTTCGGGATGCCCATCATGACCAATCAAGACACACTCCACGCCATCTCGCGAGTAACGTAAGACTTCCAAGTGCACTTTCGTTACTAAAGGACAGGTTGCATCAAACACTTTTAGCCCGCGACGCGACGCTTCATCACACACCGCTTTAGACACCCCATGGGCACTGAAGATAACAATATTGTCATCAGGCACTTGATCCAATTCATCAACAAATACGGCACCACGAGCTTTTAATGACTCCACAACAAATTTGTTATGAACCACTTCATGGCGCACGTAAATAGGCGCTTCGAATAAATCCAAGCAACGGTTGACGATTTCAATCGCACGATCTACCCCAGCACAAAATCCACGTGGATTGGCCAACTGAATAGCAAAACTCATGATGCCTCCTCAATTGCCACAATTTGCACTCGATAAGTTAATGAGCGCCCTGCGAGTGGATGATTAAAATCAACAATGACATCTTGATCACCAATTTCTGCGATAACACCAGGCAACTCATTGTTCGCAGCATCTGAAAAGGACACGACCATGCCCTCTTCTAAATCCATTGAGAACTGAGAGCGTGGAATACGCTGGATATTGTTTTCATTGTGTGCACCAAACGCTTTTTCTGGCGACATCACAAACGATGCTTCATCACCTGCTTTCATGCCAATTAGCACTTCTTCAAAAGCAGGCAACAAATTGCCATCACCAAACACAAATTGAGCGGGTGCTTGATCAAAATTGGAATCTACAATCTGACCATCTTCCAAAGACAACTCAAAATGCAAGGTCACTCGGCTGTCTGTCGTCACTAAACTCATTCTTTTTCACCTTTCTTCGGCTTAACAAATAAGCCTTCTAACAGCATCAAGATAACACCTATTGTGATCGCACTATCGGCCACATTAAAGGCGGGAAAGTACCAAGATTGCTGCCAATGAACCTGTACAAAATCAACCACATGGCCATAGGCAAGACGATCATGCAAATTACCAAGAGCACCGCCCATAATCAGACTTAACGCAGCCGCCTCCCAAGGATTTTTACGACCAATCCTGACTAAACGCCAGCTAATCCCCACCACCACGGCTATTGCAATCAAGGAGAACAACCAACGCTGCCACCCCCCTGCTTGAGCTAAAAAACTAAAGGCCGCGCCAGTGTTGTAGCGCAATGTCAGATCAAGCACGGGCAACAAATGGATTTCCTGTCCATAAAACAAATTCGCCACAACCGCCTGTTTGGTGATCCAATCCAAGACCACCACTGCAATTGCCAGCGCCCACCAGCGCTGGGCTTGTTGCCACATATATCGAAAGGTCATTAAGCGTAAAGGCGTTGTTCACCTTCCCCATCAGGTAGGTTAGAGATACAACGATCACACAGCTCAGGGTGCGCTTCTCGTTTCCCCACTTCTTCACGGTGATGCCAACAGCGCACACACTTTGCATGCTTGCTTAACTCGACATGCACTTTAAGACTGGCAAGATCGGTTGCAACCGCCCCCTCAGCCGTTTGGTCAAGAGGCAAAACTTTCACATCAGAGGCAATCAGCACAAAGCGAAGTTCATCACCTAGACGATTCAATGTGGTTTGCAATGCCTCGTCACAATACAAGGTAATTTCCGCACTCAAGCTGGCTTTCATTTTGCCTTCATTACGTGCCGCTTCAAGCACCTTGTTGGTCGCCACTTTCACTTCAAGAACCTGTTTCCAGAACTCGCGACCAAGTACTTCGTCTCCCGCCAGCTCTTCAAGCCCTTCGTACCAGGTTTCTAGGAACACAGACTCGCTACGCTCCCCAGGAAGGGCCAACCAAATCTCATCTGCTGTGTAGCTCAAGATGGGAGAGATCCAACGGGTGAAAGCTTCCATCACATGATACAAAGCCGTTTGCGCCGAACGACGCGCTAAACTGTCTTCTTGTGTGGTGTATTGACGATCTTTGATCACATCCAAGTAGAAACCACCTAAATCTACCGAACAGAAGTTCTGGATTTTTTGGTTGACGGTATGGAATTGATATTCGCCGTAAGCCACATCCAAATCTTTTTGTAGCTGCGCTGCACGATCAACAATCCAACGATCTAAGGCGATCATTTCGCTTGAAGGTACCATGTCTTTTGCTGGATCAAAGCCATTCAAGTTTGCCAACATAAAACGCGCAGTATTACGGATACGACGGTAAGAATCCGCTACACGTTTCAGGATTTCGTCGGACACTGTCATTTCGCCCGTGTAATCGGTTGCCGCAACCCATAAACGAATAATATCCGCGCCTAGAGTGTCCATCACTTTCTGTGGAGAAACCACGTTACCGAGTGATTTAGACATCTTGCGACCATCACCATCGACGGTGAAGCCGTGAGTTAGCACACCTTTATAAGGCGGTACACCACGGATCGCGATAGAGGTCTTCAAAGAAGACTGGAACCAGCCACGATGTTGGTCAGAACCTTCAAGGTACAGATCCGCAGGGAAGCTCAATTCATCACGTTGATCGATAACAGAGTAGTGAGTCACACCAGAGTCGAACCACACATCTAATGTGTCGGTTACCTTGCTGTATTGCTCCGCTTCATCACCCAAAAGCTCTGCCGCATCTAGATCAAACCAAGCATCGATACCGGCTTTTTCAATACGCTGCGCCACTTCTTCGATCAAACGAGGTGTTTCTGGGTGAAGCTCTTGCGTTTCTTTATTGATAAACAAAGCAATTGGCACACCCCAAGTACGCTGACGTGACACACACCAATCTGGGCTGTTATTCAACATGCCTTCCATGCGGTTTTGACCCCAAGAAGGTGTCCACTTCACACCTTTGACCGCTTCTTTCGCAGAATCCAATAGACCTTTTTCATCCATGCTGATAAACCATTGTGGTGTCGCACGGAAGATCAACGGTGTTTTAGTACGCCAGCAGTGTGGATAACTGTGGAAGATTTTTGACTGAAACACCAAAGCGTTATTACGGTTTAGTGCTTCCAACACAGCATCGTCTACTTTGTAAACGTGCATGCCCGCGAATTCGCCTGCTGCTTCCGAGTAAACACCGTTATCTTGCACGAGGTTGATGGTACCTAAGCCATTTTCACGGCCCACGTTAAAGTCATCTACCCCATGGTCTGGTGCCGTATGTACACAACCCGTACCGGCTTCCGTCGTTACGTGTTCCCCTAAGATAACTGGGATGTCACGCTCAACAAACGGATGATCCAACAAAGTACCATTAAGGTCTGCACCCACAGCACGCCCCACGATGCGGTATGTTTCTTGGCCATAACGCTTCATCACCGCGTCGACCATGTCTTCCGCTAGAATCAGGCGCTCTTTGCCTGTTCCCATGTCCACTTCAACCAGTGCGTAATTAAATTCTGGATGAATCGAGACCGCTTGACTGGCTGGCAAAGTCCAAGGCGTAGTGGTCCAGATAACAACCGAGACTTTACCTTCCCCTTCCACACCTGAGAATTTTACCAACAACGCCGCTTCATCTTTTGGTGTGTAACGCACATCCAAAGACAAAGAGGTCTTATCTTGGTATTCCACTTCCGCTTCCGCCAAGGCTGAACCACCGACCACACTCCAGTAAACAGGCTTAAAACCTTTTACTAAGTGGCCATTTTCAGCAATTTTACCTAATGCTCGAACAATGTTCGCTTCGGTTACAAAGTTCATGGTCAGATAAGGATTGTCCCAATCTCCCATCACACCAAGACGGATAAAGTCTTTTTTCTGTTCTTCGATTTGCGAGTAAGCGTATTCGCGGCATTTCGCACGAAAATCTTTGTACGATACTTTATCGCCCGCTTTACCGATCAACTGTTCAACTTTGTGTTCGATTGGCAAACCATGGCAGTCCCAACCAGGAATGTACGGGGCATCAAAGCCGCTGACGGTTTTCGATTTAACAATAATATCTTTGAGGATTTTGTTAACCGCGTGACCAATGTGAATGCTACCGTTCGCGTATGGAGGGCCATCGTGAAGAATAAAAGACTTACGGCCTTTACTCACTTTACGTACTTTGTTGTATAGATCCATATCCTGCCAGCGCTTCAGCATTGCAGGTTCACGTTTTGCCAAATCACCACGCATTGGAAAATCCGTGTTGGGCAAATTCAGTGTCGGTTTATAATCACTCATGGTTTATCGATTCATCCTCAAAGATCATCTTTTCACTGATTAGCAAAAAAGCGTTGTGCTTCTTCTTTATCACGTTGAATTTGTTGTTCCAGCTCACTTAGGCCGGACATTTTTCGTTCTGCCCTGATAAAACGACAGAAAGTGACCTGTACATATTGATCATACAAATCACCATTAAAGTTGAACAAATGCACTTCCAGCACAGGGGTTTTGCCATTAACCGTGGGTCGCATACCTATATTGGCAACACCTTCGTGGCGCACGCCCTCCGTTTCCAGCGTCACAGCATAAACGCCTGACAATGCAGACATGGTGCCTTTCAAATGCACATTGGCAGTGGGAAAACCAATAGTACGGCCCAGCTTTTGCCCGTGGATCACTCGACCGCTTAGCATCACCGGGTGACCCATGTTTTCTTGAGCGGCGCTAATATCTCCCCGCTCTAACGCTTGACGCACTAGCGTGCTGCTGATTCGTTCACCCAATGTATTGAGCACGGAGGGTGTATTTTCAACATCAAAACCGTGGGTTTCACCGAATTGACGCAAATATTCAAAATCCCCTTGGCGATCACAGCCAAACCGAAAATCATCCCCCACCACCAAATGCCGTACAGACAAGCCATCCGACAAAATGCTCTGGCAAAAGGTATAGGCATCAAGCTGCTGAAGCTTGGGATTGAAAGGCAAACATAAGACATAATCGATGCCCTGCCCTTTGAGCAATTCCACCTTATCCCGCAAGCGACTAATGCGCCCTGGCGAAGTATTTGGTGCAAAAAACTCGCGTGGCTGAGGCTCAAATATCATAATCCCCGCAGGCACACGATAATAGGCAGCCAATGCTTTTACTCGGCTTAAAATAGCGTGATGCCCCAAATGAACGCCGTCAAAATTCCCAATCGTTAGCACACCTGCTTGATGCTTTTCTCGGATATTATGAATACCCCGTATTAACTCCATAGTGCCTCGTTCAAGACCATTCCACCCAGCGCTGAAAAAAATAACCAAGATTATATAGCAGTTCACTAGATGACGGTAGGCCAGAACTTACACAAACGCGCTTTCAGCTGGCCATATCACAAGCAGTGAACTTACCCGTGCCTTAACATTGATAAACGCAGGCCCGCCAGTATGGCGACCCCCACATACACAAACACCCCAACAACAACGATTAGCAGGGTATCACCAATACGCTGCAGATTACTCATCTGGGTCCATACCCAACCCTGCTGAAGGAACACATACAAACACACACCCAGCGCAGATGTTGCAAGCACTAGAATACGTAGCAAACGCTTCCACTGATCAGAAAATACATGATGCCCTCGCTTACGCAGGCCACGCCATAATAAAAAAGCATTAATACATGCCGATAAACTGGTCGCCAGCGCCAAGCCAACGTGCCCTAGCGGCCAAACAAAAATCAGATTCAGCACCATATTTGACACCATAGCAATAATACCAATACGCACTGGTGTTTTTGTGTCTTGTCTTGCATAGTACCCTGGCGCCAACACTTTAATCAGCATCATAGAAACCAATCCGAGAGAATAAGCTTGCAAACTTTCTGAAGCCTTCACCACATCATGAACCGTCAGCGCACCCCGATAAAAGATGGTGGCAATCAAAGGCTCTGCCAACATAAAGAGCGCTAAAGAAGAAGGCACGGCAATCAGCAATAATACACGCAACCCCCAGTCTAGAGTCGACGAGAAGCTGTCTGCTTTTTTGCTAGCAAAACTCCGTGACAATGACGGCAAAATAACCGTACTAATCGCAATAGCAAAAATCCCCAACGGTAGTTCGTACAAACGATCCGACAAATACAACCAAGTAATACTGCCAGTTTGCAGGAACGACGCCAGCACAGTGTCTAATAACAGGTTGATTTGACTCACAGACACCCCAAATAGTGCCGGACCGATCAGCAATAAAATGCGCTTAACCCCCGGATGACGAAAATTCAGAGTCGGCATGGGTAACAGTTTGAGCCGAGCTAAGAACGGCATTTGGAAAGCAAGCTGCACCAATCCTGCGAAAAACACCCCCCACGCCACATAAATCTCAGACTGAGCCGCATTACGCGCAAACACCAAGGTGGCAACCAACAAGGTAATATTGAGAAAAATTGGCGTAATCGCAGGAACCGCATACTCACCATGAGCATTGAGCACACCACCAGCCAGTGCGGTTAACGAAATAAACATTAAATAAGGAAACGTAATAGTCAGCAACTCAGATGCCAAACGCGACTGCTCACCATCGGAAGCAAAGCCTGGTGCAAAAACATAAATAACCCACGGCGCGCAGAGCATAAACAAAGCCGTCATCACCAATAGCACCAAGGCCAGTGAGCCCGATACAGCGGCAATTAACGCCTTCACCTCTTCTTTGCTGGTATTGACCCGATAATCACTCAGAACAGGCACAAAGGCTTGCGCAAAAGCGCCTTCTGCAAAAAGTCGACGAAAAAAGTTAGGAATTTTAAACGCCACATAGAAAGCATCCGCGCCAGCACTGGCCCCTAATACATACGCCAACGCCGAATCTCGAGCCAACCCTAGAATACGTGACAAAAAAGTACAGATGGAAACTAAGACACCGGAACGTAATAAAGAACTCTTTTGCGCTATTTCTTTTGATTCTTTTTTAGACACCACATTTTCTTCAGACATTATAATTTTACTAACCATACCAAGCAATTGGAGCAAGAATACCACCAGATTGACCGACAAGGCAGGAAAATAAGCCACTAGATTTGGTGATTATTTGTATAATGGGGTTGTGACACGCAAAAAAACTGGTAAAATCCGCCGCGAGATTCTCAAGTCAAACTTGACATTAATTTCACGACGCAGCACAGTGCTGTGCCGTTTCCTAATATAATTGAAAGGAGCCAGACTGTGGCAAATTCCGCCGGTTCAAAAAAACGTGCGCGCCAGGCGATCAAACGTCGCGCTCATAATGGTAGCCTGCGCTCTATGGTTCGTACCTACTTGAAAAAAGTAGATGCAGCTATCGAAGCAGGTAATCAAGCTGATGCACAAGCCGCTTATACTCTAGCCACTTCTAAGCTAGACAAAGCAGCTGGTAAAGGCCTATATCACAAAAACAAAGCAGCTCGTCATAAGAGCCGCTTGAGTGCTAAAATCAAAGCACTGGCCTAATACCCATAAAAAAACCGGCTTTTGCCGGTTTTTTTATGTCTTTCACATTGCTGCACTGCCATCAAAGCGGCAAGATTGACTCTATGAGAAAATAACCAGCGCCCACACAACGGCCGCCAACACCAAAGACAGCATCACAGCCGCTGACCCTAGGTCTTTAGCCCGCCCAGACAGCTCATGCTGCTCATTACTAATTCGATCAACAACCGCCTCTACACTGGAATTAATCGTTTCAACGATCAATACCATACCAGCAGAAAAAATCAGCAATGCTTTTTCCATGCCACCATCACCCAACCAAAGCGCCAATGGCAAGGCCACTAAAAACAAGCAGGTTTCTTGACGAAAAGCCGCTTCATGCTTCCATTGCGCCCTTAACCCCTGATAAGAATAACGCGTTGCACTAATAACTCGCGCCAAGCCAGACTGCCCCGGTTTTGCCATGCCACTCTCCTAAGCACATTAAATTGCGTTAAATAATGACCAAATCATCTCGGTTAATCAGCTCCGGCTCACTCTCGTAACCCAGCACGCTCAAAATATCGGAGGAAGGACGACCAAGCAACTTTAAGGTTTCTGCCACGGTATAATTGATCAAACCACGCGCTACCAGAGCACCCTGCTCATCCAAACACAGCACCATATCACCACGAGAAAAAGACCCTTGCGCATCTTTCACCCCTACAGCCAACAAACTGGTACTACCTTTGCGCAACGCTTTAACCGCACCCTCATCCAGCACCAGCGTCCCACGACTTTTTAACTGCCCAGCCAACCACTGTTTACGGGCCGCTAGCCGCCCATGTTCAGGCTGTAACCAGGTCCCCAAATGCTCGCCAGAAGCTACCCGCAGTATAACACTCTCCTCACGACCCGAGGCAATCAAAGTGTCAGCCCCAGAGCGCGCCGCTAAACGCGCCGCACGCACTTTCGTCAACATACCGCCACTGCCCAACAAACCAGCCCCACCACTAGCCATAGACTCTAAGCGCTCATCGGTCGCTGAAACATGAGAGATCAGGGTGGCATCCTTGTGGTCTCTTGGGTTTTTATCAAATAACCCCTGCTGATCCGTCAAGATAATCATCACATCGGCTTCCACCAAGTTCGCCACCAGCGCCCCTAATGTGTCGTTGTCACCAAATCGAATTTCGTCGGTTACAACTGTATCGTTTTCGTTAACAATGGGTACAACCCCCAAACTAAGCAACGTGCGTAATGATGAACGCGCATTTAAATAACGTCGACGATTAGATAAATCATCATGGGTGAGTAAAATTTGCGCTGTACAAAGGCCATGCTTTTCAAAATGACTCTCATACACCCCCACCAGCTCCATTTGACCGACCGCGGCAGCTGCCTGCAATTCATTCACTTGAGTCGGTCGAGAAGAAAAACCAAGACGCTTCATACCAGCGGCAATGGAGCCAGATGACACCAACACCACTTCTTTACCTTGCTCTCGCAATTGAGCTATTTGCTCAACCCACAATCCGATGCGCTCGACATCCAAACCCTGACCGTCATTCGTCAACAGAGCGCTACCGATTTTCACCACCAGCCGCTGCGCCTTCGCAATCTTTTCTCGCCTTTCCATACTTCCGCTTACCCACCCACAAAATTAGCCAATGCTTAAACGTATTCTACTTCGACATCATAATCGTCATCATCAAAATCATCGTCATCCAGCATTTTACCTTCTAAACGACGCTTCTCACGCAACGCCATAATACGATGACGCCCTTCTTCGTCAATCAAGGCACGCATCGCTTTCTCTTTTTCTCGAGCCTCTGGATCTTCTGCCAATAACTCGCGCTGAGTCTCAAGCGCTGTCATCAAGTCCAAACACAACACCTCCGTCCCTTCGCCAGAAATTGCCGAGACACGGTATGTTCTTCCTTGCCAGCCCAACGCATCGATAACACTCTGGCAGCGTTCTTCCAACTCGTCTTCCGGCACCATATCGGTTTTATTCAAAACCAACCAGCGATCACGTTCCGCCAAAGTGGGGCTAAACTGCTGCAATTCATTCACCGCAATAAGTGCCGCTTCCGCTGGCGTAATCTCGTCCCAAGGGGCCAAATCAACAACATGAAGCAAAATACGGTTACGAACCAAGTGTTTTAAGAAACGAATCCCCAGACCTGCCCCTTCCGATGCACCTTCAATGATGCCTGGAATATCTGCCACAACGAAGCTCTGGTGTTTTTTCACCTTCACTACACCCAAATTTGGCACCAAGGTTGTAAAGGGGTAATCTGCGACTTTTGGCTTAGCCGACGAGACTGCACGGATAAAAGTGGATTTACCCGCATTAGGCAAACCAAGCAACCCCACATCCGCCAGCACTTTCATCTCCAGCTTTAGGGTCCGCTCTTCTCCAACAGTTCCTTTCGTCGTTTGGCGAGGGGCGCGGTTAGTACTGGATTTAAAGCGCGTGTTACCTAAACCATGGTGACCACCTTGGGCCACTTTCAAGCGCTGACCATCGCGCACAAGATCGCCTAAGGTTTCACCAGTGTCCTCATCAATCACTGTTGTACCAATCGGCACTTTAACCTCAAGATCGGCCCCTTTTGAGCCAGTCATGTCGCGCCCTTGGCCGCCTTCGCCACTTTCAGCGATGTATTTTTTCGTATAGCGAAAGTCGATCAGCGTATTTAAAGCCTCATCAGCAACCAAATACACACTGCCGCCATTGCCGCCATCACCGCCATCGGGACCGCCTTTGGCAACAAATTTCTCCCGCCAAAAGCTCAAACAACCATTACCGCCTTTACCCGCTCTTACATAGATACTGGCTTCATCAACGAATTTCACAGATTCACCTCTTCGGTGGATTATCAGAATCAACAGATTCTGATTATAAGATTTTTCCAAAAAAAAAGCCCCGCGTCGCGGAGCTCTTTTTAAGTTTTTAGCAGTAATTAAGCCGCTACGACAGAAACCGTACGACGCTTAAGTTTACCTTTCACTTCAAACTTTACTTGACCTTCAACAACAGCGAACAAGGTGTGATCTTTACCGATCTGAACACCAACACCTGGGTGGAATTGAGTTCCACGCTGACGAACAAGAATGTTACCTGGGATCACAACTTGACCACCAAAACGTTTGACACCTAATCGTTTCGACTCGGAATCGCGACCGTTACGAGTACTACCACCCGCCTTTTTATGAGCCATGACTTACTCCTTAAATGTATTTTAGTTAGCGCTTATTAGTTAATCGCAGTGACTTTCACTTCTGTGAACCACTGACGATGTCCCATACGCTTCATAGAATGCTTACGACGACGGAATTTCAAAATTTTCACTTTGTCTCCGCGACCATGAGTAACTACTTCTGCTGTTACTTTAGCGCCTTCTACAACTGGAGCGCCAACTTTAACGTCGTCGCCATTGCTAACAAGAAGTACGTCGTTAAATTCAACCACGCCACCTTCTTCTACTGCAAGTTTTTCAACCTTAAGGGTTTGGCCTTCTTGCACACGGTATTGCTTACCGCCAGTTTTGATTACTGCAAACATGTTCTTCTCCAATGAGATTTACCCGGCTACTGAATTGGATTTGACCTACTTCTAGTGGCACCAAATTTCTGTCGATCACAACAAAAATCCACTTACCATATGATAGGGAGCAAAATGTGGGTAAATCGGACGCGAGATTGTACAAAATCAAACCAGCCAATACAAGTAAAAAGCACGGTGTTTATGTATTTTTCATCTTTTGGGTTGACCCTGACACAAGGCTTACCTAGCATGGGACAGACTTGCTTTACAGCTTAGTACTTTTTAGCTTCGGAAATCGTATGCAACCCACAAAAATACATGATGTTGTGGCCAACGAATTTGGCCGAGTAAACGAATATATAGTGTCACAACTGAAAAGTGACATCCCTCTCATTGAACAAATCGGTTATTACATTATCAGTAACGGTGGTAAACGTCTTCGCCCTCTCATGGTACTCCTTGCTGCCAAAGCAAGCCTACACTTGGATGATAACAAGCTCGATAAAGCCATCAAAATGGCCACCATTATTGAGTTTATTCACACATCAACGCTACTGCATGATGATGTGGTGGATGAATCCGATATGCGTCGCGGCAAAAAAACCGCCAATGAAGAATGGGGTAACGCTCCCAGCGTATTAGTCGGTGACTTCCTCTATACACGCGCCTTTCAATTAATGGTGAGCATTCAGAGCATGGAATGTATGGCCATTCTCGCTGAAACCACCAACATCATCGCGGAAGGGGAAGTACAACAGCTCATTAACTGTGGCGACCCAGATACGACCGAAGAAAACTACTTGAAAGTCATCCAATACAAAACGGCAAAGCTATTCGAAGGGGCCGCGCTATGTGGCGCAGTTATCGCGGAGGCCAATGATGACATCAAAACGGCACTCAAAAACTATGGTATGTACGTAGGCACCGCTTTTCAATTGATTGATGATGTTATGGACTACACCAGTACCGCCGAGGAAATGGGTAAAAGCGTAGGCGATGACTTGGCAGAAGGGAAACCAACCCTCCCTTTAATCTACACCATGCAACATGGCACCCCTAACGCTGTGAGCCGCGTCCGACACGCCATTGAAACTGGAGGCTTAGAACAGCTAGACACCATCATTAGAGATGTCCAAGAGTGTGGCGCCATTGAGTACACAGAACAATGCGCTCAGGAACAGGCTGATCTAGCCATTGCAGCATTAGCCCCTCTCGGTGATTCAGAATATAAAGAAGCGTTAATTAACTTAGCTCACGCCTCCGTTAAACGCCGTAACTGATGTCAAATCGCCTCGAAACAAAAGAGCCACGCTGAGTGGCTCTTTATTGCTTGCTCATATACTCAAGAGCCATGCTCAGTAGCACGATCAAATGAATCCAACCAACTCTTTACCTGCTGTGCAGCGGCAGCTGGGTCTTCTTGCATAAAACAATGCCCCCCTTTTACCGTCACGACCTTAATATTCGGATTCAAGCGAGCGGCCAAATGATGGGCCTCGAGAAAAAAGCCATAAGATGACTCCCCTTGAATAATATAGGTTGGCACCTTTACCGTACGAATCAGTCGCCATAAACCTTTAGGGTAAGAGGAAAAAATGGCGGCCTCCATCCAAGGAGGGCAACGCAGATAACATTGCCCATCTTCGTCTTCTCGAACAGAATAGCGAATGTAGTCATCCAAGCATCGATCTTGCCACCCCTTAAAAGTACCACGACCTTTAAAACTGGCCTTCACCTTAGCGAGACTCTCCCAATGCGTACGGCGACGAGTGGCCTTTCGCACCATCGGTAAGCGTCGTTTCAACCCAGAAACACGCACACCACGCATCATCCAGATCACTTTGGGTGGATACATTGCGGGATCAAGTAGAACGATCCGATCAAATAAGCCAGGCTCTTGAACACTCATGAGAGCTGTCAAACAACCACCAAAGCTATGCCCCATACCAATTCTTTCGGTCGCAGGCAATTGAGGTAAGCGCGACTGCAATGAGCGAACAAATCGACTAGCCGTTTCATTCCAGCCAACAAACGTCTCACCCGGTGAGGATTCACCATGACCAGCAGCATCTTGCAAAAGCAGATTATAGTCACTGGCGAAATGCGCTAAAAAATGCCGATAGGACCCCACAGCAAAGCCGTTTCCATGAAGAAAATGCAGCGAGGCTAACGAATGATCAGTCTGCGATTGATAGCCCACCAAAAAATCATTCTTATTATCATCAACACTATACTGCCAAGGGGCACAAAGTTTGCCACCAATATCTATCATACATCTACTCTAATTTATTTTTATCGGTCACATTATGAGTCTTGAGAGCGAGAAAAAACATCCCTAGTCCATCGACCAATTGCGGTTTCTGGTATGTTGCTCCGTAAAAAAGCATCAATTTTCAGTACACAAACCTAAAAATATGCCTTTCTTAAGCAAGGTTAGCGCTTTTTTTCTGTTCAATCATTCATATTAAGCGCTCAAACCGATATAATCCGCTAGATTTTATACTGCTAACAGGACCACATAACTCAGCATAACCCATCGCGTTATTCGCTGTAGGTGGAATAGGACTATAATGACTAGAGCTTCCTCGTTTGAAAAAGACGAACTATTGCAATGTGGCTACGGCGAAATGTTTGGTGAAGGTAATGCCCAACTACCCGTAGGCAACATGTTGATGATGGATCGCATCACACGTATCTCAGCCGAAGGCGGAGAACACGGCAAAGGTGAAATCATTGCCGAGTTGGATATTCATCCCGACCTTTGGTTTTTCCAATGCCACTTTCCTGGCGACCCAGTCATGCCGGGCTGTTTAGGCCTAGATGCAATGTGGCAAATTGTTGGCTTCTTCCTTGGCTGGAAAGGCAACAAGGGCCGTGGGCGCGCATTGGGCTGTGGTGAAGTTAAGTTCACAGGACAAATTCTCCCAACAGCGAAAAAAGTCACTTTCAATATCCAATTGAAACGTGTGATCGAACGTAAATTGGTGATGGGTATTGCTGACGGAAGCGTATCCGTTGATGGACGAGAAATTTACGTTGCAAAAGATTTGCGCGTTGGTTTGTTCACAACCACTGATAACTTTTAAAGATTAAGGGTAAAGAGGCACATTATATGCGTCGTGTAGTAGTAACAGGTCTTGGCATTGTCAGTTGTCTTGGCAATGACAAAGAGAGCGTTTTAAACTCCTTGCGCGAGGGCCGTTCTGGTATTCGTTTCGCTGAAGATTACAAAGAACATGGCTTTCGCAGCCATGTTTGCGGTCGTATCGATTTAGATAGCGATAGTATTGATCGTAAAGCGCGTCGCTTCATGGGCGATGCCGCAACTTATGCTTATGTTTCTATGCAGCAAGCGATTGCGGACTCAGGCTTAAGCGAAGAACAAGTGTCTAATGTCCGCACAGGCTTAATTGCAGGGTCTGGTGGTGCATCGGCACAAAACCTAGTGGAATCGGCAGACACCCTACGAGAAAAAGGCGTAAAACGCGTGGGCCCCTACCGTGTTACGCAAACCATGGGAAGTACGGTATCAGCATGTTTGGCGACTCCTTTTAAAATCAAAGGCGTAAACTACTCCATCACCTCCGCTTGTTCGACCAGTGCTCACTGTATTGGTAATGCCATGGAACTTATCCAGCTAGGCAAACAGGATGTAGTGTTTGCAGGCGGTGGCGAAGAAGAGAGCTGGGAGCAAACCTGTATGTTTGATGCCATGGGTGCCTTATCGTCTAAGTACAATGACACTCCTGAAATTGCGTCTCGCGCCTATGACTCAAACCGTGATGGCTTTGTTATCGCGGGGGGTGGCGGTATTCTCGTTCTTGAAGAGCTAGAGCACGCAAAAGCACGTGGCGCAAAAATTTATGCTGAGGTCGTTGGCTACGGTGCCACATCGGACGGTTACGACATGGTCGCTCCGTCTGGCGAAGGTGCCGTTCGCTGTATGCAAATGGCCATGAGCACCATTGATGGCAAAATTGATTACATCAATACTCATGGTACCAGCACACCAGCGGGTGACATGAAAGAGCTACAAGCAGTGAATGAAACCTTTGGTGAAAATATCCCTGCGGTCAGCTCAACCAAGTCCTTATCTGGTCATTCCCTCGGTGCGGCGGGTGTTCATGAGGCCATCTATTGTTTATTGATGATGGAAAACAAATTCATTGCGGCCTCCGCCAACATTGACGAACTTGACCCAGCAGCAGGCCACATCCCTGTCGTGACCACACGTCAAGACAATGTGGATTTGAACCTGATTATGTCTAACAGCTTTGGCTTTGGTGGCACAAACGCCAGCTTGGTATTCAAGAAATATCAGTCATAGCGGACGAACGCTAAGCTCATACACAAAAGCCGCAGTCTTCCTTCTTATTAAGAAGTAAGACTGCGGCTTTTTTAATGACCAAAGTGATAACAAAAGAAGAATGACGATGGGACTGTCTATGCCCCTTTTGGCAATTTCGCCATCTCGGCACGCATCCAAGCGGTCATCTCATCGTGTAATTGCCCCGTTTTCTTACCTTCCGACTCGATCACAGGCCCAATCACCAAGCGAATCGCCCCAGGTTTTTTCAAAAAACTCTTACTTGGCCAAGCGTATCCTGCATTATGCACTACGGGTAAAATCGGCACATTCGCAGAGGTTGCCAGCATAGCAGCCCCTTTATTGAATTCTTTAACTTCCGTTGGCTTAGTTCGAGTTCCCTCAGGAAAAATCAACACTGATCGGCCATCTTCCAACCGCTCTTTGCCCTGACTCATAATTTGTTTCAACGCATTAGTACGTTTAGATCGATCAATGGCAATTGGCTGTACCATACGCAGCCCCCAACCAAAAAAAGGCATAGATAACAGCTCTTTCTTCAGGACAGTAGACACAGGAGCCATCAAAACCTGTAAAACATATGTCTCCCATTCACTTTGATGATTCGCCACCAATACAACTGGGCGATTTTTGTTGATGTGTTCTCGTCCTATGATTTCAATCTTTACCCCACATAGAACCCGAAAAACAAACAGCAAGCCTTTATTATGCAAATTCAACACTGGTTGACGCACATCCTTAGGCAAGATGATGGTAGCGAATGGTGCCATCAACCCAAATAGTATGGTTGATAACGCGTAATAAACAAAAAACACGGTGGAACCAACCCAGGATCTTAACAACGTCCCGATATTCATTAGTCATTACCTTACTGATTATACATTTACATATTTTTGCTTTTGTTTTAGCGGGTTAGCATACATAGCCAACACCGTCTCACGCAGCGCCTCTGGACAAGTTTGCATATACACTTCAAACGCACTGTCTGTCGCGGGCATTCCTTGCTGCATAGCAAACGCCGACTCATTACTTGGTTGAATTGCGTAATGAGAGAGTATCTGACGGTCGACCTCCTCAACAAAATCTTCAGGCGTCTCAATGCCTTCTGTGGTAATCACATCACCAAAGGTGACAACCACTTTACCTTTCTGCCCCACAATGCCATTTTTGATGCTATCAATGTCTTCAAATTCTGCTTTTTCATAATTACCTGTGGTCGATTTTTGATGCAACTCTCGCGCCTTATCAAACGCACAAGGGTCGTATTCGTAGGAAATTGAGACAGGCACCACATTAAGATTGGCCATGGCTTCAGGAAAAGCCACTTTGTCTTTCTTCTGACTCATGTAAAACATTTTAATGATCGCGGGATCCGTTTGGTCCAAGCCATCTTTCGCTCGACCTTCTTTCTGGGCAATCCAAATATTACAGTGCTCTTTGGTTATTGAATGAGTGATATAGGAAGATAGCTGCCCAAAAGCCGCCATCATTTCACGAATTCCATTGGCAGAGCGCTTCACAATAAAGCTTTTATTCAGACGCATTAAATCAGAAACAAAAGGACGACGTAATAAATTATCCCCAATGGCTATCCGGACAGTATCCAGACCTGCCATGTATAAACCGTAATTCACGAACGCTGGGTCCATCGCAATGTCTCGATGATTCGACAAAAATAAATACCCCACATCCTTTTGAAGCTTATCAATGCCTCGGTACTCAACATCAGTGGTCGTATTTTTGATCATACGTTCCATGTAATTCGCTACACCCATCTGAAAATCACGAACATTACGAATGCCTGAAAACTGCCGCTTAAGAGCCATTTTCACCAACAGCGATAACGGCCCTCTAAGGAATGTCGGCCAACCTGGAAAACGAAAGCCTATAATGGTATTAATAAAATCCGGTGTTTCTAACAAGTTTTGCAACACCCCGGCGACTTCATCGTCGTTGTAAGGGCGTATATCATGAAACTGATCCATTTAATTTTCCGCTAATAAAAACGATAACGTTTTTGTTGTTTAAATATTTATTCGAAGCCAATAGCCAAAATGGCAGCAAACTAGACCCAAAAGCCGATTTTATAGACAATCTTTGCGTATTTTGAGTCTTTTTGCGAGCCAACGGCATTTAACTTTTTATTTCGAACCTAGCCCAAAGACTAGGTCCGTTATCATTGTCCTAGCAATGTTGTGATAATTGGTAATACGATCATCGCCTTCTATAAGGTCTGAATAGCAAACCCAAGTTTTTCAAGCTCTGCACGTCGCGTGTTAGAGGTGACAACGGCAACGCTTTCATTGTCTTTGGTCAAATACGCTTTCGTCACCGCTTTTAACTGGTCAATGGTCACCGCTAAAATACTGGCACGAAAAGCTTCTCGATACTCAAGAGACCGCCCATGCAACTTAACATAAAAGTCATTTTGTGCTTCTCCTGCGGGGGAGCTTGGCTTATCCATGGATCCGATCACGCCCAAAATGGCTTCTTCAAGGGCCGCCTCTGAATGCTCTTCATTCAGCATCCATTCAATAGAAGCATCAAAATCCGCTAACGTTTCGGTCAAACGTGGATCACGGTAAGAATAAAAACGGAATGCTCCGCTACTACCATCAAAGCTTGCACCACCACCGTAAGCGCCACCCTGTTCTCGGATAGCCCGGTGTAAGAAGCCGTTACGCAAAAAGCCACCTAAGACATTAAGCGCCGCCACATCAGGATGGTCCCCCGATACCGTACGGTATGATTTACTACAGAAGCTTACTTGCGTGGCTGTTAGCCATGCTGTTTTCACACGAGTATCCACTGGCGCTAAAGCAAACGCTGTCTGATGATCTCCTTGTGGCAAGTCAGCAAACACCGTCTTCGCATCGTCTAACACACTTGCTTCGTGCTGTGGCTCTGCCACCAACAATAGCTGTTTTTTCGCAGTAAGCAATTTACCATGTAAACGTTTGAACACAGTCATTACGTTTTCAACAGCGGCGTTATCGGCTTTCATTGCCTCATCCAAGGCAATCGCAGAACGAATGCCTGACATACCACCCCATTGCTCTTGTCTTGCTGCCAACCCTGACACGCCTGCCGAGGCGGCTGTCATGGCTAGAGAGTGCCCTTGGCCCGTAATAGACTGTTCTCGACGAGCTCGACGCTGTGCCACCAACTCCTTCACCCGAGTAACCTCATCAAAGCGCACATTCATCATGGTGTCTTTTAATAATTCACTCATGGCTTTGACATTTGGCACCAATGCTTTGCTGGACAAAATGAAATAGCCATTAATATTTTGTCGATCTTCTATGGTCGCACGGATCGAATTTGATGCCCCCAGTCCACCACATACCTGGGACTGACGCTCTTGGACGGCAAGATAATCTTGATCGCCGATACCTAGCTCCGTCAATACTGATGAGAATAGCGGCAAATGCTCCGTCTCTTCTTCGTCGAGCTCGGGTAAATCAATTACCAACTGCTGATAAACCAAACCATTGGTTCCCTGAGGATAAAAAGTAATGGGCAAATCACCTGAGACTTCCTCGCTGTCATACACTGGCAAGCTGGCCGGTACATCTTCTAGCCCTACTTTTGGCAAGATGCTCATATCGTCCACCTGTGCCTGACGGGCTTTGAGCGCCTCACTACGGGCGACAATGTCCGCTTTCTGTTCATCGCTTAACGCCGCTTTAATTTTACTCAAACGGTCTTTTTCCGCCTGATTTCGACGTGTTTCCAATGCATCATCAGGACTTAACGTGAGCGTGACTCGGTGGGCGTTAGACAATAATAAAGTCTGGATCAAGTTTGGAATGTATTGCGGGTCGCGCACTTTTTCTCGCATGGCCTCGATCACCGGATCAAGATCCAATTGCGCGATCACATCCCCAGAATGCACGGCTGTCGACAAGCCAGCTAGAATCAACTGCAAGCCATATGGGTAGCTGCCTCCGCCGATTTCACGCTGACTCAACTCCAGTTGGTGTAACATGGCATCGACCGTTTCTTGCGGCACACCTTTTTGAGCAATCTCCTCCAATGTAGACAAAATCAACGTTTCCACTTTGGCCGTATTTTCGCGCTTCACGCCTTCTAAACCGCACATGAAACTCATTTCTTTATTGCTGTCTTCTAAACCACAAAAAGGCGACGGCGCGCGACCAAGGTCACTGTTCTCTAACACACGACGCAAGGGCGACGCACTGTTGTCTAACAACACATTGGACAATAACTGTGCTTCAAATTGTTGCGTCAGATCGATGCTTTCACCCAGCAACCATCCTACAACAACGTGACTACCATCTTCTTTCACTTCGTCTGCCGCGTAGCCCTCTTCTACTCGAATAGGAGAGAAATAGCGCTTCGCATTCGGCACACTCACTTGCGTATCCAAACGCTCAAAACGGCTTAAGACCTTCTCCTCAAATTCCGCTTGTAGCGTTTCTGCTGGAATATCACCAAAGGTCATAAATACCGCATTGGATGGGTGATAATGGGTCCGGTAAAACGCCAACAAATCTTGGTAAGACAAATCAGGAATATCACTCGGCTCACCACCAGAGTTGAAATGATAGGTATTATTGGGGAACAGATATTTGGTCAGTGTTTGCCACAGCACAGAGGTGGTAGAACTCATCGCGCCTTTCATTTCATTAAACACAACCCCTTTAAAGGTCAACTCTGACTCAGGATTAGTTGGCTCCGCGAATTCTAAACGATGACCTTCTTGGGAGAAGTCCAATTCATCTAAACGTGAGAAAAAGACTGCATCCAGATAAACCCCTAACAGGTTATGAAAGTCCTTTTTATTTTTACTGGCAAAAGGATACGCAGTCCAGTCAGATGAGGTAAACGCATTCATGAAGGTATTCAACGAGCGACGAATCATCATAAAAAATGGATCACGTACAGGAAAACGCTCAGAGCCACACAACACGGTATGCTCTAAAATATGCGCCACACCGCAAGAATCTGTTGGTACGGTTTTTAATCCAACCAAAAAGACGTTTTCATCATTGTCCGATGCGATATGAAAATGTTTAGCGCCGGTTACGGTATGTTCGAACTCTTGAACGGTCACGTTCAAGGCCTCGATAAACTCACTGCGCAAATAGGTAAACGCAGGATGGTGCGCGGTACGATTTGTCATTCTCTACCTCGATTGAATTAGAATACGATGACTTATAATGTTTGGGGCTGCCTGACAAGACTCAAGGCAGCAAAATGCTGAAATTATAGCAAAGATGTCAGTTTTACTGCACGAACTTCACACAAAGCTTTTCTATTTACTGACGCTAACGCCCCATGATGTGGGTGATCAGTTTAGCGTTTTTGGTGTTTTTCCCAGTTTTCTAGACGGGCTTTCTCGCTCTTTTTAAACAGAACATACACAGCGCCGAGGCCACCATGATGACGTTGCGCGCTATGAAAGGCCATCACCATGTCTAAATCCCTCAACCATTTGTTAATATAGCTCTTAATCGTCGCTTGGTTATCAGGATCTGGGGTACGGTCTCCCTTACCGTGAACAATTACCGCCACACGAATGTCGTTACGCAAACAATCTTCCGCAAACTGATAGACCAGTTCTCGTGCTTGAGCCACCGTACGACGATGCAAGTCTAACCGCGATTCGATAGCGTATTTGCCTTGTCTTAAGCGCTTAAAGACACCATCTTGAACCCCAGGGCGTTTATACTCCAGCATGTCATTAGGCGACACCTTCTGCACATAGTCGTGGGACAAATGGTTACTATCCGCTTCTTGGGCTATGACCGCTGCCCGTTTTCTAGCCTGAAAATCGACAGCTGGGCCTTTTTTGCCTAAATACACCTCGCCCTTCTCCAGCGGCTTAATTCCCGCTACTTCTTGAGCAAACAAAGATGGATCATCTTCGTCTTTCACTGTCTTATCCTCTTCTTACCACTTGCTTGTAGCATAGCTTAATTCTCATAGGGGCGACTAAGCACCCTTCAGTTGTAACAAAGGCCCCGATTAGGAGCCTTTGTTACGATAACACTCAAAAAATTGCTTATTTTGGTGCCTGTCCATAGAGAAGATGCCTAAAAACATCTTATAAACCTATTAAATAAAGGTAGGAGTTTACGGAAATGTGGATAGTTCTACAACGTGATCGATCGCTTTATCTATGATAAACGGAGGAAGGACCCGCTCAATGATGAGCACTAAGCGGATAAAGACGAGACAAATCCATCAATGATGTCGTCAATATAAGAGGGAATCATGCCCTCTTATATTGTGGCGCTAAGGCTGTTTCGGCATTAACTGAGCAATATCTTCTGCAGTCGGCGCTTGGAAGTGGTACTTCTTCAGCAAAGCAGCGTACTCAGGTGTTTTACTGAACGCCTTTAAGCCTTTGATTAAGGCTTGACGAACCTCCTCGTTGCCTTTTTTCACCCCCCAGCCATTTAACACTGGGTAGATCAGAGTATCGGAAGAAATCACCACTCGATTACCCGTTTTTTCTACTACGCCTCGCGCAACAGCGGCATCGGTAATTTGTGCCTCAACGGCATGAGATAACATAGCTTGGGTTGCCTGAGGGTCCGTTGGGTATTCACTGATTGAAATGGGTTTCAAACCCTTTGCTTCACAATAGTCTTTTGACAGTTTTTTAAGCGGCTTTAGCCACGCAGTCCCCGCCATGGAGCCAACTTTATGCCCACAAAAATCTTCAGGAACTTTAGGTTGATAGGCCGCTCCTTTAATAGACAAGATAGCATCCCCACTTTTTAGGTAGGGAATCATATCAATGACTTTCAAGCGATCGGCTGTGATGTACATTGAAGAGTTGATAATGTCAAAACGGCCACCACGTAACCCCGGGATCAAGTTCGCCCAACGAGTATCCACATCGACGACCTGACGACCAATCACTTTGCCAAGGCCGGCTAGAAACTCAATATCAAATCCCTTTGGGGTGTTATCTTTCATGTATTCATAGGGATAGAAAGTCATATCCGACCCCGCAATTAACTTTCCAGGCTCTTTGAAATCAGCCAATGCATTGCAGGAAGCAAAAGAGATGCTCGCTCCCACGACACCAGTTACGACAGAACGAATAGTCGAGCGTTTAACACAGGTATATAACGTCATAAGAAATCCTCTCGTTAGTTTAATGGATCAAGCGCCGATAAGGTCTTTTCCTGCTTGTTGGACAAAGAAGGAGGCACCTTTGGGTTTTTGTGGCAATTTCAATTGGTTCGCGGTACTGCGAATTTCACCGCTATCGGTCCCCCAAACAAGCGTTCCGGTATGAATGCTTGGCAAAGGATTGTCACCATAAGGCAAGGCATCTTCTGCGGCATAAACACTGATGAATAAAGTTCGAGGAAATTCCGTTTCATTGGGACTAGAGGCATGCAACAAGCGCGTGTGCATAAAGCACACTGAGCCGGCTTTGCCGTAGCAGGCGACGGGGACCTGGCAATGTTCTTGCTCCACTTGAGCACTCACTGAACCCATAAAACGCTCACCATCCCAATGTGAGAAAAGTGGTCCCTTATGGCTTCTTGGAATAACTTGTAATGGCCCATTTTCAGGGGTGACATCACTTATCATTAAGAGACTGGTTACCAAGTCATCATTACTGTGTGGCGTAAAGAGAAAATCTTGGTGCCATTTCACCTGAGTTGCCGTGTGCGGCAACTTAGAATTGATTTTACTATGATGCAAACGGGCGCCACGGTGGCCGACTAATTGCCCCGCAATGTGTGCCACTTTAGACGCCAACGCTGTGTGCTTGAATGCTGCTGAAATTTCAGTTGGCGATGCAACGCGACGCAATGAGGGATGATCTGAGCGGTGGTCGCTTTCGATATCAAACCGCGCACGCCCGTCTAAGGTTTCTCCCCAAGGCTCTGCATAGTGTCGACTGTCTTCAACCCATGCATCAAAGTCTGCTTGAAGGGCAGCCACTTCCGATTCAGACAATACGTTATCCACTACAAGAAAACCTTGTTCGTGGTACAGATCTATTTGCCATTGTTCCATCACGAGCAACTCCATCAGTATGCAATCAAGCCAAAGAGACATCTTTCAGAAAGGCCTCTACCCGAGGATTTCTCCCTTCCCTCAAGACCTGCGGCGCGTCATCACACACCACTCGCCCTTGCTCCATAAAGACAATTCGATCGGAAACCTTGAAGGCAAAGTTCATTTCGTGGGTAACAATCACCATCGTGATGCCTTCGCGGGCCAAGTCTTCGATGACTTGCAGCACTTCGTTGACTTTTTCGGGGTCCAAAGCGGAAGTGGGTTCATCAAATAACATGATTTGCGGCCGCATCATTAGAGCTCGCGCGATGGCGACACGCTGCTGTTGACCGCCGGATAATTGGTGCGGATATTTCCAAGCGTGCTCCAGCATGCCTACCTTATCGAGCAGTTGATACGCCTGAAGTTCCAGATCAGTACGGCTCCCCATTTTGTGATAGCGCGGCGCAAGTAATAGGTTGTCGATAACTTTTAAATGCGGAAACAAGTTAAAGCTTTGAAACACCATTCCTATCTTGGTTCTGTGCTCTGAATGCTCAATAAACCGCGATTTATCCGCGCCATGACGCAATAGCTTCAAGAATGGACTGCCATTAATATCAATTTCCCCATTGTCCAACTGCTCAAGCCCATTCAATAAGCGGATCAAAGTGGTCTTACCAGAGCCAGAAGGACCAATAATAGAGACGACCTCCCCACTATTCACGCTCATGTTGACTGAGCCCAACACTTCTATATCGTTATAACTTTTGTGCAGTCTTGACGCTTTCAGAGCGGGTCCATCAAACTCCGCCTGTGGCACCACTGGATGGGCAGGGGCACGACGAACACTTTCCATGAGTTCAACCGATGGCTGACGAGCACTTTTTCCCCTTGTCACATCTAAGTAGTTTTCGAGTTGTTTTAATAAGAAATCAAACACTGTCACAATCATGACGTAATAAGCCGCTACCGCCGCCATGGTTTCCAATACCAAAAAATTCTGGGTATAGAGACGTTGGCCTACCATTAAAATTTCGGTTAAGGAAATCACTGAGACCAGAGACGTCAACTTCACAATCGAAATGTATTCGTTTGTTAAAGCGGGTAAGGCAACTCTGATAGCTTGCGGAATCACCACCAGCCATTGAATCCCGACAAAGCGAATGCCCAACGCTCTGGCCGCTTCCCCCTGCCCTTTCGGAATAGAGAGCAAGCCACCACGATGAATTTCAGCAATATAGGCACTTTCACACAGCACCATGGCAATCAATCCCGCCCAAAAAGGACTCGCCAGAACCGTGCTGCTAGCGGGAAAAATCTGCGGCATGTTGTAAACAAAAATGAGCAACACAAGGAGCGGTAAACTGCGAAAAAACCATATATAAATTTTCGCTGGAACATTTAAAAGTACAAAACGAGACTGTTTTCCAAGTGCTAAAACAAAGCCGAATACAATACTTAATAGCCAGCTGGCCAAGCTGAGTTTTATCACCGTCAAGCTTGCCCACCAAAAATCCGCTAAGCGAAATAAGCTGAAAAAGTAATTCCAATCAAACGTCATAGAATGGCGACCTGTCTTCATAAGTGAATAAGAGCGAACTCTCAAAATGTGTGTCATCACTATGTAGGGAGATCTAGACGCCTAGCAATTATTATTTTTTTCTCTTCTAGTTTTAAAAAAACTATCTAAGCCACTCGCCTCATAATAAAGCACCCTTTCATCTACTAACTTAAATAAATACAAGTACTTTTATTTATCGCACCAAACAAAAACAAAAAATCACACCAAAATGGTGCATAAATTTAATTTATCTACGTTACTTTTTTAATGACTTTCTCAAGAGGGCCTTCTATCTGTTGGAAAATAGAAAGGTAACAAGCGGATGGCATACCGCTTGCAATATAAAGACTATAAACTAATCAAAACAAACAATAATTTCTCTATAGGTACTTTCCCATGCGGTATTTCACCTTAAAGCAGCTTTACTATTTTGCAACGGTTGTCGAAACCGAAAGCATTGCAGAAGCGTCTCGTAAATTGCACATCGCCCAACCCTCTATTTCAATTGCCATCAAAAACCTTGAGGACTCCTTCGGGCAGCAGCTTTTGATCAGACATCACGCACAAGGGGTTTCGCTAACGCCCAGCGGTCGACGATTTTATGATAAGGCGCGAGAACTACTCAGACTCTCCCATGAGTTTGAGCAAAATACACTGGCGGCAAGCGACATCGCCAGCGGCAAAATCTCCATTGGGAGTTTTGAATCGGTTGCGCCTCTTTACATTCCAAAGTTGATCGCAGGCTTTAAACAGCAATACCCAGATATAGAAATTCAACTGCACGATGGTGAACAGCATGAAATCATGGTGGGATTACATCGGGGTCAATTCGATCTTGCTTTTTTATATGACCTGCAACTGGATAATTCGATTCGCAAAGAAACCTTAAATGCGCCACATAGGCCTTATGCACTTCTGCCTGCCAAGCATCCACTGGCACAAAAACGCTCGGTGACACTGGCTGAACTAAGTCGCGAACCGATGGTCATATTGGATGTCATCCCCAGCCGAAATTATTTTTTAAGCTTGTTTACCGAGAAAGGTCTGCATCCAGAGATTGCATACGCTTCCCCCTCTATAGAAATGGTCCGCTGCATGGTGGGCCAGGGACAAGGATTTTCTGTGCTGGTTACCAAGCCCTGCACCAATATTACCTACGACGGTCAAGAACTGGCGTATCTTGATATTGAAGATGAAATGGAAAGCTCAACCTTAATCATGGCGTATTTGAAAACCAATGAACCGACGCATCCTGCGCGCTTATTTATGGATTATTGCCGCAGTGTCGATCTTGATAATAAAGAAGAGTAAATAGAACAAACTTAAACATAATTCGATGAACAAATTAAAAACATTTTATGCCATCGATATTTTTTCTATTTAGATCGTATATTTATAATATTTTACTGTCTTTATTCACTGCCATAAGCTGAGTTCATCCCTTTTGGGCAATTAACATCCGGCAATAAAGGCATTTACACATGACAGTGACTATTACAGACATCGACACACTGGTTGTCGGGGCAGGCCAAGCAGGTATTGCCATGAGCGAGCACTTAACTCGCCAAGAAGTACCGCATATCGTACTCGAGAAAAACCGTATTGCCGAAGCATGGCGAAGCCATCGATGGGACTCCCTCGTTGCAAATGGCCCCGCATGGCATGACCGCTTCCCTGGCATGACATTCCCAGGTGCTCACCCAGACAGCTTTGTCTCAAAAGACAAAGTCGCTGACTATTTCCAAGCCTATGCCCAGAAGTTTGATGCTCCTGTCAAAACGGGGGTTGAAGTCTTTAGTGCGGTCCGCGATGAAGGTAACGGCGGTTTCATCATCGAAACATCAGAAGGCTCCTTTAAAGCGCAACGTATTGTTAGCGCCACTGGACCGTTTCAAATTCCGATCATTCCATCCATTGCGCCGACCGACCCTGAGCTCTACCAGATTCATTCTGCAAAATATTATAACCCAGAGCAGTTACCTGAAGGCGCCGTATTGGTCGTGGGAGCAGGGTCTTCCGGCGTACAAATTGCCGACGAACTAAACCGTGCTGGCAAACAAGTCTTTCTTTCGGTAGGCCCTCATGATCGACCACCTCGTAGCTATCGAGGCCGTGACTTTGTTTGGTGGCTTGGCGTACTGGGGTTATGGGATGCGGCAGCCAATGAGCCAGGCAAAGAGCATGTCACCATTGCCGTAAGCGGTGCAGAAGGCGGCAAAACCATCGACTTTCGAGAGTTAGCATCACAGGGGCTGAACCTTGTTGGTCGCACCAGTGCATTTGAAAATGGCGACGTATACTTTGATGGTGATTTGGCAAAGAATATTCGTGCAGGTGATGATAACTACCTTTCTCTGCTAGACCGCGCGGATGAATACGTCGCTCGCCACGGTCTGGATTTACCTGAGGAACCAGACGCTCGGCACTTCCTAGCGGATCCTGAGTGCATGACCAACCCAACCACTAAGCTTAACCTGAAAACAGCGGGCATCAATACGATTATTTGGGCTACAGGTTTCGCCACGGATTACCGCTGGCTGAAGGTTAATGCCTTTGATGAGAACCATCAACCTAAGCACCATCGCGGTGTTTCCAGCGAAGCCGGTGTGTACTTTTTAGGCTTACCTTGGTTATCACGTCGTGGTTCTACCTTTATCTGGGGCGTTTGGCACGATGCAAAATACATCGCAGACCAAATCGTGATTCAACGCCAATACCAGTACTATCCAAATAACATTTAGAGGCCACCATCATGCCGACACACACACGAATTCGCATGTTTAACACCAAAGAAACCTATCCTAATCAATCACTTGATAATGATTTATGCCAAGCCGTTGTGGCGGGTAATACGGTCTATGTTCGCGGTCAGGTCGGTACCGATTTTGAAGGTAATCTCATTGGCCTAGGGGATCCGCAAGCACAAGCGGAACAAGCCATGAAAAACGTCAAGCAGCTGCTCGAAGAAGCGGGCAGTGATTTGTCCCACATAGTAAAAACCACCACCTACATTACCGACCCACGCTACCGCGAACCCGTTTATCGCGAAGTGGGCAAATGGCTAAAAGGCGTTTTTCCCATTTCAACAGGCTTGGTAGTGGCTGGCTTGGCGCAACCACAGTGGCTTATGGAAATCGATGTCATCGCCGTGATACCAGAGAAGAAGTAACTAAGGAGAGAATATGACTATATCTATTACCGCGTTCTGCCCAGAGAGCGGACAACTGGGTATTGCAATCAGTTCTTCCAGCATTGCAGTAGGAGCTCGTTGCCCTTGGCTGTTGTCTGGCGTGGGAGCGGTTTCCAGCCAAAACATCACATTGCCTGCACTAGGGCAAAAAATTCTAGCGCGCATGGAGACAGGGCTCACACCGGATCAAGCCTTAAAAGCATCACTATCAGACGATAAGTTCAGCGCTTATCGTCAAGTAGCCGTCATTGATACCCATGGACAAACAGCCTGTTTTAGCGGCACCGAAACCCTAGGCATCCATCATATGGTAAAAGGCCACCACTGCGTGGCGGCGGGTAATATGCTGTCTCAGTCAAACGTAATTGACGCCATGATACAGGCCTTTGAAGCCAGTTCAGGCGAATTAACAACCCGTTTGATTGACGCACTTACCGCTGGTATCAATCAAGGTGGCGAGGCTGGACCAGAACATTCTGCTGCCGTAAAAGTGGTGGATGACTATACATGGCCGATTGTTGATTTACGTGTCGATTGGGCCGACGAAGACCCTGTCGGGGAACTTAGCAAGCTATGGCAAGATTACGAACCACAAATGCAAGCCTATGTTACTCGAGCACTAGACCCTAGACAGGCGCCCAGTTACGGAGTACCGGGGGATGAGTAGTCCTGCCTCCCACTCTATTCGGGATATCCTGAGTCAATTACTCCGCTTTGATACCACCAGCCGAGAGTCGAATATCGAGCTCATTCAATTTATTCAACACTATCTTAACGCGTTGAATATTGACTCGACGCTGATTTTTAACACTGAGGGCACCAAAGCGAACCTTTACGCTCGCCTTGGTCCCCCTGGAAATGGCGGCGTTATGTTATCAGGTCATACGGATGTGGTGCCTGTTGATGGACAGAATTGGTCTGTTCCGCCTTTTCAACTCACCGAGCAGGACAATAAATACTTTGGCAGAGGCAGTGCTGATATGAAGGGCTTTATTGCCTGTGTGCTGCATGTCATCCCTTTATTCCAAGAAAGTCAACTCACCCTCCCCCTTCATCTGGCTTTTTCTTACGACGAAGAAGTCGGCTGCTTAGGGGTTCGCAGCCTTATTGAACACTTGCGAGCGTCTCCCGATAAACCCGCTATGTGTATTATTGGTGAACCCACGAACATGAAGCCCGTTTATGGCCATAAAGGGAAAATCGCTATGCGCTGTAAAGTACATGGCCATGCTTGCCATTCCGCTTATGCCCCTGCTGGCGTCAATGCCATTGAGTATGCGGCTAAGCTCATCAATAAAGTAACCGAACTTTCTACTCCGTTAAAAGAGGAACAAGATGAGCGCTTTGATCCACCTTATAGCACATTACAAACAGGACTAATTCAAGGGGGAGCCGCACTCAATATTGTGCCGGAGTTCTGCCAATTTGATGTCGAAATGCGTTATCTACCAGAAAGCAATGCCAAAGCTACTTTTGAGACACTACAGCACTACGCTTCCTCTTGCTTAGAGCCTGAGATGCAACGCATTCATGGGAAGTCCAAGATCCAGTTTGAAACGCTTGCGACATACCCTCCTTTACTGACAGACCCACAATCCGACTTTGCCCAATGGTTAGCAAAATGGAGTAACAGCGCTGAATTCGATACCGTCGCATTTGGTACAGAAGGCGGACTATTTGATGAAGCGGGTGTTGCCACCCTAGTGTGTGGCCCAGGCAGTATGGAGCAAGGCCACAAACCGGACGAGTTTGTTCAAATTGATCAATTAGAACAGTGTAAAAACATGCTCACCAATCTGTGTGAATGGATGAGTGACCAAACACTTTAAACAAAACATCAAATATAACCCTATTACTTGGCAGGGTTTCGCTCATAAAAAGCCGCATCCTGGACGCCCGTGTAACGAGGAGTGAACCACTTAGCTTCCTGTAAGCTATTCTGCACGTGATCAGCCACGCCCATCACGGAGGCGAAAAGCGCCATACGAATCGGCACACCAGCATCGGTCTGACGAAAGATGGCTAGACGTGAATCTGAGTTCAGGTCATCCGACAGGTCGTTTGCTCCGTCACGACTGTCCCGGGGCAAAGGGTGCATAATCAAGGTATTGGGTGAGGCAAAGCGCTCAAACAACGCCGCATCAATGCGAAAGTCGCTGGAGTAGTTTTCCGCTAACTCATTCTCAGGAAAACGCTCTTTTTGTACTCGGGTTGTGTAAATCACATCCGCTTGCCTCAACGCCTCACCCACGTTCTGAGTTTCCTCCACGTCTATGGTTTGCTTTGCGAGCATATCTCTAAGATTTTCCGGTAATCGTAAGTTTTCTGGCGACAGAAAAATCAATTTGCGAGGCGAAAAACGCACCAATAGCTTCACCAGAGAATGAATCGTACGGCCAAACCGCAGATCCCCTGCCAACACAATCACGCTTTTCTGCAAGCAACGATCTGTTCGTTGCAACTCCCGCTCTAACGTATACAAATCAAGCAAGGCTTGCGTGGGGTGTTCACCAGCACCATTACCGCCATTGATAACGGGAACATAGGTTTGTGCAGCAATGTCATAAATTGCCTGCTCCTCAGGATGGCGAACAACGAGAATATCCCCATAGCCACTCACGACACGACTGGTATCTTCAAGGGATTCCCCCTTGGCAATGGAAGAAAAGGAAAAGCCCGTTGTGCTGGAAACCGATCCACCAAGGCGCATAAAAGCAGAATCAAAGCTAAGACGAGTACGAGTACTTGGCTCAAAGAACAAACTGCACAACATCGCCCCTTCCAATATACGAGTATACTTTAACCCCTTCGCTACTGGCTGAAGGAGATCCGCCAGCTCGAACAATCGATGAAGATCGTCATTATCAATACAGTCACAACTCAGAATATGCTTACCCGTTAACATCTTAGGTTCCTTATCAGCGCTATACGTCAATGTTAGAGCCACACGCAAAAGCTCATTAGCGTGAAATAATACGGGGAAACGAGCATTCGCACCATGTCATAATCATCACAACCTGATCGAGTTATCCCCTCCCAGCTGATTGCTAGAGTAAATTTAGGTCTGTAATGGAAAAGTGAAAGCTGGCAATCTTAAAGTCTTCATTAAGATAAAATGTATGAGTAATGGCCTTGTTCTTTTAACTGAGTCATAAGCGGAAAGAAGGCGTACGTTAAATCTTCGATCAATAGAGGTATGCTTTGTCAACCCTTTCGCCGAAAAAACGATATCCATATCTCCTTCCATTGACGACCAACAATCTTAATCATTATTTTGCGCTGAACACATGGTCAAGTGAACCTTTTTGATAAGCCTGCACGGTTTGCCAGGCCACTTTTTGCAGAGCAAGTGCTTCACTTTTTGACATGGAGCCACCAACAGGCGGTGCAGCACCCTCCGGCGAGCGGTGGTACAAAACACTGTAAAAAACACAAGCGGCCAAGTAAGTTCCAGCCAGTGACGGATGTTTGCCATCCACATAGTAAAGGTTAATCTTAGGATACGCTTGGCGAGCGTTGGCAAAAGCCAAGCCAACTGGTGCCACATAACCACCTGTGTGTTTGGCGATGCGATTATAGGCAAGGGCCAATTTTTTTGTCTGCCAAGGCCGATCCCGATAAGCCCAGGTCATAAAATACACTACCTTTTCCCCTGCTTGATGGGCAATCTTCGCCATTTCAATGGCCGAATGAACAAACCGACGCCGCACAGCATCCTTACGGGAAATCGGCCCAGTGGAATTCCCCTGTAACACTACCGTATCCCAGTGACGCAATTTATTCTCACTGACTAAAATCGGTTTCAGATCTCCCAAATGAGCACTGGAAATAGTTGCCGCCCGAAAATGGTAGTCTTTGGATACCAGAGGCATTAAAGAACGCACCAAATCCCGAAGACGGTTATTTATATTGTCATTGAAAAGGGTAAAAGAGTCCCCGAAGAAAATAACCTGATGATTATCCCCCACCATGGGTGCATTGGGAGCGGATGCCATAACGCCCTGCCCATAACAGGCAAAAGGTAGCTGCAGGACAAGTACCAGAAGAAATTTTTTAAACATTGAACAGTATCTCATCACTGACTCAATTAGGTTTTATATACCACTGGAGCGAAACAGCAAACAGATAGAGCAGGGATAACCACGTACTTTGCTACAAACCAAGCGACCCCTCTACAAAGTAAAACAAAACGATAATAAAGTGTATCACGCGATCTAATGAAGCTACGCTAAAAAAGAAAGCCGCTAAAATAGCGGCCTCCAATCAAATTTTTTTACATTTACGTGTTTGTCTTTGGTTAGAACGGAATATCGTCGTCAAAGTCGTCAAAATTTGGTGCTTGTTGCGGCTTTGGCTGCTGAGCAGGTTGCTGTGGCGCACGCTGTTGCGGTGCCTGTTGAGCCGGAGCCTGTTGAGGAGCATTACCCCAGCTACCAAAAGACTGCGGTTGGGCTTGCGCCGCCGCGGGCTGATGCGCAGGTTGCTGTGGTGCTTGACCATACCCACCTTGCTGAGGTGGCTGGTTAAAACCACCGCTCTGAGGAGCATGTTGTGGCGCGGATTGTTGCGGTGCTGCAGGCTGCTGTGGTGCTTGACCATACCCTTGTTGAGGTGCGTTATTGGCATAACCACCTTGGCCCCCTTGCATAGAGTCGTAACCACCAGACTGTTGTCCCATGTTATCGCCACGGCCATCTAACAATTGCATTTCGTTGGCAACGATTTCGGTTGTGTAGCGCTTAATACCGTCTTTTTCCCACTCGCGGGTACGCAAAGAGCCTTCTACATAGACTTTGGAGCCTTTTTTGATAAAGTCGCCTGCGATTTGACCCAAACGATAGTTACCACGATCCATAAACGCGACACGATGCCATTCGGTGCGTTCTTGCATTTGACCTGTTTGACGGTCTCTCCAGCTCTCGGTTGTAGCGATGTTGACGTTTGCAACCGCCGCTCCAGAAGGCATAAAACGGACTTCGGCATCGTTGCCAGCATTTCCGATCAAGATCACTTTGTTAATTCCACGTGCCATGAGGCTCTCCAACTGTTATTCATTATGTTCTTTAGATATTGGCTTGAGGTGCGAGCCGTTTAAGGGTCTCTTTATCAAGTATCTTTTTATCTACTTTAAGATAAGCCGTCAGCTCATCTTTAAAAATTTGCATGTCTTCTACGCCTTTCACTTTAGCAAGCTGATCAGCCAATGCATCTAACGTATCATCTTCACCTTCTGGCAAACTAAACGCTATGCTACTCAACTGACGTGGGGCTGGCTGCATAAAGCACACTACCGTCCATAGCATTAATACAATGCCGACTACATCAAATAACGTACTGTTTGAGTAATGCTGCAATATCCAGCCGCCACCAATTCCCCCTAAAAAAGAGCCGAGAAATTGGTGGGTCGAAAACACGCCCATTGCCGTGCCTCGGTAACCAACAGGAGCTTGCTTACTAATCAAGGATGGTAAGGTCGCTTCAAGGGTATTAAAACCAACAAAGTAGCACCACAATAGTAGACCAAAAACCCATAGATAGGGGGCCCATTGTAATAAAATAGCACTCAATCCCAGCATCAAAACCACGCTGAAAACAACGGCCTTCATTTTGCCTTTTGCCTCAGCGATGATCACTAATGGTACCATACCTACGAAGGCAAAACCCATTACTCCAAGGTAAAGCCAGCTATGATCTGCCAACGGCAAACCAAAGCGCTGAATCAATAAATGTGGCACGGTGATGAACAGCGCTGTTAAGCTGGCATGCAGCAATAATACACTGATGTTAAGGAAGCGCAGCTTTCCATCTTTAATCACACGTCCAAGCGCCACTAAACTGGGCGTTGTGTCGCGTTTAAAGGTATGCTGGACAACGTTAGGAACAACAAACAGAATCAATGCAATACCAAGGAAAGAAAAGCCGAATGACAAGTAAAACAAGCCAGACAAACCGACTAAATCAAATACCCATGGTCCCAGCACTAACGAAATCATAAAAGAAGCGCCAATACTCACACCAACCATTGCCATGGATTTTGTGCGGTTTTTCTCTCTAGTGACGTCGCTCAATAAAGCCATTAAGGTACTGGCTATCGCCCCAGCGCCTTGCAAAGCACGACCAACGATAAGTACATGTATGCTGGTTGCATTCGCACAGATCAAACTGCCCAATGCGAACAACAGCAAACCAATCACAATGACACGCTTACGACCAATTCGGTCAGACCACATGCCCATTGGTATTTGTAATATGGCTTGGGTGAACCCATATATACCAATCGCAGCACCAATCAAGGCAGCATCGGCTCCTTTTAGGCCATCGGCTGCCACGCTGATAACGGGCATAATGAGAAATAAACCTAGCATTCTAAAGAGATAAACAAGCGCTAGGGCAAGGACAGATCGACGTTCAAGTGCATCCATAAGGAGATTCAACCACTCAACTTAGGTTTAAGAAAAAGGAAAATGCCAATATTACAAAAATTAACGTTGAAGCTCTATTTCAACTACTGTAAAAATAGACAGTTATTCTATTCACAACGAAGCTTATTTCTGTTGACCAAAGACTATATTGGAGACACATGGATACTATCACCATACGCGGAGCACGCACCCACAATCTTAAAAATGTGGACCTAGACATTCCTAGAGACAAACTCGTGGTGATCACTGGCCTATCCGGCTCAGGAAAATCTTCCCTCGCTTTTGATACCTTGTATGCAGAAGGTCAGCGTCGCTATGTAGAATCACTGTCAACTTACGCTAGACAGTTTCTATCCATGATGGAAAAACCGGATATTGATCATATCGAAGGCCTTTCCCCAGCCATATCCATTGAACAGAAATCAACGTCTCACAACCCACGTTCTACCGTTGGCACGATCACAGAAATCTATGATTACCTACGATTGTTATTTGCTCGGGCAGGCCAACCACGCTGTCCTGATCATGGTGAGCCATTAGAGGCGCAAACCATATCACAAATGGTCGATAAGATAATCTCCCTTCCTGAAGAAACTAAAATGATGTTGCTTGCGCCGATTGTAAAAGATCGCAAAGGCGAGCACCTTCACGTTCTTAACGATTTGTTATCTAAGGGGTTTATTCGCGCTCGCATCGATGGAATCGTCGTCGATCTAGACGATGCCCCCACTTTAGAAAAAAATAAGAAACATACTATAGAAGTTGTCATTGATCGCTTTAAAGTTCGTAAAGATTTACAGCTTCGTCTTGCTGAGTCGTTCGAGACCTGTCTTTCCTTATCCGATGGCATCGCCAAAGTGATTAATATGGATGATGAAAAAGACATCCATATTTTTTCCAGTAAATTTGCTTGTCCTGTCTGCGGCTACAGCCTTACTGAGCTCGAACCACGCCTGTTTTCGTTCAACAACCCGAATGGGGCTTGTCAAACGTGTGATGGACTGGGGACCCATCAAGTCTTTGATCCTGAACGCATTATTCAAGATGAAACGCTGACTCTTGCCGAAGGTGCTATTCGTGGCTGGGGACGCCGCAGTATTTTTTATTACCAGCAGCTAAGCGCCTTAGCAAAACACTACGGCTTTGATATCGATGCCAAGTTCAAAGACATCCCCAAACAGTACCAAGATAAAATCCTTAATGGATCGGGCAAAGACAAAATCGATTTTGTCTACATCAATGAACGTGGCGACAAAATGATTCGTTCCCATGCCTTTGAAGGGGTATTACCGAATCTACAGCGCCGCTACCATGAAACCGAGTCCGATAGCGTTCGTGAAGACTTATCCCAGTATATCACCACTCAGCCATGCCCTGACTGCCATGGTTCACGACTCAACCGCTCGGCACGAAATGTGTTTATCAATGAAGAAACGCTCCCTGAGATTGTAAAATTCCCGATTGCAGAATGCCTAAACTACTTTGAAAACCTCACCTTAACAGGTGCTCGTGGGGAAATTGCCTCAAAGATTCTTAAAGAAATTCGCGACCGTCTGACGTTTCTTGTCAACGTTGGCCTTGAATACCTGACATTAGATCGTAAAGCCGACTCGCTCTCTGGTGGGGAAGCACAACGGATACGACTCGCTAGCCAAATTGGAGCGGGATTGGTTGGCGTGATGTATATCCTTGATGAGCCTTCTATTGGCTTGCATCAGCGTGATAACGAGCGGCTTATTTCCACATTGACGCGACTACGGGATCTCGGCAACACCGTCATTGTTGTGGAGCATGATGAAGACGCCATCCGTGTTGCAGACTTTGTGGTAGATATTGGTCCTGGTGCTGGTGTTCATGGCGGCGAAATTATTGTTAGCGGTACACCACAAGACATTATGAATTGCCCCCAGTCTGTCACAGGGCAGTTCCTAAATGGACAACGCAAGATCGACATACCAGCAAAACGCCATGAAGCCGTCAACAATCAAGTACTAAAATTGATTGGCGCAACGGGCAATAACTTAAACAAAGTCGACTTAACCATTCCGTTTGGCGTAATGACTTGTATTACAGGAGTGTCTGGGTCAGGTAAGTCTACCTTGATCAACGGCACATTATTCCCATTAGCCGCTACTGCATTAAATGGCGCGACAACGTTAAAAGCAGCTCCCCACGAAAAAATCGAAGGGTTAGAGTTATTCGATAAATGTGTCGACATTGACCAAAGCCCCATCGGTCGTACACCTCGTTCAAATCCTGCAACCTATACAGGTATTTTTACGCCAATGCGGGAGCTTTTCTCAGCCACTCAAGAAGCCCGTTCTCGCGGCTACAAACCGGGACGCTTTAGTTTTAACGTAAAAGGCGGCCGTTGTGAAGCCTGTCAAGGTGACGGCGTCATTAAGGTAGAGATGCATTTCTTGCCCGATGTCTATGTACCCTGTGATGTCTGTAAAGGCAAACGCTATAACCGCGAAACCTTAGAGATTCACTATAAAGGCAAGAACATTCACGAATGCCTAGAAATGACCATAGAGGATGCTCGAGAGTTCTTCGATCCCGTTCCAGCGATTGCAAGAAAATTACAGACGCTGATCGATGTGGGGCTGGGCTATATTCGTTTAGGGCAAGCCGCAACCACACTCTCTGGTGGGGAAGCACAACGAGTAAAACTCGCCAAAGAACTGTCTAAACGGGATACCGGAAAAACCCTCTATATTCTGGATGAACCAACTACAGGGCTACACTTTGCAGACATTGAACAGCTACTAAAAGTACTGCATCGTCTACGAGATCACGGCAATACCATTGTGGTTATTGAGCATAATCTCGATGTAATCAAAACAGCAGACTGGATAGTGGATCTTGGCCCCGAAGGCGGCAGTGGCGGTGGTTACATCATTGCTGAAGGAACGCCAGAGGACATTGCCCAAAATGAGAGATCGCATACTGGACGATTTTTAAAACCCATGCTGAAATAAAAAACACGGTGTTTGCCAAAAGTCCAAGACTCCCTCTTGGACTTTTTTATATCAAAATAGCCCCACCCCATTGCAAGTAAATAGCAGGCAAAAAAAACCGGACACAAGGTCCGGTTTTTTTATTACAAACTGATATTACTCAGCGGCTTCTGCAACTGGTCGATCGACCAATTCAACATAAGCCATAGGCGCATTGTCACCCGCACGGAAGCCACATTTCAAAATGCGAACATAACCGCCAGGACGAGCTTGGTAACGAGGACCAAGTTCAGAGAACAATTTACCTACTGCATCTTTGCTACGAGTACGAGCAAAGGCAAGGCGACGATTCGCAACGGAATCTTCTTTCGCCAATGTGATCAAAGGCTCAGCAACGCGACGAAGTTCTTTGGCTTTCGGCAACGTAGTTTTAATAACTTCGTGCTCGAATAAAGAAGCAGCCATATTTTTGAACATCGCTTTACGATGAGAGCTAGTACGGTTTAAGTGACGTCCACTCTTACGATGACGCATTTTACATTCCTTACCAAACTACGGTGGTCAGGGAACAATGACCTAGCGAGCTAGAACTTTGCTATCGTCTTTTAAGCTAGCTGGTGGCCAGTTTTCTAGACGCATTCCCAAAGACAAACCACGCTGTGCTAAAACATCTTTGATTTCAGTTAACGACTTCTTACCCAAGTTTGGCGTCTTAAGAAGCTCAACCTCAGTACGTTGAATCAAATCACCGATGTAATAAATGTTCTCTGCTTTTAAACAGTTAGCACTGCGAACGGTCAACTCAAGATCATCAACCGGGCGTAGCAAAATTGGATCAATCTCATCCTCTTCTTCCACAACAGGCGCTTCGCTTTCGCTTTCAAGAGCGACAAAAACGGCTATCTGTTGTTGAAGAATGGTCGCAGCACGACGGATGGCTTCTTCAGGGTCAATCGTACCATTAGATTCGATATCTAATACTAACTTATCTAAGTCGGTACGCTGCTCTACACGAGCACTATCAACACTGTAAGCCACACGGCGAACAGGACTGAACGAAGCATCCAGTTGCAAACGGCCGATAGGACGAGTCTCATCGTCGCTTGCAATACGGGCATCAGCAGGCTCATAACCACGGCCACGCGCTACTTTGATCTGCATATTAAGTACTGCAGTGTCATCCAAGTTAGCAATAACGTGATCAGGGTTAGCGATCTCTGCATCAGCAACCAACTGGATATCTCCAGCCGTTACGACACCAGGACCTGTTTTACTTAAAGTAAGAGTTGCTTCATCTTGCCCGTGTAGAGCGATCGCAACTCCTTTCAGGTTAAGAAGAATTTCTATGACATCTTCTTTAACCCCTTCGATTGCGCTGTATTCATGCAATACGCCGTCGATTTCAACTTCAACAATTGCACAACCAGGCATTGAAGACAAAAGGATACGGCGCAACGCGTTACCTAAAGTATGACCAAAACCACGTTCAAGTGGTTGAAGCGTTACTTTAGCGCGCGTTTTGCCTAATTCCTGAACTTCAATGTTGCGTGGGGTTAACAATTCGCTCACTGAACGCTGCATAGATCCACCTATTTCTTAATCCCAATCACCGACTTACTTAGAGTAAAGTTCGACGATTAGGTTCTCATTAATTTCAGCTGATAAATCGGCACGCTCTGGAGCAGCTTTGTAAGTTGCTTCCAATTTAGTGGTATCCACTTCGATCCAGTGGATCGGTGCACGATTTTTAGATAGCTCTAATGCGCTTTGAACACGCAATTGTTTTTTCGCTTTTTCACGGATAGACACCACGTCACCAGCTTTAACTTGGTAAGACGGAATGTTAACCGATGCGCCGTTCACTAGAACACCTTTATGGCCAACTAGTTGACGAGCTTCCGCACGAGTAGAACCAAAACCTGCGCGGTATACAACGTTATCTAAACGTGATTCCAAAAGTTGCAGAAGGTTTTCACCTGTTGCACCCTTAAGACGAGCAGCAGATTTGTAGTAGTTACGGAATTGTTTTTCAAGAATGCCGTACATACGACGAACTTTTTGTTTCTCACGTAATTGCAAGCCGTAGTCAGAAAGGCGTCCACGACGTGCACCATGTACACCAGGAACGGTTTCTGCTTTACATTTAGACTCAAGAGCGCGTGAACCGCTCTTCAATTGCAAGTCGGTACCTTCACGACGAGACAACTTACAAGTTGGACCTATATAACGAGCCATGTATCTGTCTCCTCAATTAAACGCGACGTTTCTTAGGTGGACGGCAACCATTGTGTGGGATTGGCGTCACATCTGTGATGTTATTGATACGCAAGCCCAATGCATTCAATGCACGAACTGCGGACTCACGACCTGGACCTGGGCCCTTGATCATGACGTCAACGTTTTTAAGGCCGAATTCTTGTGCGACAGTACCGGCACGCTCCGCAGCAACCTGCGCTGCGAAAGGAGTACTTTTACGAGATCCGCGAAAACCAGAACCACCGGCTGTAGCCCAAGACAAAGCATTGCCTTGGCGGTCGGTGATAGTCACGATCGTGTTGTTAAATGACGCGTGTACATGAGCAACACCATCAACAACCGTCTTTTTGACTTTTTTCTTGGTATTGCGCGTAGCTGGCTTAGCCATATTGCACTTTTCCTATTTAATGCTCAGCTCTAACGAACTTAGTAATTAGAGCGAAACGCGTTTATGTTACTTACGAATAGGCTTACGAGGGCCTTTTCGTGTGCGAGCGTTCGTTTTGGTACGTTGACCACGAACAGGTAGGCTGCGGCGGTGACGAATACCACGATTACAGCCAAGATCCATCAGACGTTTAATAGACATGCTGACTTCACGGCGTAGATCACCTTCTACAGTATACTTAGCAACTTCACCACGAAGTTCATCAAGTGTTTCATCACTTAAAGAACTGATTTTGGCAGTTTCAGCAACACCTGACGCGGCGCAAATTGCACGCGAACGAGTGCGACCAATTCCGAAGATGTAAGTCAGAGAAATGACCGCATGTTTATTGTCAGGAATATTGACACCGGCTATACGGGCCATTCAATTTACTCCGTTGTTATGGATGATTTTCAAATCATCGCTTTGCTTTCATGAGGGCGGCTGATTATGCCTATATTTAGGCGAAAAATCAACCACCCTTTTCCCATCATAGAGCGAATTCGCTATTAACCTTGACGCTGTTTATGGCGAGGCTCAGAGCAAATCACTCGAACTGAACCGTTACGACGAACGATTTTGCAGTTACGACAGATTTTCTTTACAGATGCACGTACTTTCATGTTCAACTCCAACCTATGCTAACGCATTAGGCCATTTGGACCATAACCAGTCAGATTAGATTTCTTCATTAACGACTCGTACTGATGACTCATCAAATGACTTTGCACTTGCGACATAAAGTCCATTACTACCACCACGATAATCAATAATGATGTACCACCGAAGTAGAAAGGAACATTCCACGCAACAACAAAGAACTGAGGCATCAAAGACACTAGCGTGATGTATAACGCACCAAACAGGGTCAAACGGGTCATTACACCATCAATATATCGAGCTGTATGATCGCCTGGACGAATACCCGGCAAAAACGCACCGGATTTTTTTAAGTTATCTGCCACATCTTTAGGGTTGAACACCAGCGCTGTATAAAAGAAGCAAAAGAAAACAATTGCTATCGCAAACAACAGCACATATAGAGGTTGTCCAGGAGCTAGAGCCAGAGAGATATTTTGCAACCATTCCATTCCCTTACCTTGACCAAACCATTGGCCGATCGACGCAGGAAACAGTAGGATACTTGAAGCGAAAATAGGTGGGATAACCCCTGCCATGTTCACCTTAAGCGGCAAATGACTCTTCTGTGCGGCAAACACCTTGTTACCTTGCTGGCGTTTCGCGTAATTCACTGTAATACGACGCTGGCCACGTTCGATAAAGACCACAAACGCAACGGTTGCCACAGCAATCACACCGATAAACAACAAAGCAAGAATATTAATATCGCCTTGACGAGCCGATTCAAATGAGCGACCTAGAGCAGCAGGAATACCTGCCACGATACCAGAGAAGATGATAATGGAAATACCATTACCAATACCCTTTTCAGTTACTTGCTCACCCAACCACATCAAGAACACGGTTCCAGCAACCAACGAGACTACAGCAACACCGTAGAATTGTAGGCCACCATGGAAAGCGATCCCTTGACTGGCTAGACCAACCGCCATAGAGGCAGATTGGATAAGCGCTAACAGTACCGTACCATAACGAGTATATTGGGTAATCTTACGACGACCCGCCTCACCCTCTTTTTTCAACTGCTCTAGCTGCGGACTCACAACCGTTAATAACTGCATAATAATAGAGGCAGAAATATAGGGCAGTATTCCGAGAGCGAAAATACTCATTCGCTGGAGCGCGCCCCCTGAGAATACGTTAAATAAACTCAGAATTGTGCCTTCATTTTGGTTAAATAGGGCAGACAATCTATCAGGGTTAATCCCTGGAACAGGAATGTGAGCACCAATTCGATATACAATAATTGCCAATAACACAAAACGGATGCGAGACCAAAGCTCGCTTAATCCATTTTGCATACCAGCTGGTAGTGAGCCACGCTTTGCCATTTATTCCTCGACTTTTCCGCCAGCTGCTTCAATAGCGGCACGAGCACCTTTAGTCACTTTAAGACCACGAATGGTAATCGCTTTGTCGATCGAGCCTGACAAGATTACACGCGCTGTTTTAATTTGATGACCAATGATGTCGGCGCCTTTAAGAGCAGCCAAATCTACAACTTCAGCATTTACAGCAGCAAGCTCGTTTAAACGAACCTCAGCAACATACTTAGCCTGACGTGAGGTAAAACCAAATTTTGGCAGACGACGCTGCAATGGCATTTGACCGCCTTCAAAACCCGGTTTTACTGAGCCACCAGAACGAGACTTAAGACCTTTATGGCCACGTCCGCCGGTTTTGCCCAAGCCGCTACCAATACCGCGACCAACACGTTTAGGAGCATGTTTGCTACCTTCGCCAGGACGAAGTGTATTTAAGAACATGTTACTCTCCTACAACTTTTACCATGTAATAAACTTTATTAACCATACCACGTACCGCTGGAGTATCTTCCAGTTCACGAGTTTGGCCAACTTTACGCAAACCCAAGCCTTTGATTGTTTCACGGTGTTTTGGAAGACGACCGATCGGGCTACGGGTTAGTTTAACTGTGATGGTTTTATTCGCCATGACACATTACCCCAAAATTTGATCGACTGACTTACCGCGTTTTGCCGCGATTTGCTCAGGTGCTTTCATGTCTTGCAAACCTTTAATCGTAGCGCGAACTACGTTTACTGGGTTTGTAGAGCCGTAACATTTCGCCAATACGTTGTGAACACCTGCAATTTCAAGAACTGCACGCATTGCACCACCGGCGATGATACCAGTACCTTGAGAGGCTGGTTGCATGTAAATCTTAGAAGCGCCATGCACAGCTTTAACTGGATACTGAAGTGTATCACCATCAAGTTTTACTGATACCATGTTGCGACGAGCTTGCTCCATCGCTTTTTGGATTGCTTGAGGCACTTCGCGCGCTTTACCACGACCGAAGCCAACCTTACCATTTCCATCACCAACGACTGTTAAAGCAGTAAAAGAGAAGATACGACCACCCTTTACAACTTTAGCAACGCGGTTTACCTGTACTAGCTTCTCTTGGAGGTCGCTAGTTTGTTGTTCATTAACTGCCATTTGCTACCCCTTAGAACTCTAGACCGGCTTCACGTGCGGCATCAGCTAGCGCTTGAACACGTCCGTGGTATTTGAAGCCAGCACGGTCAAAAGCGACCGTAGTGACACCTGCTTCTTTAGCGCGAGCAGCAACCAAAGCACCGACTTTTTTAGCCGCTTCTTTGTTACCAGTCGCTGTAGCACGTAGAGATTCTTCCAGTGTAGAAGCGCTTGCTAGCACTTTACTACCACAAGGAGAAATAACTTGAGCATACATATGGCGTGGTGTGCGATGTACAGTAAGACGATTCGCACCTAGTTCACGAATATGTAGGCGCGCACGACGTGCACGACGAATTCGAGATTGTTTCTTAGTGTTCATGAATGCTTACCTACTTCTTCTTAGCTTCTTTACGACGAATAATTTCGTCAGAATAGCGAACACCTTTGCCTTTGTATGGCTCTGGTGGACGGAAACCGCGAACTTCTGCAGCCACTTGACCAACGGCTTGTTTATCAATGCCTTTGATCACAACTTCTGTTTGAGAAGCACATTCAGCTGTAATACCTTCAGGTAGTTCGTAATCTACTGGGTGAGAAAAGCCCAGAGACAGGTTAAGTACTTTGCCTTTAATCGCAGCACGGTAACCAACACCTTGAAGAATCAAACGTTTCTCGAAACCTTGGCTAACACCAACAACCATGTTGTTAACCAATGCACGAGTAGTACCAGCTAAGGCACGGCTTTGTTTCGCACCATCGCGCGCTGCGAAGGTGATAACATTTTCTTCTTTAGTCACTTGAACGCTTGTGTGAACATCTAACTCTAAAGAACCTTTGCCGCCTTTAACAACAACATTTTGGCCTTTAAGAGCGACTTCTACACCACTAGGAAGCGTCACGGGACTATTAGCAACTCGAGACATACTAACTCCTAGAATACAGTGCAGATTACTTCGCCACCGATACCAGCTGCACGAGCTGCACGGTCAGTCATCACACCTTTAGAGGTAGAGATGATAGCAACGCCAAGGCCGGCTTCTACTTTAGGCAGAGAGGCAGAACCTTTGTATTGACGCAAGCTTGGGCGAGATGCGCGTTTAATTTCTTCGATAACTGGCTTACCTTCGAAGTATTTTAATTCGATAGTAAGCGTCGGTTTTACTGCTTCGTCTACGGAATAGTTACCAACGTAACCTTCTTCACGTAGTACGGAAGCAATTGACACCTTCATTTTTGATGAAGGCATACTCACAGTGGTCTTTGCAGCCATCTGTGCATTACGAATACGTGTAAACATATCCGCAAGGGTATCTTGCATACTCATTTAAGAGCTCCTAATTGAAAAACCATTGTGCAGCAAATAGAGCTCGCGCATAGTACACAGCAGCGAGCAGAATGTCCAGTAATTAGACACCCCACTCACTGCTATGTATTATGATCGCGCTCTACTTGCTTACCAACTAGCTTTCTTCAAGCCTGGAACGTCACCACGCATCGCTGCTTCACGCAACTTGATACGAGACAAACCGAAACGACGGTATACACCGTGTGGACGGCCAGTCACTTGGCAACGGTTACGTTGGCGAGAAGAAGATGAATCGCGAGGAAGCGCTTGCAATTTAAGCGTTGCTTCCCACTTTTCATCGTCCGATGCATTAACGTCGCTAATGATCGCTTTTAGAGCTGCACGCTTTTCAGCGTACTTAGCTACTAATTTGGTGCGTTTTGCTTCGCGCTGAATCATTGATACTTTAGCCATGATTCCTACCTCTTATTTCTTGAAAGGGAAACTAAAGGCGGCTAGCAAAGCACGACCTTCTTCGTCGGTACGAGCAGTCGTAGTGATGGTAATATCCATACCACGTACACGATCTACTTTATCGTATTCGATTTCAGGGAAGATGATCTGCTCTTTCACACCCATGCTGTAGTTACCACGACCATCGAAAGACTTAGGATTAAGTCCACGGAAGTCACGGATACGTGGAATAGCAACATCAACCAAACGGTCGAAGAAATCCCACATACGCTCACCACGTAGCGTTACTTTACAACCGATCGGGTAACCGTCACGGATTTTAAAGCCTGCTACAGATTTACGAGCCTTAGTTACTACAACTTTTTGGCCGCTCAGTGCTTCTAGATCATTTACCGCATGCTCAAGAAGTTTCTTGTCTGCGATAGCTTCACCAACACCCATGTTCAATGTGATTTTAGTGATTTTAGGCACTTCCATCACGTTTTTGTAAGCAAACTCTTCAGTAAGTTTTGCTACAACTTGATCTTTATATACTTGCTTAAGTCTCGCCATGGCTATAATTCTCGCTCTTAGGCGTCGATCGCTTCACTGTTTGATTTGAAGATACGTACTTTTGTACCGTCTTCATTCAATTTAAAGCCGACGCGATCCGCTTTGTCTGTAGCCTTGTTATAAATGGCTACGTTAGAAACCTGGATAGGTGCTTCTTTTTCAACGATGCCGCCAGTTGACCCCTTCATAGGGTTTGGCTTTTCGTGTTTCTTGATCATATTGACACCAGAAACAAGAACTCGGCTCTCGTCTACTACTTTAACAATTTTGCCACGTTTGCCTTTGTCTTTACCAGCAATCACAACAACTTCGTCGTTACGTTTGATTTTACGCATAAATGTCCCCTCCCTCTTACAGCACTTCAGGTGCAAGAGAAACAATTTTCATGAACTGCTCTGTACGCAATTCACGTGTTACAGGGCCAAAGATACGAGTACCAATAGGCTGCCCTGAAGCATTTAGTAGAACCGCAGAGTTTACATCAAAGCGGATTACAGAGCCATCAGAACGACGAACACCTTTCTTAGTTCTAACAACAACAGCGTTGAGAACCTGCCCTTTCTTAACACGACCGCGAGGGATCGCTTCTTTCACTGTGACTTTAATAATGTCACCGATAGCAGCATAACGACGATGTGAGCCACCCAGTACTTTGATACACTGAACACGCTTTGCGCCGCTGTTATCTGCTACATCAAGCATCGATTCTGTTTGAATCATCACTGCTCTCCAATCAAATTAGATAACAAGTCTCACGAAGGAAGGAGCAGCTTATACAGCTGCTGCTTTCTCAACAACTTGAACCAGATTCCAAGTCTTAGACTTAGAGTAAGGGCGTGTTTCAACGACCTTAACGGTATCACCGATCTGACACTCATTGTTTTCATCGTGAGCGTGTAATTTAGTAGAACGACGAACGAACTTACCGTATAGAGGGTGTTTTTCTGTACGTTCAACTAGTACTGTGATGGTTTTATCCATCTTGTCGCTTACTACCTTACCAGTAGCTGTACGCGCTTTTGTTTCTGCCATCTTAGTTACCTGCCTTATCATTTAGCACGGTTTTAACACGTGCGATATTGCGGCGAACTTGCGAGAGCAAATGAGTTTGCGTCAACTGACCAGTGGCTTTCTGCATACGCAGTGTGAATTGCTCACGTAGCAGTTCGATCAAGGTCGCTTGTAGCTCAGCTACAGACTTTTCTTGCAGTTCTTTTGCTTTCATCTACATCACCGTACGCGTTACGAAAGTTGTGGACAGAGGAAGCTTAGCAGCAGCTAGAGCAAACGCTTCGCGTGCTAGCTGTTCTGAAACGCCCTCAACTTCATAAAGCATCTTGCCAGGTTGAATCTGTGCAACCCAGTATTCTACGCTACCCTTACCTTTACCCTGACGAACCTCAAGAGGTTTCTGAGTAATCGGCTTATCAGGGAATACACGAATCCAGATTTTACCACCACGTTTGATATGACGAGTCATTGCACGACGCGCCGCTTCAATTTGACGAGCAGTAAGACGACCACGTTCAGTCGACTTTAATCCGAATTCACCAAAGCTAACCTGGTTGCCGCGTAGAGCAAGACCGCGGTTACGGCCTTTTTGCATCTTACGGAACTTAGTACGTTTCGGCTGTAACATGACTTACCCCCTACTTAGACTTCTTCTTTTGTGCGCCTTTATCAGCACGCACTTGCTCAATACCGCCCAAGATTTCGCCTTTGAAGATCCAAACCTTGACACCGATGATGCCGTAAGTTGTAGATGCTTCATAAGTAGCGTAGTCAATGTCAGCACGTAGAGTGTGTAGAGGCACACGGCCTTCACGGTACCACTCAGCTCGGGCAATTTCTGCACCGCCTAGACGACCACTTACCTGAACCTTGATACCTTTCGCGCCTGCACGCATAGCATTCTGTACCGCACGTTTCATTGCACGACGGAACATAACACGACGCTCAAGTTGGCCAGCAATATTTTGCGCAACCAATTTTGCATCTAATTCAGGCTTACGAATTTCTTCAATGTTGATGTGAACTGGCACGCCCATCATTTCTGAAATGTCGTTGCGTAGTTTCTCAACATCTTCACCCTTCTTACCAATCACGATACCTGGACGGGCAGTGTGAATAGTAATACGAGCTGTTTGAGCAGGACGTTGTATCTCGATACGAGAAACAGAAGCCTGAACCAATTTTTTCTCCAGGAACGCACGAACCTGAAGATCATTTAATAGCAGCTTAGAGTAGTTTTGATTATTAGCATACCAAGTAGAGGTATGATCTTTAACTATCCCTAGGCGGATACCAGTTGGATGAACCTTCTGACCCATTGGGTTTCTCCTAATTAGTCAGCGACTTTAACTGTAATATGGCAACCGCGTTTTAAAATACGGTCAGCACGGCCTTTAGCACGTGGCATAATACGTTTCAGAGTCATTGCCTCGTCAACATACGCCGTAGATACACGCAAGTCATCAATATCAGCACCTTCGTTATGCTCAGCGTTTGCTACAGCAGACTCTAGTACCTTTTTGACAATTACTGCCGCCTTTTTAGGACTGAACGTTAAAATGTTCAGTGCTTCGCTAACAGATTTGCCGCGGATTTGATCTACAACCAAACGGGCCTTCTGCGCAGAGAGGCGAGCACCTTTCAATGAAGCGCTTACTTCACTCATGTTAATACCCCTTATTACCGTTTGGCTTTCTTGTCCGCAGCATGACCACGATATGTACGGGTCGGAGCGAACTCACCCAGTTTATGACCGACCATATCTTCAGTTACTAGAACTGGAACATGCTGGCGACCATTATGGACAGCGATAGTCAACCCTACAAAGTCAGGGAAGATAGTAGAACGGCGTGACCAAGTTTTAATTGGACGACGATCTTTCTTCTCTACCGCAGCCTCTACCTTTTTCAACAAATGAAGGTCGATAAAAGGACCTTTTTTTAGTGAACGTGGCACAGTCGTTTCCTCTTATTACTTAGTACGGCGACGTACAATAAGTTTATCAGTACGCTTGTTGCTGCGTGTTTTGTACCCTTTAGTAGGCACACCCCAAGGTGTAACTGGGTGACGACCACCCTTACTACGACCTTCACCACCACCATGTGGGTGATCCACTGGGTTCATCGCCGCACCGCGAACGGTAGGACGAACACCACGCCAACGCGTAGCACCAGCTTTACCAAGAACTCGTAAGCTATGCTCAGAGTTTGATACTTCACCCAAAGTAGCGCGGCATTCAGTCAATACTTTACGCATTTCGCCAGAACGTAGGCGCAGCGTAACGTAACGACCTTCACGAGCAACTAGCTGAGCAGATGCTCCGGCAGAACGCGCAACTTGTGCACCTTTACCAGGCTTAAGCTCGACGCAGTGTACGGTACTACCAACTGGGATATTTTGCAGAGGCAAAGTATTACCCGCTTTGATAGGCGCATCTGCACCACTAGAAACAACACTGCCAGCCACCATACCTTTGGAAGCGATTATGTAACGACGCTCACCATCAGCATATTTAACCAATGCAATATTTGCAGAACGGTTTGGATCATACTCCAAACGCTCAACTACCGCAGGAATTCCATCTTTATTACGACGGAAATCAATAACACGGTAATGCTGCTTATGACCACCACCTACGTGACGCGTAGTGATGCGTCCGTTATTGTTACGACCACCTGATTTGCTTTTTGTGTCTAGCAAAGGTGCATATGGTGCGCCTTTGTGCAAATCGTTGTTGGTAACTTTAACAACGTGACGACGGCCTGCAGACGTTGGCTTACTTTTTACAACAGCCATTGACCTATCTCCCCTTATTCAGCGACCATGAAGTCAATTTCTTGGCCTTCAGCCAAACGTACGTACGCTTTTTTCACGTCACTACGTTTACCTAGACCACGAACTGTACGCTTAGTTTTACCTTTATGGTTCAACGTGCGAACAGACTCAACTTTGACTTCAAAAAGCGCTTCGATAGCTTTTTTGATTTCAGGTTTTGTTGCATCACCAGTTACACGAAAAACGTACTGACCATTACCTTCGGCAACGATAGTCGCTTTTTCAGAGATGTGTGGACCCAACAGAACTTTATAAATACGTTCGCCGATCATGCCAGTGTCTCCTCAACTTGTTTTAGAGCACCAACTGTCACCAACACTTTGTCGTAAGCAATCAAGCTAACAGGGTCGATAGACGCTGCATCACGTACATCTACGTTCGGGATGTTGCGAGCCGCTAGGAAAAGATTGTCATCCAAATCATGGGAAACAACCAAAGCGTTCTCAACATTCAATTCTGCCATTTTTGCTTTGAATAGCTTAGTTTTTGGAGCATCCAATTTAAGCTCTTCAACAACAACAAGACGGTCTTGACGTACAAGTTCAGACCAGATGGTGCGCATTGCTGCACGATACATCTTCTTGTTTACTTTCTGAGAGTGATCTTGTGGTTTTGCCGCAAAAGTCACACCACCAGAGCGCCATAGAGGGCTACGGATAGTACCTGCACGAGCACGACCAGAACCTTTTTGTTTCCAAGGTTTGCGTCCGCCACCGGCCACTTCAGAGCGAGTTTTTTGTGCACGTGAGCCTTGACGAGCGCCAGCCAAGTAAGCCGTAACCACTTGGTGAACGAGCGCTTCGTTGTATTCACGAGCGAAGGTTACTTCAGAAACTTCTACAGTCCCTTCCGCACCTGTAAGATTCAAGTTCATTGTCTACCCCTCTTAGCGTGCTTTAACAGCAGATTGAAGAATAACATCACCGTTAACTGCGCCAGGAACCGCACCTTTCACTAGGATAAGGTTACGTTCTGTGTCAACTCGTACTACTTCCAAAGACTGAGTAGTAACTTGTGTTGCGCCCATTTGGCCTGCCATCTTCTTGCCTTTCCAAACACGACCAGGTGTTTGACATTGACCGATAGAACCAGGAGCACGGTGAGACAATGAGTTACCATGTGTCGCGTCTTGCATACTGAAATTATGACGCTTGATGGCACCTTGAAACCCTTTACCTTTAGATTGACCAGTGACATCAATCGTAGAGATAGATTCGAAATCTGCTACAGTCAGCTCATCACCAACATTGATTTCTTTTTCGTCACCAGACAGGCGGAACTCCCACAAACCACGACCAGCTTCAACATTTGCTTTTGCGTAGTGACCTGCAGCAGCTTTGTTGACGCGGCTCGAACGGCGAGTACCAACAGTGACTTGAACAGCTTGATAGCCATCAGTTTCTGTTGTTTTCACCTGAGTAACGCGGTTCGGTTCAACCTCGATGACGGTTACTGGCACGGATACACCATCTTCAGTGAAGACACGTGTCATTCCGGCTTTACGTCCGACTAATTGAATAGCCATTTTTTACCTCATTTGCCAGTTGTGTACGGGGCTATCACCCGCTACGGCTGATCATTCCAGATCATTCCACTATTGTGCATAAGCCGACTGATAACCAGCCGGTTCTCGCACCCCAACCTTTGAGTCATTAACCCAAAGAAATTTGTACTTCCACGCCTGCCGCAAGGTCTAGTTTCATTAAAGCGTCAACCGTTTTTTCAGTTGGCTCAACGATGTCTAGAACACGTTTGTGTGTACGAATTTCATACTGATCACGCGCATCTTTATTTACGTGTGGTGAAATCAATACTGTGTAACGCTCTTTGCGAGTAGGAAGTGGAATCGGTCCACGCACTTGCGCACCTGTACGTTTCGCTGTGTCCACAATTTCTTGTGTTGAAGCATCGATCAGACGATGATCAAACGCTTTCAAACGAATACGGATTTTTTGGCTTTGCATTTCCAACTCCAAATACAATGTTTGATGACTTAACTGTACATTTTTTAAGCCAACATCCTTTTTAAGGACGGCGAATATTAGCTATTCAAAAACTGGTTGTCAAGTAACCAATCTCTGAAAGACAGAAATTCACCTTCTAGATAAAAAAAGGCTGCCCATATTCGAGCAGCCTTTTTTAGTTCAGAACAACCAATTCAAAGAATTGATTATTTAAGAACTTTAGCAACAACGCCCGCACCTACTGTACGACCACCTTCACGAATCGCGAAACGTAGACCTTCGTCCATTGCGATTGGGTGAATAAGAGTCACAGTCATTTGGATGTTATCACCAGGCATAACCATCTCTACGCCTTCTGGAAGCTCACAAGCACCAGTTACGTCAGTTGTACGGAAGTAGAACTGTGGGCGGTAACCTTTGAAGAATGGAGTGTGACGACCACCTTCATCTTTAGACAGAACGTATACTTCAGCTTCGAACTCAGTGTGAGGAGTGATAGAACCTGGTTTAGCCAATACTTGACCACGTTCTACGTCATCACGCTTAGTACCACGCAAAAGAACACCAACGTTCTCACCTGCACGACCTTCGTCAAGCAGTTTACGGAACATTTCTACACCAGTACAAGTTGTTTTAGTTGTATCTTTGATACCAACGATTTCAACTTCTTCACCAACTTTAACGATACCACGCTCTACACGGCCAGTTACTACGGTACCACGACCTTGGATAGAAAATACGTCCTCGATAGGCATAATGAATGCACCGTCGATAGCACGCTCAGGCTCAGGAATATAAGTATCAAGTGTTTCAACTAGTTTCTTAACAGCCGTTGTACCCATTTCGTTGTCGTCTTCACCGTTCAATGCCATCAAAGCAGAACCTGGGATGATTGGAGTATCATCACCTGGGAAGTCGTATTCAGAAAGAAGGTCACGCAGTTCCATTTCAACCAACTCTAGCATTTCAGCGTATTCTTCAGAATCCGCACCGCCACAGTCTTCAGCCAACAAGTCAGCTTTGTTAAGGAAAACTACGATGTAAGGTACACCTACTTGACGAGAAAGAAGGATGTGCTCACGAGTCTGAGGCATAGGGCCGTCAGTCGCGCCACAAACTAGGATAGCACCGTCCATTTGAGCCGCACCAGTGATCATGTTTTTAACATAATCGGCGTGTCCAGGACAGTCTACGTGTGCGTAGTGACGAGTTGGAGAATCGTACTCTACGTGAGAAGTAGAGATTGTGATACCACGCTCACGCTCTTCTGGCGCATTATCGATACCGTCAAAAGCAACAGCTGTACCGCCGAATACTTCTGCACATACACGAGTCAATGCTGCAGTTAGGGTTGTTTTACCGTGGTCAACGTGACCGATAGTACCAACGTTAACGTGTGGTTTATTACGTTCGAATTTACTCTTTGCCATGATACATACACCTTAATGAATTAGTAAGTATGATGATTAATCTTCATTTTTGATGATCGCGTCTGCCACACTAGCTGGTGCTTCAGCGTATTTCTCAAATTCCATCGCATAACTCGCACGCCCTTGCGACAAGCTACGCACGTCCGTTGCATATCCAAACATCTCGCCCAAAGGCACTTCCGCTCGAATAATTTTACCAGACGGGGAATCGTCCATCCCCTGTACAAGACCACGACGACGATTCAGGTCACCCATCACATCGCCCATGTATTCTTCAGGGGTAACAACTTCCACTTTCATTACAGGCTCAAGAACACAAGGATCAGCATCAACTGCGCCTTTCTTCAAGCCTTGAGAAGCTGCAATTTTAAAGGCCATTTCGTTAGAGTCAACATCATGGAAGGATCCATCGATCAGTACAACCTTCAGCCCCAATAATGGAAAACCTCCAATTACACCGTTCTTCATTTGCTCTGAAACACCCTTTTCTACTGCAGGGATGTATTCTTTAGGAATAGCACCACCAACAATTTCGTTAACGAATTCAAGACCTTCGGAGTCCGAAGGAATCAACTTCATTACGACGTGACCATACTGACCACGACCACCAGATTGACGTACAAATTTGTGATCAACTGTCACTTCTTTGCGAATTTTTTCCCGATAGGCAACTTGAGGCTTACCAATGTTTGCCTCCACCTTGAACTCACGACGCATACGGTCAACGAGAATATCAAGGTGCAACTCACCCATACCAGAAATTATCGTCTGCCCTGTCTCTTCGTGCGTTTCAACGCGGAAAGACGGATCTTCTTGCGCCAATTTACCTAACGCAATCCCCATCTTCTCCTGATCGGCTTGAGACTTTGGCTCAACCGCAACGGAGATAACAGGCTCTGGAAATTCCATGCGTTCAAGCACAACAACATCATTCATATCACAAAGCGTATCACCCGTGGTGACATCCTTCATACCGATAGTGGCAGCGATGTCTCCAGCTAATACCTCTTTGATCTCTTCACGATTGTTTGCATGCATTTGAACCATTCGGCCAACACGTTCACGTTTCTGTTTAACAGAGTTGTAAACCGCATCGCCTGATTTCAACACTCCGGAATACACACGAATGAAAGTCAACGTCCCTACAAAGGGATCTGTTGCGATCTTAAATGCCAATGCAGAAAACGGTGCTTCATCATCAGCAACACGAGTCACAACTGTTTCACCGTCTTCAAGCGTCCCTTCAATCGCTTTTACTTCAAGCGGAGAAGGCAAGTACTCAACAACAGCATCCAGGACAGCCTGAACCCCTTTGTTTTTAAACGCAGACCCACAGGTCACCAAAACAATTTCATTGGCTAATGTGCGCGCCCGTAAGCCGGCTTTAATATCCTCAACAGACAAATCCCCTTCTTCGAGGTATTTATCCATCAATTCTTCATTCGCTTCAGCGGCAGCTTCTATCATTTGCTCACGCCAGCCCGTCGCTTCATCAAGCAAATCAGCTGGGACATCTTCCAAACTGAAAGTCATCCCTTGATCTTCTTCATTCCACATAATGGCTTTCATTAGCACAAGATCAATCACACCTTTGAAATCATCTTCGGTGCCAATATTGATCTGAATAGGCACTGCATTAGCCCCCAAACGCGTTTTAAGCTGACGAACAACAGAAAAATAATCAGCGCCCGTACGATCCATCTTATTGACGAACACCATACGAGGCACTTCATATTTATTTGCTTGACGCCAAACGGTTTCCGTTTGAGGTTGTACACCGGATGAGCCACAAAGCACAACAACAGCACCATCTAAGACACGTAAAGAACGCTCAACTTCGATTGTGAAATCGACGTGTCCAGGTGTATCTATGATATTGATACGGTGCTGATCGAACTGCTGACTCATACCACTCCAGAAACAAGTCGTTGCTGCTGAAGTAATGGTAATACCACGCTCTTGCTCTTGTTCCATCCAATCCATTGTTGCGGCACCATCGTGCACCTCACCAATTTTATGGGATAGACCAGTGTAGAAAAGAACGCGCTCAGTTGTCGTCGTTTTACCCGCATCAACATGCGCACAGATACCGATATTACGGTAGCGGTTGATAGGTGTCTTACGTGCCACTGTCTTTGTTGCTCCGGTCGATTAGAAACGGTAGTGCGAGAATGCTTTGTTCGCTTCTGCCATACGGTGAACGTCTTCACGTTTCTTAACAGCAGAACCTTTATTCTCAGAAGCGTCTAGAATTTCACCTGCTAGACGTAGCGCCATGGATTTTTCACCACGCTTACGAGACGCTTCAACCAACCAACGCATAGACAATGCTGCGCGACGAGCTGGACGTACTTCTACAGGGACTTGGTAAGTCGCACCACCCACACGGCGAGATTTAACCTCAACCATTGGCTGGATAGATTCTAGGGCTTTTTCGAAGATCGCCATTGGATCTTCAGATTTAGTACGAGTAGCAACTGTTTCAAGTGCATTGTAAACAATGCTCTCTGCAACAGATTTTTTGCCACTAACCATTACATGGTTGATGAACTTAGCAAGAAGTTGGCTTCCGTGTTTAGGATCCGGAAGGACTTCACGCTTAGCGACGACGCGTCTTCTAGGCATGTCTATATCCTCTTCAGGCTCGTCCGAGACAAACATTTGCTCGGCCTTACTGTATTAAAAAATTTGTCTAAACGATGATTTAAGCAGCGTTAGCTTACTTAGGACGTTTAGTACCGTATTTAGAACGGCCTTGCTTACGATTTTGTACGCCTGAAGTATCCAAGCTACCACGAACAGTGTGATAACGAACACCTGGAAGGTCTTTTACACGACCGCCGCGAATCAGCACGACGCTGTGTTCTTGTAGGTTGTGACCTTCACCACCGATGTAGGAAGTTACTTCAAAGCCGTTAGTCAAGCGAACACGACATACTTTACGCAAAGCCGAGTTAGGCTTTTTAGGTGTAGTAGTATAGACGCGAGTGCAGACACCGCGGCGTTGCGGACAAGCTTGTAACGCAGGAACGTCACTCTTTGCCACTTTACGTTTACGTGGTTTACGAACCAACTGGTTAACGGTTGCCATTAAACAAGCTCCACAGATCCAATTCTTATGGCGGAAATCGCCAAAAATAAGGAGGCGCAAGTGTAATTTGCGCCTATAAAACAGTCAATAGGGAGGCGACTAAAAAATCACCTCCCTCGCGATTTAACAGCGAAAACTAGCCTTTTAATGCTGCACTTAACGCTTCTTCTACATCAGAGGCACTAATTGACGCACTTCCTTCCTTCGCTGCTTGCGCAAGCTCTTTCTTACGCTTGCGCTCATTGTGGTAAGCCAAACCAGTACCAGCTGGAATTAATCGACCCACAACAACGTTCTCTTTTAGGCCACGTAAGTGATCTTTTTTACCAGTGACCGCCCCTTCCGTAAGAACACGAGTTGTTTCTTGGAAAGACGCTGCTGATATAAAGGACTCAGTTGCCAAAGAGGCTTTGGTGATACCTAGTAGCACACGCTCAAACTTAGCGGGGAATTTACCTTCCGCTTCTGCTTTTTCGTTTGCGTCTAGAAGTTGAGTCAACTCAACCTGATCACCTTGGATAAGATCTGTATCACCAGACTCACCCACTTCCACTTTACGTAGCATTTGACGAACGATAACTTCAATGTGCTTATCGTTAATCACAACACCTTGTAGGCGGTAAACTTCTTGCACTTCGTTCGTGATGTAATCAGCTAACGCTTCTACACCTTGAAGACGCAAGATATCATGAGGGCTTAGCGGACCGTCAGCGATAATCTCGCCTTTTGCCACTTCTTCACCATCAAATATGTTGATTTGACGCCATTTCGGAATCAATGTCTCGATTGGATCACTGCCATCTTGTGGTGTGATGACCAAACGAATCTTACCTTTGGTTTCTTTACCGAAGCTCACCACACCACTTGTCTCTGCCATCACAGCAGGGTCTTTTGGACGACGTGCTTCGAATAAATCCGCCACTCGAGGCAGACCACCGGTAATATCTTTGTTACCTTGTGATTCTTGCGGAATACGAGCAAGAACTTCACCTGATTTCACTGTTGCACCATGATCCAAGCTTAACAAAGCTTTCTCAGGCAACATGTATTGCACAGGCGATTCCGTACCAGGAATCAACACTGGGTTACCATCCGCATCCACTACAGAGATCATCGGACGAATATCTTTACCCGCGGCCGGACGATCACGCATCTCCATGACTTCAATAGTGGTCAAACCTGTCATTTCGTCAGATTGACGACGAATGGTCACGTTTTCTTCCATACCACTGAACTCAAGGCGACCTTGCATCTCAGAGACGATTGGGTGGGTGTGTGGATCCCAATTAGCAACGATTTGACCCGCTGTCACAGAATCACCTTCACGTACACTCAATACTGCGCCGTAAGGAAGCTTGTAACGCTCTTTCTCACGCCCTGCCTCATCCGCAATCGCCAACTCAGAAGAACGCGACGCCACCACCAAATGCTCGGCATCGCGGACGATGCTCTTCATTTTATGGAAACGTACTGTACCCGCACTCTTCACCTGAACGCTATCAACAGCAGACGCTCGAGACGCCGCACCACCGATGTGGAAGGTACGCATGGTTAACTGTGTACCCGGTTCACCGATAGACTGCGCAGCAACAACACCAACCGCCTCACCGATGTTAACTTGGTGACCACGAGCGAGATCTCGACCGTAACACTTAGCACATACACCGTGACGTGTATCACAGGTGATAACAGAGCGAATGATCATCTCATCCACACCCGCCGCTTCAATCGTACGAACATCATGTTCATCGATCAAGGTACCAGCAGCAAGAACCAAATCACCTTTCGTGTCGATCACATCTTGAGCCACAACACGACCCAATACACGATGACCCAATGGGACAACAACGTCACCACCTTCAATCATCGCGTTAACTTTGATGCCATTTGTTGAACCACAATCTACTTCAGTGATTACCAAATCCTGCGCTACGTCTACTAGACGACGAGTCAAGTAACCAGAGTTTGCCGTTTTCAATGCCGTATCAGCTAGACCCTTACGAGCACCGTGAGTCGAGGTAAAGTACTGAAGTACTGATAGACCTTCACGGAAGTTCGCTGTGATTGGTGTTTCGATGATAGAACCATCCGGTTTCGCCATCAGACCACGCATACCACCCAACTGACGCATCTGAGCCACACTACCACGGGCACCAGAGTCGGCCATCATATAAACGGAGTTGAAAGATTGCTGCTCAACCTCTTCACCCGCTTTGTTGATGGTCATCTCTTTTGCCAAGTTTTTCATCATGGCTTCAGTCACGGTTTCGTTGGTACGAGACCACAAGTCGATTACCTTGTTATACTTCTCGCCTTGCGTTACAAGACCATCTGCATATTGATATTCGATTTCTTTAACTTCCGCTTCTGCTTTGGCAATGATCGCTGCTTTTTCTGGTGGAATAACAAAGTCATCCACACCAACAGACGAGCCAGACGCCGTTGCGTAAGCAAAACCGGTGTACATCAATTGGTCCGCAAAAATACAGCTTTCTTTCAAGCCCACTTTACGGTAACACTCGTTGATCAAGTTTGAGATCGCCTTTTTCTTCATTGGCTGGTTAACCACTGAGAAAGGAAGGCCATCAGGCACAATATCAAACAACAGAGCACGACCAACGGTTGTGTCTACAATGAAAGTAGACGGCACTTTTTCACCATCTAACGTGGTATCAACTTGATTGATACGCACCTTGACTTTCGCATGCAATTCAACTTGCTTGGCACCATACGCGCGATGTACTTCTTTGATGTCAGAAAACGCCATGCCTTCACCCTTGGCATTGATTTTCTCACGCGTCATGTAGTACAGACCCAATACCACGTCCTGAGAAGGAACGATGATTGGTTCACCGTTTGCGGGTGACAGGATGTTGTTCGTCGACATCATCAAAGCACGAGCTTCTAGCTGAGCTTCAAGAGTCAATGGAACGTGAACCGCCATTTGGTCACCGTCGAAGTCGGCGTTATAGGCCGCACACACAAGCGGGTGCAACTGAATCGCTTTACCTTCGATCAACATAGGTTCAAACGCTTGGATACCCAAACGGTGAAGCGTTGGTGCACGGTTCAACATCACAGGATGTTCGCGGATAACCTCATCAAGGATATCCCATACTTCAGGTGTTTCACGCTCGACCATTTTCTTAGCGGCTTTAATGGTCGTTGCCATGCCGCGAAGCTCTAGTTTAGAGAAGATGAACGGCTTGAATAGCTCAAGAGCCATTTTCTTCGGCAAACCACACTGGTGCAGACGTAGAGAAGGACCTACTGTGATTACAGAACGGCCAGAGTAGTCAACACGCTTACCAAGCAAGTTCTGACGGAAACGACCTTGCTTACCTTTGATCATATCGGCCAAAGATTTTAATGGGCGCTTGTTGGAACCGGTAATCGCACGACCACGACGACCATTATCGAGCAACGCATCAACAGACTCTTGCAACATACGTTTTTCATTACGCACAATGATGTCTGGAGCCGATAGCTCTAGCAGTCGTTTCAAGCGGTTGTTACGGTTAATCACACGACGGTAAAGATCGTTCAAATCAGACGTCGCAAAACGACCACCCTCAAGTGGCACCAATGGACGAAGATCTGGCGGAAGAACAGGCAATACTTCCAACACCATCCATTCTGGGTTGTTGCCAGAATGATAGAAAGCCTCAACCAACTTAAGACGCTTAGACAGCTTCTTAATACGGGTTTCAGAGTTCGTGCTGTTGAGTTCTTCACGCATGCTGTTAATTTCTTCAGGCATGTCTAAGTCGCGTAGCAACATTTGAACCGCTTCAGCCCCCATACGGGCATCGAATTCGTCACCGAACTCTTCTAGCGCTTCAAAGTATTGCTCGTCGTTGAGCAACTGCCCTTTCTCAAGCGTTGTCATACCTGGATCAATCACAATGAAAGATTCAAAGTAAAGCACACGCTCAATATCACGCAACGTCATATCCATGATAAGACCGATACGTGATGGAAGAGATTTCAAGAACCAAATGTGAGCAACAGGTGACGCAAGCTCGATGTGCCCCATGCGTTCACGACGCACTTTTGACAGAGCTACCTCAACGCCACACTTCTCACAGATAACACCGCGGTGTTTCAAGCGCTTGTATTTACCACACAAACACTCGTAGTCCTTAATTGGACCAAAGATTTTTGCACAGAACAAACCGTCACGCTCAGGCTTGAACGTACGGTAGTTGATGGTCTCCGGCTTTTTAACTTCACCGTAAGACCATGAACGAATCATATCTGGTGATGCCAAGCCAATGCGGATCGCATCAAACTCGTCAGATTGTCCCTGTGATTTTAGAAGACCTAATAAGTCTTTCATGGATATTCGCCCCACTCGTAAGGCTGGGGAGAAGTACTCCCCAGCAGGTCAAATGTGATTCGTGCTTATTCGTTTTCCAGCTCGATATCGATACCAAGAGAACGAATCTCTTTCACCAACACGTTGAAGGACTCAGGCATGCCAGGCTCCATTCTGTGATCGCCATCAACGATGTTTTTATACATCTTAGTACGGCCGTTCACATCATCAGACTTGACTGTCAACATCTCTTGAAGCGTGTAAGCGGCACCGTATGCTTCTAGCGCCCATACCTCCATCTCCCCGAAACGCTGACCACCGAACTGAGCTTTACCACCCAGCGGTTGCTGAGTAACCAAGCTGTAAGAACCAGTAGAACGTGCGTGCATTTTGTCATCGACCAAGTGGTTCAATTTCAGCATGTACATGTAACCAACGGTTACAGGACGCTCAAACGCATCACCCGTACGGCCGTTAAACAAACGAACCTGACCACTTTCATTCAAGCCAGCCAAACGCAACATACGTTTGATCTCAGCTTCTTTCGCACCATCAAAGGCACCAGACGCCATTGGCACACCACCTGTTAGGTTTTTCGCCAAGGTTAAAATTTCTTCGTCTGTAAAGCTGTCCAGATCTTCCGTACGCGCACAACGCAAGTCACCTTCGTAACCATTGTAGATCTCATCAAGGAAACGACGCAGTTCAGCTACTGCTTCCGCTTTTTCGCGCTCAACCGCCAGCATTTCATTGATCTTACGACCTAAGCCTTTAGAAGCCGCACCTAAGTGAGTCTCTAGAACCTGACCCACGTTCATACGCGATGGTACACCCAGCGGGTTCAACACGATATCAACTGGATCACCGTTTTCATCGTACGGCATATCTTCAACAGGCATGATCTTAGAGATTACACCCTTGTTACCGTGACGACCGGCCATTTTATCACCAGGCTGAATACGACGCTTAATGGCAACGTAAACTTTCACAATCTTAAGCACGCCAGGTGCTAAATCATCGCCTGTTTGCAATTTGCGTTTTTTATCTTCGAACTTCGCATCAAGCTCTTTACGGCGCTCAATCAAAGCGGCTTGTGCTTTTTCAAGCTGCTCACTAGCCTCTTCGTTGGCAACACGAATTTTAAACCACTCAGGGTGATCTAGATTCGCCAAGTACTCTTCCGTAATGATCGCATTGCGAGCTAAACCAGGGCCGCCTTCTGCTTGTTGACCAATTAAGGCCTCAGCGAGACGCTCAAAGGTTGCTTTTTCAACGATACGAAACTCTTCGTTTAAATCCTTACGAACTTGGTCAAGTTGCGCCTTCTCAATAGACTTGGCACGCTCGTCTTTTTCAATGCCATCGCGAGTAAAGACTTGAACATCGATAACCGTACCGCGAGTACCTGTTTTCACTCGCTGAGACGTATCTTTTACGTCAGACGCTTTCTCACCAAAGATCGCTCGCAAAAGTTTCTCTTCAGGCGTCAACTGGGTTTCACCTTTCGGTGTTACCTTGCCAACAAGAATATCGCCTGGTTCCACTTCTGCACCGATGTAAACGATACCGGATTGGTCCAGTTTAGAAAGAGCACCTTCACCCACGTTCGGGATATCGGCCGTAATTTCTTCAGGCCCAAGCTTGGTATCACGCGCCACACAAGTCAGTTCTTGAATGTGAATGGAAGTAAAACGATCCTCCTCCACAACACGCTCAGACACGAGAATCGAGTCTTCGAAGTTATAACCATTCCAAGGCATGAAAGCGATACGCATGTTTTGACCCAACGCCAAATCACCCATATCAACAGAAGGACCATCAGCCATAATATCACCAACCGATACTCTCTCGCCTTTCATCACCAAGGTACGCTGATTAATACAGGTATTTTGGTTAGAACGTACGTATTTGGTTAAGCTATAGATGTCAACACCTGCTTCACCCGCTACCGTTTCTTCCGAGTTAACACGAACAACGATACGACTCGCATCAACTGACTCAATCACACCGCCACGCTTAGCAACGATACAAACACCAGAGTCTTTGGCAACGTTTTTCTCCATACCCGTACCAACGACTGGCTTATCCGCCTTCAATGTTGGTACCGCTTGACGTTGCATGTTCGATCCCATCAAGGCACGGTTCGCGTCATCGTGTTCCAAGAATGGAATCAATGAAGCGGCTACCGACACTACCTGACGTGGAGACACGTCCATCAAGTTAACTTTTTCTTTTGGAATCAAAGTGGTTTCATGCATATGACGCACTTGAACCAACTCGTCCACCAAGCGCCCTTCTTCATCTACGTTTGCAGACGCCTGGGCAATAACATATTTCGCTTCATCGATTGCCGAAACATAAACCGTTTCGTCTGTCATCTTGCCGTCAACAATTTTACGGTAAGGCGTTTCCAAGAAGCCGTAGCTGTTAGTACGCGCATACGTTGAGAGCGAGTTGATCAAACCGATGTTTGGACCTTCAGGCGTTTCGATTGGACAAACACGACCATAGTGAGTGGCATGTACGTCACGCACTTCAAAGCCTGCACGTTCACGAGTCAAACCACCGGGGCCTAACGCGGAAACACGACGCTTATGAGTGACCTCAGAAAGCGGATTGTTTTGGTCCATAAACTGAGACAACTGGCTAGAACCAAAGAATTCTTTGATGGCCGCTGCTACAGGTTTCGCATTCAACAAGTCTTGTGGCATTAAGCCATCCGCTTCTGCCATAGACAGACGCTCTTTCACGGCACGCTCAACACGTACAAGACCTACGCGGAATTGGTTTTCAGCCATTTCCCCAACGGAACGAACACGACGGTTACCCAAGTGGTCAATATCGTCCACCATGCCGTTACCGTTACGAATATCAAGCAAGGTTTTTAGAACCGCTACGATATCATCGTTATCCAATACGCCAGGACCGGTATCTTCTTCACGGCCTAGACGGCGGTTAAATTTCATTCGACCCACGTTAGATAAGTCGTAACGATCTTCGGCGAAGAACAATCCTTGGAATAAGCCTTCGGCAGATTCTTTGGTTGGTGGCTCGCCAGGACGCATCATACGGTAAATCTCTACCAATGCTTCCAACTGATTATTGGTTGGATCAATGCGAAGCGTATCTGAAATAAATGGACCACTATCCAGATCATTGGTGTATAAGGTATCTATCTCTGTAATACCCGCACTCACCAACGCCTCTAAAAGCTCAACAGATAATTCTGTATTCGCTTCAGCAATAAGCTCACCCGTTGCAGGGTGGATAAGATTTTTCGCTGTGACCTTACCTAGCATGTATTCAAGTGGAACAGATAGGCGCTCAAGGCCAGCTTTTTCCATTACACGAATATGCTTAGCAGTAATACGACGACTTTCCTCAACAATGATTTCACCGTTTGCATCGGTAATATCAAACAAAGCCGTTTCGCCACGAAGGCGGTTGGCGATCAACTCCATCTCGAAACCATCACGGGTTAAGAAGAAACGGGTTGTCTCAAAGAAAGTGTCTAAAATTTGTTCTGTATCGAAGCCCAACGCACGCAACAAAATCGTTACAGGCAGTTTACGACGGCGATCTATACGTACAAACACGCAGTCTTTCGGATCAAACTCGAAATCCAACCATGAACCACGATAAGGAATAACACGAGCAGAATGTAACAATTTACCTGATGAGTGTGTTTTGCCACGATCATGATCAAAAAACACACCAGGAGAGCGGTGTAATTGAGAGACGATAACACGCTCAGTCCCGTTAATAACAAAGGTACCATTGTCTGTCATAAGCGGAATTTCGCCCATGTAGACTTCTTGCTCGCGGATGTCTTTGATGGCCTTGTTTGAGGACTCTTTATCATAAATGATGAGTCGAACTCGAACACGAAGAGGCGCTGCGTAAGTAACACCACGCAACTGACACTCTTTAACATCAAATACTGGCTTGCCTAAACGGTAATCGACGTATTCTAGCGCCGCATTGCCGGAAAAGCTGACCATTGGAAAGACAGATTTAAAGGCCCCATGCAGACCTAATTCCTCACGCTCTGCAATCGCTTTACCTTCTTGCAGAAAACTACGGTAGGATTCAAGCTGAATTGCCAGCAAGTATGGCACATCCAAAACGGGCGGCAGTTTACCGAAATCCTTACGGATACGTTTTTTCTCAGTGTATGAGTAAGCCATCAGCATTCCCCAGCTTGTGCACATTGACGCAAAAGGCCCAAATCAGGCCTTACCATATATGGGAGCATTATCTCCCATTTGAAAATTCTTTTGGTTTTATTTGAGTTTATAGAAACCCAAAAAGGCCGGTGACAATACGTCACCAGCCATTTCGACTATAGGTCGAAATCTGGAAATACAAGTATCATTACTTGATTTCGACAGATGCACCAGCCTCTTCAAGAGCAGCTTTAAGTGCGTCAGCGTCTTCTTTAGAAACGCCTTCTTTAACAGTCGCTGGAGCGCCGTCAACCATGCCTTTCGCTTCTTTCAAGCCAAGACCAGTTGCCGCACGAACCGCTTTGATTACGTTAACTTTCTTATCGCCTGCAGCAGTCAAAATAACGTCAAATTCAGTTTGAGCTTCAGCAGCTGCGCCAGCATCACCAGCAGCAGGACCTGCAACAGCAGCAACCGCTGCAGTTACACCGAATTTTTCTTCCATTGCTGAAATTAGTTCAACAACATCCATTACAGACATTTCTGCTACTGCATTGATGATATCTTCTTTAGTTAGAGCCATGACTCAGATTCCTAGCATTCTTTATAATCACCCGTAGGTGATAAAACAAAATATTTATCAAGAAGGGTACGATAAACCGTATTACGCCGCTTCTTGCTCTTTTTGGTCGCGAATTGCTGCAAGAGTACGAGCAAGTTTGCTTGTTGCACCCTGCATTACACTCATAAGCTTCGCAATAGCTTCATCGTATGTAGGCAATGTTGCCAAACGATCAATGTCGCCAGCTGGGATCAACTCACCGTTGAACGCCAATGCCTTTACTTCAAACTTATCATTCGCTTTCGCAAAAGTTTTCAACAAACGAGCCGCCGCACCTGGGTGTTCGTTTGAGAAAGCAATCAACGTAGGGCCAACAAAGCTCTCAGTTAGACATTCGAAGTCAGTGCCTTCCACTGCACGGCGAGCCAATGTATTACGTACGACACGTACGAAAACACCCGCTTCGCGCGCTTCTTTACGAAGTGCTGTCATGCTGCTCACGGTAACACCGCGAGAATCAGCAACAACCGCAGACAACGCAGTTTTGGCCGCTTCGCTAACTTCGGCGACAATGGCTTTTTTGTCTTCTAGACCTAATGCCACTGGTTTTCTCCTGGATTAGCAGAGAGCAAATTACTCTCTTGTTTTTACCAACTCTCCGATTACTCGAAGTACTTGCTGGTGAGTTAGATCCAGTTTATCTGAATCGGGCCACACCATCTGCGCAGGACCAACATTTTTCAACGTTGTTATTAAACCCTAAGGTTCCTGCGGTCTTTGACGGCCTGCTCAACATAGTATGCAGGCAGACCCCAAAGCGCATGATTTAGAAGCTTAGCGCACCTAAATCAATTTGTAGACCAGGTCCCATTGTAGAAGACAAGGTCACTTTTTTCATATAGACACCTTTAGAAGAAGCAGGCTTAGCACGACGTAGATCAGCTAAAAGCGCTTCCAAGTTGCCTTTGATAGATTCAGCAGCGAAGTCAATAGAGCCAACGCCAGCATGAATGATACCATTTTTATCTGTACGGTAACGAGCTTGACCTGCTTTGGCGTTTTTTACGGCCGTCGCAACGTCAGGTGTTACTGTGCCAACTTTAGGGTTAGGCATTAGACCACGTGGGCCCAAGATCTGACCTAGTTGACCAACGATACGCATTGCATCCGGAGAAGCGATAACAACGTCGAAGTCTAGGTTGCCAGCTTTAACTTGTTCAGCCAAATCTTCAAAACCCACAACGTCTGCACCAGCTTCTTTCGCTGCTTCTGCGTTAGCACCTTGAGTGAACACAGCAACACGAACATCTTTACCAGTACCGTTAGGCAATACAGTAGAACCACGAACAACCTGATCAGATTTACGTGGATCAACGCCTAGGTTAACAGATACGTCGATAGATTCTTTGAACTTCACAGTAGAAAGCTCAGACAAAAGAGCAACCGCCTCTTCTACAGAGTACAATTTTGTTGCGTCTATTTTTTCTGCGATCAAGCGAGCGCGTTTAGTTAGCTTAGCCATTAGTTCACACCCTCAACGTCTAGACCCATAGCGCGAGCGCTACCAGCGATAGTACGAACCGCTGCATCCATATCTGCCGCTGTCAAATCAGCTTGTTTAGCTGTAGCGATCTCTTCTAGTTGAGCACGAGTAACCGTACCCACTTTTTGAGTATTTGGACGAGGAGAACCACTCTTAAGACCTGCTGCTTTCTTAAGAAGAACAGAGGCTGGAGTAGATTTCGTTTCAAATGTAAAACTACGATCACTGTACACAGTGATGATAACAGGTGTTGGAAGACCTGGCTCAATACCTTGAGTTTTGGCATTAAACGCTTTACAGAATTCCATAATATTCACACCGTGTTGACCAAGAGCTGGACCAACTGGTGGACTTGGGTTCGCTTGACCCGCTTTAACTTGTAGCTTGATATAAGCTTGGACTTTCTTAGCCATTTTTAAACTCCAGATGGGTCACCGCCCGAAGGCTACCCGTTCAACAAAATCAGGCTTTTTCAACCTGACTAAACTCCAAATCAACTGGTGTAGATCGCCCAAATATGAGCACCGCCACTTTGATTCGGCTTTTATCATAATCCACTTCTTCAACGACACCGTTAAAGTCAGCAAATGGACCTTCGTTAACACGAACCACCTCGCCCACCTCAAACAAGGTCTTAGGACGAGGTTTATCAGCACCGTCATTAACGCGCTGCAAGATGGCATTAGCTTCACGTTCAGTAATCGGGGACGGCTTATCCGCTGTACCACCAATAAAACCGAGCACTCGACCCGTTCCTTTCACCAAATGCCAAGAGTCATCGTTCATTTCCATTTGAACCAAGACATAACCAGGATAGAATTTTCTTTCGCTCTTGCGCTTTTTGCCATCTCGAATTTCAACCACTTCTTCGGTTGGCACCAAGATGTCACCAAAATAGTCTTCTTGCCCCATAATTTGCACGCGTTCTTTCAGCGAGCGCATTACGTGCTTTTCGTACCCAGAGTACGCTTGAACTACATACCATCGTTTCGTCACGAGCAACTCCTAACCTATTACCGAAGAAACGATCCAACCAAGGAGCGAATCTACCCCCCACAGTACGAGAGACATAAAAAGAACAACCGCCAATACAATTAAGGTCGTTTGAATGGTCTCTTGTCTTGTTGGCCATACTACTCGGCGAATTTCAGTTTTTGCTTCTTTCGCCAATGTGAAAAAAGCCTTTCCTTTCGCCGTTTGTAGCGCAATAAAACCAGCAACACCAGCCAAAACCAAAATAGCGATCAAACGATACAATAGTGACTCAGCAGAAAAATAGTTATTACCAACCACACCGACGGCAATCAGTAACACAACAATCGCCCACTTAAATACGTCTGTGTTAGACGTTTGAGTTTCAGTACTCGATCTCATACTTTCAGGTGATCCCTAATTAAGAAATAGGATACGAAAATGGCAGGCCAAGAGGGACTCGAACCCCCAACAGCCGGTTTTGGAAACCGGTGCTCTACCAATTGAACTATTGGCCTACATCGTATGGGCGGAGGATGATACTCGTATTTGCTTTGTCAAGCAAGAGCATTCGCCCAAAAAACAGACAATAAAAAAGGCGGTTAAACCACCTATCTTTTGTATCGGAAACACTGGAGCTCATGAGCAGACTTGAACTGCCGACCTCACCCTTACCAAGGGTGTGCTCTACCAACTGAGCTACATGAGCAACTTGGAGCGGGTAGCGGGAATCGAACCCGCCTCTTCAGCTTGGAAGGCTGAGGTAATAGCCACTATACCATACCCGCAACTGGTGGAGGGAGGTGGATTCGAACCACCGAAACTTTCGTGGCAGATTTACAATCTGCTCCCTTTGGCCACTCGGGAACCCCTCCACGTACTCTGTGCTTTTGAACAGCACCCCAAAAGGTGGGAGCCATTATATTAATCAGTTTCTGAATTGCAAGCACTAACAAGGATTTTTTTCTATTTTTATCATCATCTTGGTCAAATCGAACTGAGAAAGCAGTTTTTCTAATGCTTCGTTACTAATTGGCTGCTCTATATCAATCTGATGCAAGCTAACCGTGCGAAGGTGTCGGTATATATTCAGCTTGTAATTCAGTTTGCTTTCAATACGCTTACGGGCTTCATCTGCCCCCTCTTGAGAAGAGTATAATCCAAGAGAAATACGATTTTTCATCTCACCACGAGTGATAATAAAACTATCAATAGAGCGGTTATGTAGCACTTTGACAATTTCTCGAGCTTGCTCCTGTGTATCTGGCGCCTCGATGTACAACCAAAACTTAGGCCGCTTACCCATGACCTGTTTTTCACTGTATTTCCAGTTTAGCTTCTTCAGAGCCTGAATAATTTGCGCATCATCCGCACTTTTTTCGACCTCTAGCTGAGGACACACCATCGGATTTGTCTCAGAATTTGCCTTTGCAACTGTCAACGCTTTTTGAAGAGACGCCTCCATCTCTTGTGATTGCTGTTTGGCCTTGGTCATGGCAGCTTGCTCTTCACTGTTTGCAGGCTCCGATAAAAGTCGAATAGAGGTACTTACTGGCGGAGCATACACATGTTCATTCACCTGTGCGGTGTTATGTTTCATCATATGCGCCCACCCAAAAAAAGCGGCATTGACCAAAACAATAATAAAAAACAGCCACTTCATACTTGTTTCCTTATCATTTCATCACCGACGAGCTTTGCTCCTAGCGCAACCAAGTGGGGGTCACATTCTGCCTCTATCCCTAACGTCTTAAGCAATTCTTGTGCATCGCCTCCTGTCACAATCCACCGGTGATCATGATAATTTCCATAGACACGTTCCAAAAAACCCAATGCCATTTGATAACATCCCTCGCCGACAGCTCGGGCCGTGGAGTTTGGCAAACCCTCACCAACTTTGAGTTCACTGGCGTCATAGCGAATTTTTGCGGTATTAGCCAATAAAGCATTTTCCATCATCATCAGACCAGGGACAATATAACCACCGAGGTGCCGAGCTTGCTCATTGACCACATCGACTTTGATTGCTGTTCCGGCATCAACAATGACAATGTTTCCACCATAATGGTGGAAACCCGCGACAACAGTAAGCCAGCGATCAATGCCTAAACGCCAAGGCTCCTCATAAGCACACACCACACCACACGCTTGTGCAGTACTTTCTAGGACTACTAGCTGGCTATTGGGGTAGTAGGCTTGCACTTCCTGTTGTAGTGCCAAACTGGCGTCTTGAGAGCGCACACTGGCAAAATAAATAACTTCAGGAAGAAAGTACCGTTTCGTTAAATGTTCATGATCCCTTACCTGCCACTGGATCTGCCCCTTTTCAAATGCGGTGTACTTGATGCTAGTGTTCCCCACATCGACAACCAGTAACTTAGCGACGACGGACACTGACTTCTCCCCCATGCAATCGTGTGATCACACCATCCTCACCTTCCACCAAAAGCGCACCACTTTCATCAATGCCTTTGGCAATGCCAGTTCGCTGCTGGGATAAAGAGCTAACGGTCACCGCTTGATTATGCAAAACATCGTGGGCTTGCCATAGCGATTGATAGTGTTTCATACCATGTCCATCCTCAAATGCCTTGCAAACCGTCACCAATTCATTCGTCAAATCCGCAAGAATTTGATTTCGGCTAGGCGTCTTAGACAATCGAGAAGCAAGATCCGTCCAAGGTTGGTCGACAGACGACATCACATCGGCCTCCATCGCCACATTAAGCCCTATCCCTATAATAACGTCACATCGATCTTCATCTGCTACCATTTCAAGCAAAATACCACAGACCTTTTGTCCGTCGATTTGCACATCGTTTGGCCATTTTAAACCTGGGTTCGGAATACCTTGTTTTTTGATGGTACGGGCAACCGCCACGCCAACCGCTAAACTTAAGCCTTCCACCACACTCGGCCCATTTTCAAAACGCCAAGCAAAGGACATGGTGATATTTTTCGCCACGCCAGAGGCCCAATGGCGACCACGACGACCACGCCCTTGGGTCTGACGTTCCGCCGCAATCATCAAGGGTAGCGATGTCCCATCGTTTATACGCTGCTTCATATCACCATTGGTCGATGCTGTTTCGAAGACGATCGACACAGGAATACCGCTATCAAGTCCCGCTTCTAAAAGCGCGTCGAGCGACAATAACTCCAATGGCGTCGGCAAACGATAACCGCGCCCTTTTACAGAATGAATTGTTATGCCAATGCCTTCTAATTTTTTTAGTTTTTTCCACACTGCTGCTCGGGTCACGCCAAGCGCTTCCCCTAACGCTTCCCCGGAGTGAAACTTACTATCACTCAATAGGGACAAAATTCGTTGCATTCAGAGACTCCAACTGTCTTCAGAGTTAATGTAAATCAAAGGCTGGAAACGCTCGATTATCTTGTGTTTGCAGCCAATTTTCGGCTGGGTATTGGCACTGCTGATCGATAACATGCAATGCATAAGCGTGACGCGACTGTCCAGAGCGGTTAGCGTAGCTTAAATGGGGAAACTCGCCATTGAGAACCACTAAACTGCCCTTTGGTACAGGCAAAGCAACCAGCTCGTCTTGTTGCCACTGATGCTCTTTTAAGGTCACCATTGTCGTTTCAATACCATTTGGAGAAACGCGTTCAAAGCGTTTTAACAACCCTATTTTGTGTCCGCCTAGAATCCCCCATAGACAGCCATTTTCTAACGTTGCGTCTTCGATAGCAAACCATAATCCAATCACACTCATCGGATCCGTATACAAAAAGGTACTGTCTTGATGGCAGTCAACCTCTCCACCAATGCCTGGCTGCTTAAAAATATACATGGATTGCACCGCCCGTGGCGTTTTCATACCAAGTTGTTCCAATAAGCTCCCCCAGATTGAGGATAGAGAGAACGCTCGAAAAAGATCATCTTGAATATGCAGACCATGACCCGCTTTATTGATAGACAAAGACAAATCTTGTTTCAACTCCCCCTGCTCATCAAAAGCTTCTTCTTCAAAGAAAAACGAAATATTCTCTGAAGAAGCCATAAAATATTCATCGGTATGCCGCGATTGCTCATTAGTGGTAAAGATGGAGCGAACTGAGTTGGGATCAAAACGCGTCAACAATGCCTCCATTCGGACCTTTAAGGCATCGCATATTGCGGGCGGCACCAAGGATTCTAAAACAACGTATCCATCGTCATGATAGCGTTTCACCTGCTCGCCTGTCAGACGAATACGAGGTAGAGCGTTTAACATAGATGTAACCACAGAAGACGAAGACATTTTAATTCCCTATCACAATACTGAGTAAATATACCTTGATCCTAGCAAAGTTCACATAAGAACACCCTATGCTATTATGCCCTCTTATTACATGGCATTAACCATCTAACGCAAGCAAGGATCATCATGTCGTCCTTAATCCCACCTCCCATTCGAGTAGAGTCATTATGGTTTCCCTTGGTGAAAAAGTTTTACCAAGCCCACTACCCTAGTGGCAAACCGAATAAAGCAGATCCAATTTGGGTGATCAAACAGCAAGGGCGGATTTTAAGTGCCGTTCGGTTAAAGCAACTTGATCAGTGCCAGCTCCTCACCGCCATGGTGACCGAACCAGACCATCGTGGTTTGGGTATTGCTCGTCATTTACTTCGCCATCTTCATGATTCCTTGGTAGAGCGCCCATGTTACTGTTTCGCACTCTCACACCTTGAGCATTTTTACCAAGACAATGGTTTTCAAACAATAGAGTCCGCACAACTTCCCGATGAGCTTTCTGGACGATTGACGGCTTATGTCGCCCAAGGACGACCACTCATTGCCATGCGTTATACTTCACAGCATAAGTATGCTGGTAAGCAGAAATAAAAACGCCAGCGATAAAGCTGGCGTTTTTATGGTCTCTATTCAATGGCCGTCTTCCAAAGAAGACACTTCGATGACGTTAATTCAGGTGTCCTGCATTATGCAGTTCACGATTTTTCTTTAATGGCGGGTTCCACTGATAACTCCAAGTTTCAGACATGCGCTTACCATCAAGATCGAGATATACTTGCATATCGATTGGATTATCCGTTGCATCCGGCGGAACCACATCAAACATCACACGGTACTTATCGGAGTGATTGATTGGACGTACAGACTCCAGTTCCACTTTTCCTTTTGACGTATGGATAACCGCTTTTAACTTGCTACCATCACCAATCATGGGTAAATCCCCCCCTGCAAAGTCAATCACAAAACGCTTGCTATAATAGTGACGTTTCTGACCAATCACACCACCAATACCAGTGAAGGTATCTTGCACTCGTGCTTGAGATGAATGCTGTGGTGGATGGCTACCCCAATACATATTGTAGCTGTACAGTAACTCTTGGCCGGGTTTGATTGGCTGTGCAGGATGCCAAAAGGCCACGATATTATCAAAGGTTTCATCCAAGGTTGGAATTTCGACGAGATCCACAGACCCTTTACCCCAGTTGCCTATAGGCTCAATCCATAAGCTTGGGCGTTTCTCATAAAACACCGAGTCGTCTTGGTAATGATCAAAGTTGCGGTCTCGTTGCAGTAAGCCAAACCCTTGCGGATTATCATCACTGTACGCGTTAAAACGAAGGTTTTTCGGGTTCGTCAAAGGACGCCAAATCCATTCGCCGGATCCAGTGTGCATAGCAAGCCCATCTGAATCATGGATTTCTTCACGCCAATCATAATTTGTCCGACGATCGTTCTCACCCACCATGTACATGCTGGTTAACGGAGCGATTCCCAAACGTTCGATCGATTTACGTGGGTAAATTGCTGCATCCACTCTCATCTTTAATGGTTCACCTGGAGTGATATCAAAGCGATAGGCTCCAGACACACTTTTAGATTCCATTAGAGCGTATACCGTCACAGTACTAGAGCCAGGCTTTGGTTTTTCTAACCAATAGTTAGTAAAGACTGGGAACTCTTCGGGCTGATCCAACGCCGTATCAACGGCCAAACCACGTGCAGATAAACCATACTGCATTTCACTGCCAACAGCACGGAAATAACTGGCACCAAGAAAAGCGACAACATCACGCTTCCAGTCAGTCGCAAATTGCATACGAAAGCCAGCAAAACCAAGGTCTTTTGATAGCTTCTTCGCGTCAATGCCTGATTTACCATAATCGAACATGGAAGGTGAATAATCGATCGGTATGACTTTACCATCCTTGATTTCATTCATATGGACAGGCGTGTCAAATCCACGACCTAAATGGAAAAACTCCGTATGGAATAGCGACCCTTTTGTCTTCCATAGCGCCGCACTGTCTTTATAACGAATCTGCTGATAAGCATTCCAACTCAAGTCTTTCAGGCTACTTGGCACCTCACCTTGATGATTATGATAAGGCTCACTAGACAAATGGCGTGCATAGCCTTTTAGCCATGCGTAGCTAAACGCTTCATTTCCGGGAGGATTCACGGGGTTGGAAGAAACCACCGAATTAGCGTCTGATGTTACTTCAGGGGTTGACGCATAAGTGGTCACACTCACCAACAAACTGACAGCCAATAACACCCGACTTGCCAAGCGTTGATAAGGCCTTTGTGAAAAAAAACTTGCCGAGACAAACGTCGGAGATTCTGACATTTTTGTGGTTTTATCAATACAATTGAATGGCATGGTTAGACTCTTAATTTCCTATAAAGATAATTCATTCTATCGATTTAAGAATCACTCGTATATGAGCCTTCAGGTAAACAATTAACATTTTGTCGCCTTTTACTTTGCCAAAATGTCAGCTTTTTCTATACAAATGTCAGGTTTGTATCCAGCTGTAAACTCAAACAACCGCATCCCTGTTTGAGATGCTTTTTAGCACTAAAATACCCAATTAAAATGAGTGGTGAATAAAAACTTTCGATTCTATTGATATTGTCAACAAACAATCGAACCATCGCTGGTACTCGTTTGCACAACCTTATAGAATCCCGCTGACTGAAAAATACTATCAAGGACTGTTACATGAAGAATGTCATTTTAGGCGTACAAATGCTCTTTGTTGCATTTGGTGCTTTAGTCTTAGTGCCATTATTAACAGGGCTCGATCCTAGCGTTGCATTATTTGGCGCTGGTATGGGAACCTTACTCTTTCAAATAGTAACACGTCGTACGGTACCTATTTTCCTAGCGTCATCCTTTGCTTTCATTGCTCCCATTATGTATGGCACGCAAACGTGGGGGATCGCTTCCACTATGGGGGGATTAGTTGCCGCCGGATTTGTTTACGTCATCTTAGGCGTCTTCATCAAACTAAAAGGCGCTGGATTTATTCATCGTTTATTACCTCCTGTCGTCATCGGCCCTATTATTATGGTGATTGGTTTAGGGTTAGCCGAAAGCGCCGTTCATATGGCGATGGGAAAAAGTGGTGATGGCTCAACACAATTAGTGAATAGCGATGTTTCAATTTGGATCTCACTAGCTTCTTTGCTCACCACGATTTTTATCAGTGTCTTTAGTAAAGGGCTGTTTAAACTCCTACCTATTTTTGGAGGTATTCTCATAGGCTACTCATTAAGTCTTGCCTTAGGAATTGTTCACTTTGATAATGTTAGCAAAGCAGCTTGGTTTGCTATTCCTCATTTTACGATGCCGGAATTCAACATCAACGCAATCTTATTTATGCTACCCGTCGCTATCGCTCCCGCAGTGGAACACGTCGGCGATATTCTGTCCATCTCCAACGTCACAGGTAAAGATTATCTTAAAAAACCGGGGCTACACCGAACCATTACCGGAGATGGCATTGCCACTATGGCCGCCGCCATGGTTGGCGCACCACCTAATACAACTTATAGTGAAGTCACCGGTGCCGTCATGCTAACCAAAGCCTTCAATCCAGTTATCATGACGTGGGCCGCGATCGCCGCGATCGTTCTCGCATGGGTTGGCAAATTAGGCGCCTTACTACAAACTATTCCAGTCCCCGTGATGGGCGGCATTATGATTCTACTATTTGGGTCTATTGCTGCGGTGGGTTTAAACACCTTAATCAAGAATCAAGTAGACCTTCACAAGTCCCGCAACTTGGTTATCGTAGGCGTTACCTTAGTCTTTGGCATTGGCGGTATGGCATTCGGTGTGGGGGGATTTAGCTTACAAGGCATTAGTCTATGCGGCATCGTAGCTATTTTACTAAACCTTATTTTACCAAAAGATATTGGCGACACTCGCTTTGTAGATAATGCGCAAATGGAAGAATAGCCTTTAAATAGAGCGGTTAATTGAAAAAAACGGCTTCATACGGAGCCGTTTTTGTTAACGTTATAAGATATTCATCCTCTCTAGGACTGGGCTAAATGCAGTAGTGCCTCTCCAGTTAATCGGTAACCTACCCATTCATCTTGTGACTGCGCTCCAATGGATCGATAAAACTGAATCGCAGGTTCATTCCAGTCTAATACACTCCACTCAAATCGACCACATCCTTTACTAACCGCTATTTGAGCGAGATGCTTCAAAAGCGCTTTACCAGCACCGGAACCACGTGATTCAGCTGAGACATACAAATCCTCTAAGTACAAACCATGCTTTGCAAGCCAAGTAGAATAGTTGAAAAAATAGACAGCAAACCCAACTGGAACATTGTCAATTGAGCAGATAATGGCTTTTGTTGTTGAATCCGTACCGAAAAGAGAAGACTCAATAGACTCTCGTGTTGCTAATACTTCATTTGCCGCTTTTTCGTAATGTGCAAGCTCTTTAATAAAACGTAAGATCAAGGCGGAATCACTTGGATCTGCATCGCGAATTGTTATCCCAGACATTTATTCTTCCTTTTATATTATTCATCGTATTGAGTTAATGTCGAACAAGTAAGTATTTAAACCATCAGCATTAAAACTCAGTTTCCTTAGGATACAGCCAAGTCAACTTCAGTATTGTCCGATTCTTTGTCCTTTATAATGTGATCAACCACCGTATTTCGTCCTGCCTTTTTGGCTGCATACAAATGTTGGTCTGCAAGGTAAAAAATTTCTGAAAGATCCTTATCCTGTTGGGAATAGCCTACCCCTACACTCACTGTCACGCTAATCTCACCGACGACCAATTTACTTACAGTTTCACGTAACAGGTTTGCATAGTCAAACATCTCTTTTCGACTTTGATTCACCGCATAAACAATAAACTCTTCACCGCCCCAACGACCAATAATATCTTTAGAATGAATTTTTCGACTCAGTAGTGAAGCAATATTTGTTAAAACCTCATCACCTTTTAAATGGCCATAACGGTCGTTTACTTCTTTAAAATGGTCTATGTCCAACAAAAAAATAGCAAAGTCTTGCTGCCCTAAATGAAACTCTGGTTCCAATTCTTGTGTCACCTTTTCTAACCCACGACGATTGAGTATTCGAGTCAATGGGTCGATATAGGCATAATGCTCCAACATAGACACCTGTTGCTGCGCTTTGTCTTTACTCGACCGTAACTGAATCACCGTCCACAACAAAACAATGTACACAACATGCGCCACTGCAATATTCATCACCACCCCAAGAGTATCCTCAATGGAATAATGCTGAATCAACACAACAAAATGTCCAATAACGGTCACACTAAACGCCAATATGGTCATCAAAATCGCTTTACGAACTTCAAGAAACAAATAAGCAATCACATAATTTAGCCCTAACCACTGGGCTGCATTGGAAAATATCCCATTAGTCGCCATATGATGCCAAATACTCGAAGCGATTAGATAACCAGCGACAACGGAATAGGTAGTAAGATGCAAATACTGATCCGGCACTTTTTTCGTCGTTGCTAGAAGATATACGACACTAAAACTTGATATACAAATGGGATAAGCAAACGCATCAAAAGAAGCGATGATGCCGCTGTTATAGTCAATAAGCCAAATCACCGAAAAACAGACAATGGCGAGTAAAAGCAAACGTCGAAAGACGACGTGACTCAAAATAGAAGGGTCAGAAGATGTGTTACTCATGTGTCAGCCATAATTATTTGTTACTTATAGAGCTTTCACGATTCGTCAGTAGCATCGTAAGACGACAAAAATATGACACATGCAAAGCTCACTACATGCAGCTCACATCCTTGAACTAGTATAAATAAGACGTAATATGAAAAGATACAGGATGATATTCAAGCTTTTACTCATATATCATTAAGCCATCATAGTATAAATATAATCCCCTTTTGGGAAGTGATATATGATATTGAAAACGCTCAATCCCCACTAATAACGGATATTGAGATGATATTTTATCAGGCACACTGGATAATATAACGCTAACCTAATCAGTATTAGCGTCATATTTCTACTAACATCACACAGACACATTGAGCTCGTGAGACAAGCGCAAGCGAATACAGAAGATAATCTGCAAAATGCTGAGAGAGTCTGACAGAATAAGAACTTTCAATGAATAAACGGCGTATGAGATCCATTAACCTAACGCTCTATCTTTGAAAAGATCTATTCAGATCAACCGTCACCTTGCTATTGGATTCACGCAGACGCGTTGAGCCTGCGAAACAGGCGCTGGCGAATATAGTGTCAAGGTCGTCAGCAAAATGATGAGAGCGCCTGAAAAAGTGAACACTTATGATGAGTAAAAGGTAGCTAGAATTCCTTGATCTAACGCTCAACCTTTGAAAAGATTAACTTAGATCAATCGTCACCTTGCTATGGGATTCGCGCCGACGCGTTGAGCCTGCGAAACAGGCGCAGCGAATACAATGGCAAGGTGGCAATTTGCAAAGGCGGTAGTGAGAATGCCCTAACGGATCTGAGTTTAATTTTTAGGGTGGTTGACTCCCCTTTTTATTTTTTAGATTTTCTGCAGCCGAAAAAAAGCCCCAACAGCATAAGCTATCAGGGCCTTCTTAAATGAAAGCTTGACGACGACCTCACGGATCTAACGCTATGCGTTATCCTGCTTCGCAGCGCCTCCGGCGTCTTTGG
>NZ_JAEMUI010000023.1 GCF_016461715.1 Marinomonas spartinae | reverse complement strand
CGTGGCAGATTTACAATCTGCTCCCTTTGGCCGCTCGGGAACCCCTCCACAAGAGCGCGGCAAATAATATATGCCGCACTTCTATATGTAAACACTTTTTTCTATTTTTTTAGAAGTTTTTCCAGTTTTGCTTTCATTCGCTCTTCTGGGGATAAGTTTTCATAACCATCCTCTTCACGGCTTTTGGCTGGCTGTGGTTTTTTAGCAGGTTTGCCTTTAGGAGCCGAAGCAGATTGCGGTTTTTTGTTACGCGCAGGGCGATCCGTTTTAGGTCGATCTGTTGTCTTTGGACGGTTGAATGTTTTCTTTTCTTTTTTGGGGATCATGGACTCAGGAAGAGCGGGTTCATCACTTACTGCAACGCCTTCTAAGTCTACGCGAGGCTGACCTGACAGCAGACACTTCTTATAGCGGTCTGAGCGCGTATAAGCGGCTAGGGCGCGCTTTTGCTTGCTGGCGTTAAAGTCATCATCCAAGACCATGTCTTTGTCTATACCGACTTTCAGTGGTTTAGGCTGGTTCCAATCAAACGCTTTAGGGTAACGGTCTTCGAGCATCTTAATCAGGCGACGATTGTTTTTTTGGTTTTTTTGACGTTTTTTCTGTTCCGGCGTCAAAGTCGCTTTTTCCGTTGTGCTGTCACTTGCTGATGGTACATCGGTGGTGTTTGTGTCCACTTGGTTGTCGTCTTGTACGTCTTGCAAGCCGTTAAGCTCAGGTTGTTGTTTTGTCATGTAGTCAGTCTGTTCTGTTGTCGTGATTGTGATGCTGTTATCAGCAAAAGGATGCAGTAAATCAAAGCTCAACTGATCTTCAGTGTTACTTTGGTGTGTTACTGCCGTTTTGATGGTTTCCGCAGGACTGAGTAAATCAAGAGAGTCTTCGATATATAACTGCAATTGATCTTCAGTGGAGCGGTTAACCATGTTCTGCAAAAGGTCCATTGAGGCGCTGCTGGTAAGAGACTCAGTTTGGCTCTCTTTGAGTGCAGCGATCTCTTCTTCAGCGGCGTTTAACTTTTCAAGTAGTCGGCCGACCTCTGCTTCAAGTTTGGCAATTAGTTGTTCCATAAAGCAAGGCTCAAATTTTATAGCGGCGTCAACGGAACGCTTGGCGTGTTAACAATGCCAAGCATTTCCTGTCGCTGCTGTTCGCTGGGCTCAACGATTTTTATTGTTGGTTTACTCGTGAGCCAAATATAAGCAGAAGTCGCGAGCAGGCACAAGATTAAAAGAGACATTAGCTTCATTGAATTAGAAGGTAAGTCCTGCGCCCACCATAACATGGCGGTCATATTTGTCGTTGCTACTATTTAGCAGTTTGACAAAGACATCCAGTCTGGAGGTATCGGATGTCGCGATGCGAAAACCTGCTTCTGGGTAGTAGACAGGGTCATCTAAGAAATCAACACCGCCACCAATGAACGACCACATAGGAATGCCTGGGAAAAGTTGGAAAGCGGGTGTTGCACTGTAGTAGCGGGCTCCCATGCTAAAAGCACTTTCGAAATCGTCACCCAAGGCAAAAGAAAAGCCAGCATAAGCGGAGATGTTTGCTGGCGTGGTGTATTCAATTTGAGTGTTCAATATCGATGTTAAGCTACTGTCTTGCTCTTTGTTTATTTTTGGACGAGCCGCAGTGGACTCGAAGGAGACCAAGCTGGCAATTTGCCCTTCGGCTGCAAATGTACTCCCACAAAATAAAGCTAAAGTAGCAAATAGAATTCGTTTCATTGTTTGTTATCCAATTGACTAAGACGATTTAACATTTGAGAGAGGGAAGATTCCCAATTAGCTTGTTGCTCATTTTTTAGATTTAAATTGTTTTCTAGTTCACTTTTCTCTTCGCTAAGCTCGTAGTTCTGCATTTCTAATTCTGCAATACGTTGGCGTAATGAGCCGATTTCTTCTACAGCTTCATTGATACGTTGTTCTAAGTGATGAAGTAATTCGTTGTTCATTGTAATGTCCTAAAATGTAAAACCGCTCTATAGTACATAAGGAGCGTAATTGTAAAAGTTACCATGCGATGACAACGTCATGCGGTTGTACGTTCAGAATTTTCGCATCAACCGACAGTTCCCCAATTGAAAAGTTAGGCTGAACTTGCGTTATAGTAACACTGATGTTGGCATTATTCAGTTGTGTTTCTGGTTTTTGGTCTTGGTCAAATATCTCATAACGACGATAGACCTTAAATTTATCTCCTGCTTTGACCCCGGACACGGATCCGGCGGCAATGTGAATTTGCTTCCCTTCTGTGCGAAAAATATTGGCCATAAAGGGCTGGCAGCGTAATTTTTCGCTGGTATCGATTGCGCTCTCTCTAAGTGTTTCCTTGACCACCCTGCCATAATGAGTCGTCCAAAACTGGGCGCTACCAAAACCGACTTTAGCATGATCAGAAATATCCCAGTTGCCTATTTCACTATAACGTTTTTGAAATAGCAATGCGCCACTGAAACCATCGTAGATATAAATGTCTAAAACGAAGTCTCTTTGCTTTTCACTTTTGTCGTCTGTGCTGGCATAGGGGTCATTTGGGCGTCTCATATAAAGGGGAGCAATATCACGTATAACACCACTAACCACATATTGTGTGCCAAGTTTTTGAGCGACCCGAACCACATCAGTTAAGGTGTCATTGTTGTTTGTTAGTGAGGGGGCATTGATGCTGTCTGGATAAAGGGCAATATTCGTTGCTGCCAACGCTCTTAAAAAGCCTTGTTTGTTGATGGCGTCGGCAAAATCTTTGGGAAGCTCTCTGGAGATATTGCCTAAAGCCCCGAGGCTGGCTTGTTGTCTGTGTTCCAAAGCAAAGCCAGTGATAGCCACGGATTTTCTATAGTAATTTGTGGCGCCGTTACTACACATGTAGTCAGCTGTGACGTTGATGCGGGCGACGACCGTTAAAAAATCGCCTTTTTGGGTTTCGGAAATGATTTTTGCGTGTTGAACTCGTCCAGCACTGCGGATTTTTAAATCAGAGTTGAGCTCACCATTGTTAAGGATATCGTTAACACTGACCCGTGAGCTGGACTGGAGGACGGCCTGTTTAATGGCTTGCTGTGTGGCCCGATAGCGAGCGTCTGTGATGTCGCCATTATAAATAATGGCTGTACCGACTGCGTCGACGGTCTGGGCAAAGGAATGTCCGACCGATGCAAGAGCAACGATCATGTAAATCAGGTAGCGAAACATCTGCATTACTGGATTGTATAAAAGTTGGTAGTAGGATGACTTTCTACGTTAACAGCACGATAACCAGGGCGAATTTGACACTTCGGATCGTTATTTATGCTGGATGGATTGCTGACACATTGACGAAAGTTCTCTTGTAATGCCATTTCAACAACGGTTTCAAACGTTCCATCTTCATGCTCACGTTGGGAGACGATTTTTGCGCCGACTAAATAGGCATCAACGTAAGAGCGTAATTCATCATGTTGCAAAACCATATTGCTTAATGAGCTGGTACCGTCAATTTTCAGACCGTACACGCGTTCAGATAGGTTTCGGTAGGCATCTAGTGTGGAACTGCGCAGCGCCATTAATTTTGCTTGGGATTTTGTGTAGCGTTTACTGGGGTTGATGGCCGCGTATCCTGTGGCATGAATGATGATCGGTTCTTGTTTTATAACACCGATCACATTCGTCGCATTTTGCACATTATTTGGGTAGTTGAGTGCCGTAGCGGTAGGGGAGCCGACTATATTGCCATTGCAAGGACCAACAGTGGTACAGGTCATCGCTGTACCTTGGCCTAAGTTTTGGCATCCCGCTAAGGTGGCCCCCAGTGCGGCCAATAAGAGTAGTCGAATCGTTGTTTTCATGGTGGCGTCCCCTAAATGGAAGTCCTAAATCTCGTTTTTTGCATGGAAAGATCGCAGCAATCGTCTCGTGTTAGCGATGTTTAACCATAGGAATAATGTATGCCTGTAGCAAAAAGTAGACCAGATCATGACTCCTTTCCTTTGCTAGGGACAAAATGTAAACCATTTGTCTGTGAGACGTCCATGTTTTCCCGTGTAAATCTACTGATTCCACTCGCATTATATGGCTTTTAGTCTAGTTGGTTGTAGGGCTTTTTAGGGTAAGGACGTGTTTTTGCTTTTGGAAGGTATTATACTGTTTTTATATACAGTTTTCGGGTGAAGACATGGTTAAGCTTAGGAAGATCATTCATATCGACGCAGATTGTTTCTATGCGGCTATTGAGATGCGTGATGACCCTTCTTTGGAAAAGGTGCCATTGGCTATCGGGGGAGCGTCTCAATCTCGTGGTGTATTATGTACGGCAAATTACCATGCCCGTACCTTCGGTGTACGTTCAGCGATGCCGACCGCCATTGCCAAACGCTTGTGTCCAAATTTAATTATTTTGCCCGGAAATATGGAGAAATATCGTATTGCCTCGCGGCAAATGCATGCCATTTTCCGGCAGTATACTGACATTATTGAGCCGCTTTCTTTGGACGAAGCTTACTTGGATGTGACGGACGCTTCTTCCTATCAAGGTAGTGCAACATTGATTGCCCAAGCGATACGAGAACAAATTTTTAACGAAGTCGGTATTCGAGTCTCCGCAGGCGTTGCGACGAATAAGTTTATTGCTAAAGTTGCCAGTGATTGGAACAAACCTAATGGTTTGAAAACCGTCACACCGGAAAGTCAATTTGAGTTTGTATCACAATTACCTGTGAAATGCATTTCGGGGATTGGTAAGGTCTCTCAAGAAAAATTGGCCGCCATTGGGGTGCACCGATGTTCGGATTTACAGTCGATAGATTTCTCATTATTACAGAAAACCGTCGGGAGTATGGCGTTTCGGCTACAACAATTTGCCAAGGGAGTTGATGATCGCCCTGTGCAAGTATCCCGTGAGCGCAAGAGTGTGTCTGTTGAGCATACGTTTCCCCATGATTTGTCTTCACTAGAAGAGTGTTTGAGTATGCTGCCAGAGCTGCTGGCGAGTTTAGAGGCGCGTTTGGCGGGGCGGGATTTTTATCCGCTGATTAGCAAATACTATTTGAAATTAAAGTTTAATGATTTTAGGCAAACAACGGTAGAGCAACCGATTCAAAGCAGCTTCTCCAATGAAGTGTTTGCTTCCTTATTGCATCAGGCTTATTCACGCCATATGCGTCCTGTTCGTTTGATTGGAGTAGGTTATCGCTTATCTGTACAGCAGGCAGAACAGCTAAGCATTGTGTTTGATTAAAAAAAGCGTTTGATTGGTCTTGTGATTTTTCTGGTTAAAAAATGTACGATTGTGTTCTTGCTGCTATAGTTATTAGAACGATTAATAGTTGCTAGAACGATTATCGTTATTTGAGGATAGCTGTTGGAATAGGAGCAGTTGTTGAAATGGATCAATGGAACGGGCGAGTGGATTACCTAGTCAACGACACAATGCAGTAATGAAATCAGTCCCTCACTTCTCAAATGGTAGATGTTGAGTGAAGTTAGGGGTTGTAGTAAGACAAGGTAAATTGCCTCGTATGTCATTTTTTGATGTGTAGGTGTTGTCTTATGATGAAGCATCCAAGAGGCTTCTATGATTGGAAGCATGATATGCCTGAGTCTTTAGCTGGACGTTTACGTTTTGAGGTTACCCAAACACTGAGAAGCGTGTATGCAGATGAAGCTCTTGTCAATGAAATAGATACGCTCTACCTCCCTTTTGCGAATTGGTTAAGTGGTAAAGTCTCGCTTAAACAAGGGCCTTTGGTGGTGGGTTTAGGGGGGCCGCAAGGCTGTGGGAAAACGACCTTTTGCCGCGTTATTAGCCGTATTCTTAATAAAGGATTTGGTCTCAATAGCGTGGTGGTCAGTTTGGATGATCTCTATAGCACGCGTAAAGATCGTGTGAAATACGCCAATAGCACACACTCCTTATTTTCTACTCGAGGGGTGCCTGGTACGCATGATATGCCATTGGCACAGAGCGTCTTCGCTCGTTTAAAAAATCTTAAGCAAGACGAAGTAATGCGTATGCCGGCTTTTGATAAATCCCTTGATGATAGAAAACCTGTGAATTTATGGCCCGAAGTGCAGGGGCCTGTTGATGTTGTTTTATTTGAAGGTTGGTGTGTGGGGGCGTTTTCTTTGGGAGAAGCCATTAACAAACCAATTAATCGTTTGGAGCAAGATAAGGATCCAGAGGGGATTTGGAGAAAGGCAATTAATGAGCATCTTCATGGGGATTATAAGGTGCTGTTTGATGTGATTGATATTCAAATGTGGATGCAATCACCCGGTTATGATGTGGTCTATGAGTGGCGTAACAAACAAGAGCGCATGCTTGAGGATCATCTTTATGATATTCATGGGGGAGTATTGGATACTCTGGATATCAAAATCATGTCGCCGGAAGTGCTTAAGGGCTTTATGCAATATTACGAACGTTTAACGCGTTATCTATTAGCTGTCATGCCTGAGCGATCGGATGTGCTGTTTTCGTTAGACCAGCATCAGAAGGTGAAACAACTGCGTTTTCCAATAGAGCATTGAGTGTTTTCTTGGTAGGAAAACGGCCACAATTGAGTGTCATTATGATAGGCTAATACGCAACGTATTAGCCTATTTTTTGGAGTAAATAATGGCCGAATTATTACCGAGTGTTGTGGTGGAGACGGCGCAGAATCCTGATTCTGCTGTTATTTGGTTGCATGGTTTAGGATCAGATGGTCATGATTTTGAAGGCATTGTCCCGGCATTGACACTTGATCCATCCTTAAAAGTGCGTTTTGTGTTTCCCCATGCGCCCATTCGTCCCGTGACGGTCAATGGCGGTATGGAAATGCGAGCTTGGTATGACATTTACGAAATCACTTTGGAACGTAAGGTTGATATAGACAATATTGCTGAGTCTTGCGCGCAAGTCAGTGACCTTATTGAAGCACAAATCGCACAAGGTATTGATCCTAGCCGTATTGTCGTCGCGGGATTTTCACAAGGTGGTGTGATTGCTTATCAGCTATCCCTGACGACCTCTTATTCATTGGCTGGGGTTATGGCGCTATCGACTTATTTGGCGGATAAGTCAATGGTGCCTGCGGCGTCAGAGTGTGCGAATGGCAAGACGCCTTTTTTGATTCATCATGGCAAGCAAGACCCTGTCGTGCCTATCAGTCTATCGCAAGAGGCTAGTCAACTTTTAAGTGATAAGGGATATCTAGTTGACTATAAAACCTATGATATGCCCCATTCCGTTTGTCCTGAGCAAATTCAGGATATCTCCGCTTGGCTGAATGCGCGTTTGGCGTAATTAAAAGGCTACATTAAGCTGGCTATTTGTGAAGAACGGTTTAACACACCATATATTGAATAGATTACTAAGGAAATGAATCATGGTTTCAGAGCCATTAGAGACAGATGAATGGCTTAACTTTGCCAAAAGCATCGCCACGTACGCTGGGCAGATGATGGTCGAGGCCAGAAACAAAGCGGTGTTTTCTACAGACTACAAAGCAGATCATGAATTGGTGACATCGGCTGATTTGGCAATCGATGCGTATATTTGCCAGCAGATCACGCAAACGTTTCCGGATCATGTGATTTTATCGGAGGAGTCGTCACCTAAACTTGCCCTTGCTGAGCTTGCTAATAAGCCCGTTTGGGTTATCGACCCGATTGATGGTACGGTCAATTTTGCCCATGGTCATCGCCATGTGGCTGTGTCGATTGGCCTGTATCTTTGCGGAGAGCGAGTGCTTGGGGTGGTGAATGCGCCGTTTTTAGAGGAATGTTTCTGGGCGGTGAAAGGAAAAGGGGCTTATTTAAATGGTGAGCGCCTTTTTGTTTCCCAACAAACACAGTGTCGTAATGCTTTGGTGGCAACGGGGTTTCCCTACGATAAAAGTACACTCCCCAGTATTATCCGACGTGTCAGCGTCATTTTGACGAAGTGTCAGGATATTCGTCGAAATGGCTCCGCTGCGTTAGATTTGTGTTGGGTCGCGGCTGGGCGTTTAGAGGCGTATTTTGAAAGCCTGAAGCCTTGGGATATGGCGGCTGGGGCGTTAATCGCTCAAGAAGCTGGGGCGACAATCGGGCGCTATGAGCCAATTAGCTCCCCTTGGCCTGAGGCGATTAATGGGGAGGCGTTATTGGTGTCGGTCCCCGCTCTTTATGAGGAGCTATTGTCTTTGTTAAGTCAGGCATAATGAGCTGTTTTATGGTTTTAGCCGTAAGTTGATATTTGTATGAGGTTTTTATGTCGTTGACGGCGTTTTTTAGTTTACTGGCTGTATCCGCAGTCGTGATTGTTGTGGCGTTGATTGTGATTGTCCGCCAGTTAAAAGTTGCCAAAATTCGTGAGGAGCGAATCAAAGAAGGTGAGAAGCGCGTCATTCAAGAGCGTCAAGCTCGGATTGATAGCATTCAGATTTTGCTCAAAACCGTTGGTTCCGAAGAGTTAGGTTGGATTGAGGCAAGTATTCGTATTAAAAATTTGCTGGATCAGTTAGGGTTGGATTTATCCGATCATAAGGATATTTGTTTCATTTATGATTTGCATGAGCAAACGGAACATATTCCAACACACGAGCAATGGAGTGCCTTGCCAAAAGAAGCTCGTAAAAAGTTTCGCGTCGAAATGGATAACTATGAACAGCAACATGCCGAGCAATTGATGCGTGCTAAAAACGCCTTGTTGAGTTATTCCTTTCAATAGGGATGATTGAATGCTTGTGATTCCGGTTCAATAGTACTCGGCATTGAATGTTCTTTATTCTATTTATCAGGCATAAACGGGTTATTTAGAGATGATTGCTCAGTTGGTTTTATCCATAGCGCTATTTTTTATTTTATTAGTTGCTATTATGCTCTTTTATATGCGTTACCAATCAAAAGTTCCGTATTATCGTATGACGGAGGCAGATTGTGTTAGTTTGCTAGACAAGGCTGTACAAGGTAATTTACCTGAGCAGGATTGGGATATGTTCATTGGCATGATGATTCGTGACAATGAACAAATAGAGAATTTACGTACCAAGTGTTATGTGATTGATGACGCATTTCGTAAAGAAACCAAACTCATTGATGGTCGACAATGTGTGCGTTTTCATTCTGAAGGGCTTAAGCAGTTAACCTGTTTATTGGATGAGTGGCAGCATAAAACACATTTAATCGTCTAACTTTCATGATAGAAAGAGTCTTATTGGGCATCTTGCTCAAAACATCGTATTTAATAAGGTAGTGAGGGAGATATACATGAGTGAATTGGAAAAGTGGCTAGGTGAAGGCTCTGCCATGTTGCCTTGGTTAACCGATATGGTGATTAATATCGTGATTGGCCTTGTCATTTTATTGGTCGGTAAGTATATCGCCTCTAAAATATCCCGTTGGTGTGAACATAGGATGCTTAAAGCCTCTGTGGATCGTGCGGTAGCAGGTTTTACATCCAGTATTCTGTACGCCTTAATGTTTGCTGGTGTGGTATTAATGGCATTAGGACAAGTTGGGGTTCAAACCACCTCGTTCATTGCCATTTTAGGTGCTGCTGGCTTAGCTGTTGGCTTGGCTTTGCAAGGGTCTTTGTCTAACTTCGCTTCTGGCGTGTTAATTATTCTTTTACGTCCTTTTCGTGCTGGCGACTTTATTGATGGTGGTGGGCAAATGGGAACCGTTGATCGTATAGAGTTATTCCATACCTATCTAAAAACGCCGGATAATCGTGTGATCATCATCCCCAATTCTTCCATTATGAACGGTTCCATTGTGAACTATTCTCGTGAAGCAACTCGTCGCCTAGATTTGGTGGTGGGTATTAGTTATGACGCCGACATTCGTCTTGCTAAAAGCATCATGGAAGACATTATTAACGCGGATGAACGCATTCTCAAAGAGCCTAAGTATTTAATAGCCGTGTCTGAATTGGCTGACAGTTCAGTCAACTTCTTTGTAAGACCTTGGGTGAATTCTGGGGACTATTGGACCGTCAGAGCGGATTTATTAGAGAAGTTTAAATACGCTTTTGATGAACAAGGTGTTGGTATTCCTTACCCTCAAATGGATGTCCATCTACACAACAAAGAAGCATAACCACTTTGCATTATATCAACATGCTGTCAGACGTTGGTTTGATGGCATGTTTTATTAAGATTTGAGACCTTTGCACGATGTCACAAGCGACGCCAAGACACGGCAAAAACAGACGAGAAAGCGGAGTTTATCGCTATAAATGAGCATTTTGAGTCTGTTTTTAACAAAGTATTGGCAAGCGCAGTAGTCGTGCAAAAGTCTCGATTTCTAACATATTGTTGATTTACTAAGCTTACTACTATGAGTCGATATCGTCCTCCTTCCCCACCTAAATCCGCTTACATCACACACGAAGGGGCTCAAACCCTGCTTGCCGAGCTAAAATACTTATGGAAAGAAAAGCGCCCAGCGGTGACCGAGAGCGTTCGAGAAGCGGCTGCCCAGGGGGATCGTTCAGAAAATGCAGAATACATTTACGGTAAAAAGCAATTACGAGAGATAGACCGTCGAGTGCGTTATTTGGAAAAACGCTTGGAGGTTTGTACCGTTGTGGATCGTTTGCCAGCTGATCAATCAAGGGTTTTCTTTGGTGCGTGGGTCACGCTGGAGGATGAGAGTGGTGAGCAACGAACGCATCGCATTGTCGGGCCTGATGAGCTGGATCACAACCCAGCCTACATCAGTATTGATTCCCCAGTAGCAAAAGCTTTACTGAAAAAACAGGAAGGTGATGAGGTGATGATTCGTCTAGCAACCGGTGAGAAAACCTATTACATCGAAGCGATAGAGTATCGCCCCATCTCTTTATAGTGGTTAGTGGTCGTTTTTCTATTGATAAGGTGAACCGACCTTTGGGTTAATCGGGCGTCTCTCCCTGTTCTACGTCTCTCTTGAGAGAGCGTCCTCTTGGCTCATTGGCTTCATGAAGGACAACCTCTGAGTGCAGAAACTGAGCCGCAGCAGCAGAGTCCTGCACTTTGACAGAACTGCGTTCTAGCATTTGGGCTTCAAATTCGTTTAAGACGCTGTCTCTTATACCCGCTTCGCGCCATTGAAACAGCGGTCGACATCCTTTAGAAATGTCTCGGGCTAGCGCCAAGGCATCCAGTAAGGCCTGGTTTGCCCCTTGTCCTTTAAAAGGGCTCATTGGGTGAGCCGCATCACCGATAAGGGTGATGTGCGTGCCTTTTGCTAATAATTCTGGTTGTAGGAGTGCTCGATCGTAAACGGGGTAACCGGATATCAAGCTCTCCTTGGTGGCCGCTACAATTTGCGGCACAGGCGTATGCCATTGAGTACGACGACAGGCTTCTGTTTTCAGGGCATGGGCACCTTGCTCGCTTAAGGCTTTTGCCTCGTTTTCAGGCATAGGAAAGCTAAGCTGCCACATCACAGTGTTTGCATCATACGGCATGATATAGATTCGTTCATGACCGTTGGCTGTTTGGAAGACCGTGGCGGAATCCAGCAAATCGCTTTTTACTTCCTTTAGATCTGCTAGCGGACAAATTCCTAAAATGACAATGCAGCCTAGATAGCGTAACGGCGTAATATTGTCTCCGATCAATTGTTGCCGAATGACGCTACGAATCCCATCGGCTCCCACAACAAGGTCAGCCTTAGCGTGTTTTGTCTCGCTTTGTGTTTGACCATTTACTTGACGTTTTACTAAAAAGGTTAAATCAACTCCGCCACCGTCGGCATGCTTGTGTTCGCTGTAGTCGATTAGTTGATGGCCCCATTGTACGTTGCTTCCTCCCCCAAGTTGTTGTAGTAACGCTAAGCGCAATGACTGTCGAGCGATATGGATATTCGTACGCTTTGGGGCGTTTTTGCTGCCTGAGTGTTGCCACTTTCTCATGCCCCATTCTCCGACCACTTTGCCTTCTGTGGTATGGACAAGGTGTCTCGTTGAAATGACACCTTTTTTTAATGAGACAATGCCTAAGCCTTCGATGGCTTTACTGGCCTGTTGCAAGGTAAGGCCATAACCTTGAGAGCGTTCGTCAAAACGGCTATCGCGCTCATAAAGGGTAAAAGGAATACCGCGATGCAAACAGGCGACAGCAAGGGCTACACCGCCTATGCCACCACCAATAATGGCCACATGAGGGTAGTTTTTTGTATCTGCCTGTGGGGCCTTGGGGGATGGTACCAAACCGGAGCCAGCACAATGAAGGCACATTTCCAAATGGCCTTTAGGGCGAATCGGTGCAGGACCTTCTCCTTTTAACTGTTCAAACTCCGTCAGTTCTTTTAAATATTGTAGCCGCACTTTTTTACGTAATCTTCTGCTTCGCCTACCTTGACCATGACATTTGGGACAAACCGTCCAGCTGCTTTCTTCGTTTTCCAATGTATTCACGTTTTATTACCTAGAGCATTCGGATACAGAGGGCGAGCCCTCTGTGATATCGAGTAATTTCGTTGATGTGGGGTTGTTGTCATAGAGGAAATAGTAGCTGATTCACGAAGGGAGACCTAATGATTTCATTGCACAAACCAAAATGTCAAAAAAGTAGCTTGAGTGGCTTTATCTAGGCTTCCTAGTATGGTCTTTTTAGAATGTATCAATGACCAAGAAGCGTTTCATGTCATTCGTTAATGATTTTAACGTTAGTCATAAGTTGATAGCCCTTATTACGAAAACTTCGAATCGGGTTTTTGTTGTCTGTTTTTAATTTATTTCTTAAACGAGATAACAGTGCCTCTGTACGATTTTTATCATATGTGACAGGGTTTTCATTGAGAGCCTGAGATATCAACTCGTGTGAGACAATTTTGCCAGCGTTTTGGACAAAAAGCTGAATAATAATATTTTCTTTTTCCGTTATATCCAGCTCGTGCCCATCCGGCCTTCGAAGGATTCGTTGCTGGGGAAAATGCAACCATGTGTTTTCGTCAGGTGAAATACTATGAATAGTGGTTCTTCGTAATAAGGCTCGAATAGTGGCAAGTAATTCACGATAATCAAAGGGTTTAGCAATGTAAGCGTCTGCTTTTTCTAGGCCAGAAACTTTGTCGTTAATGGAATTGCGGGCGGTGACGAAGATAATACATAGGTTCTTTGTTTCAGGATCGCTTCTTAGTTTATTTGCAATGAATAAGCCATCTTCTCCGGGGAGATTCCAATCGAGTAACACTAAGTCGGGGCGTTGAATGCTCATTAATGTCAGCAGCTCTTCATAAGAGTTAGCACCATGAGCATCGTGCCCGTCATTGTTTAACCACAATAAGCCATTATTTAGCAAAATGGGATTATCTTCAACAAAATAAATTCGTGCCATATTTTTAATCTTTTTCAGTAAAAGGAAACCACACGTTAAATGTGACTTTCCAAATAGGTGCTTCTTCTATCACTCGACATTGAATGTATCCTGAGTGAGCTTCAACAATGGATTTAACTAAGTATAATCCTAAACCAAAACCCTGTATATTTGGCTTATCTAATTGACGATAGTATTTATAAAACCATATGTCTGGGTCTGGTTTTTGTGAAGATTTATAATCGTTAGTTATTGAAATTAGTACGCCTTCTCGGCTGTTATCATAAGCCTTAGTACTGCTTATTGAAATCGATGAGTCCGCCGCTCTGTATTTTAATGCATTGATTATGAGATTGTTTAACACTAAATGAAACAAGAAAGCATCAACCTTTAATGTGACGTTGCTGGTTGTGTTGATTATGTATTGTTTAGCATTAGCAGGTGAATGATTGATGATGTTTTTAATGATGTCATTGATATTGGTTTCATTACAGTTAGACGACCGGTTATCAAAATCCATATACTCAGAAATAAGAGTATTGTTAATCAATGCATTGAGTTCTGAAATTGCTGTTTGGATTCGAGTGTGACGCTCTGCAAGTTTAGGGCTAATGTCAATTTTTTCGATGGGTAACGTTTGTATGATACTGTCAATAACAGCCAGTGGCGTTTTTAACTCATGGGTAACGAGTGTCATAAAATGTGACTGATTAATTCGTCTGGTTTTTTCTAACTCGGCTTCTTTTTCAGCGAAATGTATTTTTTCTTTTAGCTTTCTCTTAGCAACGTTCTCTGCTTTTTTGTTTTGATATAAGCCTTGATATATCATGAAAATAAAAATAAAAGACGTTATTTCTGGCATGTCAAGAAATATCGTGGGGGTTGATAAATGATAGGTTGCAGCGAAAATGGCGCAGATATTGAGCGTGAAGAAAACAACATAACCTACAAAAAGCGATCGACTTCCTGCAATACCATTTTTTACGCCCTTCCATATAATAAAACATAATACAGGGAAGGTTATATAAGATATTTGATACATGAAAGGGGCAAATAAAAGATATGACTTTCCTATAAATAAGCTTATAAAAGAGACTAGGTTAAATCCCAAATTAAATTGCAAAAACCAATGTATGTATTTGAATTTTTGGCTTGTTTGGAAAAAGGACATAAAAAACAAAATAATCCCAGATAGCATTACACAGACACTGGTTGGCCCAAGTAAATGAACCAACATGGGGTGATCAGGGAAAATATATTGTGCCGCGATACTGCTCTTAACGAGCGTAAGGGTAATGCAGCCAAGGAGAGGAATGCAACTTAACGCATAGGCTTTTTTTTGGGTCAGGCGAGTCATGATAAAAGCATACAAGCAAAGCATGAGCCACCCACCGATCGCCGTAGCAGATATTATTTGTTTACTGGTACTTGTAAATACGGCCTCAGCTGGTGTTTGTAAAGTAAGCCGCAAAGTAGTGGAACTGTTTGTTTGTAGACGGATATAAAAAGTATGGAGCTGAGTGTTTGCTAGGGTAATGGGAAGGGAAAACGGTACCATTATGGACTGCATAAATCTGGGTTCTGATGATGAGAGCGTTGCAGAATCATTTTGTCGGTCAGTAGGCAGTAAATCGCCCACTTCGCTCTGTGAGTAATTTTGATGGCCCAAAGGCGTATATAATTTAACGCTGTCCAAATACGTCGGATTAATGATTAATAGCCAATTTTTAGCGGCACCTTGATCGCGCTGTAAGGTAAAGCGAAACCAGTATGCATTATTAGAAAATCCTGCGCCAAAGGGAAAGGCAACCGATGTAAAGTCACTTTCTTTTTTCAGTATATCTTTAAGGGTTAGTTGCCCTGTCTTATCGGTAAGGTATTGGATATTTTGCGTTAGATGTACGGTATTGATTCCCGCTTGAATAGGAATACTCTGAGCATTGGCATTCCAAGAAATAATGAGAGCGAAAAGAACGGTAATGAATCGATAAAACGTATGCATTAATTGACTAGAGACTTCCATATGATTGAGCAATTTAGTTTCAGCTAATTAAAGCTATCCCTTACTGATTGTCTGCGCTGCCTGTCAGTTTAAACCTGGTATTACACAATTCGGCTATTTGTTCTATTAGCGTTCCTTAATACTTAGCAACTAAGTTGGAACGCTGTCTTCTATAAACTTTTGAAGGAGAGCTTAAGTAGCATAATAAAATGAGTATCAAAGCATAACTTCTATAAACAACGGAATGGGGAACATCTTGTTGAACAGAGTCTTACTCTCTTAATTTGTGGTCTATACAGCACGTTATTCTCTTACTTTCTGTTCTTCTTGCCTTGTTACTGGCTTCCTTACTCTGCGTTGGCTCTGACTAATGACATCGTAACAGGGGGAGAGGAGTATGTTAATAGCATGTAAGAAAAAGTTGCGTTTTGTCAGCTTTCGTCAGCTTTAACCTTTTTTTATTTAGTAAGATGCCATCGCTAATGACTAAAGATAAACAAGTTGCATAACCGCCGTCTGATGGCGAACGCTTGGGTTAGCGCGCTAATAGGCTTCAGTGTCGTGCCAATAAGCCTACATTCCAGAGACAAAACTCAATACAGCGGAGAAGTGAATGGGTATTCAAAAATACGAGGTGGTCACACTGTCTGGTCAAACCAGACGATGTGTCGTTGGTGTCCTGATTTATTTTATGACCGTGCAGCCTGTGTTGGCGGCTGCGACCTTACCGACTGGCGGGTCGGTTGCCGCAGGGCAGGTTTCCATGGGGACCTTGGGGAACACCACCACCGTCACCCAGCGTTCGGATAAAGCCATTGTAAATTGGCAAAGTTTTTCGGTTGGCAAAGGCGCATCCGTCCATTTTATTCAGCCGGATAGCAGATCAGCGATTTTGAACCGAGTTACAGGGGCCACCACATCGACTATCGCCGGCTCAATTCATGCCAACGGTCAGGTTTATCTGATCAACCCCAATGGCATTGCCATTACCTCAACCGGGTCAGTCAAAGTCGGTGGCGGCTTTGTGGCATCCACACTGAATATCGCTGATAAAGACTTTTTGAAGGGGCACTTTCTTTTCAAAGGCACGGGCGCGTCGGCGGGGGTCAGTAATGCGGGCATTATCACCGTGGGTCGGGGGGGCTATGCCGCCCTGATTGGCGGTCGGGTGAAAAACAGCGGGTTGATTGCGGCCCCTTTGGGTCGGATAGGTGTAGGGGCTGGTGAGGAAGCCACACTGAACTTGTCTGGCGATGGTTTTTTGCAGGTAGCACTGCCGAGCAAAACGGATGCTAACGGTCAAGACGCGCTGATCGATAACTCGGGGACCCTCTCCGCTAATGGTGGGACGGTATTGATCTCAGTGGCCAGCGCCCGTAATGCGGCCCGTCATGTGGTCAATTTATCCGGTGTTGTCGAAGCCAATAGTGTCTCAGGTCACGATGGTAAAATCCTCATTGGTGGCGGACAAGGTGGTAACGTCACTGTCTCGGGTCAGGTGACGGCCACGTCTGATACTGGAAAAGGCGGCCAAATTAGCGTCACCGGTCAACATATTGCCTTGAACGGCGCGACGATCGATGCGTCCGGTGCTACCGGTGGCGGTTCGGTTAAGATTGGCGGTGCTTACCAGGGCAAAGGCAACACCCAGCGGGCGAAGACCACGACCGTGGATGCAAGCAGTGTGATCCGTGCTGATGCCAGCCAAAGCGGTGATGGCGGTCAGGTGGTGGTCTGGTCGAATGATTTGACTACCTTTGACGGACAAATCAGCGCCCGCGGCGCAGGTGCGGGCAAGGGCGGCGATGCAGAAGTCTCGGGCAAGGCGACCCTGGCCTATAACGGCTTTACTGATTTAAGCGGCCCGGGTGGGTTTGGTACCCTGTTACTGGACCCTTATAACATCACCATTTCCAGCGATACGGCCTCAAATTCTTCTAGTACCAGCGCCACCGGCGATGACAGTGTGATTAATGTAGGTACCTTACAAACCGCCCTGGACAGTGCCAATGTCGCGATCACCACTGGCAGCGCTGGCTCTGCGGGTTCGCAAGCTGGCGATATCACAGTGGCCAACGAAGTGACCTGGAATAGCGGCTCGACCCTGGAATTGTCGGCCTATCACAATATTCATGTCAATGCGGCCCTTACTGGCGGGGCTGGGTCTAAAATCGTGCTGCGTTCGGATAATTCGGGCACTGGCACCGGAACGGTGACCTTTGGTTCAGGCATCACCGCCACGGCACCAGGTGGGGTGGCCATTTATTACAACCCAAGCAGCTACACCGCCGCCACAGATTATTCCGGCAATATGGGCTCGGATACCACGGCCACCGCGTATATGTTGGTCAATACGTTGGATAATCTCCAAGCCATTAACACCAACCTTACGGGCACCTATGCCCTGAGCAAAGACATCGATGCCAGCGCGACATCGAGTTGGAACAATGGGGCAGGGTTCGTGCCGTTGAGTAATTATTTTACGACCCAATTCACCGGCACCTTTGATGGCCAAAGCCATGTGATATCTAACCTTACCATTCATCGACCTTCAACGGATTTTGTTGGCCTATTCGGTAATGTGGATTCAGGTGTGGCAATCCGCAATGTTGGCCTTGAGGGGGGGAGTATATCAGGACAATCTAGTGTTGGTAGCCTCGTAGGATACGCCGAAGATGGCAGTACCATCAAAAATGCCTATGCCACCGGGGCGGTGACGGGGAGCAGCTATGGTGTTGGTGGCCTTGTGGGGAGGAATGATGGCACGATTAGCAATGCCTATGCGACGGGGGCGGTGACGGGAACGGGAGCTTATAGTAACGTTGGTGGCCTTGTGGGGAGGAATGATGGCACCATCAGCAATGCCTATGCCACCGGGGCGGTGAAGGGAAATGGTACCTCCATCGGTGGCCTCGTGGGGGAGAACTTTAGCACCATCAGCAATGCCTATGCCACCGGGGCAGTGACGGGAAATAGCAACGTCGGTGGCCTCGTGGGGCAGAACTTTAGCACCATCAGCAATACCTATGCGACGGGGTTTATAAAGGCAAGCGGAGACAATGTCGGTGGTCTTGTGGGGTACAACTATAACAGTTCTACTACCATCACCTCATCCTATTGGGATACCGATACCACTGACAAAACCAGTTCGGCGGGCGGTACTGGCCTGACTACAGCGCAAATGCGTGATAGTGCCAATCATAGCTCAAACTATTCCAACTGGGACTTTACGGATACCTGGTATCAAGCGGCGGATATGCGACCTATTTTGCGTTCGGAAGCGGCCAGCCCCAATCCACAAGGGGTTATCACGGTCTCCAACCTACACCAACTGGCATTAATCAACGCCAATCTTTCCGGCAACTATATCCTGACAGGTAATATTGACGCCAGTGCAACCCAAAGCACCGCTGACGCTTCCGGTATCTGGGGCAGTGGCGGTTTTGTGCCGTTGGGTAACTATTCTAACGAATTCACTGGCACATTTGATGGTCAGAGTCATGTGATCTCTGACCTTACCATTAATCGACCTTCAACGGGTTTTGTTGGCCTATTCGGTGATATGGGTTCAGGTGGGACAATCCGCAATGTGGGCCTTGAGGGGGGGAGTATATTAGGACAATCTAGTGTTGGTGGCCTCGTAGGATTCGCCGACGATGGCAGCACCATCAAAAATGCCTATGCCACCGGGGCGGTGACGGGGAGCAGCTATGGTGTTGGTGGTCTTGTGGGGGGAAATGATGGCACGATTAGCAATGCCTATGCGACCGGGTCGGTGACGGGAACGGGAGCTTATAGTAACGTTGGTGGCCTTGTGGGGAGGAATGATGGCACTATCAGCAATGCCTATGCCACCGGGGCAGTGAAGGGAATCGGGGGAAATGATAGCCCCGTCGGTGGCCTCGTGGGGGTGAACTTTGGCACCATCAGCAACGCCTATGCGACGGGGGTTATAAAGGCAAGCGGAGACGGAGAAAGTGTCGGTGGCCTCGCAGGGTATAACAATGGCACCATCACTTCATCCTATTGGGATACCGATACCACTGGGCTATCCAAGGGTATTGGTACCGACAAACAATCATCGTCAACGACGGTGACAGGTCTGACCACAACCGAGGCGCGTGATAGTAGCAATTATACCTATACCGGTTGGGATTTCACTGATAGTGGTACCTGGTATCAAGCGGCGGATATGCGACCTATTTTGCGTTCGGAGGCGGCCAGCCCCAATGCAGAAGGAGTTATCACGGTCTCCAACCTACACCAACTGGCATTAATCAACACTAATCTTTCCGGCACTTATCAACTGACTCGCAATATCGATGCGTCTGTAACCAATGCATCAAGCAAAACCTACAGCGCATCCAGCATCTGGGGCCGTGGCGGTTTTGTTCCTTTGGGGGAAGTTCCTGCCTCTTCGGATTACAATTCTGCCATTATGTTTATGGGCACCTTTGATGGTCAGAGCCATGTCATTTCTAACCTTACTATTAATCGACCTTCAACGGGTGGTGTTGGTCTGTTCGGTGGTGTGGGATTAGATGGGGCAGTCCGCAATGTGGGTCTTGAGGACTGCAGCATATCAGGTCAACAGTATGTCGGTGGCCTAGTGGGGGGGAATGCTGGCACTGTTAGCAATGTCTATGTGACTGGAGTGGTGACGGGAACGGGAACTAATTACTACGTCGGCGGCCTCGTGGGGGGAAATGTAGGCACCATCAACAATGCCTATGCGACTGGGGCAGTGACGGGATCTAATTACTACGTCGGTGGCCTCGTGGGGGGGAATCAAGGCACCATCAGCAATGCCTATGCGGCTGGTGCAGTGCAGGGAGCTAATGACTACGTTGGTGGCCTTGTGGGGGTGAATGCTGGCACTATCAACAATGCTTATGCCACAGGGAAGGTGACGGGAATTAAAGACTACGTCGGTGGCCTTGTGGGGGGGAATGGTGGTTCTATCAGCAACACCTATGCAACTGGGGAGGTGAACGGAGACTCTGCCGTTGGCGGCCTTCTGGGGGGGAACTACCACGGCGGCACGGTCAACCATTCCTATTGGGATACCGATAACGCAAGTCAACCCCAGGGTATTGGCATCGACGAGAACTCATCGGCAGCGACGGTGACAGGTCTGACCACGGCGGAAATGAAGGATTCCAGTAATTTTACGGGGTTTGATTGGACCATATGGGCTCCGGCTGATGCGAGTCATCGACCCGAACTTTATGGCGTCTCCGGTGTTGTCGGATATGTAGGAAGCATGGTCTATGGCGCGACATCCCCAACCATAACCACTTATGGTGCGGGAGTATGGAACACAGTAAGTGGCACGCCTGTTATCTCCGGTAGCCCTTCCGCGACCAGCAATGTTGGTACCTATACGGGCAATGTGAGTGGGGTGAGCGGAACTTTCATGGGGGGCGGGGCAACCCGGTTTGTCAGCTTCACAAATGTGACCCCAGCTGAACTTACGGTCACGGCTAACAATGGCAATATGGTGTATGGCGACAATGTGCCGGCATTAAGTTATCAGGTCTCGGGTTGGCAGAACGGTCAGGGCAATAGCCTGTTGTCGGGTGTGGCAGTGGCGACCAATGCAACTGGTACATCGAACGTCGGCACGAATTACACGACCACGGCCAGCGACGGAACGTTGACTGGTGCTGCGAAAGGCAATTACACCGTGCACTATGTGGCTGGGACATTTGAAGTGACCCCGGCCGACCTCACGGTCACGGCTAACAATGGCAATATGGTGTATGGCGACAATGTGCTGACGTTAGGCTATAAAGTCTCGGGTTGGAAGAACAGTCAGGACAATAGCCTGTTGTCGGGTGTGACGGTGGCGACCGATGCTACCCGGACATCGAACGTTGGCACGGATTACACGACCACGGCCAGCGGCGGGACGTTGACTAGTGCTGCGAAAGGCAATTACACCGTGCACTATGTCACCGGGAAATTTGAGGTGAATCCAGCCGACCTCACGGTCACAGCCAACAATGCGACTAAGACTTACGACGGTTTGGCCTATAGCGGCGGCAATGGCGTGACCTATAAAGGCTTTGTGAACAATGAAACTCGTTCGGCACTGGGTGGGAAACTGGTCTATGGTGGTAGCTCGCAAGGGGCTATCAATGTGGGCAATTATACCATCGACGTGTCGGGTCTGACGTCGGGTAATTATGCCATCACTTATGTGCCCGGTCAGTTGACCGTGAACGCTGTACCAAACACTCAACCTAATATCACTTCAAACATCCGGCCTGATGCAAGTCTGAGTGTCAATCAGCCCATTTCTGTTCCCGTTGGTTATTGGCTTCCCAGCGTGGGGCGTCAGTCGGTGACTGATTATCCTAATGGGGCTTCCTCTACAGGTGCGAATACCAATGGACAAGGGGTTGTTATGAGCACACAAAACGTTCATTTGTCGGGTGCGGTGTGTTTTTCGGGCAGTGATAATGCAATTTCTTGCAGCGCTAACTAAAGATTGAGATGGATTTATGATGGTATCGAATAAACTGACTCCCACGCTTTCGGCACTGATTATGGCAGGATTGGCCTTGGTGGTTCCTACTACGGTTTTTGCTGAGACGGCCAGCCAAGTAACGCAGCCAAGCTATGCCCCGCCGGTGACCCGCCCGGCACAAGGCAGCCTGAATTTGCCCGCAACGTCTGGCCTCACGGCCCCAGCAGGGGCGGATAAGCTGTACGTTACCCCCTCAGGGTTGGTGGTCAAGGGGCAATTGCCCGCGCTGCAAGCGGCGACGGCCAAAATAGCGGCGACTATCAAAGACAAACGAGTGAGCGGAGCGGAACTGTTTGCGGCGGCCCGAGCGTTAGAAACCGCCTACGTGCGAGCGGGCTATCTACTGGCTCGCGTTACCTTGCCACCGCAGACGCTTAAAAGCGGCATGCCGCTAAAATTGATTGTGACCCTGGGCTATGTGGAAAGCGTTGATGCTTCCGCCTTTCAGGGGGCCACACGTCGTCGTATTGAAGCGGTGTTGCAGCCTCTGGTAGGCAATCATGCTCTCACCAAGGACGAACTGGAACGGCGTTTGTTGCTGGCGGGCGATGTCCCAGGAGTGCTGCTGAAATCCACGCTGAAAGCGGGTAAGGCGCTAGGCTCCACGGTGATCGTGGTGGATGGACGTTACCAGCCCGTGGCACTCAGTGCGTCGTTTGATAACAGTCTTGGTAAGGGACTGGGACATTACAGTGCCAGTATCGGTGCCAACTTTAACAATACTCTGGGGCTTGGTGACGTAGAGTATTTGCAATTAGGGGGGTATCCAGGGAGCACAAACAGTGTGTTCACCAGCGACCCACGTAACCGCCAGATGGTGGCGGGTTTTACCTTGCCCCTGTCCATCAATGGGTTGTGGCTGAACGTGGAAGGGGTGGACAGTCGGACTCATCCCACCTCTGATCTTGGTTATACCGTGCTTGATCACTATCAACGTTTTTCCACCAAGGTGGGGTATAGCTGGATCCGCAGTCGTAATCTGAACACCAGCTCAGAGATTGGTTTTGGTATCGAAAACGAAACACAAAAATTAGACACAGGCGGAAGTCGCACGAATTGGAGCAAAGACAAACTTCGTGTGCTGCGTGTGACCCAAAATGCCAACCTGTACACTCCCTGGGGTGGTTTTCTCTCGGGTAGCGCCACGGCGTCTTTTGGATTAGACGGTTTAGGCGCCCGCCATGGGACAACGGCATTGCCCATGTCTCGCAGTGGTGCGATGCCGGACTTCACTAAGCTGGAAATCAACAGCCGCTATTCGCAAAGCTTTGCCCATAACCAAATACAATGGTCTGTGTTTGGCAAAGTGCAAACCTCTTTTGGCAATGTGATGGCTTCCTCTGAGGAATTTGGCTTGGGTGGTTTTGACGGGCTATCCGCTTTTGAGGGTGGGGCATTAATGGGGGATTCGGGGGCCATGGTGCGCAGCGAATTGGCCTTACCGCTTATCCTGCCAAGCATTCTGTCTCATTCAAGGTTTGGCACGGCTGTGGCCCCTTATGTTTTTGGCGCGACGGGGGTGACCTCGTTGGAACACGCGACGGCCGTGGAGCATTCCACCACCTATGCCAACGCGTTTGGGGTAGGCCTGCGCTTTGGGGTGTCTCAAATAGGCTCTGCAAATGGTACAACCTTAACGATGGAATACGCCCATGGGCATCAAAACCATGGCCCATCGGAAAATCGCTTCAACCTACGCTGGTTGGCTCAGTTCTGATGCCTTTATGCAAAGCAATCGCCCACTGCCGTGATGGCAGTAGGGCGAAATCTTTTAACCCGTTAGAGAGTGAAAATAGAGTGATGATAAACGTTCGTTTTAGTGTGTTTCATACGGTGCTGGCAGTGTGTACCGCAACTTTGATCGTTGCCTCGCCGCTTGTATTGGCAGCAACATCCGCCACCCCTACGCCAGTATCAACTGAGCCAGCTGATACGACCGCCACCTATGGAAATTGGGTATTGCACTGTGTGCGACTGTCTTCGTCTGTACAGGGTAAGAACAATAAGGCTGGTGAGGATAAGGATAGCTGTGAAATCGTGCAATCGGCCCAGGTGCAAGGTCAGCCTCGTCCGGTGATGGAGATGGCCATTGGGCGTTTGCCTGGCCAAAAAGCGTACCGGGTGACGACGGTGCTGCCGACCAATGTGTCTATTCCTGGTCGTGTTCATGTGTCGATAGATGGTAAAGCCAATGGTAAAGAAAAGGCGGGGTTCGACCTTGCTCTTACTCGCTGTCTACCAGGAGGGTGTGTGGCTGTGACAACATTGGACAACAACATGCGTAAGCAGATGGGTGCAGGGAAGACAGGACAGCTTCGTTTTATTAGCGCCGATGGGCAAAAGATTGGCATTCCAGTCTCTTGGATGGGCTTTTCTCAAGCCATGAAAGCGTTAGAGAAAAAAGACTAATAGGAAGCACAGGGCGAAGCTTTCCCCAGAGGTTGATAGAGTGAGCGATTTTAAACAGTTAAGTTTGATGTTATTGCTCATAAAATAGACGGAAAAATGTGTTTTTAACTGATACACCGTAGGTGTATTAAGAATTGAGCTGTAATTTTTATCATAAAGTATCTATTTAGATTAAAAATTAAGCGGCAGGGATGCTAATAAGGTATTCACACTTTTACCCTGATCGATAGGTCAACTGCCATACAAAAATCTAATGAGATACGTTATTTTGAGTAAAATTGCAAAATGAATTTTTTGTATCGTTCAGCTGTTTTGGCGAGTAAATTATGTGGATCATTTGGATTGGTTTATTTATAAATTTTGTGATTACAGGGAATGTTTTTTTAGCTTCATTGGCACCATATAATATGATATCTGATGTTGTTGCATGGATTATGGCTTTTCTATTTGGGGTGGCATTTATTGGTGCGATTTTGCAGTATACGAAAAAAAAATCACTGGGCATTTACTTTATGATAGTTGGGGGCTTTGGCTGCTTGCCCTTTGGTTTGATTGTTGTTGTTGGGGCGTTGAAGCTGAGGAAAACATACGCTTATCGGCGGTTTTATCGTCTTTGATGGTGGGTTAGGGTCTGAGGTATTCCCACGAATTGTCTCGTCCTAAAATATTACCTGGCAAAAAAGCGTACCGGGTGACGACGGTGCTGCCGACTAATGTGTCTATTCCTGGTCGTGTTCATGTGTCGATAGATGGTAAAGCCAATGGTAAAGAAAAGGCGGGGTTCGACCTTGCTCTTACTCGCTGTCTACCAGGAGGGTGTGTGGCTGTGACAACATTGGACAACAACATGCGTAAGCAGATGAGTGCAGGGAACACAGGACAGCTTCGTTTTATTAGCGCCGATAGGCAAGAGATTGGCATTCCAGTCTCTTGGATGGGCTTTTCTCAAGCCATGAAAGCGTTAGAGAAAAAGGACTAGATAGTAGGTAACACTGGAGTACGGTTTCTTCGGTGTTACCTCTAGACTCTTAATATTTCAATTGATGCTGATTTTCTAGATTTGTCCAACCACAAAACTGATCTTCATCATGTTCTTAAACGATCTTTTATCATATCAATCCTAGATCAATATCCTAAAACTCCTTTGATGATTTTTCTCCTGCATATTTCTTTTTTATTAAAAACTGATGAGCTTTAATCTTTTTGAAACTGTTTTGATTATATAAAAGGCGGTTGCCTATCAAAACACATACACATATTGAGTGACATAAGTAATATTCTGCCGGGTTACTTATATCTCTTCAAGGTACAAGTTGGTTTGCTGAGTCTTAAAAGGCAATGTCTGAGGTGGGGGATAATCATTCTTAAAGGCTTATTTGACAAAAGGGAAGTGTTGACGTGATGTATCTGGTTATTGTCATTATTGGTGTGTTGGCGGGTGTAATAAGTGGTGTTGTGGGAACGGGAGCCTCCATTATGTTATTACCTGTTCTTGCATATACATTTGGTACTAAGTTGGCCATTCCGATCATGGCCCTTGCCTCAATAATGGGAAATATCTCTCGTGTAGTCCTATGGCGTCGAGATATTAATCTACGAGCATTTTTATTGTATGCGGTTCCTGGGATTCCTGCTGCTGCGCTGGGGGCAAACACATTGTGGGTCATGCCTGTATCCCTTTCTGATATCTGTATCGGACTGTTTTTTTTCTTACTGATTCCATTGCGCTATTGGGCCCAATCACGGGCTCTTAAACTTAATGATGTGCAGTTGAGTCTTGCGGGAGGTGTCGTTGGTTATCTTACTGGTGTCGTATTCTCCACAGGGCCAATAACGATACCGATTTTCGCCGGATATGGCCTTATTAGAGGAGGGCTTTTATCAACGGAAGCGGCGGCATCTTTCACTATCTATTTGGCTAAGGCGTTTACTTTTGGGGCGATTGGTGCTTTACCTTGGCCTGTATTTATAAGTGGTCTGCTAGTGGGCAGCACGCTTGTTGCAGGGACTTATATCGGTAAGCAATTTGTATTGAAGATGAATGAGAATACCTTTAATCGCTTAATTGATGCCATGATGTTGTTTGCTGGTTCGTCAATGCTCTATGATTTTTTTAAATAAAGATCAATCAGCACTGAGTCAATTGATATTCATTATCTTGCTATAAATATGTTATAGTCCTAAAAGCTTGCAGAAAAGATAAGCTTTATTCGCCTCGTCAGATAAAGGTTACTCCACAAAGGGGGTTCTAACCTCAGCCTACTGGCATTCTTAATCCCCGTAGCCTTTTTAGTGTGATTGGCTTAGATGATTACTTTTTCTCCAAATCAGTTTTTGGTAGGAAGGTGGCCAAATAGCATGATTCGATGTTTGTATCTCCGATAAATTACCCCGTTTGGTTTTTTAAGGGGGTGTTTCGCCATATACTGATGAAAAGAAGTAGAGTGGAATAATAAGACTTATGTCCTCAATGAAGATTTATTATGGCATGGCTCAGTGGCAACACCCTGCTTGGGTGAACTGGTTGTATCCGGCCTCTTTGGCAACGGGAGAGCGAATAGGCCGTTATTCACAGGTGTTTTCTACTGTTGAGGTGGGCAGTACTTTTTACACTAAGGTGGATGATGTTCAGTTGATGCGTTGGTATGAGTCGGTCAATGATGGGTTTAAGTTTAGTTTTAAAGCGCCGCAGACGGTCACTCATCGTTTAATAGAGCGACCTTGGCAAGAGGTGCAACGGGATTGGCTGGAATTTATGGGGTCGTTGGAGCCTTTGTTGAGTAAGCTTGGGCCAACAATGCTGCAGTTCCCTGCTGTGTGCGATGAGCGTGCGCTGGAGACGATTCTAGCTTTATGTGATTTGTGGTCGCTGTCGGCACCGTTATCGGTGGAGGTGCGTCATTTGGCGTATTTTGATAAAGGTAATACAGAGCGTTATTTCTTATCCGCACTGTCTGAGCGTGGTGTGAATCGGGTTATTATGGATTCACGTCCGGTGTTTTCTACGGATGCCTATTGTGACAGCTTGGTGGATGCGCAAAAGAAAAAGCCTCGTGTGCCCTGTCACCCTATTGCGACTTCGGGGCATCCTGTGGTGCGTTTTATTGGTCATCCAGATTTACCTCTTAATGACGCTTGGCTGGATCAATGGGCGATGAAACTGTCGCAATGGTTGTCTGAAGGGCTGACGCCGAGCGTATTTGTGCATTCCTCGGATAATATTGCCGCGCCCACATTGGCGGCTCAATTGGATGAAAAGGTGCGAGATCTACGCCCTGAGTATCAAGAGAAATTGTCTTTGCCTCAGAGTCAAGAGCAAGTTAGTCTATGGTAGTGGTGCGTTGAAAATGGCTTTACCTTTAATAATAATTTGTTAATAACTAAGGAGAGTTTTATGTATTCACTCATATTTTATGTGCCAGAAACAGATTTAGATAAAGTAAAACAGGCGTTGTTTTCTGTGGGGGCTGGGTCATTAGGGAACTATGATCATTATTGCTGGCAGATTAAAGGAGAGGGGCAGTTTCGACCTCTTGAGGGGGCAGACCCGCACTCTGGGAAAGTGAATGAGATTTCACACATCTGTGAGTATCGTGTTGAAATGCTGCTGCAAGAAGATGTCAAGCAGAGCGCAATTAATGCCTTGCTGTCCTCACACCCTTATGAGGAAGTGGCTTATCATATTATTCCGATACAACGTTAAATAGAATGGTATCTTCATGAAAACCATAATGGCCTTTTTTATGGTCTTCAATAAAGAAATTGAGTGTTTTGCTGACGCTGCTAAAGGCTAATTCATCCCATGGGATGTTATCTAGATCAAATAAGGCGACTTCCGAGCTTTCTTCTGTGGCATGAAAGTCGTCTTGTTCAAGTTCTGCAAGGTAAAACAAATGAATTTGGTTAATGTGCGGAATGCTAATCATGCTAAATGCTTGCTTGCAGGTCGCATTGGAGCCGCTCTCTTCAAGTGTTTCGCGCAGAGCGCCTTCTCTTGTGGTTTCCTGGTTTTCCATAAAGCCTGCGGGTAACGTCCAGTAGCCAAAACGAGGTTCTATATTGCGTTTGCACAAGAGTACTTTGCCCTTATAGAGGGGGAGAGTACCTGTGATAAGTCTTGGGTTATCATAGTCGATAAAGTCACACTGAGGACATACGGCGCGTTCTCGATTATCGCCTTCTGGTATCGTCATATTCACGGCATGACCGCAGTTTGGACAAAATCTCATGGGTACATCCTTAACGTTTTCACTTGAGCTTAGCGTTTGAGCTTGAGCTTGGCGAATTTAACAACCTTATCTTCTATTTCTTGAATTTCAATCTGGTAGTGACCTACCCATAAACTAATAGGGTGTTCAGGAATAAATTCTAGGGTCTCAATAATCAGGCCATTCAGTGTTTTTGGACCATCGGTCGGTAAATGCCATTCTAGGGTTTTATTGATGTCTCGAATGTGTGTCGAGCCCTCAATTCTAAAGGAGCCGTCTTCAAGAGGTTGGATCTCTTCTTCTTCGTCTTGTGTAGGAGGGGTGAATTCCCCGACAATTTCTTCTAACACATCTTCTAATGCGGCGATACCTTGAACATCACCGTATTCGTCCACCACGATACCCATTTGTTGGTGATCTTTTTGAAAGTTCAATAAGACTGTATTAAGAGAAGTGCTCTCTGGAATAAAGTAGGGCTCAACGGTGGCTTTTAATAACGCCGCTTTCGACGGATTTGGGTCTTGTAGGAAAGTAGCTGCACGACGGGAATGAAGAATACCGATGACTTTATTAAGCTCGCCATTATAAACAGGCATGCGGGTATGGCGGCTGTTACAGACTTGCTCAATGATTTCTTCAATGCTGTCTTCAATGTCAATGCCTACCACGTCATTGCGAGGAATCATGATGTCTTCTACGGAGACTTTTTCAAGGTCTAAAATCGACAACAGCATTTCTTGGTGAGCGGCTGGAATCAAACCGCTTGCTTCGTTAACTACTGTGCGAAGCTCTTCAGAGTCTAACTTGTTTTGGTCATTCTGGATGGTATGTACACCAAAAATCCGTAATAAGCCGTTAGATAGGCTGTTAACAAAAACGACAATAGGGTAAAACACTTTCAGCAGTATCGACAGCAGCCAGGATGCAGCAAAAGCAACTTTTTCGGGGTGAAGTGCCGCCATGGTTTTGGGGGTCACTTCGGCGAAGATAAGGACAATCAATGTGAGCGCGGCTGTGGCAATGGCGACACCAGCATCGCCCCAAATGCGCACAGCAATAATGGTTGCGATCGCAGACGCTAAAATATTAACAAAGTTATTGCCGATCAGAATAAGGCCAAGTAGGCGATCTGGGCGCTCGAGTAATTTGCTGACTCGCATTGCCGTGCGGTTTTTGTTTTTCACCAGATGCTTCAGACGGTACTTGTTCAAGGTCAGCATGCCTGTTTCTGAGCTAGAGAAAAAGGCGGAAATTAAGATTAGACTAAAAAGTATGCCACCGAGAATACTTAAGGGAACATCGTTCAAGAAGGGACTGCCTCAATTGTTAAGATAAAAGGGATTATTAGTGCTTAAAAAGTTGCTGTCAAATGACTTTATGGTATTAGACGTTAATGCATAATAATTTGTAACGCAATTTGACTGCCAAAATAGCCTAACATAAGCAAGAAAAAGCCACTGAGTGTGAGCTTGACGGCCAACTGGCCGCGCCATCCAGCATAACGTCTGCCAATCAGCAATCCTGCAAAGACAAACCAAGAAGCGATGGTGAAGAAGGTTTTGTGAACCATATGCTGGGCAAAAATATCCTCAATGAAGTAGAAACCGGTAGCGATGGCTGCCGTTAAGAAAATAAAAGCCGCCCAGATGAATTCAAACATTAAGCGTTCCAGCACCTGCAGTGGCGGTACTCTAAGAAGTTGTTTTAACTTATGATTTTTGAGTTGGTATTCTTGGATGGATAATAAAATTCCCACACCACAGGCGGCGGTAAATAAACTGTAGGCGACACACGCAATTAATATATGGATGCTGGTGCCCCAAGAATTACTATGCAATTCATGTAGGTTCCAAGGCTGAATCGCATTCAAGGCAATAATAATGGCCGTCAGCGGAAACGAAATTGCCATAAGAAGAGATAAATCTTTATCTCGGCTACTAAACCACAATAGCGCATTGCCAATCACGGCAATTAACAATCCGATGGTTAAAAAAGTAAAACCATTTCTATCAAGCAGTGTGAGGGATAACGCATAGGCATGTAGCGCGATGGCAAGTGCACCAATAAGCTGTGTAGGGCGCGCTTTAGGGCAAAAGTAGTAGGTGATGCCAGAGGTAAAACATGCAATACAGGCAAGCCAAAGCGATAATTGAGTCATGAAACTGATAGATCCATTAGTAAAGGTATAGGGTGACAATCATTTATCCGTTATAATAGGGTGAATTTCACCTTGGTTAAACCGTGAATGAAGGTTTTTTCCATAATAGAGCAAATTTTGAGGGCAACATGTTCGACAATTTATCGAATCGCTTAACCTCCTCGCTTGATCGTATTCGAGGTCGTGCCAAATTAACAGAAGACAATATCAAAGACGTACTGCGTGAAGTGCGTATGGCGCTTCTTGAAGCCGATGTTGCTCTGCCTGTTGTTAAAGATTTTATTGCGGCGGTCAAAGAGCGCGCCGTGGGTACCGAAGTCACAAAAAGTTTAAGTCCAGGCCAAGTCTTTCTTAAGATTGTTAAGCAAGAGTTGGAAAACGTCATGGGCCAAGCCAATGACGAACTGAATCTCCGAGCTGCCCGTCCTGCAGTGATCTTGATGGCAGGTTTGCAAGGGGCGGGTAAAACCACCTCGGTTGCAAAATTGGCTAAGTATCTAAAGGAGCGTCACAAAAAATCGGTATCAGTGGTCAGTGCTGACGTTTATCGCCCTGCTGCAATCAAACAGCTTGAAACCCTTGCCAGTGAGGTTGGGGCGGATTTTATTCCCAGTGATTTGACACAAAAACCGATTGATATTGCGAACAATGCCATCGATTACGCCAAAAAAGCCCATAAAGATGTATTGATTGTCGATACTGCAGGTCGTTTGGCTATTGATGACGATATGATGGCGGAGATTAAAGCGTTACACGATGCCATTAATCCAATTGAGACGCTTTTTGTTGTCGATGCCATGACGGGGCAGGATGCGGCAAATACCGCGAAGGCGTTTGGGGATGTGTTACCCCTGACAGGGGTGATTTTAACCAAGACCGACGGTGATGCCCGTGGTGGTGCAGCGTTGTCGGTTCGCCATATTACTGGTAAACCCATTAAATTCTTAGGTGTAGGGGAGAAAACGAGCGCGTTAGAACCTTTCCACCCTGATCGTTTGGCATCCCGTATTCTGGGGATGGGCGATATGCTTTCCTTAATAGAGGAAGCAGAGCAAAAGATTGATAAAGAAAAAGCAGAAAAGCTTGCTGGGAAACTGAAAAAAGGTAAAGGCTTTGATTTAGAAGACTTTAAAGAGCAGCTTCAGCAAATGAAAAATATGGGGGGCATGAGCTCCATGTTGGATAAGCTCCCAGGTATGGGGCAGCTTGGTAATATTCAAGACAAAGTGAACGATAAAATGTTCGTTCAAATGGAAGCTTTGATTAACTCCATGACCCCTGGAGAACGTCGTAATCCGGATGTTATTAATGGCTCCCGTAAAAAACGTATCTCAACGGGTGCGGGATTGCAGATCCAAGATTTAAATCGTCTTTTAAAACAGCATAAGCAAATGCAAAAGATGATGAAGAAGATGTCCGCAAAAGGTGGTATGAAGAAAATGATGCGTGGCTTGGGTGGAATGATGCCTGGCGGCGGAAATTTCCCTAAATTTTAGATATGTTCCCTAAATTTTTAATGTATCTTCTTGTTTTTATTAACGGCAGTTAAAAAACTGCCGTTTTTACTGTCTGGGCGAGCAATTCGCCCTTTTGTTTTTCTGGTTAATCGACTAGAATATGCCGCCTTCTTGTAGTATGAGTCAAAAATCGACTCGGCAAGGGGTGTTTCGTTAAGCAATAAGGAACCAATCATATGGTAACTATTCGTCTTTCTCGTGGTGGCTCTAAAAAGCGCCCATTCTATCATTTGAACGTGGCTGATAGCCGTCGTGCTCGTGATGGTCGTTATATCGAACGTTTGGGTTTCTTTAACCCTATCGCTCGTGGTCAAGAAGAACGTCTACGCATCGATCTAGATCGCGTAAACCATTGGGTTAGCCAAGGCGCTCAACTTTCTGACCGTGCTGCTCAGCTTGTTAAAGAAGCTGGCAAAAACGCTTAATACTGAGGTAGTGCTATGTCTCAATTAAAGCAAGCGGCCGCTCCTGAGCAAGCCCTTGTGGTTGGACGCATTACATCAGTTTATGGTGTTAAAGGGTGGGTGAAGTTATATTCACACACTGACCCAATGCGAGGAATTTTCGATTACAAGCATTGGTGGTTGAAAACTCCTAGTGGGTGGAAGACCGTTGAACTAAACCAAGGGCGTCTGCAAGGTCGCGGCTTGGTGGCATCGGTAAAAGGTTATAGCGACAGAGATCAAGTAAAAGAACTCTGTGGGTTAGACATCTACATTGATGCCAAAGAGCTCCCAGCATTAGAGGAAGGTGATTATTACTGGAGTCAGCTGGAAGGTCTTAGGGTTACAACCAAAGAGGGTGTCCTCTTAGGGAAGGTTTCTCAACTGATGGAAACCGGTGCAAACGATGTTCTTGTTATCCGTGCGTGTGAAGGCAGTTTTGATCGTGAAGAACGCCTGATTCCTTATGCACCAGGTACTTATGTTTTAGAGATTAATCTAGAACAGCAGGAAATGGTGGTCGATTGGGATCCGGAATTTTAACTGACAAACTGAGGTCGCTACGTGAAGGTTAGCGTGATATCGCTTTTTCCGGAAATGTTTCAAGCCATTACCCAATATGGTGTGACGGGCAGAGCCATTAAGTCTGGTTTAGTCGAGATGGATTTTATAAATCCCCGAGACTTTACCCATGACAGACATAAAACAGTAGATGATCGGCCTTATGGTGGTGGTCCAGGGATGCTGATGAAAGTTCAGCCTCTCAAAGATGCGATTGCAAGTGCTAAATTATTGGTACCCAACGCAAAAGTTATTTATCTGTCCCCTCAAGGGCGTACGCTAACGCAAGAAGGCGTGCAACAGCTTGCTAAACAAGCAGAATTTATTCTGGTAGCAGGCCGTTATGAAGGCGTTGATGAGCGTTTGATTCAATCTGAGATTGATGAAGAATGGTCGATTGGCGACTTTGTCCTAAGTGGCGGTGAATTGCCGGCAATGGTGCTCATGGATGCTGTATTTCGTATGGTACCCGGAGTGCTTGGAAAGCAGGCCTCGGCGGACGAAGATTCGTTTGCTGATGGGTTGTTGGACTGTCCGCATTACACTCGCCCAGAAGTTTTGGATGGTCAACCTGTCCCTTCTGTACTACTTAGTGGCAACCACGAGGAGATCAGACGCTGGCGATTAAAGCAAAAGCTCGGAAGAACTTGGCAACGCCGGCCAGACCTTTTGCAAGACCTTGAGTTGGACAAGGAACAGCAAAAGTTGTTAGAAGAGTTTATTCGCGAAACTGAAGATTCAACCTCGGCAGAGTAGGAATTGCGAGCTTATCAGACAGAAGAACCTTCATGCTGATAAGAAACCATATCATTAGGAGTCACATCCATGAGTAATAAAACTAAACTGATTCAGCAGCTTGAAGCTGAACAGATGACAAAAGATGTCCCAGCCTTCGGCCCTGGTGACACGGTTGTTGTCCAAGTTAAAGTAAAAGAAGGTTCACGCGAGCGTCTACAGGCCTATGAAGGCGTTGTAATTGCTAAGCGTAACCGCGGTCTTAACTCTGCATTTACCGTTCGTAAAATCTCTAGCGGTATCGGTGTAGAGCGTGCTTTCCAAGTTTACAGCCCATTGGTTGAAAGCATCGAAGTGAAACGTCGCGGTGACGTGCGTCAGGCTAAGATCTACTACCTACGCGAGCGTTCTGGTAAATCAGCACGTATTAAAGAAAAATTGGCGAAACGTTAATTTTTCTGCATTAAAAAAAGGCGACGAAAGTCGCCTTTTTTTATGGAACCAATATGCTCTATTGTGGCCTAATAGTCTTTGTATTTTGATTATTTAAGGTGTTCATGATGAATCCTCGTTCGCTTCTATCTAGAGTATCGTTCTTTGTTACTCTTGCTTCTCTTTTTTCTTTTGTATTTTTTTCTAATGCCGCGCAAGCGGGGGCGGATGAAGTCAAAGCGGCGATTAAACGCGCTTTACCGCAATATTCGATTGATAGTATGGCGTTTCATAAGGGGATAAATCTCTATACCGTTGAACTAAAAGATGGTCCAACGTTGCATATGAGTCCTGATGGAAAATATTTCATTGTTGGAGATATGTATAAAATTGACGGCTCGCAAATCGAGAATGAAACTCAGCAAGAGAAACTGGCTAAAATTGAGTCGTTACCGGTTTCCAAAATGATTGTGTTTAAAGCAAAAAATGAAAAAGCTCATATAACCGTTTTTACGGATGTGGATTGTGCTTACTGCCGTATGCTGCACAAAGAGGTGCCGGAATTAAATAAAATGGGGATTACTGTTCGCTACCTTGCCTATCCGCGAGCCGGGATCGGCTCTCCTGCTTACAAAAAAATGGTCAGTGTATGGTGTTCTGATAACCCTCAGGAATGGTTCACGAAAGCGACAGAGGGGGAGGATATCCCTGAAAATACCTGTGCTAACCCCGTTGCTTCTGATTACAATTTAGGTAATGACGTTGGGGTTCGTGGTACACCAACGATGATTTTGAGTAATGGTAAATTTGTGCCTGGTTATTTGCCCGCGAACGTATTAGCAAAAGAACTTGGGTTATAGTGTTATTGCAAAATATTCCACCAAACATGCAGTGTCTTCAGTTGTTTCAGCGTTGGGTTTGCTGGATGGTGGCGGTATAATGATCTTAAATGGCAATTTTTGAACGAGTCTTATAAAAAACAAACTGTCTCTGTGGGGTGTAGTTTTGGAACCGGTAAAAGTCGGGATTTGTGGGCTGGGAACAGTAGGGTCTGGCAGTTTTAATATTCTTCGCAGGAATGCCGAAGAGATTACCAGGCGTGTTGGCCGCAGTATTGTGATCGAGCAAGTGGGTACCCGGCGTGATAATGATGCTTGTGATACCACGGGAATTAAGGTGACTCGTGATATTTTTGATGTTGCCAACAACCCAGATATTGATATTGTGCTGGAGTTGATCGGTGGCACATCCGTGGCGAAAGAGCTGGTATTAACGGCGATTGAGAACGGTAAACACGTTGTGACGGCGAACAAGGCTTTGATTGCGGAGCATGGCAATGAGCTGTTTGCCCGAGCTCGCGAAAAAGGCGTTATGATTGCCTTTGAAGCGGCCGTCGCTGGCGGTATTCCCATTATTAAATCTTTGCGCGAAGGCTTGTCGGCGAACCGTATTGAATGGTTGGCAGGCATCATCAATGGTACTGGTAACTTCATTCTGTCTGAAATGAGTGAAAAAGGTCGTGATTTTGATGACGTGTTGGCTGAAGCCCAAGCATTAGGGTATGCCGAAGCCGATCCGACTTTTGACATTGAAGGCATTGATGCCGCACACAAGTTGACGATTCTGGCGTCCATCGCCTTTGGCATACCGCTGCAGTTTGAGAAAACCTACACCGAAGGTATCAGTCGCATTACGGCGGAAGATGTGGCCTTTGCTGATGATTTAGGCTATGCCGTAAAACACCTAGGTATTGCGCGTCGCTCCAAAACAGGTATTGAATTGCGAGTTCATCCTACGCTGATTTCCCATAAACATTTGTTGGCCAATGTTAATGGCGTGATGAATGCCGTCATGGTCAAAGGGGATGCGGTTGGTCCAACACTGACCTATGGTGCGGGAGCGGGCGGATTACCTACCGGATCCTCTGTGGTGGCCGATGTCATCGATGTTGCCCGTACGTTAACGTCGGATCCCCATAACCGTGTGCCACATTTGGCTTTCCAAGCCGATGCGTTGTCTGATACGGACGTTTTGTCAGTAGAAGAAATTGAGTGTGGCTTCTTCTTGAATATGACCATTAAAGATCGTGCCGGGGTATTGGCAACCATTACCCAAATCTTGTCATCGAATGAGATTAGTATCGAATCCATTATCCAGCGCGAGCGTGAAGGCAGTGAACTGGTGCCTCTGGTGATCATGACGCATGATGTGAAAGAACGAAATATGAATGCCGCGATTGCTTCCATCGAAGCTTTACCGGATGTCGCAGGAACTGTACAGCGCATTCGTGTTGAAAACTTGGCATAAGAGAGAACAAGATATGAAATACATTTCTACTCGTGGTAAAGCGCCTGCCCTGTCTTTTAGTGACGTGCTGTTGGCTGGATTGGCGAACGATGGGGGTTTATACGTACCAGAAACCTTGCCTCAATATAGTAAGGAAGAGATTGCCTCTTGGGCGAACCTGAGTTACCAAGAACTAGCGTTTAACGTTATGTGGCCGTTTGTGGAGGGCGATATCCCAGCGGATGCGTTTAAGTCCATGATTCACGATGCTTATGAGAACTTTAACCATCATGCCATCGCTCCTATGGTGCAAACGGACAACAACGAATGGGTTCTCGAGTTATTCCGTGGCCCAACCCTCGCTTTTAAAGATTTTGCACTGCAATTACTTGGTCGTTTGATGGATTACGTTTTATCTGAACGTAATGAAAAATTAGTCATTATGGGCGCAACCTCGGGTGATACTGGGTCTGCTGCCATTGAAGGTTGTCGTCATTCTGATCACTTAAATATTTTTATTTTGCATCCATATCAACGTGTATCAGAAGTGCAACGTCGCCAGATGACCACAGTCATTGACGATAATGTTTTCAATATCGCGGTAAAAGGCAATTTTGACGACTGCCAAGGTATGGTGAAGGCCAGCTTTGCGGATCAGTCCTTCTTAAATGGCGCTAAATTAGGGGCGGTTAACTCGATCAACTGGGCGCGCATTATGGCGCAGATCGTTTACTACTTTTCGTCCGCTTTGTCCGTTGGAGCCCCACATCGCAAAGTGTCTTTCTCTGTACCAACCGGAAATTTCGGGGATATTTTTGCGGGCTATTTGGCGAAGAAAATGGGCTTGCCGATTGATCAATTGGTGGTTGCGACAAACCAAAACGATATTCTTCATCGTGTTATTGCGCAAAACGATATGAGTCGTCAGTCACTGAACGTGACCCTATCGCCTAGTATGGACATTATGGTGTCCAGTAATTTTGAGCGCTTGTTATTTGATGCCCATGGCCGTGATGGTGCTGCGATTGATGATTTAATGTCGCGCTTTAATAAAGGCGATGTATCGCTGAATGATCAAGCTTGGTCTTATGTGAAAGAGCACTTTGATAGTTACAAAGTCGATGATGAGAAGACTTGTGACGTGATCGCGAAAGTCTTTGCTGATACACAGTATCTGCTTGACCCTCATACGGCGATTGGCCTTGAAGCAGCCCGTCAGTGTCGCAAAGATGCATCGGTCCCAATGATTACCTTAGCAACGGCTCACCCTGTGAAGTTTCCAGAAGCGGTAGAGAAAGCGGGTTGTCAAACGCCTGTGTTGCCTGAGCACATGAAAGATTTGTTCGAGCGTGAAGAGTCTTATACGGTGCTCGACAATAGCTTGAGTGATGTTCAAGCGTTTGTTTCTAACAATATCTAACCGTTAGAGAGCCCGTTGGTTGACGCGGGCTCTTTTCATTTCCAATAAGTAAATCAACCTATGAACCTCATTGTTTTAGACCCTAAGCAATCTCTGGGGGAGGGCGTGTATGCGCTATCCGATCGCCAACAGCTGCACATTAGTCGCGTCATCAAAGCTTCGTCGGGGGATATGCTCCGTGTGGGGGTGTTGAATGGCAAGATTGGTGAAGGGGTATATCAAGCGCCAGATAAAGAGCCAAAGGGCGATCGTGTTAATGGTACAGGGACCATACATTCTCTCTCGCTTACCTTGGAGCCGCCAGCGCCCTTGCCTATAGTGGTTGTGATGGCGTTGCCTCGCCCGAATATGTTAAAGCGGACATTGCAAAACATGAGTGCGATGGGCGTGAAAGAAATCTACCTAATTCACTCGGCGAAAGTGGAAAAGAGTTATTGGCAAAGCCCTGTTGTGCAGCCTGATGTGATTGACCCGGTACTCTTAGAAGGGTTGGAGCAAGCAAAGGATACCATGATGCCTAAGTGTCAGTTGGTGCCTCGTTTCCGTCCTTTTGTTGAAGATCAATTGCCTAAGATTCTGGAAGGAAAGAGGGGGTTGTTAGCGCATCCTTATCAAGCTCAAGCTTGTCCTGTGAATCTTCATGAGCCGAGTGTATTAGCCCTTGGCCCAGAAGGCGGGTGGAACGAGTTTGAGGTAGCTAAATGGCTAGCAGCGGGAATGGAGTCAGTGCATATTGGAGAACGGATTTTACGTGTCGAAACCGTGGTTCCTGTCTTGCTGTCACGTTTATATCCCGCAGGGTTGTCTTAATAGGACGATGACGCTTGTTAGTAAATTGGTAAGGTTTTAACTGTCTTGCTTATAAAAAAATCCCCCGTCACTTTTGGTGTTGGGGGATTTTTTATTGAAGTGGCTTACTACAGGCTTAGTTCTTAACTGGCTTTGAGCCAATCAAACCATAGTAGGCAATGTACAAGTAACAAACCACTGGCATGATGAAAGAGGCTTGTAGACCAATGTGATCAGCAAGCGAACCTTGAATCACAGGCAAAATGGCACCACCCACGATGGCAAGACAAAGTAAACCCGAGCCTTGGCTTGTTTGAGGGCCTAAGTCTTTTAAGGCCAAACTGAAGATGGTTGGGAACATGATTGAGTTAAATAAACCAATCACTAACACAGACCACATAGCCACGTGACCGTCATTCATAATGGTGCTGATCAAGAGCAAAATCGCGACACAGGCATTGATCGCAAGCAGTTTGCCAGCAGACAAACGTTGCATTAATACGGCGCCAATAAAGCGACCAACCATTGCACCACCCCAGTAGTAAGCTACGTAATGGGCTGCTGTGGCTTCAGGCAAGTTGGCGATATTTTTTAAACCAAAGAAGTTAACCAATAAGCTACCAATGGACACTTCCGCGCCAACATACATAAATATGCCAACAGCGCCTAACACCAAATGACGATGTTTTAAAATACTGATAGAGGGCGCCGCAGTGTCGTCTACCTGTTCTTCTTCAGGTTTAGGCAGATGGATACGAGTAAAGATAAAGGCCAGTGCTAATAGAATAACGGCTAAGCCGATGTATGGAACGATAACACTTTCCGCTTCTTGTGCTTTACTGGCGTATTGACCGACCACGGTAAATAATAAAGCACCACCCACTAATGGGGCGACAGTAGTGCCTAACGAGTTAAAGGCTTGAGAAAGTGTTAAACGGCTAGAGGCGGTTTCTGATGGGCCCATTACGGTAACAAGTGGGTTCGCTGCAACCTGAAGAATGGTAATGCCTGCCGCTAGTACGAACAGCGCCCCTAAAAAGACAATATAAAGTTGTGCTTTGGCAGCAGCAACAAACAATAAGCAGCCAGCGGCAGCAATCATCAAACCAATGCCAATACCCCGTTGAAAACCTACTTTTTTGACTAGGTTACCGGCTGGAACGGAGATAATGAAGTACGCCCCAAAGAAGCAAAATTGGATCAGCATTGCTTGGGTATAGGAGAGATCAAAGACTCCTTTTAAATGGGGAATCAATATATCGTTGAGCGAGGTGATAAAACCCCACATGAAAAATAATGATGTTAAGGCAGTAAGCGCAAATCGGTAATTTGGCTGGCCTTTTGCCGCATCTTGGGTATAAGTTGTCATAATTTTTTCCGATAAGTGTTAAAGAGAAAGCTCAATTTTTATCTTTAGATTTTTAAACACTTTATCTTTGGGCATAGGGGGATTGAACACAGGTTCTTGCCCAAATCAAAAAAGCGGCTAATCGTAGCATTGGAATATCGACAATGTGTGTAAAAGAGGCTTGGATTATTAGATAAACCTATATCCTTCCTTTTTTATTTCATTAGTGTAAGAAAGTCTTGCGAAGTTTTACGCTATTGCAATGGAAATGGACGCGGATTTAGGTAAAAAAGACGTTAATCAATTGTGCTATGTTGATGAATAGGTCATGACTCTGTCAGCCTTAGGTTAACGCTTTGTGTTACTATCTAGCGCTGAATGAATTTTCATCTGTGGACTGTCTAGAGTTTTATGCGCATTGAACGTCGCCCTTTATTAACGAAAAAAAATCATTTTCCCAGCACCATGTCTCCGACCTTGCAGCGAGTATTGATGTCTCGGGAAGTCAGCTCTGTTGATGAGTTGGATTATCGGCTGCCGCGCTTAATGCGCCCGGAGCCTCTTTTTGGCTTAACCGATGCCGCGAACATTTTGGCGGATGCCATTGTCACGGGCCAGAAAATTCTTATTGTCGGGGATTTTGATGCGGATGGGGCCACCAGTACCAGCTTAGGCATATTGGCTTTAGAGGCAATGGGAGCCATTGCGCCGGAATATTTGGTTCCTAACCGTTTTGAGTTTGGTTATGGTCTCACGCCCGAAATTGTTGAAGTGGCAAAAGACAAACAGCCTGCTGTCCTGATCACGGTGGATAACGGTATTGCCAGTATCGATGGGGTATTCGTTGCAAAGTCCTATGGTATGAAGGTGGTGGTAACGGATCACCATTTACCGGGTGCGGCGCTGCCGCAAGCTGATGCGATAGTCAATCCCAACCATCCACAATGTGGCTTTGAAAGCAAAAATCTGGCGGGTGTTGGGGTAATTTTTTATGTCATGAGTGCGCTGCGTGCCGAACTCAAACGTCGCCATTGGTTTGAAGAACAGCATATTGCCATGCCGAATTTGGCGGAGTATTTGGATTTGGTGGCGTTAGGGACGGTTGCGGATGTGGTGCCCTTGGACAGTAATAACCGCATTTTGGTGCAGCAAGGTATTAAACGTATCCAAGCGGGCCAAGCTCGTCCTGGCATTTTGGCTCTATTAGAGGTTGGGCGTCGTGACCATACACAATTAAAGGCGTCTGACCTGGGATTTGTGGTTGGTCCGAGGCTCAATGCGGCTGGACGCCTTGACGATATGTCGGTGGGAATAGAGTGTTTGCTTGCTGTGCATTCTCATCAAGCACGCCAATTGGCTCAACAGTTAGATCAATTCAACAGAGAGCGGAAAACTATAGAAGCGGACATGAAAGAGCAAGCTGAATTGGCATTAGCCTCTCTGAAAGAGGATGCGCAAGCCATGCCTAATGGTATGTGTTTTTATGACCCAGATTGGCATCAAGGGGTGATCGGGATTTTAGCCTCACGGATGAAGGAGAAGTGTCATCGTCCGGTGATTGCTTTTGCGCGAGTTTCAGAGGATGAACTTAAAGGCTCTGCTCGTTCGATACCTGGGGTGCATATTCGTGACGCGTTGGATTTATTGGCAAAGCGTTATCCACAATTGCTGAGTAAATTTGGTGGTCATGCGATGGCCGCTGGCATGTCGATCAAAGAGTCCCATTATGACGCGTTTCGTTTGGCATTTGATGTCATTATCAGTGAATGGGTGACGCCAGAACAGCTGGAAGCCGTTGCCTGGACCGATGGGCCTCTGGCGCCTGAAGATTTCAGTTTAAGTTTTGCCGAGCAAGTGCGTTTATCTGGGCCTTGGGGGCAAGCATTTCCAGAGCCGAGTTTTGATGGGGTCTTTGATATTTTGCAGCAGCGTCTTGTGGGGGAAAAGCATTTGAAGTTGATGGTGCGAGAACCCAATAGTGGCTTACTACTGGATGCGATTCGCTTTTTTGTGGACTTGGAACAGTGGCCCAATGAGCAGTGCAAGCAAGCGCACTTGGTCTATAAACTGGATATCAATGAGTTTCGGGGCCAGCGCAATTTACAGCTATTGGTCGATCATATTGAACCAGCTTAATGTCGTTTCAGGTTTTGTCAGAGAAGAAAAAAACGCCAAGCTGCCTATCCAGCAAAAAGTTGAGGTATAATGCCTCTCCCTCAATCCACCACTTATTAATTTTGCAGGAGTTCATCCATGACTGCACAGGTTCTTGACGGCAAGCTTTGCGCCAAAGAAACCGAAACCCGTCTGCAAGCTCAAGTTGCACAGCTGAAAGAGCGCACTGGCGGCACCCCTATTTTGGCAACCATTCTTGTTGGAGCGGATCCAGCTTCGGCGACCTATGTAAAAATGAAAGGCAATGCTTGCCGTCGTGTTGGTATGGACTCGATGGCGATTGAATTACCCGAGACCACCACCACTGAGCAACTGCTTGCCAAAATTCAAGAACTGAATAACAACTCGGATGTGCACGGTATTTTGCTTCAACATCCTGTGCCAGAACAAATTAATGAACGCTTATGTTTTGATGCGATTGCCGCTCATAAAGATGTCGATGGTGTGACTTGTCTTGGTTTTGGTCGTATGGCCATGCAAGAACCCGCATATGGTGCCGCGACGCCTGCTGGAATTATGCGTTTGCTGGAAGCTTACGATATAAACTTGGAAGGTAAGCACGTTGTAGTTGTGGGTCGTAGTCCCATTTTGGGTAAGCCAATGGCGATGATGATGCTAAATGCCAATGCGACAGTTACCATTTGCCATTCTCGTACGCAAAATCTCCCCGACTTTATTAAACAAGCGGATGTGATCGTTGGAGCGGTAGGTAAGCCGGAGTTTATTAAAGCCGAATGGATCAAAGATGGCGCTATCGTTGTGGATGCGGGTTACCATCCTGGTGGTGTAGGAGACATTGAACTGGCGCCATTGGTTGACCGTGTGGCCGCTTATACGCCTGTTCCTGGTGGCGTGGGCCCGATGACCATCAACACCTTGATTTTGCAAACACTCGAGTCAGGCCTTAAGCAGCTGGCTTGAAACACTCATAATACTTCCCCATATTAGAGGGTGTCGCAAAAGGTAGCGAGCGAAGATAAGGCAAGGCAAAAATCGCTGAAAAAGCAGAGTTTATACCTATAAATGAGCATTTTGAGGCGATTTTTAATACTGAATTATCAAGCACAGTAGTTTTGCAACAGCCTCTATTATCTAAATGGATAGTATAAAATAGTGAGCCGTGCCTAAGTCGGGTACGGCTTCTTGCTTTACAGACTTTGCTCTGATTTCAAAAGCGCTACGTTTCACAAGCGATATGTTTCAAGAGTAATATGGGCTTTTCTTAAAGTGAACACAAATAGGTAGACATTCCATGTCCACAGAAATGTTAAAAGACGCGTTAGATTTTGACCTCATTGCTGACGTGTTTGTCACCGAATCCATTGCCGCTTCACCTGCTGAATTACATGGTCAATTATGTGGCTATCTGGCATCTGGTGTTGCCTTGCCATTAGAGGATTGGCTCACCATGGTAGTAGAGTTTTGTGATATCGAAGGCTGGAAAGAAGAGGCGAGCCGTTCCGCAATTGTAGAACTTTATACGGCGACGTTGACCTTGTTTCAAAACGGCGAATACGCCCTCGTACCTTGTATCAGTGACGATGATTCTCCCCTAAGCGAGCGTGGAACAACATTATCCCAATGGGCACATGGTTTCCTAGCAGGCTATGGCTTGTCGGGTCAAAAGAAAGATTTATCCGAAGAGACAAAGCAAATATTGCGCGACTTAGCCAATATTTCTGGCATGAAAGCGCAGATGGAAGCCTTAGAAGAGAATAATGACAATGAAGCGGATTTGACCGAGTTGGTTGAATACGCCCGTTTGTCGGCCATGATGCTGTATTCTGAGCACCATGAAGTGAATCCGAATGTAGATCATACTAAACAATCCTCAATACACTAATCACATATTCCCGTGCTGGCTGACGTGATGGACAGCCAATCAATATAAGAGAGAGTAGGATGAATACTGAAAGTCTGATAATAGATAAGCAAACATACCAAGCTCGTCGTCAGCGTTTGATTGAGTCACTGCCAAACAATGCGGTTGCCATTATTCGCACGGGTGAGCTTGCTACTCGTAATAATGACTGTGAATACGAGTTTCGCCCTCACAGTAGTTTCTTTTATTTAACAGGATTTCCTGAGCCCAGTGCTTATGCCTTGATCAAGGGCAATGGTGATACGCTTCTGGTGACGTTACCTAAAGACCCGGAAAGAGAGCAATGGGATGGCTTTCGTTATGGTGTAGAGGGCGCGATTAAGGAATTTGGTGTGAATGACGCCACTACCACTGATGAACTGGATAAGACTGCATTGGCATTTTTAGACGGTGCGGACCATGTCGCGTTTTTGTTTGGTGATGATCATCTTCGTCAACAGTTGATGGGCTGGCGCGATCAATTGGCTGCCCGTGCACGTGCGGGGGCGATCGCGCCGACTGGTTTGATTGATTTGACTCCCTATATTGCTGATATGCGCTTGCACAAAGACGAACAAGAAATTGTCTTATTGGAAAAAGCGGCTCAAATCAGTGTGGAAGCGCATAAGCAAGCCATGAGAACCGTTCGTCCAGGTATGAAAGAGTACGAGTTAGAAGCAGAATTAAATTATGTCTTTATGAAGTCTGGCGCGCGTCAACCTGCGTACAACAATATTGTTGCTTCTGGCAGTAATGCTTGTGTATTGCATTACATCCAAAATGACCAAACCATTAAACAAGATGATCTCGTCTTGATTGATGCGGGAGCGGAGTATGGCGGCTACGCTGGGGATATTACCCGTACGTTTCCGGCCAGTGGGAAATTCACCGAACCCCAAGCCATCTTATATCAGGTAGTACTAGATGCGTATCATGCTGGTATGAAAGAGCTTAATGTGGGGACACCTTATGAGGCGTATCACAATGCGGCGGTAAAAGTGTTGACGCAGGGCTTGGTCGAACATGGATTGCTAAAAGGGGAAGTAGATTCCCTGATCGAAAGCAAAGCCTACCGTGATTTCTATATGCACAATACGGGACATTGGTTAGGCTTGGATGTGCACGATTGTGGCGCCTATAAAATCAATGGTGAATCCCGCTTATTGGAAGAAGGCATGACCCTGACCATAGAGCCTGGTCTTTATGTTTCACCTGATAATGCATCCGTAGATGAAAAGTGGCGTGGTATCGGTATTCGCATTGAAGACGATATTTTGATCCGCAAAGAAGGGCCTTATGTACTCACCCATGGCCTGCCAAAAGAGATTGCGGAAATAGAAGCCTTTATGGCTGAAAACCGATAACAATCAATATGATAAAACTAGTCAGCCTATAAAGTTGCCAGTCAATGCAAAGGCTGCGAACCTGATTAATCACGACAAATGGAGCAGTAAAGATGGCAAAGCAATACGATGTAATAGTGGTCGGAGCCGGTATGGTTGGCGCCCTCGCTGGAATTTTGCTTGCTCAGTCATCGTTACGTGTTGCGATCATTGATAAGAACGACGGGTATTATCCGCTGTCTACACCGCCTAGTTATGATGCTCGGGTCAGTGCCATTTCTAGTCAATCTAAGGCGCTCCTTGAGTCGTCTGGGGCGTGGCAGCGTATTGATCAAAATCGTCTGGCGGCCTACAACAATATGGTTGTCTGGGATGGTTTAGGTCAAGGCTATATTGATTTTAATGCGCAAAAGGCCGCCATGCCGGAATTAGGGCACTTAGTCGAAAATAATGTCTTATGTGATGCTTTAATAGCGCAAGCTAAACAAGAGTCAAACATCGATTTGTATTTTTCAGAAACACTGGAATCCCATGAGTTAAGTGACGCGGGTGTTAAGGTGGCGTTGGCTTCTGGTCTCCCGTTAGAAGCGCAAACCCTGATTGCCGCAGATGGTGCCTTGTCTCTACTGAGAACGCAAAATGCGTTCGATACGGTAGAGTGGGATTACGGTCATCATGCGATTGTTGCGACCTTAGAAATAGACCGTTCCCATGAGAACACGGCATGGCAGTGTTTTGGTGAAGAGGGGATTTTGGCGTTTCTCCCTCTGCCGGATGTAGATAATCGCCACTTCGTCTCAATTGTTTGGTCGGTGCCGCCTAAAGAAAGTGATGTCTTGATGGCACTGGATAACAACACGTTTGCCACCCGTTTGCATTACGCCATTGGTAAGCGCTTTAAGGTATTAGGGTTAACCACGAAACGCTATGCAATTCCACTGCGTCAGCGGCATGCGAAGCAGTATGTAAAATCCGGTATTGCCTTGATTGGTGATGCTGCACACACCATTCATCCGCTAGCAGGGCAAGGAGCGAACTTAGGTTTTGGCGATGTAAAAGCGCTGGTTGCGGTGTTAACAAAAGCGCACAAGCGTGGGGAACACCTTGGGCAATCTCGAGTGTTAAGACGTTTTCAGCGTGCGCGTATGCTGGATAATATTGCAATGGCTGCTGGTATGGAAAGCTTCAAACGTTTGTTTGCATCACAAAATCCAATTATTGTGCAGCTGCGTAATATGGGAATGACAGGTTTTCATAACTCGCCAGCGTTGAAGCAAAAGCTGGTGGCAAGAGCCGCAGGTTTATCCTCTTTCTCTTAATTTTGAGGGAGCGAAATAAATATTATTGAGTCGGATTGCAAAACGCTACTTTTTTGAGATTGCAAAGTCCATACTGTTACATAGGCTGATGTTGTCTTATTGATAAAGAAGTAGAGGCAGTGCTTTATGCAAATATCAACATTATTAAAACAAACGGATAAGCTCCCCAACGTCCCCGATGTCGTTTTAGAGTTGATCGAAGCCTTGAACAACCCTGATGCTCATTACTCTGTCATCGCGGAAAAAGTGGCACATGATCAGACCATTTCTTTGAAGGTATTACGCGCGGTTAATTCTGCCTATTTTGGTCTGTCCAGAAAAGTCTATTCGATTGATGAAGCCATCGCTATTCTTGGTACGAATAAATTAAAAACCATGGTGATCGCCTCTGGTTTTGTGAACTCGGTTGATAGTGTTCAAGGGCTTGATTTAAGAGACTTTTGGCATGACTCCTTTGCGGTCGCAGAGTTAGCGCAGTGGTTGGGAAAACGCACAAGTTTAGTGGACGATGACGAGGCTTTTACGGCGGGAATTGTTCATAATATTGGACGACTATTGCTGCACCTTGCTGAACCTGAATTAGCCATTTCGATTCAGGATCAAGTCAGGCAGGGTAAAGGGAGTCGATTTAGAATCGAAATGGAAGCGCTTGGTTTTGCCACACAAGATGCGGGTAAAGCTTTATTGGATTTATGGAAGTTCCCCGTGGAATTAGGTGAAGCAGTGAAGCATCATAAGCGTCCTTTTGCTGAACAGCAGCCTCCTCAGCCCTTAGCCTGTATCTTAAATTTAGCTTGTTACCTCAATGCTTGTATTCGGAACGAGCGTGAGGTGGAGATTGTTCAAGAAGGTTTGCCATTAGCGGTTGTTAAAGCGGCGGGCATAACACCACTCACTCTAGACGATGTTGACCAAGCACTTAACTTGGATAATGAGCTTAGTCATATTATGTATTAACGGGTGACGATGCTAAGTAATAGGCATTGTCCCTTTGTTGATCTTTACATGGATGTAGATGGCTAGAAGGATGAGGTCGTCTGTGTAGAGATTAAGGTAAGCAAATATAGACACGCCTTCCGTGGCATATTGATTAAGCTGAATTCTTTAGAGTGGTTATTTGAATGGTTAACCGTCAGAGACTTATTCAGTACTGATGCCTTGTTCTCTACATACTTCGACTAGCCCTTCAAAGTCGTATTCCGTAAGGTCCAAATGTTCAAGCACAAAATGTTTATTGTTATCCCATTCGTAATCTTCTTCAGCACAACCCAAGTGTTTATAAGTGCCAGCGATATGCTCTGACATTTTCAAGATGGCCGCAAAGGTCAGATTGGTGGTGTCTCCCGGTACTCGATTGGTAAATAGGCGATCAATTCGATGATGGTAGGCGATGACGGCACAACAGCTCTTTGGTAATCCCCAAGATTTTGCGAGGTAGTAGCCAACCACGGAGTGATTGGTCTTAAACGTTTGGTTCTCAACATTGGTAAGCTCAAAGTTTTCATCCTGATAGCCTTTTATCAGAACGTCTTTATAGCCATCAAAGCGCTTCATCATTAACGGGATACCAGCATTGTGGAAAAGGCCAAGGGCATAACTTTCGTCTTGATATTTGAACCCCAATTGTTTGGCAAGACTGGCGCTAACGGCGGCCACATCCATTGCGTTGTCCCAAAAGGAATGCATGGCTTGAATGGCATCGTCTGACAATTCACTCTTAACCGCTAAGCCATTTACAATATTGGTGATAGTGGTCACGCCAAGTAACATGACAGCCTGTTGTATCGAGGTGATTTTTCTTGGTAAGCCAAAAAATGCGGAGTTGACGAATTTTAACACCGCAGCAGATAAGCCTACATCCTGTGAAATGATCTCAGCAATCCGTGTCATATCTGGCTCAGGCATGGCCTGTTCCATATGAAGATCCACCATCACTTGAGGTTGTGGTGGGATGCTAATGCCTTGAAGGACTCGTTTAAGTTGATTTTCATTTAATTCTGAGGACATAAAAAGACCGTTTCAAACAAAGACAATTAGGGTATCAATAGCGTAATACATGGCAATTGAGACTGTACGCTTTATAATAGCCCTTTTTAAATGTACTGGGTGAAAATTTTGAGCGTTATTCGACTAAAAGGGCAAGCAGATCGTCGTCTTAGAGCAGGCCATCAATGGATCTATAGTAATGAAATAGATACCAATAAGACGCCATTAAAGCAATTTACACCGGGCGATCAAGTGGTTGTCGAAACAGCACAAGGAAAACCTCTTGGTATTGCGACGGTGAATCCTAATACGTTGATTTGTGGTCGATTAGTGAGCCGAAGTGTGGATACCGTATTGAATAAATCCACTTTGGTGCATCGCATTAAAATTGCCTTGTCGTTGCGTGAAATGGTTTATTCTGGTCCTTATTATCGCTTGGTATTTGGGGATTCGGATGGATTGTCTGGGTTGGTGGTGGATCGCTTCGCCGATATCCTAGTCATACAGATTTCAACAGCGGGCATGGAGCGTTTGAAAAACGAGATTGTCGAAGCCTTACAGGAAGTCATCAAGCCGACGGCAATTTTACTAAAAAACGATGGCAAAATGCGTCAAATCGAAGGGTTAGAGACGTACGTAGAAGAAGCTTTTGGAACCGTTCCTGAGTTGGTTTTTTTGCAAGAAAATGATGTTTTGTTTCAAGCGCCTGTATGGGATGGTCAAAAAACGGGTTGGTTCTATGATCACCGAGAAAACCGTAAAACCATGCAAGGGTTTTGTGATGGTAAGCGAGTGCTGGATGTTTTTTCTTATGTGGGCGGTTGGGGCGTGCAGGCGGCGGCCGCTGGAGCAACCGACGTCACCTTTATCGATGCCTCAGAAAGTGCGTTAAGCCACGTGGATGAAAATTTAAAGCTGAACCAATACGAAGGTGATGCGAATCTCATGCACGGTGATGCGTTTGATGCCATGCAGTCTTTGATTGACGACAAAACGCGCTTTGATGTGGTTGTCATGGATCCCCCCGCGTTTATTGCCCGTCGTAAAGATATCAAAGCGGGAGAAGGGGCTTATCATCGCGCCAACCAGCTTGCGATGCGTCTGGTAGCGAAAGGAGGCGTTTTAGTGACTGGCTCTTGTTCAATGCATCTAGAGACCAACCGTTTACATGATATAGTGCGTAGTAATAGCCGCCAACTTGAGCGTTTCTCTCAGTTGATCTACCGTGGTACGCAAGCGCCAGATCATCCCGTTCATCCGGCAATTGAAGAAACGGAATACCTAAAAGCCTTGTTTTATCGTGTTCATAATAATATGGGCTTGTAATGTTCTTATGGTTATCTGTTGATCGTAAAAAAGCCCCTTTGCTTCACTGAGCAAAGGGGCTTTTTGTTTTGGTTGTCAATGGCTTAACCACGAAGGGAAAGGTGCGGCCAACCCCGTTCTTTAGCTATCTTGCTTAGAACGTCGTCTGCGTCAACTGCGATCGGGTGGTCGACTAATTCTAATAACGGCAGGTCGTTACGCGAGTCGCTATAGAAGTAGCTTCCCGCCATTGAATAACCCGTTTCTTTCAGCCAGTCGTTTAAGCGGGTTACTTTACCTTCTTGGAAGCTTGGTACGCCAACAATATTGCCTGTGTATTGTCCGTTAATGACTTCTGGAATAGGGGCGATAATATGATCCATGCCCAGAGCGGTGGCAATCGGGCCGGTGACAAACTGATTGGTGGCTGTGATCATTAATAAAAAATGACCTTGTTTTTTATGGTCTTGAATCAGGGCGTTGGCTTTTTCTTGCATCATGGGAACGACCTTTTCTGCCATAAAAGACTGATGCAATTGGGTTAACTCTGATGGGGTGAATTGGGTAAGCGGTGCTAGGCTAAAGGCTAAATATTCGTGAATATCTAAAGTGCCTGCTTGGTATTGTTGAAAAAAACGATCATTGGCTTCTTTATAGGCTTGAGTGTCGACCAGTTTTTTTTCTACTAAGAATTGCCCCCATGCATAATCACTGTCGCCACTGAGTAAGGTGCCATCTAAATCAAATATTGCGAGTGTCACTGGTTTTCCTTGGGATTATGAATTTGGAATTGTGAATGATAGAAAGTATAACCTTGAGAACTACAAATAACACGTCTGTTAATTGTGCGGCAAGGCGAATTATGGAACAATGAATCAAATTTGTATTTAAGTTAAAAGGTGATAGCTCGTGATTGATGCAGACGGATATAGACCGAATGTGGGCATCATATTGATGAACGAGCGTGGCCAACTTCTTTGGGCGAGACGAGTCGGTCAAAATGCCTGGCAGTTTCCCCAAGGCGGTATAAAACATGATGAAACACCAGAAGATGCATTATTTCGAGAATTGAAAGAAGAAATCGGTTTGGAGCCTCATCAAGTAGAAATCGTGGGGAAAACCCGAGGATGGTTGCGTTATCGGCTACCCAAACGCATGCTTCGGCATAATAGTAAGCCTTTGTGCATTGGACAAAAGCAAAAGTGGTTTTTGCTTTCTATTCGATGTGCGGATACCTGCGTGTGCGTTGATGATACTGAATGCCCTGAATTTGATGGTTGGCGATGGGTGAGTTATTGGTATCCATTAGGCCAGGTTGTCTCGTTTAAAAAAGATGTCTATCGACGAGCGTTGAAGGAGCTGATCCCCAATGCCCATCGCAAATTAGAGAAAATAGTAAAGACTAGCTAGGGGAAAACACAAACATGCTCAGCCTGCTCAGACGTATCACTCAAGAGGTGACCGCAGCACAATCATTGCCTGTTGCGTTGGACATCATTGTCCGACGTGTTCGCAGAGCGATGCGGGCAGAAGTGTGTTCTATCTATTTAGTCGATCCCAATACCAATGAGTACATTCTCATGGCAACACGCGGCTTGAACGCGGATGTTGCTGGTAGTGCCAGTTTGAAAGCCGATGAAGGCTTGGTTAGCTTGGTGGGTCGCCGTGCCGAGCCTGTTAACCTAGAAGATGCTCATATACACCCCTCATTTCACTATTTAAAAGGTACTGGAGAAGAGCGTTATCGCTCGTTCCTCGGGGTACCGATTATCCACCATCGTCAAGTACTCGGCGTGCTGGTGGTTCAGCATGAAGATAAACGTCGCTTTGATGAGGGTGAAGAAGCCTTTTTGATTACCTTATCGGCTCAGCTTGCAGGGGTAATTGCCCATGCAGAAGCCACGGGTGCGATGACGAGCTTAAGCGTTCATGCTGCACCAACAGGGTCGGATTTCCGCTATAAAGGGGTTGCTGGTAGTTCAGGGGTGGCCATTGGTCGCGGGGTGGTAGTGTATCCGCCTGCGGATTTGGATGTGATTCCAGATCGTACCGTGGATGATTGTGCCGCTGAAATCGAAGAATTTAATCAAGCGCTTGATGCGGTTCGTCAGGATATTCGTCGTGCCAGTAATCGCCTTAGCCAGCATTTGTCTAATGATGAAAAAGCGCTGTTTGATGTGTATTTAAAAATCCTCGATGACAATGCTTGGTCTAAAGATGTTGAAAGCAAGATCAAGGAGGGAAATTGGGCACAAGGAGCGCTTAGACAGGTCATCCAAACGCATATTGCGCATTTTGATCGCATGGATGATCCCTATTTACGTGAGCGTGCGTCAGACATTCGAGATTTAGGCCGTCGAATTCTCTCTCACTTACAGGCTAAGGCGCCTAATTTAGCAGAGCGCTTTGATGAACCCTCTATTATTATTGGGGAAGAATTGACGGCTTCTATGTTAGGTGAAGTGCCCCTTGATAAGATCAAAGGCCTTGTCTCCGTGATGGGATCAGGGAACTCCCACGTGGCGATTTTAGCACGTGCTATGGGAATTCCAACGGTGATGGGGGCGTTGGACTTACCCTACTCTCAGCTTGATAAAGTTGATTTGATTGTAGATGGCTACCTTGGACAAATTTTCACTTACCCCTCTGAACACCTGACACAGAATTATCAACAGATTGTTGATGAAGAGCGTCAGTTAGAAGAAGAGTACGAAACCCTTAAAGATTTACCTTGTGTGACTCTGGACGGCTACCGTTTATCGCTTTATGTGAATACTGGTTTAACCGCTGACATTGCTCGATCTCTGGATCGTGGTGCTGAGGGCATTGGTCTTTACCGAACAGAAGTGCCTTTTATGGTGCGCGATCGCTTTCCCACCGAGGCGGAACAAGAGCACATTTACCGTCAACAGTTAGCAGGTTTTGCGCCTGCGCCGGTTACGGTTCGTACTTTGGATATTGGTGGTGATAAATCGTTACCTTATTTCCCCATTAGCGAGGAAAACCCCTTCCTTGGTTGGCGTGGTATCCGTGTGACACTGGATCACTTGGAGATTTTTATGGCGCAAATTCGTGCCATGATTAAGGCCAGTGCTGGGCTACATAATCTAAAAATCATGTTACCAATGATTTCCCATGTGGCCGAAGTGGAAGAAGCGTTGGCATTGATTCGTCGAGCCTATGCGGAAATTAAAGAGGAAGGCTACGATGTTAAAATGCCCCAAGTGGGCGTGATGATCGAAATCCCCGCTGCGGTTTATCAAGTCAAAGAGCTTGCCTCGCTGGTGGATTTTATGTCTGTGGGAAGCAACGATTTAACTCAGTATCTGTTAGCAGTGGATCGTAATAATCCTCGTGTAGCGGATTTATACAATTGTTTCCATCCTTCGGTTTTGCGCGCTTTGCACTCGATTGTAAAACAAGTGAAAAACGAAGGGATAAACTTAAGTGTTTGTGGTGAAATGGCGGGCGATCCTATGGGGGCCATAATATTAATGGCTATGGGCTATGATGTGCTATCGATGAGTTCCACCAGCTTACCGAAAGTGAAAGCGGTTATCCGTAATATCTCCATGGATCAAGCGCAAAACATGTTGGATCAAGTGATTCATCTTACTCATGCTGACGCTGTGACTCAGACCATGACTCGATTAATGCGCGAAGCAAATATCGAACGCTTGGTGCGTCCAGCGAAAACCACAACGCATTAATTTAGTCGTACATTAAAAGGTTGTTCCTACCGCTATGATAGCTTATCCAGATTTTGATCCTGTCGCCATTTCCATAGGCCCACTTGCCGTACATTGGTACGGTATTATGTACTTAGTTGGCTTTGCTAGCGCGTATCTTTTAGGAAATTATCGTGCTAAGAAATCCAATGGCTTATGGACGCAAGAAATGGTCAGCGACATGATCTTTTATGGTGCATTGGGGGTCATTTTAGGGGGACGTATTGGTTATATCCTTTTTTATCAGTTCCCCGTTTTTATCAAGCATCCTTTAGTCATGTTTCAAATTTGGGATGGCGGCATGTCATTCCATGGTGGGTTAATTGGCGTCATTATTGCGATGATGATCTTTGCTCGTCGCTACAATAAACACTGGGTAGATGTTACCGATTTTGCGGCGCCTTTTGTGCCAATTGGTTTGGGGGCGGGTCGTATTGGTAACTTTATTAATGGGGAATTATGGGGTAAACCAAGTACGCTTCCTTGGGCTATGATCTTTCCAAAAGACCCTTTGCATCTTCCTCGTCAACCTTCTCAGTTGTATCAGTTTGCGATGGAAGGCGTGCTGTTGTTTTGCATTTTGTGGTTTTTCTCGAAAAAGAGTAAACCGCGTTACTGCGTGTCCGGCTTGTTTTTATTGTGTTACGGCATTTTCCGTATATTGGCGGAATTCGTGCGTGAGCCAGACCCGCAAATCGGCTATCTTGCTTGGGGATGGGTGACAGAAGGGCAGGTCTTATCTTTGCCAATGGTCATTATCGGCATTATTTTGATTGTCTTTGGTTATAAAATGAAACAATACCCCACCACGTAAATGTAAGATGATAAAACCAGCCAAGTGCTGGTTTTTTTTATTTAGAGAACTTGGCAATCAATAATCGTGAGGAAAAAAAATGAACGGCGACTTGTTGGGTTTTGGGCCAGTGACGCTAAACCATGAAAAGTATGTAGAGCCTCCTAAAACGGATAGTGAATTAGTGCCATTCCATCATTTTCTGATCGAGAATGAAAAAGGGGAAGTAGTCGGCCATATTAATTTTCGCATAGGCAATACGAGCCATGTTCAGAACTGCGCAGGGCATCTTGGTTATGCCATAAATGAAGCGTTTCGAGGCAAGCATTATTCGCTGTATGCTTGTTTGGCGATTAAGCCTTTTATACAAGACTTCTATTCGAGCATACTGATTACCGCAGAAGTTGATAATGCCCCTTCTATTAACATTATTGAAAAGTTAGGTGCCGAGTATTTAGATCAAGTTGTGGTGCCAAAAACAGACCCAGGGTATGTCCACGGTGCGCGTCAGAAAGTGCGCTATAAGTGGGCGGTAGTGTGACTAATTAACAGTAGGTTTTAAGCAGGAGCTTTGTTGTATGTTGGATTATCTGTACAAGTCATTTCGTTTTCTTCCCATTGCTCCAGGTGTCTTAAAATCTGGGTTAGAAACCTATTTGTCTGAGCAACGAGCTTGGTGTGAGAGTGCGGATTTTTCAGCTTTGTTTCCGTTTAAAGAGCTGGAGTTGCCGCAAGATTTCTTTTTGCAAAAAGTCATGCACTGCGATGGAGTGGATTATCTGACGGGGCCGCGCTTTTTGAATGGGAATATAGAGTCCCCTTATATTGAGCTTGCAGCCAGTTCCGGCCCATTGACGTCTAAGGCGGCGGAGCAAATTTTTAAATTATGGGAGCCGTTGCAAGCCAAACATATTCGCGTGCTTCGACCTGCCAAAGAAAAAGGCAAAGGCATTCGGGATCAGGGCTTTTATGCCTGTTCATTACCTGCTAAAGCAACACGTGATCACTCTTTCGAATCCTGCCCAGATAATCTGGTTCTCAAGAAGGCGGTCATGTCTGACCTTCAATGGTGTCTAAATACGCTTGACGTGTCTTATCAAGAAGCTTATCGCCGTATGCCTCAATTAAAAGACAGACTGTCACCAACGGATAAAGACTATCTGCAAGAATTGATCGAAATGGATAGTGTTATGATCATAATGCAAGGCCAGACCAAGGTGGGTCTTATGGCTTATGAAGAGAGCCTTAGAGAGTTTATTCAAGCCTACTGGATGATCGAGAAAGCCATTTTGCCTGATTATCAAGGCCAGCATTTATCGTCTAAAGCACAAATGCTCTTATGCCAACAGCTTACCCATGACACAGAAGACAGAGTATTAATAGGACACATTGATAACGATAATATTCCATCGATTAAAACCGCAGAGCAGGGCGGGCGTGAACGTATTCTGGATTATGTTTTTCTAAGCCGAGAGGATGTTGTGTAGCGGTCTCGGTACCATGCGAAATCGTGTAATAAAAAACGGTGAACCCTTTCGGATTCACCGTTTTTTTAATTTGATAGAGGTTAAACCGAAAAGGGATAAGCAATAGGTTCGTGGCACTGGTAGCCTTCCACCATAAAATCATCCAAAGTCACCCAGGTTTCAATGTCTTTTAGGGATTTGATCTCAGGATTGATTTTCAGCGTTGGCAGTGGATAGGGTTCGCGTTTTAGCTGAACATCACGCATCAGCTCTAACTGGTCTTCATAGATGTGAGCATTCACTATCTTATGGAAGGCTTGTCCAGCTTTATGTCCGGTTATCTGTGCGACAATGGCAAGCAATACATACACCTGAACCATGTTGAAGTTTAGGCCTAGAGGGACGTCACAGCTGCGCTGAGTGCTGTTTAGATAGAGAGTGTCACCCAGTAGCGAAAAATGGTGGCTGTACATACAAGGTCGCAGACACGCCATATGAAATGCCCCTGGGTGATAAAAGGTCAAAATCTCACCACGGTTATCCACACCACGGCTCAAATCGTCGATGATTTGTTGCAGTAGATCAATATGACCGCCATCCGGTTTGGGAAATGCTCGTCCAATGGCGCCATAGCATAGTCCCATATCGTCTTCACCTTTGCGATAAGGGTTGTTTAGCCAGACGTCATTTTGATTGGCGTTAGCGTCCCATGTTTTGGTGCCAAGGGCTCGAAAGTCGGCCGCATTGTCGTAACCCCGTAGATACCCCAAAATTTCCGCAATGGCAGATTTCCAGTAACTTTTACGAGTTGTCACAAGAGGGAACTCCCCTTTGCTGACATCATAGGTCAAATCCGCATTGATGACCGTCAGGCAACGTTTTCCTGTGCGTTCGTTGTTGACCCATACACCGTTATTTATGATGCGCTGGCAGAGGTCTAAATATTGTTTCATGGGCTTGCCTTGTCTGGTTGCTGGCAAAGCTAGTAACGCATGAGAAATGCATTCTTGTTTGCCATGAGTATAATGATTGCCAACGATTATATCAGAACTTCACTTTGTCTTAACCCAATGCCGTGATGCGGTGTCATTTTTAAAGGGTGTTTTTATGCTATCACTCATTGTTGCGATGTCGACGAATCGAACCATCGGAATCAATAATGCTTTGCCTTGGCATTTGCCAAACGATTTAAAGTATTTCAAACAAGCCACCATGGGTAAACCCATTGTAATGGGGCGCAAGACATTTGAGTCCATTGGTAAACCTCTGCCGGGTCGTCGCAATATTGTGATTACTCGTGATGAGGCGTTTCAGGCTGATGGCGTAGACGTTGTACACACGTTAGACGATGCTATTGCTTTAGGCGAAGACATTTGTCTTGTGAATGGGCAAGAAGAGGTCATGGTGATTGGTGGCTCGCAAATTTACCAATTGGCGTTAGAGCGTGCCGAGCGTCTTTATGTGACTCATGTGGATGCGCAGGTCGAGGGTGATGCCTTTTTTCCAGAGGTGGATTGGCCTTCATTTACACTATTAGCTGAGGAATCTTTTGCAGCAGAAGGCCCCAATCCTTACGATTATCGCTTTTCCGTTTACCAAAGAAGCAGCGCAAGCTAATGGGACTCTTTTGAGCCAAGTCATTAGCTAGTATTAATCGATGTTATAGAATAGAGGCAAACTATGTGGCAACAACGTGAAGTGACGTTACCAGCAAGCCGTCGAGGCTTTCATCTTATTACTGATTATATTGAAAGGGCACTAGATGAATTAGCGCCTGTATCAGTGGGGTTGTTGCATTTGCAGTTGTTGCACACATCAGCTTCTTTGACCATTAATGAAAACGCCGATCCTTCTGTTCGTCGCGATATGGAACAGCATTTTTCCGTTATGGTGCCGGAAAATCAGCCCTATTATGAACATATTTATGAAGGATCGGATGATATGCCCGCCCATATAAAAGCCAGTATGTTGGGATCCTCTCTCACCATACCTATCAAGAATGGCCTACTATATTTAGGCACTTGGCAAGGGGTGTATCTAGGAGAGCATCGAGATCATGCTGGGGCAAGGCGCTTGCTGATGACCTTACATGGGGAGTCTTAGGCGCTTTACTAATCAATAACTTTTTGCAGCGATAATACAAGAGGATAACTGCATGATCGCCCCAAATGATTACCATTTATGACAAAATATAGAATTAAATAGAATTTAGGTTTTTTATCTGTGATGATTGTGACTATTTTTGCCATAATCTGGTCGCTTTGCTGTTTAGTTTTTAAAACCAAGTATCGAATCTAAGAACACGCCTTCTCCAGATTGACACTCGCCATTGGTTTTTTGTTTTAAAGGCTTTTCTCACATAAGTCTGATACCCAGTTTAAATTTAAATTATCAATATGGAACCCAAATGAACGCGTGGTACTTTCTTTGTCTCTTATCCGTCGTGGCGATTTTTATCGCCTTCACCAATCAATATGTCCTCAAATTACAAACAACAATTGCGATAACAACGGGCTCCGTGGTGATTTCTTTGTTGTTAATGACACTGGCACATTTTTCCAGTAATGCGTTAACGAATGCCATCCAAACCTCAATGGAAGGCATCGACTTTAATTTATTACTGTTGAAGGGAATGCTAGGGTTTCTATTGTTTGCGGGGGCTCTGGAGATCAATCTACATTTGCTGAGGCATCAGCGCTGGGAGATTGCCATCATGGCGTTAGGGTCGACATTAGCTTCAACCTTTATCGTTGGTTTCTTAAGTTATGCGCTGTTTCATGTATTGGGCTGGTCGGTACCACTGATTTATTGCATGCTATTTGGTGCCTTGATTAGTCCGACAGATCCCATTGCGGTCTTAGCAATTATTAAGAAAATGCATGCACCGGATAAAATTTCGGTACAGGTTGAAGGCGAATCACTGTTCAACGATGGCGTTGGATTGGTGGTTTTTACGACGATTTTTGCTCTAGCATTCTCTGGTGAGTCGCCCACATTTCTAGGGGTCTCCCAATTGTTTTTGGTGGATGCTGTTGGTGGGATTTTATTTGGTGTGGTCATTGCCTTAGTGTCTCACTGGCTGATTTGTCGCAGTAATGACAGTAGTATCGAATTATTGATTACCTTGTGCATTCCAACAGCAGGCTATGCATTGGCAAACTTGTTGGATATTTCCGGTCCGCTGGCCATGGTGGTTAGCGGTATTTTCATCGGAAATGTCACCCGTACGGTAGGCTTCTCTGAACATAGTCAGCAAACCTTATCGCACTTTTGGCATACGGTTGATGCTTTCTTAAACTCCCTGTTGTTTATCTTAATTGGCCTGTTGTTAGTGGTGTTACCTGTGACTTGGGCTGAGGCTGGGCTTGGTATCTTAATGATTCCATTGGTTTTGCTGGCTCGCTTTATTAGTGTGGCCATACCCTATAAGGTATTTCGCCGTTACCGAACTTATGATGCCCACGCCATTAAGATTTTGACATGGGGTGGACTCCGTGGAGGGTTGGCATTGGCAATGGCTGCTTCGATTCCACGTAACAGCCTCATCATTAATGGCTGTGACTATCATACTTTGATAGTTATGATTACCTATGTGGTGGTGATTTTTTCGATTATTGTTCAAGGGTCGACCATATCACCGATTATCAAACGCAGTATTGAAGAAGGGAAAAGCCAATAAGCGATCTTGTTCGCTAAAGATGGCCGTTAGGGATAGCGTAATAAATCCCCCAAGACCAGTCGGTTTTGGGGGATTTTATCTTCTTCAAGGAGTAGGTTATTGCGCTTGACTAGATGCTTTGATGTGTTCTAATCGGCTTGTTTCTAAAGCATCGTTAGCACTTTGTGCTAGCTCTTCGATATCTTCGCCATCTTCTGGAAAAGCAGCAATGCCGAAACAGTAATCTAGTGGGTCCGCTTTGCCTTCTAGTAATAACGCTTTTTCTTTGTCGGTAGGATGAATAATGTGATTCAGCAACTGCATCGCATCCTTGATACTGGTATTTGGTAAAAGCAGCAGGAGCTTGTCGGGTTCGACCCTTGCCAATACATCGGCTTCACGAATTTTTTTATAAATGTGGCGGGCGAGTGTTTGAATTCTCAGGTTGCGAACTTCCATGGGTAAATCGGCTAGACGATTATGGGCATCTAAGTGAATTTTTGCCATGGTTAATGGGGTGTATTGACGTTTGGCAAGGCCAAGTTGCTTTCTGAAATGGGTCGCTGCGGCGCCTCGATTGAGTAGCCCAGTTAGCTCATCAAAGGTGGCTTGAGTGCGTAAGTGTGCTTCAAGGGCTTTTTGTGGGCTGATGTCTTCCACAAAGCCAATAATTTTTTTAATGCTGCCATCAGGTCGCTTTGTATAAGTGCGTCCCCTTTCTTTTACCCAAATGTATTCGCCGTCGGCCTTGCGGATACGATACTCACATTCGTAATAACTTTGATGGTGAATAACATGTTCATTGACCGTATTATTCAATCTTTCTACATCGTCTGGGTGCACCATATGGTGCCATTCGCGAGTCGATTTAGGGGTTTGCTCTCGTGAGCAGCCGAGTAGTAATGCGATGGAAGCAGAGCAGGAAATGAGATCGGAGTCGGTTTCCCAAATCCATAAGCCAGCAGAGGATTCTGTTAACGCAAATTTTAGCAGGGTGTTTTCGGCATCGGCTAAATCCATGTGATCGGTGTCATAGACACATGCCAACACATACTCGCCCATATGGTGAAATTCGAGCTGAGTATTGATCTGTTTAGTGCCGATGTTCAGTAAGCTTTCGCAACGATCAATGTCACCACGTTGAATTTGCTCGCAAAGATTGAGCCAGTCTTCAACGGACTTTGCTTCTTCGCTTAGCTCTATCCAAGAGTCACCAGGAGCCGCGTTAAAGTTTTCAAACAACATCGCGAAGCTGTGGTTGACAGCGTTTAGCTTGCCCGTTTTGCTTTCTATAATGAAAGCGGGGGTTGGCATATTGATAAAAGCCAACTCAAAAGGGTTATTCACGGTGCTCATTAGCTCTGCTCCTCTTAAAACAAGTTACTCTGGTGTGATCCAGCGAACTTGATAATTTGATTGGCCATCTTCGGCTAACAATTTGGTCAGCACAGGTAAGAAGTCTTTTGCCTCTTTTTCCAATGTCCAAGGTGGATTGACTATAATCATACCACTTCCAGCCATGCCGCGTTCCTGTTCCGTATCACGGATGCATATTTCAAGTAGTAATACATTGCGTATCTTGGTGTTTTCGACGTCTTTTAGCAAATTGTTTGCTTGTTTTCGACTGAGTACAGGATACCAAATGGCGAAGGTTCCCGTTGCAAAACGTTTGTAGCCATCTTGTAACGCAGTGACAACATGCTGGTAGTCTTTTTTGACTTCGTAAGGGGGATCCATGAGCACAAAACCACGTTTTTGCGGTGGTGGAAGCATGGCACGAACAGCATCAAAGCCGTTATCTTTGACTACATTGGCGCGACGTTTATTGGGAAAAAGGGCCGCCAATATAGGATAGTCATTTGGGTGTAACTCACACAGGTGCATCTTGTCTTTTGGGCGAGTGTAGTAATCAACGACTTTGGGACTACCGGGATACATCGTCAAGGTGTCACTAGGATTCATTTCTCGAACAATGTCGAGGAAGTGATCAACGGCTTCTGGTAAGTTGTTTTCACCAAGAAGGCGAGCAATGCCCGTTTGGAATTCTTTGTTTTTCTGTGCTTGTTCAGAGTCAAGTAAGTACTGACCAATGCCTGCATGAGTATCGAGATAGAAGAAAGGCGTGTCTTTCTTTGTCAGATGACGACAAATTTCACTGATTGTAATGTGTTTCAAAATGTCGGCGTGATTACCTGCATGGTAAATGTGACGATAGCTGAGCATGGTGTTCCCGTAATGAGTGAAGGAGTGGAGAAGATTCCGTTGTGCTCAATGATAATATGGCAACATAGGAATATAAAGAAAAAGGCTGCTCTGTCACGAGGATCAAAGGCAGCCTTTGTGTCTTAGGTGTTTTTACTGAGATCTTATTGAATTTGATCTAAATCGCGAACAGCACCTTTGTCTGCGCTGGTTGCGAAGTGTGCATAAACTTTAAGTGCAGGCGATACTTTACGAGCGCGCGCTTCGGCTGGCTTCCAAGCATCAGCGCCCTTGGCATTCATTGCATCACGGCGTGCTTGTAATTCCTCATCAGTGAGCAGAACATTGATACTGCGGTTTGGAATATCAATGCGGATGATATCTCCAGTTTCTACTAAACCAATGGCACCGCCTGCGGCGGCTTCTGGTGATACGTGGCCAATCGATAAACCCGATGTTCCACCTGAGAAGCGTCCGTCTGTCAGCAAAGCGCAGGCTTTTCCTAACCCTTTTGATTTGATGTAAGAAGTAGGGTAGAGCATTTCCTGCATGCCTGGGCCGCCTTTTGGTCCTTCGTAACGTACGATCACAACCTCACCCGCTTTTACTTTGTCATCTAGGATGTTTTTAACCGCTTCATCTTGAGATTCTGTAATGTGAGCAGGCCCCTCAAATACCAAGCAAGACTCATCTACACCAGCACTTTTTACCACGCAGCCATCTAACGCAATGTTGCCATAAAGAACGGCCAAACCGCCTTCCATTGAGTAAGCGTTTTCGATGGAGCGAATACAGCCTTCAGCGCGATCACCGTCTAGAGAGGGCCAGCGTGTTGACTGGCTGAATGCGGTTTGTGTTGGAATTCCAGCAGGACCCGCTTTGTAAAGTTCCATTACTTCTGCTGTGGGAGCGCGCATAATATCCCATGTTTCCAGTGCTTCTAGCATGGTATTTGAGTGAACTGTATGACATTGATTATGTAAAATGCCTGCACGATCCAATTCGCCGAGTAGGCCAAAAATACCACCTGCACGGTGTACATCTTCAATGTGATATTTGGGAGAGTTTGGTGCGACCTTACAAAGTTGAGGTACACGACGAGAGAGTTGGTCGATGTTTTCCATGGTGAAATCCACATCCGCTTCGCGAGCAATGGCGAGCAAATGCAAGATGGTATTGGTGGAACCACCCATGGCAATATCGAGCGTCATGGCATTTTCGAAGGCTTCGAATGTGGCGATGGCTCTTGGTGCCCATTGAGGTTCATCGTTATCGTAGAAACGTTTGGTGATGTCGACGATGCGACGACCTGCTTCAACGAATAAACGGTGACGATCTGAGTGGGTGGCTAAGACGGTGCCATTGCCGGGTAAACTTAAGCCAAGAGCCTCTGTCAAACAGTTCATTGAGTTGGCGGTAAACATACCTGAACATGAGCCACACGTAGGGCAAGCAGAGCGTTCGTATTCAGCGACTTTTTCATCAGAAGCCGTTGGATCTGCCGCAATGACCATGGCATCAACTAGGTCCAGATTGTGTTCAGACAGTTTGGTTTTACCCGCCTCCATTGGTCCACCGGAAACAAAAATAACGGGGATATTAAGGCGCATGGCAGCCATTAGCATGCCAGGGGTGATTTTGTCACAGTTCGAAATGCATACGAGCGCGTCGGCGCAGTGGGCATTGACCATGTACTCGACTGAGTCCGCAATCAGGTCTCGAGACGGTAAGCTGTATAGCATACCATCGTGTCCCATTGCGATACCGTCATCGACGGCAATGGTATTAAATTCTTTGGCAACACCGCCGGCAGCTTCAATCTCACGACACACAAGTTGTCCTAGGTCTTTTAAATGAACATGGCCTGGTACAAATTGAGTAAACGAGTTGGCTACCGCTATAATGGGTTTATGAAAGTCATCATCTTTCATACCTGTTGCACGCCATAGAGCGCGAGCGCCTGCCATATTGCGGCCGGATGTAGTCGTTTTAGAACGATATGCTGGCATTGGTTTCCCCACAGTTTTTTTTGCTTTATATAGACGCACATGTTAACAAGTTTATTCACTATTCCCAATGATGTTTTTTAGGCAATATTAAGACATTGGCAATAGTGAAGTTTTTACATTAAGGCGAGAGCGAATAACTATGTCGAATAATTCGATCCTAAATTACGCACCGGTCTCATTGGCACGTCAACCAATTGTCGACAATAATCTTGCGATTATGGGCTATGAATTGCTTTATCGTAAAAGTGAGTATTCTCTCGTCGCTGAGGTGGTGGATGATATCGGGGCAACCGCACAAGTGATTACCGCGAGCCTGCTGGAAATAGGCATGGATAATCTAGTGGGCTCCAATAAGGCGTTTGTCAACTTTCCCCGTAGCTATTTGCTGAGTCCAAGCAGTGTACCGCTTGATCCTAATAAAGTGGTGGTGGAGGTTTTAGAAGGATCTGGTTTCGATGCTGTTCTCTTAGCTTCATTACGTCGTTGGGTGAAAAAAGGCTTTAAGATTGCCTTAGACGATTTTGTGTTTGAACCCAAACTGACGCCTTTTGTCGAGCTGGCTGATTACGTTAAGCTGGATATTTTGGCACTGGGGCAAGATGAGTTTCATCGACAAGTTGAAGCACTCCGCGGCTTTGACGTGAAGATCATTGCCGAAAAGATTGAAACTTGGGATGAATACCATTTTTGCCGCTTGCTGGAAGTGGATTTATTTCAAGGGTATTTCTTTGAGAGGCCGGAGACTATTTCTAGCAAAGGGTCAAAAGTCAATAGCATGACGTTACTGCAATTGATGGCGGAGATGCTAAAAAGTGATGATTTAAGTATTAATGAATTGGAGCGCATTGTGAGTCAGGATGTGGGGCTGGTTCATAAATTATTGCGCTATCTTAATTCTCCTTATACTGGTTTGGTGGCTTCAGTGGACTCGGTGCGTTTGGCAATCTCGCTGATTGGCATCAATCAACTGAAAGCGTTAACGAATTTATTACTGATGTCTGAGATGACAGGTGATCGTCCAGTGCTCTTAGAGCAAATCATGGTACGCGCCAAGCACGCAGAATTGTTTGCCAAAAAACGTGGCTATGGTAATCACGATAAATACTTTCTAGCTGGCATGTTGTCCATGATTGACGTGTGTACTGGCATGAGCCTTGGCGATGTTTTGAAAGAGTTACCCCTTCCTAACGAATTTATTAATGCCATCATTAACAGAGCGGGTCGTGTCGGTCAGACGTTAGACTTAATTGAGTATTATGACAATGGACGCCAAGTGAAGCTTGAGAGTGATATTGCTGATCTTAGAGACACATATCTTGAAGCGATCCAGTGGACGGATCAATTTGTTGCAACGTTTTAATGGTTATTTTGTAGGTTATTTCTGACAATCCTGTAGGCCAATACATTTTGTTATGTCGGCTATTTGTCTTTTTATGATGTTTTGTTTTTATTTCATTGTTTTTAATAGGGTTTTTATTTTTTTAGTGTTTTTCTTCTTACTTGTATCTAAAGCAAATTCTGTTAAATTTACCTTGTCGAACGGGAACAACATGGATGTATACAAGGGATTGACAGCATTGCATGAGGCAATGATGACAGTGGATAGGCAGGATGACTATTTTTCAGGACGCTCAACGGATGAGAATAAATCGCTCGGATAGCGATTGTTAACACTAGGATGGTGCTAGTACTAGGATGGTAAAAAGTCAGGATGATGTGCTCAATGGATGAGTTACCGATAGGATGACGGTGAAAATAAGGCGGCTTAGGCTGCCTTTTTTTATTTCCATGATTTATCCTAAATAACACCATCACTTTTCACTTTTCACTTTTCACTTTTCACTTTTCACTTTTCACTTTTCACTTTTCACTTTTCACTTTTCACTTTTCACTTTTCACTTTTCACTTTTCACTTTTCACTTTTCACTTTTCAGGGCGCTTTATTATGGGCGTCTTTGTGTGCAGATTAACTTTACCTTCTGATGATCGAATACTGCCCGTTTTTTTAACTGCCAGTATCGTTTTTTTAGTGTCATTTTGAGTTTGAATGATATGGCGTAAAAGGATCTGTAGGCTATTTCTGACATATCTGTAGGATGTGTCTATAAATAGCGTCATATGAAAGGATAATAACATTCGGATTTTATCTAGTTGACTGTTTTATAAGGATTTATTCTGATATTTTGGGTTTTCACTCTGTTTGCTTCTTTTTTGTGAAGTGGTAAAGTTAATTCATCCACAGGGAACGGTGGAGGAACACAAAGGATGTGGTGCATAACAGGATGTTATGTTACTTAAATGGATTGGACTAGGATGTCTTTATTTCAGGGTTGAAACGGCAGGATGTCGAACTCAAAGGACGAGAAGCTGATAGGATGTCGGCGACAATAGGGTGGCTTTAGCCACCCTTTTTTTTTGTCTATTGCTTTGTTTTTTTCTTGGCTGGTTAATTTATACAAGCTTTCCCTTTCATCCAGTCTTACAAGCTTGTGAGTGTTGTTTGATGTGTCATGCAAAAAAAAGCGACCGAAGCCGCTTTTTTTCTTAACTTTATCGCTACCTTACCCTGTTACTCTCCTACGTTGTCATTGCTTGCGTTGGTAAGGGTAAAGAGTTAAGTATTAACGCTCTAAATGTTCTAATTTGTCTTCAACACCGTCCCATTCTGCGGCATCGGGCAAAGCTTCTTTTTTCTCTGTGATATTAGGCCAGATTTGTGACAAGTCTTGGTTTAGTTCAACAAACACTTCTTGATTTTCTGGCAATTCATCTTCAGAGAAAATGGCGTTAGCAGGGCATTCTGGCTCACATAGGGCACAGTCGATACATTCGTCTGGGTTGATCACCAAAAAGTTAGGACCTTCATAGAAACAGTCAACAGGGCAAACTTCTACACAGTCAGTATATTTGCAGCGAATGCAGTTATCGGTAACGATGAAAGCCATCCGACCTCTCCTTACAAGCTTATAAAATTTGATTGCGCATATTTTAGAGGTATAAACCGCCAGCGGGCAAGCAACAATCGTCTTAGTAATAAATTTATCTGGTATTAGCTTATGCGTCTTATGACGCATGTTGCCTATTTTTATGCATTTTAGTTTTAACGTTAAAGGTTGTTTTTTAACTCATGTAAAGCATTTATAGCTTGGAGTGGTGTCATATTGTCTAGATCTAATGCTTCTAAGGCCTCTTTCAATGCATTGTGATCTGCCAGTTCGAACAAGTCCGGTTGTTGTGGTACGTAAGAGGCATGTTTTTGCTTCTTTTTCCCCGCTATTGGGTCAGGCGTTGGTTTTTTGGCGGCTTTTAACGTGACAGGGTCGTCAAGTTCAATGCCAGTCACCACTTCTAATTCCGCCAGTTTATGTTTGGCATGGCTAATAACATTACGCGGAACGCCAGCCAACTGTGCGACTTGCAAGCCATAAGACTGACTAGCGGGCCCAGGATGGACTTTATGCAAGAAGACGATTTCGTCGTCGTATTCGGTGGCAGTCAAATGCACGTTGGCGGCATTGTCTAATTGATCTGCTAATGTGGTGAGTTCGAAATAATGGGTGGCAAATAAAACATAGCACTTAAGATGATTGGCAAGATAGTCCACAGCAGCCCAAGCAAGAGACAAGCCGTCAAAGGTACTTGTCCCACGTCCGACTTCGTCCATTAAGACCAAGCTTTGTTGGGTGGCGTTGTTCAAAATATTGGCCGTTTCTGTCATTTCCACCATGAAGGTAGAGCGTCCACCGGCTAGGTCATCGGAGGAGCCCATGCGTGTAAATATACGATCGACCACCGAAATAGAGGCAGCTTCAGCGGGAACGAAACAGCCCGTATGGGCTAGCAGAGCGATGAGCGCAATTTGTCGCATATAGGTCGATTTACCCCCCATATTGGGGCCTGTGATCATCAACAAAGAGCGCTTGTCGTGCATGTCTAAATCGTTCGGAATGAAGGGGTCGGAAATCACCGACTCGACCACAGGGTGACGTCCTCCTTGGATTTGAATGCCGCCACGGTTGTGTAGTTCTGGTCGCGTGAACATCAGCGCATCGGCCCGTTCTGCGAACGTATTAAGGACGTCGAGTTGTGCTACCGCTTGGCTGGTGGTTTGTAATTCTCTCAGAAGCTGGTTTAGTCGATCCAGTAATAATTCATACAGCTCTTTCTCTCGAGCAAGGGCTTTGGATTTAGCGCTTAACGCTTTGTCTTCAAATGCTTTGAGTTCCGGCGTAATAAAGCGCTCAGCATTTTTAAGGGTTTGTCGACGAACATATTCTGCTGGTGCTTGATCAGAATGCAAACGGCTAATTTCGATATAATATCCATGAACGCGATTAAAGCCGACTTTAAGTGAGCTAATCCCAGTGCGTTCTTTCTCACTGCGTTCCATCTCCGCCAAATAATCGGTGGCATTTGTGGACAGAGACAGTAATTCATCCAGTTCAGTGTCATAGCCTTTCGCAAAGATGCCACCATCGCGAACAACCGATGGTGGATTTTCCACCAAGGCGGTGGCTAATGTTTCTGTTAACTCCGGTTGAGCAATCATGCGCCCATTCAAATCTTGTAGGCGAGATGTTTGCGTGGTGGCTAATATTTGATTGATCTCAGGGATGGCCTCCAAGGCAAAACGAAGGCGCAATAAATCGCGAGGTCTGGCTGAACGAAGTGCCACGCGAGACAAGATACGTTCTAAATCACCGACTTTTTTCAATGGGGTGTCTAATATATCATAGAGGCGTTCGTCTTTTAGCTCTGCTACAACATCTTGACGGGCTTGGATTTCGTTAATATCGCGAATGGGGGTATGTAACCAACGTTTTAACAGACGACTGCCCATTGGTGTGGCGCAAGTATCCAAAACACTGACAAGTGTATTGCTGGTGCTACCCGATAAATTCACATCAATTTCTAGGTTGCGTCGTGTTGCTCCATCAATTAACACCGAGTCATCTTTATGTTCGACGGTAATGGATTGAATATGAGGGAGCGCACTGCGCTGCGTGTCTTTGGCGTATTGAAGTAAAGCACCTGCTGACGCAATGGCAGCAGTGAGGGATTCACAACCAAATCCTGAGAGGTCTTTGGTATTAAACTGTTGGATTAATTGGCGGTAGCTGGATTCATAATCAAAGTGCCAAGGGCCTAACTCAGATACCCCTTTTTCTAAGGTGACTCGATCCCGTGCAGGGAAGTCTTCAGAAATTAGAATCTCTCTGGGAGTAAGACGTTGCAACTCACTGCTAAGGGCATCCATTCCATCGACTTCAAACACACAAAAGCGGCCACTGGCCATATCGAGGTAGGAAAAGCCAAATACATCCAAGCCTTTTCGAGACTGATAAGCGAGAGATAACAGTAAATTTTCGCGCTTTTCTTCTAAATAGGCTTCGTCACTAATTGTGCCAGGGGTCACGATGCGAGCAATCTGACGCTCAACGGGGCCTTTACTGGTCGCTGGATCACCGACTTGCTCGGCGACAACGACAGATTCTCCCATGCGGACCAAGCGTGCAATGTAGTTCTCAGCCGCGTGAAATGGAATGCCTGCCATAGGAATCGGTTGACCACCAGAGTGTCCTCGTGCCGTTAGAGTAATATCGAGCAATTGAGCGGCACGTTTGGCGTCGTCGTAAAAAAGTTCGTAAAAATCGCCCATACGATAAAACAGCAATTGATGCGGATGCTGGGACTTTAAGCCAAAATATTGGCGCATCATGGGGGTGTGGTTGTCTATAGACGTTTTACTCATGCGACTGACTCGATTGTGATCCATAAATTAGAGCGCTATTCTACGGGAAATTTCAGCAGTATTTAAGGTGAGAAGGCAATGAGTTTTAAACGGGAAATGACGCTGGCCGCTGAGAGTGTTTCTCAGTTATTACTAAAGAAAAAATGGCAGTTAGTCACGGCTGAGTCGTGTACGGGAGGCTTAATTGGTGCCGTATGTACCGACTTATCTGGCAGCTCTGCTTGGTTTTTTGGTGGGGTGATTAGTTACGCAAACGAAGCCAAAGAACGTGGTTTGGGCGTCTCCCCCGATACACTTAAAAGCCATGGCGCGGTTTCTGAGCAGACCGTTGAGCAAATGTGCTCTGGTGCGTTACGCCTGGGTGGGGATGTTGCCATTGCCGTCAGTGGGGTCGCAGGTCCTAGCGGAGGGACCCAAGACAAACCGGTGGGATGTGTCTATATTGGTTGGCAGGTGAAAGGGAAATCGCCACAAGTGCAGCGCTTTCAATTTGCAGGTGACCGAGAAGCCATTCGTGAAGCCACGGTATTAGCCGCATTTGATGGGCTTATTGAGCAGCTGACTGCGGTTGAAAAATAATACTGTTTTTATATACAGTATTTCTTGAGATTGGTGATAAAACACGATAAAGTTACTCCCAACGAAAACATTCACAAGGGTTTTACTATGTCATCTACGGTAGACAACAAGAAAAAAGCACTCGACGCAGCACTGTCGCAAATTGAACGCCAGTTTGGTAAAGGCGCCATCATGAAAATGGGGGAAGGTGCGAAACTGGACATTGATACGGTTTCAACAGGCTCTTTGGGTCTAGACATTGCATTGGGCGCGGGTGGTTTACCGTATGGTCGTATTTGTGAAATCTATGGACCTGAATCTTCAGGTAAAACAACTCTGACGCTAAGTGTCATCGCAGAAGCGCAAAAGCAAGGTAAAACCTGTGCTTTCGTGGACGCGGAGCACGCACTTGATCCTCAATACGCTGAGAAATTGGGCGTCGATATTGCAGAGTTGTTGGTATCGCAACCGGATACTGGTGAACAGGCTCTGGAAATTGTAGACATGTTGGTTCGTTCAAACAGTGTAGATGTCATCATTGTTGACTCGGTTGCCGCGTTGGTACCTAAGTCTGAAATCGAAGGAGAAATGGGCGACTCTTCTGTTGGTGTGCAAGCGCGTTTGTTGTCTCAAGCAATGCGTAAACTCACCGGTTCTATTAAGCACGCCAACTGTTTGGTGATTTTTATTAACCAAATTCGTATGAAAATCGGTGTGATGTTCGGTTCACCTGAAACCACAACCGGCGGTAATGCGCTGAAATTCTACTCTTCTGTACGTTTGGATATTCGTCGCATAGGTTCGGTTAAGCAGGGGGATGAAGTTATTGGTAACGAAACCCGTGTGAAAGTCGTGAAAAATAAAGTAGCGCCTCCGTTTAAACAAGCAGAATTCCAAATTCACTACGGTGCAGGAATTTACCGCATGGGCGAGATTATTGATCTAGGCGTCAAACAGAACATTGTTGATAAGTCTGGTGCTTGGTACGCCTACAATGGCAACAAAATTGGACAGGGTAAGGCGAATGCCGCGCAGTTCTTAGCAGATAATCCTGAAATTGCCCAAGAGATCGAAGCGAAAGTGCGTGAAGATCTATTACCAAGTAAAGAAAAAATTGAAGCAGCAAAGGCGGCCAAGGCTGCTGAAAAAGCTGATAAGTCAGATAAACCTGAAGACCAAGCAACTGACGAGTTGGCTTTTTGATTTAGCTATGCAGTGACCCGATACTTTCGGGCAAATAGATGTTTTCGAAAAAAGCAGACCTTAGGTCTGCTTTTTTCGTTTTAAAGATCTGATGCTTAGGTGCTTTGTGAAGAATGGGGCTTTGAGAAGAATAAGGTTTAGTGCTTAGTAGGCGTCTAAACGTGTTGACCGCCATTAACCTGTACTTCTGTACCATTAATGTAGGAGGCACCATTAGAACAAAGGAAGTAGATCAAAGAGGCAACCTCTTCTGGTTTACCAAGGCGTTTCATGGGCACTTCGTTCTCGACTAATACATCCGTGCCCGGAGACAGTATCGAGGTGGCGATTTCCCCTGGTGCAATGGAATTGACTCGAATACCATGCGGTCCAAACTCTGCAGCAAGTTCTCTAGTCAGTGCCGATAGTGCTGCTTTAGAGCAGGCGTATGCGGCGCCAGCAAATGGATGAACTCGCGTGCCAACAATAGACGTTACATTGAGAATGCAGCCTTGAGATTGGCGAAGTTCTTCAAATAGTCCTTTAGCGAGTAAGGCGGTGGAGAAAAGGTTCACATTAAAAACATTGAGCCAAGTGGCGTAATCGGTATCCAATACACCAATACGACTACCATCTGGTCCTTTTGGTGAAATCGCCGCATTATTGACTAATGCATGAAGTTTTCCATTTGGCAGTTTGGCTCTAATGGCCGTGATGGCCTGTTCAATGCCGTTTATATCCGATAAATCCAGATCGATATGATTGTCTTCGCCTTCAGACCAAGGGCATTCCCCATCATTGCTCCATTCTTGGCGAGAGGCTGTGATAACACGCCATCCTGCGGCATTAAAGTGTTTGACTGTCGCATGGCCTATGCCGCGACTCGCTCCGGTTAGCAACAATGTTTTGATTTCTTTCATCTTATGCTCATTAGAACCTTAGTAGGAATTCATCATAGGGGATCAAAATATTTTCAGTCAATGCTTTTTGATTGTGTTTTGAGTGGCTGGTTATTAAGCCAATATGGCGTTTCCTGAACCACTCTTTTGTCAGCGTGAGTCGGGCTCTAAGGCATACTTAATCTGGTCAAATTCAAACCCTCGATACTGTAAATAACGGGTTTGTTTGGCCTTCTCTTTAAAATCTCGTGTGCCTTCAGAGCCAAACTTTCTAACTTTAAGTTCTTTGGCTAATGCAAACCAGTCCGCATCACTTTCTTCGAAGGTTCGTTCGATCACCTCATCGGTGATGCCTTTTTGTTTTAATTCTTGTCTGATGCGCTGTGGTCCTAATGGCTTATTGATTCGGCTTCTCACATAGGATTCTGCAAAGCGCTGATCATTTAGGTAATTCATTTCTAAAAGCGAAGCGATAGTTTGCGCGACCTGCTCGCCCTCATGGCCTTTAACTTTCAATTTGTGAGCCATTTCTTTGGTGGAATGGTCGCGACTTGCCAAAATCGTTAAGGCATGATCCATGGTGGATAGGCTAGGTTTCATCATAAGGCATCTCTACTACGGACTTTCTTCATCATAGCATTTTTAGGTTGATAGAAATATGGAACATTGGTTGAAGTCACCTTAAAGACCGTTTTAAAAACGGGTTAGATGAAGCTCAAAAGCAATACGATAATTTTCATATGGAATAAACTTTAAATATGGTTTTTTAAGGAATAAATAACTATATTTTATTAAAAAATAAGATGATAAAACTGCTTTTGCTGTGTGAGAATGGGCAAAATAACTTTATGTATTTCTAGGTGGTGTCTATGCGTGTTTGTGTATTAGGTGCGGGTGTTGTTGGTTTAACGTCGGCGTATTATTTGGCGAAAAAAGGCTTTGAAGTGACGGTGGTTGATCGTCAGGAAGGGGTTGCCTTAGAAACCAGCTTTGCCAACGCTGGGCAAATCTCGCCTGGTTACTCTGCGCCGTGGGCAGCACCAGGTATTCCGCTCAAAGCGATTAAATGGTTGATGCAAAAACATGCGCCATTAAAAGTCAGTGCTGAACCAGAACTAAAAAAAGTCGTCTGGATGGGTAAGATGCTTGCCAATTGTACTGAAAAAGCTTACGACGTGAACAAGTCTCGTATGGTGGCGTTGGCGGAATACAGCCGAGACCAGTTTATTGCGATGCGTAAAGAAATCGGTATTCAGTACGATGATGGCCAAGGTGGTTTGACTCAACTATTCCGTAAGGATGAGCAAGTTGAAGCGTCTGCAAAAGACATCAAAGTACTTAAAGCACTGAATGTACCGCATCAAGTATTAACACCGAAGCAAATCTTAGAAGTAGAGCCAGGATTGGCACCAGTCATTGATAAATTTAAAGGCGGATTACGTCTTGTTGGTGATGAAACAGGTGACTGCTTTATTTTTTGTCAGGAATTGAAAAAACATTGTGATGAATTGGGGGTAACCTTTAAATTCAACACAGGCATTGAGCGTTTGGTAGTAGAAGGTGGTAAAATTCGCGCGGTTAAAACCAGTCAAGGTGATCTTGAAGTAGATAATGTCTTGGTTTGCATGGGAAGTTTCTCTAAAGAACTGCTGCAAGCGATTGATATTTCCATTCCTGTGTATCCAGTAAAAGGCTATTCCTTAACGGTGCCCATTACTGATGCTCAGTTTGCACCAACATCAACAGTGATGGATGAAACCTATAAAGTGGCAGTGACGCGCTTAGGGGGGCGTATTCGCGCCGCTGGGACAGCAGAGCTTAATGGGTATAATTTAGATTTGCCAAAAGTGCGCACCGAAACCATTACGCACGTCGTAAAAGATTTGTTTAATCAAGGTTGCGACTTATCGCAAGCAGATTATTGGACGGGGCTTCGTCCAATGACACCAGATGGTACGCCAGTGGTTGGGCGCAGTGGCGTCGATGGACTGTATTTGAACACAGGTCACGGTACCCTTGGTTGGACGATGAGTTGTGGTTCCGCTGCCGTTATTGCTGACATTATGTCGGGTGATCGAACTGAGATCGACTCTCAAGACCTTTCTGTTCAACGTTATCAGTAATAAGGGGTAAACATGGCCAGGCCGCTCACCGCAACGATTGATTTAGAGGCCATTCTCTATAATTATCGTTATGCGAAAAAGTTACAGCCGACTTGTAAGGCGTTTGCTGTGGTAAAAAGCAATGCCTATGGGCATGGCGCAATTGAAGTGTCTCGATACTTAGATGATGAGGTGGATGCCTTTGCTGTCGCGGCCATTGAAGAAGCGATGGCATTACGACAAGCAGGGATCAAATCGCCTATATTGTTGTTAGAAGGGGTATTTGAAGGGGATGAATGGCATCTCTGTGAAAAGCATGGTTTTTGGTCTGCTCTAGAAAATACTCAGCAACTAGAAGCATTGACTCATAGCAAAGCCAGTATAGAAAAAGTGTTCTTAAAACTGGACTCAGGCATGCATCGTCTTGGAGTGAACAAAGACACGGCTCCGTCTTTTGTGGCGGCATTAAAAGACAGTGGTCAAGTGGGCGAAGTCGTATTGATGACACACTTTGCTTGTGCCGACGATTTGGCCGATTCCGCCACTCTGGATCAGCTGACCTACTTTGAGCAAACTCGTCAGATTTTAGGTGAACCGATAGAGGCCAGTGTTGCCAACTCGGCGGCCATAATGAAGTGGCAAGTGCCTGAAGGGGGGTGGATCCGTCCTGGAATCATGCTGTACGGTATTTCGCCGTTTGCTGAGGTTAGTGGTCGCTCGATTGGGTTGCGCCCTGCCATGACCTTATCTTCCAAAGTTATTTCAACCCGATCTTTACAAAAAGGGGATCGTGTTGGTTATGGGCTAGGATATGTTGCGCCGGAAGATCATGTTTTGGCTACTGTCGCCGCTGGTTATGGTGATGGTTATCCACGCCATGCTGAAAATGGCACCCCTTTACAGGTCGATGGTCGCTCGGCTTGTTTGGCTGGTCGGGTGTCTATGGACATGATTACCGTGCGTGTCGAGGGAGGTGGTGTGCCGCAAATGGGGGATGAGGTCGTTCTCTGGGGAGGCGAGGTTCCTGTGGAAGACGTTGCCCGTTATGCTGGTACCATCGGCTATGAATTAGTCACACGTATGACAGCAAGGCCTCATTATCGCTACCGCTTTGGTGAGGAAAATACCTAATATTCCTCGAAAAATAATAGGCAAAAGTCGGTTTCCTAAGAGAAATCGTACTTTTGCTTAAGTTTTGTGCAAAATAAGCTTAAAATCCCCTCGGTTTCTTTTGAAAATACCTGTCCTTTGCGTGTACTATTTTGTGCTTTTCATTGCACAGAATTGGCATCTTTATAAGCCATTCGCGCAGTTCAATTCGCCAAACTAATTAAGAGATAGAGACTCATCCAATTATGAAGAGTTCTGAGTTACGCCAGTCATTTTTATCCTTCTTCGAAAGTAAGCAGCATCAGATTGTTGAATCCAGCTCTTTGGTTCCTGGAAACGACCCTACTTTGCTGTTTACTAATGCCGGTATGGTTCAATTTAAAGACGTCTTTCTTGGGGACGATATTCGTCCTTATAAGCGAGCGACAACCTCACAACGCTGTGTTCGTGCGGGTGGCAAGCACAATGACTTGGAGAACGTAGGCTATACAGCTCGTCACCATACCTTCTTCGAAATGCTTGGTAACTTTAGTTTTGGTGATTATTTCAAAAAAGAAGCCATTGCCTATGCATGGGAGTTTCTGACAGAGGTTTTGAAGCTGCCAAAAGACAAGTTGCTGGTCACTGTTTATGCAGAGGACGATGAAGCTTTCGATATTTGGCATAAAAATATCGGTTTACCAGCCGAGAAAATCATTCGTATTGGCGACAATAAAGGCGGTCGTTATCAGTCCGATAATTTCTGGGCGATGGGTGACACTGGACCTTGTGGACCTTGTACAGAGGTTTTCTATGATCACGGTGAGCATATTTGGGGTGGGCCTCCAGGCTCTCCAGAAGAAGACGGTGACCGTTTCATCGAAATCTGGAACGTGGTTTTCATGCAATTTAATCGCTCTGCAGACGGGGTAATGGCACCGTTGCCAAAACCTTCTGTTGATACGGGGATGGGGTTGGAGCGTATCGCGGCGATTCTTCAAGGTGTCCACAGTAACTACGAAATCGATTTGTTCCAAAACTTAATCGCCGCGTCTGCTAAAGCGGTGGGAACGAGCGATTTATCCTCTCAGTCGCTGCGCGTGATTGCTGACCATATTCGTTCTTGTTCGTTCATGATCGTTGATGGTGTGGTACCTTCTAACGAAGGTCGTGGCTATGTTTTGCGTCGTATCATTCGTCGTGCCGTTCGCCATGGTAATAAGCTGGGGCAAAAAGGCGCATTCTTCTATACCTTGGTTGATGCATTAGACATTGAAATGGGTGAGGCTTATCCAGAGCTTCGCAAGTTGAAAGATCGTGTCGCGTCTATTTTATTGAAAGAAGAAGAGCAGTTTGCAAAAACCCTAGATCAAGGGATGAAAATTCTTGAAGAAGCGATTGCCAACCTAGGTGATCAAACGGTGATTCCTGGCGACATTATCTTCAAACTGTATGACACCTTTGGCTTTCCATACGACTTAACTCAAGATGTTGCCCGAGAAAGCGGCCTTGAGATGGATGTGGCGGGTTTTGATGAAGCCATGGAAGCCCAACGTACGCGCGCGCGATCAGCCAGCAACTTTGCGATGGATATGTCGGGTGGTGTGCGCCTTGAGTCAGTGACCAACTTTACTGGATACGATTACCTAGAAGGGGCGTGTGAAGTTGAGATGATTCTTGTTGATGGTAACGCTGTCGAAGCAATCGAAGCAGGTCAATCGGCCGTAGTGGTATTGAAATCGACACCTTTCTATGGCGAATCCGGCGGTCAGGTAGGCGATCAAGGTTGGTTGCGTGGTGCGGGTGCCTTTAAAGTCACTAACACGACCAAACAAGGCAAGGCCCATTTGCACCATGGTGAACTAAAAGAAGGTCGTCTGGCTGTAGGGGATGAGGTTTCTGGCCAGGTAGATCGGTCTCTGCGTATGGCAACCACATTGAATCACTCAGCTACGCACTTAATGCACGAAGCATTAAGACGCGTGCTAGGCGACCATGTCATGCAAAAAGGCTCTTTGGTTGATTCTGAGCGTTTACGTTTTGACTTCTCTCATTTTGAAGGCGTGACAGCTGCAGAGATTGAGCAAATTGAAGACATGGTGAATGAACAAATTCGTTTGAACCGACCTGTTGAAACAGAGATCATGGATATCGAAGCGGCGAAAGCGAAAGGTGCCATGGCGTTGTTTGGTGAAAAATACGATAGCCAAGTACGTGTATTGACAATGGGGGCGGATTATTCCATTGAACTTTGTGGTGGTACGCATGTTAAACGTACTGGTGATATCGGTTTGTTCAAGATTCTTTTTGAAAACGGTATTGCGGCAGGAGTTCGTCGTATTGAAGCGGTAACGGGTAAGGCTGCGATTGATGCTACACGCCAAACGGAAGCTGCCCTTAATAGCATTGCCAGCTTGGTAAAAGGGAATAAAGACTCTGCGCTGGATAAAGTCGTGGCACTAAATGATCATGCGCGTGCCTTACAAAAAGAGTTGGATGTGCTGAAAGGGAAAATGGCGGCGTTGGCTGGAGCGGATTTGGCTTCTCAGGCCGTTGATATTAATGGTGGTAAGTTGCTGGTGGCTCAAGTGGAAGTAAGTGACCCTAAAGCGTTACGTGATTTACTAGATGAGCTAAAAAGTAAACTTGAATCAGCGGTTGTCTTATTGGCAGCGGTGAATGATGGCAAGGTCAGTTTGATCGCAGGTGTGACGAAAGAACTAACCAAACAAATAAAAGCTGGGGATTTGATTAAAATGGTCGCGCCTTTTGTGGATGGTAAAGGCGGTGGTCGTCCCGATATGGCACAAGCTGGCGGTAACAACCCAGCTGGGTTGGTAGAAGCATTGGCGGCGGTACCCGATTGGGTTGCTGAACGCGTTTAAATCGATTCGCTCATCTTTGAGCATTTTTTGTGAGTAGAAGAAAGCTATGGCGTTGTTAGTTCAAAAATACGGCGGTACGTCGGTGGGTACGGTTGAACGTATCGAAGCCGTTGCAGACCGAGTGCTTAAGCACAAGCGACAGGGGGATGATATCGTGGTTGTGGTTTCCGCCATGAGTGGTGAAACTAATCGATTGATTGAATTGGCAAAAAATATTCAATCGGCCCCCGATACTCGTGAAATGGATGTCTTGTTGTCCACTGGTGAGCAGGTAACCATTGCGTTGTTATCGATGGCACTATTGAAGCGTGGTTTGGACGCTCGATCATATACTGGCGCTCAGGTGCGTATTACAACTGACAGCGCCCATGGCAAAGCGCGTATTCAAAAAATTGATACCGACGCAATGAGAGCTGATTTAGAGGCTGGACGTGTCATTGTGGTGGCGGGTTTTCAAGGGGCTGATGAACTAGGCAATATTACAACGCTTGGGCGTGGCGGTTCTGACACCACTGGTGTTGCGTTAGCGGCGGCTCTGAAGGCGGATGAGTGCCAAATTTATACCGACGTCGATGGTGTTTACACAACCGATCCTCGTGTTGTAGACAGTGCCCGTCGTATGGATAAAATCACATTTGAAGAAATGTTGGAAATGGCGAGCTTGGGCTCAAAGGTGTTGCAAATCCGCGCCGTTGAGTTCGCAGGTAAATACCAAGTCCCGTTAAGGGTTCTATCAAGTTTTGTAGAAGGTGAAGGTACGTTGATTACGACAGAGGAGAATGAAAACATGGAACAGCCAGCTGTTTCAGGCATTGCGTTTAATCGTAATGAGGCCAAACTAACCCTCAAAGGGGTGCCAGATACACCAGGTATTGCAGCACGTATTCTCGGTCCTATCAGTGATGCAAACATTGAAGTGGATATGATTGTTCAAAACGTCTCTGCTGATGGCACAACGGATTTTACCTTTACGGTAGATCGTAATGATCACGATAAAGCTTTGTCTATTCTCAAGGGAATCGAAGGTGAACTAGGGGCTCGCATGGTGATGTCTGATGCGAAAATCGCCAAGGTATCTATTGTGGGCGTCGGTATGCGTTCTCATGCAGGGGTTGCCAGCAGCATGTTTAGAGCCCTTGCTAAAGAGTCTATTAATATTCAGCTCATTTCGACATCTGAGATCAAGGTTTCTGTCATCATTGATGAGAAGTACATGGAGTTGGCTGTACGAGCTTTGCATTCGGCCTTTAAATTGAGTGACAGTGCTGCTGGTGTGAGTGAGGAGTAACACCTTCTCACACAATGGACACAAAAAAGTGACATCTTGGTCACAATATAACCACAAAAATGAGTTGGCTAATTATTTCTCTTAGCGTTACAATTCTCTTTGTAGGAATTGCCCTACAACAACTGTAGGGCAATTCGCGATTATTGAATAAAGGAATTCTAGGGAGAAATATTATGCTTATTCTTACTCGTCGTGTTGGTGAAGCGTTGATGGTTGGTGACGAAGTATCTGTAACCGTATTAGGTGTTAAAGGTAATCAGGTGCGTATTGGTATTAATGCGCCAAAGGATGTATCTGTTCACCGTGAAGAGATTTATCTTCGCATTCAAAAAGAGCAGAATGACGAAAAAACTGAAGAGTAATTTTTTTTAAAAAAAGGGTTTACAAGACAGGTGTGTCGTATATAATGCGCACCACTTGTTACGGAGAGTTGGCCGAGTGGCTGAAGGCGCGCCCCTGCTAAGGGTGTATGGGTTAACACTCATCGAGGGTTCGAATCCCTCACTCTCCGCCATTCAAGTTCACTATTTAGGTCAATCCTTGGTTACCTAAAGTGTGATTGAAAAGTTTGAAGATTTTGCATCCGTAGCTCAGCTGGATAGAGTACTCGGCTACGAACCGAGCGGTCAGAGGTTCGAATCCTCTCGGATGCACCATTTCAAATAGTATCTTTTAGAGACTATCCTCTCTTTTTGTAAAAGATATTAAGTGATCGAAAGATCATTGGATTATTGTTGTGCATCCGTAGCTCAGCTGGATAGAGTACTCGGCTACGAACCGAGCGGTCAGAGGTTCGAATCCTCTCGGATGCACCATTCCAAATATCTCTTTTAGAGACTACCCTCTCATCTTTTTTAAAGATAACAGTGTCGTAAGGCAATCAGTTATTGTTGTGCATCCGTAGCTCAGCTGGATAGAGTACTCGGCTACGAACCGAGCGGTCAGAGGTTCGAATCCTCTCGGATGCACCATTACTGAGGGTATCTTATTTCTCTTCTAGTTCTCTTTCTCGGTCTGTTTTTAATCAAACCTATTCATTCTTATGACATCCTTGTCATTATTTTCTTAACTGCTTATTGTTGCACTGCACGTATTTACTTAAAGAATGGTATTCAGCTTAAGCGAGAGGTGATGCTTTCTCTTGTGCGATGCTATTAAAGGTCTGTATTAGCTCGTCTATTGTTTGACAGCGGCGAAGTGGCTGCAAATTATCTCTTATATCCGTAAAGCCAAAGCGGAGATGACCGCACCATTGTTTTAATCGACCCAAAGTTGCTACATTGTCATAATGCTGTTGTAGCGCTTTAGCATAATCATGAAATATTGTGGAGAGAGAGCTGAGATTGGTTTGGGGTGTCTTGCCATTAATCTGATCTCGTATTATCTGAAAGGTGAAGGGGTTATTAAGTGCTCCTCGGCCAATCATAAAGTGATGGCAGCCAGTGATGGATTGGCAGCGCAGTAGGGATTCTGTGTCGATAATGTCACCGTTCGCGACCACGATCATGTTCGTTTTATCTTGTATCTTGCCAATTTTTTCCCAGCGTGCAGGTGGTTTGTAGCCATCTTTTTTGGTGCGCCCATGAATTGTTAGAGTTCCCACTCCAGCGGCCTCAATGGCGGCAACGTTATCGAAGAGTAATGCTTCATCATTAAATCCCAAACGAATTTTTGCGGATAAAGGTGTCTGCTCCGGGAGGGCTAGGCGGATGGCATTCATAATGTCATAAAGCATAGACGGATCTTGCAGTAATACGGACCCACCACCATGACCATTGACCCGTTTCGCAGGGCAACCAAAATTCACATCAATATGCGATGCGCCAGCATTCACCGCATTAAGGGCGCTTTCTGCCATTAATTCGGCATGGCTTCCTAAAAGCTGGGTATGGACAGGGTGGTGGAAAAAAGTTTGTGAATTATTCGCGTTTTCAGGTATCAGCCGCTTAAATGAAGAAGTAGGAATGGGGTATTGAGTGACACGTACAAACTCAGATACTAAATAATCCATGCCGCCAATTTTTGACAACAAATGACGCATTGTATGATCCATGACACCTTCCATGGGGGCAACGGCAAGTATTATGTCTTGAGTTTGTCTTTTTATTTCAAAAAATAAGGACGATTTTTTAATATTGTTCACAAAATATGTCAAACTGTTGTGTTTAAAAAATATAAAACTGTTCTGACTTGTGTTAAAAATAACCAATTTGATCAAAAGCAGCCGAGAAAGGTGCATATGATCACAATCAATGAAGACACACAAGACACTTATGTTAAGGGCTCTGATGCTATGAATGGATTACTTGAGGATGGCTTGGGATTAATGGTGTTGGGAATGGGATTTGTCTTCCTATTTCTAGTTGTATTGATTTATGCAACAGGCTTTATGTCAACGATTATTCATCGCTTTTTTCCCGAATTACCAGAAAAGATCGAGTCGCCAGCTATTAAACAAGCTGACTCCAAGCAGGTTGCGGGTTCTCATTCGACCATGGATTCAAAAGTGGTGGCAGCGATTACCGCCGCCATTCATCAACATAGAAACAAATAACTCACCTTTTATTAATGATTATTGTCAGAGGCTGAAATATGACAGCAGTAAAACACCCCCTCGGGATTACCGATGTTGTTCTGCGTGATGCCCATCAATCCCTATTTGCTACGCGTATGCGCATTGACGATATGCTGCCCATTGCTGAGGCGTTAGATCAAGTTGGTTTTTGGTCGCTAGAATCTTGGGGTGGGGCAACATTTGATGCATGTATTCGTTATCTTGGTGAGGACCCTTGGGACCGAATCCGCGAGTTAAAAAAGGCTATGCCAAAAACGCCACAGCAAATGCTGCTGCGAGGTCAGAATCTATTAGGTTATCGACATTATGCTGATGATGTGGTTACAAAGTTTGTTGAGCGTGCTGCGACCAATGGGGTGGATGTTTTTCGTATTTTTGATGCGATGAATGACCCTCGTAACCTAGCAACTACCATTAAAGCGGTTAAACAGCAGAACAAGCACGCACAAGGTACTATTTCATACACCAAAAGCCCAGTGCACTCCACTCAAAATTGGGTGGATTATGCGAAAACCTTGGAAGACATGGGGGCGGATTCCATCGCAATCAAAGACATGTCTGGTATTTTGACGCCCTACGATGCTTTTGAATTAGTGAGCTTGTTGAAAGATCAAACGGATTTAGAAGTACAGCTTCATGCTCATGCAACCTCTGGCTTATCAGATATGACCATTCTAAAGGCTATCGAGGCGGGTATAGATCGTGTTGATACAGCTATTTCTTCTATGTCAATGACATATGGACACACTTCAACTGAGGCGGTTGTCGCCGCATTGCAAGGAACCGAGCGTGACACAGGGTTAGATCTGGCGCGTTTAGAGGAAATCGCGACCTATTTTAGAGGCGTTCGTAAAAAATATGCGGCGTTTGAAGGGTCTCTACGAGGCACTGATTCTCGTATTCTGATAGCACAAGTACCAGGTGGTATGCTCACCAATATGGAGAGTCAGCTTAAAGAGCAGGGTGCATCCGATAAATTTGACGACGTGTTGGCTGAAATCCCTAGAGTGCGTGAAGACTTAGGCTTCATTCCATTGGTAACGCCAACATCGCAAATAGTCGGCACTCAAGCAGTGTTGAATGTGCTAACAGGTGAGCGTTATAAGTCCATCTCTAAAGAAACCGCAGGGGTGTTAAAGGGGGAGTATGGCGCTGCTCCCGCGTCGTTTAATAAAGCTCTGCAAGAAAAAGTGCTAAATGGTGCGGAGCCGATTACCTGTCGTCCTGCTGATTTGCTTTCTCCTGAAATAGACAAATTAACAGAGGAATTAGTGGTTTTGTCAAGGGAGAAGGGTTTTCAATTGTCGGATGAGCGAATTGATGATGTGTTGACTTATGCCTTGTTTCCTCAGGTGGGCTTGAAGTTTTTGGAAAATCGTCTTAATCCAAGTGCCTTTGAACCTGCTTCGACCGCTTCTAAGGGAGAAGAAACATCGAATGTCAGCACTCAAGTCCAAGCCAGTGCCACCCCATCGGGAGAAAGTGTCTATACCGTCACGGTATCAGGTGAGCAATTTGTTGTTCAAGTATCCGAAGGCGGGGAAATTGGTGCTATCCAACCTAAACCACACTCTCAACCTGTAGAGACAGCAAAAGCGTCTGCTACGGCCTCGGGTGAGCCTGTTCCTTCTCCTTTATCGGGCAATATTTTTAAAATTTTAGTGTCGGTAGGTCAACAAGTTGAAGAAGGTGACGTCATTATGATTCTGGAAGCCATGAAAATGGAAACGGAAATATCTGCTCCGCAATCTGGAGTCGTGGCGTCTATTCATGTCAAAGAGGGTGACTCCGTTCAAGTGGGTCAAACTCTCTTAGCTCTATAGTATTCACCTTATTCAGAAGGTTATTGATGGCGATGGAAGATAAATTACTGACTCTTTACCGTGATACAGGTATTTACCAATTAGAACCTGGTCAATTTGTCATGATCTGCATTGGATTGCTGCTAGTGTACTTGGCCATAAAAAAAGGCTTTGAGCCTTTATTGCTGTTACCCATCGGCATTGGGGCGGTATTAGTCAATATTCCGGGAGCGGGATTTATGGCCGCACCTGTTTATGATGCACAAGGCCATATGACAACCCCAGGCGGATTGCAATACTATATTTATCATGGGGGGATCGAAACAGGATTATTTCCTTTGATTATTTTTATGGGAGTCGGGGCCATGACAGACTTTGGTCCTATGCTTGCTAACCCTAAAACCTTATTGCTTGGCGCGGCGGCTCAGTTTGGGATTTTTGCGACAGTTATTGGTGCTGTTTTGTTGGGGACGTCTGGTTTAATGGACTTTTCTTTAGCCGATGCTGCCGCGATTGGTATTATAGGTGGTGCTGATGGGCCGACTGCGATATTTGTGGCGAGTCGCTTAGCGCCAGAATTGCTTGGGGCTATTGCCGTGGCAGCTTATTCTTATATGGCATTAGTGCCTCTGATCCAGCCTCCTATTATGCGGGCGCTGACCAGTAAAGAAGAACGTTCTATTAAAATGGAGCAACTACGGCCTGTTTCGAAAAAAGAAAAAATTATTTTTCCAATTGTCGTCACTTTGCTGGTGGCCATGTTTTTGCCTTCGGCCGCTCCCTTGTTGGGTATGTTCTGCTTCGGTAACTTGATGCGAGAGTGTGGGGTTGTAGAAAGATTGAGTGATACCGCACAAAATGCATTGATCAATATTGTTACCATCTTCCTTGGTTTGGGGGTTGGTTCAAAGCTGAGTTCAGAAGCCTTCTTGAATATTGAAACCTTAGGGATTTTAAGTCTAGGTCTGATTGCTTTTTCCATTGGGACGGCGTCGGGGGTATTGATGGCGAAGTTAATGAATAAAATGTCTTCTCATCCTATTAATCCACTAATTGGCGCAGCGGGAGTATCCGCTGTACCAATGGCGGCTCGTGTAGCTAATAAAGTCGGCTTAGAAGCAAACAAACATAACTTTCTATTAATGCATGCCATGGGGCCAAACGTGGCAGGGGTGATTGGTTCTGCTGTTGCCGCAGGGGTGATGCTGAGTTATGTTGGTAGCTAGATGTATTAGGGGAAAAATATAAGAGAAAATGCAAAGGCGCTTCGGCGTCTTTTTTGTTTGATAAATAGCCAATTCTGGAGTTTTTTTCTCTATCAAAAAGTTAGTTTGATGACAAAACACAA